>NZ_JAKSXW010000077.1 GCF_022829405.1 Methylobacterium sp. J-076
TCGTCGGCACACTGATCGTCTTCGGCTGCGTCTTCGGCAGCTACGCGCAGATGGGCGGCCACCTGCAAGTCCTCTGGCAGCCCTTCGAGTTCGTCATCATCCTCGGTGCCGCGATCGGGGCCTTCATCATCGGCAACGTCGGGCCGGTGCTCAAGGCCGTGCCCGGCATGCTCGGCACCCTGGTGAAGGGTCCGAAATACAACCAACAATGCTATCTCGAACTGCTGGGCATGCAGTTTTCGTTGTACAAGCTGGCGAAGTCGAAGGGGTCGATGGCGCTCGAGCCGCACATCGAAAATCCGGGCGAGTCAACGCTGTTCAACGCCTTCCCGACCTTCGCGGCCAACCACCACGCGGTGGAATTCCTGTGCGATTACATGCGCATGGTGACGCTGGGCGTCAACAACGTCTACGAGATCGAAGTCCTCATGGATGAGGAACTGGAGACGCACCACCAGGAGCAGGAGCGTATCGTCTCGGCCATGCAGTCGCTCGCCGACGGGACGCCGGCGCTCGGCATCGTCGCCGCCGTGCTTGGCGTGATCAAGACGATGGGGGCGATCAAGGAACCGCCGGAGGTGCTGGGGCACCTGATCGGCGGCGCGCTCGTCGGCACCTTCTTCGGCGTCTTCGTCGCCTACGGCTTCTTCGGGCCCATGGCACAGTCGCTCAAGAGCCTCTTCGAGGCCGAGTCCAAGTACTACCTTTCGCTCAAGGCGGGGCTGCTGGCCCATATCGGCGGCCAGCCGCCGGTGATGGCGATCGAATTCGCCCGCAAGTCACTGATGAGCGACGTCCGCCCGACCTTCACCGAAGTGGAAGAGGCCACCGCCGCGTTGCCCGCCTAGACCTGACGCGATTTCCAGGAGGAATTCCATGGCTACGATCATCGTCAAGAAGGTCAAGAAGGGCGGCCACGCCCATCATGGCGGGGCGTGGAAGATCGCCTATGCGGACTTCGTGACCGCGATGATGGCGTTCTTCCTGCTGATGTGGCTGATCAGCATGACGACGCAG
>NZ_JAKSXW010000006.1 GCF_022829405.1 Methylobacterium sp. J-076
CGAGCGCAGCGAAGCGACCCAGGGCGGCGGGTCGCTTCAGGGCGTGGCGGCTCCCTGGGTTGCTTCGCTTCGCTCGCAAGGACGGTGGTGCCGTCATGTGCCCCTCGCCGTCATCGCGAGCGCAGCGAAGCGACCCAGGGCGGCGGGTCGGTTCAGGCCGTGGCGGCTCCCTGGATTGCTTCGCTGCGCTCGCAAGGACGGTGGTGGCTCGGGGCGGGCGCGGCTCGGGGCGGCCGCCCCTTACGTCCCGGCCTTCGCCTCCCGGCGGGGCGTGGCGGGGTCGCCGTCGCGCAGGGAGGCCGGGGGGCCGACGACCACCTGCTCGCCCCCCACCAGGCCGGCGCGAAGCTCCAGGCCGGAATCGCCCTGGCGGACGATCGCCACCTTGCGCATCCGCACCACGAAGCGGTCCCCGGCGCCGGCCGGTTCCAGCACCGCCACCTGCGTGCCGCCCTGGTCGAAGATCAGGCAGTCGTTCGGCACGCTCACCACCGGCGCCGGCCGGGGGATCGAGAGCGTCAGGGTGATGTAGAGGCCGGGCTGGAGCTCGTGGGTCGGGTTGGGGATGTCGACCTGCGTCGCGAGGATCCGCGAGGCGTAGAGCAGCGCCGTCGATGAGCGCGAGACCGTGCCGGGGAAGACCTTGCCGGGGATCTGCGCCACCTCGATCCGGGCCGGCAGCCCGTCGCGCACCCCGTCGGCGGCGTAGAGCGGCACGTTGACGGCCATGCGCAGCACGTCGTCCCGGGCCAGGGTGGCGAGCGGCAGGCCGGTATTGGTGTCCGCCGTCACCGCGTCGCCGATGTCGGTGTTGCGGGTCGTCACCACCCCGTCGAAGGGCGCGCGGATCTCCTCGAAGCCGGTGAGCACCGTCAGGCGGGCGACCTGCGCCTCCTGCGCGGTGATGTTCGCCTCGGCCACCTTCACCGCGGCCTGGGCGGCGGAGAGGTTGGCGGCCTGGGTGAGCACCCCCGCCCGGGCCGTGTCGGCGTTCTGGGCGGTGGCGATGCCGGTGCCCGCCAGCGTCGAGGTGCGCTTGTTGGTGACGTCCGCGAGGTGCCGGTTGGCCTCGGCTTGGTCCACCATCGCCTTCGCCTGGGCGAGGGCCGCCTGGAGTTGCACCACCTGGGATCGCGCCTGGGCGAGCTGCTGGTCGAGGTCGGGGGCGCTGATGCGGAACAGCAGGTCGCCCTTCCTCACCCGCGAGCCGATGTCGATCCGCCGCTCGGCGATGTAGCCCGTGGCCCGGGGATACAGGCTCGCCGTGTCGAAGGCCTGGGTGGTGCCGGTCTGGGTGAGGTCGACCGTGTCGCCCGCGCGCCGGGCCGTCGTCACCCGCAGGGAGACCGGGCCGCGGGGGGACGGCGCGGAGGAGACCGCCGCCCGCGACGGCTCGGACCATGTCCGGTAGCCGATGAAGCCCGCCCCGGCGAGGGCGAGCAGGACGAGCCACGATGTCCCGCGCCACGCCGGCCGACCCGCTGATTCCCCGTCCGCCATCCGTTCCCGCCGGTCCTGAGCCCGTGGAGAGTGTAGTGGGCCCCGCGTGTTTCCGCGCAGTGTCCGCCCGTGCGAAGGCCGGGGCCCCGCCATCTCCCAGGCACAACGCACGAGACGCGCCCATCATCCCGTCCGGGGCGCGACGATTTTGCACCGCATCGAACCGGGCCGGGGCCTCGCCCGTTTCCGCGGTTCGACCGGCGCCCCCATCCGAGGCGGGCGCCCCGCTCCTTGAGACCCGATCCGTGGATTCCCCATGACAGACTTGTCCCGACGTGGCCTGATCGCCGCCGCGGCCGGCAGCGCCCTGGCGGCCGTGCCGGCGGCGGCGCAGGCGCCCTCCCCCGCCGTGCCGGTCCCCGAGCGCGGCCCCAAGGGCGCGGACATCCTCGGGCCCAGGAACCCGGCCCGGGACGCGCAGGACCCCTACACCCTCGCCCCGCCCGCCACCGACCACGGCACCATGCCGAACCTGAAATGGTCCTTCGCGGACAGCCACATGCGGCTGGAGAATGGCGGCTGGGCGCGCCAGACCACGATCCGCGAGCTGCCGATCTCCAAGGCGATGGCCGGCGTGAACATGCGCCTGAAGGCCAACGCGGTGCGGGAGATGCACTGGCACAAGGAGGCCGAGTGGTCCTACATGATCAAGGGCCGGGCGCGGATCACCGCCGTCGATCAGGACGGGCGCACCTTCGCCGACGACGTCGGGCCGGGCGACCTCTGGTACTTCCCCTCCGGCATCCCGCACTCGATCCAGGGCCTCGACGGGCCGGAGGACGGCTGCGAGTTCCTCCTCGTCTTCGATGACGGGGGCTTCTCCGAGGATTCGACCTTCCTCATCACCGACTGGATGGCGCACACCCCGCGCGACATCCTCGCGAAGAATTTCGGCTTGCCCGAGAACGCCTTCGACGGGATTCCCGAGAAAGAGCTCTACATTTTCCCCGGCCCGAAGCCCGGCCCCCTCGCCGACGACAAGCTCGGCGGCGCCGGCCCGGTGCCGAAGACGTTCAGCCACCGCATGCTCGCCCAGGAGCCGATCCGCACCAAGGGCGGGACCGTGCGGATCACCGATTCCACGGTCTTCCCGGCCTCCACCACCATCGCCGCCGCCCTGGTGGAGATCGAGCCCGGCGGGATGCGCGAGCTGCACTGGCACCCGAACGGCGACGAGTGGCAGTACTACCTCTCCGGCAAGGGCCGGATGACGGTGTTCGGCTCGGAATCGAAGGCGCGCACCTTCGACTACCAGGCGGGCGACGTCGGCTACGTGCCCTTCGCCATGGGCCACTACATCGAGAACACCGGCAGCGAGACGCTGACCTTCCTGGAAATGTTCAAGAGCCCGCGCTACGCCGACGTCTCCCTGACCCAGTGGATGGCGCTCACCCCGCACGCCCTGGTCCAGGCCCATACCAAGCTGGACCGGGCGCAGGTCGATGGCCTGCCGAAGGAGAAGCACCCGGTCGTGCCCGGTTGACGCGCCCCGGAACCGGGGGCGGGGGGCGTGCGTCGGTCCGGTGATCGCCGCCCGCCCTTGGAGGAGAACCCCATGCGCTCCCGCCTCGCCCTCGGCGGCGCCGTCATCCTCGGCCTCCTGGCCGGGCCGGCGTCGGCCCAGGTCCAGCAGCTGAACCCCAACGCCGCCAACGAATCCTTCGCCGTGCAGAGCCAGTTCCGCAGCCTGAACCAGCAGCGGACCTCGGACTTCAACACCCTGTCCATGCAGGCGCAGCGCAACGTCCAGTTCAACCCGTCCCCGGGCTTCTACGGGCCGCTGCCGCGGCACGGGCACCGGGGCGTCCGGGCGTTCCGCTCCCGGGGCGGCGGCATCAACACGAGCGTGTGCACCGGCTGCTGACGGGCCGGCGCGGGACAAGTCCCGATAGGCCCTTTTCTCGCAGACACGATCCGTTCAGAACCGGCTGCGATGATGGCGCTCCCATGAAGATCCTCCTGATCGGCTCCGGCGGCCGCGAACACGCGCTCGCATGGCGCCTCGCGCAGAGCCCCCTCTGCACCGCCCTGTTCACCGCCCCCGGCAACCCCGGCACCGCCCGCCACGGCACCAACCTGCCGGGCCTGCGGGTGTCGGACCATGCCGCGGTGGCCGCCTTCTGCCATGCGGAGCGGATCGGCCTCGTGGTCGTCGGGCCCGAGGCGCCCCTGGTGGCGGGCCTCGTGGACGACCTCACCGCCGCCGGCCTGCGCGCCTTCGGCCCCACCCGCGACGCGGCCCGGCTGGAAGGCTCGAAGGGGTTCACCAAGGACCTCTGCGCCGAGTACGGCATCCCCACCGCCGCCTTCGCGCGGTTCACGGAACTGGACCGGGCGCTGGCCTATGTCCGCGGGCGCGGGGCGCCCATCGTCGTGAAGGCGGACGGGCTCGCCGCCGGCAAGGGCGTCACCGTCGCCGAGAGCCTCGACCAGGCCGAGGACGCCCTGGCCGCCCTCTTCTCCGAGCCCGGCGCCGAGGTGGTGGTGGAGGAGTGCCTGTTCGGCGAGGAGGCGAGCTTCTTCGCCCTCTGCGACGGCACCCGCGCCATCCCCATCGGCACCGCCCAGGACCACAAGCGCGTCTTCGACGGCGACCGCGGCCCGAACACCGGCGGCATGGGCGCCTACGCCCCGGCCACCGTCGTCACCCCCGAGATCGAGGCGCGGGTGATGGCCGAGATCATCGCCCCGACCCTGGCCGGGATGCGCGCGAGGGGCTGCCCCTTCACCGGCATCCTCTATGCCGGCCTGATGCTCACCGCGGACGGGCCGAAGCTCATCGAGTACAACACCCGCTTCGGAGACCCCGAGGCGCAGGTGCTGATGCCGCGCCTCTCCTCCGACCTCGTGCCCGCCCTGCTCTCGGCCTGCGACGGAGACCTCACGGGCGTCACCCTCGAATCCGACCCCGGCCGCACCGCCCTGACGGTGGTGATGGCGGCGGCGGGCTATCCCGGCGCCGTGCTGCGCGGCTCGGCGATCCGCGGGATCGAGGCCGCCGAGGGCGAGGGCGTCCACGTCTTCCAGGCGGGCACCCGGGCCGAGGGGGACCGGATCCTCGCCGACGGGGGCCGGGTGCTGGCGGTGACGGCGCTCGGCGACAGCGTCACCGAGGCCCAGGCCCGCGCCTACGCGGCCGTCGCCCGGATCGACTGGCCGGAGGGATTCTGCCGGCGGGACATCGGATACCGGGCGGTCGCCCGCGAGGCCGACGTGGACGCATAGCCGCCGCGCGAGACCCGGCGGAGAAGAGAGTGGTCGCGGGCGCAACCTGCGCTAGAAAACCTTTCTCCTCCGCCGCCCTTCGCGACACGACGCGTCGCGCCCTCCCCGGCGGCTTTCCCATCGCCGTCACCTCCGCCCCCCGGACGGACCCGCGGCGTCCAGGACAAGGCAGGTCACGTGCGTCCGATCGAATTGCGCGACGGAGTCGAGGCCCGGCCGGCGGTCCCCGCCCAGGGTCCGGAGCCGCCGACCGACCCGGCCGCCCCGGCGGCGGGGCGCCTCGAACGGCACGAGATCCGGGCCATCGTGGGGGGCCTGATGGCGGCGATGCTGCTCGCCGCCCTCGACCAGACCATCGTGGCGACCGCGATGCCGACGATCGGGCTCGATCTCGGGGATGCGGCCAACCTCCCCTGGATCGTCACCGCCTACCTGCTGGCCTCGACGGCGGTGACGCCGCTCTACGGCAAGCTCAGCGACATCCACGGGCGGCGGGTGATGCTGCTCATCGCCATCGCGGTGTTCAGCCTCGGCTCGCTGGCCTGCGCCCTGGCGCCGACGATGATCACCCTGGCGCTGGCCCGCGCCCTCCAGGGGGTCGGCGGGGGCGGGCTCATCGCCCTGTCGCAGACGATCCTCGCCGACATCATGTCGCCCCGGGAGCGGGCGGGCTATCAGGTCTACATCGCGGGGGTGTTCGCCACCGCCTCGGTGGCGGGGCCGCTCCTCGGGGGCGTGCTGGCCCAGCACTTCCACTGGTCGCTGATCTTCTGGATCAACCTGCCGATCGGCTTCCTCGCCTTCCTCCTCACCAACGACAAGCTGAAGCTGCTGCCGCGCAACGAACGCCGCCACCGGCTCGACTATCCCGGGGCCGCGCTCCTCGTGCTCGGCTCCACCGCCCTCCTCCTCGCCCTGAGCCGGGGCGGGGTGCACGAGGCGTGGACCTCCCCCCTCGTGCTCGGCCTCCTCGGCGCCGCCCTGCTGTTCAGTGCGGGCTTCGCGGCCCGCCTCGCCACGGCCGCGGAGCCGCTGATCCCGACCTCCGTGCTCGGCAACCCCATCGTCGCCTGCGCGACGCTCGCCGCCTGCTTCGCCATGGGGACCTTCATCGGGCTCACGATCTACGTGCCGATCTTCCTCGAGGGCGTGGTGGGGCTGAGCGCGAGCCAGTCCGGCCTCGCCCTGGTGCCGCTGATGATCGGCACGGTGACGGGCGCCACCCTGTCGGGCCGGTCGATGCTGTACTTCCGGCACTACAAGCGCGTGCCCCTGGTGATGATGGGCCTGAGCCTCGCCGCCTGCGCCACCCTCGCCCTCTACGGGCGCGACCTGCCCTTCTGGCTCATGGAGACCGCCCTGGCCTTCCTGTCGATCGGCCTCGGGACGATCCTGCCGCTCTCCACCATCACCATCCAGAACGCCGTCGCCCCGCACCAGCTCGGCATCGCCACGGCGGCGATGAACTTCTTCCGGTCGCTCGGCGGCGCGCTGATCGTGGCGGTGTTCGGCACCATCGTGCTCGGGGCGGCGGCCGGGGGCGGGAACGCCGACCTGGAAAGCCTCCTGCGGGGCGCCGACCCGGCCCTGCTGGCGGCCACCTTCCGCCACGTCTTCCAGGCGGCCTGCCTGTGCCTGATCCTGGCCTTCGTCTTCCTCGCCCTGCTGGAAGAGCGCCCCCTGGGCGAACGGCCGAGGGCGGCGGGGAGCGAGGCGGTCGTGGGGGAGTGATCCCGCCCGCCGCAGCCTCCCCTCCCCCGCGCGGGGGAGGGGAGTGCAGTGGCCCCCGGCGTGCCCGTGACCAAACCCGTCATCGCGCGCGCAGCGAAGCGATCCGGGGATCCGCCCGGTTCTCGGACGTCTTGACCATCCCGGATGGCTTCGCCCCGCTCGCGATGACGGCGCGGGGTTCGGCGGGCGGCGGTCACACCGCCCGCCGTTCCTCGGTGGCGACCCGGCCCTCCTCCGCCTCGGCGAGCGCCCGGCCGACCATCAGCAGGGCGGGGCCTTCGAGGCCCGCGGCCTCGACCCGGTGGGCGAGGTCGGCGGCGGTGCCGCGCACCACCTCCTGGGTCGGGCGGGTGGCGTTGAACACGAGGAGCGCGGGCGTCTCGGGGGCGAGGCCCTCGGCCACCGCCCGGTCGAGCAGGGCGCCGAGGGTGCGTTTGGGCATGTAGACCACCGTCGTGACGCTGGGGTCGCCCAGCGCGCTCCAGTTCAGGTCCTCCGGCAGGCCGCCCTTGCGGTCGTGGCCGGTGACGTATTGCAGGCGGCGGGCCGCGTCGCGATGGGTCAGCGACAGGCCGAGGGAGGCCGCCGCCCCCTGCGCCGCCGAGACGCCGGGCACCACCGTCACCGGGATGCCGGCGGCCCGGCACGCCTCGATCTCCTCCCCCGCCCGGCCGAAGACCAGCGGATCGCCGGATTTCAGCCGCACCACCTGCTTGCCCGAGCGGGCGAGCTGCACCATCAGCGCGTTGATGTCGTCCTGGCGGCAGGAGGGGCCGTGCCCGGTCTTGCCGACCAGCATGGTGCGCGCCTCGCGGCGGGCATAGTCGAGGATCGCCGGAGCCACGAGGTCGTCGTAGAGGATCACGTCGGCGTTGCGCAGGGCGCGCAGGGCCTTGAGCGTCAGCAGCTCGGCGTCCCCCGGCCCGGCGCCGACGAGGGTCACGGCCCCGCCCTTGGGCGCCGCCTCGGTCTGCCCGAGGAGTTCGGCGAGGTCGGCCTCGGCGGGCGCCCGGTCGGGCTCGGCGAAGGCGCGCTCGGTGAAGCGCTCCCAGAAGAAGCGCCGGTCGGCGAAGCCGGGGAAGCGGCCGGTGACCTGCTCCCGCCAATCCCGCGCGGCCGCCATCCAGCGGGCGAAGCCGCGCGGCAGCATCGCCTCGATCCGGGCGCGGATCGTCTGGCCGAAGACCGGGGCGGCGCCCTCCGTCGAGATGCCGACCACCAGGGGCGAGCGGTTGACGATGGCGCCGAACTTCACGTCGCAGAGATGCGGCCGGTCGACGGCGTTGACGATGGCCCCGGCCCCGCGGGCGGCGGCGACGAAGGCGACCGCGTCGGTCTCGTCCTCCATCGCCCCGACGCAGAAGGCGGCGCCCCAGAGGTCGTCGGGGGTCCAATGGCGCTCGTGCAGGGTGACGTGGCCGTCCACGATCTCGCCGGGCACGGCGCGCAGCTCGTCCGAGGGTTCGGCGGCGTAGACATCGACGAGGGCGCCGGCGGCGGCGAGCACCTTCACCTTCCACGGGGCCCCGCCGGAGGAGCCCGCCAGCACCACGCGCTTGCCGCGCAGGGGCACGAACACCGGCAGCACCGCCAACGGCTCCAGGCCGGCGGCGGCGGTCTCGCGCGGGGCGCGGGTCGGGCGGGGGGAGGAAGGGTCGGCCATGGTAGCTTCAACTCGGATCGGACAGGCACCGACCCTCCCTCTCCCCTCTGCGGGAGAGGGTGGCCCCCGGAGAGGGTCGGGAGAGGGGCAGCGCGACGGTTCAGGGTGAAACGAGCGCCTCAGCCCCTTCCGGCTACGGCGCTCCCCTCTCCCAACCCTCGCTGACGCGAGGGCCACCCTCCCCCGCAGAGGGGGGAGGGCTCATTCGTCATCCTACCACGAATCAGGCCGCTTTGGCGGTCTCCAGGGTCAGCAGCTTGCGGATCTCTGGGATGCACGAGCCGCAATTCGTCCCGGCCTTGCAGGCGGCGCCCACCGCCTCCACGCTGCCGGCCCCGGCGCGGATGGTGCCGGTGATGACGTCGAGCCCGACCCCGTGGCAGGCGCAGACCACCGGCCCCGCCGCCTCGGTGGCGGCCCGGCCGGAGAGCAGGGCCCGGCGCTCGGGCGCCTCCGGCTCCTGCCCGGAGAACAGCGCCTTGGCCGCCTCCCAATCCGGCCGCGCGGCGGAGGGCGCCACCGCGATGCTGGCGACGAGGCGGGCGCCCTCGTAGACGGCGCAGCGGTAGCGCCCCCTGGCGTGGTCGGCATATTCGGCGAGTTCGAGACCTCCCGGCCCGCCGGCCTGGATCAGCCCGCGGAGCGCCAGGGCGACCTCCCGCGAGCCGTCATGGGTGGCGAACTGGACGCCCCAGCCGCCGGGGATCGCGGCCTTGGCCCACCACCAGCCCTCCGGCATCCGCACCGCGTCGCGGGCGAGGACGAAGCCCCGGGCCCGGTAGGCGACGGCCGCGATCCCGGCGGGCGTCGCCTTCAGCTCGGACTGGCCCGAGACCGGATCCGGCACCCCGCGCACCAGCGCCCCGACCCGCGCCGCCGAGGCGTAGGCGGCGTTCCAGTGCATCGGCATGAACAGGGTGCCCGGCGCCACCGCGTCGGTGACCGTCACCTCCAGTTCGGCGCTGCCGTGGGCGGTGGCGACGCGGGCGATGCCGCCCTCGACGAGGCCGTGCGCCGCCGCGTCGTCCGGGTGGACCTCCACGAAGGGCACCGCCCGGTGGGCCGAGAGGCGCTGGCTCTTCCCCGTCCGGGTCATGGTGTGCCAGTGGTCGCGGACCCGGCCGGTGTTGAGCACGAAGGGGTGGTCCCCGCCCACCGCCTCGGCGAGGCCGGGGGGCTGCACCGCCACGAACCGGGCCCGGCGGTCGAAGGTGTAGAACCGCCCGTCCGCGAACAGGCGCGCCCGGGTCCCTCCGCGCTTGGGCAGCGGCCACTGGACCGGGGCCGCCGCCGCGTAGGCGGCGTCGGAGAGGTCGGCCAGCCCGCCGATGTCGAAGTCGCGGCTGCCGCCGTTCTCGTAGGCCGAGAGGGCGGCGTGCTCCCGGAACACCGCAGCGGCGCTCGGGTAGTCGAACGCCTTGCCGTGGCCGAGGCGGCGGCCGATCTCGGCGAGCACCGCCCAGTCGGCCCGCGCCTCGCCGGGGCTCGCGAGGAAGCGGCGCTGGCGGGTGATCCGCCGCTCGGAATTCGTGACCGTGCCGTCCTTCTCGCCCCAGCCCTGCGCCGGCAGCAGCACCGTGGTGCGGGCCTTCTCCCGGGCGGTGTCGGCAGTGGCCATGATGTCGGAGACGATCAGCAGGTCGAGGCCGCGGATCGCCTCGCGGACGTGGTCCGCCCGCGGCATCGACACGAGGGGGTTGGTGCCCATGACCCACAGGGCCTTGATGCGCCCGGCGCGGACCGCCTCGAACAGGGCCACCGCCTTCATGCCCTCGCCGGTGATGATCCGCGGGGCGTTCCAGTAGCGGCGGACCCGGTCGACCTCCTCCGGGCTGAAATGCATGTGGGCGGCGAGCATGTTCGACAGGCCGCCGACCTCCCGCCCGCCCATGGCGTTGGGCTGGCCGGTGAGGGAGAACGGCCCCTGCCCGACCCCGCCGATCCGGCCGGTGAGGAGGTGGCAGTTGATGATGGCGTTGCCCTTGTCGGTGCCCTGCACCGACTGGTTCACGCCCATGGAGAAGGCGGTGACGACCCGCCGGGTGCGGGCGAACAGGTCGTAGAAGGCGGCGATGTCGGCCTCGGCCAGGCCCGTCGCGGCGGCGACGGCGGCGAGGTCCGGGGCGATCTGCCGGGCGCGGTCGAGGGCGCCGTCGAGGCCGGCGGTGTGCTCCTCCACGAAGGCGCGGTCGCGGAAGCCGCTGTCGGCAAGGTGGACGAGGAGGCCCGAGAACAGGGCCACGTCGCTGCCGGGCCTGAGCCCGAGGAACAGGTCGGATTCCTCCGCCGTCTGGGTGCGGCGGGGGTCGATCACCACGAATTGGGTGCCGCGCTTGGCCTTGGCGTCGGCCATGCGGCGGAACAGGATCGGATGGCACCACGCGGTGTTCGAGCCGACGAGGACGATCAGGTCGGCCTCGTCGAGGTCCTCGTAGCAGCCGGGCACCGTGTCCGAGCCGAAGGCCCGGCGGTGGGCCGCCACCGCGCTCGACATGCACAGCCGCGAATTGGTCTCGACATGCGGCGTGCCGACGAAGCCCTTCGCGAGCTTGTTGGCGACGTAATAGTCCTCGGTGAGCAGCTGGCCGGAGAGGTAGAACGCGATCGCCTCCGGCCCGTGGGCCTGGGCGATCCGCTGCAGCTCGGAGGTGACGGTGCCGAGCGCCGCGTCCCAGGAGACCCGCGCCCCGTTGAGGTGCGGGTGCAGCAGGCGGTCCTCCAGGGACAGGGTCTCGCCCAGCGCCGAGCCCTTCGAGCACAGCCGGCCGTAGTTGGCCGGGTGCTCGGTGTCGCCCGCGATCGCCGCGCCCCCCTGCCCGTCCGGCGTCGCCAGGACGCCGCAGCCGACGCCGCAATACGGGCAGGTGGTGCGGACCTGTGCGGTCATGGGGATTCCTCGGGTCTCGGTCTCGTCGGTGAGGCAAGAGGCGGGCCGGCTGCGCCACGTTCCCTCCCCCCTCTGCGGGGGAGGGTGGCCCCCGTCAGGGGGTCGGGAGAGGGGAGCGACGGGGCCGGATGGAGTGCGACATCGCGGCTGCGCCTCGTCCGGAAGCGTGGTTCCCCTCTCCCGCCCCGCCTCCGCGGGGCACCCTCCCCCGCAGAGGGGGGAGTGTCGTAGACGGTCAGTACACGTCGGCCGGGTCGCGCCCGTCCTTCTTCAACGCGCCGCGATCGGCCACCGCGTCCTCGGGGCTCTTGCCGCCGTACTGGGCGGCGACGTCGTTGATCTCCCGCTCCCGGTCCTTGGCCATGCTCTTGGCATCCGCGCGTACGTCGCATGGCGCTCCGCCCTCCTCCCACTTCCACA
>NZ_JAKSXW010000122.1 GCF_022829405.1 Methylobacterium sp. J-076
ATTACCGAAGATCACCCAGTCACGGTGCCGAATCCTGAGTAGGCGGCGCCCGGGCGTGCTTCGTTTCGCTCGCAAAGGAGTGGGTGGTGCCGGGGGGCCAGCACCGTCATAGCGAACGCAGCGAAGCGACCCAGGGCAGCGGGACGCTTCCGAACGAGGCGGCGCCCTGGGTTGCTTCGCTCCGCTCGCAAAGACGGCGGGGGCGCGCGAGGACCCGCTCCGTCATCGCGAGCGCAGCGAAGCGACCCAGGGCAGCGGGACGCTTCCGAACGTGGCGACGCCCTGGGTTGCTTCGCTTCGCTCGCAAGGACGGCGGTAATGCGGGAGGGCCCGCCCCGTCATCGCGGACGCGGTGAAGCGGCCCGGCGCGGCGCGGGGGTGGCCGCGTCGAAAAATCCCGTGCGAACGGCGGCTTGCGCCGTCGTTCTGTCCTTATTCAGGCCGATGGCGATACCAGGGGTTTGACCGGCCGCCGGGGCGATGCCTGGCACGAACCACGGCGGCGGCATGGGGGGGATCGGTCGGCGTCCGGCGGTGCCGGGGGTGCGGGGTCGTCGCCTTGCGCCGATCATCCTGTCCCGAGGCGCCCGACCGGCCGGGCGCCCCCTGCCGCCACGGTCGAGGTCCTGGCCATGTCTCACCGCGCCACGCCCCCTGCCCCGCCTTCGGCGTCGCTCCCGCGCGAAGCCTGGCACGGGTCCTCCCGGTCCCTGGCGGCCCGGCGCCTCGCCTTGGCCCTGCCGAGCCTCGCCACGGCCGCCGCCCTCGCGTGGCTGGCGGGGCGGGCCTTCCCCGCGGGGGACGCCCTGGCCTGGGCGGTGCTGGCGACCTTCTCCCTCGTGATGGGCTGGCAGGCCTTCACCGCCTGGCAGTACCTCTACGGCTTCGTCGCCGACCTGCTCGGGGCGAGGGCGAGATCCGCCCTGGAGCGCGCCGCAGCGGCCCCCGGCCCCCTGCCCCGGGGCGAGGGGCGGACGGCGGCCATCGTGGCGATCCACGCCGAGGACGCCGTCGCGGTGTTCGCGCGGCTGCGGGTGATGGCCCGCTCCCTGGCGCGGGAGGGCACGGACGACATCGACATCTTCGTCCTGTCGGACACCCGGGACGGCGCCATCGCCGCCGTGGAGGAGCACGAATTCGCCCGCATTCAGGCCTGGGCGGCGGCGGACCCCGCCCTGCCCCGCATCCGCTACCGCCGCCGCCGGGAGAACACGGGGCGCAAGGCCGGCAACGTCGCCGAGTTCTGCGCGCGCCACGGCCGGGACTACGCGTTCATGATCGTGCTGGACGCGGACAGCCTGATGACCGGCGCGGCGATGACCCGCCTCGCGCGGCTGATGCAGGCGAGCCCGAAGGTCGGGCTGATCCAGACCGTCTCCTACGCCGCCGGCCGGGACACCCTGTTCGCCCGGGTGCAGCAATTCGCGGTGCGCCTCTACGCGCCCCTGGCGCTCCGCTGCCTGGAGACGTGGCAGGGGCCGGAGGGCAGCTACTGGGGCCACAACGCGATCCTGCGGATCGAGGCCTTCGCCGCCCATGCCGGCCTGCCGGTGCTGCCCGGCCGGGCGCCGCTCGGCGGCGAGATCCTGTGCCACGACATCGTGGAGGGGGCGCTAATGGTGCGCGCCGGCTGGGAGGTGCGCCTCCTGCCCGAGTTCGGCGGCACCTGGGAGGAGATGCCCACGAACCTGATCGACCTGCTCGGGCGCGAGCGCCGCTGGTGCCAGGGCAACGTCCAGCACCTGCGCGTGCTGCCCTGGAAGGGCCTCGCGGGGGCGAGCCGCTGGCACATCGGGGTCGGCATCCTCTCCTACGCCATGCTGCCGCTCTGGATCGCTTTCCTCGGCCTCGGCGCGTGGCAGGCCGCCTGCACCGGCGACCTCGGCCTCCTGGCCTACGGGCTCGGCGGGGCCGGCCCGGCCGCCCATGGGCTGGCCGCCCTCAGCGTCGCCGTGCTCGCCGCGCCCAAGCTCCTCAGCCTCGTCCACGTGCTGGCCTCCCGCGAGCGCCGCGCCGCCTTCGGCGGCACCGGGCGGCTGCTCGCCAGCGCGGCGCTGGAACAGGCCGTCTGGGTGGTGCTGTGGCCGGTGATGACCCTGTTCACGGCGGGCGCCGTGGCGGCGACCTTCCTCGGCCGGGTGGTGCGATGGGAGACGCAGGACCGGGACGACCGGCAGGTCTCCTGGGCCGAGGCGTTCCGCCTCCAGGCCGATGCGGTGGTGGTGGGCGCGCTGATGGTGCTCGGCCTCGTCTGGGCGGGCCAGCCCTGGCTCGGCCTCTGGCTGGCCCCGGTGGCCCTCGCCCTGCTCACCAGCCCGGCCCAGAGCGTCTGGACGAGCCGCGCCGACCTCGGGCGCGCGGCGCGGGCGCGGGGCCTGTTCCTCACGGCGGACGACACCGCCCAGGCGCCGGAGCTGGCCGAACTCGCCCAGATCCGCGGCATCCCCGCCCCGCCGGCCCGCCCGGCCGTACGGGAGCCCGCCCTGTGGCTCCCCGCCGCCGACGAGGTGTGAGAGTAGCCTAATCGTCGTCCTTGATGGCGAGGGCGGCGAGATCGCGCCCGCCATACAGGATCCGGCCGATTTCGACGCCCCGTGCATCGATCCGGAACAGGATCGACGCCTGCCGCTGGAATCCGAGCGTCCGGAGTCCTGGCCGCAGGTCGTCGCGCCGGGTTCCGCGCACGGGGAAATCGCCGAGCGTCAGGCAGGCTGCTTCGAGTTGGCTGATATCGGCGGCAGCCCGCTTCGGGCCGGAACGCTCCGCGATGGAGGCATGAAGGCCGAACAGGTCTGCGAGTGCCGCCGGGCGGAAACGAACCTCAACCGTCGCTCTCGCGATCCCCGGTTCGCTCGGCGCGATGAGCCCGCAGACGCGCGAAGGCGTCCTTGGCGGGGACGGACGGGGCAGGATCGTCGAAGGCGGCGTCGATGCTGCGCAGAAGCTCGGTGCGACGCTCGGCGAGGTCGGTTTCCCGGTCATCGAGAAGCCGCAGGCCGGCACGCACCACCTCGCTGACGTTCTGAAACCGTCCGCGGGTGATCTGCTCCTGAACGAAACCTTCGAAATGAGGGCCGAGATTGACGTTGGGCATGCTTGCGCTCCTCGGACGAGGAGGTAGCCACCTGCGATCGATAGCAATAGATGTCGAAGCCGGCGTGCTGCGGCAGTCTTATGGTCAAGCTGCCACAGTGTGGCCATGACATCACGGCGGCGGCGGAACGGCGGCGCGGGCGGGTTTGAGGCTTGGCTTTGGGGCCGGAGCGTTTAGGCCTTGGTGAGGATCGGCACGGCATCGTGTCCGCCAGCGTCCCTGCGTTCTCCGCCATTCCGCGCCCGACCTCGTGAGGCCTCGATGCGTCGTATTCTTCCCGCCCTCGCCGGGCTTGCCGGCGCGGCCGTTCTCGCCGTGCCTGCCTTCGCCTACGAGATCGATCCGCTGACCCGCCAGCCCATCGACAACGTGCTCACCGTGCGCGTGCGGCCCCAGGCCGTCGAGCCCGTGGCGGTGCCGGTGGCGAACGCCTCCCTGAACACCGCCGACCCGCTCTCGCAGAGCGCCGCCGTCCCGCAGATGTCGGCGATCCAGCGCGAGACGGTGGCCTATGACGGCCCCTACGGCGCCGGCACCATCGTGGTCTCCACCGCCGAGCGGCGGCTGTACTACGTCCTCGGCGGCGGCCAGGCCCTGCGCTACGGCGTCGGCGTCGGCCGTCCGGGCTTCACCTGGGGTGGCGTGCAGACCATCACGATGAAGCGCGAATGGCCGGATTGGCGCCCGCCGGCCGAGATGATCCGCCGCCGGCCCGACCTGCCGCGCTACATGAAGGGCGGGGTCGAGAACCCGCTCGGCGCCCGCGCCATGTATCTCGGCGGCACCATGTACCGCATCCACGGCTCGAACGAGCCGGAGACCATCGGCACCGCCGTCTCCTCGGGCTGCATCCGCATGACCAACGAGGACGTGATGGACCTCTACACCCACGCCAAGGTGGGCACGAAGGTCATCGTCCAGCGCTGACCGCGCGGCGGTGACAGGGCAGAGGGCCGGCGGCGACGCCGGCCCTTTTTCGTTGGCGGGGGGCCGATCCGGTCTCCGTCCTCCCCCGCCGCCGTCATCGCGAGGCGAAGCCGACGCGATCCCGGGCGCGCCTCGTTTGGACAAGGCGGCGCCGACTGGATGGCGGCGCTCCCGCGCGCCATGACGGGTTTGGCAGGACGAGGGAGGCGTCAGCCGCCGTGCCGCTCGATCACCGGGGGCCGCGGCTCCGGCGGGTCTCCCATCCGGTAGGCGGCCCGGAGCGCGGCTTCGGCCCGGTCGGCGGCGGCCTCGTCGGCGGCGTGGACGATGCCGATGAGCCCGGCCGCATCCCCTGGCCGGGCGAGGTCGGTGAGGCCGACCGCCGGGTCGATGCCGTCCTGCGGGCGGGTGCGCCCGCCCCCCAGCGCGATCACCGCGAGGCCGAGGTCCCGGGTCGCCACCGCGGCGACCGTGCCGGAGGCCTCCACGCGGCGGCGGACCGGCGCGGCGGGCAGGTGCCCCCCCGGCCGCTCCAGCAGGTCGGCGGGGCCGCCGAGCGCCGCGACCATCCGGGCGAAGCGCTCCGCCGCGCGCCCGGAGGCGAGGGCGTCCTCCAGGCGGGCGGTGGCCTCCTCCCGGCTCCTGGCGAGGCGGCCGAGCACCAGCATCTCCGCGCCGAGGGCCAGGGTGACGGCGTGGAAGCGGGGCTCCCGGCGGGCGCCGGTGAGGTAGTCGAGGGCGTAGGCGACCTCGACGGCGTTGCCCGCGGCGGAGGCGAGCGGTGCATCCATGTCGGTGACGAGGGCCGTGGTGGGCAGGCCCGCGCCCACCGCGACGCCGACGATGCTGTCGGCCAGCGCCCGGGCCTCGGGCAGCCCGGCCATGAAGGCGCCCGACCCCTGCTTCACGTCCATGACGAGGCCGCCGAGCCCGGCCGCGAGCTTCTTGGACAGGATCGAGGCGGTGATCAGGTCGAGGGATTCGACCGTGCCGGTCACGTCGCGGATGGCGTAGAGGCGCTTGTCGGCCGGGGCCATCCGGTCGGTCTGGCCGATGATGGCGCAGCCGACCTCGCCCACCACCCGCCGGAACAGGGCCGGATCGGGGGCGACGTCGTAGCCCGGGATGCTCGCGAGCTTGTCGAGGGTGCCGCCGGTATGGCCGAGACCCCGGCCGGAGATCATCGGCACGTAGCCGCCGCAGGCCGCCACCATGGGCGCCAGGGGCAGGCTCACCGTGTCGCCGACGCCCCCCGTCGAATGCTTGTCGAGGACCGGGCCCGGCAGGTCCCAGGCGAGGACGTCGCCGGAGTCGGTCATGGCCCGGGTCAGGGCCACCCGCTCCGGCACCGAGAGGCCGCGGAAGACCACCGCCATGGCGAAGGCCGCCGCCTGCCCCTCCGTGACGGCCCCGTCGGTGAGGCCCCGGATGAAGGCGGCGATCTCCTCCGCCGAAAGGGTGCCCCCATCGCGCTTGGTGCGGATGGTCTCCTGCGGCAGGCGCATCCTCACGCGTCCCGCGCCTGCATCAGCACCCCGAACAGGCTGCTCGCGCCGAGCCGGAACGTCGCCGGCCGGGCCCAGGCGGGGCCCATGGCCCGGTCCGCCAGGGCGAGGTAGGCGGCGGCGTCATCGAGGGTGCGCAGGCCGCCGGAGACCTTCACCCCGGCGGGCCGCCCGGAGGCCAGCACCGCGTCGAGGAGGATGCGCGCCGCCTCGGGCGTCGCCGAGACCGGGCTCTTGCCCGTGGAGGTCTTGAGGAAGTCGGCCCCCGCCGCCAGGGCGAGGTCGGCGGCGGCGCGGATGGCCCCCGCCTCGCGCAGCGCGCCGGTCTCCAGGATGACCTTCAGCAGGGCGTCGGGGCAGGTCTCGCGCACCGCCTCCACCACGTCGCGGGCCACCGCCTCGTCGCCGCGCAGGAAGGCCCGGTAGGGCAGGACGAGGTCGATCTCCCCCGCCCCGTCGCGAAGGGCCTCGGCGGCGTCGTCGGCGGCCCGGGCGGCATCCTCGCCACCCTCGGGAAAGTTGATGACCGTGGCGAGGCGGATGCCGGTGCCGGCCAGCGCCCGCGCCCCCTGCTCCACGAAGGAGGGCCAGACGCAGATCGCGGCCACGCCCCCGGCGCGGGCGTCCCGGCACAGGGCATCGACCTTCGAGTCCGTGCAGGTGTCGCCGAGGTCGGTGAGGTCGAGGAGCGCCAGGGCGCGGGCGGCGACGAGGCGGGATTCGTCAACGGTCATGGGGTGTCTCCCGGCTCCGGCAGGGCTGCGGCGAAGGCCCGGACGAGCCGCGCGAGATCCCCGGCGGCGGCCGCGGCCACCGCCTTGGTCTCGGCATGGTGGGGGGCGCCGCCCGCGATGCCGGCGGCGAGGTTGGTCACGGCCGAGACGGCGGCGACCGGCAGGCCGAGGAAGCGGCCGAGGATGGTCTCCGGCACCGTCGACATGCCCACGAGGTCGGCCCCGAGGATGCCGGCCATCCGCACCTCCGCCGGCGTCTCGAAGCTCGGGCCGGAGAACCACGCATAGATCCCCTCCGCGAGGGCGATCCCCTCCGCCCGCGCCGCCGCGGCGAGGCGGGCGCGCAGGCCGGGGTCGTAGGCGTCGGTCATCGGCACGAAGCGGGCATCGCTCGCCTCGCCGACCAGCGGGTTGAGGCCCGACAGGTTGATGTGGTCCGTGAGCAGGGCGAGGCGGCCCGGCCCCACCTCCGGCCGCAGGGACCCGGCGGCGTTGGTGAGCAGCAGGCACCGGGCGCCGAGGTCGCGGGCGCAGGTCAGGGGACGGCGCATGGCGGCGGCGTCGCCGGCCTCGTAGGCGTGGGCGCGCCCCTCGAAGACCAGCACCGGCCGCCCGGCGATCAGGCCCCGGTGCAGCCGGCCCCGGTGGCCGCTGACCCCCGCCCCCGGGAAGCCGGGGATCGTCGCGTAGTCGAGGCTCCGCGCCCCGTCGAGGCCGGCGGCGAGCGCCCCGAGCCCGGTGCCGGCGACGATGGCGCAGGCATAGGGCCCCTCGAACCCGGCCTCCCGCAGGGTGGCGAGCGCCGCCCCGCTCACGGCCCGGCCCCGACGGTCGCCGCGCCGAGGGTCTCCGGGCCGAAGGAGGCCGGCAGCAGGGCCTCGAGGGTGTGGCGGGCCAGGATCCCGTGGGGGCCGGCCGCGAGGACCGGCGCGTCCGGCCCGGCGAATTCACGGATGCGCTGGCGGCAGGCGCCGCACGGGGTCACCGGCACGGCCCCCTCCGCGCAGACGAGGATCGCGGCGATGCGGCGCCCCCCCGCCGCGACCATGGCGGCGATGGCGCCCGCCTCGGCGCAGGTGCCGACAGGGTAGGCCGCGTTCTCGACGTTGCAGCCGGCATGGACCGCGCCGTGCTCGTCGCGGATCGCCGCGCCGACGGGGAAGCGCGAATAGGGCGCGTAGGCCCGCCCCCGGGCGGCCAAGGCCGCCTCGAACAGGGCGCCGAGCCCGTCGTCTTCCGATCCCGCCCGCATGGGGCCTCTTTCGCACCAAGCGGGCCGATCTGTCGAGGTGGCGGATCGTCAGCCGCCGAGGAGATTGGCCGCGCGCTGGAGCACCGCGTCCCGCTGCGGGCCGCTCACCGCGTAGGCGTTGCCCCCCGCCGTCCAGGCGAAGACGCGGCCCTCGGCGGTGTCGCCGAGCATGGAGGGGCCGGAGCGGCCGTCGGCCCGGGTGGCGAAGAGCGACACCTCGCCCAGCGTCTCGGCCTCGAAGGAGACCTCGATGCCGGTGCCGTGCCGGGAGGGGAACACCTGCAGGTCGCGCACCCGCCACCCGGCGGGGAGAGGCGGCAGGTCGACCCCCGTCGCCTGGCGCAGGCGGTCCCGGTCGTAGGCGGCCGCATCCGCCGCCGTCACGGCGCGCAGCTGCGCCACGGCGCGGGCCTGCCGGGCATCCTCGACGAGGCTGGCATCGACGGTCGAGGCCAGGGTGCCGGGGATGCCGAAGCGGCCGATCTCGTCATGGGCGAGCCAGCCCGCGCCCACCAGCACGGCGATGGCCGCGGCCCGCGTCATCCGCGAGGCGGCCCGGTCCCAGCGCAGGGAGCGGTCGAGCCGGCGGGCCAGGGCGAGGTTGCGGTCGGGCCCCGGGCCGAGGCGCTCCCGGAAGCTGGCGCGCAGGGCGTCGCGGTCGTGGAAGTCGGCCATCACCCGGGCGGCGGCCTGCGGGTGGGCGGCCAGATGCGCCTCGACCTCGAGGCGGCGCATCGGGTCGATCTGCTCGTCGACGAAGGCGATGAGATCGCTGTCTGTGATCGGATCCATCATCGGTGAAGTCCTCGGGTAGCCGGCGGTCCGCCGCATGGCGGGCTTCCGGGGATGGGGCGGCCACGCGTCGCCCCCGAATCACGCATCGCCCGCGGCCCGCCGCGGGCCGCCGTCATTGGCCACGAGGCGCAGGGAGGGCCGCTCCGCGCGGGGGGCACCCGGCGGCTCCTCGCCGGCGCGGCCGAGCCGCGTCCCATCCTCGAAGGCGCGCAGCGCCGCCCGGCCGCGGCCGAGGCGGGACATCAGGGTGCCGATGGGGATGCCGAGCACCGCCGCGGCATCGGCATAGGCCATGCCCTCGATGGTCACGAGGTGGAGGGCGGCGCGCTGCTCCTCGGGGAGGGTGGCGAAGGCCTCGCGGATCTGCGCGAGGCGCACCTGGCCCTCCTGGGCGGGCGGGCTCATCTCCTCGTGCATCCGCACCAGGGCGTCGGCGTGCCGCACCTCGACCTGACGGCGGCGCTGCTCGTCGATGAAGACGTTGTGCAGCACCGTCATCATCCAGGTGCGCAGGTTCGTGTTGGGGCGCAGGGTCCCCTTGGCTTCGAGGGCACGCACCAGAGTGTCGTGCACGAGGTCGTCGGCCTTCAGGGAATCCCGCGTGAGCGCGCGGGCGTAGCGGCGCAGGGGCACCAGCAGGTCGACGATGTCCGGAAGGGCGTTCTTATCGGGCATGACAGGTAGACGCCGGAGGATGCCGGATTAATCCCGGACGATGTGCGAAGGGCGCCACGACGGCGGCGCCCCCCTCATCCCGGGGCCCGGCTACTGGTAGGCCTGCCGCAGGTCGATGCTGCAGCGGTGGCCGACCTGACCGTAATGCTGCTCGAGCCACGCCTGGGCCGCGGCGCGGCCCTTGTCGCGCAGCCGCAGGAACACCTTCCAGCGGGCATCGAGCTTGGAGGCGGTGTTGTAGTCCTCCAGGGCGTCGGTGCCGTCGATCCGGTGCAGCAGGACGGGCTCGTAGCCGGTCTTGCCCAGCGTCCCCTCCTCGATCAGCCCGTCGAGGAAGTCGATGGCCCGCAATTCGCGCATCAGGTTGGCGTTGAAGGTGATCTCGTTCAGCCGGTCGCGGATCTCGGCCTCCGTGCGCGGGGTCTCCCGGCGCTCGACGGGGTTGATCTGCACCAGAAGGATGTCCCGCGTCCGCGCGCCCCGGTGCAGGGGATAGAGCGGCGGGTTGCCGAGGTAGCCGCCGTCCCAGTAGGGCACGCCGTCGATCTCCACCGCCTGGAAGACCGTCGGCAGGCAGGCCGAGGCCATCAGGTGGTCCACCGTCAGGGCGTCGCGCTCGAACACGGCGAGCTTGCCGGTCCAGACGTTGGTGGCCGACACGAACAGGCCCGCCGTCGGCGCGTCGCGCAGCCGCTCGAAATCCACCTGCTTCGCCAACGCCTTGCGCAGCGGGTTGATGTTGAGCGGGTTCGAGACGTAGGGGCTCGGCGTCAGCGCCTTCGCCCAGAACTCGGCCACCGGGTTGCCCTTCCACAGGTTCAGCATGCCGGTGAGGAAGTGGCGCTGCGTCGGGCCGAGGTCGCCGTCGAGGCTCACCTCCCGCCAGAACTGCTCCAGCCCCTCGCGGGCCCCGTCCGGCCCGCCCTTCACCCAGCCATCCACCATCACGACGGCGTTCATCGCCCCGGCGCTGGCCCCGGTCAGGGCCTCGAAGGCGAGGCGCCCGTCCTCGATCAGGGCATCGAGCACGCCCCAGGTGAAGGAGCCGTGGGCGCCCCCGCCCTGCAGGGCGAGCGCCACCGGCTTCTCGGCCCGGGGGCCGGCGAGGACGTGGCCCGCGAACCCCGCGGTCTCGGGGCCCACCGCGTCCGGCGAGGGTTCGGGGACGGCGGTGGCGGGATTGTGCGGCTCGTTGCCGTGCGGGTACTCGCTCATCTCGGCCTCCTGTTCGACCCTGAAGATGGGGGGACCGGCCGCGGCGGCAACGGCCGATATTGCAATGCAGCAATCCCCGCGCGGATCCCTCCGGGGTTCGGGGGATCCGCGCGGATTCCGGTTCCCCCGCCGGGGCCGGCCGCCTATGGATACATGATCACAGCTCCGGACCACCGGGCGGAGGGTCCCGCGCGGGCGGGGCCGCATGGAGGACAAGATGGTCGCCTCGATCGCCCTGCCGCGGCTGATGCGCGTCGGCGCCGGGGCCTCCCGGCTGCTGCCGGAGGTGCTGGGCCAGCTCGGCCTGTCCCGGCCCTTCGTCGTCACGGACCGGTTCCTGGCCGGCAGCGGCGCGGTGGAGACCCTGACCGAGCGCCTCGTCGCCGGGGGCGTGACCCCGCGGGTCTTCTCCGACACGGTGCCCGACCCGACGGTGGCCTCCGTCGATGCGGCGCTGGCCGCGCTCCAGGCGGGCGAGCACGACTGCGTCGTCGGCTTCGGCGGCGGCAGCCCCATGGATACGGCCAAGGCGGTGGCGGTCCTGGCCCGCCACGGCGGCCCGATGCGCCGCTACAAGGCGCCCCACCTGCAGGACGAGGCGGGCCTGCCCGTCGTCGCCATCCCCACCACCGCCGGCACCGGCTCGGAGGCGACGCGCTTCACCATCGTGACGGACGAGGCCAGCGACGAGAAGATGCTGTGCATCGGCCTGGCCTACCTGCCGGTGGCCGCCCTGGTCGATTACGAGCTGACGCTCACGAAGCCCAAGCGCCTCACGGCGGATACGGGCATCGACGCCCTCACCCACGCCATCGAGGCCTATGTCTCGCGGCGCTCCAACATCTTTTCGGACGGGCTCGCCCTCCAGGCGATGGGGCTGATCGCCCCGAACCTGCGCCGGGTCTGGACCGACCCCGGCGACCGGGCCGCCCGGGAGGCGATGATGCTCGGCGCGACGCAGGCCGGCATCGCCTTCTCGAACAGCTCGGTGGCCCTGGTCCACGGGATGAGCCGGCCGATCGGCGCGCATTTCCACGTCGCCCACGGCCTGTCGAACGCGATGCTGCTGCCGGCGGTCACCGCCTTCTCGGCACCCGGGGCGATCGACCGTTACGCCGCCTGCGCCCGGGCGATGGGCCTGAAGGCCGGCGCCGGGGACGAGGCGGCGGTGGCCGCGCTCATCACGGAGCTGCGCGCCCTCAACGACGACCTCGATGTCCCGAACCCGCAGGAATACGGCCTCGACGCCGCCCGCTGGGAGGCGCTGATCCCGACCATGGCCGAGCAGGCCCTGGCCTCCGGCTCGCCGGGCAACAACCCGCGCATCCCGGACGCGGAGGAGATCGCGGCCCTGTACCGGGAGGTGTGGGCCGGGTAGCGGCCGGGACCGTGCCGGATTATCCTCGGTGAGACCCTATTCCGATCTAGGAGCGAGCCGATGCCCGCCACGCGCCCCGTTGCGGTGAAGCTCGATGTCGAGGTCCATGCGAGGGTGCGCGACCTCGCCAAGGCACAGAACCGCTCGGCGAATTTCCTGATGCGCGACGCCATCGCCCAGTACGTCGAGCGTGAGGAGAGGCGCGAGGCGCTGCGTCGGGAAGCCATGGCCGCAGCCACGGCGTACCGGGAAACGGGACTGCATCTGACGCACGACGAGGCGGATGCGTGGCTCGCCCAGCTTGAAGCCGGGCAGGACGTCGAGCCCCCGGAATGCCACGACTGATCTGGACGCCGGAAGCCCTCCGCGATGTTCAGCGCTGCTACCGCTTCCTCGTCGCGAAGAACCCCGCCGCCGCAACCAAGGCGGTGCGCGCGATCCGAGAGGGTATGCGGATCGTGGAAGCTCATCCGGGCGCAGGGCGTCCGGTGGAACACCTCGCCACGGAATTCCGGGAGTGGCTGATTCCCTTCGGTGCGAGCGGGTACGTCGTCCTCTATCGGATGGGCGACATGCAGGCGGAAGTGCTCGCCGTCAGGCACCAGAAGGAAGCCGGCTACCCCTGAAACGGCGTCGGCGTGAACGCCTCGACGATGGGCGCCACGGGGGGGGACCCGGACGGCTCCAAGCCGCCCGGGCGAGATGCGCCTACTTCCCCGCCACCAGCGGGCACCCGCTCTCGGCCTCGGGGGCGTAGGCCTCCTGGCCGGGGATGGTGGAGACCAGCTTGTAGAGGTCCCACTCGCCCTTCGAGTCGGCGGGCTTCTTGATCTCGAACAGGTACATGTCGTGCACCATCAGCCCCGTCTGCTGGACGTGGCCGTGATGGGTGAACACGTCGTCCACCGGCAGGGACTTCAACTTGGCGTTGACTGCGTCGGTCTCGTCGGTGCCCGCCGCCTTCACCGCCTTGAGGTAGGACAGCACCGCCGAGTAGGTGCCGGTCTGGATCATGTTCGGCATCCGGCCGGTGCGCTTCATGAAGCGTTGGCCGAAGGCGCGGGTCTCGTCGTTGAGGTCCCAGTACCAGCCCTCCGTGAGGGTCAGGCCCTGGGCCGCCTTGATGCCGAGCCCGTGGACCTCGGACAGGGTGAACAGGAGCGCGGCGAGCTTCTGGCCGCCGTCGGTGATGCCGTATTCGGCGGCCTGCTTGATCGAGTTCGAGGTGTCGAGGCCCGCGTTGGCCAGCCCGATCACCTGCGCCTTGGACCCCTGCGCCTGCAGCAGGAACGAGGAGAAGTCCTGGCTCGACAGGGGATGGCGCACCGAGCCCACCACCGTGCCGCCATTGGCCTTCACCACCGCGGAGGTGTCGTTCTCCAGGGCGCTGCCGAAGGCGTAGTCGGCGGTGAGGAAGAACCACGTCTTGCCCCCCGCCCGGGTCAGCGCCCCGCCGGTCCCGACGGCCAGGGCGTGGGTGTCGTAGGCCCAATGGTAGCCGTAGGGGGTGCAGGCCTTGCCGGTGAGGTCGCTGGAGGCGGCCCCGGTGGTGATGGTGATCTTCTTCTTCTCCCGGGACAGGCCCTGGACCGCCAGCGCCACCGAGGAGGTGGTCAGCTCCATGATGGCATCGACGCCGTCGCGGTCGTACCATTGGCGGGCGATCCCCGAGGCGATGTCCGGCTTGTTCTGGTGGTCGGCCGAGACGATCTCGATCGGCACGCCGCCGACCTTGCCGCCCATGTCCTCGACGGCCATCTTCGCCGCCTCGATGGAGCCCGTGCCGCCGAACTCGGCGTAGAGCCCGGACTGGTCGTTGAGCACGCCCAGGCGCACCACGTTGCCGGAGAAGGCCCCCTGCGCCGGAGCCTGTGCCGCGGCGGGGCCCGAACCGAGCACCGTCCCCGCGAGGGCGGCCGCGAGCGCCGCGCCGCCGATACCCTTCACCATGCGTCCCATCCCGTCGTCTTGAAGACCCCGGCCTGCTGACGTGCCGAGTCGCGTGCGACGGTATGTCATGCGCGGCCGCCGCGCCACGGCGGGCGCCGCGCGAGGGTGACGTTGGACGCGCCCTTTCGCGTCATTTCCGGATCGCCGCGGCGGCTCCCCGGTGAGGGAGACTTAACCATGTTTATACCAATCGAGCGCAACTTCCGGTCATGTCCGCTGAACCGGCGATCCGCCTCATCCAGGTCCGACTGGAAGCCCGATGAAACCCGCCCGCCTCGCCGTCCTCGGCATCGCCCTCCTCGCGGGCAGCGGGGCGGCCTACCTGATGGGCGGTAACCCCCCGCCTCCCCCGCCGCCGGAGAAGGTCGTCCAGGCGCCGCCCCCGCCCACCACCGACGTGCTGGTGGCCGCCGCGGACGAGCCGATGGGGCAGGTGCTCCAGGCGGCCGACCTGCGCTGGCAGTCCTGGCCGGATACGGCCCTCTCCCCCGGCTTCGTCACCCGCCGGGACAATCCCAAGGCCCTGGAGACCACGGTGGGCGCCACGGTGCGCTCGCCCTTCCTGGCCGGCGAGCCGATCCGCGCCCAGAAGCTGGTGCGGCCCGAGAGCGGCTTCATGGCGGCGATCCTGCCCTCCGGCATGCGCGCCGTCGCCATCGTCACCGACAGCCGGGGCACCAACTCCGCGGGCGGCTTCATCCTGCCGAACGACCGGGTCGACGTGATCCGCACCTACCGCGACGACGCCGCCTCCAAGTCCTCCGGCTCGGACGTCCAGCTGTCGCAGACGATCCTGCGGGACATCCGGGTGCTGGCCGTGGGCCAGCTCATCCAGGAGAAGAACGGCACCAACGTCGTCACGGGCGAGACCGCCACCCTCGCCCTCAGCCCCGCCCAGGCGGAGACGATCACCCTGGCGCAGAAGATCGGCTCGCTCTCCCTGTCCCTGCGCAGCCTCGCCGATGCCGGGCACGGCGCCGATCCCGAAACGCCGGTTCCCGAGCAGGCGGCCGCCGAACAGGGGCTGACCATCGTGCGCTTCGGCATCGCCAAGCAGCAGACGCCGTGAGCGCCATGAAAAACAGCGTCATGCCCCCCCGCACCACCGCCCGCCCCGGCCCGCGCCGCCTCGGCGCCCTGGCGCTCGCCACCCTCACCGCCTTCCCCGCCGGGCCCGCCTCGGCCCAGCTGCGCGGCTCGCAGGAGCGTCCGGCCCTCGGGCCGGCGCCGGTCGTCACCGTGGGCGCCGCGGAGACGAACACCAGCCGCCGGGTGGAGCTCACCGCCGGCCGCTCGGTGATCGTCGATCTGCCGCGGGACGCCAAGGAGGTGTTCGTGGCCAACCCCGCCGTGGCCAACGCGGTGGTCCGCTCGACGCGCAAGGTCTTCGTGATCGGCATGGCCGACGGGGCCACCACCATCTTCATCATGGACGCGGAAGGGCGCCAGATCGCGGCCCTCGACGTCACGGTCGCCCGCGACCTCAACCTCAGCACCCTGCGCGACCTGCTCAACCAGAGCATCCCGGCGGGGCGGTTCGACGTGCGCTCCTCCGGCGCCTCGGTGCTCCTGTCGGGCTCGGTCAATTCCTCCGCCGAGGCACAGCAGGCGATCGACATCGCCAACGCCTTCGTCGGGCTCGGCACCGGCGGCGCCACCGGCGGGGGCGCCACGGGGGGCGTCGCGGCCGGCGCCCGGGGCGCGGTGATCAACAACCTCACGATCCGCAACAAGGATCAGGTGATGCTGCGCGTCACCGTGATGGAGGTGTCGCGCAACGTCGTGAAGCAGTTCGGCGTGAACCTCAACGGCAACTGGTCGGCGATCAACCCCCTCGGCAGCATCGCCGATCCGAGCCTGACCGGCTTTGCCAACCCCACCTCGTTCCCGATCAGCGGCGGCAGCACGTCGAGCGGCCAGTTCCAGGCCTCGGCCCGGGGGGCGGGCTTCTCCCTGACGGCGACGGTGAAGGCCCTGGAGCAGGCCGGGGTCTCGCGCATCCTCGCGGAGCCGACGCTCACCGCGATCTCCGGCGAGGCGGCGAAGTTCCTGGCCGGCGGCGAGTTCCCGGTCCCCTCCTCGGCGGCCTGCACCACCGGGGTGTGCACGCCGGGGATCGAGTTCAAGCAGTACGGCGTGGCGCTCTCCTTCACGCCGGTGGTGCTCGCCGACAACCGCATCTCGATCCGCGTCGCCACCGACGTGACCGAGATCGACCCGCAGCAGAGCTTCAACTTCCCCATCGGCTCCTCGTCGGTGGCGGTGCCCGGCACCCGGGTCCGCCGCTCCGAGACGACGGTGGAGCTGCCCTCCGGCGGCGTGATGATGACCGCGGGCCTGATCCAGCAGGTCAACAAGCAGGCCCTCAGCGGCCTGCCCGGCCTGATCAACCTGCCGATCCTCGGCGCCCTGTTCCGCTCCCGCGACTACCAGCGCCAGGAGACGGAGCTGATGATCATGGTGACCCCCTACATCGCCAAGCCGATGGAGCCGCGGCAGGTCAACCGGCCCGACGACAACTTCACGGACACGGCCGACACGCAGGCCGTGCTGCTCGGCCAGTTCAACCGCCTCTACGGCAAGGCCGGCGCACCCGCCCTGGCCCCGGCCTACCGCGGCCGCGTCGGCTTCATCGTCGAGTAGCCCGTGCCCCTCCCCCCTGCGCGGCCGAGGCCGCCGAGGACCGTCATGACCGGACGCACGCCGCCCGCCCCCCCGCCGACCCCGTCGCCAGCCCCCTCCCGGCCCCCGGCCCGGGCCGGGCTGCGCCTGCTCGGCGCCTGCGCCCTCGCGGCGCTGGCCGGCGCCTGCAAGGGCGAGCCCCCCGTCACGGGGGCGATCGGGACCTCCGACTACCGGGCGCGCCACCCCATCGTCCTCGCCGACGGGACCCGCACCCTCGACATCTTCCCCACCGGCCCCGGCCATCTCGACCCCCGGCAATCGGAGGACGTCGACGCCTTCATGCTCGAGTACCGGCGCTACGGCCGGGGCGGCCTGCTGATGGAGGTGCCCCGGGGCCTGCCCCCGGCCCGGGCGGCGGCGACCGAGCGCATGGCCGGCCTCGTGGTGCAGCGGGCGGGACGGGACGGCGTGGGCCGCCAGGACATCGCCGCCACCCCCTACGCCGTCGCGGCCCCCGACCTCGCGGCGCCGATCCGGCTCAGCTTCTCGCGGATGCAGGCCAAGGTCGCCGACGCCTGCGGAACCTGGCCGCAGGACCTCGGCGGGAGTGATTTCGCCTTCGACAACAGCAACCGCCCGGTCTGGAACTTCGGCTGCTCGACGCAGGCCACCCTCGCCGCCCAGGTCGCCGACCCGGTCGATCTCGTCCGCGGGCGCCAGGAAGGGCGGATCGACGCCGTCAAGCGCATCCGCGACGTCGGCCAGCTGCGCGACGGCAAGGATCCGTCAACCCAGTGGCGTCAGGATGGTCAGACATCCGTGAAGGCTCAGGTCGGCAATTGACGCCGGCCCCCACCATGTCCCGCCGGGACCGCGCGACCCCGGCGCATCGATTGCGTTCCAACCCGAGAGTGCCGTGATGGCGGAGCAGAGCGAGACGGCCGAGCGCGTGATCGCCCCGGTCCCGCGGATCACGATCCAGGCTTTCTGCGAGGTCTCCGAGACGGCCGCCATGATCGAGGCGGCCGCCCAGGACAGGCGCCTCCAGCGGGCCAGGGTCAAGGTGCGCATGGGCGGCGGGGCGGCGGCCATCGAGGCGTTCCGCCACGCGCCGACCCCGAACGTCATCGTGCTCGAGGTGCAGGGCGCCCGCTCGAAGCCCCTGGAATGCCTCGATGCCCTGGCCGAGGTCTGCGACGAGGGCACCCGCGTCCTGGTGATCGGCCACCTCAACGACGTCACCCTGTACCGGCAGCTGCTGCAGCGGGGGGTCTCCGACTACCTGATGGCGCCGGTCGATCCCCTGACCCTGATCGCCTCCATCTCGGAGATGTTCACGGCGGCGGGGGTGAGGCCGATCGGCCGCTCCATCGCCGTGTTCGGCGTCCGGGGCGGGATCGGCGCCTCGACGGTGGCCCACAACCTCGCGTGGTCGGTGGCCCGCGGCCAGGGCGTGCCGACGGTGATCGCCGACCTCGACATCGCCTTCGGCACCGCCTCCCTCAACTTCAACCAGGACCCGCCGCAGGGCATCGCCGAGGCGGTCTTCGCCCCCGAGCGCCTGGACGCGGCCCTGGTGGAGCGCCTGCTCTCGAAGTGCAGCGACAACCTCAGCCTGCTCTCGGCGCCGGCCAGCCTCGACCGGACCATCGACCTCTCCGAGCCCGCCTTCGACGTGCTCATCGAGCACCTGCGGTCGAGCGTGCCCTGCCTCGTGCTCGACGTGCCGCACCAGTGGAACGCCTGGACGAAGCGGGTCCTCTCCGCCGCCGACGAGATCCTGGTCGTCGCCGGGCCCGACCTCGCCTCCCTGCGCAACGCCAAGAACCTGCTCGGCGCCCTCAAGCACGGCCGGCCCAACGACGCGCTGCCCCGGGTGCTCCTGAACGGCACCGGGATGCCCAAGCGGCCCGAGATCGCCGCCGCCGAATTCGCCAAGGCCCTCGACGTGCCCCTGGCCGCGACGATCCCCTTCGACCCGTCCCTGTTCGGCACCGCCGCCAACAACGGCCAGATGATCGCCGAGGTGCAGCCGGGCTCGAAGCTGGCGGACCTGTTCAACGATCTCGCCGCCTCCGCCATCGGGCGGGTGGAGACGCGGCACAAGAGCGGGGCGAGCCTGCTCGAACCGCTCCTGGCCAAGCTCGCCGCCCGCCGGAAGGCCTCGTGATGCGGGTCCGGAGCCATCATGTTCGGTAGACGGCAAACCGGCTCGGCGCCCGCGCCCGCACCGGTCATCCAGGCGCGCTCCGCCCAGCCCGCCCCCCCGCCCATGGCGGCGCGGGAGGCGGCGCCGCCCACCCGCGCCGCCCCGGTCGTCGTCGAGACGGCCCGGTCGGACGAGTATTACCGCACCAAGAGCCTGATCTTCGGCGCCCTCATCGAGGCGATCGACCTGACCCAGCTCGCCCATCTCGACGCCGAGACGGCGCGCGAGGAGATCCGCGACATCGTCACGGAGATCATCGGGCTCAAGAACATCGTCCTGTCGATCTCCGAGCAGGAGGAACTGCTCGACGACATCTGCAACGACGTCCTCGGTTACGGCCCCCTGGAGCCCCTGCTCGCCCGCGACGACATCGCCGACATCATGGTCAACGGCGCCGGGCGGACGTTCATCGAAGTCGCCGGCAAGATCCAGCTCACCAGCGTGCGGTTCCGCGACAACCAGCAGTTGATGAACATCTGCCAGCGCATCGTCAGCCAGGTCGGCCGGCGGGTCGACGACGCCTCGCCGATCTGCGACGCGCGCCTGCCGGACGGCTCCCGCGTGAACGTCATCGCCCCGCCGCTGGCCATCGACGGCCCGGCCCTGACGATCCGAAAGTTCAAGAAGGACAAGCTCACCCTCGACCAGCTCGTCCGCTTCGGGGCGATCTCGCCGGAGGGGGCGGAGGTCCTGAAGATCGTCGGCCAGTCGCGCTGCAACGTCGTCATCTCCGGCGGCACCGGCTCCGGCAAGACGACCCTGCTGAACTGCCTCACCGCCTTCATCGAGCTCGACGAGCGGGTGATCACCTGCGAGGACGCCGCCGAACTCCAGCTCCAGCAGCCGCACGTGGTGCGCCTGGAGACGCGGCCCCCCAACATGGAGGGCCAGGGTCAGGTCACGATGCGCGACCTCGTGAAGAACTGCCTGCGCATGCGCCCCGAGCGGATCATCGTCGGCGAGGTGCGCGGGCCCGAGGCGTTCGACCTGCTCCAGGCCATGAACACCGGCCACGACGGCTCGATGGGCACGCTCCACGCCAACAGCCCGCGCGAGTGCCTGTCGCGCATCGAGTCGATGATCTCCATGGGCGGCTTCACCCTGCCCTCGAAGACCCTGCGCGAGATGATCTGCGGCTCGATCGACGTGATCATCCAGGCGACCCGCCTGCGCGACGGCTCGCGCCGCATCACCCACATCACCGAGGTGCTGGGGATGGAGGGCGAGGTGATCACCACCCAGGACATCTTCCTCTACGACATCCTCGGCGAGGACGCGAACGGCAAGATCATCGGCCGCCACCGGGCGACGGGGGTGGGCCGCCCGCGCTTCTGGGAGCGCGCGCGCTATTACGGCCTCGAAGGGCGCCTAGGCGCGGCCCTCGACGCCGCGGAAGTGGTGGAGGGGGCCTGAGGCGATGCCCGATCTCGACCCCGGCTCGCTCCTGCCCGGCCTGCCGATCGCCACGGGGCTCGTGGGCGTGGCCGTCGCGCTGATGACCTACGCGGCCATCGTCGCGCTGCTGCCGGGGGAACGCCGGGCGAACAAGCGCCTGAAGCTCATCTCCGTCAGCGCCGTGAGCGCGGCGGGGCGCGGGGGTGGCGTCAACCGGCGCGACCAGGTCGCCAAGACCCTGGGCGAGATCGAGGCCAAGGCCAAGGGCGCGGCCAAGGCCACCCTGGAACTCAAGATCGCCCGCGCCGGCCTCGACTGGTCCAAGCGCACCTACTGGACCTTCGCGGGCGGGAGCGGCGTCGTCCTCGGCTTCCTGCTGTTCCTGATGACGGACAGCATGCTCGCCACCCTCGGGGGCGCGTTCTTCGGCGCCTTCGGCCTGCCGGCCTTCATGCTGCGCCGGATGCGGCTGCGCCGGGTCGCGAAGTTCAACAAGGAGCTGCCCAACGCCGTGGACGTGGTGGTGCGCGGCATCAAGACCGGCATCCCCGTGGGCGACTGCTTCCGCATGGTCTCCCGGGAGGCGGAGGAACCCCTGCGCGGGGAGTTCCGCACCATCGTGGAGACGCAGGCCCTCGGCCTGTCCCTCGGCGAGGCGGTGGCCCGCCTGCACGAGCGGGTGCCGACCGCGGAGGTCAACTTCTTCTCGATCGTGATCAACATCCAGCAGCAGTCCGGCGGCAACCTCTCCGAGGCGCTGGGCAACCTCTCGCGGGTGCTGCGCGACCGGGCCAAGATGCGCGGCAAGATCCAGGCGATGAGCATGGAGGCCAAGGCCTCCGCCTCCATCATCGCCGCCCTGCCCTTCGGCGTGGCGGGCATCACCTCGCTCACCAGCCCGGACTACATCTCGCTGCTCTGGACGACCGACGCGGGCAAGATCGCCCTGGTCGGCTCGGCGATCTGGATGAGCCTCGGAATCCTGGTCATCAAGAAGATGATCGCCTTCGAAATCTGACGGGGACGGCATGATCGACGCGATCGCCGACAAGCTGTTCGACGCCCGCTTCGTCGGCACCGTGCTGGCCGCCGTGGCCGCGGGGGCGACCGCCTTCGCCGTGGCGCAGCCCTTCCTGGAGCCGGACAAGCTCGGCAAGCGGATGAAGCTCGTGAGCGACGAGCGCGAGATCATCCGGCGGCGCGAGCGCGAGAAGGTCGCCACCAAGGGCAGCCTGCGCACCGAGCCCAAGGCCTACATGAAGGACATCGTGGAGCGGTACAACCTGCGCCGCTGGCTCGGCACGGACACCGCCAAGCGCAAGCTCCTGATGGCCGGCTACCGGGGCCAGGGGGCGGAGACGGCCTTCCTGTTCTTCCGCCTCGTGACGCCGGTCGGCGCCTTCATCACCGCGATCTTCTACCTGTTCATCCTGGAGGCGGTGGACGTCTCCTACCTGATGCGCTTCGCCATGGTGATCTGCGCCGCCTTCCTCGGCATCAAGGCGCCGGAGCTGTTCCTCGTGAACGCCGCCAAGAAGCGCCAGACCGAGATCCGCAAGGCGTGGCCCGACGCCCTCGACCTCACGCTGATCTGCGTCGAGTCGGGGATGGCGATCGAGAACGCGTTCCGCAAGGTGAGCACCGAGATCGCGGTCTCGTCGGTGGTGCTGGCCGAGGAGCTGGCGGTGATGGTGGCCGAGATGTCGTTCCTGCCCGACCGCCGCCTCGCCTACGAGAACCTCGTGATGCGCACCGGGCTCGATCCGGTGAAGGCGGTGGCGACCGCCCTCAGCCAGGCGGAGCGCTACGGCACCCCCATCGGCCAGGCCCTGCGGGTGCTCAGCCAGGAGAGCCGCGACCAGCGCATGATCGAGGCGGAGAAGAAGGCCGCGGCCCTGCCGCCGAAGCTGACCGTGCCGATGATCCTGTTCTTCCTGCCGGTGCTCTTCGTGGTGATCATCACCCCGGCGGTGATCCAGATCATGCGCACGCAGTGACGGGCGGCCCCGGCCCTCAGGCCGGTGACCCGCGCGCCACCTTCGCGCCGCCCGCCCCCTGTGCGGGCCCCGCCTCCCCGGCCTCGTCCAGGCGGCGGCCCTTCGTCTCCGGCGTCAGGCTCAGGGCGGCGACGGCGATCACGGCGTAGATGCCGTAGACGACCGGGATGAAGTACCACCGGCCCGTCACGTCCTGCCCGATGAGCCCGGCGAGCAGCGGCGGCGCGATGCCCCCGCCCAGGATCGCCGACAGGCTGTAGGAGATGCCGGCCCCCGAATACCGGTACTTCGTCGGGAAGCTCTCCGAGGTCAGGATCGGCGCCAGCCCGTGCAGGATCCCCACCCCCGTCAGGGTGATGAGGAACTGCAGGCCCAGCACCAGCCAGACCTGCTGGTTCAGGATCGCCAGGGCGTAGGGGATCGACAGCACCGCCGTCAGGATCACGGCGAGGTAGCCCACGGTCTTGCGGCGCATCAGGTCCGCGGCGGGCCCGCTGATCATCACCCCGAGCACGTCGCCGATCCGCGCCACGAAGATGATCACCGCCGTGGTGGCGAGGGGGATGCCCGCCGACTTCATGAACGAGATGGCGTAGGTCCCGCTGACGTAGCCGTCCATCTGCTGGAACGCGCAGAACAGGGCGAGCAGGAGGATCGGCCGCCAGTGCTTCCGCGTGACGTCGAGGCTCGGCATCTTGGCCACCTCGTCCTTGGCCTTGAGCTGCGCGAACAGGGGCGAATCCGCGAGCTTGAACCGGGCGAGCAGGCCCGGCACCACGACGACCACGGAGAGGAGCATCGCGATGCGCCAGCCGGAGGTGGAGAAGCTGTCGGCCAGGACGTACAGCACCGCGCTCGCCGCCATCGCCCCGCCGGGGATGCCGAGGTTGGCGAGCGACACCCAGAACGCCCGGTGCTTGCGGGTGGCGCCGAACTCCGCGAGCAGCGAGGCCGCCCCGCCGAACTCGCCGCCGAGGCCGATCCCCTGGATGATCCGCAGGGTGATGAGCAGGATCGGCGCCGCGATGCCGATCGTGTCGTAGCCCGGCAGCAGCCCGACCATGAAGGTCGTGGCGCCGACGATCAGGATGTTGATGAGGAAGGACGTCTTCCGCCCCGCCCGGTCGCCGAAATGCCCGAACAGGAACGCCCCGAGGAGGCGGGCGGGGAAACCGGCCCCGAAGGTCAGGTAGGAGAAGATCAGCGCCGTGGTCGGCGTGGTATTCGGGAAGAAGATGTGCGGGAAGGCGCTCGCCGCCGCGTAGCCGAAGATGAAGAAGTCGTAGAATTCGACCAGCACGCCCGAGGTCGCCGAGAAGGCGAGGAGGGCGATGGTCTTGCGGTCGGTCGCGTCCTGGCGGATCGGCGTCATGTCTCGACATCTCCGGGGCTGACGGGCGGGGCCGCGCCGCGTCCGGCCGCTCTCTCCCGAACCGGGGGGGCCGGAGGCGAATGTCGGGCGCTCGGCCGCGGGCGCGGCGGGGCGCCTCGCTAGCGCGCGCGGGCGACTCAGGGACCGCCGGGTCGCGCTAGACCACTCTCATCGTGGAACCTTCCGACGCAGAACCGGCCACCGCGTCGGCCGACGATGCGCCGGGGCCGGCCCGGCGCGGTCGGTCTTCGGGGCGGGGAATGGCGGCGCGGGCGCGCGGGGCCTGTGCTGTGGCCGATGTCGGCGTTTCGCCTCATCGCTCCCTCCCAGGAACGCGTGTGTTAGAACCGGCTCGGCCGGCTCGCTGCGCCCCCTTTGTCGGGGGTCTGCCATGGCGATGGTCGGCAAGTCTTATATAAGATACTTGACGTCGTCAAGACACCGATATGCCCACCCCCGAGCCCCCGATGAACGACCACCCCGCCGCGACCTTCAAGCCCGAGCTCCGGCCGCTCTACGTCCAGATCCAGGGGCTCATCACCAAGCGGATCGCGGACGGGGCCTGGAAGCCCGGGGATCTGCTGCCGACGGAGCACGAGCTCGCCGCCGAGTACGGCGTGAGCCAGGGGACGGTGCGCAAGGCGCTGATCGCCCTGGAGGGCGAGAAGCTGATCGTCCGGCGGCAGGGGGTCGGCACCTACGTCGCCCGGCACGCCCGGGACACGGTGCTGTTCCGCTTCTTCCGCATCGTCACGCCGGAGGGGGCGCGCCTCTCCCCCAAGAGCCGCCTGATCGCCCAGGAGGTCCGGCCGGCGACGGCGGAGGAGGCGCGCCAGCTGGCCCTCGCCGAGGGTGCGCCCCTGCACGCGGTCACGCGGGTGCGGACCCTGCGTGACGCCCCCGCGATCTACGAGGTCGTGTTCGTGCCGGCTGCCATCATCCCCGTCCTCGACCTGCCGACGACGGAGGAGATGAGCGAGGAGATGTACGTGATCTACCAAGAGCGCCACGGCATCCTGATCACCCGCGTGCAGGAGCGGCTGCGGGCGGTGGCAGCCGGGCCGGAGGAGGCGGACGCCCTCGGCGTGCCGGAGGGATCGCCCCTGCTGGAGATCGTCCGCGTCGCCTTCGACGTGAGCGGGCGCCCCGTGGAACTGCGCATCAGCCGCTGCGACACCCGCGAGAACCGCTATTCGGCCGACATCGTCGACACGGACGGCGCCCGGGCCTGAGAGGGCTGGGTTTCAGGACCTCACCGCCTTTGCGGGCGCAGCGAGGCGAGGACGGACCGGCTTGCACACCCTTGACCGCCGATTCTTAGGTCTTATACAAGACTCGCGGATCGAAGCAGCGGGAGGCGCGCAATGGGAGTTCCCCAACTCCTCGTCCACGACCCCAGGGACTCGGTGGGCGTCGTCGTGGTCGAGAATCTCGATGCCGGGACGGAGATGCTGTGCGTTGTCACGCACGACAATTCCGACTTCCGGCTGACGGCCAGGCAGGAAATCCCCATCGGCCACAAGGTGGCCCTCAAGGACATCAGGTCCGGCGACACGGTCTGGAAGTACGGCCAGGACATCGGCAAGGCCGTCGCCGACATCGCCAAGGGCGAGCACGTCCACACCCACAATCTCAAGACGAAGCGGTGGTGAGGGTCCCATGAGCTTGCAGGCAACCTTCGCGCATTCGATGCCCGCCGCCTATGCCGGCGGAGCCCCCGACCAGTTCACGACCAAGGCGCTGCCGAGCCGGCGCGCCTCGGCGGACTACGCCCACGCCACCTTCACCGGCTGGCGGCGGGAGAACGGCCGGGTGGGCGTGCGCAACCACGTCGTCCTCCTGCCCCTCGACGACCTGTCGAACGCCTCCTGCGAGGCGGTGGCCAACACCATAAAGGGCACGATGGCCCTGCCGCACGCCTATGGCCGGTTGCAGTTCGGCGAGGATCTGGAGATCCACTTCCGCACCCTGATCGGCATCGGCTCGAACCCGAACGTCGCCGCCGTGGTGGTGATCGGCATCGAGGACGGCTGGACCGCCCGCGTGGTCGAGGGCATCGCCAAGACCGGCAAGCCGGTGGTGGGCTTCGGCATCGAGGGCCACGGGGACATCGCCACCATCGCCAAGGCGAGCTACGCCGCCAAGCGCCTCCTGCAATGGGCGAGCGAGTTGCCCAGGGAGGAATGCCCGATCACCGACCTGTGGGTCTCGACCAAGTGCGGCGAGTCCGACACCACGACGGGCCTCGCCTCCTGCCCGACGGTGGGCAACATGTACGACAAGCTGATCCCCCTCGGGATCTACGGCGTGTTCGGGGAGACCTCCGAGATCACCGGCGCGGAGCACCTGTGCCGGGAGCGGGCCGCGAGCCCGGACATCGCCGAGAAGTGGTTCGCCATGTGGAAAGCGTACCAGGAGGACGTGATCGAGGCGCACAAGACCGACGACCTCTCCGATTCGCAGCCGACCAAGGGCAACATCGCCGGCGGGCTGACGACGATCGAGGAGAAGGCGCTGGGCAACCTCGAGAAGATCGGCCGGCAGTGCCGCTACATCGACGCCCTGCAACCGGCCGAGGCGCCCGCGAAGGGGCCGGGCCTCTACTACATGGACACGTCCTCGGCGGCGGCCGAATGCGTGACCCTGATGGCGGCGGCGGGCTACGTGATCCACACCTTCCCGACGGGCCAGGGCAACGTGATCGGCAACCCCGTCGTGCCGGTGATCAAGATCAGCGGCAACCCGAAGACCTTGCGCACCATGGGCGAGCACATCGACGTGGACGTGACCGGCGTGCTCCGCCGGGACATGACGCTGGATGCGGCGGGCGACGCGCTGATCGACATGGTGGTGCGCACGGCCAACGGCCGTCTCACGGCGGCGGAGTCCCTCGGCCACCGGGAGTTCGTGATGACGAAGCTGTATCGCAGCGCGTGACCGGCATGCCCCCCTCCCCCCTCTGCGGGGGAGGGGGGCCCCGGCGTCAGCCGGGGTCGGGAGAGGGGAAACCCGCTCACCGTTGAAACCATGCCCGCGGTGAGGGACGCGCTTTCTCCTGCGCCGTCGCTCCCCTCTCCCGACCCCCTCCGGGGGCCACCCTCCCCCGCAGAGGGGAGAGGGAGAAGC
>NZ_JAKSXW010000085.1 GCF_022829405.1 Methylobacterium sp. J-076
GATCGAGGGGGCGGCTGCTGCCAAGTCATACAAGGGCCGGTCCAGTGTGAGCGTATCCCCTCCCCCCTGTGGGGAGGGGATACGCTTACACTGGCCCGGGCCTTGTCCGACTTTGCAGTGGCTGCAGCCTACATCCGCACCGCCTTCGGTGTGTATGTAGTCCAACTTCCCTCAACTCACTCGTTCTGCAACGGCGCTACATCGTACGCGGACTTCGCTACTGCGACCACCCGTGGATGCTTAAGCCTTGCCACTACTGTGCCCGGTACGGTGTGACTCTGCTGCTGTTGTATTCTTGTTAC
>NZ_JAKSXW010000088.1 GCF_022829405.1 Methylobacterium sp. J-076
GTGCGCGGGGCACTCCCGCCGCCCTCCGCCGGGGCGCGTTCCGCGATAGGATCGCACGCCTAGGACCGGCCTGGGCGGTGCGCGAAGCCGGGGGTCCGTAGACCCCTCATACGTCGGTTTTTGGCGGGACGTCCCGCCGCCCTGGGTCGCTTCGCTTCGCCCACAAGGACGGCAGAGGGGCGCGGGAGGCGCGCCCGTCTTTGCGAGCGCAGCGAAGCAATCCCGCAGCGCCGCGTTCGGGTGGCGTCCCGCCGCCCTGGGTCGCTTCGCTTCGCCCGCGAGGGCGGCCGAGGGGCGCGGGACGCGCACCCGTCCTTGCGAGCGCAGCGAAGCAATCCAGCGGCGCCACGTTCGGGGGCGTCCCGCCGCCCTGGGTCGCTTCGCTTTGCTCGCGATGACGGCGGAGGGGCGCTGGACGCGCGCC
>NZ_JAKSXW010000101.1 GCF_022829405.1 Methylobacterium sp. J-076
GCCGGGCACGGATCAGAAGTTCGGCTCAGCGGCCGCGCAGATCCAGTCGACCGCGACGATCCCGTCCGGGGCCAAGGGAATGACGGTGCGGATCGCTGCCGACCGTCCGCTCGACGCGCAGGAGAACCAGACAGCGGTCGACGCCTATGCGCAGCAGATCCTGCTCGCCACGGTACAGGTGACGGTCACCCATCTCGGGTGGTTCAAGCCCGGCACGACCAACCTGTGGGAGTTGGGCGATAAGGTCACCGTGAAGTCACCGATGGCCTTCGCCAACGACACTGGCAAAATGGACCTGCGGGTGTTCACGGTGACCTGCACGCAGTCAGAGGCTGGCACGACGACCACGGTGGTGCTGGTCAGCGAGGCGGTGTTCCAGCGGCGCTTCCCCGATGGCAATGCGGGCGATCCGTACAACCAGATCGCTACCCCTTCAAAGCCGGACGTTGCGGCCTAAGTAGGGCTACGCCTGCGGTGTCGGACGGGACGACGTGACCAAGCACCGGGGCATCTGAAAGAGCCGGCAGATGGAGACGCCGAGCATCTGAGGCGCAGGCCGGTCGCAACGCCTGCGGTGCCAGATATTGCAATGTATGATAGTACTTTGTTTGATTTTTACAAAATATTTTGAAATTCCGAAACTTAAGATCCAGTCAGATCGTAATCGCTCCGAATTGATGATCTGAAGATCATACATTCGGAGGTCGAATGCGCCCGCTTATTATCGCTTCAATGCTGCTGACAGCTGCCGCTATGCCAGCTTGTGCCCAGGATAAAAATCCATCGCCTGCTGTAACCGAACAACAGCCAGATCCGAGTAGCGACTCGAAGCAAGCAGAGATCAAGGAGCGGATCGAAGCTGGCCGGAAAAAGCAGGATGCGTTCAACGCCAAAGCGATGGGGCTTTGGACACGATGGACCTATGCAGTCTGTATCGGCTGTGGAGTGGGTGAGCCAAAGAACACGCGCATCGTTCACACAACGCCGTCGCGTGTCCTCGCGGGCATTCCGGCTGCAGAGGATGACGCTCGCGAACTCGCGATGGCCAGACGAACCCGGCGCCTCTGACTGATCGGCGACGTGCAACGCGCGGCGATTGAACTAATCGATGCACCCAATGCTTCACATTTGCCTGACGCGTTCCGACTGCGCCATGGCACGGAGGAAACGCATGCGCACCCTGACACTCGCTGCAATCACTGCGGTCGGCCTTGCCGTTCTATCATTCCCTGCCGCCGCCGTACCTTCCGGTCCAATATCTAAAATTTCTTCATCCGACATGCTGACCCATGTGCGGATGCGGGGACACCACATGATGCGCCGTCAGGCGGCGCGGCCAAAGATGACCTGGGCCCAACGGGGTAGGACTCGTCGGTAGTTTTCGTACGCGGTCCAGAGCCAGCATCAACGAGTACTTCAGCCTGCCAAAGCGAGTGTTTGGCAGACTGAAGTACAACAACAATAAAGGCGCACATCGGCCAAATATCTTGGCCAATGCGCCGCCTCTCTACCTGCAATCCCGCCAATCCGTTTAACTAGACGAGGCAATGATGTCGGACAGCGACAAACCTAAGGGTGAGAGCATTCAGCCGCCGACAGTCCCGATTGCAGGCGTCAACGTTCCTGACCCTACCACCGGCAGCGAACCGAAGAGCAAAACACCTATCGAGGGTGAGACTGGGCACGAGGCCTTCGAGAAGGCCAAGGCCGAGTCAGAGAAGCGGGCCGGCGGCTAAAATTTCAACACGAGAGGCGAAGGCACGACAAGCGCCTCAATTCAGCTGCGCCAAGATCGAGGAGAACTTGGCGTTCAGCTTTATGCCGACGACCTTCAGCGTACCGATGATCACGACGGCGATCAGGGCAGCTATCATACCGTACTCGATGGCGGTACCGTCGGGCTCGTCCCGGGCGAACCGCTTTAGCAGCTGAGGCATCGACCGATCCTCCGCCGACGAGACATTCAAACATTCGTGATAGTGAGATGGCGTTTACGGATCGTGAAGGGGATAATCGCTGATTGAAGTCAGGGTTGAACAGCCTCGACATCGTCCTCATAGATCGAGTCCGGCTGGCAGGCATGCCATTCCTTCTTCACTTGGGTCTGGCCTTTGCGGCCCCAGCACCAGCCGGCCTGAGCAAGTCGCCCGCTGATCCGATCCCGAAGCCGGCACTGCTCTGAGACGATGGCAGGGTCGCCCCCGCCCTCACAGGCTTCGGTAGCCTTAGCTTCGGCCTTCAGAAGCTCAGAGACCGTCGGCAGCTTCTGTTGAGCCTGCGCTCCATAGGCAGCGATGACTAGAGCGAGGGCGGCGAGGGCTGTGCGCATGGCGGCAGGATAGCTGATGGTGAGTGCGGGAAGCCACAAACTTTGTAGGGAGGCGACACCACGGCCTTTAGTTGTAGCTCCTTGACGTCACGCGCCTCTTGGGTTGTCTAAACGCAGCCCTCAGCTTGTTGAATCCTGATGAACGATGCAACGCCCGCCTCTGAGCCGCCCGCTCGCCCCTCGGACGCTGATCTTGCGGCCTGCCGAACGTCTTTAAGGGTATTTCTTGAGGATAACCCAAAATCCTCAGTCGAAATTATCTCTGATCCTGAGCATGGAAATTCCTTGAGGATTGTCAACCCGTGGGGTGACGAATCTATATCAACCTACATTCCTGCGGATCCGGACCGACTGTTCAATGCCCTAAATTCTGTTGTGCTTCCAGAGCGCTATTCAGCTATTTACCACAAAGATACTAAAGATATAGAAATTATATTCACAGCATTCCCACTAGGAAGTGGTCGTGAAGATCTGCCTGCTCGCAAATTTACGTTCATTCATCGCGGACAGGAACTTACATGCGAATACGCTCCGGCCAGTGAAAGACTTTTAGCGATAGCTAAATACACGGTACCTGTTGCGCAATCAGCAACACAATATCGTGGTATCTATTCTTTCAATATGCTTGAAAATATTGGAGAAAGTGACGGCCTAGAGGATGCTGATTTCGAGATGGGATTGCCTGTATGTTTTTGGATTAGAACCATTGACTGGGACGAGAGTAGAATTCTTGCGCTTATGCGCGAATTGAATTTTTACATGTACTATTATGACCGCAAGTCGCCAATCATATCTATCCATTCGCCAAAAATCGAAAGCTCTGCTGGACAACCTCGCCCTAGGTTTCGAGATGGAAAATTTCCCGGCATAATTAGTTCTCGCGAGCTTGATGAGCATCTATTGAGATTCTGGAGCGCTTCAATAACTGGCGATCCGGCAAGTCGTTTCTTGTACAGCTTTAGAATAATTGAGTACGCTTCTGTTCTTTATCTCGAGAGCGGAGCGAAGGACAAAGTGCGAAGGTTTTTAAGCTCTCCATCTGCGCTTGATGACATAGATAAACTTACTGAGAGTGTATTGAGCATTGTTCAGAGCACCAATCTAGACCCACCAGTTAAATTTGAGGCACTCATTAAAGATGTTGTTCCTGCCGATATACTTTGGACAGAACTAAACAGAAACAAATCTTCTTTTGATAAGACGAGTACGTTCGATGGAGGTTTTTCTGTTGAGCCATTGATGAAAGACATCAAAGACGCAAAGGGATTTGGACCAAACGGAATGACAGCTTTTGCAAAACGTCTGAGGGATATTCGCAACGCTCTAGCGCATGGCCGGGATCAAAAATCTGTGTTACCGCTCACGCCGACAAGCCATAACCTTGAGCGTTTACAGCCATGGGCTTCAATCATTGAGTTTGTTGCATCCGAGGTGATTGTTTACCGCAACCGAAGGTAGCGCTTGACCGGCGATTTGGGTCGTGTTCAAACCTGCCTCGCAGGGGTTGAACCGGAAGGGGTGATTAACCATTTCCGCTTCATAATGTCCTCGCCTTTGAGGAGAAGCCGTCATGGAAATCGTTGGCTGAAAGAGATCTCAACCGTCGATGCGACCCCCGCCGCCCCCTCAAGGGCGGCGTTTTGCATTCGATGTCATAAGCGCAAGCCACCGAGATTTCTGCCTTCAGATTGTTCGCCATTCTTCTCGATGAAGATGACGCCGGCCGTGTCAGCCGTCGGCGTCCGCATTCAAGACTTCGGCCGCATACCGGGAGCGTGCAGCGCCGTCGCTCGCTCGGCCATTCTGCTCGCACCACAACGCGAATGCGTTTGGCACTATCGGCACGCGGACGACCTCGACGCCACTGCGTTGGACCTCCCGCTCCATCTGATCGGTAGCGTTCCGCCACGTCTCATAGGCAACGGGGAGCTTCGAGCCATCGGCAAGGCTCTGGCGCAATGCGTCGTAGTCCTCCGGGGCATACCAAGGCAGGCCAACGCGACGGGGGCGGATCATTGTGACTCCCTACGCCCGGGATCAGAGGATCGCCGTCGCCGCCGCCGGCATCACCGAGCCGGCAGCAGCGAAACTCAGGACTAGCGACGCTGCATCTCGCGACGCTCTTCGCGGCGCTCCATGCGGTCATCCCGACGATCCCGCTCGGGGTCGACGCCAAGAACGCCACCCACAGTGCCGGTCGCCGCACCGACCGCGCCGCCTACGACGCCGCCGATAGGGCCAGCGGCGCGATTGCCATCTTCAGCGCCCCGCTGAGCGCCGGGAATCGTGCCCTGTGCCTGCGCAGTAGCGGCGAGGGCGAGCGGCGACAGGATCAGGGCAGATGCAATGAGGATGCGCTTCATGGGGGTGTCCTTTGCTAAGGCGATAGGGCTATGGGCACCTCACGGGCGAGGGCCATTCCGTCCTCACCAACGCCTGAGCATCCAGAAGTTCACCCTCAACTAGCCCTGGTGGCCGACTGCAGACTGTTCCCTCACCATTCACGCAAACGGAGAAGGCATTCTTCGCTCAGGGCAGTGCGACGTTGTGGATCCTGCAACTTCACTTATGCGAAGCTCGCTATGCGCTACGTCAAAAGGATGGCGCGCCGAGTGTTCTACAGGATCGTTGATAGACCGGACGGGCAGTTCGATGCCGTCGTCACGATTGAGCCGGACAAGGTCATTCGGCGCGACGGCTTCATCTCCCTGGCCGAAGCCGAGGAATGGATTGAGGGGCTGCGAGTCCTCATGGCTGCTCTCGGAGCGCCGGTCTCGCATCAGGATCAACCTGCAGCGCGACCCAACCCGAGCCCTTCCTCAGCTATTGCCGTTTCGAAGGTACGGTAGGCAATCTTGTCGTTCGCGAATGGCGCGTCCCAGACCCTAAGCAATCCATTGTGGCATCGGACAAGCAAAGTCCATTCGCTGGTGGATCGAGCGAAGCGGTAGATGTAGACGTGTGCGGTCTGACCCGCGACCGTAACCTCTCCACTGAGTGGCGACATCTCCATCTGCTGATCGGGAATAGCGGTCACGATTGCCCCGTCTCCAGCGCCTCTTTAACCCAGATCAGAGATCGGGAACATCCGCCTCAAGCCAGTCCGCAGCAGCCTTCAACGTCCCGAACTTGTGCGTCTCGGCAGTGAACGGGACTGGATAGGGCGGGCTCTCGGTCAGCGTCTCGACAACCCAGTCGCCTTCGTAGCCGTCCTTGGACACCTCGCGAACGATGCTACCCACAACCTCGCCGTCGAGAAGAAAATCGAAGCTGCCTGGGGCGAGCCGTTGGAGGGTGTAAGTCATCAAATTTCCAGCATGGACGCCACGCGTTATTAGTGGCGCAACGCCGACCGAGGAGGTCAGTTCGCCCCCTCAGGATCTTCTCGATGCCGCACGTAGCCCTGGCCCGTCAGCCAGTCCGTGAGGGCGTAGCGGATTGCTTCTGGGCGAGATGGCTTTGGGTCGGGTTGTGCAGCAATCCAGGCATCGAGTGGAGCAACCTGCGCTGGCTGCAATCTAACCTGCACGGGTATGCCGACACCAGTAGCCGGACGGCCCCGAGATTTTCTGGATGCAGGAATTGACGGCGGCATAATTTGATGCAACCATAAAATACGAGCTGAGGCAAGGCTGCAACCTAACCTCAGCTCTAACCACCAACCGCACCTGGAGTGCTGTTCATGGCTATCCACCACCTTACACCGCCCGTTCGCGGCGGTGAACGCCCGCGCTTGCCTTCCGCACAGCGCGGTCCCGTCACCATCGCCCTCGCGGCCATGCACGCCGCCGATCCAGATTTGGAGCGGCAACACCTCCGCGAGTTGCGCCGCGAGATCGCCGAGCGGATCGAGGCCGACATCGCCTTGCTGGACGCGCTCAACGAGCGGCATACCCCCGGCTACGGGAGGTGCGCATGAACGCCCCCGCGAACCGGCGCGGGTTCCTGCGCAGCCTCACCACTCTGCCGCTGATCGGTGGCGGGATCACCCTGATCGGCGCACCGTCCGCCGTGGCACAGCCCGTCACGGACGAGTTGCTGATGTCCTACAACGAGTGGCTGTTCATGGAGCGCCGGATGCTCTGCGAGGAGCAGTGCCCCGGCGATCCGAGCTGGGAGCGCTTCACACCTGCCAACACGGGTGCGGGGAACTTCCATTTCGACGGTCCGGGCAGTTGGCGTGACCCTCACCGGCAACCTTCAACTCGCGCGGCGCTCGTGCTCAGTGCTGTTGGCTGCGAATGGCGGGGGAGGGGGATATGGTAGCCCCCATGCAGCGCCGTGGCTTTCTGCGCGGCCTCGTCTCGCTCCCGCTCATCGGCGGTGGTGTGACACTGATTGGCGCCCCTACGGCCGCCGCAGAGCCCTGTAGCCTGGGCTTGCTGGATCGCTACTGCGAGATGGCCGAGGAGGGCACGCTATGCGCCTGATCCTCTGGCTACTCGCCCTGCGCGAAGTGCGGATGGCTCGTTTCGAGATGGCCCGATCCGACATGCTCATGACGCACGCGGAGGCGGCGATTGATCGCTCCCGTGATCGCATGAAGCAGGCGGACAGGTTCGCTCACCGCGCTGGCTACTCGTTCCCTTATTCGCGGCACTGACGCCTTGGTCCGACGCTCGCGAGCCTCCACAGCAAGCGACAGGTTGTCAGTTGCTGCCAGTACCGCGCCGGACGTCATGAATGTCGCCCGCGCCTGAGCCGAGGGGGCGTGCCAACAAGCGCGGGCGGTGGGGATAGCTCTCCACAGAATGAAAAATGCAAACCGGGTGCAATCCGCTGGTCCCGTGTTGTCGCACCCACGCCCGCCTCGCCCCGGGCGGTTGAGACGGGAAGGCGAGCGTGGGGGAGTCGGGAGGAGACCGACGCTCAGTCTCTAGCAAGGACCGTGCGACGGACTTGCGAATGCAGCCGAGGCATCTGGTGCCGACGTGGTGCCGACATGAGTTTGCCGGGCATTCATCGACCGGCGAGAAGAGACGGAGATTAATCAATGAAATCAATGGTGCGGACGGCGGGACTCGAACCCGCACGGCCTTTCGGCCGCAAGATTTTAAGTCTCGTGCGTCTACCGGTTCCGCCACGTCCGCATAAGCGTAGCGGTAACTCCGGCGGTCGCCGGGATCAAGCGGGGGGCGTCCACCCGTAGACCCAGGCGTAGCGGTCGCGCATGCCGGCGGGGCCGAGCCGCCGCATCACCACGTTCCTGACGAGGCCCACGACGCCGCCCGCGTGATAGCTGCGGCCGTTGGCGCGGGCGGCCCGCTGGACTTGCCGGACGCGGCTGTTCCGGGCCCGGGCGTAGGCGTCGAGGGCCGCGGACACGTCCGCGGCCTCGCCGAGACACTCCGTCAGCACGGCGGCGTCCTCGATCGCCAGGGCGGCGCCCTGTGCGAGGTAGGGCAGAACCGGGTGGGCCGCATCGCCCAGGAGGGCGATCCGGCCCCGGGCCAGGGGCCTGGGAGCCCGCCTGTCGGCCAGGGACCAGACCAGCCACGAATCGGGCAGGCTGAGCACCTCCCGCAGGGGTTCGGCGCAGTGGCGGAAATGGGCGCGCAGCACCGCCGGTTCGCCGAGCCGGCCCCAGCCCTTCTCGCCCACCGCCTCGGGCACGACGGCCACGACGTTCAGCAGGCTGCCGCCGCGCACCGGATAGTGCACCACGTGCCGGCCCCGCCCGAGCCACAGGCCCGTGGCGTCGCCGGAGAGGGCGTCCGGCACGGCCTCGCGGGGTACCAGCGCCCGCCACGCCGCCGCCCGGCCCGGCCGGATGGAGGCGTCGTCGAAGTGCCGGCGCAGGTTCGAATGCAGGCCGTCGGCCCCGACCAGGAGATCGAAGCCCAGCTCCTGAGTGCCTGTGCCGGTATCGGCCACGAGCGTCACGCGCTCGGCGCCCTCGCCCACACCGGTGACGGACCGGCCCATCAGCAGGCGGATCCGCGGGCGCGAGCGCACGGCGTCGAGGAGCAGGGTCTGCAGGTCGGCCCGGTGGATCACGTAGTAGGGCGCGCCGAACGTCTCACGCGCCGCGGCCCCGAGGGCGACGCCCCCGATCCGGCGCCCGCTCTCCAGGGCGCGCACCTCGACCCCCGGCGGCTCGCTCGCCGCCCGGTGCAGGGCGGGCGCCAGCCCGAGGCCGGCGAGCACCCGGCTCGCGTTGGGGGAGATCTGAATGCCCGCGCCCACCTCGCTGAACCCGGTGCGGCGCTCCACGAGCGTCACCGCATGGCCCGCATCCGAGAGGGCGAGCGCCGCCGTCAGGCCGCCGATGCCGGCGCCGACGATCCCGATCTCGAGGGGGGGGCGGTGGGGGGGTGATCCGGTCGGCACCGCGGTCGGGCGCCGCCTAGGCCGCCGCCGCCGAATCGTCGTGCCAGACGCATTCGGCCGGCTCCGCCGCGCCGGCGCCGAGCTCGGGCCGGTAGCGATAGAGGGTCGAGCAGTACTGGCAGATGATCTCGTTGTCCGCGCCCATGTCGAGGAACACGTGCGGGTGGTCGAATGGCGGGAGCGCGCCGATGCACATGAACTCCTTCGCGCCGACCGCGATGGCCGGGACGCCGGGCTCGTTGTGGAAATGCGGTACCGACTTGCCTGCCATCCGGCCCTCGCCTGCCCCGACGATGGGGCATGTCCGCCTGCGCTTATGCCGCCCCGCCCCCCGGCCGCGCAAGGGAGGGGCCACGGGATCCGGGGGCACCAGCACCGCGGACAGGACATGCCGCGTCCGCATCACCCACGTGCCGGGGCGCTTGGCCTCCCGGCCGGTGCGCCGTACATAGGATCCTTCGACAGCCTGACGACTCCGTCCAGATATCCCCGATGATGCAGCAGGAACAGGCGAGCGCCCAGGCGCGTCGCGCGCCGGAGCCGCCGATCCACGGCCCGGAGGATTTCGCCGGCATGCGGCGGGCGGGGCACCTCACCGCCCAGGCCCTCGACCTCCTCATGGAGGCGACGCAGCCCGGCGTGACCACGGAGGCCCTCGACAAGCTCGCCTACGAATTCGCCATGGACCACGGCGCCTATCCGGCCTCGCTGTTCTACCGGGGCTATCCGAAGTCGATCTGCACCTCGATCAACCACGTGGTCTGCCACGGCATCCCCAACGACAAGCCCCTGCGCGAGGGTGACATCATCAACCTCGACATCTGCCTGATCCTCGACGGGTGGCACGGCGATTCGAGCCGGATGGCCTATGTCGGCGAGGTGCCGCGCAAGGCGCAGCGCCTGTGCGAGATCACCTACGAGGCGCTGATGCGCGGCATCGCGGCGGTGAAGCCCGGCGGGTCCACCAACGATATCGGCCGGGCGATCCAGACCTTCGCCGAGGCGGAGCGCTGCTCCGTCGTCCGCGACTTCTGCGGCCACGGCCTCGGGCGCCTGTACCACGACGCACCGACCATCCTGCACTACGTCGAGGCGAGCTACGACGTGCCGCTCAAGCCCGGCCAGTTCTTCACCATCGAGCCGATGATCAACCTCGGCCGCCCCGCGGTGAAGGTGCTGGGCGACGGGTGGACCGCCGTCACCCGGGACCGGTCCCTCTCCGCGCAGTTCGAGCACACCGTCGCCGTGACCGAGACCGGCGTCGAGATCTTCACGGTCTCGCCCAGGGGCCTTCACCAGCCGGTCAACCCGGCCGCCTGAGGCCGACCGGTGGCACGCACGCCGTCCATGCGGCAGGGGCCGGGTTTCTTCGCCGAGGGCGCCGCCCCGGCCCCCACCCCGCCGTCGGAGGCGCCGCACTATCTCGGGCACCGGGACCGCCTCCGCGAGAAGTTCGCGGAGACCGGGGGCGACGGCCTGCCCGATTACGAATTGCTCGAACTCGTCCTGTTCCGGTCGATCCCGCGCCGGGACGTGAAGCCGCTGGCCAAGGCCCTCATCCGCCGCTTCGGCAGCTTCGCCGAGGTGCTCGGCGCCGACCGCAACCGGCTCCTCGAAGTCGAGGGGATCGGCCCCGGCGTCGTCACCGATTTGAAGCTCGTGGAGGCCGCCGGCCGCCGCCTCGCCCGCGGCCAGATCCGCGAGCGCGACGTGCTGGCGTCGTGGAGCGCCGTCTCCGACTACCTGCGCGCCACCATGGCCTTCGCCCCGCGGGAGGAGTTCCGCATCCTCTTCCTCGACAAGCGCAACCATCTCATCGCCGACGAGGTGCAGGGGCGGGGCACCGTCGATCACACGCCGGTCTATCCCCGCGAGGTCGCCCGCCGGGCCCTCGAACTGTCGGCGACGGCGATCATCCTCGCCCACAACCACCCGTCGGGCGATCCGACCCCCTCCTCCGCCGACGTGTCCATGACCCGGGAGATCGTCTCGGTCCTGGCGCCGCTGCACATCGTGGTGCACGATCACGTCATCATGGGGCGTAACGGCCATGCCAGCCTGAAAGGGCTGAAGCTTTTCTAAAAGCCGGGACCCCTGGCAACCCGGCGGCCGGCCGCTACGCTCTATCCATGGCGCGTCTCTTGCCTTGAGAGCGGGAGCGTGAGGGAGATGAAAAGCATGGCGGCCGCGGCCTTCGATGAAATGACCGGTATGGGCGGGATCGCCGACCCTGCCACCCTCCGCGACGCCTATGGACGCCTCAAGGCCTGGCTCGACTCGACCCCGCCCGAGCACTTCAACACCCGCCGCAGCCAGGCCGAGCTGCTGTTCCGCCGGATCGGCATCACCTTCGCCGTCTACGGCGACACCGAATCCACCGAGCGGCTCATCCCCTTCGACATCATCCCCCGCGTCATCACCCGGCCGGAATGGGATTTCCTGGAGCGCGGGCTGAAGCAGCGCGTCACGGCGCTCAACATGTTCCTGAAGGACGTCTACGGCGCCCAGGAATGCATCAAGGCCGGCATCATCCCCGCCGACCTCGTCTACAAGAACGCCCATTACCGCATGGAGATGCGCAACTTCCGCGTGCCGCACGACCTCTACGTCCACATCGCCGGCATCGACATCGTGCGCACCGGCGAGAAGGACTTCTTCGTGCTGGAGGACAACGCCCGCATCCCGTCGGGCGTATCGTACATGCTGGAGAACCGGGAGGTGATGCTGCGCCTCTTCCCGGACCTGTTCTCGAAGCACCGGGTCGCCCCGGTGGAGAACTATCCGGACGCGCTCCTGGCCACCCTGCGCAGCCTCGCCCCCACCTCCGCCACCCGCGACCCGACCGTGGTGCTGCTGACCCCCGGCCGCTACAACTCGGCCTTCTACGAGCACTCGTTCCTGGCCGACAAACTCGGCGTCGAGCTGGTGGAGGCCTCCGACCTCTTCACCAAGGACGACGTGGTGTACATGCGCACCACCGAGGGCCCGCGCCGGGTCGACGTGATCTACCGCCGCCTCGACGACGACTTCCTCGACCCATTGGTCTTCCGGCCGGATTCCGTGCTCGGCGTGCCGGGCATCATGAACGCCTACGAGCGCGGCTCCGTCACCCTCGCCAACGCCGTCGGCACCGGCATCTCGGACGACAAGGCGGTCTACAGCTACATGCCGGACATCGTGAGGTTCTTCACCGGCGAGGAGCCGATCCTGCACAACGTCCCGACCTATCGCTGCCGCGAGAAGGAGGCGTTCGCCTACGTGATGGACAACCTGTCCGAGCTGGTGGTGAAGGAGGTCAACGGTTCGGGGGGCTACGGCATGCTCGTCGGCCCGCATGCCAGCAAGCGCGAGATCGACGACTTCGCCAAGAAGCTGCGCCATGCGCCGGACGGCTTCATCGCCCAGCCGACCCTGTCACTCTCCACCTGCCCGACCTTCGTCGCCTCCGGCGTCGCCCCGCGCCACGTCGACCTGCGCCCGTTCGTGCTATGCGGGGCGGACCAGATCCGCATCGTGCCGGGCGGCCTCACCCGCGTGGCCCTCAAGGAGGGGTCTCTCGTGGTGAATTCGAGCCAGGGCGGTGGGACGAAGGACACCTGGGTGCTCGACGCCTGACCGCTCACTCCACGTCGAAGCTGCGTAAGCCCTGCCGGGCCGGGACGATCGAGCCGCACAATGCTCTCTAGGACTGCCGACAACCTCTACTGGCTCTCGCGCTACGTCGAGCGCGCCGACTTCGTCGCGCGCATCCTCGATGCCGCCCACCGCCTGGCCGCCCTGCCCTCCAGTTACGGCGGCGGCGAGACCAACGAGTGGGAATCGGCCCTCGCCTCGGCGGGGGACCCGGAGCTGTTCAAGCCGCACTACAGCGTCGTGAACGCCGACACGGTGTGCGACTTCCTCGCCTTCAGCCCGCACAACCCGTCCTCGATCCGCTCCTGCATCGAGGCGGCCCGGGAGAATGCCCGCTCCGTGCGCACGGCGCTGACCACCGAGATGTGGGACGCGATCAACGGTGCGTGGCTCGAACTGCGCAGCTATGCCGGGCGCGACCTCAACCGCGACGAGTTCGGCCGCTTCCTCGACTGGGTGAAGACGGTCTCGCTCACCTTCGACGGCTCGGCCTTCCGGACGATGCTGCGCAACGACTCGTTCTGGTTCACCCGCCTCGGCACGGCGATCGAGCGGGCCGACAACACCGCCCGCATCCTCGACGTGAAATACCAGATCCTGCTTCCGCAGGACGAGAAGATCGGCGGCAGCCTCGACTACTTCCAGTGGACGACGATCCTGCGCGAAGTCTCGGCGCTGACCGCCTATCACTGGGTCTACCGGGAGAGCGTGAAACCGCTGCTCGTGGCCGACCTGCTGATCCTCAACAAGCAGATGCCCCGCTCCTTCGCCAATTGCTACGGCGTCATCGTGGAGTATCTCGACCTGATCGCCGACGCCTATGGCCGCCGGGGACCGAGCCAGCGCTTCGCGGGCAACCTGCTGGCGAAGCTCGAGAGCGAGGACATCGACCGCATCTTCTCGACGGGCCTGCACGAGTTCGTGGAGGCCTTCATCGCGGAGAACAACAGGGTGGGCGAAGCGATCGCCAAGCAGTATCTCGTCGGCTGACACCGGCCGGGTCAGGCCGGGGCCGCTCACCACCAACCGTGAAGGCGGGAAAGGCGCATGCGCATCCGCGTGGTCCACGAGACCAGCTACACCTACGAGCAGCCGGCACGGGGTCTGATCCAGATCCTGCGCCTGACGCCGCGCGACCACGACGGCCAGTACATCCGCCGCTGGCGCATCGACACGTCGGTGGACGGCCGCCTGACCGCCCGTGAGGACGGGTTCGGCAACGTCGTCCACTGGTTCACGCCCGACGAGCCGGCGGATGCCCTCGTCATCCGCGTGACCGGGGAGGCCGACACCGACGACACCCACGGCGTCGTCCGGGGGGCGGTGGAGCGGCTGCCCGACCCGTTCTACCTGCGCGACACGGATTTCTGCGGCACCAGCCCGGAGCTGCACGCCCTCGCGCAGAGCGCCGCGACCGGCGCCGCGGACCCGCTGACGATGCTCCACCGCCTGATGGACACGGTGCACAGGACGGTGCGGTTCGAGGCGGGCCCGGCGACCGCGGCGGTTCCGGCCGCCAAGGCCCTGGCGGCGGGCTGCGGCAACCCGCAGGACATCGCCCACGTCTTCATCGCCGCCGCCCGCCATCTCGGCATCCCGGCCCGCTACGTGGCGGGCTACCGCGCCCGGGACGACGGCGAGGCCGAGGTCGAGGCGCCCCACGGCTGGGCCGAGGCGCTGGTTCCCAACCTCGGCTGGGTGGCCTTCGACGCGGTCCACGACGTCAGCCCCTCGGAGCAGTACATCCGCCTCGCCATGGGGCTGGACTACCTGGGGGCGGCGCCGATCCGCGGCAGCCGCACGGGCGGCGGCACCGAAACGCTGGACGTGAAGCTCCGGGTCGAGCAAGGCAGGGCGGCCGTGCAATGTTGAGTGCGGCCCATCCCGGAATGCTGAGATCATGACCTACTGCGTCGGTGTCCTCGTCGAGGACGGGCTCGTGATGGTCGCCGACACCCGCACCAATGCGGGTCTCGACGACATCTCGACCTACCGCAAGCTCCACCACTTCAACGTGCCGGGCGAGCGTGTGCTGATGCTGGCCTCGGCCGGCAACCTCTCGATCACCCAGTCGGTGCTCAGCCTGCTGCAGGAGGGCGTGCCGGGCGACGACGGTGAACCGGCCCAGCGCCTCATCGAGGCGCCGACCATGTTCCAGGCAGCCCAGCTCATCGGCCGGGCGATCCGCCGGGTGCGGACCATCGAGCAGAAGGGGTTCGAGGCGGCGAGCATCCGGTTCTCGATCTCGCTGCTGTTCGGCGGCCAGATCGGCGACGAGCCGATGCGGCTGTTCCTGATCTACTCGGCGGGCAATTTCATCGAGTGCAGCACGGATGCGCCGTTCCTGCAGATCGGCGAGCATAAATACGGCAAGCCGATCCTCGACCGGGCGGTGAAGTTCGAGACCGACCTCTACGACGCGCTGAAGGTCAGCCTCGTGTCGATGGATTCGACCATGCGCTCGAATCTCGGCGTGGGGCTTCCGATCGACATCGCGCTGGCGCGGCGCAAGGCCTTGAACCTCGAGGTGAACCACCGGATCGAGGCGGGCGAGGGCTACTTCCACGACCTGCGCGAACGCTGGTCCGCCGCCCTGCGCGCCGCCCACCGGGCGATCCCCCGGCCGCCCTACGGACCAGCCGCCTAGGGGCCTGCACGCTCCCGTCATCGCGACGGCGGTGGCGCGACCCAGGGCGGCGGGCCGTTTGGGGGCGTGGCGGTTCCCTGGATTGCTTCCTTCCGCTCGCAAAGACGGTCGCGCCGAACGTGCCCCTCGCCGTCATCGCGAACGCAGTGAAGCGACCCAGGGTGGTGGGCATTGAAGACATCCCCCCGCCCGCTGCGGGGGAATCGTCGCGACACCCGTCCCACCCTGCCTCCTCATCCTGAGGTGCCCGCTTCGGCGGGCCTCGAAGGAGGGCTCCAGAAGGCCCTGCGATCTCTGGAACCCTCCTCC
>NZ_JAKSXW010000103.1 GCF_022829405.1 Methylobacterium sp. J-076
CCGACCTGATGATCCCCCAGGCGCTGGACTACCTCCGCACCTGCCGCCGCCCCGGCCCCGACCTCGCCGCCGGGCAGGAGACCCGGCGGCAGTGAGCAGCGTGAGCGACGACGCCTTCCCTCCCCCCTCTGCGGGGGAGGGAGGCCCCGCCGTGAGGCGGGGGCGGGAGGAGGCAACCCGTCTTCCGAATGGGGCGCTTCAGCGCGGCGGGGCGGTTGTTGGTCCTGCACCGGCGCCTCCCTCTCCCACCCCCCTTCGCGGGCCACGCCCCCCCGAGGAGGGGGCAGGGCTACGGCGGTGGAATGGGCACCCCCTACTAGAATCCCCTTCCTCACCCGCCGCTCTTCCGCACTGAGCTACCTGCTGATCCCCCAGGCGCTGGACTCCCTCCGCACCCGCCGCCGCCCCGGCCCCGACCTCGCCGCCGGGCAGGAGACCCGGCGGCAGTGAGCAGCGTGAGCGACGACGCCTTCCCTCCCCCCTCTGCGGGGGAGGGTGGCCCCGCCGTGAGCCGGGGTCGGGAGAGGGCAACC
>NZ_JAKSXW010000114.1 GCF_022829405.1 Methylobacterium sp. J-076
CTGCGCGACACCTACATGCTCTATGCCGGCGCGAACCTGATCTGGTCGCCGGTGAAGGACCTCGATATCGGTGTCGAGGGCATGTACGCCCAGTACGGTGTCCAGAACGGCCGGGTGCTCGACACCCAGAAGTTCAACTACTCGGCGGCCTACGTGAATGCCGGCAACCCGGTGAAGACGGTCTCCAGCACCGACGTCTTCCAGGCCCGCTTCCGCGTCCAGCGCGACTTCTAGTCCCGAACGAGGGCCGCACCGCCGCCCTCCCCGGAGGCTGGCGGTGCGGCGACGGACTTGGGTGATCCTCGCGGTCTTCGGACGGCAGGGATCACCCGAGCGGAGGGCCGGCGGCCGTGACGTCCGCTCCGTTCTCCGAGCTCAGAGACCGACTGGGGCGTCTCCCGTGATCCTGTGATCCCGGGAGGCGCCTTTTTTGTCCGTGAGGCGGCCCCCGCCGCTCAACGCGCCTGCGCCCCGAGGCCGCGTCGGCGGCCGCGTCCGCCGGCCACCCCGTCAGGCCGCCGGGAAGCCGGCATGGCCCTTGTCGAAGTCGAGGTAAGCCGTCTCGATCACGATCTGCGTCCGGCTGATCACTTCGAGCTTGCGCAGGATCTCCGACACGTGGGCCTTCACGGTCGAATCGCCCACCTGCAATTCGTGGGCGATCTGCTTGTTGAGCTTGCCCTGGCGGATCATCATCAGCACGCGCATCTGCTGCGGCGTCAGGCGGGCGATCCGCTCGGCCAGGGGCGATTTGCGGCTCGGCGCCGGCTCCGGCGCTCCGGCGAGGTCGGGCGGGGTGAACAGGGCGCCGTTCATCACCTCGGAGATGGCCCGGGTGAGGGTCGCCTTGTCCACCGCCTTGGGCACGAAGCCGGACGCGCCCCGCTGGACCGCCTCGCGCATGATGCGCGGGTCCTCGAGGCCCGACACGATCAGCACCGGCACCCGCGGGAAGCGGGCGCGGATGGTCACGAGGCCGTCGAAGCCGGCCACGCCCTGCATCGAGAGGTCGAGGAGGGTCAGGTCGATCCCCGCCTCGCGGCCCAGCACCTCGCAGGCGGTGCGGATGCCGTCCGCCTCGTGGAGCACGGCGTCGGGGAAGGCGAGGGTGATGGCGCTCGCCAGCGCCTCCCGGAACAGGGGATGATCGTCCACTATCAGCAACTGCATCCCGGCCACCCCCGTCTCCGCCCCGCCGCCCCCGGGGGCGAGGATCATAGCGCCGGTCGCCGCGCGGGCAGAAGTCTCCGGCGTCGGGGCGTCCGGCAGGGGCGTCGTCGCGGTCATCGTCGCCGTCTGGCCGGTAAGGAGGGGGGATCCGTCGCCGCTTGTGGCCCCGGCCGGCTCTGGTGGCCGGCCGGGGCAGTCGGACGGGACCGGGGAGCGGTCCCGCCGGAGCGCCGTCTTAGCGCGACGCGACCTTCTTCGGCAGCTTGAACGCCCAGAAGCTGCCGCCCTGGTTGATGCCGGCGGTGGACTTGGCGACCTCGCCGCCCCAGAGCGGCACCGCGCCGCCCCAGCCGGCGGTGACGCCGACCCACTGCTCGCCATCCTGCTCCCAGGTGATCGGGGAGGACACGACGCCGGTGCCGACCTGGAACTTCCACAGTTCCTCGCCGGACTTGGCGTCGAACGCCTTCAGGAAGCCTTCGGGGGTGCCGGTGAAGACGAGGCCGCCCGCGGTGCTGAGCACGCCCGCCCAGAGCGGCGCCTTGTTCTTGTACTCCCACACCGTCTTGCCGGAGGCGGGGTCGATGGCCTTGAGCGAGCCGATATGGTCGTCGAAGACCGGCTTGATGGTGAAGCCGGCGCCGAGATAGGCCGCGCCCTTCTTGTAGTTCACCGGCTCGTTCCAGATGTCCATGCCCCACTCGTTGGAGGGCACGTAGAACAGCTTGGTGTCGGGGTTGTAGCCGATCGGCATCCAGTTCTTGCCGCCGAGGAAGCTCGGGACCGCGAAGACGGACTTGCCCTTCTTGTCGTCGCCGGTGGCCTGGCTCGGATCGCCGGGACGGTTCTCGGGGATGTAGATCGGGCGGCCGTCCTTATCGATACCGCTCGCCCAGTTGATCTTGTTCACGAACGGCGTGGCCGAGATGAACTTCCCGTTGGTGCGGTCGAGGACGTAGAAGAACCCGTTGCGGTCGGCGGTGCCGCCGGCCTTGATGGTCTTGCCGTCCTTCTGCATGTCGAAGGGCACGAACTCGTTCACGCCGTCGAAGTCCCAGCCGTCGTGCGGCGTGGTCTGGAAGCCCCACACGATCTCGCCGTTCTCGGGGTTGATCGCGAGGCGCGAGGCCGACCACTTGTTGTCGCCCGGGCGCAGCCAGGAGTTCCACGGGCCGGGGTTGCCGGTGCCGACGTAGACCAGGTTCAACTCGGGATCGTAGGTGCCGCCGAGCCAGGTGGCACCGCCGCCGAACTTCCACATGTCGCCGGGCCAGGATTCGTTGACCTTGCCGGTCATGGTCGAGGGCTTGCCGTTCAGCTCGCCCATATGGCCTTCGATGACCGGGCGCTTCCACACGACCTCGCCGGTCTCCGCGTCGCGGGCCTCGATCCGGCCGATCACGCCGAACTCGCCGCCGGACACGCCGGTGATGATCTTGCCCTTCACGATCATCGGCGCGGCGGTGTAGCTGTAGCCGGACTTGAAGTCGTCGATCTCCTTGCGCCACACCACCTTGCCGGTCTTGGTGTTGAGCGCCACCAGCTTGGCATCGAGGGTGCCGAAGTAGATGTTGTCCTTGTAGAGGGCGGCGCCGCGGTTCACCACGTCACAGCAGGGCAGGATGCCCTCCGGCAGGCGGGCGTCGTATTCCCACTTCTTCTCGCCGGTGTGCGAATCGATGGCGTATATCCGCGAATAGGACCCGGTGACGTAGATCACGCCGTCCTTGACCAGCGCCTGGCTCTCCTGGCCGCGCTGCTTCTCGCCGCCGAACGAGAACGACCACGCCGGGACCAGCGTCTTCACGCTCTCCTTGTCGATGGCCTTCAGCGGGCTGTAGCGCTGGCCCTGCGGGCCGAGGCCGTAGGTGACGACGTCGCCGGGGGTCTTGGCGTCGTTGATGATGTCCTGCTCGGTCACGCCGCCGCCCGGGGCCGCGGCGGCCTTCTCCGGCTCCTTGGCCGAGGCGGACAGGCTCGCCGCGCCGGCGGCGAGGGCGGCGATCCCCACCGCCGCGAGAAATTGCGTGCGCATTCTCATGACATCTCCTCCGGGTGTTCGACGGCCGATGGGGTTCGGACCCCTTGTTGGCGGCGCGGCCTTGACGCGATCCTCAGGCTAGGCGGAATCGCGCGGCCGAGTTATTGGCCATAAGTCTAATCTGAGAATGTCTATCCGGGTGCAGATGTGGCGATGATCTCGCTGCGATGCACAGTCTTGCCGGATCGATCATTGTATTCGCGGCCCGTCATCGCGGGCGAGGCGAGGCGATCCAGGGCGGAGAGACATCGGCCCGGGGGCGACGTATCTCGGGATTGCTTCGCCCTGCCCGCGGCGATGGGATGGGCGATCAGTATCCGGTCGGCGGCTCGTAGCTCACGCCGTGCTTGGCGAAGATGTCCTTCATGGTGCCGTTGTCGATCATCGCCGTCATCGTGTCCCCCACGGCGTAGCCGAGGTCGCGCGAGTCGCTCTTCACCGCGCCGCAGAGTTCCCAGGAGGTCTTGATCGGCCCGGCCATCTTGACCTGCGTGATGCCGACCGTGTCGCGCGGCGTCTTCGCCGTGGCCAGGGCCCCCTCGATCTCCGAGCGGGTGCCGGCCAGGATCGGCGCGTCGCCGGCCAGGAACGCCTTCGCCGCCTCGTCGAAGCTCTTGAAGTGCTTGAGGTTGGGGCGGAGGCTGCCGCCGTTGGCGGTGAGTAGCATGGCGTCCGAGGCGCTGTTGCCCTCGACGTCGATGGGCGTCTGGCCGATGTCGCCGAGCGTCTCGAAATCCTCCGTCACGCCCCGGCGCCACGCCAGGGCGAGGCGCTGCTGGAGATAGGGCCGGGTGGTGAAGACCTGCTCGTTGCGCTGGGCGAACATCCGGTCGGAGGGGACGTGCAGCATCACGTCCGACAGGGCGGAGTTGGCGAGGTCGCCCCGCCACAGGGCGAGGCGCAGGTCGCCGTCCGAGTTCTCCCCGGCATCGATGAGCCGCAGGTCGAGCTTCAGCTTGAGGGCCTCGGCCAGGGCCTGCGCGATGTCCACCTCGATCCCGGCGGGCTTGCCGTCCTTCAGGGCGGAGAACGGGGCGTTGTCGTCGTAGAGCGCCACCCGCAGGGTCCCGTCCGCGCGCACCGCGTCGAGGGGGCGGGACAGGGCGGGGGCCGCCGCCAGCAGCAGGGAGGCCGCCGCCAGCAGGGAGCGCCGGGGGAACGCGGGGGTCATCGCGGCGCGCTCAGTTGTCGACGTGCTGGGATTCGATGTAGCTGCGGATCGCCCACAGCCCCTCCTGGGAGATCACGCCCGCGAAGACCGGCATCTTGGTCATGCCGTCGATGATCGCCCCGTGGGTCACGCGCTCCTTGAACCACTCGTCGCCCTCCTTGCCCTTCTCCAGGTAGCGGAGATCGGGGGCGATGCCGCCGGAGATGACCTGGAGGCCGTGGCAGCGGGCGCAGTTCTGGTTGTAGGCCGAGGAGCCGATCTTCACGGCCGTCGCGTTGTCGCGATAGGGGTTCTCGTCGCGCCAGGTCTCGCCGAGGGACGGCAGGCCGTCGGTGTTCACGGGCTGGGGCTGCACGTCCCCGTGGCCGAAGACGGCGCCGCTCGACACGACGAGCGCAGCGAGGACGCTGCCTGCAAGCGCAAGCCTTCTGGACATCCCGATTTCCTCCCTCGCGGCCATCGGCCTACATCCGCCGTCCCGTTCGGCGGCTTGTTTGAATCGGAAGCTATCAAGCTCGCCGGGACTCACCCATTGTGCTTTGGTACGGTCCCCCGAGACTGTCTCCGGGCCGCACCTTGGTCCTATTCCCCGCCGCGAATGCGCCCTCTATGCCGGGGGCAAGAACGATCGACGGGTGGAAACGAGACCAGCCGGATGCGGGTGGCGACCGAGGGAGATGGCCGGGGCATGCGGCGCGCGGGGCGAGGCGCGGGACGCCTCGCGGCCTGCCTGATCCTGTCCGGCGCGGGGCTCGTGGCGGGGTTCGTGGCAGGACCGGCGCGGGCGGGCGATCCGGTCGGCGTGGCCTATCTCGAACGGCGGATCGCCCGGCCGAACCCCGTCAACAACGAGGACCCGGTCCCGGCCGACGAGGGGCTGAGGGGCGCGGAACTCGGCCTGCGCGATTCCAACGCGACGGGCCGGTTCGTCGGCCTGTCCTTCGCTCTCCAGAGCGCGGTGGTCGAGCCGGGGGCGGATATCCGCGCGGCCTTCTCCGACCTGCTCGCCCGGACCGGCAACCCCCGGTTCGTGGTGGTGAATGCCCCCGCCGCCGACCTGCTGGCCCTAGCCGACGCCCCCGAGGCGAAGGACGTGGTGTTCCTCAACATCGGCGCCACCGACACCGCCCTGCGCGACGGCGAGTGCCGGAAGCGCGTGCTGCACGTCATCCCCTCGCGGGCGATGCTGACCGACGCCCTGGTCCAGCTCCTCGTCTTCAAGCGCTGGACGCGGATCCTCCTCGTGTCGGGCCCGGAGGCGGGGGATGGCCTCTATGCCGAGTCCCTGCGCCGGAGCGCGCGGAAGTTCGGGGCGCGGATCGTCGCCGAGACGAAGTTCGACGCCCGCGGCGCGGACCTGCGGGACAGCGCGCTGCGGGAATTCGCCCTGGCGACCCGGGGGCCGGAGCACGACGTGGTGGCGGTGGCCGACGAGGCCGGCGAGTTCGGCACCAACCTCGTCTACAACACCGAGGCGCCGCGGCCCGTGGTGGGGACGCAGGGCCTGAGCCCCGCCGCCTGGGGCCGGGCGGTGGAGGCCTGGGCGGCGGCCCAGCTGCAGCAGCGCTTCAGGAAGCTCGCCGGGCGGACCATGGACCCGGTGGACTGGGCGGGCTGGATGGCCGTCCACGCGGTCGGCGAGGCGGCGGTGAAGCTCAAGTCGGGCGATCCGGCGGCCATCGCGGCGCTGATGCTCGACCCCACCTTCGAGGTCGGCGGCTTCAAGGGCCGGGCCCTGAGCTTCCGCGCCTGGAACGGGCAGCTGCGCCAGCCCCTCTATCTGCTCTGGCCCGGTGCGGTGGTCGGCACCGCGCCGGTCGAGGGGTTCCTGCACCGCTCCACCGACATGGACACCCTCGGCCTCGACCGGCCCGAGAGCGCCTGCAAGGCCTTCGGAGGATGACATGATCGGACAGCGTCATCGCGGGCGCAGCGAGGCGACCCAGGGCAGAGGGACGTGTCAGGCCGTCGCGCGCCGGGATTGCTTCGCTCCGCTCGCAATGACGGCGGTGGCCCTCCTTCTCCATGCCGCCCCCGCCCGGGCCGCCGAGATCTTCGTGACCAACGAGCGCGACAACACGGTCTCGGTGATCGATTCGGGGACCTACGCGGTGACGCGCACCTTCCCCGTGGGCCGGCGCCCCCGCGGGGTGGTGTTCTCGAAGGACGGAAAGCGCCTGTTCGTCTGCGCCAGCGATTCCGATTCCGTGCAGGTGATCGACCCCGACAGCGGCAGGCTCCTCACCGACCTGCCCTCGGGCGAGGACCCGGAGCAGTTCGCCCTCTCCCCGGACGGGCGCACCCTGTTCATCGCCAACGAGAACAACGCCACCACCACCGTCGTCGATGTCGACACCAAGAGCGTGAAGGCGCAGATCGACGTCGGGATCGAGCCCGAGGGCGTGGCCGTGAGCCCGGACGGCAGGGTCGCCGTGACCACCTCCGAGACCACGAACATGGTCCACTGGATCGACGTCGCCACGCTCAAGGCCATCGACGCGACCCCGGTGGACCAGCGCCCGCGCCACGCGGAATTCGCCAGGGACGGCAAGACCCTGTGGGTATCCTCGGAGATCGGCGGCAGCGTCGCGGTGATCGACGTGGCGACCCGCAAGGTGGCGCGGACGATCCGCTTCGAGATCAAGGGCGTCGCCGCGGACCGGATCCAGCCGGTGGGGATCAGCCTCACCGATGACGGGCGCCTCGCCTTCGTGGCCCTCGGCCCCTCCGACCGGGTGGCGGTGATCGACACCAAGTCCTTCCAGGTGACCGCCTATATCCTCGTGGGGCGGCGGGTTTGGCACACGGCGCTCACGCCGGAGCAGGACCGCCTCGTCACCACCAACGGCGTCTCCGGGGACGTGACGGTGATCGACGTGCCGGCCCTGAAGGCGATACGGACCGTGAAGGTCGGCCGCTTCCCCTGGGGGGCGGCGATCCGGCCCCAGGCGGGCGATGCGGCGGGGAAGTAGGGCCGACGCCTGCGACGCGCGCCCTCCCCCTCTCCGGGGTCTTCGGGGCCGTTTGCAAGATTTGCCCGCCACGACTTATAGTTCTGGCGACGAGGGCCGCCATGTCAGAGCAGCTCCGAGCGGGAGTGACGCCGTGATCGATGGGGCGCGGATGCGTTCGCATCTGTGCGGGATCCAGTCGGCCTGGACCGAGGCGTCCGACGTGAGGGAGGCCGTGGCCTCCGTCGCGTCGCTCCTCGACCGCGCGCCGATCGGCCACCTGCTCGTCTTCTTCTCCCCGGCCTACGATCCGCGGGAGCTCGTGGCGGCGGTGGCGGCGCATTTCCCCGGCGTGACGCTGCTCGGATGCAGCTCCTCCGGCGGGATCAGCCCCGCCGGCGCCATCGACCGGGGCCTCGTGGCCATCGCCTTCCCCCGCCGGGGCTTCCGCATCGTCAGCGACGTGCTCACGCACATCGATCGGCTGGATGTCGGCCGCACCGCCAGCGCCGTCCGCAGCCTGCGCCGCAACCTCGACCTGATCCGGCCGGACCCCGTATCCGGCAGCCAATTCGCCCTCTCCCTGATCGACGCCCTGAGCAATGCCGAGGAGACGGTGGTCTCCGCCGTCGCCTGGGCGCTCGACGGCATCCCCCTCGTGGGCGGCTCGGCGGGGGACGACCTCGCCTTCGCGGGAACCGTCCTGATCCATGACGGGGCGATCCACACCAACGCCGCGGTGCTGATCCTGGTGGAGACGGATTTCCCGATCCGCATCTTCAAGAGCGACAACTTCGCCCCGACCCAGCACAAGTTCGTCGTCACCGCCGCCTCGGAGGACAACCGCCGCGTCCACGAGCTGAACGCCGAGCCGGCGGCGCTGGAATACGCCAAGGCGGTGGGGCTCGACCCCGAGCGCCTGACGCCGATGAGCTTTGCCGCCTATCCCCTCGCGGTGAAGGTGGGCGGCGAATACTACTGCCGCTCGATCAGCCGGATGGAGGCGGACGGGTCGCTGACCTTCTTCTGCGCGATCAGCGAGGGCGCGGTGCTGACGCTGGCCGAGCCGCACGACATCGTGGAGGCGACCCGGGCGGAGCTGTCGGGCCTCGACGAGACGCTGGGCGGGCTCGACCTCGTGATCGGGTTCGACTGCGTGCTGCGCCGGCTCGATGCCGAGAGCCGGCAGGTCCGCCACCGCATCTCGGACCTCTACGGCCGCTACGGCGTGGTCGGGTTCGAGACCTACGGCGAGCAGTACCGCTCCATGCACCTGAACCAGACCTTCACGGGCATCGCCATCGGCCGGAACCACCCGGCGTGACCGCGGCGTGGGGCGTGCCGGCGGCGGACGGGGAGCCCGCTGCGCCCGAGGATCTCGCCCGCCGGGTCGTCAAGCTCGAGCGCATCAACGCCGCGCTGATGGCCCATGTCGAGCGGACCATGGACCAGCAGGGGGGCGCCTACGCCCTGTTCCAGACGGCGATCATGCTGGAAGGCCGCGTCCGCTCCCGCACGGAGGAGCTGACCTCCCTGATGCAGAGCCTGGAAGGCTCGAACGCGGCGCTCCAGGCGGCGAAGGACGAGGCCGAGACCGCCAACCGCTCGAAGACCCGCTTCCTCGCCGCGGCGAGCCACGACCTGCTCCAGCCCCTCAACGCCGCCCGGCTCTCCCTCTCGGCGCTCGCCGACCTCGCGCCGGGCCCCGAGGCGCAGGCCGTCGCCGGGCAGGTGGAGCGCGGGTTGCAGACCATCGAGGACCTGATCAAGGCGCTGATCGACATCTCCAAGCTCGATGCCGGCGTGGTGCTGCCGGTGATCAAGCCGGTGCGGCTCGCCGACCTCGTCGCGCATATCGAGGCGAGCTTCCGGCCCTTCGCCGAGCGCAAGGGCCTCCGCCTCGTCACCCGCACCTGCGACGTGGTGGTCGCCACCGACCTCGTGCTCCTGCAGCGGATCCTGCAGAACCTCGTCTCCAACGCCGTGCGCTATACCGAAGCCGGCGGGGTGCTGATCGGCCTGCGCCGCCGGGGTGGCCTGTGCCGGGTGGACGTGGTCGATACCGGCCGGGGCATCCCGGAGGAGGAGCGCGCCCTCGTCTTCGATGAATTCTTCCGCGGCACCGGCGAGGGGGAGGATGCGGGCGGGCCGGGGCTGGGCCTCGGCCTCTCCATCGTCCAGCGCATGGCCTGCGCGCTCGGGCATCCGGTGCAGCTCCATTCCCGGGTCGGGCGCGGCACGCGGATGAGCGTGGGGATCCCGCTCGCGGGGTCCGCCCCCGATGCGCCGGCCCATCCGGTGCCGGTCGCCACGACGCTCACGGGCGCGCGGGTGCTGGTCATCGAGAACGACGTCTCGACGGCCGATGCCCTGGAGCGGCTGCTGCGAGGGTGGGATGCGGAGGTCGAGAGCCACCGCGCCCTGTCCGGCGTGGTGGACGCCCTGCGCGCCGGGATGCGGCGGCCGGACGTGATGATCATCGATTACCACCTCTCCGACGGGGCCTGCGGCCTCGACGTGGTGGATTACCTCCGTCAGGCCTGCGGCTGGATCACCCCGGTGATCGTCGCCACCGCGGATTACAGCGCCGATGTCGGGCGCAGGGTGGCCGGGGCCGAGGCCGAGCTGATGCTGAAACCGGTCAAGCCGGCCCAGCTGCGCGCGCTCCTGGCCCACCTCCTCGCGTGAGGGGGGCGATCCATCCAATTTGAACGAATCGCCTTACGCGACCTCCAGGGCTGTGTGGGATGGTGCGGTCCTCCGCCGAGGCTCGCAATGAACGAACGCCGCGCTGCATCCCGTACCCGTCTCGACGTCCCGGGGCGGATCTGCCTCGATGAACACCGCTCGCTGTCCTGCCTCGTCTACGACCGGTCGGAGGGCGGCGTGCGCGTCACCCTGCCGGAGGCCGAGCTGATCCCGGAGACCTTCCTCCTGGAGATCGCGCAGGCGACGACCTTCTTCGTCTGCCGCACGATGTGGCGAAAGGGCGAGGAGATCGGCGCGCAGATGATGGCGGCGTGAGCCCCTGCCATTATCGTCCTGCGCCGCCGGCGCGGATGATGGGAAACGCCAGCGCGCCCCATCCTGAGGCGGCCCGCATCCCTGGGTCGCCTCGCTGCGCTCGCGATGACGGAGAGGATGGCGTGAGCGCGCCACCCTCCCCGCCCGGGCGGACTTCCGCCTGTGCTCTCAGCGCCCCCGTTCCCGGGCCTCCCGCACACGCTCGAGCAGGTCGGCGGCGAGGTCGGCGCGGGCGGCCGCGTCGCCGGTCGGGCGCCGCAGGACGATGCGGTTCTCCTTCAGCACCAGATCGTCTGCCGCGGGCATCGGCCCCGGACGGCAGCCCGGCCGGAAATCGGCGGCGATCCCCTGCGGACCGCCGCTGAGCCGGGCGATGCCGAGCTGCCGGCAGGCGGCCCGGAGGCGGCCGAGGGTGAACAGGGCGGCGACCGAGCCGGGGGGAGTCCCGAAGCGGTCCTCCACCTCGGCGGCCAGGGCCTCGATGGCCTCCGCCTCGCGCAGGCGGAGCACCCTCGTGTAGAGGTCCAGGCGGATCTCCGGCTCCGGCACGTAGGCGGACGGGATCGTCGCGGCGAGCCCGAGGGCGATCTCCGGCGTCCAATCCTCGGCCGGCTGGCCCTTGGCCTGCATCAACGCCAACTCGAGCAGGTGCCGGTAGAGGCCGAGCCCGACGAGCTTGGCGTGCCCCGCCTGATCCTCCCCCACGAGGTCCCCTGCCCCGCGCAGGTCGAGGTCGCGGGCGCTGATGGCGAAGCCCGCACCGAGCCGGTCCATGGCCTCCAGGGCGCGCAGGCGCTGCTCGGCGGCGGGGCTCGGCGGTGCGGCGGGGTCGCTCAGGAGGTAGACCACGCCCCGGCGCTGGCCCCGGCCGACCCGTCCGCGGAGCTGGTGCAGCTGCGCCAGCCCGAAGCGGGCGGCGTCCCACACCAGCATCGTGTTGGCCCGGGGCACGTCGAGGCCGCTCTCGATGATGGCGGTGGCGAGCAGCACGTCGCCGGCGCCGTCGGCGAAGCGGACCATCGCCTCGTCCATCTCGGAGGCCTTCAGCGCGCCGTGGGCCACGGCGATGTCGAGGTCCGGCACCAGCTTCGCCAGCCGGTCCCGCAGGGGGCCGATATCCTCGATCCGCGGGCAGACCACGAAGCTCTGGCCGCCCCTGCGGTGCTCGCGCACCAGGGCCTCCCGCACCGTGTCGTCGTCGAAGGCGGTGACGACGGTCCGCACCGGCTGGCGCAGGGCCGGCGGGGTCGCCAGCACGCTGAGGCTCTGGAGCCCGACCAGGGCCGATTGCAGGGTGCGGGGGATCGGCGTCGCCGTGAGGGTGAGGACGTGGCCCCCCGCCGCGAGGCGGCGCAGGTCCGCCTTCATCTTGGCGCCGAACCGCTGCTCCTCGTCGATGATCGTGAGGCCGAGATCGGCGTAGGCCACGCCCTTGCCGGCGAGGGCATGGGTGCCGACGGCGAGGCGGATCGTGCCGTCCGCGAGGCCCTGCTTCACCCGCTTCGCCTCGGCCGGCGACACCAGCCGGGAGAGGTGGCCGACGGCGATGCCGAACCGGGCGAAGCGGCGCTCCAGCGTCGCGGCGTGCTGGCGGGCCAGCACCGTGGTCGGGGCGATCAGCACCGCCTGCTTGCCGGCGAAGACCGCCGCCGCCAGGGCGCGCAGGGCCACCTCCGTCTTGCCGAAGCCGACATCGCCGCAGACCAGCCGGTCCATGGGCTGGCCCGAGGCGAGGTCGGCCAGCACCGCCTCCACCGCCTGGGCTTGGTCCGGAGTCGGCGAGAAGCCGAAGCCGGCGGCGAACCGTTCGAGGTCCCGGGCGGGGGGGACGAGGGTGGCGGCGCCGGCCTCCCGGCGCGCCTTGGCCGCCTCCAGCAGGGTGCGGGCGGTGCGGGCGAGGGTGGCCTCCGCCTCGAGGCGCCGCCGCGCCCAGGTGTGACCGTCGAGCTTGTCGAGGGTCACCGCCTCAGGCTCGGAGCCGTAGCGCCAGATCCGCTCCGCCTGATCCACCGGCACCATCAGCACGGCGTCGTCGGCGAAGCGCAGGCGCAGGGCCTCGGCGGCGTCGCTCCCGGCCGCATCGGCGCCGGCCAGGGTTTCCAGCCCCTCGAAGACGCACAGGCCCCGGTCGCGGTCGACCGCCACGTCGCCGGGCCGCAACTCGATGTCGCCCATCGGCAGGACCGGCCCCGCGGTGCCCACCGGGGCGGCGGACGGCCCGAGCAGGTCGGCCGCCGCGATCACGGCGATGCCGTCCGTGCGGAAGCCCGCCGCCAGGGGCGCCTCGAAGGCGAGGATCGCACCGGGCTCCGCCTCGACCGCCTCGCTCCAGGCGTCGATGAGCCGGATCGGCCGGCCGGCCGCGTCGGAGGCCCGGCGGACGAGACGGCGCAGGGGCGATTTCGGGCCGGCGAGGACGATCCGCTCGCCCGCCTTCAGCCGCTCGCGGACGAACTTCACAAGGGCCGTGCCGGGACGGGAATCCCGGGCGAAGACCGGGATCGCGGCCTCCTCGGCGGCGGTCTCAGTGGCACCGGTCAGCGCGCGGGCCTCGGCGAGGGCCCGCCATTCCTCCGGCGACAGGTAGAGGCCGTCCGTGGCCTTGCCGTTGCGGCGGCCGGGGCTGCGGCGCTCGCCCAGGGCGGCCTCCCGCCCCTCCTCGACCTGCTCGAAGAACGCGGTCAGGCGGCTGTCGGCCCCCTCCTCCACCACGAGGCGGGCGTCGGGCACGTAGTCGAGCAGGGTCGCGAGGGTCTTGTAGTAGCGCGGCAGGCCGTGCTCCTGGCCGGTGAACGGCACGAGCCGCTCCTCGGAGCCCGGCGTCAGCAGGATCTCCGTCGCCGGATCCACGAGCAGGGCGGGGGTGTCGGCGACGGAGCGCTGCGACACCGGATCGTAGGAGCGGATAGCGGTGACGCGCCCGTTCTCGTGCTCCACCCGGCAGGGCCGCGGCGCGGCGGCGGGGAACACCTCCAGCGTCCGCCCGCGGACGGCGACCTCGCCCGGCTCGTCCACCCGCTCGTCGAGGACGTAGCCGAGGCGCTGCAGTTCGCGGGTGACGGCCGCGACGTCGATCGTGTCGCCCACCGCGAAGGCGACCCGCGCCCCGCCCCAGGTGCCGGGCGGCGGCACCCGCTGGGCGAGGGCCGGGCCGGTGGTGAGGACGATGGCCGGCCGGGCCCCGGCGTCGGTGAGCCAGCGCAGGAGGGCGGTGCGAGCGCCCATCGTCGCCCGCGACGGGGAGGCATGGTCGAAGGGCAGGCAATCCCATTCGGGGAAGATGCCGACCGCGAGGTCGGGCTGGAGGAGGCGCAGGGTCGCGGCGAGCTCATCGAGCCGCCGCCCGTCGCGGGCGACGTGGACCACCGGCGCGGCCTCCGCCGTCAGGCCGATGAGGGCGACCGCGAGCGCCCCGGTGGGGACGAGCGGAACGTCCTCCGGACCGCGCTCCGCCGCCTTACGCCGTACCCGTGAATTGGCCATGCCCGATCCGCACTCGCACCCTGTGAGGCGGCAAACGCGGCAAGGGCCTCCCGGGTCCCCGGTCGATCCCCGTGATCCACAGCTGGCAACGGGCCGTCCCCCGCGTTGCGCCGGGCGCCCCGAGGGGCCAGAACGGGGCAGAGCCGTGCCCGGAGATCCCGCATGCGAACTGAGACGCCGCCGCTGGTCCGCCTGGAGAATTACCGGCCGAGCGCCTTCCTGATCGACCGTGTCGACCTCGACATCCGGCTCGATCCGCACGCCACCCGGATCACCGCGGCGCTCGCCCTGCGGCCAAATCCCGCCGGGGAGGACGGGGCGCCGCTCCACCTCGACGGCGACGACCTCACCCTCGTCGCGCTCGACCTCGACGGGGTGCCGGTCCCGGCCGGGGACATGGCCGTCGGCCCCTCGGGCCTCACCCTTCACCGGCCGCCCCGGCGGCCCTTCGTCCTGCGCGTGGTGACCGAGGTCGATCCCACCGCCAACACCCGCCTGATGGGCCTCTACCGGACGGAGGGGGTCTACTGCACGCAGTGCGAGGCGGACGGCTTCCGCCGCATCACCTACTTCCTCGACCGGCCCGACGTGATGGCGGTCTACACCACCCGGATCGAGGCGCGCCGGGACGAGGCGCCGGTCCTGCTCGGCAACGGCAACCCAGTCGAATCCGGCCCGGTCGGCGAGGACCGCCACTACGCCGTCTGGCACGACCCGCACCCGAAGCCCGCCTACCTCTTCGCCATCGTCGGCGGACGCCTCGGCAAGGTCGAGGCGCCGTTCCGCACGGTGGAGGGGCGCGCCGTGACCTGCGCGGTCTACGTCGAACCCGGCAAGGAGGACCGGGCCGGCTACGCCCTCGACGCGGTGATCCGCTCGATGGAATGGGACGAGCGCGCCTTCGGCCGGGCCTACGACCTCGACGTGTTCAACGTCGTCGCCGTCTCCGCCTTCAACATGGGGGCGATGGAGAACAAGGGCCTCAACATCTTCAACGACAAGTACGTGCTCGCCGTCCCCGAGACGGCGACCGACGCGGACTACGCCGCCATCGAGGCGATCATCGCCCACGAGTATTTCCACAATTGGTCGGGCAACCGCGTCACGTGCCGGGATTGGTTCCAGCTGTGCCTGAAGGAGGGCCTGACGGTCTTCCGGGACCAGGAATTCTCCTCCGACATGCGCTCCCGCCCGGTCCACCGGATCGGCGAGGTGCGCTCCCTGCGCGCCCGCCAGTTCCCCGAGGATGCCGGACCCCTGCGCCACCCGGTGCGGCCCACGGCCTATGCGGAGATCAACAACTTCTACACGGCGACGGTCTACGACAAGGGCGCCGAGATCGTGCGGATGCTGCGCACCCTGGTCGGCGGGGCCGCCTTCCGGGCCGGCATGGACCGCTACTTCGCCGACAATGACGGCCGGGCGGCCACGGTCGAGGACTTCCTCGCCGCCTTCGAGGCCGTGACCGGCCGCGACCTCTCGGCCTTCGCCCGGTGGTACGAGCGCCCCGGCACGCCCCGGCTGTCGGCCACGGGCGCCTACGATGCCGCGGCGTCGCGCTACACCCTGCGCCTCGCCCAGACCCTACCGGTGGAGGGGCCGCCCCTCGTCATCCCCGTGGCCCTCGGCCTCGTCGGCGCCGCCGGCCCCCTCGCCGGGGTGGCCTGCGCGGGGGTGACGGACGGCGTGTTCGTCCTCGACCGGGCGGAGGCGAGCGTCGTCTTCGAGAACGTCACCGAGGAGCCGGTGCCCTCGCTGCTGCGCGACTTCTCGGCCCCGGTGCGCCTGGACCTCGCCCTGTCCGACGCGCAGCGGCTGCGCCTCCTCGCCCACGACAGCGATCCCTTCAACCGCTGGCAGGCGGCGCAGGACGTGGCGCTGCGGCTGATCCTCGACCCCGATCCCGCCCGGGCGGGGGCCTTCGCGGAGGCACTCGGCACCTTCCTCGACGGGGAGGCGCTGGCCGACCCGGCCTTCGCCGCCCTGGTCCTGGCCCTGCCGACCGAGGGGGAGGCCGCCGACGCGCTCCCCGCGGATGTCGATCCCGACGCGATCCACCGGGCGCGGCATGCCCTGAGGGCGCATCTCGGCCGGACCCTGCGTCCGCGGTTCGAGCGGATCGAGGCCGCCCTCGCCCCCCAAGTGAGCGCCGCCTACAGCCCCGATGCGGCCTCCGCCGGCCGGCGCGCCCTGCGCAACGTCGCCCTCGACCTGATCGCCGCCGGCGACCCCGGGGCGGGCGCGGCGCTGGCCGTCCGGCGCCTGGACGAGGCCGGCAACATGACCGACCGTCTGGCCGCCCTCGCCACCATCGCGCAGATCCCGGGGGAGGCCCGCGAGGCCGCCCTCGCGGCCTTCGGCCGGCGCTACGCCCATGAGCCCCTGGTCCTCGACAAGTGGTTCGCCATCCAGGCCACCATCGCCGAGCCCGGCACCCTGGCGCGGATCGAGGCCCTGAAGGCCCACCCGGCCTTCGCCATGACCAACCCGAACCGGGTGCGGGCGCTGATCGGCAGCTTCAGCATGGCCAACCCCACCCAGTTCGCCCGGGCGGACGGGGCGGGATTCGCCCTCGTCGCGGAGACCGTGAAGACCCTCGACGCGGCGAATCCGCAGGTGGCGGCACGGCTGCTGACGGCCTTCGGATCGTGGCGCAGGCTCGAAAAAAACCGGCGTGTCGCAGCCGCCGAAATGCTCAACCGGATCAAGGCCGTTCCCGGTTTGTCCAGGGACGTCGCAGACATCCTGAGCCGGACGATGAAAGACGGCTAACGAGTTGTTTTCCTTGCGGAAAAGTGATTCTCCGAACGCCCGATCGGCACGCAATCCGTCAAGGCGGAATGGTAAAAAATCGGTGGACAAGCACCCTTCGCGGGTGATTGTATTCACCGAGATTCGCAGGGCGCCCGCGCCCCGGCCGGATCGATTCTCCGAGGGGTGAGGTTCGGCCATGCCGGAGGCGGTTTCCGCTTCCCTCTCCGCGCGTGCGGACTCGACTCTGTCGGCGGTTTGGCCCGTCCGCAGCCGGGACCCGCGTTTGCAGAGGGCGGAGCGCTGGTTGCGCTATGCCGTGCCCGGCGCGCTGTCGATCTTCCTGGCCTGCCTCGTCGCCCTGGCCGCTATCCATATCCGCGGCCAGCGGGCGGAAATCATCGCCGGGGCCGAGGCCGAGGTCGAAAGCTTCGCCCGGCTCGCCGCGCACGCCCTGCGCGCGACGGAAGGCGGCCGGATCGACCTGCACGCCCTTCTCCCGGAGGACGGCCGCCACCTCGGCCGGCGCCTCCTCGTCCTCTCCGCCGACGCGCGGATCGCGCAGGCGCATCCGCCCCTGCCGGCGGAGATCGCCACCCTTCCGGACATCCTCGGCCCGAGCGAACCCCTCTCGGCCCTGGGCGAGCGGGCGGGCGCGGTCCTCCTCGACCTGCCCGGCGGCGAGCGGGTGCTGGCGGCGGTGCACCACCTCCCCGGCGGCGGACAGGTCGCCGTGATGCAGCCCGTCGATCCGCTGATGGTCGGCTGGGGCGCGCGGACCCGCGACCAGATCGTGCTGGTCGGCGCCGCGATCCTCGTCATCGTCGGGGTCGGGGTCGCCTACGGCCTGCAGACCCGGCAGGCGACCCTCGCGGACAGGGCCTGTGAGCAGATCCGCCTCCGGCTGGAGACCGCGCTCCGGCGCAGCGATTGCGGCCTGTGGGATTGGGACATCGCCCGCGGCCGGATCTACTGGTCCGATTCGATGTACACGCTCCTCGGATACCGCCGGGAGCAGCCTTACCTCGCCTTCGGCACGGTCAACGCCCTCGTCCACCCCGACGACGGCGACCTCTACAGCCTCGCCCGGGCGGTGGCCGCCAACCAGACCCACGTGGACCACGCCTTCCGCGTGCGCGGGGCGGACGGGGCCTATGTCTGGCTGCGCGCCCGGGCCGAGGTGGTGGCCGACGGGTTCGACGGCGGGCGCCATCTCGTCGGCATCGCCGTCGACATCAGCCAGCAGCGCGCCCTGGAGGAGACCAACGCCGCGGCGGACATGCGCCTGCGCGACGCGGTCGAGGCGATCTCCGAGGCCTTCGTGCTCTGGGACCAGGGCAATCGCCTCGTCCTGTGCAATTCCAAGTTCCGGCACCTCCACGCCCTCAGCGCGGAGGATGCGCAGCCCGGCCGCCGCTACATCGACATCATGAGCCGCGGCGCCCTCCCCCAGATCCGCCGGGAGACACCGGAGATCGGGATGGCCACCGCCCGGACCTTCGAGGCGGAGCTCGCCGACGGGCGATGGCTCCAGATCAGCGAGCGCCGGACCCGGGACGGCGGCTACGTCTCGGTGGGCACGGACATCACCAGCCTCAAGCGCCAGCAGGAGCAGCTCGTCGCCTCCGAGCGGGAGCTGATCGAGACCGTCACCGACCTCAAGCGGTCCCGCCGGACCCTCGAAGTGCAGACCCAGCAGCTCGCCGACCTGGCCGAGCGCTACCTGGACCAGAAGGCGGTGGCCGAGTCGGCCAACCAGTCGAAATCCGAGTTCCTGGCCAACATGAGCCACGAGCTGCGCACGCCCCTCAACGCGATCATCGGCTTCGCCGACGTGATGGAGAACGAGGTCCTCGGGCCCATCGGTACGCCCCGCTACGGCGAGTACGCCCGCGACATCCGCCTGAGCGGCGGCCATCTCCTCACGATGATCGACGACATCCTCGACATGGCCCGCCTGGAGGCCCGGCGCGTCCGCCTCCAGCCCCGCGCCCTGCCCGCCGACAAGGCGGTGGACGACGCCATCGAGGCCGTCTCGGCCGAGGCCGCCCGCAAGGATGTGCGCATCCACGTGGATGTCCGCCCGGGCGTCGATCTTCTGGCCGACGTGCGGGGCATCCACCGGATCCTGCTCGGCATCCTGGAGAACGCGGTCAAGTTCACCGAGGCCGGGGGGCGGGTCGAGGTGCGCGTCCGCCGGGCGGGCGAGCACGTCCACGTGTTCGTGGCCGACAGCGGCATGGGCATCCCGCGGGCCGCCCTGCCCCGCCTCGGCCAGCCCTTCACCAAGGTCGAGACGCAGATCACCAGCCGGCACAAGGGCTCCGGCCTCGGCCTCGCCATCGCGCGCTCCACCGCGGAGCTGCATGGGGGCGCCCTCCGGATCCGCTCCGAGGAGAATGTCGGGACGATCGTCCTGCTGCGGCTCCCGGGCCCGACGCGGCAGCGCCTCGAGAAGATCGCCGAGGCCGCCGACAGGCACGCGGCGTCCCTCCGGCCCGTGCCGGTTCCGGCCAAGGTCGGCCCCCGGCGCAGCGCGGCCTGAGCGGGCCCTACCCCCGCCGCAGGGCGCTGCGCGCCGCCTCCCTCGCCCTGTCCTCGAAGCGCACGAGGCGCAGGCGGCGCTCCAGCGACAGGGCTTTCCCGGCCCCCGGTGGCAGGGCGATCATCGCGCTGACCGCCTGCCGGTCGGGATAGAGGCTCTCCAGGGCCGAGCCGGCCGAGGTGGCCGAGTCGAGCCGCTGCGCGAACGCCTCCGCATGGAAGGCGCGCACGATCTCGGCTTCCAGGAGCAGGCCGGGCGCGTGCGCCCGCAGCGCCTCGTCGTAGGCGGTCTTCAGGAGCGTCGCGGTCCCGCCGGCCACGAGGGCGAGGCTGATCGCGATCGGCCGGCCGCCGAGGGTCAGGGCGTCGGCCCGGCCCCGGACCGGGCCGGGGCCGGGCGCGAACAGGGTCCGCGCCAGGGCGGCGTGGTCGGGCCGGCAGGCCATCGCCGTGCCGGCGCGCCCTTTCCAGCCGCTTTGTTCGAGGCCGAGGAACGCCTCGATCAGGTCCCGCAGGTCCGGTCCTTCCGTCGCCGCGACATGGGCGACAGCGCCGATTTCCCCGAGCCGGCGCCCCCGGCGGCGCAGGTCCTTGAGCCGCCGGCCGTTCGGGTGGCCGGCCAGGAAGGCGTCGTGGCTGGCCCGGCGGTCGAGGACCGGGCGCCCGAAGGTCGTGGCCGCGCCGAGGGTCCAGCCCGCCCGCCCCATGGCCGCCCGCATCGCCGCGCCCGTGCCCTCCTCGACGGCCAGCGATGGCCAGCGCCACGGCCGGTTGCCCGAGCCGAGGGCCAATCCCGCCACCAGGGCGTCGTGGACCTCCTCCCCGCCCCCGAGGGCGACGAGGGGGGCGGTGGCGGTGACGAAGGGCGAGGTCCAGGGCAGCGCCACATGACCGCCGAGGCCGCTCAGGTCCCGGTTGCGCACGAAGGGCAGCAGCGCGGCGAGGAAGCCACCCCGCCGGACGGCGACGAAGCGCAGCCCCTCCGGCAGCAGCCCGGCCGCACGGTGGGCGTCGATGACGTGCCGCCCGTAATGGGGGTGGCCGGGCCGGGCCTCGCCGAGCAGCGCGTCCCACTCGGCCGCCTCCGGCGCGCCTTCGACCGTTACGGCGAGCCCGCGAGGCGCGGCCGCGGCGGATCGGGGCATCACGCGGCTCCGGCGGCCCAGACGGGGGTCGAGAGGCGGTGCAGGCGCCCCGCCGCCAGCGACAGGATGGCCGCGCGGCCCACCTGGGTGAGCGCCATCCCCAGGGCGGCGCCGAGGGGGCCGAGCACCGGAACGAGGATCAGGCAGAGGATCGCGGCCACCGCCACGGCGGTGCCGGTGACGGCGGCGCAGATCCCCTCGCCGCCGAGCATGGTGAGGAGGTCGGCCCCGGGGCCGAACAGGCTCGCGGCCACGCCCCCCGCCACGAGGACGGCGAGCAGGGGGAGGCCGGTGGAGGCCTGCGCCTCGAACAGGGCGAGGAGCAGGGGGCTCGCCGCCAGGAGGCCGAGGCCGACCAGGGCCGTCGCCCCGGCGGTGAGCCGCCCCTGGCGGCGGACGAGGCCGACGAGGCCCGGACGGTCGCCCCGCGCCTGGGCGGCGCTGTAGTGCTGCAGGGCGGCGGCGCTCACGGCGTATTGCACGAAGGCCGCGATCTGCTGAATGCGGGTGGCGGCGAAGTACAGGCCGAGTTCGGCCGGGTTCACCAGGGCGCCGAGGACGATCACGTCCACGAAGCCGAAGGCGGCGGTGGCGAGGTCGATCCCGGCGATGGGCAGGCTGGTGCCGAACCAGTGCCGCCAGCGGTAGCGGCGGTGTCCGGCCGGCCATGCCGCGCGCAGGCGGCGGGCGACCAGCCGGGCCTGGAGCAGGGTGGAGACCAGGGCGGCGGCGAACATGCAGGCCATCGCCGTCCCCGCGACGGGGGGCGCCCCGAGCAGCACGGCGCCGACCAGGAAGGCCATCATCGCCGACTGGCGCAGCAGGTAGGGCGGCACGATGGCAAGGCCGAGCCAGTTCTGGCTGCGGGCGATGCCCTCCAGGTAGTCCTGCATGGCGAAGACCGGCAGGATCGCCGCGGCGATCAGCACCGGGATCCGGTAGGGCGCGGGCAGCAGGCCGGGTTCGAGGAGCACGAGGGCCATGCCGAGGCCCCCCGCCGCCAGGGCGGTGCCCCCGGTGACCAGGGCGCCCGCCCGGAGGAAGCCGCGGACGTGGTCCGCATCGCCCCTGGCCTGATCCTCGGGCAGGAAGCGGCAGGCCCCCTGCGAGAGGCCGAGGGTCAGGCTGTGGCCCACCAGGGCCGTCCAGACCCAGGCCGTGGCGAAGATCCCGTAGCCGTCCCAGCCCATCAGCCGGGCGGCGAGCACCTGGGCGGCGTAGGCGAATCCGGCCGAGGCGACGCGGATGACGAAGACGGCCGACGCCCCCCGGCCGACCCCCTCCCGCAGCAGGTGCAGCCGGTGGAAGGCCGCTGCGGGCCGGATCGTCGCCGCCAAGGTCCGCTCCCCGCCCCGCCCCGGCCCGGCAGGATTGCGGGCGTGTCCTCCGGGTCTAGCCCGGGGCGCGTTGCGGCTCGGTTAAGGCGGGTGTCTCCCGGGGGGCCGGGGCGGCCGAACCCGGCTCCGGCTTCGGGGCCGGGGCGTCGTGGGCCGGCGTCCGGGCGAGCGAGGCGGAGATCGTGAGGGCGACGTGCTCGGCCATGCAGCGCAGGCCGAGGTCGTTCAGGCGGAACTGGCGCCCGAGGATGTGGCCTTCGCCCTTCTCGGTGCGGCCGGCGAGATAGCGCAGGGCCTCGAACCGCCGCACCAACGCCACGCCCTCCCGGGCGGCGACGTCCCGGACGCCGTCCACGATCCGGTTGTAGTCGGCATCCTCGGCGACGCTCGCGGTGTAGAGCGGATCGACCAGCACCACGTCGATCCCGTGGGACTTCAGCCACGCCACGGACTCGTCCAGCGCCTCCGTGAACGCGGCCGGATCGACCCGGGCGATGGCGTCGTGGGTGCCCACCTGCCAGACCACGAGGTCCGGCTCCGCGTCGGCCACCAGGCTGCGCAGGCGCTCGGCCGCGCCCGAGGCGATCTCCCCCGGCAGGCCACGGTGGTCGATGATCACGTCCACATGCGGCATCGCCTGTTCCAGGGCCGCTTCGAGCTTCACCGGATAGGAGGCCGAGGCCCCCGGCGCCGAGCTGCCGCCCACCGCCAGGATCTTGAGCACGTGCCGCTCCTCCAGCGCCGCCTTCGCCGCGGCGAGGCCGGCGGTGCTGTAGAGGGAGGAGCCGGGCACGCGGCATTCCATCGAGGGCGCGGGCATCGTGCCCTCCTGCGCCGCCGCGGACGAGACGGCCAGCATGCCGGCCACGAGGGCGCCGCCGAGGCGCAGCCAGGGGAGCGCCGGCCTCATGGGCGGGGCCGCGGGGCTTTGCGGGAACGCCACTCGACGAACCATGCGGTGATTCCCAACGCGACGAGGCCGATGCCCGCGACCGCCGTATCGACCAGCAGGCCGCCTCCGGTCTGGAAGCGAACGAGCTGTCCGATCAGGCTCAGCAGCGACCCCATCGAGAAGACGGCCAGGGAGTTCCTGCCCAGGCCCGACAGGAATCCGACGATCCAGCCGATTCGCGGTGCGATCAATGCGTAGATCGGCGAAAACGCCAACAATACCCCGAGGAAATGCACGAGACGGGCGGGTGTCAGGTAGCTTTTCTCGAAGGTGAACAGGAGGCGCGGCTCCGGGACCATCAGCGGATCGGGGCGGAGGTCCAGGACCGACAGGGTGATTCCGACGAGGACGATGCCGATTCCGAGGGGCATCAGCCGGCGCGTCAAGCGCCCGAAGGCGGGCGTGGTCCGGCTCCAGTCCTGGAGCACGAAACCGAGGGTCAGGAGCAGCTGCCAGCAGAACGGGTCGAAGAACCACGTCCCCTCACCCGGCCAGGAGGGCAGGTTCCAGTCCAGGACCAGGCTCGTGAGGTAGAGCGCGAACGAGAGCCCGAGGGCCGCGACCCGGCTCGCCCGGCCGATCAGGACGATCACCGGGGCGACGCCGATCAGCACCACGTAGAGCGGCAGGATGTTGAAGAAGCCGAGCTGGTAGGTGAGCAGGGCCATGCCGCAGACCGATTGGATCGGGTCCGCGAAGAAGTTGCCCGCATTGTGCCATTCGAGGATGAGCGGGTTGTCGAGGATGAGCGCCGCCCCGGCGATGATCGCCAGCGCCAGCAGCATCACGGTGATCTGCGCCCGGTAGACCTCGACCGTGCGCGCCAGCATCCGCACGACGCTGCGCCAGCGGGCCTCCGGCGCCCCGTCGCGGGTGCGCGTGGCGATGCCGATCGACCACCCCGCCAGGAACACGAACAGCTCGGCCGCGTCCGAGATGCCGTATTGCGAGAAGGTGTAGCGCTCGAACGTGTTGCCGGGGATGTGGTTGATGAAGATCGTGATCAGGGCGAATCCGCGCCAGAAGTCGATCGCATTGGGCTCCCGCATAGGGGCGGCGGCTCCGGTGTTCGGGCGGGCGGAAGGGTCCGAGTCGCGCCCCTAGTACGGTGCCCGGACGCCGCTGGATACCCGGAGTTCGGCGGTCGCCCGCGGGGAGCCGCCGGGCCGGAACGCGCCGGACCTGCCAGGAAAGCCAGACTTTCCAGGCCCCTGGGCCGGATGGCTGCGGGACCGAATTAAGGGCGGGGGCCGTCGAACCGGGCGACGACGATCGCGTTACCGACGCGAAGGAGTTCTCCCATGCGTCACGCCGTTCTGCCCGCCACCCTGATGTCCCTCGCGCTCTGGGGTGGCGCCGCGCTGCCCGCCGCGGCCCAGGCGGTGACCGGGACCGGCGGTGGGCCGACGAGCACGGTGACCGCGCCCCACACCGCCCCCACGGGCCGGACCATGCCCCCCGCGGGGGGCGATGCCGGCGCCGCCACTGCCGGGGACGACCGCGAGCGGCGCACCCCGGAGCAGAAGACCGACGACAAGATCACCAGCGGCATCTGCATCGGCTGCGGGCCGAAATAAGCCCGCCGCCGGGTCAGAGGTCGAGGGGGAACTCGTCCCTGGCGTTCGGCTCGTCGGCGAGGCGGAGCAGGTTCCGGCCGTAGGCGGTCTTGGAGAACAGCTTGCCGCGGGCGACCAGCTGCTCGCGGCCGATGAAACCCTGGAGGTAGGCGATCTCCTCCAGGCACGCGACCTGAAGCCCCTGCCGGTGCTGGATGGTGCGCACGAACTCCGAGGCCTCCAGAAGGCTGTCGTGCGTGCCCGTGTCGAGCCATGCGTAGCCGCGGCTCATCTTCTCCACGAAGAGCTGCCCGCGCTCGAGGTAGGCCTCGTTGACGCTGGTGATCTCGAGCTCGCCCCGCGCCGACGGCTTCACGGCGGCGGCGATGTCGAGCACTTGGTTGTCGTAGAAGTAGAGGCCGGTCACCGCCCAGGTGGAGTCCGGCTTCTCCGGCTTCTCGACGATCTTGGTGGCCTTGCCCGTCGCGTCGAGGCTGACGACGCCGTAGGCCTGCGGGTTCTCGACATGGTAGGCGAACACCGTCGCCCCGGTCGGCCGCTCCACGGCGCGCTTCAGAAGGTCGGCCATGCCGGCGCCGAAGAACAGGTTGTCGCCGAGGATCAGCGCCACGTCGTCGGCGCCGACGAAGTCCCGGCCGATCACGAAGGCCTGGGCAAGGCCCTCCGGCCGCGGCTGCACCGCGTAGGAGAAGGTGAGGCCGAACTGCTCGCCGGTGCCGAACAGGCGCTTGTAGTTGTCCAGATGCTCCGGCGACGAGATGATCAGGATCTCGCGGATGCCGGCCAGCATCAGCACCGAGACCGGGTAGTAGATCATCGGCTTGTCGTAGACAGGCAGGAGCTGCTTGTTGATCGACAGCGTCGCCGGGTGCAGCCGCGTGCCGGAGCCTCCGGCGAGGATGATGCCCTTCATCGGGGGTCTCCGTGGGTTCCGGTGTGGACCGGCCCGACGAGCCTGTCCAGAATGTCGGCGAGGGCGGCCTGCCACGGACGCGGGACCACGCCGTAGGCCGCCGTGAGGCTGTCCGTCGAGAGCCGGGAGTTGGCGGGCCGGCGGGCCGGCGTCGGGTAGGCGGAGGTCGGGATGCCGGTGACCGGCACCGTGCGCCCGCCCCGGCGGGCGCCGCCCGCCACGATCGCCTCGGCGAAGCCGCGCCACGTGGTCGAGCCCGCGTTGACGCAGTGGAACGTCCCCGTGGGCGCGTCCGGGTCGCGGGCCATCCGCAGGGCCACCGTGGCCAGCGCCGCGGCGAGGTCGGCGGCGCTGGTCGGGCAGCCGTGCTGGTCATCGACCACGGTGAGCGCGTCGCGCTCGCCCGCCAGCCGCAGCATCGTCTTCACGAAGTTGCCCCGGTGCGGGCTCACCACCCAGGCGGTGCGCAGGATCGCGTGGCGCGGATTGCCGGTGCGCACCGCGAACTCCCCCGCCGCCTTGCTGGCGCCGTAGACGCTGCGGGGGTCCACCGGCTCGTCGGGGGCGTAGGCGCCCTCCGGCTTGGTGCCGGCGAAGACGTAATCGGTCGAGACGTGGACGAGGGGGATGCCCCGCGCCCGGGTCTGCTCGGCGAGGAGGGCCGGGGCGAGGGCGTTGAGGCGCCAAGCCGCGGTCACGTCGGCCTCGGCCTTGTCGACCGCCGTGTAGGCGGCGGTGTTGATGACGGCCGCGTAGGCGCGCTCCGCCAAGGCGGCGGCGACGGCGGCGGGATCGGTGATGTCGAGCGCGTCCCGCGTCGGCGCGTGGACGCGCACGCCCTCGGGCCAGGGATGGGCCTGGAGCTCCGTGCCGACCTGTCCGGCGCCGCCGAGGACGAGGATGTCCATCAGCGCGCCAGCCCCAAGCGGTCGCCCGTGTAGCGGCCCTCGCGGATCGGCCGCCACCACGCCTCGTTGGCGAGGTACCACGCCACCGTCTCCTCCAGCGCCGCCTCGAAGGTCTTGCGCGGGTGCCAGCCGAGCTCGTCCTCCGCCTTGGTGCAGTCGATGGCGTAGCGCCGGTCGTGGCCCGGCCGGTCGGCGACGAAGGTGATCAGGCGCTCGTGCGGCCCGGCCTCCGGGCGCAGCCGGTCGAAGGCGGCGCACAGGCCGTGGACCACGGCGAGGTTGTTGCGCACCGCCCGGCCGCCGAGCAGGTAGGTCTCGCCGGTCCGGCCCCGCTCCAGCACGGCCACGAGGCCGGCGGCGTGGTCCTCGACGTGGATCCAGTCGCGCTCGTTCAGGCCGTCGCCGTAGACTGGCAGGTTCTTGCCCTCCAGGGCGTTGAGGATCATCAGCGGGATCAGCTTCTCGGGGAAGTGACGCGGCCCGTAATTGTTGGAGCAGTTCGTCACCAGCACCGGCAGGCCGTAGGTCTCGTGCCAGGCGCGGGCGAGGTGGTCGGAGGCGGCCTTGGACGCCGAGTAGGGCGAGCGCGGATCGTAGCGGCTCTCCTCGGTGAAGAAGCCCCCCGGCGGCAGCGAGCCGTAGACCTCGTCGGTCGAGACGTGGAGGAAGCGGAAGCCCTCCCGGTCCGCGCCGGTCAGGCCCTCGTAGAGCTCCCGCGCCGCATCGAGCATCGTTTGGGTGCCGATGACGTTGGTGCGCACGAAGGCGCCCGGATCGGTGATCGAGCGGTCGACGTGGCTCTCGGCGGCCAGATGCATCACCGCCTGCGGCCTGAACCCGGCGAAGGCGGCCCGGACGGCCTCGCGGTCGCAGATGTCGGCCTCGATCAGCCGGTGGCGCCCACTCGCCTCCAGGGGCTTCAGGGAGACCGGGTTGGCGGCGTAGGTCAGGGCATCGAGGGTCGCCACCTCGTGGCCGAGGTCCTGCACGAGGTGCAGGACGAGGGCCGACCCGATGAAGCCGCAACCGCCGGTGACGAGGATCCGCATATCTACCCCTCTCGGATCAAATCCGGGCCGGACCCAATCCGCATTGCATGGCAAAACGGCGGCATCCTGGCGCCATGCCACTCGGATACCTCGGTGTTTCGCGCGATGGCCCCACGCCCGACCGCGGATGCGGATTTCAGAACAGCGTGCCCGCATCGCGCAGGCGGGGGGCCTTCCGGTCCTTGTCCGACAGCACGGCCTCGTCCTCGCCCACCGGCCAGGCGATGCCGAAATCGGGATCGTTCCAGAGGATCCCGCGGTCATGGGCGGGGCTGTAGTAGGAATCGACCTTATAGGCGACCATCACGTCGGGGGTCAGGGTGCAGAAGCCGTGGGCGAAGCCGTGGGGGATGAACAGCTGCTCGCCCCCCTCCGCATCCAGGCGCACGGCCACGTGCTGCCGGTAGGTCGGCGAATCGGGGCGGATGTCGACGGCCACGTCGAGGATCGCCCCCGAGAGGACGCGGATCAGCTTGGCCTGGGGCTGTGGCAAGATCTGGAAATGCAGGCCGCGCACGGTGCCCTGCGGCGCCGAGAAGGACTGGTTGTCCTGTACGAAGGGCGCCGTGATGCCGGCGCGCTCCAGGGCGTCCGTCCGGAAGGTCTCGGAGAACCAGCCGCGGGCATCGCCGAACCGCTTCGGAACGATGCGCTTCACCGCCGGAATTCGCGTTTCGATCACGTCCACGGGATACCTCGGCGCAACCTGTCCTGCCGGCCGGGTTGCGAGCAGGCACCGGCCCGGTGGGGCGATGCCGTCGCTGCGCCGCACATGTCAACCCTGGGGTCGCCCGGCGGCGGGCGCGAAGGGGCCGCGGAGGGGCCGCGCTCGCCGAACGCCCTCAGGGGATGCCGATCATCTTGTGGGTCTGCAGCGACAGGCGCCAGCGGGCGTCGCCCCGGCAATAGGCGATGGCGGCCTGCGTGTGGGCCGCCGCCTCCGGCCCGTCCATGGGCTGGAGGAAGCGGTGCCGGAACGGCAGGTCGGCGAAAGCCTCGGGCCGGGCCTCGTCCTGCGGGAAGACGAGCTTCAGCTCGTCCCCGGTCGTCTGCGCCAGGGCGTTGCGGCCCTTCGGGCTGACGCAGATCCAGTCGATGCCCGCCGGTGCGGGCAGCGTCCCGTTGGTCTCGATGGCGATCTCGAAGCCGCTCCGGTGGACGGCCGCGATCAGCGCTGCGTCGAGCTGAAGCAGGGGCTCGCCCCCCGTGAAGACGACGTAGCGGGCGTGCGGGCCGCCTTCCCAGGTCGCGGCGATCGCCCCGGCGAGGGCCTCCGCGTCGGGGAAGCGGCCCCCGCCCTCCCCGTCCATGCCGACGAAGTCGGTGTCGCAGAAGCGGCAGGCCGCGGCGGCGCGGTCCTCCTCGCGCCCCGACCAGAGATTGCACCCGGCGAAGCGGCAGAACACGGCCGCGCGCCCGGCCTGTGCGCCCTCCCCCTGGAGGGTGTGGAAGATTTCCTTGACCGCGTAAGACACCCGCGTCCCGAACCCTCTCGCTCCCGCCCGGTCCGCCGCCCTGGGCAGGATCCGGTTTGACAGGCGCCGATCCGGCGCCAGATCCCTGTTGCGCCACGGGGGCCGGCGCACGCAACCCCGCGGCCTGCGGATGCGACCACCCTCCCCGCCCCGCATGCCGGGTCGTCCGCACCCACTTCCCCCGGTTCACACAGGCGGCTTGGCCGCCATCGTATCGCCATGGAGCCTGCGTTGAAGGCATGCTCGCTGCGCGCTTTCCCCCGGTGTGAACGGCGCCCGCCGCTCCACGACGAGACAGGTCCGATGCTCGATCACGTAATGGGACGTCTCCTGGCCCGCGCCGCCGGCGTCGCCGCGCTGCTCGGCGTGTTCGGCGGGGCGGCCGGAGCCGTCACGGTGCCGATCCTCGTGGCGGACGTCGAGTCCGGCCGGGTGATCTACTCCCAGGCGCCGACCGACCCGTGGTACCCGGCCTCCATCACCAAGCTGATGACGACCTACGTGGCCCTCGACCTCGTCCGGCAGGGACGGGCCTCAATGGACACGCTGATCACCATCTCCCCCACGGCGGCGGCCGAGCCCCCTTCCAAGATGGGCTTCAAGCCGGGCACGCAGCTCACCCTCGGCAACGCCCTCAAGATCATCATGGTGAAGTCGGCCAACGACGTGGCCTTCGCCATCGGCGAGAGCCTCGGCGGGACGGTCGACAACTTCGCCTCGATGATGAACGACACGGCCCACCGGATCGGCATGCAGGACAGCCGCTGGACCAACCCCAACGGCCTGCCCGACCCGCGGCAATGGACCTCGGCCCGCGACATGGCCGTCCTCGCCCGCGCCCTGATCCGCGATTTCCCCGACGACCGCGACCTGTTCTCCATCTCGGCGATCCAGTTCGGCGGGGCGGTGATCCCGAACCACAACGGCCTGCTCGGGCGCTACCCCGGCACGGACGGCATGAAGACCGGCTTCATCTGCTCGGGCGGCTTCAACGTGGTGGCCACCGCCACCCGCAACGGCCGGCGCATCGTCGCCATCGTCATGGGCCAGCCGAGCCCCCGCGAGCGCGACGTGAAGACCGCCGACCTGTTCGACTACGCCTTCGCGCAGGACGGCGCCAACGGGCCGGGCCTCGATGCCCTGCAGACATCCTCGCTCGGCGCCCCGCCCGACATGCGTCCCTACGTCTGCGGCGGGAAGAAGGTCCCCGCCATCGAAGAGGGCCCCGGTGCGGTGACGGCCTCCGGCTCCAGCGCCGCCCAGCTCCTCGGCGGCATGGCGGCGAACTCGCCGTCGCTCGCCATCGCCGCCTTCTCCAGCCCGGCGATGCGGGCCCGCACCCTGCCGCCGCGGGCGCCGCTGCAGCCGGTCGCCGTGTGGATCGGGCGCGATCCGGGCGAGGGCCAGCGCATCCTGGCCGAGCAGGCGGCCGAGGCCCAGGCCGCCGCCGCGAATGTCCGCACCGCGCGGATGGAGGCGGCCAAGGCCCGGCGCGAGGCGGCCCTGGCCAAGCGTCAGGCGGTCAAGGAGGCCGCGGCCCAGGCCCGTGCCGCGAAATCCGCCACCAAGGCGGCGTCGGGCACGACCCTCCCCCATGCGGCGAGCGCCTACACCGCGTCCGACACGCCGGGCATGCCGGAGGCCAAGCCCGGCAAGGGGCTCACCAAGGCCAAGGCGACCGCCAAGGCGCCGGCCAAGCCGGCCGTCCACAAGGTGCCCGCCAAGGCCGAGGCCAAGCCGGCCGCCAAGCCGGCCAGGAAGTCGGCCGCCAAGGCCGACGAGTAGAGGCGCGTCCGTCATTGCGCGCGGGGCGCGCAGTGACGACAATGCGGGCACCATGTCCCTTCCCCCCCCGCCGACACCCGATCCACGCCGGCCTGAGCCGATCCCGCTCACGGTGCTCACGGGTTTCCTCGGGGCGGGCAAGACCACCCTCCTGAACCGCTGGCTCAAGGACCCCGCGCTCGCCGACACGGTGGTGATCGTCAACGAGTTCGGCGAGATCGGCGTCGATCACCTGCTCATCGAGACGGTGGACGAGGACATGGTGCTGCTCGGGGCGGGCTGCCTGTGCTGCACCGTGCGCGGCGACCTGATCTCCACCCTGGAAGACCTGCTGCGCGAGCGCGACAACGGGCGCATCGGCCCGTTCCGGCGGGTGGTCATCGAGACCACCGGGCTGGCGGACCCGGCGCCGATCCTGCACGCCCTGATCTACCACCCCTATCTGGTCCAGCGGTACCGCCTCCAGGCGGTGGTGACCGTGGTCGATGCCGTCCACGGGGCGGCCACCCTCGACGCGCATCCCGAGGCCGTACGGCAGGTGGCCGTGGCCGACCGTCTCGTCCTGACCAAGGCCGACCTCGCCGCCGACGGGGCGGCCCTGCGCGCCCGGCTCGCCGCCCTCAACCCGGCCGCCCCGGTCCTCCCGGCGGACACCCCGGCCTCCGACCTCCTCGGCGGCCTGTTCGGCCTGGAGGGCAAGGGCGCGGACGTGCAGGCCTGGCTCGGCGCCGATGCGCTCGCGGCGGGGCCCGAAGGCGACCTCGACGTGAACCGGCACGATGCCTCGATCCGGGCGGTCTGCCTCACCAGCGAGGCCCCCGTGCCGCGCCCGGCCTTCGAGATGTTCCTCGACCTCCTGCGCTCGGGGCACGGGCCGAAGATCCTGCGGCTCAAGGGAATCGTCGCGCTGGCGGACGATCCCGACCGGCCCCTCGTCGTCCACGGGGTGCAGCACGTGGTGCACGCGCCGATGGCGCTGCCCGCATGGCCCGACCCCGACCGGACCTCCCGCCTCGTGCTGATCCTCAGCGGGCTCGATCCGGCCTTCGTCCACCGCCTGTGGGACGCCTTCCTCGGCCGCCCCCGCCTCGACGCCCCCGACGCGGCGGCGCTCACCGACAATCCGCTGGCCATCCCCGGCGGATGAGGGCCGGCACCGTCCTTGAAGAGAGTCGCTCCGAGGGCGCCGGGCAGGCGCGAGGTTGTCCCGGAACGGGACGCGGCGGACGAGGACGGGACAGTCGATGGCGCGACGCTTCACCGTGATCCAGGGCGGCCTCTCGCAGGCCTCCGGGCAGGACCGTCCGGGCGGTCGCACCCTGAACGCGCTGCCCGGGCGGGCGAGGCTGGAAGCGGTCGGCGCGGCCCTCCGGCGGCGCCTCGCCGCCCTGCCCCGGCCGGGGGTCGCCCCCGCGCTCCGCGGCCATCCCCAGCCCGTCGCCGCCGGCCCCGTCCGCCGGCCGATCCCCACCGGTGCCTTCCTCGGCGTGCGACCCGAAGGCTGGTCGCAGGACGCGGCCTGACACGCCGGATTGCGGCAAAGCTCCCGCGCCGCCCTATTTCGCGCCGATGGGCGACGACACGATTCACGGGCTTGCGCGCACCCGCTCCGCCGCGCGGCGGCGGGAGCCACCGGATGCGGCGGAGGCCGGGCGGGTCGCGGCGGTGATGGCCCGGCTCGCCGCCGCCGATCCGGACCCCAAGGCCGGCCTCGGCGTCGCCGATCCCTTCCGCCTGCTGGTGAGCGTGCTGCTCTCGGCGCAATCCACCGGGCCCACCGTCGCCCGGGTGTCGGAGGCGCTGTTCGCCCAGGCCGCGACGCCCGCGGCCCTCCTGGCGCTCGGCGAGGGCAGGATCCTCGACATCGTCCGCCCGGTCGGCCTCGGCCCGTCCAAGACGCGGGCGATCGTGAAGCTGTGCGCGGTCCTGGAGAGCTCGTTTGGGGGCGAGGTGCCGCGCACGGCCGCGGCCCTCCGGGGCCTGCCGGGCATCGGCCGGAAATCCGCCGAGGTGACCGCGAACTTCGCCTTCGGGGAGAAGGTGATCGCCGTCGACACCCACGTCTTTCGGGTCTCGAACCGCATTCCCCTCGCGCCGGGGCGCACCGTCGATGCGGTGGCCGACGGCCTCGCCGCCCTGGTGCCCGACGCCTACAAGGACGGCGCACATGTCTGGCTGTTCCGCCACGGGCGCGACACCTGCACGGCGCGCAGGCCCGCCTGCCCGCGCTGCCCGGTGTCGGACCTGTGCGCGTGGCCGGAGAAGACCGGCTGAGCCGCGCCTACTCGTCCTCGCCGAACCTGTTGGCCAGCAGCGCCTCGATGGCGTCGAGACAGTCCTGCGCGTCCTCGCCCACGGCGGTGACGGCGATGCGGGTGCCCATGGCGGCCCCCAGGGTCAGGAGACCCATGATCGAGCGCCCGCCCACCGTCTCGCCCGCGCGGGTGACCGTGACGGTGGAGTCGAACCGCTCCACCGTCTGCACGAACTTCGCCGAAGCCCGGGCATGGAGGCCCCGCCGGTTGACGATGGGCAGCTTCCTCAGGAAGCCGTCCTCCGGGACGGGGGGATTGTCGTCGTTCTCGTAGAGGTCGTCCATCGGACTCGCTTGGTCGGCAATGTGCCTGACGGAGACTAGACCAGGAGCGGGCCAAGTCGATCCCACGGGACCGAGATCGGCGGGGGAAGACCTACCATTCGTATTCGGCCCCGACCCCGAGGCTGGTCCGCCCGTCGCTGCCCGCCTCGCCCTTGAGCTTGATCCGGCGGGTGACGTCCACATCCACCCCCACGGCGGTGTCGGCGGGCTTGGCGCCGGCCTTCACGCCGATGCTGACCCGGTCCGAGATGTAGCGGGAGGCGCCGAGCGCCGGGCCGCCGCTCGCCCCGGTCGAGACGTCGAGGCTGTCGAGGCCGAGCCCCTTGCGCGCCTGCTCGAACACGTCCGGCCCGGCGGACCCGCCCGAGAGCTGCGCCACGGCCTGGGCGAGCTGCAGCGCCTGGAAGGCCGAGAGGCCGCCCGCCGCCTTCTTGAACAGCAGGCGCGACAGGATCTCGTCCTGGGGCAGGACCGGGTCCGAGGTGAGGGCGAATTGCGGCGCGTCGGCGGGGCCGCTCACCACCACCCGTGCGGTAACGTCGCCGGCCTTGGTCTGGGCCGAGAAGTCGAGGTCGGGAGTCGTCAGGTTGCCCGCGAAGGTGATCCGCCCCCGGTCGAAGTCGAGGCGCTGGCCCACGAGGTCGAACCGGCCCCGGCGCATGGAGAACTCGCCGTTGGCCCGCGGGTCCCGCGACGAGCCGGTGACCCGCAGCGACCCGCCGAGTTCCGCGTCGATGCCCCGGCCGCGCACGAAGATGCGGCTCGGCGCATCGACGGTGACGTCGAGGGTCGCGTCGAAGGGCGGGGCCGCCTTCTGGCCCTTCACCTTGGCGGCGCCGTCCTTCCGCTGTGCGAGGCGGGCGCGCAGCTCCGGCGGCGTGTTGACGTGGCGGACGCCGGGGAGCGGCCGGGCGGTGGCCGGCAGGCGGTCGGGCACGGCGACGTCGATGGAGGCGACATCGACCCGCCCCGCGATTCGCGGCGTGCGGGCCAGCGGCCCGGAGAGCGACAGGTCGAGCCCGGCCACCGCCGTCATCAGCGCGCTGGAGACCAGTTCGGCCCGCTCGGCGGTGATGCGGAAGTTGCCGGGGAAGCCCCCCGCCGGATCGAGGGCGACCCGGCCCGCGACCGCGAGGCGCCCGCCGTTGCGGGTCGCGGCGGTGAGGCGTTCCACCACCAGGGTGTCGCCCCGGCCGGCCACCCGACCCTCGATGCCGGTGAGGCGGATGCCGTTCAGGGGATCGGTGAAGCTCCCGCCCGAGAGCGTGGCGCTGCCCTCCGCCCGGGGCGCGGCGAGGGTTCCCGTCACGCCGCCGTCGATGGCCACCCGGCCCGCGACGCTCTGGCCGGTGGCGCTCAGCACCGAGTTGGCGAGCGCCGCGTCCAGGGTGCCCTTGCCGCGCAGGGCGAGGCGCCCGCCCGGCTCGACGGGCAGGGAGCCCGAGAGGGTGAGCGCGATCCCGCGCCCGGCGCTGACCCGGCCCTCGAGGCTGGCCTGACCGTCCGAGAGGACGCCTTTCGCCTCCGCCTCGATGGGCGGCAGCCCGGCGCTGCGGGTCTGCGGGGCGACGAGGCGGGCGACCTTGAGGGCGTACCGCCCCTCCGGCCGGCTCGCGCTGCCGTGCAGGTCGGCCTCGCCGTCGAGCGTCCCGGAGAGGGCGAGGTCGGGCGAGGCGATCCGGGCCAGCGACAGGGGCAGGGCGCGGATGGCGACCCGGAGGTCGAGGTCCCTGCCGGCCTTGCCGGATACCGTCACCTGTCCGGACCCGGCGGCGATGGAGAGCCCGTCGATCACCGCCCCGCCCTCGGCGAGGGTGATGGCGGCCGGGCCGGTCAGGGCGAAGCGGTCGGCCCCCCGCGCGGCGGAGAGCCGGGCGATCTCGATCCGCGTCGCGGCGGCGGGGATCACCCGGGCGGCCCCGTCGAGGGCGAAGCCCCGGGCGCGGGCGGTGAGGGTGACGTCGCTGGCGGCAGGGGTGCCGGTGGCCGCCAGCCGCAGGCTGTCGATGACCTGCCCCGCGGCCACGACCCGGTCCGCATCGAGGTGCCCGTCGAGCACCGGCCGGGCGCGGATGTCGCCGCCGCGCAGGTCGGCATCCAGGCGGCTCAGGGCGGTGTCGCCGTAGCGCAGGTTGGCGCCGGTGGCGCGGACCGCCACGTCCTGGCGGCCTCCGTCCCGGGCGAGGGTCACGGTGGCGTCGAGGCGGCCCGACAGGGTCTCGGGGCTCAGGGGCGACAGGTCGGCGAGGTCGCCCGCCCGCACGGTCAGGTTGCCCGCGGCGAGGCGGGTGTCCTCGGCCAGCGCCGCATCGCCGGCCACGGCCACCGAGCCGAGGTTCAGGGCGAGGCGATCGAGCACCCAGTCGGCGCCGGCCGGCGGCATGGTGCGGGCGAGGTGGGCCCCGCCGGACAGGGGCTTGCCGCCGATGTCGCCGGACAGCTTCAGCGTGCCGTCCGCCGCGCCGGTGGCGTCGGTGAGCGCCGCCTCGACGGCGAGGTTGCGGATCGGCTTCCCGTCCGCGGTGGCCGAGGGCGCGGTGAGCGCCAGGGCGACGTCCGGTTTCTCCAGGGAGCCGGTCAGCCGCCCGTCGAGGGCGGCCTTGCCGGTGAAGCGGGAATCGAGGTCGGCGAGGCTGCGGATATCCACATGGGCGCCGACATTGGCGGCGCTCGCCGTCGCCTCGCCCTGGAGGCTCGCGACGAGGCCGGCGCCGTCGAGGCGCAGGTGGTCGAACCCGTAGCCGTCATAGCTGCGCGAGACCCGGCCGGTCAGGCTCGGGGCCCGGCCGAGCAGGCGGTCGGCCGGGCCGCTGCCCGTGCTCAGCCCCGCCGCCGTGACGGTGAGATCGGCGGCGAGCGCCTTGCGGGCCGGATCGCCCGACAGGCGGGCCTTCGCCTCCAGGCTGCCGGCCAAGCCGCGCCCGGCGAGGCCGGAGAACGAGGCCAGATCCGGCAGGGCGGCGTCCAGGGTGCCCGCGAGGGTGTTCTGGCCGATCCGCCCCGCATAGGAGGCCCGGGCGGTATCCGACACGGCGGTGAGGCGCGTGACGTCGATCACCCCGTCCGGGCCGGAGGTGGCGCGCAGCGTCAGCTTGGCGGAGGAGCCGATGGCCCGGCGCAGGGCCGGGTCGGCGAGGCGCAGGCCCTCGGCGTCGCCATCCGCCGCGATGGCGAAGCGCCCGGCCTTGGCGTCGCCCTCCGGCTCGACGGAGAGGGTCGCGGCCACCTTGTCCAGGGCGGAGTCGCGGCTGCGCAGGCCGGCGGCGTCGAGCTTGCCCCGCACGGTGGGGGTGGTGAGCGGCCCCTTCAGGCTGCCGTCGAAGACGAGCTTGGCGATCTCCGCTTCGCCGGCCTTCGTCACCTCGCCCTCGGTGGGCAGGGCGCGGGCCTGGAGGGTCAGGTCGGCGACCCGGTCGGCGGTGACGCCGCCCGACGCCGCCAGCCGCGCGGTGCGGGAGGCCAGCTCCAGCCGGTCGATGCGGAAGGCGCCGCTGTCGGCGAAGCCCAGCGCTCCTTCGAGCTTGGTGGTGCCGGCGAAGACGGAGGCGGCCGGGCCGGGCACCAGCCCCTCGATCCGCGCGGCGAGGTCGAGGGCGAGCCGCCGCTCGGCGCCGACGCGGCTGATGCGGGCGCCGCCCTTGGCGCCGATCTCCGGGCCGGCGGTGAAGTCGAGCTTGGCGTTCCAGGCGTCCAGGGTGCCGGTGCCGTCGAGGTCGAAGGCGATGGGCGGTGCGCCGGGGATGGAGGCGGCCTTGGAGAGCAGGCCCCCCGCCTCCTCCATCAGGTTGGCCTTGATGTCGAGGCGGTCGCCGGTGGGGATGTAGGCGAGGGCGAGGGTGAAGAAGCCCGCCGCGTCGAGGCGCTTGGCCTCCGCCCGCAGGTCGAGCCCCTCGCTCGCCGCCCCGAGCTTCGCCCGCCCCTTCGCCGAGAGCCGCGCGGGCTGGCCGGCGACGGTCTCGCCGAGCACCAGCTCCGCCAGGGTGAAGCCCTTGATCTCGACCTTCACGGGAAGGTCGGGGAGCAGCTTCCCGTCGGGCTTGGCCTCCTCCGGCGTCGGGCCGGGAAGCGGCCGGCGCAGGACTTCCAGCCGGCCGATCTCCAGGGTGTCGACCTCGAGCCGGCCCGACAGCAGCGCCAGCCGGCGCCAGACGATCCGGGCCTTGTCGAGCTTCAGCCAGACGCCGGCCCGGTCGCTTACCGCCACGTCGCGGATCACCGCGTCCGAGGACAGGGCCCCGTCCACCGCGCCGATGGAGACGCGGGAGGCGGGGGTGGAGAGGGCCTTCGAGAGCAGCCCCCCGAGGACGGACTTGTCGGCGTCCTCGGCGCGGGGGCTAAGCGGCGCGAGGATGAGGAGGCAGAGGAGAACGGCGAGGAGGGCGACGATGCCCCTCCCCCCGCAGAGGGGGGAGGGAGTGGCGCTGCGCTGCGTGAACACACCCATCAGAACGCCTGACCGAGGCTGAGATACAGGACGGCGGGGCGGACGTGGCCGCCCTTGTAGGCGTCGAGGGGGAAGGCGAGGTCGGCGCGGATCGGGCCGATGCCGGTGTAGTAGCGCAGGCCGATGCCCACCGATTTGCGGATAGTCTCGTCGAAATCCGGCAGGGACGAGGCGAAGGCGGTGCCCGCGTCGAAGAACGGCACCACGCCGATCGTGTCCGTGATCTTGATCCGCGCCTCCAGGGAGGCTTCGAGCAGGCTGCGCCCGCCGATGGGCAGGTTGAACGGGCCGATGGGCCCGAGCGTCCGGTAGGGGTAGCCCCGCACCGAGCCGCCGCCGCCCGCGAAGAAGCGGAAGTTGTCCGGGATCTCGCCGAGCTTCGCCCCCGAGACGGAGCCGAAGCCGATCCGCCCCGCCAGGATGTACCGGGATTCGTCGTCGAGGGAGTAGTAGGTCGAGCCTTGGGCCTTGGCGACGAGGATGCCGGGGTCCGAGATGGCGCCGGGATAGGCGGCGAGCGAGGCGATGGCCCGGAAGCCCTTGGTCGGGTCCAGCAGGCTGTCGGTGGAATCGTAGGTGACGGAGGCGGGCACGCCGATCAGCCGGTAGTTCACCGTGCCGAGGGCGTCCTGCGAGCGGCCCGCCTGCGCGTCGAGGCCGATCTGCGCCGAGAACGTGTCAGAGAAGCGGTGGCGGATCGCGCCGGAGATGCCGCCGCCGTCCACGAGATAGCTCTGCTGCACCTCGCGGGTGACGAAGGCGTTCGCCAGGAAGTCGTTGCGGGTGCCCCAGAGGGCGGGCTGCACGTAGGTCGCCGAGAGGCGCCCCCCGAGGCCGTTGGTGCCGATGCCCGCCTGCTTGCGCTGCTGCGCGAACGGGTCGTAGCCGAGGCCGAGATAGTAGATGTCGGCATCCAGGCGGAAGGTCTCGCCGCCGCCGAACAGGTTGCGGTTGGCGTAGTAGGCCCGGACCCCCGGCCCATCGACGGTGGAGTAGCGCGCCGAGACGCCGATCAGGTTCTTCTCGCGCTCGGTCAGCTCCACGAAGAGCGGCAGGTTGCCGTCCGCGTCGAGTTCCGTTCCCTCGCGCACCCGCACCGAGCCGAGCCCCTCCAGGCGCGCCACCGACCGGCGGATCGCCGCCACCTCCTGGGGCGAGTAGGGGTCGCCCGGTTCCGCGTAGATGAACGAGCGGATCGTGGCCGGGTCCATGCCCGGCGCGCCGCTGACGCTCACCGCCCCGATCCCGGCCTTCGGCCCCGGATCGAGGGTGAAGGTCACGTCCATGACGTGGGCGGTGTCGTCCACCACCGGGTCGCGGTTCACCACCTTGGCGAAGGGATGCCCCTGGGCGCGGAAGCGATCGACGATGGCCGCCTCCCGGGCGAGCACCGCGGCGGACCGCGCCGGCACGTCGTCCCCGACGCGGGTGAGGCGCGGGGGCAGGACCTCCTCCGGGAAGGGGCGCCCGGCCGGGTCCCGCACCGCAATCCGGCGGAGATGGTAGAGGGGGCCGAGGTCCACGGCGAGCTTCACGGGGACGAGGCCGCGGTTGCGCCACGCCTCCGCGGCGCGCACCGCCGCCTCCGTCCGCCCCGGCGCCACGGGCACGCCGTCGATGCGGATCTCGGCCCGGCCCTGGTAGTAGCCGTAGCCGGAGAGCACGTCCGTCAGCTTGCCGAGGTCCAGTTCGGCCCGGCGGACCAGCCCCTCCCCGTCCGGCGGCGCCTCCTGGCGCAGGCGGTACAGGGCCGAGGCATCCTGCACGGCGGTCAGGATGTCGGAATCGTCGGTGCCGGTGATCTTGGCGGCATAGGGCAATGCCGTCGGGCTCGGGGCCGGCGGCTCGGGCTCGGACCCGAACAGCCCGAACAGATCGAAGGCGCGGGCCGGCTCGGGCAGGGCCAAGCCGGCGGCGCCGGCCGCCCAGGCGACCAGCAGGAAGCGGGCGGCCCCCTTCGGCGGAGCGAGCGAACGTCGAGAGAACAGCAAGCGGATGGCAGCCGTCAGGCCAGATCGCCGCCGAATGGGCCGTGTCCGTCCTGGTTCATGCTCGACGCCCCCACGCCTCGCTTGCCTGCGCCTCGCCGGAGCGCACGTATCCTCTAGTACCGGAGGTCGCAGAGCCGCGCGACCCCGGCCGTCCAGATCATGCCACAAATGAGTCGAGTCTGTGTCCGAGGCCGGGATCGGATCGCAGGCGGCGATGGCGACCCCGTCGAACCGGGCGCGGGGTTGCCGCGGGGTCAGGCCGCCCTCACCTGCGTCAGGAAGCCGGCGACCGCGCCGTGGAGGGCGTTCGCTTGGCGCGACAGGTCGCTGGCCGCCGCCAGCACCTGATCCGAGCCCTGGCTCGCCGTGGCGGCGGCCGTGTCGACCCCCGCCACATGGCCCGAGACGGCGCGGGTATCCTCCGAGGTCTGCGCAGTCGTCCGGGCGATCTCGGCGGTGGCGGCCCCCTGCTCCTCCACCATGGCCGCGATGTCGGAGCCGATGCGGGCGAGGTCGCGCACCACGGCGGTGATGCCGCCGATGGACCGCACCGAGGCCTGCGTGGCCCCCGTGATCTCCGCGACCTTGGCGGCGATGTCCTCGGTGGCGCGGGTCGTCTGGGAGGCGAGCTCCTTAACCTCCGCGGCGACCACCGCGAAGCCGCGCCCGGCCTCCCCGGCCCGGGCCGCCTCGATGGTGGCGTTGAGGGCGAGGAGGTTGGTCTGGCTGGCGACGTTCGAGATCATGCCGACGATCTCGCCGATGCTGGCGGCGGCCTCGGCGAGGCGGCGCACCTGCCCGGCGGCGCCGTCGGCGTCCCGTTCCGCCGAGGCGGCGAGGGTGGCCGACGCGCCGACCTGGGAGGCGATCTCCCGGACGGAGACGGACAGCTCCTCCGTCGCGGCGGCCACCGCGTCGGCCGAGCCCGCCGCCGAGGCCGAGGCGCTGGCCACGGCCCGGCTCAGGCCGGTCGTGTCGCGGGCCGCCCTGGCCATGCCGAGCGCCGAGGATTCGAGCTGGCTCGCGGCGGCGGAGACCGCCTCGACGATGCCGCCCACCTGCGCCTCGAAGTCGTCGGCCAGCATCCGCGCGGCCTCGTGCTGGGCGGCGGCGTGCTCCACCGCCATGCGCTCCTGGGCCGCCCGCGCCGCCCGGCGCTCGGCGAGGCTCTCGCGGAACGTCACCGCCGCGCCGGTGATGGCGCGCAGCTCGCGGGGGCCGCCCGTCGGCAGGGCGACCGAGTCGGCCTCGCCGTCGTCCCGGCCGATGGCGGTGAGGGCCCGGGCGACGCGGTCGAGGGGACGGCTGATCGCCGTGCCGAGGGCGGCGGCGATGCCGGCGGAGGCCAGGAGCAGGGCGAGCGCGCCGCCGACCCAGAGCCAGAGCATCCGCTCGGCCCCGGCCCGCAGGGTGCGGGCCTGGGCCACGAGGTCGCCGGTCAGCGTGTCCTCGACGCCCTTCAGCCCGTCGATGCGCTGGCTGGCGAGCGTGAACCAGCCCGGCGCGTCCCGGAAGGCCGGCGGGTCTCCGGGCATGGCGCCGAGCAGAGTCTCCCGCAGCCGGGCCACTTCCCGGGCGGGGGCGCCGGCTTCGGCGGCATCGAGGGCGGCGGCCTGGGCCGGCGCCGCCCCGGCGCGGAACATGTCGGCATAGCTCGCTTGGCGGGCGGCCAGCGTCGCGAGGCGCCGGGAGGCGGCGAGGTCGTAGGTGCCCGATGCGAAGACGGCCGAGGCCGCCGCCCGCTCCTGGCCCGCCGCCTCCTTCATCAGCAGGAAGGCCGCGTAGGCGTTGGCCCGGGCGGCGATCCCGGCTTCGTCCATGGCGCCGCCCATGTCCCGCACCAGGCCGAGGCCGGCGCCGATCATGCCCGTGTAGAACGCCGCCGCCTGCGGTGCCGGCGTCGCCAGGCCGTCCACGATCTTGCGCTGCGCCCCGAGCCCCCCGAGCCGCTGGACGAAATCCCTGGCGGCCGCGTCGGCGGCCCCGCCCATCGCCGGAAAGCCCCCGGCGGCCACCGCTTCCCGCAAGCCTGCGAGGGCGGCGTCGGTGCGGCCCCGCTGGGCCGCCAGCTCCGGCCCGAACTGCGCGCCCTTCGCCCCGATGAACAGGCTCGACGCGCCCCGCTCCCGCTGCGCCTCGTGGGCGAAGGCGCTGATCCGGGAGGCCACACCGACGAGGTCCTCGACCCGCACCATCTCCGCGCGGCGCGACTACTGCTCCGAGACGGTCAGGCCGGCGGCGCCCGCGAAGGCGAGGCAGGGCGCCAACGCCACGGCGAGGATGCGCGAATGCAGTGTTGAGAGCAGAGCCATGACGGGATCACAGGTGGATTCGACCGGCTCAATTCTTACTGAGGTTGTTAAATTTCTCGTTCGTCTCCGCTGAACTTAACCTATGCAAATTGCACGATTAAGCGGCACTGCGCGTCTGGTCGGCCGACTGGGTGTGCAGGTCTCCCCAAGTCTTCAGCGCGGTGATGATCGGTTCCAGCGTGCGTCCGCGCGCGGTCAGGCTGTACTCCACCTTGGGTGGGACCTCGGCGTAGACTTTCCGCGCGATGAGCCCGTCCGCCTCCATCTCGCGAAGCTGCGTCGTGAGCATCCGCTGGGTGACGCGGGTCAGCCGCCGCCGGATCTCGTTGAAGCGCAGGGTCCCCTCCAGGAGGTGGTAGAGGATCACGCCCTTCCACTTGCCGTCGATGAGCCGGAGGGTCGCCTCGACGGCGCAGCCGGGGCTGCAATCGCCCGGATGATGGCGGGTGCGGGCCATGACGGTATCCTTTTCGGCACTATGGGCTGTTTATGTGCGTACTTGCGCGGGGGGAAGCGCGGCGGCATCAGGCCGGCAACCACCACAGGAGGTCGCGATGCGCGCCGTCGGATACCGCAAGTCCCTGCCGATCACCGATGCGGAGGCGCTGATCGACCTCGACCTGCCGCAGCCGGAGCCCGGCCCGCACGACCTGCTGGTGAAGGTCGAGGCGGTCTCGGTGAACCCCGTCGACACCAAGGTCCGGCGCCGGGCCGAGCCCGAGGCGGGCGCCGCCAAGGTCCTGGGCTGGGATGCGGCGGGCACCGTGGTGGCGGCCGGGGCGGAGGTGTCCGGGTTCGCGGCGGGCGATGCGGTCTTCTATGCGGGCGATCTCGGGCGGCAGGGGACGAACGCGGAGTTCCACTGCGTCGATGCCCGCATCGTCGGGCGCAAGCCGCGGAGCCTGGACTGGGCCCAGGCCGCCGCCCTGCCGCTGACGGCGATCACCGCCTGGGAGACCCTGTTCGACCGGCTCGACACGGGCAAGCCCGTGCCCGGCGCGGCGCCGGCCCTCGTCATCGTCGGCGGGGCCGGGGGCGTCGGCTCCATCGCGATCCAGCTCGCCCGCCAGCTCACGGACCTCACCGTCATCGCCACCGCGTCGCGGCCGGAGACGGCGCAGTGGTGCCGGGACCTCGGGGCGCACCACGTCGTGGACCATTCCCGGCCGCTCGCCGCCGAGGTGGCCGCCCTCGGCCTCGGGGCGCCCGGCCTCGTGTTCTCGACCACGAACACCGACGCGCACCTGTCCGAGATCGCCGCGCTGATCGCCCCGCAGGGACGGTTCGGGCTGATCGACGATCCGGACAGCCTCGACGTCTCCCTCCTCAAGCGCAAGAGCCTGTCCCTGCACTGGGAGTTCATGTTCACCCGCTCGATGTTCGCCACCGCCGACATCGCGGCGCAGGGCCGGCTCCTCGACGAGGTGTCGCGTCTGGTGGATGCCGGGCGCCTGCGCACCACCCTGGGCAAGCATTACGGGGCGATCGACGCGCGGAACCTCCGGCGCGCCCACGAGATGATCGAGTCCGGCCGGGCCAAGGGCAAGATCGTGCTGGAAGGCTTCACCGGATAGGGAGGTTCGGAATGGGCGAGGCGGCGGACGGGACCGGCATCTTCGACGTGGCGGCCATCGCCGCCGCCCTGCCGCCGCATGCGGCGACGCTGCTGGTCGACACCTACCTGACCGACCGGCCGGCGGCGAGCGCCCGGGTGTTCCGGGTCTACCGCCCGACGCCGCCGCACTATCACGAGACCTGCGACGAGTATCTCTACTGCCTGTCCGGCGGGGGGACGTTCTGGATGGGCGATGCCGCGACGGTCGCCCCCTTCACGGCGGGGCAGCTGCTGTTCTTCCAGAAGGGCACGGTGCACGCCATGCCGGAGATCGCGCCCGGCGAACCGGTGGTGTTCCTCTCCATCGACACGCCCCGGCGGGCGCCCACCGACATCGTGTTCGTCGATCCGCAGGACGGCACCCCCGCGACCTTCATGGCCCGCAACGCGGAGGGGTGACGGCTCAGAGCTTGAGCCTGCGCCCCGCCCCGGCGACGCCGACGAGCAGGACGGCCACGGTGAGGAACGCCGCGGGCAGGCTGGTGGCCTGGGCGATGAAGCCGATGGCCGCCGGCCCGGCGAGGACGCCGGCATAGCCGAAGGTGGTCACGGCCGGGACGGCGACGCTGGGCGGCATCGCCTCCTGCCGGCCGGCGGCGGTGAACAGCACCGGCACGATGTTGGCGCAGCCCGCCCCGACCAGGGCGTAGCCGAGGAGCGCCGCCCCCCAGTCCGGGACGAGGACCGTCACGGCGAGGCCCGCCGCGGCGCAGAGGCCGCCGAGGACGAGGACCCTCGGCCGTCCGAGCCGGGCGACGATCCGGTCGCCCGCGAGCCGGCCCGCCGTCATCGTCACCGAGAAGGCGGCATAGCCCAGGGTGGCCCGGGCCGGATCGAGCCCCCGGTCCTGCACGAGGAAGACGGCGCTCCAGTCGAGCACGGAGCCCTCCGTCAGGAAGACGATGCCGCACAGCACGCCGATCAGCAGCACGGCGCCCCGCGGGAGGGCGAAGGCGGGCCCCCCGGCGGTCGCGGCGCGGGCCAGGATGCCGGGCCACGCGGCGGCCAGCAGCGCCCCGATGGCTGCGACCGCCAGGAGCGTGGTGGCGGCCGGGCCGAGGCCGGCGATGAGGAGTGCCCCGGCGGCGAGGGCGCCCACGAGGCTGCCGAGGCTGTAGAGCCCGTGGAAGCCCGACATCATCGGGCGCCCGGCCGTGCGCTCGACGGCGACGGCCTGGAGGTTCATGGCGCAATCGACCACCCCCATCCCCGCGCCGAACAGGAATAGGGCGGGCGCCAGCACCGAGGCCGCATCGGCGGTGGCGAGGACCGGCAGGGTCAGGCCGATGGCGGCGGTGCCGACGAGGAAGACCGGCCGGAGCCCGAACCGCGCCGAGGCCGCCCCGGCGAGGGGCATCGCCGCGATGGAGCCCACACCGAGGCAGAGCAGGAGCAGGCCGAGCTGCGCCTCGCCGAGGCCGGCCCGGAGCTTCACGTACGGCACCAGGGGCGCCCAGGCGGCGGTGCCGATCCCGACGATCAGGAAGAACAGGCGGGTGGACCACATTCCGGCGCGCGCTGCGGAGTCGGGGGCATCGGTCGTGGTGAGGGCGGGCATCGGCACCGGCAATGGCAGGTCGGGACCGGGACGGTGTGGGACGCATGGCGCGGCATCGCAATGCGCGCGGACACCCGGCTGCCTTGCGGTGAGGGGCGCCCTGCCCGGTGCCGTCATGCGTGCGGTGGGCGTCGGGGGGCCAAGCCTGCGCGGCCTGGACGGTTGCCCGCGTACTCATTCCGTTCTAGCACGCTCCCGCGGGGTCGGGTCCGCCAAAGGACCTCCGCACCTTGCCATCGGCCTGCGGGGATCGACATGAGCCAATGTCACGGCCGGTCCGCCGGCCGCGATGCCCTCCGCCCATCGACCGATCCGCATCGACGCCTCGAAAGACCGCCGCCCTCATGGCAAGAGCCCGAGCCGGAGCCCAGAAGCAGGCCGCCGAAAGCCCCGCCCCCGCCCGCAGCGCGGCCAAGGCTGCGACGACGCCCGCGGCCAAGCCCACGACGAAGGCCGCGGCCAAGGCGCCCCCGCGCGCCGCCAAGGCCGAGGCCGCCATCGACGCCAAGCTCGAACGGCTGTTCGATTCGGCGGACCGGGCGGAGCGCGACCGGCGGGTCATCTCCGTGCGGGGCGCGCGGGAGCACAACCTGAAGAACGTGGACCTGACGATCCCCCGGGACCGGCTGGTGGTGTTCACCGGCCTGTCCGGCTCGGGCAAGTCGTCGCTGGCCTTCGACACGATCTATGCCGAGGGGCAGCGGCGCTACGTCGAATCGCTCTCGGCCTATGCCCGCCAGTTCCTGGAGATGATGTCGAAGCCCGATGTCGATCAGATCGACGGGCTGTCGCCGGCCATCTCCATCGAGCAGAAGACCACCTCGAAGAACCCCCGCTCGACGGTGGGGACGGTCACGGAGATCTACGACTACATGCGCCTGCTCTGGGCGCGGGTCGGCATCCCCTATTCGCCGGCCACCGGCCTGCCGATCGAGAGCCAGACCGTCCAGCAGATGGTCGACCGGGTGCTCACCCTGCCGGAGAAGACGAGGCTGTACCTGCTGGCGCCCGTGGTGCGGGGCCGGAAGGGCGAGTACCGCAAGGAGATCGCCGAGTTCCAGAAGAAGGGATTCCAGCGCCTGCGGATCGACGGCGAGTTCTGCGCCATCGACGACGCCCCCAAGCTCGACAAGAAGCTGAAGCACGACATCGACGTGGTGGTGGACCGCATCGTCGTGCGGGACGACATCGCCTCGCGGCTGGCCGATTCCTTCGAGACCGCCCTGGAGCTGGCCGACGGCATCGCCGAGGTCGTCTTCGCCGACGTGGCCGAGGGGGAGGAGGCGCGCTCCATCACCTTCTCGTCGCGCTTCGCCTGCCCGGTCTCGGGCTTCACCATCGCCGAGATCGAGCCGCGGCTGTTCTCGTTCAACAACCCGTTCGGCGCCTGCCCGACCTGCGGCGGCATCGGCCATGAGATGCGGATCGACGCCGAGCTGGTCATCTCGGACCCGGCGCTCAGCCTGAAGCGCGGGGCGGTGGCGCCCTGGGCGAAGTCGACCTCGCCCTACTATGGCCAGACGTTCGACGCCCTCGCCGCCCATTACGGGTTCAGCACCGCCACCCCCTGGGGCAAGCTCGCGGATGCCGACAGGGCCGTGGTGCTCCAGGGCTCCGGCCGCCAGCCGATCCGCTTCCAGTACGACGACGGCCTGCGCAAGTACGCCGTGAACAAGCCGTTCGAAGGCGTGATCCCGAACCTCGAGCGCCGCTACAAGGAGAGCGACTCCGACGCGGTGCGCGAGGAGATCGGCCGCTTCATGAGCGAGACGCCCTGTGCCGCCTGCCTCGGCAAGCGGCTCAAGCCCGAGGCGCTGGCGGTGAAGGTGGCGATGCACGACATCGCCGACGTCACCGGCCTCTCGGTGAGCAAGGCGCACCGCTGGTTCGCCGAGCTGCCGGAGAAGCTGACCCAGAAGCAGAACGAGATCGCCGTGCGGATCCTGAAGGAGATCAGCGACCGGCTGAGCTTCCTGATGGATGTGGGCCTCGAATACCTGACGCTCGCCCGGGGCTCCGGCTCCCTCTCCGGGGGCGAGAGCCAGCGCATCCGGCTGGCGAGCCAGATCGGCTCCGGCCTCACCGGCGTGCTCTACGTGCTGGACGAGCCCTCCATCGGCCTGCACCAGCGGGACAACGAACGCCTGCTCGGCACCCTCAAGCGCCTGCGCGACCTCGGCAACTCGGTGATCGTCGTGGAGCACGACGAGGACGCGATCCTGCAGGCCGACTACGTGGTCGATGTCGGGCCCGGCGCGGGTATCCATGGGGGCGAGATCATCGCCCAGGGCACCCCCGCCGAGGTGCTGGCCAACCCGGCCTCGCTGACGGCGAAGTACCTGACCGGCGAACTCGCCGTGCGGATGCCCACCGCCCGGCGCAAGGGCCGAAAGGGCACGGTGGCGGTGTTCGGCGCCCGGGGCAACAACCTCAAGGACGTGGACATCGCGATCCCCCTCGGGACCTTCACCTGCGTGACGGGGGTCTCCGGCGGCGGCAAGTCCACCCTCGTCATCGACACGCTCTACAAGGCGGTGGCCAAGAAGCTGAACGGGGCGGTGGAGCACCCGGCGCCCTACGGGCGGATCGAGGGGCTGGAGCACCTCGACAAGGTGATCGACATCGACCAGTCGCCCATCGGGCGGACCCCGCGCTCGAACCCGGCCACCTATATCGGCGCCTTCACGCCGATCCGGGACTGGTTCGCCGGCCTGCCGGAGGCCAAGGCCCGGGGCTACCAGCCGGGGCGCTTCTCCTTCAACGTCCGCGGCGGGCGCTGCGAGGCCTGCTCTGGCGACGGCGTCATCAAGATCGAGATGCACTTCCTGCCGGACGTCTACGTCACCTGCGACGTCTGCAAGGGCAAGCGCTACGACCGCGAGACCCTGGAGGTGAAGTACCGCGAGCGGTCCATCGCCGACGTGCTCGACATGACCGTCGAGGAGGCGGCCGAGCTGTTCAAGGCGGTGCCCTCGATCCGCGACAAGATGGAGACGCTGAAGCGCGTCGGCCTGGACTACGTCCGCGTCGGCCAGCAGGCGACCACGCTCTCCGGCGGCGAGGCCCAGCGGGTCAAGCTGTCGAAGGAACTGTCGAAGCGTGCCACCGGGCGCACCCTGTACATCCTCGACGAGCCCACCACCGGATTGCATTTCCACGACGTCGCAAAACTGATGGAAGTGCTGCACGAGCTTGTCGACCAGGGAAATACTGTCGTCGTCATCGAGCACAACCTCGAAGTCATCAAGACGGCCGACTGGGTGATCGACATGGGCCCGGAGGGCGGCGACGGCGGCGGCCGTGTCGTGGCCGAGGGCACGCCCGAGCAGATCGCGGCCTCGACGGCCAGCCATACCGGCCGCTTCCTGCGGGAGGTGCTGGACCGCCGCTCCCCCAAGCCTCCGGCCCGCCGGAAAGCCGCGCACTAGGGCCGTCCTCCCCCGGCGCCCCCTCGCCCGCGCCTCCGGTGTGAGGGGGGCTTCGACCTTCAGGAGGACGGCGCGGCGGCGCGCGAGGCCGGTCCTTCGCGGCGACGGCTCCCCGCCCTCCCGCGGGCGCAAACTCCATACGCGCGACTCGGCAGATTCTGCCGCCCCAGGGCTCCGACCGCCTCCGGACGGGGCCGTGATTCGGGGCCTGCAGGGGCCGGATGCGCGCTCCGCCGGGGCGAGAACGGGCTCGGCGGGCCCGCCGCGGGGCCCCCGAAGCGGGGACGGGCCGGGCCGCGGGGTTGCCGGTTCATCCCGTCCCAGGCAGGGACAACAGCTTGACCATTCAACGATATTTTGCCGAATGGGGTGCCTAGGGCATGTGTTGCATCGCCGCAAAAATGCGGCTTTTGCGCAACGGTTGGGCCGGATGTGCCGAACACGCAAGCATTACTCTGTCTTTCCCGGGGGGTTTGTAGAATAGTCCGAGACGTTGAGACGGGGCGGCTCCGTGGGGGCGCTCGGCAGGTATCGAACGGCGATCGCCACAGGCGGATATGACCGGCACGGTAATGCCGAAAGCGGGACGGAAGCCTGAGACCTTGGGAAGGACCAAATAATGATGAAGAACTGGCTCGCGGCCGGCGCGGTCGCGCTCTCGGTCGGAATGACGTCCACAATCGCCCACGCGCAGAGCACCACCGTTCCCGGTGAGCAGGTCGGCCTCGCCATCGGCGCGCCGCTCCCGGAGGGCATCTACGCCCTGAACACCTTCACCTACCGCCGCACCGACGGCCGGAACGATCCCGACACCGCCGTTAACATCCCGGTGCTCGTGTGGTCGACCCCGCTGGTGCCGTTCGGCGGCCGCATCGAGCTCCTCGTCGCCCCCCCGACCGTGTTCGTGTTCACCCGTAACCCGGCCGGCGTCGCCAACAAGGACATCTCGATCAACGTCGGCACCTTCGTCGGCGGCATCTGGGCCTTCGACCTCGGCGGCAACTTCGGCGTCAGCTTGCTCGGCGGCGTGTACCTGAACGACCTGAACGGCGACCGTGGCTCGCTCGGCGTCGGCCTCGGCGGCACCCCGATCCTGCCGCAGCTTTCCTCCAACACCTACCGCTTCGGCGTCGCCGGCAGCTACACGGGTGACGGCTGGAACATCACCGCCAACCTGACCGCCAACATCTACGACAGCCCCGGCCGCTTCGGTGGTCCGGTCGGCGCCGTCCTCGGCCCGTTCCGCCTCTCGGATGCCCTGAACTTCGACCTCACGGCCACGAAGACCTTCGGCAACTTCGAAATCGGCGGCGTCGGCTACGGCACCTACAACTTCGACATCAGCCCGTTCAGCGCGGCAGCCGGCAACCGCGGCCGCTTCGCCCTCGGCGGCCTCGTCGGCTACGACTTCAAGGTGTTCAAGGTCCAGGCCTACGTCGCCCGCGACGTCGTGACCGGCGCCACCATCCCGGCGACCGCCTTCCGCGGCGCCCGCGACAACTACTCCACCGACGGCTGGGTGCGCTTCATCATCCCGCTCTACAGCCCGGCCCCCGTCTCGCCGGTCCCGGCCGCGCTCGTCCGCAAGTACTGAGCCCGACCACCGGATGCGGCGCCGCCGGCGCCGCATCCTTCGGCCTCGCGCACGCCCGGTCTCCCCTGGAGGCCGGGCGTTCGTCGTTGGCGGGATGCCCGCCTCGCCCTCCCACCTTGCACGCCGCCACAAAAAGTGGGAAAAATACCCACGTATTGGTTCGGCGGGTGTGGTTCGGGGGGGCGGGTCGTGGATGGGCGGAGGCCGGCACGGGGGCGATCGGCGGCATGGCGGGCGCGTGACCTCGCGGGGCTCGTGGCCGTCGCGCTCTGGGCGATCCTGATCGTCGAACTGTTTCCGGCCCCCGCCCCTGCCCCGCCCGCGATCCCCTATTCGGCGGCTCGCTTGCGGTAGGGCGCACCTGAATCGTGGGCGAGACGCCACAGGCAGCCCTCGCACGGGTGTCGCGCGGCCTCGGGCATCCTACTTATGGATCTCTTCGGCGTGTCTGCGTCCCGGCCGGGACGCCGCCGGTCAGGCGAGGCGATGGGGCGCCGACGATGCAGGGCGAACGCAAGATCCCGACACAGGTCCAGCCGAAGGCCGCCGACTACAGCTACGACCTCGACCGGGCGATCGGCGCGGTCCTGTCCCTGTCGACCCGGATTCCCGACGACGCCTTCACCGCCGAGACCCTCGGCACCGAGCGGGCGGGCAACGGGGTGGTGATCGGCGAGAACGGTCTCGTGCTCACCATCGGCTACCTCGTCACCGAGGCCGAGAGCGTCTGGCTGACGACCCGCGAGGGCCGCTCGGTGCCGGGCCATGTCCTCGGCTTCGACTCGGTCACGGGGTTCGGCCTCGTGCAGGCCCTCGGCGACCTCGGCACGCCGGTCCTGCGCCTCGGGCGCTCGGCCTCCCTCAAGGTCGGGGACAAGGCCGTGCTGGCCGGCGGAGGCGGGCGCGCCCACAGCGTCGCCGTCGAGCTGATCGCCCGGCAGGAATTCGCCGGCTACTGGGAATACGTCCTGGACGAAGCCCTGTTCACCGCGCCGTCGCATCCGCATTGGGGCGGGACGGCGCTGATCGGGCCGAAGGGCGATCTGCTGGGCATCGGCTCCCTCCAGCTGCAGCAGGGGGGCAACGCCGCCGGGCGGGCGATCAACATGGTCGTCCCCATCGACCTGCTGCCGCCGATCCTCGACGACCTGATGACCCGCGGCCGCGCGGACCGGCCCGCGCGGCCCTGGCTCGGACTGTTCGCGACCGAGAGCGAAGAGGGCATCGTCGTGATGGGGCTGGCCGATGGCGGTCCGGCCGAGGCCGCCGGCCTTCAGGGAGGCGACGTCATCGCCGCCGTGGCGGGGGAGCCGATCTCGGACCTCGCGGCCATGTTCCGGGCGATCTGGGCCCTTGGGGAGGCGGGGGCGCGGATCCCCCTGACGGTTCGCCGGGAGGGCAGGCCCGTCCTGCTCACGGTGGCGTCGGGCAACCGGGACAGCTTCCTGCGGACGCCCTCCGTCCATTGACCGGGCGGGTGTGCCGCAACTTCGCCGCGAAATAGCCAGGACCCTGCAAAATCCACAACTGTGGTCTCAGGGTCCGTTCAGGTGGGCGGGCCGATCCTTCCCGTCATCCGGCGCTCGGCAGCCGGAAGACGATGGAGGTTCTGTCATGGCACTCGTGAGCGCCCTGCGCGCCAAGGCCCTCGTCAAGCCCGCGATCCTGGCCGCGGCGCTGGTCGGTGGCCTCGGTCTGATGGGAACGGCCGAGGCGGCCGGCGGCTGCGGCCCCGGCTTCCACCCCAACCCCTGGGGGGTCTGCCGCCCGAACTGGGGCTATGGCCCGCGCCCCTACTGGCGGCGCCCGGTCGGTGCCTACGGCTACGGCCCCGGTTACGGCTACGCCCGCCCGCGGCCCTTCTACCGGCCCTACGGGTACGGATACGGCCCCCGGCCGTTCTACTGAGGCGATCGGTCTCGCAAGTGCGAAGGGCGCCATGCCGGCCGGCTTGGCGCCCTTCGCACGTCCGGATGCGGCCGGTCCATGCGCCTACAGAATGATCACAGGCGCAACTTGCCTTTGTCTTAAGCTCGCTATGCCTCGAACGCAGGGCAGACGTTTGACCTTAGCTCTGACGGTGCGCCGCAACCGGTTTATATGTGCGTTGCATCAACAACAGGCAGGGATGCCCCTTCGTTCGGCATCCCCTGCCTCATCAGAGGCCATGAGTTCCATGTCTGCCGCCCGCAGCGTCCTGTCCCGCGTCCGCGCCTACCTCCGCTACCGCGACACGGTCTCCCAGCTTTCGCGCCTGTCGGATCGCGATCTCGCCGATCTCGGCATCAACCGCACCGATATCCCGGGCATCGCCCGCTCCTGATCGTGGCGCGCCGCCGCCTCGCGTGAGCCCGCCCGCCCCTCCCTCGGGGGCGTCGGCGGGCTCGGCCTAGGTCGGTGCCGCCGAATGAGGGCCGTCCCCCGTTGATCCGGAGGGCGGCCCTCCGCTATTTTCGGGCATGACGCACACCATCCACATCGTCGGCGGCGGTCTCGCCGGGTCCGAAGCCGCTTGGCAGGTCGCACAGGCCGGCCACCGCGCCGTCCTCCACGAGATGCGCCCCGTGCGCGGCACGGAGGCCCACCGGGGGGACGGGCTCGCGGAGCTCGTCTGCTCGAACTCGTTCCGCTCCGATGACGCCAACGGCAACGCCGTGGGCCTGCTGCATCAGGAGATGCGCAGCCTCGGTTCGCTGATCATGGGCGCCGCCGACGCGCATCAGGTCCCGGCCGGCGGGGCGCTGGCCGTCGACCGGGACGGGTTCTCCGCCGCCGTCACCGAAGCCCTGGCCCAGCACCCCAACGTCACCCTGGTGCGCGAGGAGGTGGCCGGGCTTCCGCCGGAGGCGTGGGGGCCGTGCATCGTCGCCACGGGGCCGCTCACCGCCCCCGCCCTGGCGGACGGCATCCGGGCCCTGACGGGGGCCGAGTCCCTCGCCTTCTTCGACGCCATCGCGCCGATCGTCCACCGGGAGTCCATCGACATGGACGTGGCGTGGTTTCAGTCGCGCTACGACAAGCCGGGTCCGGGCGGCACCGGGGCCGACTACCTCAACTGTCCCATGGACCGGGAGCAGTACGACGCCTTCGTCGCGGCCCTGGTGGCGGGCGACAAGATCGGCTTCAAGGAATGGGAGGGCACGCCCTACTTCGACGGCTGCCTGCCGATCGAGGTCATGGCCGAGCGCGGCCCCGAGACCCTGCGCCACGGGCCGATGAAGCCCGTGGGCCTCACCAACCCCCGCGCCCCGGATCGGAAGCCCTGCGCCATCGTCCAGCTCCGGCAGGACAACGCCCTCGGCACCCTCTACAACATGGTCGGCTTCCAGACGAAGCTGACCTATTCCGAGCAGGTGCGGATCTTCCGCACCATCCCCGGCCTGGAGAAGGCCGAGTTCGCCCGGCTCGGCGGCCTGCACCGCAACACCTACCTCGACAGCCCCCGCCTCCTCGATGCCACCCTGCGCCTCAAGGCCCGGCCCGCCCTGCGCTTCGCCGGGCAGATCACCGGCTGCGAGGGCTACGTGGAGAGCGCCGCGGTGGGGCTCATGGCCGGCCGCTTCGCCGTCGCCGAGGCCGCCGCGACGAGCCTGGTCCCCCTGCCGCAGACGACGGCGCTCGGCGCCCTCATCGCCCACATCACCGGCGGGCACGTCTCGGCCGAGGAGGGCGTCGGCCCGCGCTCGTTCCAGCCGATGAACGTGAATTTCGGCCTGTTCCCGCCCCTCGACCGGATGCCGCGCGGCGAGGCGGGCCGGCGCCTGCGCGGGCCGGAGAAGGCCGCCCTCAAGAAGCGCGCCCTCACCGACCGGGCCCGGGCCGACCTCGCCGCCTGGATGGAGGGCCGCGAGGCGCTCCCCGCCGCGGCGGAATAGACCGGGCGGGTTGCAACGCGGCACCCCTGGCCGCGTTGACCCTCAGGGGAGCCCGGAGCCCTGTCTCATGCGGATCCGCAAGGAAGCGACCTACGACGGTGTGTGGACGCTCTTCGTCGGCGAGCATCTGTGCATCAGCGACCTGAGCGAGGCGCAGGCCGACGCCCTCGCCGCCGCCTTCGCCTCCCTCGCCCACGGGGAGTGAGCGGGGCCCCCTTCGCCACTGCCGTCGATGCGAGCGAAGCGAGGCCACCCCGGGGTGTCGCTCCGTCCGATGACTGTGCCGCCGGCTGGATTGCTTCGCTGCGCTCGCAATGACGGAGGGGGCGTTCGGGCGTCGCGGGTGGGTTTGCGACGCTCACCGTCTCGCGCGGTCGGAAAAAAGACCGAAGCCGTCATTGCGAGCGAAGCCGAAGCAATCCAGGGCAGCGCTCCGTCCGGGGACCGTGGCGCCAGCTGGATTGCTTTGCTGCGCTCGCAATGACAGCGAGGGTGGGGAGACGGTGGTGTCCTCAGACGGCGCGAGCCCCCGGAGGGCGGCGCTCACCCCTCCCCCCGCCGCAGCCGGCGCAACGCGTCCCAGCGGGCGAGGCGCTCGGCGAGGCGGGTCTCGTAGCCCCGGTCGGTGGGTTCGTAGAGGTGCCGGCGACCGAGCGCCTCCGGCCAGTAATCCTGCCCGGAGAAGGCGTCGGGCTCGTCGTGGTCGTAGCGGTAGCCCTCCCCGTAGCCGACCTTTCTCATCAGCTTGGTCGGCGCATTCAGGATCACCCGCGGCGGCGGCAGGGAGCCCGCCTCCTTGGCGAGCCGGGTCGCCGCCTTGTAGGCGGTGTAGACCGCGTTCGATTTCGGGGCACAGGCGAGGTAGATCGCCGCCTGGGCCAGGGCCAGCTCGCCCTCGGGGCTGCCGAGGAAGTCGAACGCGTCCTTGGCCGCGTTGGCGACGACGAGGGCCTGCGGGTCGGCCAGCCCGATATCCTCCACCGCCATCCGCACGAGGCGCCGGGCGATGAACAGCCGGTCCTCCCCGGCATCGAGCATCCGGCACAGATAGTAGAGCGCCGCATCCGGGTCCGAGCCGCGCACCGTCTTATGAAGCGCCGAGATCAGGTTGTAGTGACCTTCCTGCGCCTTGTCGTAGACGGGCGCCCGCCGCTGCACGATCAGCTGCAGGCCCTCCGCGTCGAAGGTCTCGCCGGGGGCGGCCGAACGCCAGACCTCCTCCGCCAGGGTCAGCGCCGCCCGGCCGTCCCCGTCGGCCATGCGGACGAGGACCGCCCGCGCCTCCTCGGTCAGGGGCAGGGCCTGTCCCGTCAGGTCCTCGGCCCGCGCCAGGAGGCGGGCGATGGCGCCGGGATCGAGGGCGCGGAACAGGAGAACGCGGGCGCGGGAGAGCAGCGCCGCGTTCAGCTCGAAGGACGGATTCTCGGTGGTGGCGCCGATCAGGGTGACGGTGCCGTCCTCCATCACCGGCAGGAAGGCGTCGAGCTGCGCGCGGTTGAACCGGTGGATCTCGTCCACGAAGAGCAGGGTGGCCTGCCCCTGCGCCCGGCGCTTGCGCGCCGCCTCGAACACCTTGCGCAGGTCCGGCACGCCGGAGAAGATCGCCGAGATCTGCTCGAAATGCAGGTCCGTGGCGGTGGCGAGCAGGCGCGCCACCGTGGTCTTGCCGGTGCCGGGGGGGCCCCAGAAGATCAGGGAGCCGAGGCTGCGCCCGCGCAGGAGCCGCGTGAGCGTGCCGCCCTCCCCCGTCAGGTGCTCCTGGCCCACCACCTCGTCGAGGGAGCGCGGCCTCAGCCTGTCGGCGAGGGGACGGTTGACCCCGCCCTCCGGCGGGGTCGTCTGCGGGGTCTCGGGGGGTGGGCCGGGCTCGGCCGAACCGAACAGATCGGGCATTCGGGCATCAACACCGCCGACGCGGGGCGATGCAAGCGCCCGTGGCGCCCGTCAACCGGCGAAGACGGAGGTCATCACCTCGCCGCCGCGGTTGATGACGATCTCCCACGAGCCCGGCATCGTGCGCATCACCCGGTCGAGATCCTTGGTCGCGGCGATCGGCGTCCCGTTCACCGCCACCACGACGTCCCCCTTCAGCAGCCCCGCCCGGGCGGCGAAGGAGTTCTCGTCCACCGATTCGACCGCCACGCCGTCGACCGTGAAGTCCACCTGCAGGTCCTCGGCCACGGCCGGCGAAGTGTTGACGAAGCTGGCCCCGAGGAAGGGCGACCGGCTGCGGACCTTCAGGGTCTCCCGCGGCCGGGTCTCCGGCGCCGTGCCGAGCTTCACCACCACCGTCTGCCGGGCGGTGCCGCGCAGGATGCCGAGCTTGGTCTGCCCCGTGATGCCCTTCAGGGCGAAGCGGTAGCCGAAGGCCTCCGGGTCATCGACCACCTGCCCGTCCACGGACAGGATCAGGTCGCCGCGCTTGAGGCCGGCCTCCTCGGCCGGGCTCTTGGCCTGCAGGCTCGCCACGAGGACGCCGGTCGGGTGGTCGAGGCCCATGCTGTCGGCGATGTCGGGGGTGACGTTCTGCACCCGCGCGCCGAGCCAGGGCCGGCGCACCACCGTCAGGCCGTCCTTGGCGGCCGTGACCACCGCCTTCACCATGCTGACGGGGATGGCGAAGCCGATGCCGTGGCTGCCGCCCGATTGCGAGTAGATCGCGGTGTTGATCCCGACGAGCTGGCCCTGGAGGTTGACGAGCGCCCCGCCGGAATTGCCCGGGTTGATCGCGGCGTCGGTCTGGATGAAGTATTGGTAGTCGGCCGAGCCGACCTGGGTTCGGGCCAGCGCCGAGACGATGCCCTGCGTCACCGTCTGGCCGACGCCGAACGGGTTGCCGATCGCCATCACGAAGTCGCCGACTTCCAGCCGGTCGGGGTCGCCGAACGGCATCGGGTTCAGCCCGGCCGGCGGCTCCTTGATGCGGATCACCGCGAGGTCGGTGCGGCTGTCGCGCAGGACGATGGACGCCTCGAATTCCCGGCGGTCGGCCAGGGCGACGCGCACCTCGTTCATGTTGTCGATGACGTGGGCGTTGGTGATGACGAGGCCCGATCCGTCCACCAGCACACCCGAACCGAGGGACTTCTGCGCCCGCTCGCCTCGGGGGCCGCGGCCCCCGTCCGGCTCGCCGAAGAAGCGGCGCATGAACTCCTCCATCGCGCTCGTGCGCGCGCTGGAGCGCTTGTCGACATGCGAGGCGTAGACATTGACTACCGAGGGCGCCGCCCGCTTCACGACCGGCGCGAAGGACAGCTGGACCTCGCCGCGGCTGAGGGGCACCTGCTTGCCCGCGGCATCCTTGCCCGGAGCCTCCTGCGGCTCCGTCCGCGCCATCTGCGCGGAGGCGGTCCCGGCGAGCAGGACGGCGAAGAGCGCGGCGAGGGGAAGGCGGGTCGTCATGCAAGGCTCCGAAGGCGGGCGCCCCCGCCGGCGGGACCGGACGGAGGCATTCGCACCCAGCCTATCGGAGCCGATTAAGGCAGGCGCGCGACACCTTCGCCGGATCGGGCCCGCGGAGCGCCGAAAGCACCCCCTCCCCGCTCACACGACGAGCTTGGGCTTCGCGTGGGTCCGGCCAAGGGCCTGCGCCGCGGCCTGCGCGGCGGGAATCCGGTGCATCTTGCCCAGGCCGAGGGCCCGGGCGAGCTCCGAACGGCGCTCCGAGTAGGAGGGCGAGGTCATCGGATAGTCGGGATCCAGGCCCCACTTCGCCCGGTACTCGTCCGGCGTCAGCCCGTGCATCGCGAGGTGGCGGCGCAGGGTCTTGTAGGGCTTGCCGTCCTCGAACGAGATCAAGAAGTCGGGCGTGATCGACCGCTCGATCTCCTGGGGCGTGAGCTTCGGCGGCAGCTCGATCGGCTTCCGCCTCTGTTCGATCTTCGACAGCATCCGATAGATGCTGGTGACCATCTCCGGAAGATCGGTCGGTTGGACGTGATTGTGGCTGACGTAGGCCGTCACGACATCCGTGGTCAGGGCAATGAGTCGATTGTCGACGGATGGAGGCATCATAGCACGCGTGTCCCGCACCCTTATGGCGTAAAAGACATCATATGTAGAGATATACCGCGTAGAAGGCGTCAACACAACTCAAACGTGCGAGCAATCGGACGATTCCGCGCAGTTTCCCTCGCCTTTGCGGAGAAGCTGACGCCGAAGGGGCGGTCCCTCACCGTCTTCGCCGCATATCGACGCTTTTCCGATGGGTCAGATTTATTCGTGCGCCATTTACCGAGCGAGAGGGATGCGCCGGGCGCGCTTTGTCCCGCTCCGCCACGTCCGTGAACGAAAACGACTGAATGTGAGCGCCTCTCGGTGTCGAGGGCCCCGCCGGCCGGAGACGACACTGCGAAGACCGATCGTTCCGGCTCCCGGGGCAGGCGCGTTGACAGGACCCGCCCGGCCACGCGAACACAGCGGCATGTCACAGCCCCTCCACCGACCGAATCCGCTGGGCGAGCGCCTCGCCGCATTCGGCATCGCCGCTCTGGTGGTGGCCACCGTGCTCGTCGGCGTCTTCGCTCCGGACCGGAGGGAATCGCCCCCCCGCACCGCCGCCGACGATCCGGCCTGCCTGGAATGGTCGAATGGCTGCCAGGTCTGCCAGCGCTGGCCGGAGGGGCCGGCCTGCTCGCTGCCGGGAATCGCCTGTCAGCCCGGGGCCCTGCACTGCCTGCGCCATCGCGACGGGTGACGCGTCCGCCCGCGATCCTGCGGTTCGCGCCGAGCCCCAACGGAAGGCTGCATCTCGGTCACGCCTTCTCCGCCCTGCTGAACGTACGCTTTGCGGAGCATCTCGGGGGCGTTTGCCGCCTGCGGATCGAGGACATCGATCCGGTCCGCTCGAAGCCCCATCTGACGGAGGCCATCCTCGCCGATCTGACGTGGCTCGGCTTGGACTATCCTAGGCCGATTCGTCACCAATCGCGCCATATGGACGAATATCGTTCGGCCCTCGCCCGCCTCGTCGCCCTGGGCCTCGCCTATCCCTGCTTCTGTTCCCGCGCCGACATCCGCTCCCGGGCGACCGCCTTCGACCCCGACGGCGCCCCGCTCTATCCCGGCACCTGCCGCCATCGCGATCCCCGCGAGGCCGCTGCGCGGCGGGAGCGGGGGGATCCGCACACGTGGCGGCTTTCGATGGCGCACGCCCTCCCGCGCGCGCGGGAAGAGAGAGCGCTCGGCTACATTGCGTTTGGGGACGAGGGCGAGTCCTGGGTGCCGGTCGATCCGGCCCCCTGGGGTGACGCGGTGATCGCCCGGCGGGACGTGCCCACGAGCTACCATCTGTCGGTGGTGCACGACGATGCGGTGGAGGGCGTCACGCATGTCGTGCGCGGCGCCGACCTCGAGGCCGCGACGGCGATCCACGTCCTGCTTCAGCGCCTTCTCGGGCTGCCGACGCCCCGGTACCACCACCACCGGCTGATCCAGGATGCCGATGGCCGCAAGCTCGCCAAGTCCCGGGGCTCCACGAGCCTCGCGGAGCTGCGCGCGGCGGGCATCGGTGCCGCCGAGATCAGGTTATGGTGTCGAGAGGTGTGACCTGTGTGCGGGCCCGGGGCGCCGCTCCGCCCCGCCGCCCCGGCCCTATCGGATCGCCGCGTCGCGCTGGGCGATGGCCGTGGCGCTCTTGGCCTTCTGCATCGTCGCCTCGATCTGCTCGCGCTGCCGCTTGAAGTCGGCGAGCAGCCGGCCGTCGAGCTCCCGGCCCCGGGGGACGCGGATCTTCATCGGGTCCACGAAGTGCCCGTTGATGATCACCTCGTAATGGAGGTGCGCGCCGGTGGAGAGGCCGGTGGAGCCGACATAGCCGATGACCTGACCCTGGCGGACGCGGACGCCTTCGGTGATGCCGCGCCCGAACCGGGACATGTGGTTGTAGGTGGTGACGTAGCCGTTGATGTGCTGGAGTTCGACCCGGCGGCCGTAACCGGAGGTCATCTCCGCCCGGATCACGAGGCCGTTGCCCGCGGCCATGATCGGCGTGCCGATGGGGTTGGACCAGTCGACGCCCGTATGCAGCTTGGCATAGCCCAGCACCGGGTGGCGGCGGTAGCCGAAGCCGGAGCGCATGATGCCGTCGGCGATGGGCTTGCGCAGCAGGAACTTCTTCAGGGACCGGCCCTGGTCGTCGAGATAGTCGATGGAGCCGTCGTCCGGCGATTGAAAGCGGAACACCTTCCGCGTCTCACCGCCGAGGGTGAGCGCCGCGTAGAGCAGGTCCGGCCGGTCGGCGCCGGTCCCCTCCTCGTCGTAGGTGTAGAAGACGTCGAGGCCGTCGCCGCTCTGGACCCGGCGCTGGAAGTCGAGGTCGTAGCTGAAGACCCGGACGATGTCCTCGACCGTGGCCCGCGGGATGTCGTGGCGGCCCGCCGTCTCGTACAGGCTCTGGTAGAGCCGCGGGCCGGAGCCGGAATCCTCGTCGTCCTCCTCGGTGGCCTCGGCCTGGGGCTGCGGCTTCTGGCCGGACGCCTCCTCCGTGGGCGGGGCGACGGACACGAAGGCGCCGCGGTCGTTGATGGCGGCGATGCCCTCAATGCCGTTCTCCCCGTAGAGCACCACGCGGGTGAGCTGGCGCCCGTTGGCCGGGGGCGGGCCGGGGGCGATCTGCACCCGCATCTGCTGGCCCTCGGTGAGGGCGGAGGTCCGCGCCTTGCCGCCGAGCGCCGCGACGATGCCGCGGATCTGCTCGTCGCCCGCGAACCCCGTGGCCTTCAGCGTCGTCTCCAGCGTCTCGCCCTTGGCGAGGGCGAGGTCGCGCTCCTCGACGAGGGGCGGCTCGTTCGGCTTCAGGTCGGTCTTGGCGAGCTTGGTGACGTTCTCGGGGACGACGAGCACCTCGATCGCCTTGAACGGATTGTTCTCCTTGGGGGCGCCGTCGAGGGCGCCGGCCGCCTGCTGCAGGGTGCGGGACAGCATGATCTGCGGGGCGATCGGGATGGTGGTGCGCCGGCCGGCCTCGGCGGCGATGCGGCGCTCCTCCTCGACCTGGGCGGTGACGTCGTCGTCGCTGAGCGCCGGGGCGGAGGCATCCACCGGCGTGGCGGCGAGGTCCCGCTTGACCACGGTCACCTCGGCGCCCGGCGCGTCGCTGGCGGCGTCCGCGGCGCGCTCCTGCGGTTCGTCGGACACGAATTTCATCGGGTCGAACTTCGGCACGTCCGACGCGTAGGTGCCCGCGGTCAGGGACAGGGGCGTCGTGATCCGCACGAAGGGTTTGGCCTTGATGATCTCGCGGTCGCCGAGCCGCACCGTCACCGGGGCGCGGAAGCTCTGGCGGGCCGAGGCGACCATCGGGTTGCGGACGAGCCGGTCACCCTTGTGCGCGACGTTGGCGCTGCCCTCGTTCTGCTGGAGGCGGGGGACGATGTTCGGCTGGTCGGGGATCGCCGCGTAGGACAGGTCGCCCTGGATGGAGACGTGGAGGGCGGCGGCGATCAGGGCGGCGCCGGTCAGGCCGGTGAGCGAGCTGGCACAGAGCCAGCGCAGGTTCACCGCCCGGCGGTCGACCTGCGCGGCCTCGGACCCGAACAGATCGAGGGGCGCCGGCCCGCTCGGTGTGACGGGGGCCGCACCGTCGATCCTGTATCGCTCGCGCTTCACTCGCTGGTCCTGCAGAACAATCACCGTCGGCGCCGTCGCGACGGTTCGGTCGCGCCAGGGGGAGAAAGACCGTGTCGCCCGCGGGGGCAAGCCTGTCGAGGTTCAGCATGTCATGGGTCAGGATGTCTAGATTGAGGCGCGCGCACGCGGGGCGAGCTTCCCCGGGTCCCGATCCGGTTCCCCTGCGGCGGGGGAATTTTTCGAAGGGCCTGCTTTTTCCGGTTGACGCGATCCGGGGCGATCCGTATACCCCTGTTCATCGGCGCCGGCCGCGGAAGCGGACCGGTTGACGACGCACCTTCTGAACATCGCGGCAGGGTTGGCCGGCGAACGCCGGGCACGCTGCTGTTTTTGTCCTCTAGGTACGGGGTCTCGAACCATCGGGTTCAGGCCTTCCGCTCTTTGACATTGTGATATTGAGGAAGGGAGACGCGGACGGCGTTTTTATCTGTCCTTGCGGATCTGGCGTGATGCTGGATCGTGAGAGACGAGACGCTGATCTGTGGATCTCTTTTTGAGCTCACCGAGCTTGCGCTGT
>NZ_JAKSXW010000116.1 GCF_022829405.1 Methylobacterium sp. J-076
ACAGCGCAAGCTCGGTGAGCTCAAAAAGAGATCCACAGATCAGCGTCTCGTCTCTCACGATCCAGCATCACGCCAGATCCGCAAGGACAGATAAAAACGCCGTCCGCGTCTCCCTTCCTCAATATCACAATGTCAAAGAGCCGGAGCCACCCGCCCGAGGCGAAGACCCCACGCCCACCGAAGGTCACGAACCGACCCATCCCAGGCTTAAACCACCGCCAGGCACGTCCCGCTCGATTGT
>NZ_JAKSXW010000119.1 GCF_022829405.1 Methylobacterium sp. J-076
CGACGTTGCCGATGATGAAGGCCCCGATCGCGGCACCGAGGATGATGACGAACTCGAAGGGCTGCCAGAGGACTTGCAGGTGGCCGCCCATCTGCGCGTAGCTGCCGAAGACGCAGCCGAAGACGATCAGTGTGCCGACGATCAGCCGCATGATTTACCATCCTTGGGCCGCGGCAGGTACAGCCTGCGCGAAGCTACCAATGATCTTGCAATCACTGATTACAGTTAACAGCGAGTTTCGAGCCCTGGCCGGAGCGCGGCGGCGGCGTCCGCTGTGAGGCGTCGATGCCCGGACGCGGACCGGCCGAGCTCCGCCCGAACCCGCCCCACGGCCGCGTTCGCCCTGGTGTCGGGCCGGCGGCACCGCTTGGCCGGCGATGGGCGCCGGGGGAGCGTGTCAGGCGTGACGGCTCGTCACCCTCGCGGCACCTACAGGGGGCTCGAGAGCCACGCCTCGATCCGTTCGGCGAGCCATTCCGCGGGGCCACTGGCCGCGAACCACAGCAGCAGGCCGAACATCGCCACGAGCGTCAGGTTGTCCACCCGGTCGCCGCCGAGGGCGCCGAAGGCCACCAACAGGAGGATGACGGCGAGCACGCCCGTCGCAATCTGGAGGGAGCCGGCGATGCGCCGGACCCGCATCCGGCGGCCGAACTCCAAGCGCCGATCCGCCCAGTCCTTATCCGCACTCACCGCACGCCTCGCCGGTTCCGGACCATCCTGCATCTCGCCCGCCGCTCCGGTTCAGCACCGAACGGCACGGGGCCGGAACCAGGGCGTCCCGGACTACAGCCTGCCTAAGAGGCTGCTGTAAACAGGATGACCTCGGCGCCGCCCTTCGACGTTCCGCGGTGCTCAGCGCCGACGGGGACGACACAGCATTGCCCCGGGGCGAGGTTCAGCGTCCGGTCTCGGAATTCGACCTGGAAATCGCCGCTCCAGACGATGGCGGTCTCGGCCGTCTCCGCATGGCGATCCCAGCGACCCTCGCCCCCGCCGGCAACCCGAACCAGCCGCACGGCGACACCCCCGAGGACGGTCGTGCTCTCACGCTGCTCGGTCTTTGCCAGGCGGCCGAACTCCGCGGCGAAATCGAACCCGCTCTCGATCATCGTGCTCTCTCCCGCCGTGAGGCCAGCCGGCGAGAAACCGCTCCCGCCGCGTCCCATGAAGGCGTTCGCCCGCCGCATGGACCCGACGACGCTTCGCGGGACCCGGTGGCCGGACCGATAGATCATACTGGGGAGGCCGCCCCATGCGCCACCGCCGTGGTGCCGGAGCCGGCCGGTAGGGGTGCGCCCCGACGCACACGGGGGGGCGGCGCTGATGCCGCCTGGACCCTTCGAGCGGCCGATGATCGCGGTCGATCAGGGCCGCACGTGGCTGGCGAAGGCGTTGGCCGCGAACGGCTCCATGAACTGGACCGCGATGCCCCGCGGGATCAGCCGCACCACGGTGGCGTAGCGCGCGCCGACCCGCACGCGCGTGCCGACGAAGGGCAGCGCATCGGTGCTCAGGTCGATCGCGGCCCCGGACAGGGAGATGTTGTGGATCGTGCCCGGCAGCACGATGTTCTCGCCGAGCCGAACTTCGACCGCACGGTGTTGCGGCACGATGCGGGGCGCCCCGCGCAACTCGGCGTGCTGCAGGCACCGCTTCGCGTGCCATTCGAGCCGGGTGGCGACGCGGCCGCGACGATCTTCGGGGATCTTCAGATCGAGGATGAAGCCCTGGGAGGTCAGGCTCGAGATCCTGCCGGGCAGGATACCGATGTAGTCGAGGGAGCACACGACGACCTGCCCCACCTCGACCCGGGCCCCGGCGACGATCTCGACCGCTTGCAGGCTGATCTTCTGCACGCGGCACGGGAACTCGGTCCCGCCGGCGAGCATCGCCCGACCACGGATGACGGGATCGGAGTGGACACTCTGTTTGCCCGAAGTCCGAACCTGATTGAGATCGCCCGGTGTACTTGACCCCATCGCCGCCTGCCCCTTTCCAAGGTCTTGACGTCGAACCCCGCTGACACGCGAGGATAGTCGATCAAGCCGACACTTCGGTCTACAGCTTGCGGGTTTCTGTAGCTCCAAATTCCTAATCAAGTATGTATCGCTGACCGTACCAGTAGAGATGGTGGTTTAACTGGTCCTTGTCCACTAATTATGTGACCCAAAGCCGCAGTCGCTACTACCATCGATGTCTATATCCAATTCCATCTCGCATTTTGCATTCACTTGCCCAAACGCCTCCTTAGAACAATAATCCTATCGAGGCTGCCGGCAGCACCGTCCGACCCGAGGATGATGGGGCGGAGCGCCTGCGCGGGGGAAGTCGCCACGGGCAGGACGATTGGTTTACGGATCGTGACTAATGCAACCTCAGATATAGCGCGTTAACCGACAAACAGCGCAGATTCGGCTCTTTAAGCTCCGTAGAACGGCTCTGATTTAGAGGTGCCTTCAAGCAAAAGAACTGCAGGGAGCCAAAGTGCTTTCGTTGGCATCGACCCGTAAACTCGCGAAATTGCTGCCCATGCTGGCGAGCGATCAGGATGGGGAAGTCGCCGGTGCCGCCAGGGCGATCGGTCGTGCGCTGGCTGCTGACAACCTCGATTTTCATGACCTCGCCCGTATCCTCATCGGCCGCAGCGAGGGTGAGTTCAGGCAGAGCGAAGACGGCGACGCGAGGCCCAGCCATCGACACGCGGACGCGCCGGATGGACCGCCCGAGGATCGGCGCTTCGAAACCCGCTTCAGAAAGGTGTTGCAGGCGGGCAAGATCCTGCTGCCGAGCGGCGGCATTCTCGATTGCCGATTGAGAAATCGCTCCGCGAATGGCGCCTTGCTGGAGCTGGCGAGCCTGATCGGCGTACCCGATCAGTTCATCCTGCGCGTCCCCTCGACGGACGAGATGTTCGGCGTGCAGGTCATCTGGCGCGGCGATCGGGAGATCGGTGTTCGTCGGCTCTGAGGGGGCCGCGCGATGCGGCGATCCTCCCGGCATCCGGCCGCAGTGCTCTTTTAGCGTGTCGGAGCTGCGTTCCGGGAGGCGGGCCGGCGACGTGCCGGACCGGGGAAATCGCCTGCTTCCAAAGGAGCCCGGCGCCCGCCCGGCTCTGCCGTGGCGGGTTTGCGCCTGTCCGGGTCCCGGCGCGGGACTGCCGACGAATCGCCCTTGAGACGGCGCGCTAACCGCCTGCTGCCATGCCCTCATCAGGCCGCGTCGCGTATCGGCCCCGCTGGTGAGATCGGACGCTCCCCCACCCCGTGAGCAGATCGGGGTGGGGCCGGGCGGCCGGGCGCGGTAGTGGATGCGGCTACTCCGCCTTGCGGTGTCCGCGCCCGTGCTGCTCCTTGCCGGCACCGGCTGCGGCGGCGGCTTCCTTCTCCGCCTTCCCGACGGTCGCGGAGCTTGTCGCCGCGTCGCTCGTGGCACCGTCCGGTGCGTTCGACGCCGCCGCCTTGGGCTGCCCCTTGCCCTCCGTCGGCGCCTCGGCCTTTCCGCCTTCGAGAACCTCGGGGTGACCGGCGCCGGCCTTCGCGCTTCCGGCCTCCTGGACCTCGGCCGTCTTCTGCGCCTGTGCGCTCACCGTCTCGTGCTGCTGCCCGTCACCGGATTGACCCTTGGCTGGGTTCGACATCGCAAGCTCCTCCATCGTGGTCCGCGGCAACCGCTCACATCGGCCGCGGTTCGGGCGAGCCCGTCCCGTGCGACGAAAGGCCGAGCGTAGTCCTCCGCCCCGCTCGCCCCCTCCGACCCTGGGCTGTGCCCGGGGGCCGGCGGGCGAACTCTCAGGTGTCGGCCGCGCCTCGCCCTCGCCAAGCTCGCGGCGATGGGCATCGAGAGCGTCGCCGACCTGCGCGGCCCCGATCCACGGCCGGTGCGCAGGGGGCTGACCAGCGTCGGCGAGACCATCTCTGCGCTGAGACCCAAGCGTCGATCGCCGGGGGGCAAGTGGTGGGGGGGGACAGCTCGGACGCGCCCAATGCGCGAACGAGGACAGGGCGCGCTGGCGGAAGGGGTGTCCGCCTGGATCGGAAACATTACCTTTTGTCGTCATAGTGATAGCCTTCGCAGCGATGAGCCTACCCACGTTTTGTCCCACGCCAAGATTGCGCTTTGTGGTGAGTTGCGTTCGTGAGGCCCGGCTGGGGTTGGAGGAGGAGTGGCGAAGTTTGCCACTCCTGAGGCCACGCGAGCGTCCGGGCCGGGGTATCAGTGGCGCGGATAGCCGAACGAATAGCCGGCGCGGTGAGCGAACCTGTCCGCCTGCTTCATGCGATCACGGGAGCGATCAATCGCCGCCTCCGCGTGCGACATGAGCATGTCGGATCGGGCCATCTCGAAACGAGCCATCCGCACCTCG
>NZ_JAKSXW010000126.1 GCF_022829405.1 Methylobacterium sp. J-076
ACGGCCCAGGACCTCTCCCGCACCGGACGGACGGGGTTCGGCCAGGCGACAGCGCACGGCGGACGGGCGCGCGCGCCCCTCGGCGGGCCGGCGTCGGCGGACCGTGAGCAGGAGTCGGTAGAGAAGCTCGCCGAGTCCGGAGAGCGCTGCGCGCCTGGGGGGAGGGCTGCCCCGGCGCGGCACCGGTGCCCCCCGGCGCAGCCGACCGGACGGGGGGCACCCTCCCCCGCAGAGGGGGGAGGGTCGTAGACGGTCAGTACACGTCGGCCTGGTAGCGCCCGGCCTTCTTCAACGCGCCGAGATAGGCCACCGCGTCCTCGGGGCTCTTGCCGCCGTACTGGGCGGCGACGTCGATGATCGCCCGCTCCACGTCCTTGGCCATGCGCTTGGCATCGCCGCAGACGTAGAAGTGGGCGCCGCCCTCCAGCCACTTCCACAGGTCGGCGCCGTTCTCGCGCATCCGGTCCTGGACGTAGGTTTTTTCCGATCCGTCCCGGGACCACGCGAGCGACAGCCGGGTCAGCACCTTGTCGTCCTTCAGCGTGTTCAGCTCGTCCTTGTAGAAGAAGTCGCTGGCCTGCCGCTGGTGGCCGTAGAACAGCCAGTTGCGGCCGGGCGCCCGCGTCGCCGCGCGCTCGCGCAGGAAGGCTCGGAACGGGGCGATCCCGGTGCCGGGGCCGCACATGATCACGTCCTTCGACAGGTCCTCCGGCAGCGCGAAGCCGTGGGCCTTCTGGAGGTAGATCTTGACCTTGGTCTGCTCGGGCAGGCGCTCGCCGAGATGGGTCGAGGCGACGCCGAGCCGCAGCCGGGAGCGGTGGTTGTAGCGCACCGCGTCCACCGTGAGGGACACCCGCCCCGCATCCATCTTCGGCGAGGACGAGATCGAGTAGAGCCGGGGCTGCAACTCGTCGAGGGCTTCGAGGAAGACCTCCGCGTCGGGCCGCGCGCCGGGGAACTTGTGCAGGGCGCCGAGCACGTCGAGGTACTGCGCGTCCCCGTCCGGGTCCTCGCCGGAGGCCAGGGCCTGCGCCTTCCGGCGGGCCTCGCCGGAGGTGAGGAGCGAGAGGAGCTGGTAGAGGTTGTCCGGCGCGGCGCCGAGGGCATAGTTGATGAGCAGGTGGTCGCGCAGGGTCCGCTCGCCGATCCTCCGCTCCGGCCGGGCGCCGAGTTCGGCGATCACCGCATCCGCCAGGGCGGGGGCGTTGGCGGGGAACAGGCCGAGCGAATCGCCGACGACGTATTCGATCGGCGTGCCGTCGAGGCCGATCTCGATGTGCCACGTCTCCTTCTCGCCGCCGGGCTCGTTGAGGCGCCGCCGCGAGAGGAACAGGGCCTCCACCGGGTTCTCCCGGCAGTAGCCGAGGGGCCCGATCTCCGGCGCCTTCGCCTCGGCGGGGGCCGCGGCGTCGGCGGCGGGGGCGGCACCGCCCGAGGCGCCGAACTCCTCGTCCAGGCGCTTGAGCATCCGCATCGTCTCCTTGCCGCCGGGCTGGCAGAGGTTCAGACGCGCCTCGCTCTTCAGAAAGATGGCGTTGGCGTAGTCGGCGCAGTTGTAGCCGCACTGGCCGCAATCCTGCTGCGCCATGGCGGCCATCAGCTTCTGGGCCTCGGGCCGCTCCTTGGCGAGGTCCATCCGGTCGGGGAGCGGCATCGACGGGTCGTGCCAGGGGGCGTCGTCGTTGTCGGCGAGTTTTTTCGCACTGTCGCCGGGGACGTCCCCCGGTGCCAAGGCCGTCGCCCCCTCGACGGCGGGGCCGAGGAGGGCCGCGAAGTAGCCCGAGAGCCACGCCCGCTGGTCGGGGTCGAACGGGGCGGTCTCGGGGATCAGGACGAGCGGGGGGGAGACATGCTGGGTCATGCGGCGGCCCTCAGGGCGGGTTCGGACTCGGCGGCGTCGCGCAGGGCCTCCGGGCCGGTCCGGGCGGTGAAGCTTTGGAAGGTCTCGTCCTTGTCCCGGCGGCCGGCGAGGTAGGTGCGCAGCAGGGCCTCGACCCGCAGGGGCGCGTCCTCGGCCTTCACCGCCTTCCAGATCTCGGTGCCGATCTTCGGGGTCTCGGCGAAGCCCCCGCCGACCACGATGTCGTAGCCCTCGACGGTGTCGCCCTCCTCCGAGACGACGACCTTGGCGCCGATCAGGCCGATGTCGCCGATGTAGTGCTGGGCGCAGCTATGGTGGCAGCCGGTGAGGTGGACGTTCACCGGCACGTCGAGCTCCTTCACCGTGCGCTCGACATGCTCGGCGATGAGCATGGCGTGGCCCTTGGTGTCGGAGGCGGCGAACTTGCAGCCCCGCGCCCCCGTGCAGGCGACGAGCCCCGCCCGGATGCCCTCGGCCCTGATCGACAGGCCGAGGGAGGCGACGCGCTCCTCGACCTCGGCGAGCTTCGCATCAGGCACGCCGGAGAAGATGAAGTTCTGCCAGACGGTGAGGCGGATCTGCCCGTCGCCGCATTCCTGGGCGATCTTGGCGAGGGCGCGGACCTCGTCGCTCAGCATCTTGCCGACCGGCAGCACGACGCCGACCCAGTTCAGCCCCTCCTGGCGCTGCCGGTGGACGCCGACATGGGCGTAGCGGTTGGTGGGCTTGCGCGGGGCGATGTGGGCGGGATCGACCCGTTCCAGCTTGCGCCCGAGCTTCTCCTCCACGGCGGCGAGGTACTTCTCGAAGCCCCAGGCGTCGAGGACGTACTTCATCCGCGACTTGTTGCGGTTGGTCCGGTCGCCGTTCTCGATGAACACGCGGATGATCGCGTCAGCGACGGCGTTGCACTCCTCGGGCTTGAGGACCACGCCGGTGTCGCGGGCGAGGTCCTTGTGGCCGGAGATGCCGCCGAGCACGAGTCGCATCCAGATGCCCGGCGCGATCGCCGCGCCCTCCAGCACCTCCACGGCCTGGAAGCCGACATCGTTGGTCTCCTCCAGCACCGGCATCACGCCGCCGCCGTCGAAGGCGACGTTGAACTTGCGCGGCAGGCCGTAGAGCGAGCGGTCGTTGACGATCCAGTTGTTCCAGGACTTGGCCAGCGGCCGCGTGTCCAGGAGCTCCTGCGCGTCGAGGCCGGCGGTGGGTGAGCCGGTGACGTTGCGGATGTTGTCCGCCCCCGATCCCTGCGCCCCGAGGCCGATGTCGGCGAGCCCGTCGAGGAAGGGCTGGGCGTGCTCGGGGGTGATCTCGCGGACCTGGAGGTTCGCCCGCGTCGTGACGTGGACGTAGCCGCCGCCATGGGCGTCGGCGAGGTCGGCGACGCCCGCGAACTGCCAATGGTGCAGCACCCCGTTCGGGATGCGCAGGCGGCACATGTAGCTCACCTGGTTGGGGGCGACCCAGAACATCCCGTGGTAGCGCCAGCGGAAATTGTCCTCGGGCTTGGGCGCCTTGCCGGTGGCGGCCTCGGCCTTCAGCCGGTTGTGCCCGTCGAAGGGGCTCTCGGCCCGCTTCCACTTCTCCTGCTCGCAGAGCTTGCCGCCGGCCTTCACCGTGGCGTCCTGCGCCTTGATATGGATCGCGTCCGGGCCGACCGGCTCGGGGGCGGGCACGGCCGCCCCCGAGCCGGCCGCGAGGCCGCCGGTGATCCGCGCGGCGCCGACGCCCGCGGCGAAGCCTTCGAGGTAGCGCCGCTGCTCGGCGTTGAATTCGTCCGCCATGCTGGCCTCCTTACGCTGCGAGGGGCTGGGGCGCCGCCGGGCGCCCGAACATCAGATCGTCCACGTCCCCGACCGGCTCGCCGGAGCGGATCAGGGCCTTGCACGCCGCCTGCTCGGCGATGTCGCCGACGAAGACCGCGCCCACGAGCCGGCCCTCCCGCAGCAGCAGCTTGCGGTAGAGCCCGGCGCCGGGATCGGAGAGGATCACCGCCTCGGCGTCGGCCGGGGTGTCCACGACGCCCGCCGAGAAGACCGGCAGGCCCGAGATCTTCAGGCTGGTGGCGAGGTGGGTGCCGCCATACGCGGCCGTCCCGTCGCCGAGGTGGCGGGCCAGCGCGTCGGCCTGTTCGTAGGCGGGCTCCACGAGGCCGTAGACGAGGCCCCGGTGCTCGGCGCACTCGCCCAGCGCGAAGATGCGCGGGTCCGAGGTCGCCATCCGGTCATCGACCAGGATGCCCCGGTTGGTGGCGAGCCCCGCCCCATGCGCCAGCGCCACGGAGGGGCGCACGCCCACCGACATCACCACGAGGTCGGCCGGGAGGACGGTGCCGTCGGCGAGGCGCAGGCGTTCGACCTTGCCCTCCCCCTCGACGGCGGCGGTGTCGGCGCCGAGGATGACCCTGACGCCCCTCGCCTCCATCGCCCGCCGCACCAGGGCGGCGGCGGCGTGGTCGAGCTGGCGCTCCATCAGCCGGTCCATGACGTGGAGCAGGGTGGTGTCGATGCCGAGCCGGCCGAGCCCGGCGGCGGCCTCCAGCCCGAGCAGCCCGCCGCCGATCACGATGGCCTTGGCATGCTCCACGGCGGCCTTGCGGATGGCCGCCACGTCGGCGAGGTCGCGGAAGGTGATGACGCCGGGCAGGTCCATGCCGGGCTTGGGCAGGCGGATCGGCAGGGAGCCCACCGCCAGCACCAGCCTGTCGAAGGGCAGGACGTGGGCGTCGCCGACGATCGCGAGGCCGTTCTCCCGGTCGATGGCGGTGACGGGCGCCCCGGTGATCAGGCGGATGCCGTGGGCCTCGTACCAGTCGAGGCCGCGGAAGGCGGTCGCCCCCTCGTCGATCTCGCCGCCGAGCAGCGAGGACAGGAGCACGCGGTTATAGGCGGCGCGGGGCTCGGCCCCGACGCAGGTGACGTCGTAGCGGCCGGGGCAACCCTCGGTGAGGTGCTCCAGGAAGCGCAGGGAAGCCATGCCGTTGCCGACGACGACGAGCCGCTCGCGCGGGGGGCCGTCCGTCGCCCGCGCTGTCGGCGTCGCGGTGTCCAAGGGGGATGTCGGCATCGATCGGTCGCGTCTCGAACCTCGAATCCAGGGATCGTCGGCGAACCGCCCACGAAAAAGCCGCTGCCGGATCTCGTCCCAGGGCAGCCGGTCGGAGCCCCAGGAGAACCGGATCAGCGGCCTCGCTGACGGCGCTGCCCGTCGCCGTTGACGGACACCGGGGATGCTTGCAGGACGCGTGCCACATGCCGGGCCGCCCGCCCTCCGGCCGTCCGCCGCTGTGCGGGAAACCGGTCACGCTTCAGGCAGGGAGGGGGGACCGGGGCGCTGTGCGATGCACAAAAAGCGGGCGGCTGACCGTTCTGCGGTCAGCGATCCGGGCAGGCGGGTGGGAGTGCCCACATCCTCATCGCCGGACACGCGGAGCCGTCCGGCGGCAATGCACGGCGCCGGACAAAGGCACGACGTTGCCCGTCGCCGCCGGAGCGAACGGCGCGCAGGGGCGACGGGGCCGGCCGGTGTCTAGAGAAGGGTGGAGAGGGCCACGAGGAGCCCGACCGTCGGCATGGCGCCGACGACGATGGCCCAGTACCACGCGCTCGGCGCGGTGACGCGGCGGTTGTCGTTGGCGGCGCGGGGGGCACGGCGTCCGGTGCGGACGTAGCGCTGTAGCTCCACCCGTTGGGGTGGTGTCGGTGGGAGCGACGCTGCGTCGAACTTGCGGCAACCGGGCATGGTAGCCTCACAACGGGGGAAACCGCCGCCCGTTCCGTCCGAGGGACGCACGACCGGTGGCCGCACCCACCGTGCGGCACGCGGCAGACTGTCACGCACCCACCGCCGCCGGAGGGCCGGGGCCGTAGACCGCCCGGGCGGCGGCCTCGGTCTCCGGGTCGTCGCCGAGCTGGCCCGCCGCGCGCATCTGGTCGAGCAGCCAGCCGAACCGCTCCGGCGGGGCGGCCTGGGCCGGGGCGCCGAGGCGCAGGCGGCCGAGGCCGGTCTCGTCCGCCCCGGCCCGCTCGAAGGCGCGGGCGACGAGGCCGAGTTCCCGGTCGAGGTGGCTGCGGCGGCCGAGGCGGTGGACCAGCTCTCCCCGGTTCGCGGGGTCGGCGCACCACAGGCCCGCCCGGGCCACCGCCCGCACCAGGGCGGGGGTCGCCTCGCCGGAACGGCCGGACACGGCGAAGACCTTCTCCGGCGCGTCCGGGGCGATCTCGGCGCAGAAGGCGGCGACCCGCCCGACGCCCGCCGCCAGGGCGACCTCGTTCCAGGGCGCGCCCGCGCAGAACCCGTCCACGAGGCCCCGGGAGAGGGCTTCGACCCCGTGCTGCGGCGGCACGACCACCGTGCGCAGGGCCGCGGGATCGAGCCCGCCGGCCTGGGCGAACAGGCGGACCTGGTAGGCGTGGCAGGAGAAGGGGTGGACGGTCCCGATCGTCACCGGCCGCCCCTCTCGCCGCCGGCCGGCGGCGACCTGGGCGAAGGCCCGGGCGACGCCGCGCCAATCCTCGCCCAACCCTTCTCCCCCCTGCCCCGCCATGGCCTCGCAGAGGGCGTTCGAGAGGGTGATGGCGTTGCCGTTCAGGCTGAGGGGCAGGCCCACCACCACATCCGAGGGCGGGCCGGAGAGGCCCAGCGCGCTGGCCAGCGCCAGGGGCGCCAGCATGTGCGCGCCATCGAGATGGCCGAGGGCCAGCCGGTCGCGCAGGGTGGCCCAGGAGGGCTCGGCGGAGAGGTCGAGGTCCAGCCCCTCCTCCCGGGCGAAGCCCAGCTCCTGCGCCATCACCACCGGGGCCGCATCGCAGAGGGGGACGTAGCCGATCTGGAGTCTCATGGCTGTCCCTTTCGGGGGGAGGCGCCCCCTTCCCGTCGTCCCACCCCCGCCCTCCTTCGCGGCGCGCGCCTTCGCGCGGGCCCCTCAGGACGAGGACGAGGGTGGGAGGGGCGTTCCCCGCGGGCCTGGGTCGGGACCGCCTTCATCCGAGCAGGTCCGCCGTGGTGACGATGGCCCGGGCGATGTCGGCGATCTTGCGTTTCTCGTTCATGGCCTTGCGCCGGAGCTGCTTGTAGGCCTCGTCCTCGGAGAGGCCCTTGAGATTCATCAGGATCCCCTTCGCCCGCTCGATCAGCTTGCGGTCGGCGAGTTCGCCCCGGGCCTCGGAGAGCTCCCGCTGGAGGCGGGCGAAGGCGTTGAAGCGCAGGATGGCGATGTCGATGATCGACTTGATCCGCTCCGGCCGCAGCCCGTCCACGACGTAGGCGGAGATGCCCGCATCGACGGCGGCCTCCATCATCGCCGCGTCGGAGCGGTCCACGAACATCGCCACCGGCCGCCCGGCATGGCGCGAGACCCCCGACATCTGCTCCAGGATGTCCCGGCTCGGGCTCTCCAGGTGGATCACCACCACGTCGGGCTTCAGGGCGCTCACCCGCTCCTGCAGGTCGGCGGTGTCCGGCAGCACGACGATCCGCCCGATGCCCGCGGCGCGCAGCCCCTCCTCCAGGATCGCCGCGCGGGCCTGGCTGGGATCGATCACGGCGACGGTGAGGCTCGAATCGGTCATCGCGGCCCGTTCTGGGGCGGGTCTTGCCCGTGTCCAGGGACGCAAGGGACATGCCCCGGCCGCCCTCGCCCCGGGCCCCGCCGGGAACCGGCCGCCCGGTTACCGGCACGTAACCTTTCGGTCCAGCTTCTGCCGCAATGTCGCGGCCTTCTGTGGCCTTCCGAGACGGAAGAAGGGTCGATAAGCGGATGCGCGGGCCTGATCGTACTTCGGTGGAATCCCCGTGCCGGTCCCAGGACCGGCCGGCCTTGGCGGATTCCGGCGGGCGGGTCTCGATGCCGTTCCTGCCGACCCTCGTGACCGTGGTGATCCTGGCGGCGGCCTCCGTGGTCTGCACGAAGCACCAGACCCCCGCCCCGGCGGTCGCCGCGCGGATGCTGCCCGCCACGGGGGCGCCGAGCCTCGCCATCGCCGAACCGGCCGCCCCCGCCTCAGGCCCCTCCGCCTCGGCCCCCTTCGCCCGCCCGCCCGCGGTGATCGCCTTCTCGGAAGTGTTCCCCCTGACGGCGGACCCGGCCACGACCTCCGCCCTCTCGGTCGCCGCCCCGGCCCGTACCGCGGCCGTGGCGCCGGCCCCGCGGCCGCTCCGGCGCCTCGCGGCCGCCAACCGCCGTCCCTGCCCCACCCCCGCGCCGGGCCGGCGCTGCCAGGACGCCCCCCAGCCGGACAACCCCTTCCTCCCCGCCCGCCCCGCATCCGACACGCCGGGGGCGACGGCCCAACAGTCGCCCCCGGCGACCGTGCCGTCCGCCCTCCCCTTCGCCGAATCGGTCGCCGAGGCCGTGGTGCCGGTGGCCCGGGAAGTCGGAGCCGGGATCGGCGCCCGGGTGGAGCGGATCACCGGCGGCGCGAGCGACCTCGTGCGCGGCGGGCAGGCGGTGGTGAAGGGCTCGGTCTCCATCCTGGCGGACCGCCTCCTCTGATCCGCTCCGATGCGGCGGCCGCCGGCCGCCGTGCCGCCCCGCTTGGGCGGCGCACCCCTGGATCCCGCGCCGCATCATCCTAAGTCGCGGTCTCACGCGGACGGGGGAAGGGCCGGATGGCCGAGCGGATCGAGGACTACGCGCTGATCGGCGACGGGCGGACCGCCGCGCTGGTCAGCCGGAGGGGAAGCGTCGACTGGCTGTGCTGGCCGCGCTTCGACGCCGCCGCCCTGTTCACCGCCCTCCTCGGCACGCACGAGCACGGTTTCTGGGAGATCCGCCCGGAGGCCGAGCACGTCGAGTCGACCTGGGCCTACCGGGAAGGCAGCCTCGTCCTCGAGACCCGGCACAGGACCCGCCAGGGCGAGGTCCTCGTCACGGACTTCATGCCCACCGGCGACGGGCCGCACCTCGTGCGCCTCGTCCAGGGCATCCACGGGCGGGTCGCCATGCGCAGCGAGATGGCGGTGCGGTTCGATTACGGATCGGCGGTCCCGTGGGTGTCGCATTCGGAACTCGGGGACCTGCGGGCCATCGCGGGTCCGCACAAGGTGGTGCTGCGCACCGACGTGCACCTGCACGGCACCGACCGGCAGACGACGGTGGGCGAGTTCACCGTCCATGCCGGGGAGCGGTTCCGCTTCGCCCTGAGCTACGGCCCCTCCCACGAGCCCGACCCGCCCCCCATCGAGCCCCTGGAGATGCTGGCGGACACGGACCGGGCGTGGCGGGCATGGTCCGGGCGCTGCGTCCGCGGCACGCCCTGGGACGGCCTGCTGCAGCGCTCGCTCCTGACCCTCAAGGCGCTGATCTACCACCCCACCGGCGGCATCGTCGCGGCGCCCACCGCCTCCCTGCCGGAGGGGCTCGGCGGCGAGCGCAACTGGGACTACCGGTTCTGCTGGCTGCGCGATTCGACCCTGACGCTCATCGCCCTGATGGATGGCGGCTATATCGAGGAGGCGCGCAACTGGCTGAACTGGCTGCTGCGGGCGGTGGCCGGAAACCCGGAACAGGCGCACATCCTCTACGGCATCGCCGGGGAGCGGCTGCTGCCCGAGATCACCCTCGACTGGCTGCCCGGCTACGAGAACTCGAAGCCCGTGCGGATCGGCAATGCCGCCGCGGCCCAATTCCAGCTCGACGTCTACGGCGAATTGTTCGACGCCCTGTACCAGGCCCATGCCCGCGGCCTCCCGGTGAGCGAGGACGGGCGCCGGGTCGGCCTCGCCATCCTCGGCCACCTGGAGAAGGCCTGGATGCTGCCCGACGAGGGCATCTGGGAGGTGCGCGGCGGCTCCCGGCACTTCGTTCACTCGAAGGTGATGGCCTGGGTCGCCTTCGACCGGGCCCTGCGCATGCACGAGCTCGACGGGTCGGGGGCGACGCGGGAGCAGGCGGAACGCTGGCGGGCGATCCGGGACGAGATCCACGCCGAGGTCTGCGAGAAGGGCTTCGACAAGGAGCTCAACAGCTTCGTGCAGGTCTACGGCTCGAAGGCGCTCGATGCGAGCCTGCTCCTCATCGCCCATACCGGCTTCCTGCCGCAGCACGACCCGCGGGTGGTCGGCACCGTCGAGGCCATCGGCAAGGGCCTGATGCGCGACGGCTTCATCCTCCGCTACGAGACCGAGGGGCAGACGACGGACGGGCTTTCGGGCAACGAAGGCGCGTTCCTCCCTTGTACCTACTGGTACGCGGACAATCTGATCGGTCTGGGCCGGCGCGCCGAAGCCCGCGAACTGATCGACCGCCTGATCGGAATCTGCAACGATCTCGGCCTCGTCAGCGAGGAGTACGACGTGCATGCCAAGCGTCTTGTGGGTAACTATCCGCAGGCGTTCACCCACGTGGCCCTCGTCAACACGCTCCTCAGCTATGCCCATGGCGAAGGGCCCGCGGAGAAACAGGGCGGTAAGGCGAACGGTGCGCCCCCCGCCGTCCACCGTCGCGAGGCGGCCCAGCGGCCAGAGTAGAGAATAGGACGACCACGCATGAGCGGAGCCGACACACCCGCCCGCGCCGGGCTTGCCGAGATCGACAAGCTCAGCATCGACACGATCCGCACCCTGGCGATCGACGCGGTGCAGAAGGCGAATTCCGGCCATCCCGGCGCGCCGATGGCCCTGGCGCCGGTCGCCTACACCCTGTGGAACCGCTACCTGCGCTACGACCCCGCGCACCCGCACTGGCCGAATCGCGACCGGTTCGTCCTGTCCTGCGGCCACGCCTCGATGCTGCTCTACGCGCTGCTGCATCTGGCCAACGTCGCCGAGAAGGACGGCGGCAACGCCCCCGCGGTGAGCCTCGACGAGATCAAGCGCTTCCGGCAGATCGACAGCCGCACCCCCGGCCACCCGGAATACCACTTCACCACCGGCGTCGAGACCACCACCGGCCCCCTGGGCCAGGGCGTGGCGAACTCCGTCGGCATGGCGATGGGCTCGCGCTTCCTCGGGGAGCACCTGAACCGCCCCGGCCTGAACCTGTTCGACTACAACGTCTACGCCGTGTGCTCGGACGGCGACCTGATGGAGGGCGTCGCCTCGGAGGCCGCCTCCATCGCCGGCCACCTGCGCCTGTCGAACCTGTGCTGGATCTACGACGACAACACCGTCACCATCGAGGGCCACACCGAACTCGCCTTCGGTGAGGAGGTGGCGACCCGCTTCCTCGCCTATGGCTGGCAGGTGCTCCGGGTCGCCGACGCCAACGACATCCACGCCATCACGGCCGCCCTCGACACCTTCGTGGCGAGCCACGACCGCCCGACCCTGATCGTCGTCAAGTCGGTGATCGGCTTCGGGGCGCCGAAGAAGCAGGGCACCTCCAAGGCCCATTCCGACGCCCTCGGCGAGGAGGAAGTGAAGGGCGCCAAGCGCGCCTACGGCTGGCCGGAGGACGCGCAGTTCCTCGTCCCCGGCGGGGTCCACGAGAACTTTCGCGATGGCATCGGCAAGCGCGGCGCCGCGCTCTACGACGCGTGGCAGGGCACCTTCGCCAGGGCGAAGGAGGCCGACGCCGCCCATGCCGAGCAGCTCGACGCGTTCCTCGAAGGGCGCCTCCCGGAGGGGTGGGACAAGGACATCCCGGTCTTCCCGGCGGACGCCAAGGGGCTCGCCACCCGCGAATCGTCGGGCAAGGTGCTGAACGCCATCGCCCAGCACGTGCCGTTCATGCTCGGCGGCTCGGCGGACCTCGCGCCCTCTAACAAGTCGAACCTCACCTTCGAGGGGGCGGGCTCCCTCACCCCCCTGAACCCCGGCGGGCGCAACATCCATTTCGGCGTGCGCGAGCACGCGATGGGCTCGATCGTGAACGGGCTCGGCCTCTCGGGGCTGCGGGCCTACGGCGCGACCTTCCTGGTCTTCGCCGACTACATGCGCCCGCCGATCCGCCTCGCCTCCCTGATGGAGCTGCCGGTCTTCCACATCTTCACCCACGACTCGATCGGCGTGGGCGAGGACGGGCCGACCCACCAGCCGGTGGAGCAGCTGCTGAGCCTGCGCTGCATCCCCGGCCTCGTGACCCTGCGCCCGGCGGACGCCAACGAGGTCGCGGAAGCCTACCGGGTGATCTTCTCCCTGAAGAACCAGCCGGCGGTGCTGGCCCTCTCCCGCCAGCCCCTGCCGACCCTCGACCGGTCGAAGTACGGCGCGGCCTCGGGCACGGCCAAGGGCGGCTACGTGCTGGCCGACTGTGACGGCACGCCGGAGGTGATCCTGATGGCGTCGGGCTCGGAGGTGCAGCTGTGCCTCGACGCCTACGACGCCCTGGCGGCCGACGGCGTGCGGGCCCGGGTGGTCTCGATGCCGTCGTGGGACCTGTTCGAGCGGCAGGACGAGGCCTACCGCAACTCCGTCCTGCTCCCCGCGGTGAAGGCCCGCGTGGCCGTGGAGCAGGGCAGCGTGATCGGCTGGGACCGCTACGCCGGCTCCGAGGGCATGATCATCGGCATGGACACCTTCGGCGCATCGGCGCCCCTCAAGGATCTTCTGCAGAAGTTCGGGTTTACCCCCGAGAAGGTGCTGGAGGCCGCCAAGGCGCAGGTGGCCCAGCACAAGCATTGAAGACATCCCCCCGCCCGCTGCGGGGGAATCGTCGCGACACCCGTCCCACCCTGCCTCCTCATCCTGAGGTGCCCGCTTCGGCGGGCCTCGAAGGAGGGCTCCAGAAGGCCCTGCGATCTCTGGAACCCTCCTCC
>NZ_JAKSXW010000124.1 GCF_022829405.1 Methylobacterium sp. J-076
GTACGGCTTACCGTCGAGGAAGCTGGTCAGCGCGTCCGGTGTGATGCTTTTGCGGATTTGCGCTGGCGCAGGCTTGTCCGGAGAAGCTGATGCGGCTTCCTGGGTCGTCCGCGGTGTGGTCAGACCAGCGAGCGAGGCATACACGCTTGCGATCAGGGCCGGCAGGTCCGAGGCTGAGACATGGTTGTGAGATGAGTAGGCGGCAACGATTTCACTAGCCGCCTCCACCAGATCACGCGTTTGCCCGCTATCTACCCCAGACATTGCCTCTCCCCGTTTGATGAACAGGGCCTTTTAGAGCGCTATCCACTTCCTGGGCAACGATAGACCTCTCTCCGCCCGCGCTGCGCTACCGCCCCTTGCCGCTCTTGGCGTACTCCCAGACCGGCACCCCCCACATCTGGCCCGGCTTGTTCCGGTAGGCGGACTCGCTCTCGAACACGATCCGACTGGCCTCGACCGCCATCGGCCTTTTCCCGCTGAAAAGCAGCGCGCCGCAGTGATCCACGCGCAGCGTCCCATGCTCAGGGT
>NZ_JAKSXW010000127.1 GCF_022829405.1 Methylobacterium sp. J-076
CGACGATCAGGATCGCCAGCATCAGCAGCGTGGTGGCGACCGGGCGAAGGATGAACAGGCGGGACGGGTTCATCGCGCGCTCCCCCTCCCCCCCCTGCGGGGGAGGGTGGCCCCCGCGTCAGCGGGGGTCGGGAGAGGGGCAGCGCGACGGTGCAGGGTGAGGCGCCCGGCGCGGCTTCTCCGGCACCGGCGCTCCCCTCTCCCCCCCCGCTGCACGGGGTACCCTCCCCCACAGAGGGGGGAGGGAGGCGTCACGCGGCCCGCGCCCATCACTGCCCCTGCCGGTGCCGTCTGCGCCCGCCCTGCTGCTGCGGCGCGCCCTCGGCGGCGGCCTCCTTCGCCGCGTCGGCGGAAGGCGCCTGCGGGCCGGCGGCCAGCGCCTCCTTGCCGTCCGCCGCGGAGGCCTGCGCGCCCTCGGTGATGCGCACCTTGGCGCCGTCCTTGAGCCGGTCGGTGCCGTCGGTCACGACCCGGTCGCCGGGATTGAGGCCGGAGACCACCACGGTGGCGTTGCCATCTGTCTCGCCGGTCTTGATCGGGCGGACCACGACCTTGCCGTCCCCGTCCATCAGGTAGACGTAGGCGCCGGGGCTTCCGTGCAGGATGCCGCCGTTGGGCACCAGCGTCGCCCCGCGGACCGTGTCCACGGTCAGGCGCGCGTTGACGAACTGGTTCGGGAACAGCTCCTCGTCGCCGTTGTCGAACAGGGCGCGCAGCTTCACCGTGCCGGTGGTCGTGTCGATCTGGTTGTCCACCGTGTCGAGCCGGCCGGTGGCGATCTCGTGGGCGTCGCCCCGGTCGTACGCCCTGACCGTGAGGCTGGCCCCGGACCGGACCCGGCGCATCACCCGGGCGACGTCGTCCTCCGGCAGGGTGAAGACCACCGAGATCGGATGGAGCTGCGTCACCACCACGATCGCCGTGGAGGCGGCCGAGATGTAGTTGCCCTGGTCCACCTGCCGCAGGCCGACCCGCCCGTCCACGGGCGAGGTGATGTGGGTGTAGGCGATGTTGAGCTTCTGCTGATCGACGAGGGCCTGGTCGGCGGCGACCGTGCCCTCGTTCTGCTTCACCAGGGCGGCCTGGGTGTCGACGTTCTGCTTCGAGATCGAATCCTGGCGGTTCAGGGTCTGGTAGCGCTGCAGGTCGAGCTTCGAGTTCTGGAGCACGGCCTGATCCCGGGCGAGCTGGCCCTGGTACTGCGCGAGCAGCGCCTCGTAGGGCCGCGAATCGATCTGCGCCAGGGGATCGCCCGCCTTGACCATCTGGCCCTCGCGGAACTTCACCTCCGTCAGGTAGCCGCTGATCTGCGACTTCACCGTCACGGTGGCCAGCGGCGTCACGGTGCCGAGGCCCTGGAGGACAACCGGCATGTCGCCCGTCGTCACCGCCGCGATGCCCACCGCCTGCGGCATGTCCGGGCTCCCCCGCTTGCCGCCGTGCCGGCCGCCCGCGGCGCCGGAGGCCTGCTCGGTGCCCGTGGCCGTGCGGGCGTCGTACCAGCGGTGCCCCACGGCGCCGAGGCCCGCCAGGATGACGAGGGCCACCAGCCAGCGGATCGGGCGGGCACGGCGCCGCGTGCGCACCGGAGCCTGGATCGGCCCCGGCTCGTAGGCGCGGGCAGTCTCGGTACGGATCGGCGAACTCTCGTTCATTCCCGACTCAAGCACATTCCGGTCGCGTCACCCATCCGCTGTATCGCCGCGTCCGAAGACGCCGGCCGCGGAGGAACGATGCACCGGACCCGGCGCGGCCCACCCCGGCCCTGCGCCCTCCCGGTGACGTCGCCTGGATTAGGCAGTCAATGAGCCTGCACTAGGGCGACGACGTTTCGGGGGTATTGCTGGCCGGGGCCCCATAGGAACGCAGGACGTCGCGAAACGGACCATCCACCGGCAGGGGCGCCAGCGACACCCTGAGGGCCAGCCCGAGGCCGGTGAAGGCCAGGGCGAGACAAACACACCGCATCATCGAGGATCAGCCCGTCGCGAGGCCCGACCGATAGCCCCGGAACATGGAAAGGGCCACCGGCCGACAAGCCGATGGCCCTCTCACTCCAGCCCATGCGGCGCCGCCGGGACAGCGGAGCGAGGGGGCAGAGCCCCGCGGAAAGCGGGTGCCGCCTGGGCCGTGAGGCAAACCTATCCTTCGAGTGATGAATGTCAACATTCGTCAGCCGTCCCGGAGCGTTCGGATAGGGGCGCTGTGCGGGATCACACATTCCCCGTCCGGGCGGCGGCGCGGGGTGGGCGGGCCGCCGCCGTTGCCAGCCGGCGGGAATCGGCCTTACTGCGCCGGGATGAACCCGGTCTTCGCAGAGCTCCCCACCACCGTCTTCGAGACGATGTCGCGGCTCGCCCGCGAGCACGGGGCGGTCAATCTCGGCCAGGGCTTCCCCGACGATCCCGGCCCCGCCGACCTCCGCGAGGCCGGCGCCCGGGCGCTGATCGACGGCCCGAATCAATATCCGCCGATGATGGGCCTGCCGGCCCTGCGCGAGGCCGTGGCCGTGCATTACGCCCGCCACCAGGGGCTCGCCCTCGACCCCGGGACGGAGGTGATGGTGACCTCCGGCGCCACGGAGGCCCTGGCCGGGGCGCTGCTGGCGCTGATCGCGCCGGGGGACGAGGTGGTCCTCTTCGCACCGATGTACGACGCCTACCTCCCGCTGGTGCGCCGGGCCGGCGGGGTGCCGCGGATCGTCAACCTGATGCCCCCCGCCTTCCGGCTCGACGAGGCGGCCCTGGCGGAGGCGTTCTCCGACCGGACGAAGCTCGTGCTGGTCAACACCCCCCTCAACCCGGGCGCGACCCTGTTCGGCCGGGAGGACCTCGCCCTGCTCGCCCGGTTCTGCTGCGCCCACGACGTGATCGCCCTGTGCGACGAGGTGTGGGAGCACGTGGTGTTCGACGGGGCGCGCCATGTGCCGCTGATGGGCCTGCCCGGCATGCGGGAGCGCACGGTGAAGATCGGCTCGGCCGGCAAGATCTTCTCGCTGACCGGGTGGAAGGTCGGCTTCGTCGCCGCCGATGCCCGCCTGATGCGGGTGCTCGCCAAGGCGCACCAGTTCCTCACCTTCACCACCCCGCCGAACCTGCAGGCGGCCGTCGCCCTCGGCCTCGGCAAGGATCCGGCGTGGTTCGCCGCGATGCGGGCCGGCTATGCCCGCTCGCGGGACCGCCTCGCCGCCGGCCTCGCCGAGCGGGGCTTCACGGTGCTGCCGGCGGCGGCGACGTGGTTCCTCAACATCGACATCGCGCCCTTGGGGGCCCGCGACGACGTGGCGTTCTGCGAGGCGCTGGTGAGCCGCCACGGGGTCGCGGCGATCCCCGTGAGCGCGTTCTACCCGGACGGGGCGGTGCGCCACCTCGTGCGCCTATGCTTCGCCAAGGCCGACGCCACCCTGGACGCCGCCCTCGACCGGATGTCCCGCCTCGCGCGCTGAGGGTGCGGGCGCCCGTTCGGGCGCGCCTTGCGGGGAACCGGACCCGCGGCCACATCGTCTCCCATGACCATGACGATCTCCCGCATCCCCCCGCAGGGTCTCCCGCCGAGGGACGTCCCGCCCCAGGCGAAACCCTTCCCCGGCGCCCGGCCCCAGCCGGGGGACGCCGCGTTCACCGCCTTCGACCTCGGCCACGAGGCGAGCCTCGCCCGGCTGGAAACCCTGGCGCACCTGATGGACAGCGCCTTCGTCATCCCCGGCATCAACCGGCGGGTGGGCTTCGACGCGCTGATCGGCCTCGTCCCCCTGGTGGGCGACGTGGCGGGCATGGTGATCTCGTCCTTCATCGTCTACGAGGCCCGCCGGCTCGGCGCCCCGCGCTGGCTGGTCGGCCGGATGGCGCTCAACGTCGCCTTCGACGGGGTGATCGGCGCGGTGCCCCTGGCGGGGGACATCTTCGACGCCGCCTTCAAGGCGAACCGCCGCAACGTCCGCCTGCTGCGCCGCTGGATGGAGCGCACCGGCGGGGTCCGGCCGAACGAGATCGAGGGCACCGCCACACGGATCCCGGACTGAGGCGGATCCCGACGCCGCTTGACATCGGCGCCCCCGGCGGCAAGTCCGCTGGCATGAACGAGGCCGCCCCGCCGCCCCGCGGCACGACCGTCGCCGCGCCCATGCCCGGCGCCCAGCCGATGCCGCTGCGCCCGGACGAGCGGCCCTCCGCCGGCGTGGCGCCGGAGATCGCCGCCCCGCCGGCCGCGCCGGTGATCGGCGGGGGGCTCTCCCCCCTCAACCGGCGGCGGCTCGCCAACTTCCGGGCCAACCGCCTGGGCTCGTGGTCCTTCCTGATCTTCACCGGGCTGTTCGTCCTCAGCCTGTTCGCCGAGCTGATCGCCAACGACCGGCCTATCCTCGTCTCCTACAAGAACGAGTGGCTGGTCCCGGTCCTCGTCGATTATCCGGAGGAGAAGTTCGGCGGCTTCCTCGCCGTGACCGATTACCGCTCGCCGGAGATCCGCAAGGAGATCGCGGAGAACGGCTGGGCCCTCTGGCCGCCGATCCCGTTCTCCTACGACACGATCAACGAGAACCTGCCGACCCCCTCCCCCTCGCCGCCGACCTGGATGCTCTCCGACGCCCAGTGCCGGCCCGTGGCGGAACGGGCCGGCGGCACCACCTGCGCCGACATCCCCTGGCACTGGCTCGGCACCGACAACACCACCCGCGACGTGCTCGCCCGGGTGATCTACGGATTCCGCATCTCCGTGCTGTTCGGGCTGATCCTCGCCGCGGTCTCGTCCGCCATCGGCGTGCTCGCCGGGGCGGTGCAAGGCTATTTCGGCGGATGGGTCGATCTCGCCTTCCAGCGCTTCATCGAAGTCTGGGGCGGGATCCCGACCCTCTACCTGATCATCATCATCTCGGCCTTCATCGCCCCGGGCTTCTTCGTGCTGCTCGGCATCATGCTGCTGTTCTCGTGGGTGGCGCTGGTGAGCGTGGTGCGCGCCGAGTTCCTGAGGGCGCGCAACTTCGAATACGTGCGCGCGGCGCGGGCGCTGGGCCTGTCCAACGTGCGGATCATGCGCGTCCACCTTTTGCCCAACGCCATGGTGGCGACGCTGACCTTCATGCCGTTCATCCTCAACGGCTCGATCACCACCCTCACCTCCCTCGACTTCCTCGGCTTCGGCCTGCCCCCCGGCTCGCCCTCCCTCGGCGAGCTGCTGGCCCAGGGGAAGGACAACCTCACCGCCCCGTGGCTCGGCCTGACCGGGTTCGCGGTGATCGCCGCCATGCTCAGCCTGCTGGTCTTCGCGGGCGAGGCGGTGCGAGACGCGTTCGACCCCCGCAAGACCTTCGCTTGACGGCGTTTCAGGCGGCCCAATGGGCCATAATGCCGCATCGCACAAATGCGCCGGCGACCGGCCCGATTGCGCGCAATCGGACCCTCCCGGGCAAATACAACTTTTAGTGGATGCCCCAGGCAAGTCCCGGCCTGAGCGGCGGCCTTTCAGCCCGCGGTAACGGTCTCTTTTCTCAGCAGAAAACTCTTTCCCCTACGGCCTGAACATTCGCGAGGCGCCACCTGCCGAAATATCCGGCCTGTTCGGAGGCAAGGCGTCGGCGGATGCCACTGCCGCAAAGGAACTGTGCGTAAACTATCAACCGAGCACAGGTCACATTCACAAAACACCTTGCTTTTTTCTCCAATCCTCATAATTCGACGCCGAGGGGCCATTTCATCAGAAAACGAACGAGGGTATCACGGATGTCTGAAACCGCGCCGACATCGCAACTCGACTATATCGAACGCACCGTTGACGTGGTCGCGGCCTATGTCTCGAACAATTCCGTCCCCACCGCCGAGCTGCCGATGCTGATCGCCAGCGTCCACGAAGCCCTCAACCGGGTCGCCTCCGGCCCCGTCGCGCAGACGACGGAATCCGTCGAGAAGCCCAGCCCCGCCCAGGTCCGCAAGTCGATCCGCCCCGATGGCCTGATCAGCTTCATCGACGGCAAGTCGTACAAGACGCTGAAGCGCCACCTGACCAAACACGGCCTCGACCCGCATAGCTACCGGGAGCGCTACGGCCTGCCGGCGGATTACCCGACCACTTCCGCGAACTACTCCGCCCAGCGCTCCGCCCTGGCCAAGAGCCTCGGCCTGGGCCAGCCGGGCCGGTCCGGGCAGGCGGCCGACGTCGCCGACGAGCCGGAGGAGGAGGCGAGCCCCGCCCCGCGCACCCGCCGCAAGGCCGCGACCGCGGTCGCCAAGGGCCGTTCCAGCCGCAAGACGGCCGAGGCCGAGTAATACTATAGACCACGGCGATCCGCCGATGTGCAGCGTGGCCGGCGCCCCCCTCGCCGGCCATGCCGCACCGACGGGCGCACCGGACGTTCCATAGCAGCGGCGGGACGAGCGAAGCTTGCCCGACCGCATCCCTGGCCGGGGCGAGCCCCGTTTCCAGCTCACGCTGCGATCAGCGACAGTACTCTCCCCGCCGTTCTTCTGCCCCCGCCCCGGCCGCTCGTCCGACCGGGACCACAACCTGGGGTTAGAATTGCGCGGGACGGGTTGCCCGCCCGGCCCCCGGCGAGGGCGAGGGTCGGATCAGGCCGCGATCCGCCCGTCCAGGGGGAAGACCTTGGCGGGGTTCAGCATCCAGTCGGGGTCGAACACCGCCTTCACTCGCATCTGCTGCTCCAGGTCTTCCTGGGCGTACTGGAAGCGCATCAGGTCGCGCTTCTCGATGCCGACGCCGTGCTCGCCGGTGAGGCAGCCACCGACCTCGACGCAGAGCTTCAGGATCTCGTCGCCCGCGGCCTCCGCTTTCTGCAGCTCGCCCGGCTTGTTGATGTCGAACAGGATCAGCGGGTGCAGGTTGCCGTCGCCGGCATGGAACACGTTGGCGACGCGCAGGCCGTGGCCGGCGCAGATGGCGCCGATCCGCTCCAGCACCGGCCCGAGCTGGCCGGTGGGGATGGTGCCGTCCATGCAGATGTAGTCCGAGATGCGGCCCGTGGCGCCGAAGGCGGATTTCCGGCCCTTCCAGATCGCGGCCGACTCCGCCTCGGAGCGAGAGACGCGGACGCTGGTCGGCCGGAAGTCGGCGGCGATGGCCTCGATCCGCCCGAGCATGGCGTCGCACTCGGCTTGCGAGCCCTCGACCTCGATGATCAGCATCGCCTCGGCGTCGCGGGGATAGCCCGCCTGGGCGAAGTCCTCCGTGATGAGGATCGCCTCCCGGTCCATGTATTCGATGGCCACGGGGATGATGCCGGCGGCGATGATGGCCGCGACGCAATCCCCCGCATCCTCGACCTTCGAGAAGCCGACGAGGACCGGCCGCGCCCCCTCCGCCGCCCGCAGGATCCGCACGGTCGCCTCGGTGACGATGCCGAGCTGCCCCTCCGAGCCGCAGACGAGGCCGAGCAGGTCGTAGCCCGCCGCATCGAGGTGGTCGCCGCCGAGTTCGACCACCGTGCCGTCGTTCATCACCAGGGTGACGCCCATCAGGTTGTTGGTCGTCACGCCGTATTTCAGGCAGTGGGCGCCGCCGGAATTCATGGCGATGTTGCCCGCGATGGTGCAGGCGAGCTGGCTCGACGGGTCGGGGGCGTAGAAGAAGCCCTCGTGGGCGACCGCGCCGGAGATGGCGAGGTTGGTGATGCCGCTCTGCACCCGGGCCACCCGGTCGGCGAAGTTCAGGTCGAGGATCCGCGTCATCTTGGCGGTGCCGAGGATGATCGCGTCCCCCTGCGCGATGGCGCCCCCCGCCAGCGACGTGCCGGCCCCGCGCGGGACGACCCGCACGCCGTGTGCGTGGCAATAGGCCATCACCTTGGAGACCTCCTTCGTGGTGGAGGGGAGGACGACGGCGAGGGGCATCTGCCGGTAGGCGGTGAGGCCGTCCGTCTCGAAGGCCCGGCGCTCGTCCTCCGAGGTGATCAGCGCCTCGGCGGCCACCAGGGGCGCGAGGCCGGCGATGATCTCGTCCCGGCGGGCGAGGACGGTGGGGTCGGGGTCGGGGAAGCGGATGGTCATGGAGGCCCTCGGTTGGCGAGGTGGTCTGGCGTGGCGCCATCATGCACCCGCACGGAGCCGGGCTCAACGGCGGGCCCCGGGTCACAATCCGGCCACGGGGCGGTCCTAAGCGTCGCGCTTCCGAGGCGTGGACCCCTGGACCGTCTCGCACCGACACGGAACGCCATGACGCCTTCGGCCGCGCCCGCCCTCTTCGACGACGCCTTCGACCCCGCCGTCGCCCGCGACGCCGAGGGCGCGCGCGAACTCGGGTTGCGCAGCCTCACCCTCGGCGTCAGCGCCCTGCAGGAGGTGGCCGCCGCCTTCGGCGGCGCCCTGGGCCAGGCCTTCGAGCGCGCCGTGGAGACGATCCTCGGCACCGAGGGGCGCGTCATCGTCAGCGGCATCGGCAAGAGCGGCCATGTCGGGCGCAAGCTCGCGGCGACGCTGGCCTCCACCGGCACCCACGCCTTCTTCGTCCACCCGACGGAGGCGAGCCACGGCGACCTCGGGATGATCGCCCGCGACGACGTGATCCTCGCCCTGTCCTGGTCCGGCGAGACGGCGGAGCTGTCCGACCTCGTGGGCTTCTCCCGGCGCTACTCGATCCCGCTGATCGCGGTGACGCGCAACGCCGCCAGCACCCTCGGCAAGGCCGCGGACGTGGTGCTGGAGCTGCCGCGGGTGCGCGAATCCTGCCCGCACGACCTCGCGCCGACCTCCTCCAGCCTGATCCAGCTGGCGCTGGGCGACGCCCTGGCGGTGACGCTGCTGGAGCGGCGGGGCTTCACCTCGGCCCGCTTCCACACCCTGCATCCGGGCGGAACGCTCGCCGCCCGCCTGAAGACGGTGCAGCACCTGATGCACGGGGGCGCGGAGATGCCCCTGGTGCAGGAGGACGCGCTGATGTCCGAGGTGCTGATCGAGATGGCAGCCCGCCGCTACGGCTGCGTCGGCGTCACCGGCCCGGACGGGCGCCTCGTCGGCATCGTCACCGACGGCGACCTTCGCCGCCACATGGGCCCGGCGATCCTCGCCACCCCCGTCCACGCGGTGATGACCCGCGACCCGATCACGGTCGAGCCCTACAAGCTCGCCCATGCCGCGCTGGAGGTGATGAACCGGAAGCTCATCACAGCGGTCTTCGCCGTCGCCGACGGCCGGCCGGTGGGCATCCTGCACATCCACGACCTGCTCCGCGCCGGCATCGCCTGACGGCCCTACAGCGTGCCGATGCGCGTACTGGTCATCGGCAGCTCGAACATGGAGCCGGGCTGTGCCCGCTCCGCGAAGGTTTCGATCCCGCGTCATAAGGCGAGAACACGCTCGGCCTGCTTGACGAGCGGCGCCTTGTAGAGCCCTGCCGACAAGAAGAAGCCGATCAGCCGTGAGGCGCGAAAGGCATTGAACTCGGCCTTGTTGCGGCGGATGCGCCGATCCCCCGACAGGACGACCCATCGCCCCTCGCGGCTCAGACCCGGGATCCAGTGCAGGTCCGTCACGCCCGTCCCGAAGCGGGACCGGATGTCGGTGATCTCGTGTTCGCCCGCGAACAGGGCATCGAGTGCCCGGGTGAGGGCAGGCGAAAGGTTCTCGTCGACGATCACCTTCACGCGGCGCGCAGGGACTCTTCGAATCGCACCGCATCGCGGACGACGCCCACGGCGACGTCGTAGAGACGCGCCACGCGCTCGGCCGAGCCCTCTGCCGCGACGGCATCGGCGAGGGCCACGGTCGGCACCCCTGTCTCTGCGGCGATCGGCTGGCCGAAGGATCGCCGTGGGTCGATGACGATCGTGTCCCGGCCCTGATAGGGCCGCCAGCGGGTCACCACGTCGCCTTCGAGGTCGAGGTCACGGAAGGTCCGCTCCAGCACGGCCTTGATGACTACTGCCCCCGCTTCAAGTCGAGCACCTCGCTCCCTCCGTCCGCCTTGAGGCTTTCCAGGAAGATCGTTCGCCCGTCCGTCTTGAAGCGCCGGGTGGAGAACGGCCGCGGATCGTCCACGGCCTCCCGCGCCGCCTCGAGACAGCCGCGGACGACGCGCAGATCGACATTCTCACGCACGAATGCGTGGACGAAACGCAACTCGATCAGATCACGAAATCCGAGTTCGAGCCTGTCGTCGTTCGCCGGCAGTTCGGGGGTCCAGAGTGGCGGCATCCGGCGCGGCTCGCCGCCGGATCCGTAGGCGTAACCGCCGAGCCACCGGTTGATGGTGCGGGCCGGCATCCGGATCAGACGCGCGGCTTCGGGGACGGTGTAGAAACCGATCCCGAGGGCGGGGGCCTCCTGGGCCGCGTGAGCCGAGCGCAACACCATTTCGCGCGGTATCCTAGGCACCGTCGATGGACGACGCCACCGGAAACGCCCGAGGGCTCGCCCACACCCACCCGCCGCTGTGGATGGTCGTCCCCCCGCCGCCGCGGGCGGTCAGAGCCGCGCCAGCAGCTCCGCCTTCTTGTTCTGGAACTCCACGCTGGTGAGCACGCCGCGGGCGTGCAGGTCGGCGAGGCGTTCGATCGTCGCCAGGACGTCCCCCGACGCGACCGGGGGTGCCGGCTCCGGCGGCCGGGGCGACGGCGAGGGCACGGCCGGCGCCTCCGCCCCGACCCGGCTCAGCCGGTCGAGGGCGACGGGCCCCGCCGCGCCGGAAAAGCGCACCAGGCCGTTCGATTGCGACACGCCGGAAATCTCGTGCCCCGCGGTATCGTAGACGACGACGCCCGAGCCCTCATCGATGGCCAGGCGCCGGCTCTCGGGGAAATAGGCGTAGCGCATCCCGTCCTGCGACCCGGTGGAGGAGGGGCGCCCGAGGCCGCCCGGCCACCACTCGCCCGCGCCCACCGGCCGGCCCGCGGACGAGGTGGAGGCGTAGCCCTCGGCGGGCAGCGTGGCGGCGAGCTCCGTGCAGAGGGCCGCGACCTTGGACTTCAGGGCGTCGTCGAACATGCGGCCGACCATCGTCATGCCGCCGGAGGTCCACTGGCCCAGGCCCCCGAGATCCGGATGGTCGAACTGCGCCATCCGCCCGTGGCCCCGCTCCAGGGCGCGCAGGAGGTGGCGCACCGCATCGAGGCTGACGCCGTGGCGGTCGGCCACCGTCTGGAGGCCCGAGGCGTGATCGAACCCGCCGCCGTCGAGGAAGCCGCCCTCGGCCTGTGATCCGGTCTCGCCCAGTCGCGTCATGGCTGCCCCCAGGATGGTCTGAAGTGTCGATAACACGGACACGGGTGCGCCCGCTCCGCGGGGATCACTCCGCATCGGCGGGGAACGGGCCGGCGAGCACGAAATCGGTGATCGGCCGGCGCCCGTTCGGCGCCTCGCGGGGGCGCTGCTCCTCGGTGAGCTCGGCCTCCGGCGTCTTGCGCCCGACGGCGAAGGCGGCCTCGATCCGGTGATGCTCCGGCAGCCGCAGCACGCCGGGGGCGCGGGCATGGTCGAACCCGGTCATGCCGTGGGCGTGCCAGCCCTGGCGCACCGCCTGGAGCTGGAAGGCCAGGGAGGCGGCGCCCGTGTCGAAGGAATGGCTGTAGGACGGCTTCAGCTCGTCCCCGACCCGCATGCGGGCGTTGGAGACGAGGAACAGGATCGCCCCCGTCTCGGCCACCCAGCGCTGGTTGCCGGGCACGAGGAGGTCGAAGAACGTCTGCCAGTGGGCGTCGCCCCTGAGGGCATAGAGGAAGCGCCAGGGCTGCGAGTTGTAGCCCGAGGGCGACCAGCGGGCCGCCTCGATCATCCGCATCAGCTCGGCTTCCGGCACCGCCTCGCCGGTGAAGGCCCGGGGCGAATGCCGCTCGATGAAGAGGGGATCGATGGCGTGGTCGGGCTGGCGGGGCTGGGGCTGGGTCACGGCTCGCATCTCCGGTCGGTCCGCGCGGGCGGGCGGCGCGGACCATGCCCGAGGCAGGCCGCGCGAGGCAACCGCCGCGCTTGGCTCAGCGGATGCGGCCGGGCCGGGCCGGCTCGAACACGATGCGGCGATGGAAGGCGCACCAGCTCTTCCCGTCCTGCACCGGCGCCCCGCAGCAGATCGCCTGATCGCTCGGCTCGCCGATGATGTACTTGCAGACGAACGCGCCCGACTGGGCGAAGGGCACGCGCAGATCCTCGGAGGGCTCCTTGATGCCCTCGGCATCGCCGATCTGCGACATGCGGACGAGTTGGTTCATCGGTCGGGTCCTGAATGGCGGCCGCGGGGGCGCCCCTGTCTGGAAAAGGTGAAACGCCCTGCCGCCACGGAAGGCTGCGGGCCGTCCTGCGGGTCACGCAGCGTCCCGAACCCCCGCGTTGGAGCCGGTCGCGGACCGGCGCAGAGCTGTCATGGTAATGTCGTAGCTGGGGTCCATTGCCTTGAAAACAAGTGCGTCCTGCGCCCCACGCAATTGACCACAGTGACGGGTGCGTAGCTGACCGCGCCCGGATGACGGATCCGGCCCGCCGCGGCGCGGAGGCCGCGTCCCCCGCGTGCATCCCGCCGCCCCGTGTGATTTGTTCGGCGGAACGCCCTCAGCACGGAACCGACCATGACGCACCAGCCCCTCGTGACGCCCGCTTGGCTGTTCGAGCGTCTCACCGCGCCGGACATCGTGGTCCTCGACGCCTCGTGGTACCTGCCCGCCGCCGGCCGCGACCCGGAGGCCGAGTACGCCGCCGCGCATATCCCCGGCGCCGTCCGCTTCGACCTCGACGCGATGAGCGACACCGAATCGCCCCTGCCGCACATGCTGCCCCGGCCGGAGGTGTTCGCCTCGCGGATGCGCGCGCTCGGCATCGGCGACGGGCAGCAGGTGGTGGTCTATGACGGCCAGGGCCTGTTCTCGGCCCCCCGCGTCTGGTGGATGCTGAAGACCTTCGGGATGCGCGACGCCCTGGTCCTCGACGGCGGCCTGCCCGCCTGGGTCGCCGCCGGCTACCCGACCGAGGACGGGGAGGCCCAGCCGCGGACGCGCCGGCATTTCACCGCCCGCCTGGATCACGGGGCGGTGGCCGACGCGGCCGACGTCGCCCGCGCCCTGGAGACAAGCTCGGCCCAGGTGGTCGATGCCCGCTCAGGCCCCCGCTTCCGGGGCGAGGAGGCCGAGCCCCGCCCCGGCGTGCGCCCCGGCCACATGCCCGGCGCGAAGAATGTCCACTACGCCGCGCTTCAGCGCGACGGGCGGATGAAGAGCCCGGAGGAGCTGGCGGAGGTGTTTTCCGCCAACGGGGTCGATCCGGCCCGCCCGGTGGTGACCACCTGCGGCTCGGGGGTGACCGCCGCCATCGTCGGCCTCGCCCTGGAGACGATGGGCCACCCGATCCGGGGGCTCTACGACGGCTCGTGGTCGGAATGGGGGGCGGATACGTCCCGCCCGGTGGCGAAGGGCTGAACGGGGGCGTCCCAGAACCCTCCCCGTCGTTGCGAGCGAAGCCGAAGCAATGACGGGGTTGGCGACCGCGGACGGCGGGCCGCGTCTCGTTTCCCCCTACGCCGTCCGCACGGCCCGGCGCTTGTCGGCGGAGGCCCATTGCATCAGCACCACCATCACCACGATGGTGGCGATGTAGATGGCGAGCTGCAGGGCGGTGGGGCGGTCGGTGTAGCCGACGAGGGCGTGCAGCACCCGGCCCGTCCACGAATTCTCGGCGATCAGCCCCGAGCTGTTCCACACCGTGTGGCCGAGGATGTCGACCACGCCGGCATTGGCCAGGAACTGCGCCGCCTGGGAGGCGAGGCCCGCCGCCAGGAAGGTGATCAGCACGCTGGTGACGGTGAAGACGTAGCGCGCGGGGATCGAGGCGAGGCCGAGATAGCTCACCGCCGACAGGAGCACCCCCGTGCCGACGCCGGCGAGCGCCCCGAACTGGATGTCGGCCCCCGACGTACCCGAGGCCACGAGGCCGTAGAGGAACAGCACCAGCTCCGCCCCCTCGCGCAGGATCGCCGCGCCGACGACGATGGCGAGCGCCGCCGCCTCGCGCTGGCCGCTGCGGACCGCCTCGCCCGCCGCGCGCAGCTCGCCGGCCATTTCGCGGCCGTGCTTGCTCATCCAGGTGTTGTGCCAGATCAGCAGCAGCACGGCGACGATCAGCACCGCCGCGTTCAAGAGGTCCTGCCCGCTGCCCTCGAAGGCGTCGGAGATCCTCTCCGCGAACAGGGCCACCAGGGCCGCGCCGCCGAGCCCGCCCGCCACGCCGAGCAGCACCCAACGCATCCGGCCGGGGATGCCCCGCGTCGCCGCGAGCACGATGGAGATGATGAGGCCCGCCTCGATGACCTCGCGGAAGGCGATGACGAAGGCACCGATCATGATGGGTTTTCCCGAATGCGCGCGGGACCCGCGCTACCAGATCCAGAACAGCAGCACCCAGTTGGCGACCGAGACGGCCGCCGCGCAGGCGATGCAGGCACAGGCCGCGGCCCGGCGAAGGCCCCCGGCCGAGAGCCCCGCGACCCGCCACGCGAGCCACGCGCTCCACAGGGCCGCCCCGGCCAGGAGGGCGGCGCGGGCCTCGGCGACGTAGGGCACGACGATCCCGTCGCCCCGCAGGAACGTCACCGTCAGCGCCGAGAGGCCGAGGAAGATGCCGCACCCGGCGATCGGGATCAGCGCCTGCGTCAGGTGGTGGAAGCGCCGGAGCGAGAACGGCCCGAGCACCCGGGCCGCCAGCGCCACCAGGGCCCCGAGGCCGAGGCCGAGGCCGACCGTCGCCGCGCCGATATAGGCCAGCAGCATCGCCCCATCGAGGAGCGTCATCACGTCGTTCCTGTCGGGGTAGTTCGTCAGCACGAACCAGGGGGCCGAGGCCTCGAGCGGCCATGTCGTGCCGCGCTCGATCAGCCACGTCGCCGCCGCCTGCTTCATGTCGAGGAACCACGGGCTCGACGACCACTGGAACGCGCCCACCGCCAGCCCGAGCATCCCGAACAGGATCAGGCTGGTCTGCTCCCAGGACGGCTGGTCGCCGGCCACGTGGACGATCTCGTGGTTGGGGGAGCGCAGGGCGAGGCGCACCGCCCCCCGGTGGCCGGAGCAGCGCCCGCACATGTGGCAGGCCCCGGCCCCGCGCATGGTCTTCACCGGCACGAGGGGCGCGCAGTTGAAGCTCGCCGAGCCCCCGGCCGGCTTGGGCGAGGCCGCCCAGGCGCCCCGGTCGACCTGGAAGCTCAGGGGGGCGAGCTTCGAGAGCACGGCGAACACGCCGTTGACCGGGCAGAGGTAGCGGCACCACACCCGCTTGTTGCGCCCGTAGAGCAGGCCGACGACGATGGCCGCCAGCGTCGAGCCGCCCAGCACGGCGAGCACCGGCTTCGGGTAGCCGTAGACGCTCGTCATCTGCCCGTAGACCGTGGTGCCGGCGAAGGCGAGGAACGGCCAGCCGCTCCAGGTGATCCAGCGCGGCACCGCGTAGCCCCGGCTCCAGCGGCTCGCCGCCTCCGTGAGGGCGCCCTCGGGGCAGAACACCCCGCACCAGACCCGGCCGACCAGCACCATGCTCACCAGCACGAAGGGCCACCAGATGCCCCAGAAGGCGAATTGCGCCGCCAGCGTCAGGTTGGTCCAGATGTGCTGGGCGTTGTCCGGCAGGGGCAGGAAGGCGGGCACCGCCACCAGCACCGCGTAGACCGCCACCACGATCCACTGCACCGCGCGGATGGCGCCGGCATGGGCGCGCAGCCAATCGCCGAAGCGGGCGATGACGGCATCGCGCGCGCCCGCGCGGGCCGGGGCCGCCGCCCCGCCCGCCAGCGCCAGATCGACGCCCACGGATGCGCCCGCCCTGTTCCTCACTTGGCGACCAGCTTGGCCTTGGCCTCCGGATGGAAGTCGTCGAACACGTCGTAGCTGCCGGGGTCGAGCGTCCGGAACACGATTCCGGAGGTGGAGCCGGCGGCCAGGGCCTTCTCACGCTTCAGTTCCAGGCTCTCGAACTCCACCGGCGACTGGCCGGTGTTCGCGATCTCCAGCTTGAAGCGGGTGTTGGCCGGCACCTCGATGAGCGCGGGCAGGATCACCCCGTCGCGCATCTCCACCTTGATCACCGGCATGTCGTCGGCACGCGCGGCGGCGCCCGCGGAGAGCGAGAGGAGGGCGGCGGCGGCGAATCGGGCGATCACGGGAATCGTCGTCCTTCTTCAGTAGGCGCCCTTCTTGCCGGTGCCGGCGAAGGTGAAGTCCTGGGTCATGTCGAAGGCCTCGAACCACGGGCCGACGCCGGTCTCCTTGTCGACGTGGCGGCCGAAATGGCTACCCTTGCCGGGGGGCGCGACGGAGACGGTGATCCGGTAGCGGCCCGGCCCGAACAGCTTGACGTTGTCGCCGTAATGGGGGCCGTCGTTGGCCACCATCGGCATCAGGGCGCCCTCGACCTTCTGGCCGGTGGCCTTGTCCCCGTCGAGCTTCACCAGGGTGAAGCGCACGTCGAGGGCGGGGACGAAATCGCCCTCGGCGAAGCCGTTGCGGTTGTCCTTGGCGGCGCGGATGTCCGTCTCCAGATGGATGTCGGACTGGGCGGCCGGGCGCATCATGTCCGGCGGGTCCATCTCGATCGGCTGGAGGTAGACGGCCGCGACCTCCAGGCCGTTCTTGGTCAGGTGCGGGCCGATCGGCACCTCCTTGGCGGAGGCGGCGGTGGCGGCCGCCAGCAGGGCTGAGGCGGCGAGGGCGAGTCGGAGGGAGGCGGTGGCGGGCATGGCTCCGCCACATAAGCCGCCCCGGGCGAAGTTCAAAGTCCCTCCTTGCACAATCAAATCATAACAGTTCTAAACAAGACATCGATTTGAAGATGTCGCGATGGCCCGCTTAGAATTGCTAAAGACTTCATCTCTTGTGGAGATGTGATAAGCGTATCCCCCTCCGCTGTGGCATGCCGTCACGAGGCGCATCCCTCGCCTGGGGATCGAGGGAATCCGTCACCGCACCGTCGCATTGTGTCGCCGATGATCGGCGGCGGCAGTGCGCGCGGAGGCGGCCGCGCGGAGGTGCCTTGCCATCCCCGAACGGCGACGCTACGGACATCGATTATAGCAAATGCTATATCCAAGGAACCTGACGATGGGCATGCAGGGGGCGACCGCATCCCGGATCCGCGCGGCGGCCTCGTCCGTGGGACGGGGCGCGCACCTGCGCCGGGTCCTGTTCGGCCTCGCCCTCGCCAGCCCGGCCGCCGCCCCGGCCGCCGACCTCGCCGCGCCCCCGGCGGCGGGGGCCTTCGCCGACTGGTCCGGCCCCTATCTCGGGCTGGAGGGCAGCGCGGGCGGCGCGTACGGCGCCTACACGTTCGCCCCGTCCACCGTGGGCGGCCAAACGGTCCCCGCCTTCAAGAGCGGTGATTCGACCGGCCGGAGCGACCGGGGGCGCGACGCCACCACGGCCGTGGGCGGCGCCTATGCCGGCTGGAACTGGCAGAACGGGCCGTGGCTCTACGGCATCGAGGCCGCCCTCGACGCGGCGAACCTGAAGCGCCCGGTCCCCTCCACCATCGCCGGCTTCGGCTACGAGGGGGTGGACCCGGCCTTCGACGTGATCCGCGCCAAGACCGACGTCTACGGCACCCTGCGCGGCCGGCTCGGCTACAGCTTCGACCGCTACCTCGTCTACGCCACCTTCGGCCTCGCGGGGGCCAACGCCCGGGTGCTCGCCAATTATCCCGACCTCGGCACGGGGGGCCTCGCCACCGCGAGGGCCAACCTCGGCTATCTCGGCTTCACCCTGGGGGCGGGCGTGCAATACGCCGTCTCCGACACCCTCGCCCTCGGGATCGACTACCGCTACATCGACCTCGGGGAGGGCGGGCGCTTCCCGCTGGGGGCCGTGCCCGGCCTCGGCCCGGTGACGAGCCGGGCGAGCTTCACCTCCAACCAGATGTTCCTGCGGCTGATGTGGTTTCCGGGGGGCCTGAAGGTGCCCGCGGACCCGGACGAGACCGCCCCGCACGACCCCGACACCGCCACCTCGGACCGCTTCTCCCTCCACGGGCAGACCACGCTGATCGCCCAGGGGGTGCCCGGCTTCCGCTCCCCCTATCTCGGCGAGCAGAGCCTGATCCCCCATCAGGCCCGGCAGACCACGACGGCGACGGTCTTCCTCGGGTTCAAGCTCGCGGAGGGGACGGAGCTCTACTACAACCCCGAATTCAGCCAGGGCTTCGGCCTGTCGCGGACGCTCGGCGTCGCCGGCTTCGTCAACGGCGAGGCGCAGAAGGCCGGCGCCCCGTTCCCGAAGCTCCGCTCCAACCGCTACTACGTCAAGCAGACGATCGGCCTCGGCGGCGAGACCGTGGAGGTGCCCGACGGGCCGAACCAGGTGGCGACCCGCTACGATGCCGAGCGCATCACCCTGATCGCGGGCAAGTTCGCACTCGGCGACTTCTTCGACGGGAACGTCTACGCCCACGACCCGCGGGTGGACTTCTTCAACTGGTCGCTCTGGGCGGCCTCGGCCTGGGACTTCCCGGCCAACCTCCCCGGCTTCACGCAAGGCGTCTACGCCGAGTACAACCGGCCGGACTTCGCCGTGCGGGCCGCCTACACCCAGGTGCCCAAGGAGCCTTCGAGCGACGTGCTCGACCCGCGGGTGTTCCGCCGCGCCGGGCTCAACATTGAGTTCGAGGAGCGCCACGTCCTGCCGGTCCTCGACCAGCCGGGCAAGGTCCGCATCGGCCTGTTCTCGAACGAGGGCAATTCGGCCAACTACCGCGACGTGGTGACCCTGACCCAGCTCGGGGCCTTCGGCGACATCAACGACGCCGTGGCGGCGACCCGGCGCCCGCGCCGGAAGAGCGGCGGCTACATCAACCTGGAGCAGGCGCTGACGCCGGAACTCGGCCTGTTCGCCCGGGCCAGCGTCGGCGACGGGCGCACCGAGAACATCTCCTTCACCGACATCGACCAGAGCGTGTCGGGCGGCCTCTCCCTGAAGGGCAAGGCCTGGGACCGTCCGGACGACACGGTGGGCCTCGGCGCGGCGATGAACGGCCTCTCGCCCTCCCACCGGGCCGCCTTCGCCAACGGCTATTACGGCCTGCTGATCGGCGACGGCCAGCTCCGCTACGGCTCCGAGCGGGCGATCGAGACCTATTACGCCATGAACCTGACGAAGTTCGTGACCCTGACCTTCGATTACCAGTTCATCGACAACCCCGCCTACAACCGCGACCGGGGCCCGGCGCACTTCTTCGCCTCCCGGCTCCACGCGGATTTCTGAACCGGGGCGGGCTCCGCCGTGACAGGCCGGGGGTCGCCTGCCATCATGCCGAACCGGTTGAGAGATCAGGGCTTCGAGGGCGGCGATGTCGCAACGTCGGACGATCCAGGTGGCGGAGGATGGGGGGATGAGCCTCCCGGCCGACATCCGTCGCGTCCTGGGCCTGAGCGGCGCCGGCCGCATCGTCCTCATGCAGGACGAAGACGGGATCCACCTCACGACGGCCGAGGACTCCCTGCGGCGCGTGCGGGAGCTGGCCGCCCTGTTCCGCAGGGCGTCCGGCTCGGTCGTGGACGAGTTCCTCGCGGAGCGCCGCGCCGACAATGCCGAGGATTGAGGACGGCGTGCCCGGCCCTGTGCTCGACGCCTCCGCCTTGCTGGCCGCGATCTTCGACGAGGCCGGGGCCGACCGGGTCGCAGAGCATCTCCCAGGCGCGACGTTGTCGGCCGTCAACCTCGCCGAAGTCCTGGCGAAGCTGTGTGACCTGGGCATGCCAGACGGCACCATCGCGGCGATCATCGAAGGGCTGCAGCTGACGATCCTGCCCTGCGATGCCGCGCATGCCCGGGAAACCGCGCGCCTCCGCCGGCTGACGCGATCCGCCGGCCTCTCCCTCGGCGACCGGGCCTGCCTCGCCACGGCGAGCCTGGGTGGGACGACGGCCCTCAGCGCCGACAGGGCCTGGGCGCGCCTGCCCGCCGAGGCCGGGGTGCAGGTGGAATGGGTGCGCTGAGGGCGGCGCGCCGCCGCCGGGCTCGCCCTAGCCCGCCTCCTCCGCGACCGTCGCCCCGAACACCGCCTCGAACGCGGCGCGCAGCTGCATGTCGACCTCTGCCATGCTCACCGGCAGGCCGAGGTCCACGAGGCTCGTGACGCCGTGCTCGCGCACGCCGCAGGGCACGATGCCGGTGAAATGGCCGAGGTCGGGCTCGACGTTCAGGCTGATGCCGTGGAAGCTCACCCAGCGGCGCACCCGGATGCCGATGGCGGCGATCTTGTCCTCGACGGCCGCGCCCTTCTCCGGCCGCCGCACCCACACGCCGACCCGGTCCTCCCGGCGCTCGGCGCGGACGTTGAAGGCATCGAGCGTGGCGATGAGCCATGCCTCCAGGCTCGCCACATAGGCGCGCAGGTCCGGGTTGCGGCGGGTGAGGTCGAGCATCACGTAGGCGACCCGCTGGCCGGGGCCGTGATAGGTGTACTGGCCGCCCCGGCCGCTCGGGAAGACGGGGAAGCGCTCCGGCGCGACGAGGTCCTCCGCCCGGGCCGAGGTGCCCGCCGTGTAGAGCGGCGGATGCTCCAGCAACCAGACGCATTCCCGCGCCTGCCCCGCCGCGATGGCCGCCGCCCGCGCCTCCATCCAGGCCACCGCCTCGGGGTAGCCCACGGGCGCGTCGCTCACCCGCCACGCGACGGGGGGCGCGCCCGGGCTGGGCAGGAAGGCGGCCGGAGTGACCGCGAGGCGGGCGGCGTTTACCAAGACTTCACCATCAGCGAGGGATGGTCTCACAATCATTCCCGGTGAACGGTGGCAAGGTCGGCGTGGGCGCGGGCGTGTTCGAGACCCTGAAGGTCGATCTCACCGTCGTGCTCGGCCGGGCGCGGATGCCGCTGCACATGCTGCTGCGCATGGGCCGCGGCGCGGTCATCGCCCTCGACGCCTCGGATTCCGACATGGTCGAGATCCTGGCCAACGACCACCCCGTCGCCCGGGGCCAGATCGTCGTGACCGGCGACCGCATCTCCATCGAGGTGACGGAGCTGATCCGGAAGGAGGCCGCGATCATCGACCCCACCGTCACCATCGGCGACGGGGCGGCGGCGTTCCTGGACGACGGGCCCCTGGCCGCCTGACGGGGCCGGCGAACATTCGCTTGTCGGGGCGGAAGCGATCTGGTATCGCCTGCCGCGCCGGACGAAACGGCGCCCTCCGGGGCGCGCGACGACGGTGTTTCGGACAGAACGCAGTCCTGTCCAAATGCGGCCATGGCGGAATTGGTAGACGCGCTAGCTTGAGGTGCTAGTCCCGCGAGGGGTGGAGGTTCGAGTCCTCTTGGCCGCACCAACCTGATCTCTGTTGCAGATCGAGGGGTTGGTGCCAGACGACGGCCCCGTGACGACCGCGCTGTCACACAGCGGTGTCACGGATGGCCCTGACGACAATACGTTCCCGGACATAGCCGAGGCCCGGCCCGGACCACGCGAGGCAGCGGACACCGCTCGGCCGCGTGGGACGGCCGAAGGGCGCGACGTTTTCCCTGCTTGTGGCTGACGACTTCGCCGGGGCGCGGCGCAAGCCTAGCCCGCGGCGCGGACGACCCGGGCGCGCGGGCGGCGACTCCGCAGAACACGCCTACCGGTTGCACACACCGCCACATCCTCGCCCAGAAGTGACGCTTACGCTTGGCCGCGTGAGGGACGCCGGGGCCATCTCGCTGTGAGGCGGGGCCCCGCATCTCCCCGCCAGGAGGAAAGCGGAGCGGCATGCGGAGTATTGGGGCGACGTCATCGACAGCGTGGATCGGAATGCTGCTCCTGGGCGCCGGATTGAGTGCCTGCAATACGATGGACCCCACGGCCACCGGCGCGATCGCCGGCCAGAAAGGCCCCCTGCTCGTCAGCGACACCGAGCGCGATTGCCTCGGGCGCGCCATGTATTTCGAGTCCAAGCGGGACGACGCCGAGGGCCTGCTCGCCGTCGGCACGGTCGTGATGAACCGGCTGGAGGCCGCGATGTTTCCGGGCGGCATCTGTGCCGTCGTCGGCCAGCCGGGCCAGTTCGCGACCGGCGTGCTCACGAAGCCGATGCGGGAGAAGGACCTCGATAAGATCGCCGAGGTGACCGATGCGGTACTGGCGGGCGAGCGGCACCCCAAGGTGGGGAAGGCCATGTACTTCCATACCGCCGGCTACCGCTTCCACTACGGCAACATGCACTACGTGGCCGCCGCGGGGGGCAACGTGTTTTACGAGAAGACGCGCACCAAGTTACCCGCGACGCAGATCGCGACACCGTTCGCGTCTTCGCAGGTCGCCACCGCCGTGGCCGAGCCGTCGGCGGGCCAGTAGCCCGCCCCCCGGATCGCGGAGCCGGTGAGACACCCTCGCCCGGTGGCGCTAAGGAAGGCCGGGGGGACGAGGCCGAGGGCTGAAGACGCATGCCACGCTACTTCTTCCACACCCATATCGGCGACGACGTGGTGGTCGACCCCGACGGGCGCGAGCTGGACGACGCCGACGCGGCCTGGGAGGCGGCCAAGGTGCTGGCGGTGCAATTGCTCCAGGGGGCCGCCGCGGACCCCGAGTTGCTCCGGGCGGTGCTCTTCGTCGCCGATGAGGCCGGCGAGATCGTGCTGGAATTCCCCCTGACGGACGCGCTGGCCGCCGAGCCGATGCCGAGCCCGGAGGACGGGACGATCCACTGAGGCCACCCCGCCCGGCCGAACCGGCCCCGCGAACGGGCCGAAGAGCGGACACCCGCCGCCCGCACCGTCGCGGGATCGACAAACAACGCGATGGTGTTCCGGGCATTCCCGCCAGAACAGACGCGCGCGGCAGCCCAGGCGCGGCGCCTCGACGGACCGCGCCCCTGCAACGGCCCCCGACTTCCCGGGACGAAGGCGGGAGATGCCTGACCGCGGCGGCCCGGTTCATGAAGCTGTTTGAGTGTTGAAGCAGGCCGCTCCAGAATAGGTGCAGAGTGGCCATCGAATGTGGACGATTGATTTATTTTCACCGCTCCAGACGTAGACCGCTTGATTTCGCGCAAGCTTTTCTGCAACCTTTCTCACGGCACCATTCCGGCTGTGCGGCGCCCCACGCTCCGAAAGCGCGGATTTCAACCCCGATTATCGAGATCATCCTGTCCATGCGCCACCCTCGCGTGCGGCGTCCGTTCATCGTCGAATCCCGTGGGAGCTCCCGCGACGGCAACTCCGTCGCGATCCCCAAGCGGGTTCCGCCCTCTCCCCAGCTCCAGTCGAAGATAGCGTCCGAGTCGGTGCGGCTCGTCTTCGATCCCTGGGCCGCGGTGTCGGCCCCGTCCGAGCCCACGGCGGCGGCGCGGCGGATCCTTCCCAACATCATGGCGCCGCCGGAGCCGGACCCCTTGGAGCCCGAGGCCATGGCCCCGCCCCGGGAGGCCGCCCTGCCACGCGTCCGGCGGGCGAAGCCCCGGGCCGCCGTCGCCGCGCCCCGCCCGGCCGCCCTCGCGGAGGCACCGGCCGCCACCCCGCCCCGCCCGGTGGCGATCGCCGAGCCGGCGCGCGACACCGCCGCCCCGCCTTCCCTGCGCCCGTCGCTGCGGACCGACCGCTCGGGCCGGGCTGCGCTGCCGGCCGGCCAGCGCTGGAAGGCCCGGCTGCCGCGGGCCTGCTGGTAGGGCGTCCGGCCCGCCGGAACGGGCGGGCCCGGTTGCGCGCCGCCGGGAATCCCGGCACGGCCTCCCCGTGGCGCGCCCCCCGCGCCGAACGGGAGCCTCCCCCCACCCATGGATCGATCGGTCCCTTCGCCCCAATCCCCCTCGCCCCAATCCCTGGCCCCCGCCGGAGCCGGCCTCCTGTCGCCGCGGATGCAGGGCATCCGCATGAGCCAGATCGGCCTCGTGGCCGACCGGGGCCGGGACGATCCCGATGTGGTGAAGCTGTGGATCGGCGAGGGCGACCTGCCGACGCCGCCCTTCATCGTGGAGGCGGCGCACCGGGCGATGCTGGCCGGGCACACCCGCTACGCCACCTCCCTGGGCCTGCCCCGCCTGCGCGAGGCGCTCGGCGCCTACCATGCGCGCCACTGGGGGGTTGAGATCCCGCCCGACCGCTTCGCCGTCACGGCGGGCGGCATGAACGCGGTGATGCAGGCGGCCCAGGCCCTGCTGGAGCCCGGCGACGAGATCGTCATCCCCTCCCCCGCCTGGCCGAACCTCGCCGAGGCGGTGCGGGTGACGGGGGGCGTGCCGGTCAGCGTGCCCTACCGGGTCGATGCGGAGGGCCGGTTCTCCCTGCCGCTGGCCGACATCGAGGCCGTGCTCACCCCGCGGACAAGGGTGATCATGGTGAACTCGCCCTCGAACCCCACCGGCTGGATCATGCCGCTGGAGGAGATGGTGGCCCTGCGCGACCTCGCCCGGGAGCGGGGGCTGTGGATCCTCGCGGACGAGGTCTACGCGCATTTCACCTACGGCGGGTCGATCGCCCCGTCCTTCCTGCAGATCTGCACGGAGCACGACCGGCTGATCGTCGCCAACACCTTCTCGAAGAACTGGGCGATGACCGGTTGGCGGGCCGGATGGCTGATCTACCCGAAGGGTCTCGACGGGACCTTCGCCAAGCTCGGCCAGTACAACACCACCTCGATCCCGACCTTCGTGCAGCACGCCGCCATCGTCGCCCTGGACGAGGGGGACGGGTTCATCCGCACCATGGTGGAGCGCTGCGCCGCGGCGCGGACGATCCTGATCGACGGGCTGACGCGGCTGCCGGGCGCGGCCATCGCCCCGCCGGAGGGGGCGTTCTACCTCATGGCCCGTCTGGTGGAGGGCGAGGCGAGCCTTCCCCTCGCCTTCCGGCTCCTGGACGAGGCGAAGGTGGGCGTGGCGCCCGGCACCGCCTTCGGCCCCGAGGGGGAGGGCTTCGTGCGGATGTGCTACGCGATCAGCCCCGGCCTCGCCCGCGAGGCCGTCCGGCGCCTCACCGCCGTGCTCGGGCGCTGACGCCTCAGGGCGCGGGAAGCCGCAGCACCCGCGGGCGCCAGATGCCCAGCGCCACGTTGGCCGTCGCCACGGCCAGCAGCACCCACAGCGTGTTGCGCTCCGGACCGATCGTGGCGGCCAGCGCCGCCGGGTCGAGCCGCCCGGCGAGGGCGGCGGCGCTCATCGCCGCCTCGCGCTGCATCGGCCCCTGGATGTAGACGAAGCCGCCCTCGAACATCAGCACGCCGGTGGCGAGCTTCAGCCACGCCCAGCCGGCGATCCGGTAGACCGGGTGCAGGGCCATGGCCAGCAGGCCGGCGACCAGCACGAGGGCCAGCGAGGGCAGGAAGATCCACGTCGCCACCGCGCCCATCGCCCCGCGGATGAGCGCGTAGCCGGCAAGGGATGAAGGCGGCGGCGCCACCGAGAACATCACGAGGAGCGCGGCCATGGCGCCCATGAGGCCGATCGAGCCCATCGTGTGCAGGAACTTGAGCAGCCGCCGCATGGGATCCGGCTCCGGTCGCCATCCTCACCTCGGTTGCCGAACGCCGCCGGCAAACGAAAAGCACCTTCACCCGTCCGCGTGATGCGGCGCAATCCCGCGATGCGCGATGCTGGGACGCGGCCCGCCCCCCCGGGTCGCCTCGCTGCGCCCGCGATGACGGAGCGGGACACCCGAACCGCCACCGTCTTTGCGAGCGGAGCGAAGCAATCCAGCAGCGCCACGCCGGCAGACGCCACGCCGCCCTGGGTCGCTTCGCTGCGCTCGCGATGACGGAGCGGGACACTTGAACCGCCACCGTCTTTGCGAGCGCAGCGAAGCAATCCAGCAGCGCCACGCCGGCAGACGCCCCGCCACCCTGGGTCGTTTCGCTGCGCTCGCGATGACGGAGCGGGACACTTGAACCACCACCGTCTTTGCGAGCGGAGCGAAGCAATCCAGGCACGCGCCACCTGCGAAAACGTCCCGCTGCCCTGGGTCGCTTCGCTGCGCTCGCGATGACGAAGCGGGACACCCGAACCGCTATCGTCTTTGCGCGCGAAGCGACGCCATCCAGGGACGCGCCGCCTTCGACAACGTCCCGCCACCCTGGGTAGCTTCGCTGCGCTCGCGATGACGAAGCGGGACACCCGAACCGCCACCGTCTTTGAGAGCGGAGCGCAGCGACCCCGGGCCGCGGGACGTTGTCGCAGTTGGTGCGTCCCTGGATTGCTTCGCCCCGCTCGCAAAGACGGTGGCGGTTTGGGGGTCCCTCTTCGTCATCCCGAGCGCAGCGAAGCGCCCCAGCGGGGCGGGACGTTGCCGGAGGGGCGGAGGCCCTGGCTGGCGCCGCTTCTCCGGCAAAGGCGAGGTCGGTCGGGGGTTCGCGCTGCGTCCGCGCGTCACCACCGAACTGACCCGGCGGCTCGGGG
>NZ_JAKSXW010000003.1 GCF_022829405.1 Methylobacterium sp. J-076
CGGCTACCGCGGCCTCGCCCGCATCAACCTCGATGCCCGCACCCAGACCGGCTACGGCCCCCTCCGCCGCTTCCTGCGCATCGAGGCCGCCAGCCCCACCGGCACCCCGGACCTGCATCACGGCACGCAGATCCGCATCGGCAACGCCTTACCGTCAACCGGCATCGACAAGTACGGCCGCGTCGAGCAGTACTTCCACACCGACAAAGCCTTCGTGCAATTCGCCGGCCTGACCGCCGGCCGCGCGTCCTCGTTCTTCCACTTCTACGCCCACGACTTCGAGTTCGGCGGCGGCACGTCGGGTTCGGACGTCTACTCCACCAACCTGCTGGCCTACACCGCGACGGTCGGCAACGGCTTCTCCGCCACGATCTCGATGGAAGACCCGAGCTTCCGCCGCTCGCCGGTCTACTCGCCGACCTCCGCCGCCGCCGCCACCGTGGGCAGCACCTCGACGCAGATCTTCGGCCAGGCGAACTCGCTGATCCCGGTGGTCCTCGGCGTCAACGCCGCCGGCCAGCCGATCGGCTTCGGCTTCACGGACGGCATCCAGCGCAACCGCATGCCCGACTTCGTCGGCGTGCTGCGCTACGACCAGCCCTGGGGTTCGGCCCAGCTCTCCGCCGCCGTGCATGAGATCAACACCGGCAACGTGATCTCGCAGGGTGGCTTCCTCGGCACCAACAGCGCAGGGGCGGCCCTCACCGCCGTCAACGCCAACACCGCCCGCACCCAGAGCGAGTACGGTTGGGCCGTCCAGGGCGGCCTGAAGGTCAACGCCCCGTTCATCGCGCCGGGCGACGCCTTCTACCTCCAGGGCGCCTATGCCGAAGGCGCGCAGATGTACACCGGCAACGGCT
>NZ_JAKSXW010000132.1 GCF_022829405.1 Methylobacterium sp. J-076
GCCATGCGATCCAGCGGCGCCACCTTCGGGGCCGGCCCGCGGCCCTGGATCCCTTCACTGCGTTCCGGATGACGATGGTGGTGGGCGCAAGCCTCATCCGGCATTGCGGGCGGAGCGACGCAATCCAGTAGCGCCACATTAGGAAGCGGCCCGCTGCCCTGGATCGCTTCACTGCATTCGCGATGACGATGAGGGTGGTCGCAAGCCTCACCCGTCATTGCGGGCGGAGCGACGCAATCCAGTAGCGCCACGTTCGGAGACGGCCCGCTGCCCTGGATCGCTTCACTGCGTTCGCGATGACGATGGGGGTGGTCGCAAGCCACATCCGTCATTGCGAGCGGAGCGAAGCAATCCAGTAGCGCCACGTTCGGAGACGGCCCGCTGCCCTGGATCGCTTCACTGCGTTCGCAATGACGATGAGGGTGGTCGCGAGCCACACCCGTCATTGCGAGCGGAGCGAAGCAATCCAGTATCGCCACGTTCGGGACCGGCCCGGTGCCCTGGTTCGCTTCACTGAGTTCGCGATGACGACGGGGGTGGTCGCAAGCCACCATCGTCATTGCGAGCGGAGCGACGCAATCCAGCCGCGCTACGTTCGGAGACGGCCCGCTGCCCTGGATCGCTTCACTGCGTTCGCGATGACGGCGAGGGCGGGGGGCGGGGAGGGGGCAGGACGCCCCCGCGAGCCCCCTACGTCACCACGCTCGGTTCGGCCCGGCCGGTGCGGGGGGCGATCTCGGCCAGGGCGCGGATGGCCTCCACCACCGGGGCGAGCACCTCGGCCACCGGCAGGGCGAGGCGGGCGGGGTCGTTCTCGTAGCGCTCCAGGTAGACCCGCAGGGTCGCCCCGGCGGTGCCCGTGCCGGAGAGGCGCAGCACCGCCCGGGCATCCTCCGCGAAGGCGATGCGCAGGCCCTGCCGCTCGGTGAGCGAGCCGTCCACGGGGTCGCGGTAGGCGAACTCGTCGGCGGCCGAGACGGTCAGCCCGGCGATCCGCGTGCCGGGCAGGCCCGGGAGCTTTTCGCGCAGGGCGTCCATCAGGCCGGCGGCGGCGTCCGCATCGACCTCCTCGTAGTCGTGGCGGGCGTAGTAGTCCCGGCCGTAGGTCGCCCAGTGGGCGCGCACCAGGGCATCCGCCCGCTCCCCCGTGGCGGCGAGGATGTTGAGCCAGAGCAGCACCGCCCAGAGCCCGTCCTTCTCGCGGACGTGGCTCGAGCCGGTGCCCGCGCTCTCCTCGCCGCAGAGGGTGATCAGCCCGGCATCCAGGAGATTCCCGAAGAACTTCCAGCCGGTCGGCGTCTCGTAGGCGCGGATGCCCAGCGACGCCGCCACCCGGTCGGCGGCCCGGCTCGTGGGCATCGAGCGGGCGACGCCCTTGAGCCCCCCGGCATAGCCCGGCGCCCGGTGGGCGTGGGCGGTCAGCAGCGCGAGGCTGTCGCTCGGGGTGACGAACAGGCCCGGCGCCACGATCATGTTGCGGTCGCCGTCCCCGTCCGAGGCCGCGCCGAAATCCGGGGCGTCCGGCCCCTGCATCAGGTCGTAGAGGTCGTGGCAGTGGACCGGGTTCGGGTCCGGGTGGTGGCCGCCGAAATCCTCCCGCGGGGTGGCGTTGACCACGGTACCCCGCGGCGCACCGAGCATCCCCTCCAGGATGGTGACCGCGTAGGGCCCGGTCACGGCGCTCATGGCGTCGAAGCGCATCCGGAAGCCGGACGCGAACAGCGCCGAGACCGCCTCGAAGTCGATCAGCTCGCGCATCAGCGCGGCGTAGTCGGCGACGGGGTCGATCACCTCCACCGCCATGGCGCCGAGGCGGGTCTCGCCCGGCGCGTCGAGGTCGAGGTCGGGGGCCTCCACCAGGGTGAAGCGGGTGATCGCCTTCGCCCGGGCGAAGATGGCGTCGGTCAGTGGCTCGGGGGCGGGGCCGCCGTTGGCGCCGTTGAACTTGATGCCGAAATCCCCCTCCGGCCCGCCGGGATTGTGGCTCGCGGAGAGGATGATGCCTCCGATCGCCCCGTGCTTGCGGATCACGCAGGAGGCGGCCGGCGTCGAGAGCAGGCCGCCGCGCCCCACCAGCACCCGCCCGAACCCGTTGCCGGCGGCGAGCCGCAGGATGGTCTGCACCACCTCCCGGTTGAGGAAGCGCCCGTCGCCCCCCAGCACCAGGGTCTCGCCGTCCTTGCCGGGGATCGAGTCGAAGATCGCCTGGACGAAGTTCTCGACGTAATGCGGCTGCCGGAACACCGGCACCTTCTTGCGCAGGCCGGAGGTGCCGGGCTTCTGGTCGGGGAACGGCGTCGTCGGGATCGTCGTCGGCGTCATGGGTGCGGGCCTCCGGGGCGTTCGGCCTGAGGGGATGGGCTGCGTCGCTCGGGCCCCGTCATGGCGGATGTGACCTGAACGATCCCCGAGCGCCAGCGCCCGGCCACGATCGTCGCGCCGCCCCCACCCGCGGGGGAGGGTGGGCCCGGCATCGGCCGGGGTCGGGGGAGGGGAACCCGGCTTTCGGAGTCGGCTGGGGGGTGGGGTGGGGGGCGGCGCTTCGCCCTGCACCCTCGCCCCCCTCCGCAGAGGGGGGCGAGGGGGAGGCTTACTCCGCCGCTTCCCGCGTCTCGTAGCCGAGGCGCCCGTTCAGCTCGCGGATCAGGTGCACCGCCGCCTCGGCGATCACCGTGCCCGGCGGGAAGATCGCCGAGGCGCCGGCCGCCCGCAGGGCGTCGTAGTCCCCCGGCGGGATGACGCCGCCCACCGCGATCATCACGTCGCCGCGGCCCTGCTCGGTGAGCGCCGCCTTCAATTCGGGCACCAGCGTCAGGTGGCCGGCGGCGAGCGAGGAGACGCCGACGATGTGCACGTCGTTCTCCACCGCCTGCCGCGCCGCCTCGGCCGGGGTGGCGAAGAGCGGCCCGATATCCACGTCGAAGCCCAGGTCGGCGAAGGCCGAGGCGATCACCTTCTGGCCGCGGTCATGCCCGTCCTGGCCCATCTTGGCGACGAGGATGCGGGGGCGGCGCCCGTCCGCCTCCTCGAAGGCCTCGACCAGGGCGCGCACTTCCTCGACCACCGGTGACATGTGTCCCACCTCGCGCTTGTAGACCCCCGAGATCGAGCGGATCTCCGCCCGGTGACGGCCCCAGGCCTTCTCCAGGGCCTCGGAGATCTCGCCCACCGTCGCCTTGGCCCGGGCCGCGTCCACGGCGAGCTCGAGCAGGTTGCCGGCGCCGTCCGCCGCCCGGGTGAGGGCGTCGAGCCGGGCGGAGACCTCGGCCTCGTCGCGCTCGGCCCGCAGGCGCTTCAGCTTGTCGATCTGCAGGCGGCGGACATTGCCGTTGTCGACCCGCAGCAGGTCGATCGCCATGTCGCCGTCGGCCCGGAACTTGTTGACGCCGACGATGGTCTGGCGGCCCGAATCGATCCGTGCCTGGGCCCGGGCGGCGGCCTCCTCGATGCGCAGCTTCGGGATGCCGGCCTCGATCGCCTTGGCCATGCCGCCGAGCCCGTCGACCTCGCGGATGTGCTCCCAGGCGCGCGCCACCATGTCGGCGGTCAGCTTCTCGACGTAGTAGGAGCCGCCCCACGGGTCCACGATCCGGGTGGTGCCGCTCTCCTGCTGCAGGAACAGCTGCGTGTTCCGGGCGATCCGCGCCGAGAAGTCGGTGGGGAGCGCCAGCGCCTCATCGAGCGCGTTGGTGTGCAGCGACTGGGTGCCCCCCTGGGTGGCCGCCATCGCCTCGATGTTGGTGCGGGTGACGTTGGTGAACACGTCCTGCGCGGTGAGCGACCAGCCGCTGGTCTGCGAGTGGGTGCGCAGCGCCAGGGACTTGTCGGACTTCGGATCGAACGCCTTCACGAGCTTCGCCCAGATCAGGCGCGCCGCCCGCATCTTGGCGACCTCCATGAAGAAGTTGGTGGAGATCGCCCAGAAGAACGACAGGCGCGGGGCGAACTGGTCGATGGTCAGCCCGGCGGCCAAGCCCGCCTTGATGTACTCGACGCCGTCGGCCAGCGTGTAGGCGAGCTCGAGGTCGTTCGTCGCCCCGGCCTCCTGCATGTGGTAGCCGGAAATCGAGATCGAGTTGAACTTCGGCATGTTCTTCGACGTGTAGGCGAAGATGTCCGAGATGATCCGCATCGATCCCTTGGGGGGATAGATGTAGGTGTTGCGGACCATGAACTCCTTGAGGATGTCGTTCTGGATCGTGCCCGCCAGCTTGCTCGGGGGCACGCCCTGCTCCTCGGCGGCGACGATGTAGAGGGCGAGGATCGGCAGCACCGCGCCGTTCATCGTCATCGACACGGTCATCTCGTCGAGGGGGATGCCGGAGAACAGCGTGCGCATGTCGTAGATCGAATCGATCGCGACGCCGGCCATGCCGACATCCCCCGAGACGCGGGGGTGGTCCGAATCGTAGCCCCGGTGGGTGGCGAGGTCGAAGGCGACCGACAGGCCCTTCTGCCCGGCGGCGAGGTTGCGCCGGTAGAAGGCGTTCGAATCCTCGGCGGTGGAGAAGCCGGCATATTGCCGGATCGTCCAGGGCTGGGTGACGTACATGGTGGGGTAGGGGCCGCGCAGGAACGGGGCGAGGCCCGGCCACGTGTTCAGGAACTCGATGCCCTCGCGGTCCTGCGGGCCGTAATGGCCCTTCACGGGGATGCCCTCAGGCGTCATCCACGGCTCGCCGGTGGCGGGGGCGGCGACGGCCAGCGGCTCGGCGGCGAGCGGCAGGGCGGCGAAATCCGGGATGCGGGTGGTCATGGCGTGACTCGTGTCCGTTCTTGTCATGCCATTATAGCCGGGGCGGGGGCGCGGGCTACTCCCCGGAAGGACGGGTTCCGCGCCGGCGGAAGGTCCGGTGGAGCCCGAAGCCCGCCAGCATCAGCGCGAGGCCGTACCACGTGAGCGCGTAGACGAGGTGGCTGTTGGGAAACGCCACCACCGTCAGCCCGCCCGTCGGCAGCCCGCCGGGGTTGGGCGCCGCGTCGGCATCCACGAAATAGGGCGCCACGTCCGACAGGCCCCGGGCCGCGGCGATGGCGGCGACGTCGCGCGAGTACCAACGGCCCCCGGCCGGATCGTTCGTCCGCAGGAAGGCGCCGCCGGGCTCGGTCAACCGCAGGAGGCCCGTGACCTCGACCGGGCCGGGGACCTGCCCCGCCTCCCGGGTCGCGGGGTTCTTCCGGTCGCCCGGCACGAAGCCCCGGTTGACGAGGACGAGGCTGCCGTCCTCCCGGCGCAGCGGCGTGAGCACCCAGAAGCCGGCGCCGTCCTCGGTCACCGCCTGGACCAGGGTTTCCCGGTCGTGGAGGAAGCGGCCCCCGAGGCGGACGTGGCGGTAGGCGTCGCCAGGGCCGATCCGCCCCCACTCGGCCGGGCCGGGGGCCGGCGAGGCGGGGGCGTGGACCCGCGCCTCCGTCCGGGCGATCAGGTCGAGCTTCCAGGCCCGGCGCTGGACCTGCCACGTCCCGAGGCCGAGGAGGGTGAGACACACGAACGCCGCCCCGAGGCCGAAAACGGCCCGGCGGAGCGGCGACGGGGAGGGGGCGGCCTCGCCGCCCCCCGGTGACGGCGCAGGCGCCGTCACCGCATCTTGGTCTGCATCTCGTGGCCGGACATCGGCATCATGTTCCGGTTCATGTGGTACATCACCCACACCGAGCCCGCGAGCATGATGGCCACCAGCGTGATCGTGAAGATCAGCGCCATGAAGGTCCAGCCCCCCTCGGACTTGGTGCTCATGTGCAGGAAGTAGACGATGTGCACCACCATCTGCACGCCGCCGAGCACCAGGACCACGAGGGTCGTGACGAGGCTGTTGTCGAGGGTGTTGCCCATGACCAGCCAGAACGGGATCACCGTCAGGATCACGGACAGGACGAAGCCCGTCGCGTAGGACTTCACGCTGCCGTGGCCGCCTTCGGTGTCCCCGTGGCCGTGGGATGCGGGACCGTGGGCCGCGTGGCCGGCATCGGCGCTCATTCGAGCACTCCTATCAGATAGACGACGGTGAACACCCCGATCCAGATCAGGTCGAGGAAGTGCCAGAACATCGACAGGCACATCAGGCGGCGCTTGTTGGCCGCCACGAGACCGTATTTCCGGACCTGGACCATCAGGGTGACGAGCCAGAGGATGCCGAACGAGACGTGCAGCCCGTGGGTGCCGACCAGGGTGTAGAACGAGGACAGGAAGCCGCTGCGCCACGGGGGCGCGCCCTCGTGGAACAGGTGGACGAACTCCCGGATCTCCAGGGTGACGAAGGCGATGCCGAACAGGCCGGTGACGGCCAGCCACATCTGCGTCCGGCGCTGGTTGTCCTTGTCCATCTCCAGCATGGCGAAGCCGTAGGTGATGGAGGAGAACAGCAGCATCGCGGTGTTCACCGCGATGCCCGAGAGGTCGAACAGGTCCTTCTGCGACGGCCCCGCCGCGTAGTTGCGCCCGAGCACGCCGTACGTTGCGAACAGCGTCGCGAAGATGAGGCAGTCGCTCATCAGGTACAGCCAGAACCCGAGCATCGTCGAGCCTTCGCTGTGGTGGCCTTCCTCGTCGGTGACGAAGAAGGCCGGCGCGGCCGAACCGGGCGGTGCGGTGTCGGTGTGCATCATCGGATTACGCCAGCTCCAGTTCGCGCATCCGCTTGGCCTCTTCCCGCGCGACCGTCTCGGCGGGGATGTAGTACTCGCGGTCGTAGTTGAAGGTGTGGAAGATCGAGACGCCGATGATCGCCACGAACGACAGGGCGGCGAGCCACCAGACGTACCAGACCATCGCGAAGCCGCAGGCGAAGCTCAGGCCGGCGAGGATCGCCCCCGTGGCCGTGTTCTTCGGCATGTGGATCGGCCGGTAGCCGCTCCGCGGCGGGCTGAAGCCGCGGGCCTTCATGTCCCACCACGCGTCCGAATCGTGGACCATCGGCGTGAAGGCGAAGTTGTAGTCCGGCGGCGGCGACGAGGTCGACCATTCGAGGGTCCGGCCGCCCCACGGGTCGCCGGTGTGGTCGCGCAGCGCCTCGCGGCGACGGATGGAGACCACGAACATGATGATCTGGCAGCCGATGCCCCCCGCGATGAGCAGGGCGCCCATGGCGGCGGCGATGAACCACGGCTGCAGCGACGGGTCGTCGAAATGCTGCATCCGGCGGGTCACGCCCATCAGGCCGAGCACGTAGAGCGGCATGAAGGCGAGGTAGAAGCCCGACACCCAGAGGTAGAGGGCCATCTTCCCCCAGAACTCGTCCAGCTTGAAGCCGAACGCCTTCGGGAACCAGAAGGTGACGCCCGCGAACATCCCGAACAGCACGCCGCCGATGATCACGTTGTGGAAGTGCGCGATCAGGAACAGCGAGTTGTGCAGCACGAAGTCGGCCGGGGGCACGGCCAGCAGCACGCCGGTCATGCCGCCGATGACGAAGGTGACGATGAACGCCACCACCCACATCATCGGCACCTCGAACCGGATGCGGCCACGGTACATCGTGAACATCCAGTTGAAGATCTTCGCCCCCGTCGGGATCGAGATGATCATCGTCGTGATCCCGAAGAACGAGTTCACGTCGGCGCCCGAGCCCATGGTGAAGAAGTGGTGCAGCCACACGAGGTAGGCGAGGATGGTGATGACCACCAGCGCGTAGACCATCGACGTGTAGCCGAACAGCCGCTTGCCGCAGAAGGTCGAGGTGATCTCCGAGAACACGCCGAAGGCCGGCAGGATCAGGATGTAGACTTCCGGGTGACCCCAAATCCAGATGAGGTTGAAGTACAACATCGAGTTGCCGCCGAGGTCGTTCGTGAAGAAGTGCATCCCGAGGTAGCGGTCGAGGGACAGGAGCACGAGAACGGCGGTGAGGATCGGGAAGGCGGCCACGATCAGGATGTTGGTGCAGAGCGACGACCAGACGAAGATCGGCAGCTTCATCATGGTCAGGCCCGGCGCGCGCATCTTCACGATGGTCGCGATCAGGTTGATGCCCGAGAGGGTGGTGCCGACGCCGGCGATCTGCAGCGCCCAGATGTAGTAGTCCACCCCGACGCCGGGGCTCATGGCCGCCCCCGACAGCGGCGGGTAGGCGAGCCACGTGGCCCGCGAGAACTCGCCGACGAAGAGGGACGCCATCACCAGCATGCCGCCGGACACGGTCATCCAGAAGCTGAAGTTGTTCAGGAACGGGAAGGCCACGTCGCGGGCGCCGATCTGCAGCGGCACCGCGAAGTTCATGAGCCCCGTGACGAACGGCATCGCCACGAAGAAGATCATGATCATGCCGTGGGCGGTGAAGATCTGGTCGTAGTGGTGTGGCGGCAGGAAGCCCTGCTCGTCACCGAAGGCGACCGATTGCTGGGCGCGCATCATCAGCGCGTCGGCGAAGCCGCGCAGCAGCATGACCATCGCGAAGATGCAGTACATGATGCCGATCTTCTTGTGGTCGATCGACGTCACCCAGTCCCGCCAGAGCGGGCCCCAGAACCGGAAGTAGGTGATGGTGGCGAGCACGGCGAGGCCCACCACCGCCACGCCGGCGAAGGTCCCGATCAGGATCGGTTCGTGATAGGGAATCTGGTCGATCGTGAAACGACCGAAGATCAGTTGCTGAAGATTGACGTTGTCGAACATTGGATCGGACCGTTGAGAAGGTTCGAAGGCGACCGTCGCGGCTACCGAGATGTAATCCTCGCGCCGGCCCGCCTCACTGGCTCACTTCGTCACTGGTTGAGTGCCGTCACTGACTGATCTGCTTGGGTGCGACTTCATTGCCCCCCGGCTTGCCGCCGCCCACGTCGGGCTGGGAGCCGGGGCCGGGCGGGGTGGTGTCCGGCTTCCGCTCGCGGGAGTCGGGGTTGCCCATGTCCGGCCGGGGCCGCATCCCCTGGGGCTGCGTCTGGCTGTGCGCACCGGTGCCCGAGGCGGGCCCCGTGGCGCCGGGCGCCTCGTCGCCGCTCCGGGCGAAGTGGTTGTCGTACTGGAGGCGCTTGTAGTTCTCCTCGCCCTCGGGGCCGGACTGGCCGCCGCGGGCGTCGATCGCCATCATCTCCGACACGCACATCTGGCCGGGCCGGGTGCACAGGCCGATGATCTTGCCGTAGAGCCCCTCGGCATAGGACTTGTAGAAGCGCGCCGGCTCGGACTCGGTGGGCTCGCTGAGCTTTAGGTAGGCGTCCTGGTTCAGGTCCGCACCGTCGGCCTTGGCCTTGGCCACCCAGGCGTCGAAGTCCTTGTCCGCGACGCCGCGGAACTTGAAGAACATGTTGGAGAAGCCGCCGCCGCTGTAATGGGCGGAGCGCCCCTCGGCCTCCACCGACCGGTTGACCACCGCGTGGAGCTTCGTCTCCATGCCCGGCATGGCGTAGATCATGCCCGCAAGGGTCGGCACGTAGAACGTGTTCATCACGTCCGTGGCGGTGATCTTGAAGGTCACCGGCCGGTCCACCGGCACGGCGAGTTCGTTGACCGTGGCGATCCCGTATTGCGGGTAGAGGAACAGCCACTTCCAGTCCATGGCGATCGCCTCGACCTGCAGCGGCTCGACATTGGCCGGCAGCTCGCGCTTGGCATCGAGTCGCGTCAGGGGCCGGAACGGGTCGAGGGTGTGGGTGCCGATCCAGGTCAGCGCGCCGAGGGCGATGATGATCAGCAGCGGCGCGGTCCAGATCAGCACCTCGAGCTGGGTCGAGTGGTGCCAGTCCGGGTCGTAGACCGCCTTCTCGTTGGTGGCCCGGAAGTGCCACGCGAAGAACAGCGTGCAGGCGATCACCGGCACGATGATCAGCAGCATCAGGCCGGTGGAGGCCAGCACGAGGTTGCGCTGCTGCTCGGCGATGAAGCCGGCGGGCTGCAGCACCACGAGGTTGCAGCCGCCCATCAGGGTCAGGAGGGGCGACAGCGCGGCCAGCGGCGCCATGCGGCGCAGGAGGCCGCGGTGCCGGCGGGAGCCTGCGGCCCGGCCTACGCCTTGGGCCGACGTCTGATCCGTTCGAAGGGGCGAAGAACTCACTGCTCTCGTCTCGTCATCCCGTGCCGCGGGCGCGGCATCGCCAGCCGGGTGGTCCGGCCCTTCAAGTCGGCGGCGCGGCCACGGGCCCGGACCCCCCCCTCCGAACCGGCATCCGCCCCGGAGGAAGTGTCCCGTGCCCGCGCCCGGCGCTCACATCTGTCGCATCTCGGACCGGTCGATGAACAGGGCGCCCAGGGAGCAGAGCGCCCCCGAGAGCAGGTAGACCCCGACGACCGCGAGACCGAACCGGTCGGCGAGATAGAGGGCCACCAGGGGCGCGAAGCCCGCGCCGAACAGCCACGCGAAGTCCGAGGTCAGCGCGGCGCCGGTGTAGCGGTAGCGCTTGCCGAGCCGGGCGGTGACGGCGCCGGAGGACTGCCCGTAGGCGAGGCCGAGGAGCATGAACCCGGTGGTCACGTAGATGGTCTGGCCGATGGCGCTCTCGCCGAACAGCAGCGGGGCGAGGATCGAGCCGAAGGCGAACAGCGCGATCAGGCCGGAGCTCATGATCAGGGCGGAGCGCCGGCCGATCTGGTCGGCGATCAGCCCCGAGGCGGCGACGGCGCCGGCGCAGATGATCGCCCCCGAGAACTGCACCATCAGGAACTCGCCCGGCGAGCGGTCGGTGTTGTTGAGGGTGAGCCACGCGATCGGGAAGATCGTGACGAGGTGGAACAGGGCGAAGGCGGCCAGGGGCACGAAGGCGCCGAGGAGCACTTCCTTCAGGTGGTGGCGGAACAGGTCCAGCACCGGCACGGGCTGCAGCCGGTCGGAATCCATCATCCGCATGAACTCGTCCGTCGCCACGAGGCGCAGGCGGGCGAAGAGGGCCACCACGTTGATGGTGAAGGCGCAGTAGAAGGGAAAGCGCCAGCCCCAGTCGATGAAGTCCTCGGCGGACAGGTTCACCAGGAAGAACGAGAACAGGGCGCTGGCCACCATGAAGCCGATCGGCGCGCCGAGCTGGGGCACCATGGCGTACCAGCCGCGCCGCTCCTTCGGGGCGTTCAGGGCGAGCAGAGAGGCGAGGCCGTCCCAGGCGCCGCCGAGGGCGAGGCCCTGCATCACCCGGAGCGCGGCCAGGAGGTAGACCGAGGAGATGCCGATCGAGTCGTAGCGCGGCAGGAAGCTGATGGCGGCGGTGGAGCCGCCCAGGAGGAACAGGGCGGTGGTCAGCTTGACGCCGCGCCCGTGCCGCCGGTCGATCGCCATGAACAGGGCCGTGCCGAACGGCCGGGCGATGAAGGCGAGGGCGAAGATGCCGAAGGCGTAGAGGGTGCCCGTGCGGGCGTCCACGAAGGGGAAGAACACCTTCGGGAACACCAGCACGCAGGCGATGCCGAACACGAAGAAGTCGAAATACTCCGACGCGCGTCCGATCACGACGCCCATCGCGATTTCGCTGGGCGCCACCTTGTGGTCGCCCATCGCGCGCTGTGCGTCGCGCTCAAGGCCGCTGCTGGTAGAGGGGATGGATGTGTTCGCGCTCATTCGCCGGCTGCCGCCCCGTCGGCCGTTGCGATTCCGACCGGGCTTGCCTCTTGCGGCATGTCCGGCCGCACTGCAACCTTCAATACGAGCATGGCGGCCCCTCTCCCGGCCCACACCCCTGAGCGCAGGGGTCCGCGCGCGACAATGTGTTCCTCATGGCTGCGACACGGTGGCCACAGGGGGGCATAGGGAAGGGAGCTCATCCAGTCTGGCGTCCTTTGACAGCCGGAGAGTGAACGACTAGCAGACTTCCAAAAATCAGCACTTCCGACAGCGGCACAGAGGTTGCCTCTTCTTTCGAGAGTTTCTACGCTCCTAGTGGGCAACTTGAAGCTCGCGATGCTTTCGGTCGAGTATTTTAGTCGTCTATCCTATCTGGTTGCGGCAAAGAATATGGACCGGCACTGTCGGTCCCCTTCCCACCGTTGAGGCGAGAGACTTGGTGCGGATCATCAAAGCCATGTTCGGGAAGAAGGCGGGACGCAGCAAACGGGATGCCGCCAGCCTGGCGCAGTCCGGCCTTTTCGACGAGCCCTTCTACCGCGAGCAGGGCCCCCACCTCGGGCCGCGACCGGCCCTTCGGCATTTCGTTCAGTTCGGCAATGACGAGCCCTTCTGGCCCAACTCGCTGTTCGACCCGGCTTGGTACCTGAAGCGGTATCCGGACGTGCGGGCGACTGGCCGCAATTCGCTGGCTCACTACATCGAGCACGGCGAGGCCGAAGGCCGTCAGCCGAATGCCTTGTTCAGCCCGACTTGGTATGCCGAACGAAATGGCCTTCCCTCCAGGGCAGGCGCGCTGCGTCACTATCTCGAAAAGGGCCGGGTCGCGGGAGCGAAGCCGATGCCCTCTTTCGATCCACGCGCTTATCTCGATGCAAACCCGCATCTCGAGATCTCGCCCGTCGATGCCTTCGCCCACTACCTCAGGCATGGCGGCAATCAGGGGCCGGTCGGCCGGCAAATTCTGGAGAAGATGCAGGAGACGCCGCAGCGGCCGGACACGGCCCCTGAACCCTACCGCTATATCGCGCCCTTGAAGCCTGCGGACCTCGAAGCGCGGATCTCCCGGCTTGCGCGGCGCCCACTCTTCTCAGTGGTGACCCCCGTCTACAACGTGGCACCTCGCTACCTCGAGGCTGCCGTCGCCTCGGTACAGTCGCAATGGTACCCAAACTGGGAACTCGTGCTGGTCGACGATGCCAGTACCGATCCAGACACCTGCGCGTGCCTCGATCGGTTCGACGATCCGAAGATGAAGGTCCGGCGCCAGGCGCGGAACGGCGGTATTGCAGCCGCCACCAACGCCGCGCTCGATCTTGCCGAGGGCGACTATGTCGTTTTCCTCGACAACGACGACGTGCTGACGCCGGACTGCCTCTACGAACTCGCCCGCGCCATCGCCGAGACTGACGCGGACTACATCTACAGCGACGAAGACAAGATCGACGTCGAAGGCGCGTCGACCTCCCCGTTCTTCAAGCCCTCATGGTCGCCCGACGCCATGATGAGCATCATGTACACCTGTCACGTCTCCTGCGCGCGCCGCTCGCTGATCGCGGCCTGCGGCGGTCTGCGCTCGGGCTACGACGGGGCGCAGGACTACGACCTCGTCCTGCGACTCACTGAAAGGGCCAACCGCGTCGTGCATGTGCCGAAGGTGCTGTACCATTGGCGCATCCTGCCCTCGTCCCTGGCGGCAAGCGCGGAGGCCAAACCTTATGCTCACGACGCGGCACGGCGCCTCAAGGAGGACGCGTTGCGCCGCCGGGGCCTCGCCGGCACGGTCGAGCCGGTGGCGACGATGCCGGGACAGTACCGAGTCAATTACCACCCGCGGTCAGGGACACTCGTCTCGTTGATCGTCCCAACCCGCAACAACGGTCAGCTCGTCGAAGCCCTCGTTGCCTCGGTCCGGGAACGGACGACCTATCCCGAGGTCGAGATGCTCTTCATCGACAACGGGAGCACCGACCCTCAAACGTTGGCGACGCTCGCCCGCCTCGCGGGAGAAGGCGTCACCGTGCGAACCGATTCGCGACCTTTCAATTATTCCGCCCTGAACAACAGCGGTGCTGCGGCGGCGCGGGGCGACATGCTGGTGTTCATGAACGACGATATCGAGGTCGTCACGCCGGACTGGCTGGAACGTCTCGTCGGCTACGCGCAGGTGCCGCATGTCGGCGCAGTCGGTGCGCGCCTCCACTATCCCAGCGGCCAGATCCAGCATTGCGGCCTCGTGAACCTCGACCACGGGCCGGGGCACGCCTTCTATGGTTTGGAAGCCGGGCCCCCACGCTATTACGGACGGGATACGCTCGAATACGATTGGATCGCCGTCACCGGCGCCTGCCTCGCGATCGAGCGCAGCAAGTTCGAGGCTATCGGTGGCTTCGACGTCGATCTGCCGATCGCCTATAACGACGTCGATCTTTGCTTCCGGCTTGTGGAGGCCGGATTGTACAACGTGGTCTGCCAATCGGTGGAGATGATCCATCATGAGTCGGCCACGCGCGGGAATGACGATAGCCCCGCCCGCCGGGCACGATTGCGGGATGAGGCGCGGCGGCTTTACGCCCGCCATCCCCGCTTCCTCGGGCACGATCCTTTCTTCAGCCCGAACCTCCATCCCAACAGCGTCTACTTCGTGCCCAATCCCAATTGAGGGCTTCGGCCGCCGCAAGCCCCAAAATAATTTCTGGAGAAAGCATGACGGTCGTCCAAGACCAGTCGGGTGCCGCCGCGGATGCGATCGGTTCCCGCATCGCGGCAGCCTGCGCCGGAACACGGGTTGTCTCCTTCGACGTATTCGACACCCTCTTCTATCGTCTGGTCCCGGAACCGGAATCGGTGTTCGACTTCGTCGGCGAGCGGTTCGGGATCTTCGACTTCCGCGGTCACCGAGCGGCTGCGCAGGTTGCGGCCTTTGCGGCCATGCACCGGCGCGGCGAGCGCGAAGTGACCCTCGACGGAATCTACGCGTGCCTGCCCGATCTCGGAACACCTGCTGACACGTTGAAGAGGGCTGAGTGGGAGTACGAGCTCCTCGTTCTGCGCCCAAATCCCGAGGTGACGGCCGCCCTGGATCTCTGCCGGGCTCGCGGTCAGGTCTGTGTCGCCACGTCGGACATGTACTTGCCGAGGTCCTTCTTCGACGAGCTGTTCGCCCGCCACGGGATTGTCCTGGATGGGGTCTTCGTCTCGGCCGACGCACAAAAGACGAAGCGCGACGACGGCGCCCTCTTCCGCCACGTCGCCTCGGAAACCGGTGTTGCGCCGGGTGACATCTGCCATGTCGGGGACAACGCGTTCTCGGATGTGCAGCGCGGCAGCGAGCAGGGCCTGAAGACCTACCTCTACCAGCCGACTTGTCCCGTGCCCGCGGCCTTCGATCCGGGAGTTGTCGGGCGCGACGTGCAGGCGGCCGCAGTGGCAGGTATCGCCAGGGCTCATATCGTGGAGCCCCAACGCTCGACATGGTGGCGCTACGGCTACTCCTTCGCGGGGCCGGCGATGCTGGCCTTCGTACGCTGGTTGCAGAAACGGGCAGAGCAAGACCGCCTCGACCGTCTGCTCTTCCTCTCGCGAGACGGCTTTACCCTGCAGGCCCTCTGGAAACCGGGCTCAGTCCCCGCCTCCTACTTCCACTGCTCCCGCGTCGCGCTGACCCTCGCATCAATCCACGAGACGAACTTCGACGACCATCTACCATTCCTTCTGTCGGGATCGGACGGTTTGTCCCTGCGCGATGTCTTCGCGCGAATCGGCGTCGAGCCCCCCGGCCCGGATTTGTTGGATCCGCTCGGCCTCGAGCCGGAGACACCCTGCGGCCCGGAGACGAAGGCAGCCTTCGCGACAGCCGTCAGCACGTGGCGCTGGCAGATCCTCAAGGTCTGCCGCGAATGCCGCCGCGGTTTGCACGCGGTCTGCCACGCCGCCGGCCTTCGGAGCGGCGAGCGGGTCGGGATCGTGGATGTCGGCTGGGGCGGCAGCACCCAGGAAGGCTTTGCCGCGAGCGTCGGCACGTTGTTCGATCTCGATCTGCGCGGCTACTACCTGTGCCTGCGCCCGGGAGCACATGCCGGCCGGCCTCATCTGACCATGAACGCTCTGTTCGACGAGCGTTTCGATGAAGGTTTATGCGAGCGTGTGTTCGAGCAACGCGTCGCGGTGGAGCTCTTTTTCTCGGCCCCCCATGATTCGGTGATCGGTTACCGCCTGCGCCCGGACGGATCGGTCGACTTCGTCGAGGATCCGGGTCGCGGCTCCGATCCGCTGGCGAAGGAGATCGCAGCCGAGATCGACCGCGGGGCGAGAGCCTTCGTCGCGCGAGCCGAACCGTTCTTCGAGGCCCTGCCTTTCGAACCCGGGCTGGCCGCCCTGCTCGGACCGCTCGTGCGCCTCGCAACCGATCCGGAGCTGGAAGACGCGCAAGCTCTCGGGGGAATCCGCAACTTCGATGCCTGGGGCAGCAGCGCTGGGTTTCGCAGCTACATGGCCATGATCGGCGATCAGACCGAGTCCATCCGGGGTGACAACTGGTCGGCAGGGGTCGCAGCCCTGAACCGGGCCCGGATGATGGACACCGTCAGACCCGGTAGTGGGCCGAGTGCCGGGACAGGTTGACGTTGTAGTACGGGTCGGCGCGCAACTCAGCGCCCCAGCGGCCGAGCATGACCCGCGTTTCGGCCTCGAACCGCGCCTTCTTCTCGGGGGTGTCCTCGGGGCCACGGCTCTTCGATTCGTGGTGGATGAGGGTGGCGAAGGGCGTCCAGACGATGCGGTGGCCGGCGGCGCGGATCTTCAGGCACAGGTCGACGTCGTTGAAGGCGACCTTCAGCGCCTCCGCGTCGAAGCCGCCGACCCGCGCGAAGACCTCCGCCCGCAGGGCGAGGCAGGCGCCGGTCACCGCCGAGACCTCGTGGGCGAGGACCATGCGGGCGAAGTAGCCGGGGTCGGCCTCGGGCATGCCGAGATGGCTGTGGCCGGCGACGCCGTCGATGCCGAGCACGATCCCGCCGTGCTGGATCGTCCGGTCCGGGTAGAGCAGCTTGGCGCCCACCGCCCCGATCTCCGGCCGCACGGCCTGCCGGACCATCTCGGTGAGCCAGCCCGGCTCGATGACCTCGATGTCGTTGTTGAGGAACAGCAGCACCGGCCCCGCCGCCGCCGCTGCGCCGCGGTTCGACAGGTCGGAGAAGTTGAACGGGCCGGGCACGGGCACCACCCGCACCCGGGGGTCGTCCCGGTGCCGGGCGAACAGCGCCGCCGTGGCGGGCTCGCGGCTGTCGTTGTCGACGATCAGCACCTCGATGGCGGGGTAGTCGGTGCGGTGGAGGAGCCCGTCGAGGGTCACCTCCAGCAACTCGGCCCGGTCGCGGGTCGGCACGATCACCGAGACGGTGGGCGGCGGCGCGGGCAGGGGGTGGACGAGGCGGTTGAAACCCTCGGGGCCGCGCTCGGCCCGGGCGCCCAGGGGGACCGCGGCCTCCTCCAGGGCGCGCAGGCGCGCCGCCTCGGCGCGCGCCAGCGCCCGGTCGGAGAAGGTGCCGGAGCCCCCGGCCGCGCGCCAATGGTAGAGCACGCGCGGCACGTGCCGGATGCGCGCCGGATCGAGCCCCGCCGTCACCCGCAGGAGCAGGTCGTGGTCCTGGCTGCCCTCGAAGCCGGGGCGCAGGCCCCCCGCCGCCCGCAGCACGTCGGTGCGCAGGGCGGTGAGGTGGTTGATGTAGTTCTGGCCGTAGAGGAGCTCCCGGTCGAAATCCGCCTTGAAATGCGGCTCGAACCGGCGGCCCCGGCCGTCGATCTTGTCCTCGTCGCTGTAGACGAGGACCAGGGCGGGATCCTCCCGGCCCGCCCGGGCCACCTCGTAGAGGGCGTCCCCGGCCAGGACGTCGTCGTGGTCGAGGAAGGCGCACCACGGGCCGCGGGCCATGGCCAGGGCGTCGTTGGTGGCGCGGGCGATGTGGCCGTTCTCCGCCCGGCGGAGCACCCGGATCCGCGGGTCCGCCGCGGCGGCGCGGGCCAGGAGGCGCCCCACCGCCGGGTCGGTGGAGGCGTCGTCCACGGCGCAGAGCTCCCAATGGGGGTAGATCTGCGCCGTCAGGGAGGCGAGGGCGGCCCGCAGGACCTTCGGTGCGGGGTCGTGGACCGGCATCAGCACGGAGACGAGGGGCGGGTCCGCCCAGGCGGCGATCTCGGCGGCGATGGCCGCCCGCTCCGGCGGCTTGCGGCGGTGGGCGCGGATCCATTGCGGATAGCCGGTCTCCCGGCGCCCGTTCAGGGCGCGCTCCAGGAAGCCGCGGGCGCGGACCTTCTTGCCGCGCAGGCGCCAGCGGACGGCCGTGAGGGCGAGGTCCGGCGCGCGCCGCAGGGCGCGGAGCACGAGGAGGGGCCGGACGAGGCGGCGGAGGCGCACCGTGCGCAGGGCCGCGGGCACCTTGCCGAGGCGGGTGGCGATCCGCAGCTCGACCGCCCCGGGGGGCACGCGCCCGGTCCAGGCATAGGCGCCGCCGCCCAGGGCCTCCTCGTGCAGGAGCGTGCCGGGGCGCCCGTCCGGGCCGATGAAGGCGAGGGCGAAGCCCGTCGCCCCGGCGGCGGGATCGTCCGCGAGGCGCAGATCGACCCACCGGCCCTGCAGCGCCGAGACGGGGAGGCGCAGGCCGTCGGGCCCCACCGCGAGGGGCAGGTCGGGGCCGGCGGGCGCCATACTCACGCCTTCCAGATCTTGTCGACCGTGTCCTTCACCGCATCGGTGAGGGCGACGTCGTAGATCAGCATCTCCTGCACGGCCTTGACCGTGCGCAGGCGCTCGGCGAGGGCGGCGGTCTCCGCGGGCAGGGCGGTCGCGGCGGGCACGGGGATGTCGAGGCCGAGCCGGTCGATGAGGCTCGACGCGAAGGCGTCGAACCGCTCCCGGTGGCCGACGATGCCGACCCGGGCGATCACCTCGATGGCGGCGATCGAGTGGCCGGGGAACAGCCGGTCCTCCGGCATCCGGGTGGCGAGCTGGCGGATCAGCGGGTTGTAGAGCAGCCGGTAGGCGGCCTCCGGCAGCATGCGGAAGTAGCGCTTCAGGCTGCGCAGGTCGGTCAGGTCGTAATCCGCGGCGAAGGCGGCGGCCTCGGCCAGCGCCCCCAGGCGCCAGCGCCGGGCCGGGTCGGCGGCCTCGGCGGCCCGGTCCCGGAGCCAGAGCATCCGGGTCGCCATCTCGTCATAGGGGTCCTGGACGATGATGCTGGTGAGCATCATGTCCGGCATCATGTAGTTCTCGTAGCGGGGCACGATCAGCGCCCCCGAGAGGAGCAGCGAGGGCATCACCTGGCTGCCCAGCACGCTCGTCAGGATCTCGTCGGTCAACCGGTGCAGGCCGAAATAGGCGTGCCGGAAATGCGGGTAGAGCGCCGTCTGCAGGGCGGTCTCGGGCTCGATGCCCGTGTTGATCAGGAGCACGCGCTGCTGCACCAGGCCCTCGTCGGGCCGGCGGCGGTAGATGCGGACGTTCGTGTCGGCGTCGTAGAGTTCGAGGTCGCCCAGGCCGGCGAGGCCGGGCACCTCCGCCTCGGTGAGGAAGAAGGTGCACTGGCCCGTCGAGTGCCAGCCGAACTGCTTGAAGTTCTCATCGATCAGGGAGGCGGGCACGTCGGCGATGCGCCGCCCGCCGGCCGAGACGACGACCCGGCTGATGGCGAGGGGATTGTCCGGCACGATCCAGCCCTGGATCGCGTCGCCCGAGTCGCGGTCGATGTAGAAGCGCATGCTCCGATTCTTACAGCCCGCCGGAACCGGATCGGCGCCTCGCCCTCCGGTGCCGGATGGCGGGGCGGCGGCCGAGGCGGGGACTTACAGGAGCGAGCCGGTCTCCACAATATGAGCCGATCCGCCGCGCAGGCGGCGCAATCGCCACGATCCGGGAGATGCGGCTTGCGCCCCCCGGCGGCAGCAGCTATAGCCCCCGCCCACCGGCACCGAACGGATGCCGGCCCGGGCGCGTAGCTCAGCGGGAGAGCACTACCTTGACATGGTAGGGGTCACAGGTTCGATCCCTGTCGCGCCCACCATAACTTCAGCGGCCGCGGGGCCTTGGAAGTTATGGCCCCAGGTTCAGCGAACCTGATCGAGATCCGTTTCCCCCCACGGCCGATCGAGCGGCCGCCGCCGGATCACCGCGGCGGCATGCGCCGGATCGCGCCGATGTTCTCCGGCGACAGGTCCGCCTCCAGGCTGCTTCGGGCGGGGAGGTCGGGCTTCCCCGGCGGGGCCGTAGCGGGCGTGCCCGAGGGCGCCTTCGCCTCAAGGGTGCCGGTCGGCCGGGATGCGTCGTGGGCGGGCCAGTCCTCGAACCGGAGGGCCTTCGCGGGCTTCCGGTCGCCGCAGCCGTCGCAGACCGAGACCAACCATGATTGCCACAGGCCGTCGGTCTTCTCCTCCATCGACCGGGCCTGCTCCCGGTGGGCCGAGGCCAGCTCGACCGTGTTCAGGTCCGATTGCATCGGCGGGGCCGCCCGGGCGCGGAGCTCGTCGAGCCGCACGTCGCGCTTCTCCGCCGGGCCCTCGGGCGCCGTCACCGCGGGCAGGGAGCCCGTGGTGGCGGGGGATGGCTGGCATCCGACACAGACCCGCGCGGTGACCGCGCCGTCGGCCGCCGCCCGGGGCCTCGGCCGCGGGGTCGCCGGGACGGAGGCCGGGTCCGCCCCGCGGCCCGGCGGCTTGGTCCGGCCGACCGCGGTCGTGTTCGGCGCCGTCTCGGTCGCCGGCGGATCTCCCTCGACCCTAGGTCGATAATCCTGCGACTGTACTGGGACGGACGCAATACAGCAAAGTCCGGCCACGGCGACCATTCGGAGACATACTGTCATGGTAACCTCCATGACAAGCAAATCCCGAAAATCCGCCTCGGTTCATTCTCAATCCATGATAGCTTTGCTCCTCCGATCGCGGGCGAAGGCCCGCCGGGGCGAGGGCGGCGGCGGCTCAGGGGGCGAGGCCGGCGATCCACCCGGCGGCGAGGCCGATCTCGGCCTGCGACAGGCCGTGGCCGGCGGGCAGCATCCGGTGCGTGACCGCCGCCCCCGCCGCCACAAGCTGGGCGGCGAGCCGGCGCGCGTTCTCCACCGGGACGATGGGATCCATGGCCCCGGAGAGGATCAGCACCGGCCGGCCGGCGAGGTCGGCCCGGGGCGGGGCCGCGAAGGGCACCATCGGGCGGATCAGCACCGCCCCCGCCAGGGTCTCCGGCCGCCGGAGCAGGGTCGCCGCGGCGATGTTGGCGCCGTTGGAGACGCCGAGCGCCAGGGGCGCCGCGAGGCCGTAGCGCCGCCTCGCCGCCGCGACGAAGTCGGCGAGGTCGTCCGTGCGGCGGCGCAGGTCGTCCTCGTCGAACACGCCCTCGGCGAGGCGGCGGAAGAAGCGCAGCGCGCCGTGCTCGCTCACCGGCCCGCGGGGGGAGAGCAGGGCGGCGCCCGGCGCCACCGCCCGGCCCAGGGGCAGCAGGTCGGCCTCGTCCCCGCCGGTCCCGTGCAGCAGCAGCAGGGGAGTCCCGGCGGGGGCGCCGGGCTCGAACCGGTGGGTGAAGGCGAGGGGCTGTGCGGACATGTCGGCCTCCTTCGGGCGGGCGGGTCTTGCGCGGTCAGGCGAGGGCGGGGAGCGCCGCCTCGATCTCGGCCCGGTGGCGCTCCAGGCCGGGGGGCAGCATGAGCGCCTCGCCGAGGGCGGCCTCCGGCTCGTCCACGGCGAAGCCCGGCGCGTCGGTGGCGATCTCGAACAGCACCCCGCCGGACTCGCGGAAGTAGACCGAGCGGAAGTACTGCCGGTCCCGCTGCTCGGTGACGGCGAGGCCGTGCCGGTCGCGCAGGGCCTCGGCCATCGCCGCCTGGGCCGCGTCGTCGGCGGCCCGGAAGGCGATGTGGTGGACCGAGCCCGCCCCCTGCCGGCCCGGCAGGAACGGCCCCACCGCCCGCAGGGTGACATGCCCCCCGGGGGTGGCGCCGCCGGAATAGCGGGTCGCCGTGCCCTCCCGGCCATCCTCGCGGAAGCCGAACACGCCGGTCAGGATCGCCGCCGTGGCCTCGCCCTCGGCCAGCAGCAGGGTCACCCCGTGCAGGCCGCGGATCGCGTGACCGGCGGGCACGCCGCCGCCGGCCCAGGCCGGGGCGGCCCCGCCCTCCGCGACCCCGACCAGGGCCAGCATCGTCCCGTCGGGGTCGCGAAAGCGCAGGGTCGGCTCGCCGAAGACATGCACCGGCGCCTCGTGGCGGACGCCCGACTCCACCAGGCGGTGGGCCCACCAGCCGATGGAGGCGCGGGGCACGCGCAGGGCGGTCTCCTGCGTCTCGCCGATCCCGGCCCGGCCCGGGCCGGCATGGGCGATGGGGAAGAAGGTCAGGATCGAGCCCGGCCGCCCGGCCGCGTCGCCGTAATAGAGGTGGTAGGTGCCCGGATCGTCGAAGTTCACCGTCTTCTTCACGAGGCGCAGGCCGAGCACCCGGGTGTAGAAGTCGAGGTTGCGCCCGGCGGGGCCGGAGAAGGCGGTCACGTGGTGCAGGCCGGTCTCGGACATTGCGGCGTCTCCTGGGTGCGCCCGGCGGGGCGGCTTCGGTGACGCCAATCTGGCCCTTGCTCCCCTCCGCGAAAACAGAAACGATGGAAACTCATCGTTTCTGGAATCGACCCCATGCGCCTGCCGGACTTCGAGGCCTGGGCCATCTTCGCGAAGGTGGTCGAGACCGGCTCCTTCGGGGCGGCGGCGGCGGATCTCGGCCTGTCGAAGGGCACCGTCTCGAAGGCCGTGGGGCGGCTGGAGGGGCGGATCGGCGCCCGCCTGTTCCACCGGACCTCCCGGCGGCTCGCGCTCACGGAGGCGGGGCTCGCCGCCCGGGACGACGCCGCGCGGATCCTGGCCGAGGGCGAGGCCGCGGAGGCCAGGGCCACGGCGGCGGCCACCCAGCCCCGGGGCCTCGTGCGCCTCGCCGCGCCGATGACCTTCGGGGTGATGCACGTCGCGCCGCTGCTGCCGGACTTCCTGGCCCGGCACCCGGCGGTGTCGGTGGACTTGCACTTGGCCGATGCGGTGATCGACCTCGTGGGCGGCGGGTTCGACATCGGCCTGCGGATCGCGGCCCTGCCCGATTCGTCCCTGCGGGCGCGGCGGCTCTGCCCGGTCCACCGCTCCCTCGTGGCCACGCCGGGCTACCTCGACCGGCACGGGCGACCGGACCACCCGGACGACCTCGCCGGCCATGCCTGCCTGGGCTACGCCTACCTGCCCACGCCGGACCGCTGGCGCTTCCACCACGCGGACGGGCGGGAGGCGGTGGTGGTGCCGGGCGGCCCGATCCGGGCCAACAACGCCGAGGCCCTGTCCCCGGCGCTCCGGGCCGGGCTCGGCCTCGCCCTCCAGCCGGATTTCATGATCCACGGGGATCTGGCGGCCGGGCGCCTGGAGCGGGTCCTGCCGGACTGGTCGGCCCCGCCGGTCTCGCTCCACCTCGTCACGCCGCCGGGCGAGCCCCGGCCCGCGCGGGTGACCGCGCTGATCGAGCACTTGGCCCGGACGCTCGCCGCCGCCGCCTGGGTACGCTGATCTTGGGCGCGCTGATCTTGGGCGCGCTGATCCCGGGTGCGCCGATCCTGGACTCCCCGATACGGCGCCCCGGACGGGCGTTCAGCCCGCCATCTTCCGGGACGCCTCGCGGACCTGCCGGGTCGAGGCGTCGAGCTCCTGGCTGGAGCTGGCGATCAGGCTGACGTTGCGGCTGATCTCGCCCACCGCCGAGGTCATGGCCTGCATGTTGGACGACATCTCCCGGGCGACGGCGGCCTGCTGGTCCACGGCCGCCGAGATCGCCGAGGAGATCTCGTTCACCTCGCCGACGGTGTGGCCGATGCCGGCGATGGCCGAGGCGGCCTCGCCCGCGGCCTTCTGCGTCTGCGCGATCTGTGCGCTGATGCTCTCGGTCGCCTTGGCGGTCTGGGCGGCGAGGTTCTTCACCTCCGCCGCCACCACGGCGAAGCCCTTGCCGGCCTCGCCCGCCCGGGCCGCCTCGATGGTGGCGTTGAGGGCCAGCAGGTTCGTCTGGGCGGCGATGTTGTCGATCATCTCCACGACGGCGCCGATGCGCTGGGCCTCCGCGGCGAGGCCGCCCACCACCGCCGAGGTGGCGTTGGCCTGCTCCACCGCCCGGTTGGTGATCTGCACCGCCCGCTGCACCTGCTGGCTGATCTCCCCCACCGAGGCGGCCAGCTCCTCCGCGCCCGCGGCCACGCTCTGGACGTTGCCGGACGCCTCCTCCGAGGCGCTGGCCGCCCCCACCGCCTGCTCGGAGGAGCGGGTGATGGCGATGGCCACCGCGTCGAGGTCCCCGTCGATCACCTTCTGCAGCCGGTTGCGTTCCAGGCGCTCGGCCACGGCGGGGGTGACGTCGGTGGCGAGCTTCACGACCTTCACGACGCGCCCGGAGGCATCCGCCACCGGGTTGTAGGTGGCCTGGATCCAGACCTCGCGGCCGCCCTTGGCGATGCGCTTGTACTCCGCCGCCTGGAACTCGCCCCGGCGCAGGGCCTCCCAGAAGCGGGCATAGGCGTCGGTCTTCACCTCGGCCGGGTCCACGAACAGGGAATGGTGCAGGCCGCGCACCTCCTCCAGCCCGTAGCCCACCACCGCCAGGAAGTTGGCGTTGGAGTCGAGCACCTTCCCGTCCAGATCGAACTCGATGATCCCCTGCGAGCGGTCCAGCGCCCGCAGCTTGCCCTCGAAATCGGCGTTGCGCAGGGCCCTCTCCGTCACGTCGGAGACGAGGGCCATGATCCCGGTGACCTTCCCGTTGCGCCCGCGCAGGGGCAGGTACTCCTCGCGCAGCCACAGCACGCGCCCGGTGGCGGTCTGGCGCCGGGCCTCCTGCAGGCGGAGCTCGCCCCGGCGGAGATCCTGCCAGAACTCCCGGTAGGCGGCCGTGTCGCGCTCGGCGGGGTCGACGAGGAGGGAGTGGTTCCGGCCGATCAGGTCCTCCGCCCGGGCGTCGAGCAGCGCCAGCGCCCGTGCATTGGCCGCCACCACCGTCCCGTCCAGGCCGAATTCAATGACAGGTACGCACTCCTGCAGAGCACGCAACTTCAACGATAGACCTTCGATCCGGAACAACATCGGAAACCTCGATCGGAACACATCAGCTCATATTTTCAGGTCTTGAAATCTGGCCGACACGCCTTTCGCAAGCGTCAATACGGAGGCGCCGCACCCCGCTGCAGCGACGGCCGAAACACAGAAAAAATCGTCTATTTCTTCCATTCCGAACCGAATGATTGTGATAATGATCGCGCAAAGGTCATTCGCGCGGTCAGACCCCGCATCGCAGTGGTGCACGGGGCCTCCGGGGAGCTTGACCGGGTTCGACGGCCCGTCCCACCCATGGCGAGGGGACAACCTTCCCCGTGTTTAGCGATCAAGTCTCGCAAATTCTCGGTGATGGATCGTTTTACGGCGCCGATCCGCCCGACGATACATCGGATCCACTGGATTTGACAAACAAAGCGTCATTTTGTATCGAGCATTAGCGCGGCCGATTGATGTGCGCCGCACAACCATGACTTTATATCACTCCCATCTGCGACAAAAGGTCACCGTAAAACTGGCCTGTCCGGCTTGCACATTGTGAACATTCCTCCGCATGAATGGACGTATGCCGCGCTTCGGAAAGGGTGCCGGCATGATGCGTGGGAATGCCCGGCGCGGGTCGCCCTGACGGGGGACCTGTCTTTGGCACCGACCGTCGCCGCTCGCGCGGCACGCCACCTTCCGCGAATCGCCGGGATCGCCGGCCCAGGCTGCACACCATGCCCACCCGTTCGCTCATGCGCCTCCAGTCGGACCCGGCCCCGCCGCGGGGCGGGGCCTCGCGCTTCTTCTCCTCGCGCAACTTCCTCAAGATCATCGAGGATACCGGGGAGGTCGGGTTCTGGTCGGCCGACCTGCGCACGGGGATGCTGGACGCGACGCCGGGCCTCTACCGGATCCTGGGCCTCGAACCGGCCTCCGAGCTGCCGGTCGGCCTCTTCAACGACATGATCCACCCGGAGGACCGGGCGGTCCACGGCGACCAGTTCGCCATGCTCAACACCGGCCAGTCGGTGAACCGCGAGTTCCGCATCATCCGGCCGGACCGGACCCAGCGCTGGCTCCAGCACCGGGGCGAGGTGGCGCTGGGTGCCGACGAGCGGCCGAGCTACGCCATGGGCGTGGTGTTCGACGTGACCTCGCGGCACGATTCGATGCTGGCGGTGATGCAGCGCCACGACCGGCTCAACGCCCTCGTGACCGTCACGGCCGCCGCCTTCTGGACGACGACCCCCTACGGCGAACTCAACGAGGCCGGGCAGTGGATGGCCCTGACGGGGCAGAGCTTCGCCCAGACCCGGAGCCTCGGCTGGCTCGATTGCGTCCACCCGGAGGACCGGCCGCGCACCCAGGCGGCGTGGATGACCGCCGTGCAGCACGCCTCCGCCTACAACACCGAGTACCGGATCCACTGCGCCGACGGGATCTACCGCTGGTTTAACGCCCGCGGCGCGCCGGTCCTGAACAGGGACGGCACCGTGCGGGAATGGGTGGGGATCTGCCTCAACGTGCCGGGCCAGGCCCGCTACGGCAACCAGGGCCTGGCCACGCCGGAGGTGCAGGGGGAGACGGATTCCTCCGACCGCCCCCTGACCGCCGCCCAGGTGCGCGCCGCCCGCGGCATGGTCGGCCTCTCGAAGGAGGAGCTCGCCAAGATGGCGGGCGTGTCGATCTCGACCATCGTGCGGCTGGAGGATGCGAACTCGCCCGTGCGCCCGCGGCTCGACACGGTGATGGCCGTGCGGCGGGCCCTGGAGCAGGCCGGGGTCGCCTTCACCTTCGACGCCCACGCCAAGCCGGGCGTGCGCGAGGCGTGAGCCCCGCGTTGACGCCGCCGCGGGGGAGGGCGTAGCCACGGTGCCGGGACGCGCCCCCGGCGGTGCGCCCGGGGAGGGGCGGATGGGCGAGGATCACGGGCGAGACCGCTGGAAGCACGGGGGCGTGCGGGTGATCCCCGGCGACAGCCTGGACGCCAACACCGCCCAGACGCCGGGCATGTTCCGGCAGGCCGCCGTCAACGCCGCCCGGGTCGGCGCGCAGAAGATCTGGGCCGGCACGGTGGCGATCCAGCCCGACGCCAAGACCGGCGTGCACCACCACGGCGCACTGGAGAGCGTGATCTACGTCATCTCCGGCCGGGCCCGGATGCGCTGGGGCGACGCGCTCGAATACGTCGCCGAGGCGGGCCCCGGCGACTTCATCTTCGTGCCGCCCTACGTGCCGCACCAGGAGATCAACGCCTCCACCGACGAGCCCCTGCACTGCGTGCTGGTGCGCTCCGACAACGAGGCGGTGGTGGTCAACATCCCCGACGTGGAGCCCGTCGAGCGGCCGGAGACGGTCCACTGGATCGACCCGATTCACACGCACCCGTGAGCACAGCCGGCGGCAGGACCATGACCCACGATCCGGACGACATCGCCGCGCGGCACGCCCGCTACGCGGATTCGGCGATCCGCACGATCCTCGACGGCACGCGCAGCATCGCCCTGGTCGGCGCCTCGGCGAACCCGGCCCGGCCGAGCTGGATCGTGATGAAGTACCTCCTCGACCGGGGCTACGCCGTCACGCCGGTCAATCCGGGGCTCGCCGGGCAGGACCTCCTCGGCCGCAGGGTGGCCTGCAGCCTCCGGGAGGTCGAGGGGCCGATCGACATGGTGGAGGTGTTCCGCAACGCGGCGGCGGCGGGGGCCGTCGTCGACGAGGCGCTGGCCCTCGATCCCCTGCCGAAGGTGATCTGGATGCAGCTCGGCGTGCGCGACGACGCCGCCGCCGCCCGGGCCGAGGCCCGGGGCGTCACCGTCATCATGAACCGCTGCCCGAAGATCGAGTACGGCCGCCTCTCCGGGGAGATCGGCTGGACGGGGGTGAATTCCCGCATCCTCACCTCCCGGAAGCCGGTGCTCGCCAAGGGCGGCGTGCAGAAGCTCACCATCGCCGACCGCCGCTCGCCCCGGTCCTGACGGCGCGGTATCATGTTACCGCAACGGCGAACCCGCTCTCGGAACACGCTTTTTCGGCTCCGGCCCGCGTGATTTGCGGTTGACCTGCGGGGTGGCCGGGTCTATTGAGCCGGCATTGCCGCCGCGTGTCCGCACGCGGCGGCTCGCATTTCCGGCACCTGACGGGATTTGGGCATGAAGACTACCTCGCTGAAGCCCGCCGAGGTCGACAAGAAGTGGATCGTGATCGACGCGGAGGGCCTCGTGGTCGGCCGCCTCGCCTCGATCGTGGCGATGCGCCTGCGCGGCAAGCACAAGGCCGCCTACACGCCCCACGTCGACTGCGGCGACCACGTGATCGTGATCAACGCGGAGAAGGTGAAGTTCACCGGCCGCAAGTACAACCAGAAGAGCTACTTCTACCACACCGGCTATCCGGGTGGCATCAAGGAGCGCACGGCCAAGTTCATCCTCGAAGGGCGCTTCCCCGAGCGCATCGTGGAGAAGGCCGTGGAGCGCATGCTGCCGCGCGGGCCGCTGTTCCGCCAGATCCTCGGCAACCTCCGTGTCTACAAGGGCACCGAGCATCCGCACGTCGCCCAGCAGCCGCAGGCGCTCGACGTCGGCGCCCTCAACCGCAAGAACGTGAGCGCGTGATCATGGCGACCCTTCAGTCCCTCGCAGACCTGAACCGGGCCAACACCGGCGCGGTCGATCCGGCCAACGAAGCCCCCGTGCACGTCCAGAAGCTGGACGCGCAGGGCCGGGCCTACGCCACCGGCAAGCGCAAGGACGCGGTCGCCCGCGTCTGGATCAAGCCGGGCACCGGCAAGGTCGTCGTCAACAAGCGCCCGGTGGAGACCTACTTCGCCCGTCCGGTGCTGCGCATGATCCTGCGCCAGCCGCTGGAGATCGCCGGCCGCGTCGATCAGTACGACATCACCGTCACGGTGGCGGGCGGCGGCCTCTCCGGCCAGGCGGGCGCCGTGCGCCACGGCCTGTCCAAGGCCCTCACCTACTTCGAGCCGGAGCTGCGCGCGCCCCTGAAGCGCGAAGGCTTCCTCACCCGCGACGCCCGCGTGGTCGAGCGCAAGAAGTACGGCCGCGCCAAGGCCCGCCGCAGCTTCCAGTTCTCGAAGCGCTAAGCCGTCACATCAGGCTCGGAGGGGGAGGGCGGTGCCGCAGGGCGCCGCCCTTTCTCGTTTCGGAGCCTGTGGCCGACGACCGGCCGCCTCCGCCGTCAACGCCGGCGGAGCGACGCGACCCCGGGGCGGCGCGCGCTCGGATCGTTCGGTGCCGCCCTGGATTGCTTCGCTGCCGCTCGCAAGGCCGGGGGGAGGGCACCCACCCCCCGGCCTGCTCCGCCTGCCGCGCGGAGGCGGAAAAGGGGGCTCCTCAGGCGTGGACCGCCTTCTCCAGCTCGGCCTTCGACATCTTCGAGCGGCCGGCGATGTCCTGGGCGCGGGCCTTCTTCATCAGCTCGGCCTTGGTCGGCTCCGCCTTGTCGGACTTGTTCGCCTTGCGGGCCTTGGCCGACGTCTCGGCCGCCGCCTTCGGCTGCTTGGAGAACTGCTTGCCCTTCTTCGTGTCGGCCCGCTTCTTGGCGGTCGACTCGGCGTAGTCCTTGTCCGAGAGCGCCTCGCGGGCCTTCTTGGGCAGGTAGCGCTCGCCGGTCTTGCCGCTCTCCTTGCCGGACTTGGTGCCCCACTCCTCCTCGGTCCACTGCTCCAGGTGGTTGTCCTTGGACTTCTTGCCCTCGTAGCCGCCGCCCTCCTTCTTGTAGGCGGCGCTCGCCATCTGCGCCTTGCGGGCCGACCACTGGCCGGGCTTGCCGCCCTTGTCGGACTGCGTGACGTCCTTCTTCACCTTCTCCCACAGCTTGGGGTCGGTCTTCTTCGCGGTGGCGGCCATCGTCTCGGTCTCCTCACGGGATTTGGCCGTCAAATCCGTCGCCGGGCCGGTGTTCCCGCGACCGATCGGCGGCCTGTGGACGGGGAGGGCGTTGACAGGGGCCCCGCCGACCCCCCACCTGCCCCGGCGGCGGCCGGACGCGATTCCGGCCCGTGAGGCGAGCATGGCGAGCAAGGACGAGACGGCGCAGCCGACGGTGTTCATCGATGGCGAGGCGGGCACCACCGGCCTCGGCATCCGCGCGCGCCTGGAGCGCGAAGGGCGCGTCCGCCTCGTGAGCATCGCCCCCGAGCACCGCAAGGACCCCGCCGCCAAGCGCGACCTGCTGGCCCAGGTCGACCTCGTGGTCCTGTGCCTGCCGGATGCCGCCGCCGTCGAGACGGTGGCGCTCGCCGACGGGCTGCCCGGGGGCGGCCCGAAGATCCTCGACGCGAGCACCGCCCACCGGGTCGCGCCCGGCTGGACCTACGGCTTCCCGGAGATGGCGCCGGGCCAGGGCGAGGCCGTGGCCGCCGCCCGGCGGGTCGCCAATCCCGGCTGCTACCCGACCGGCGGAATCGCGCTCCTGCGCCCGCTGGTGGACGGCGGGCTGATCCCCGCCGACCATCCCGTCAGCGTCAACGCGGTGAGCGGCTACAGCGGCGGCGGCAAAGGGATGATCGAGGATTACGAGGCCGGCCGCGCCCCGTCCTTCCTGCTCTACGGCCTCGGCTTCGCCCACAAGCACCTGCCGGAGCTGCAGGGCTACAGCGGGCTGACCCGCCGGCCGATCTTCGTGCCCTCCGTGGGCAACTTCCGCCAGGGGATGCTGGTGAGCGTGCCGCTCCACCTCGATGCCCTGCCGGGCCGCCCGCAGGCGGCCGACCTGGAGGCGGCCCTCCGCGCCTGGTACCGGGGCCAGCCCCTGGTGCAGGTGGTGGAGGGCGCCGAAGCCGGCGCCCATAGGGAGAAGATCGAGCCCGAGGCCCTGAACGACACCGACCGGCTCGAACTGCGGGTCTTCGGCTCGGCCGAGCACGGGCAGGCGGTGCTGGTCGCCCGCCTCGACAACCTCGGCAAGGGCGCGTCCGGCGCGGCGGTGCAGAACCTGTCGCTGATGCTGGGGCTGTAACGGGTTTCCAAAGGACGGGTCCTTTGGCGGGGGCGGGGCGGAGCCCTGCGCATCCCAGGGGCCTCGCCCCTGGACCCCGCCAGAGGTCCCCGTCCCTCGGGATCCCCACACTTCGAGATTGCCTCCCGCCCCGCGGCGCTTATCTCGCCGAGGGGCGGACACGACGGGAGAGAACGATGCCGAAGGCGATCCGGGTCTACGAGTACGGCGGCCCCGAGGTGATGAAGCTGGAGGACGTGCCGCTGGCCGAGCCCGGCGCCGGGCAGATCCGCGTCCGCCAGGAGGCGATCGGCGTCAACTTCATCGACATCTACTTCCGCACCGGCGCCTACAAGTCGCCGCACCTGCCCTACACCCCCGGCAAGGAGGGCGCGGGCACCGTCACCGCCGTGGGCGAGGGCGTCGCGCAGTTCAGAGTGGGCGACCGGGTCGCCTACGGCTCGGTGGGGGATGGGTGCTACGCGGAGGAGCCGGTGATCCCGGCCGCCGCCGCCGTGGCGATGCCCGAAGGGATCGACGCGCAGACCGCCGCGGCGATGATGCTCAAGGGCCTGACCGCCGAATACCTCCTGCACCGGACCTACCGGGTGAAGCCCGGCGACACGATCCTCTGGCATGCGGCCGCGGGGGGCGTCGGCCTCATCGCCTGCCAGTGGGCCAAGCACCTCGGCGCCACGGTGATCGGCACCGCGGGGAGCGAGGAGAAGGCCGAGCTCGCCCGGGCCAACGGCTGCGACCACGTCATCCTCTACCGCAGCGAGGACGTCGCCAAGCGCGTGCGCGAGCTGACCGGGGGCAAGGGCGTGCCGGTGGTCTATGACGGCGTCGGCCAGGCGACCCTGATGGGCTCGCTGGACAGCCTCGCCCCCACCGGCCTGCTCGCCAGCTTCGGCTCGGCCTCCGGGCCGATCACCGGCCTCGACCTCGGCCTTCTGGCCGCCAAGGGCTCCCTGTTCGTCACCCGGCCGACGCTGGCGACCTTCTCCAGCCAGCGCCCGGTGCTGGAGGAGGCGGCGGCCAACCTGTTCGGGGCCGTGCGCTCGGGGGCGGTGAAGATCGCCGTCAACGCGGTGCGGCCGCTCGCCGAGGCGCAGGGGGTCCACCGCGACCTCGCCGGCCGCGAGACCACCGGCTCCACGGTCATGGTGCCGTGATCCCCGGCCCGGCCGACCTGCTCCTCGTCATCGACGTGCAGGTCGATTTTCTGCCGGGCGGAGCACTCCCCGTGCCGGACGGCGACCGCGTCGTCCGGCCGATTAACGCCCTCCAGGACAGGTTCCGGCACGTCGTCCTGACGCAGGACTGGCACCCGCCGGGCCATGTCTCCTTCGCGGCGAGCCATCCCGGCCGGGCGCCCTTCGAGACGGTGCGCCTCGCCTCCGGCGACCAGACCCTCTGGCCGGTGCATTGCGTGCAGGGCACGCCGGGGGCGGCCTTCGCCCCGGGGCTCGCCACCGACCGCGCGGCCCTGATCCTCCGCAAGGGAAGCGATCCGGCGGTGGACAGCTACTCCGCCTTCCTCGACGCGAACCGGACCACCCGCACCGGCCTCGCGGCGGCGCTCGGCGAGCGCGGCATCCGCCGGGTGGTCCTGTGCGGCCTCGCCACGGATTTCTGCGTGCTGTGGAGCGCCCTCGACGCCCGCGCGGCGGGGTTCGAGGTCGTGGTGGTCGAGGATGCGGTCGCGGGCATCGACGCGCCCACCGTCCCCGGCGGATCTTTGGCCGAAGCCTGGGCGCGGATGGCGGCGGCGGGAGTCGGGCGGATCGGGGCGGCGGCCTTCGGCTGAGGACCAACCGCCGCAGGGTGGGACCCGCCCGCCCCGTCGGCGTTGCCCCTGCTCATCAGGAGGCCGCATGTCCGACAAGCATCCCAAGACCACCACGCCGACCGACGCCGACCTCAAGGGCAATCCCGGGATCGGCACCTCGAAGGGCATGGCCGGGGCGGACCCGGAAGAGCTCGAGGCCGATTCGACCTTCGAGGGCGACGTCGAGAACGAGACCACCCCCGAGGGGGGGATCGATCCGAACCACAGGCCGCGCAAGAACAAGTAGGACGGGGGCGGGGAGGGGCGGACCGCCCCTCCCCAGTACGGGCTCAGTAGGAGCCGGGGACCGGCAGGCCCATCACCCGCTGGGGGGCGGCCCGGGGAACCACGGTCCCCGTGGTCTCGACGTCCCGGCGCAGGGCCGGGCGGGCGGGGTCGGAGGCGAAGCCGCGGCTCGCGGCGGCCACCGGGGCCGTGCCGGCATGGGAGGTCGGGACGCCCTGGGCGAAGGCGGCCCCCGTGGCGAGGGTCAGGCTGGCGGCGGCGAGAAAGCGGATCATGACGGTCTCCGGTGCGAGGCGCCCCCAGAGGGTCGGCGCGCTGTGTTGCACCGGATATGGGGCGCCCCCGGCCGAGGCCTTGTGCACTGCCGCACATGGCATGTGCGCCGCACCATGCCCCGTCCCCGCCGGGACGACCGGCGTCAGAGGCCGAGGCCGAGCTGCTCCGGCCCCTCCGGTTCCTCCGGCGTGAAGCCCGAGAGGGCGATGCCGATCAGCCGGGCGCTGCGCCGCAGGGGGATCAGGCCCCGCAGCAGGTCGCGGCCGATCCGCTCCAGGCTCTCCCGGTCCGGGACGGGGGCGGGCAGGGAGCGGGCGCGGGTGACGAGGGAGAAATCCGAGAACTTGAGCTTCAGGGTCACGGTGCGCCCGCGCATCGCCTTCGCCTCCGCGCTGCGCCACACCTTGTCGACCATGGGGGCGAGGCGCTCGGCCAGGACGTCGTAGGCGGCGGTGTCGTCGGTGAAGGTGGTCTCGGCGCCGATGGACTTGCGGATCCGGTGCGCCCGCACCGGCCGCTCGTCGATGCCCCTCGCGACGGCGTAGTAGTAGCTCGCCGCCGAGCCGAACGTGTCCTTCAGCCGGTCGAGGCTCCAGGCGCGCAGGTCTGCGCCGGTCTCGATGCCGAGCCGCTTCATCTTGGCCTCCGTGACCGGCCCGACCCCGTGGAAGCGCCCGATCGGCAGCTCCGCCACGAAATCCGCCCCCATCGCCGGGGTGATCACGAACAGGGCGTTCGGCTTGCGGTGGTCCGAGGCGACCTTGGCCAGGAACTTGTTGTAGGACACCCCCGCCGAGGCCACGAGGCCGGTCCTGTCCAGGATCTCCGCCCGGATCGCCTTCGCCACCGCCGTCGCGGTCGGCAATCCCAAGACGTTCTCGGTGACGTCGAGATAGGCCTCGTCGAGGGCAACCGGCTCGATCATCTCCGTGTGCCGGGCGAAGACCGCGCGGATCTCCTCCGACACCGCCCGGTAGGCCTCGAAGCGCGGCTTCACGAAGACGAGGTCCGGGCAGAGCCGCCTCGCGGTCGCCGCGGGCATGGCCGAGCGCACGCCGAAGGGCCGCGCCTCGTAGCTCGCGGCCATCACCACGCCCCGCTCCCGCGAGCCGCCCACCGCCAGGGGCTTGCCGCGCAGGGACGGGTCGTCGCGCTGCTCCACGGAGGCGTAGAACGCGTCCATGTCGATGTGGATGATCTTCCGGAGGGCACCCTCCGCCTGCATCGCCGGCCGCGTCCCTTGGATGTTCCCGATACGTTCGAGTGACCCCGGGACGGACGCCGGGTCAAGCCGGGCCGCCCCGGTGGCCACAGGCGATTCAGCGCGGCCCCGGACCGGCGGGGTGGTCCGGGGCCGCCGAGCGGCGCCGGAACGGCCAGTCGATCAGCCCTCCCGCCCACAGGGCGGCCCAGACGAAGACCGGCTGAAAGGCGAGCCGCGGCCCGTGGTACCACCAGCTGTCGGGGATGCCGTCGATGTGGATGTGTTCGAAGGCGTGCTTCAGGTTCGCCGGGTAGACGCAGACCGCGTAGAGGGCGAGCCCGATCGCCGCCGCCCGGCGGGTGGCGGGGATCAGCAGCCCCAGCGCCCCGGCGAGCTCGCACAGGCCGGTGGCCTGGATGACGAGGCGGGGCTCGGGCACCCAGTCCGGCATCAGCGGCAGCATCGCGTCGGTGGCCCGCAGGTGGACCACGCCGATGAAGGCGTAGAGCGCCGCGAGCACCCACCGCAGGATCGTTCGACCGCGACCTTCGCTCACGCGACCTCCTCCGGGGCGACATCACAGGATTGCGCCACCGCCGCGCAAAGCGCTTTCCGCAGCAGGGCGAAGGCGGCGTGGCCGCCACTGTCGTAGGCGGTCTCGCCCAGGGCCGTCACCGGGGCGAGGAGGCGCAGGGAGTTCGTGACGAACACGGCCTCTGCCCGGCGCACATCGTCCGGCGTCAGGGAGCGTTCCGCCACGGCGAGCCCGCAGGCGGGGGCCAGCGCGAGCACTTGGGCGCGAACGATACCGGGCAGCACGCCATCCGTGAGAGGTGGGGTGAGGAGGGTGCCCTCGTCCGCCACGCAGAACACGTTGCCCGTTCCGGCACAGGCGACGAGCCCCTTCGTGTTGCGGAACAGCGCCTCGTCGAACCCGTCCCGCGCCGCCTCGCCGGCGGCGATCACGGCGTCGAGATAGCCCAGCGTCTTCAGCCGCGCGGCGGGGGAGGTGTCGTTGCGGGCGATGGCGGTCGGCCGCAGCCGCAGGGGCGCGAAGGCGATGGCCCGGCCGCTCGGGGCGGCGGTGGCGAACAGGATCGGGCGGGGTGCCTCCGGCGGCTTCAGGCCCCGCGGGCCGGCGCCCCGCGTCAGCGTGGTGCGGAGGGCGAGCCGCTCGCCCTGGCCGGCGAGGGCACGCATGGCCGACCGGATCGCCTCCGCGTCGGCGGGGATGCCCAGCACCTCGGCGGAGGCGACGAGCCGTGCCACATGCTCGGCCTCGAAGGCCACACGGCCGTTCAGGGCGAGCGCGGTGTCGAACAGCCCGTCGCCCAGCGTCAGGCCCCGGTCGGCATGGTCGAGGGGCGCCTCCGTACCCGCGAGGACCTGCCCGTCACGCCACAGCATCGCGCCGGCCCTCCCGCCACGCGCGGGCGAGATCGAGGAAGTTGCCGAAGATGGCGTGGCCCCCCTCGGTGAGCACCGATTCCGGGTGGAACTGCACCCCGTAGGTGGGGTGCCGGCGGTGGGAGAGGGCCATCACCTCGCCCTCGTCGGAGAGCGCATCGACGGTCAGGTGGTCCGCCATACCGGGCTCCGGGCTGACCACGAGGGAGTGGTAGCGCCCCACCGGCATCGGGGCGGGCAGGCCGGCGAAGAGGCGTTGGCCGTCATGGGCGACGGGGGTCGCCTGTCCGTGCAGGGGCCGCCGCGCCCGCTCGACCTTTCCGCCGAAGGCCGCGCCGATGGCCTGGTGGCCGAGGCAGACGCCGAGGATCGGCAGGTGTCCCGACAGGTCGCGGATCGCCGGGAGCGAGACCCCCGCCTCGGCCGGCGTGCAGGGGCCGGGGGAGATGACCAGGGCCTCCGGCGCCAGCGCCCGGATGCCGGCGACGTCGAGGGCGTCGTTGCGCACGACGCGGACCTCCTGGCCCAGCTCCTCGAAGTAGCGGACGACGTTAAAGACGAACGAGTCGTAATTGTCGAGGACGAGGATCATGCGGCACCATCGTCCTTGCGAGCGAAGCGAAGCAATCCAGGGACGCTCCACGCCCGGAAGCGTCCCGCCGCCCTGGATCGCTTCGCTGCGCTCGCGATGACGGCACGGCACAGCCTCATCGGAACGCCTCGAACACCCGCGCGGCCTTGGCCAGGGTCTCGTCGTATTCCGGCCCCGGCTCGGAGAGCAGGGTGACGCCGCCCCCCGCCTGGAGCACGGCGGTCCCGCCGTCCATGAACACGGTGCGGATGGCGATGGAGGTGTCGAGGTCGCCGTCGAAGCCGATCCGGCCGATGGCGCCGCAATAGATCTCCCGGGCGTCGCCCTCGATCTCGCTGATGATGTCCATCGCCCGGATCTTCGGCGCCCCGGTGATCGAGCCGCCGGGGAAGGTCTTCTCCAGAAGGTCGAACCCGTCGAGGCCGTCGCGGAGCGTGCCCGTCACCACCGAGACGAGGTGGTGGACGCCGGCATAGGTCTCCAGCCCGCACAGCACCGGCACGGCCACGCTCCCCGGCGCGCAGACCCGCGACAGGTCGTTGCGCAGGAGATCGACGATCATCACGTTCTCGGCCCGGTCCTTCACCGAGGCGGCGAGCTCCGCCGCCGCCGCCCGGTCCTGCGCCGGATCGGGCAGGCGCTTGGCGGTGCCCTTGATCGGCCGGGTCTCGACGTGGCGCCCGTCGAGGCGCACGAACCGCTCCGGCGAGGAGGAGGCGACCGTCAGCCCCTCGAATTCCTGGTAGGCGCCGAAGGTGGCGGGGTTGGTCTCGCGCAGGCGCCGGTACAGGGCGAAGGGATCGAACCCCGCCGGCAGGTCCGCCGTGAAACGCTGGGCGATGTTGGCCTGGTAGATGTCCCCGGCGCGGATATAGGCGCGGACCTTTTCGACCGCATCTTCATAGGTTTGCCGGGTGAAGTTCGAGCGCCACACGAGGGGCTCCGGAGGCGGCCCGGGGGCCGGGTCGTCCCCCGCCAGCAGGTCGGCGAAGCGGGCGAGGCGCCCCTGCGCCCGGGCGGCGCGGGCCTGCGGGTCGGTCTCGGGGAAGCCGGTGGAGTGCAGCGTCGCGGTGCCGGCGGCGTGGTCGAGGGCGAGCACCGTGTCGTAGAGGTTCACGGCGATGTCGTCGGTCAGCCCGGCCCGGCGGGCGGGGCGGGCGACCCGCTCCAGGCGCTCGCCGAGGTCGTAGGCGAAGTAGCCGATCGCCCCGCCGGGGAAGGGATGAGCCGGGTCGGCGGGGAGCCGGTAGGGGGCGAGGCAGTCCCGCAGGGCCGCGAACGGGCCGCCGGGCACCGGGTGCCCGTCGAGGGTGGCGACCCCGTCCCGGTAGCGGAACCGGGCGAAGGGGTCGGCGGCGACGATCGACAGGCGGCCCAGGGCATCGTGCCGCATGGCGCTGTCGAGGAAGGCGAGCCCCGGCAGGGCGCGCAGCCGGCGGGCGGCGGCGGCGGGATCGATCGGGGGCAGGTCTGCGGTCCACATGAGCCGGCGTCGGCCTTCACACCACGGCGTCGTTCCGCGCCGTCCGGACGCCCTCGCACAGGCGATGCCGCGAGGAAAGCAGGCCGCTGCGCGCAGCGGCCTCGCGCCGACGGCCCGAACCCGCTATATCGGGGGTCATCCCGCAGACGACCAGCGTTCTCCGGCGTCCCCATCGGCGCAGGCGCCGCCGCATCCGATATCGCCCGTGACACCGCCCATGACCAGCACCGCCTCGCCCCAGATCCGCGCGTTCCCCGCCGACGCGGAGGCCGCCGCCTCCCGGGCGGCCCCCGCCGCCGGGGCCGCCCCCAAGATCTCGTTCGTCTCCCTCGGCTGCCCGAAGGCGCTGGTGGATTCGGAGCGGATCCTGACGCACCTGCGCGCCGAGGGCTACGAGCTCGCCCGGAAGCACGACGGGGCGGACCTCGTCATCGTGAACACCTGCGGCTTCCTCGATTCCGCCAAGGCGGAATCGCTCGCCGCCATCGGCGAGGCCATGGCCGAGAACGGCCGGGTCATCGTCACCGGCTGCATGGGCGCGCAGCCCGAGGAGATCCGCGAGAAGTACCCGGCGCTCCTGGCCGTCACCGGCCCCCAGGCCTACGAATCGGTGCTGGCGGCGGTGCACGAGGCGGCGCCCCCGGCCCACGACCCGTTCGTGGACCTCGTGCCGCCGCAGGGCATCAAGCTGACGCCCCGGCACTACGCCTACCTGAAGATCTCCGAGGGCTGCCACAACCGGTGCAGCTTCTGCATCATCCCGTCCTTGCGCGGGGACCTCGTGAGCCGGCCGGCGGCGGACGTGCTGCGGGAGGCCGAGAAGCTGGTCAAGGCCGGGGTGAAGGAGCTGCTGGTCGTCTCGCAGGACACCAGCGCCTACGGGCTCGACATCCGCTACGCCGAGAGCCCCTGGCGGGACCGGCAGGTCCGCGCCCGGTTCTACGACCTCACCAGGGAACTCGGCGAGCTCGGGGCCTGGGTGCGGCTGCACTACGTCTACCCGTACCCGCACGTGGACGAGGTGATCCCGCTGATGGCGGAGGGGAAGGTGCTCCCCTACCTCGACATGCCGCTCCAGCACGCGAGCCCGAGCGTGCTCAAGCGGATGCGCCGGCCGGGCAACCAGGAGCGCCAGCTCGAGCGCATCCGGTCCTGGCGGGCCGCCTGCCCGGACCTCGCCATCCGCTCGACCTTCATCGTCGGCTTCCCCGGCGAGACCGAGGCCGAGTTCGAGGAACTGCTGGAGTGGCTGAAGGAAGCCAGGCTCGACCGGGTCGGCTGCTTCGAGTTCGAGCCCGTGGCGGGCGCCGCCGCCAACGCCCTCGGCGCCCCGGTGCCGCCGGAGGTGAAGGCCGAGCGCAAGCGCCGGTTCATGGAGACGCAGAACGTCATCGCGCTCCGCCTGCAGCGCGCCAAGGTCGGCCGGCGGATGCCGATCATCGTCGACGCGGTGGAGGGCGGGGTCGCCCGGGGCCGCTCCAAGGCCGACGCCCCGGAGATCGACGGCACCGTCCACGCGAGCTTCCGCCGCCCGGTGCGGGTGGGGGACATCGTGACCGTCAAGATCGACCGGGCCGAGGCATACGACCTCTACGGCAGCGTGACGTAGGGGGCGCCCGGCGGCCCGGCCGAGCCACGACCGGCGGATTGCCTGTCCATAAGTCGGGGCGATAGGCTACGAAACGTCCCTCGCCGGGTTGTAGCGTGTGGGCGGGACCGGGGCGCGGAGCGATCGAGGGCAGGCCATGACGGATGCGTTGAAGCAGCTGTTGAGCGCGGCCCGGCAAGCCCAGCCCTCGCCCGAGCAGCGCGAGGAGCAGCGCCGGAGCTTCGCCTACGGCAACACCCATTTCGAAAATCGGCTCATCACGCGCGAGATGGTGGACCGGCAGGCGGACAAGCTCGCGAAAGAGCGCGATGAGCACGGGAGGGCCTGAGAAGCGCGACAGCCGCGCCCTCGAGCCCGAGCTCATCAGGGATCCCCAGGCGCGGGCGGAGGCCGAAGCCCTCAACGGCCTCCGGCAGTACGATGCCGGACTCGCGGCGATTCAGGACGCCCTCGAACGGGAGGGCCGGTACAGGCTGCGGCCGTCCCTGATCCTGAGCCTTCACAGGGAAGCCCTGCGCGGCATCAGCATGTATGCGGGAAACTTCCGGCCCGGCGGTGTCGAGATCAGCGGGAGCAGGCACGCGCCGCCGGGGGCGCACCTCGTCCCCGCACTCGTCGAGGACCTGTGCGACGAGGTAAACGACCGCTGGGACGAGGCGTCCCCGGTCTATCTGGCCGCCTACGTGATGTGGCGCCTCAACTGGATCCACCCGTTCGCCGACGGGAACGGCCGAACCTCGCGCATCGCATCGTATGTTGTGCTGTCGATCGCCGCCCGGACTCTCCTGCCCGGGACGCCGACGATCCCGGATCAGATCGTCGACAACCGGAAGCCTTATTTCGAAGCCCTCGACGCCGCGGATGCCGCCTGGGCGGAGGGTCGGCTCGACCTGTCCAAGATGGAGCAATTGCTCGGCCGGCTCCTGGCGCATCAGCTCGCCAGCTTCTGGCAACAGGCCGGCGGTCAGGAGACCGGCTGAGGCTGAGCCGGATGGGGAGCGCCGGGATCGACCTGGCGCGACGAACGCCCGTTCCGGCAGCGTGACGTAGGGGGCGCTCCCCGTCGTGCGGGGATCGTTGCGACCGTGATCCCACCCCCAGCCTCGTTCCGGGTGTCCGGCCGGAACGTCAGTGTCGTCCCCCCCTCACCCTCATCCTGAGGTGCCCGCGCCAGCGGGCCTCGAAGGAGGGATCCAGCCCGCCGTGCGATCCCTGGTGCCCTCCGTCGCGGCGGCTCTCGCCGCACCTCAGGATGAGGGTGTGGAAGGGATAAGACGGGCGTTCGGCCAGACACTCGGGACACGCGCGAGGATAGAATCGGCCCGCGGGCATCGTGGATCGCCCCGCGCATTTGCAGCCCCGCCCGGCGGGCCTATGGAAGGGGGCGCCACGAACGGGCTCCCCGCCGATGTCCCCTGCCTCCGCCCATAGCATCCCCCCGGACGCGGCCGCGTGACCGGAGCGCTCCTCCTCGCCCTGCTGCCGATCGCCCTGTTGATCGGCCTCGGGGCCGGCCTGCGCCGGGCCGGATTCCTGGCCGAGGCCTTCTGGCCGCAGGCGGAGCGGCTCGGCTACTACGTGCTGCTGCCGAGCCTGTTCGTCCACGGCCTCGCCACCGCCCGGCTCGACGGGGTGCCGGTCCTGGCCCTCGCCGCCGTCCTCGTCGTCTCGACGGTGGCCGTGGCCCTGGCGCTCCTGGCCCTGCGCCCGCGCCTCGCCCTCGACGGGGCGGCCTTCACCTCGGTGTTCCAGGGCGGCATCCGCTTCAACAACTATGTCGGGGTCTCGGCGGCGGTCGGCCTGTTCGGGGCACAGGGCATCGCCCTGGCGGCGGTGGCCAACGCCGCCATCGTGCCGACCGTCAACGTCCTGTGCGTCCTCGTCTTCGCCCGGTTCGGGTCCGCCGGGCCGCTCGCCCCGGCGGCCGTCGTCCGGCAGCTCGCCCTGAACCCCCTCGTGGTGGCGAGCTTCGTCGGCATCGCCCTCCAGGCGACGGGCCTGCCCCTGGCGCCCGGCGTCGATCCGGTGCTCAAGGCCCTGGGGCAGGCCTCCCTGCCCCTCGGCCTCCTCTGCGTCGGGGCGGCGCTGGATTTCGGCACGGCCCGGACCTGGATCCGGCCCCTGGCCGTGACCGCGGCGGTGAAGTTCGGCCTGATGCCCCTGGCGACGGTGCTCGCCTGCCGCGCCCTCGGCCTGCACGGCCCCGCGGCGGCCACGGCGCTGCTGTTCCAGGCCCTGCCGACCGCCTCGTCCTCCTACATCATGGCCCGGCAGCTCGGGGGCGACGCCCCCCTCATGGCCGGTATCATCGCCCTCCAGACGGTGCTGGCCGGCGCGGCCCTGCCGCTGGTGCTGCTCGTGCTGGAGGGAATCGCCGCGTGAGGGCGGATCAGTTCGCGATCCGCCGACGTTCGATGTCGCGGACCCGTTCCGCGCTCCGTCTCGTCGTCACGACGGCGAGCGCGCCGAGGCCCAGCGCGACGGCCGGAACGACGAAGAGCAGGTAGACGATACCGAACGTCATGGAAGCAGCCCTCCGAGGACGGTCTGGGCCATGGAATGTAAGACCAACCCGACGAAGAACCAAACCAAGACCATGACGGCCTGAAGCAGGGTGAAACCCGTCACGCCGATGCCGATCAGCGGCCCGACGCCCCCGCCGATGAAGAAAGCGATGGCCGCCGCTTTTCCTACAAACGGCCTTTACCCCTTCTCCTTGTGCTTCACCCGGCCCCAGGCGGCCTCCATCGCGGCGAGGTCCGAGCGGCCGAGCGCGCCGCCCTCGGCGTGCAGCTCCTCGGCCATGGCCCGGAAGCGGCGTTCGAACTTCGCCGTGCCGTCGCGCAGGGCCGCCTCCGGGTCGATCCCGGCGTGGCGGGCGAGGTTGGCGACGGAGAACAGCAGGTCGCCGATCTCCTCGGCCACCGCCCCGGCCTCTCCCTCCGCCAGGGCCTGCGCGACCTCGTCGGTCTCCTCGCGGACCTTGGCGATCACCTGGGCCGCGTCGTCCCAGTCGAACCCGTAGGAGGCCGCCCGGCGCGAGACCTTTTCCGCCCGCATCAGGGCCGGCAGGGCGAGGGCGACGCCCCCCAGGGGATCGGGGGCCGCGGCGGGGGCGGGCTTGTCCGCCCGCTCCTGCGCCTTGATCGCCGCCCACTGCGCCTCGACCGCCGCCGGGTCGCACCGGGGCGAGCCCTCCGGCAGGAGGGTGCCGTCGGGGGCGAAGACGTGCGGGTGGCGGCGGATCAGCTTGGCGGCGATGGCGCGGGCCACGTCGTCGAAGGCGAAGGCGCCCTCCTCCTCGGCCATCCGGGCGTGGAACACGACCTGGAGGAGCAGGTCGCCGAGTTCGTCGCGCAGGTCGTCGCGGTCGCCCCGGGTGACGGCGTCGGCGACCTCGTAGGCCTCCTCGATCGTGTAGGGGACGATGCTCGCCGAGGTCTGGGCGACGTCCCAGGCGCAGCCCCGCTCGGGGTCGCGTAGCTCCGCCATGAGGCGCAGCAGCGTCTGGATCGGGCTGTCCGCAGGGGAGGTCACGGGTGGGGCGGTCCGCTCGTTGTGGCGGCCCGCCTTAGCACCTTCCGGCGGGACGGCGCGGGAAATTCAGGGCCGCGCCGTCAGGGCTTCGGCATCTCCGGCATCCCGTCGCGCTCGCGCACCCGCTCGGCCTGGAAGTCGGCGAGGTAGGCGGTGAGGCGGTCGCCCGCGACCCGGTCGCCGCACTGGACCCAGAGCGGGGCCGGGAGCGCCCGGGCGGGCAGGCGCAGCAGGAACAGCTCCGCGGCCCGGGCGGCGTCGCGCTCCGTCCCCGAGGCGAGGAGTCGGGCACCGGCCGGGGTGCCGATCAGGATGGCGATGGTGGCGGACGTCTCGCTCATGGCCGGTCAACGGCCGGACCCGCCGTTCCGTTGCGGCCCGCCCCCGGTCAGCTTGCCGCTGCGCGAGGAGCGGGAGAGGCCGTGCTCGGTCTTGTTCCAGCGGTGGGGCGCGCGGATCAGCTCGTCCACGGCCTGCAGGGCGGCGAGGCTCACGAGGAAGAAGTAGGCCGGCATCAGCGGCAGCAGGGGCCACAGGTCGCGCCAGCCCCGCCGCCGGCAGCCGAGGGCGGCGGGGCCGATCAGGGCGACGAGCCCGGCCAGGAACAGGGTCAGCGCGAGGCCCGGGCCGAGGTTGCCGCAGAAGGTCGGGGCGACCCCGATCCCGCCGGACAGGAAGGCCGCCACCGCCGCGACGAAACAGACGGGGTAGGCCAGCGCCGAGGCGACCGTGCCGGGCAGGAGCGCCACGGCGCAGAGGCTCCCGAGGGGGCCGAGCCGGGCGGCACCGGCGAGCGGCCGGCGGCCGTGGACGAGGCTGGTCTGCAGGAAGCCCTTCAGCCAGCGGGTCCGCTGGGCGAGCCAGCGCCGCAAGCCCTTCGCCGTCTCCTCGTAGGTGGCGCTCGGCAGGTCGCCCACATGGTAACCCGCCAGCGCGAGGCGGATCCCCAGGTCGGCATCCTCCGCCACGTTGTGGGCATCCCACCCGCCGAGCTCCCGCAGGACGCGGGTGCGCAGGTGCATCGTCGTGCCCCCGAGGGGCAGCGGCAGGTCGAGGGCGGCGAGGGCCGGGTTCAGCACGTCGAACAGCCCGGCATATTCGGCGGCGAACAGCTTCGGCAGGAGGCCGTCCCCGTGGTCGTCGATCACCAGCCGGCCCTGGAGGCAGGCGGTGTCCGGCGGCTCGGCCGCGAAGATCGCCGCCGCCTTGCGGAGCTGGTCGGGCTCGGGCACGTCCTCGGCGTCGTAGACGACGAGCAGGCTGCCGCGCGCCAGGGGCAGGGCGGCGTTGAGCGCCCGGGGCTTGGTCCGGGGCTGCCCCGGCGGGACGGTGACGACCTCGAACCGGGCGGGGAGGGGGATCGCGGCCAGGAGGGCGGCCGTCTCCCGGTCGTCGGCCTCGAGCAGGATCTTGATGTCGAGCTTGGCCGCCGGATAGTCGAGGGCGGCGAGCCCGCGCAGGAGCCGCGGCACCACCCGCCCCTCCCGGTAGAGCGGGACGAGGACCGTGTAGACCGGCAGGGCGGCCTCGGGCAGGGGCGGCGCCTCCGCCGGGGGCGGGGGGATGGCCAGGGCGGCGATGCGGAAGGCCGTCAGCGCCAGGAGGGTGGCCTGCCCCGCGACCGTCGCGGCCTGCGCCACGGGGCCCGGCGCGGCGGCGTGGAGGCAGAGGGCCGCGCCGAGGATCAGGGCGAGGACCAGGAGCCCCGGGCCGGGCGGCCGGGCGGCCGTCTCCGGCGCGCACCGCCGCAGCGCCCCCGCCGCATGGCCGGCGACGGCCTCCGGAACGGCCGCGAACACCGCCTCGCGCAGCCGCGTCGGGGTGGTGATGGCCGGCCCGCCGCCCCGGCCGGCGCCGCCGAGCAGGTCCGCCACGGCCGGGCCCCGGGGGGCGATCACCGCGGCCGCGCCGGCGCCCGGCGCCAGGGGCGCGAGGCCGGCCACGAGGCAGTCGGGGTAGGCGAGGCGCCCCCCGAACGGCACCGGGCCGTCGAGGAACCGGGCGCCGAGCGCCCGGGCGAGGCTCCGGTAATAGGTCTCCTCGTCCATGAGGCCGGTGTGGAGCAGGGCCGTCGCCGCGTCGGTCCCGGCCGCCTCCGCCAGGGACACCGCTTGGGCGAGGAGGCGCGGATCCGCGCCCTGGGCCGCGAGGAAGGCGATCTCCGGCGGGAGGCGCGGCACCGTGACAGGTCCGGGCGCGGGGACCGACACCGCAGGTTCTGCTCCCGCAGGGGGCCCGAGCCGTGCTAGGGGAGCGGGGTGAGCCCGCCCCCGTCGTCCCGCTCCCTCAGGAGCACCGCCCGCCCCCCCCGGTCAAGCGCGTGCCGGGCCGGGGCTGTGGGCGCCGCCCTCTGGCTCGGCCTCGCCGCCCCGGCCGCGGCGGCGGGCCCGGCCGTGCCGCCCCCCCCGGTGGCGGTCCCGTCGGCGGCGGTCCCCTCGGTGGCGGTGCCGGATTTCTGGAACCCGCGCAGCCGCGGCGAGCGGGTCGAGGCGCCCCAGACCGGCCGGGCCGTGCGCTTCCTGACGGACGACGAGTTCCCCCCGCTCCACTTCGCCGGCCCCGACGGCGCCCCCACCGGCTTCGTCGTGGAGCTGGCCCGGGCCGTGTGCGAGAAGCTCGCCATCACCTGCACGGTGCAGGCCCGCCGCTTCGACACGCTGCTCGATTCCCTGGAGGCCAAGCAGGGCGACGTGGTCGCCGCCGCGATCCCGCTGACCCCCGGCCTGCGCCGGACGTTCACGGCGACGCGGCCGTATTTCCGCTGGCCCGCCCGCTTCGCCGCCCGGACCGACCGGGGCCTGCCCTCCCCCTCCGCGGCCTCCCTGGCCGGGCGCGGCGTGGGCGTGATCGGCGGCAGCGCCCACGCCGCCTATCTCGGCACCTTCTTCCCGAAGGCGAAGGCCCACGACTTCACCGACCTCGCCGCCGCCGAGGGCGCCCTCAAGCGCGGGGAGATCGACTACCTGTTCGCCGACGGGCTGAACCTCGCCCTCTACGTCGGCGGCCAGGAGGCGGAGAATTGCTGCGCCCTGATCGGCGGCGCCTATCTGGAGAACCGCTATTTCGGCGAGGGGATCGGCCTCGTCACCCGCCAGGACGACGCCGCCCTGGCCCGCGCCCTGGACGACGCCCTGCAGCGGGTCTGGGACGACGGGAAGTACACCGAGCTCTACCTGCGCTTCTTCCCCGTCAGCCCGTTCTGACCGGCGAACCGCCGATGCTCCGCTTCGACCTCGTGGACCTCGGCCTGTTCCGGCACGTGGTGGAGGCGGGCTCGATCACCCACGGGGCGGAGCGGGCGCATCTGGCGCTGGCCGCCGCCTCGGCGCGGATCCGGGCGATGGAGGAGAGCCTGGGCGCGGCCCTGCTGACCCGCGGGCGGCAGGGGGTGAGCCCCACCCCGGCGGGGCGGGCGCTCCTCGGCCATGCCCGCGCCATCCTCGCCGCCGCCGAGCGCCTGCGGGAGGAGATGGCGGCCTATTCCGGCGGGGCGGCGGGGCAGATCCGGGTGGTGGCCAACACCCACGCGCTGATCGAATTCCTGCCCGCGCCCCTGTCGGACTTCCTCGCCTCCCATCCCGGCATCGCCGTCGAGATCGAGGAGCGCACCTCGGACGAGATCGTCGGGCTGGTGGCCGAGGGGGTGGCGGATTTCGGCATCCTCTCCGGCACGGTAGACACGGGCCGCCTCGCCACCATCCCGTTCCGGGAGGACCGGTTCGTCCTCGTGGCCGCCCGGGGCGATCCCCTGGCGGAACGGCCGGAGGTCGCCTTCGCCGAGGTGCTGGAGCGCGAGCTCGTCGGCCTCGACCGGCGCAGCGCCATCAGCCGCTTCCTCGTGGAGAAGGCGGCCAGGGCCGGGCGGCCGATGCGCCTGCGGGCGCAGCTGCGCGGCTTCGACGCCGTGTGCCGGCTGGTGGAGGCCCGGGTCGGGCTGGCGATCCTGCCGGAGAGCACGGCGCTGCGGGCGGCCCGCACCCTGGCGCTCGCCGTGGTCCCCCTCTCCGACCCCTGGGCCCGGCGCGACCTGACCCTGTGCCTGCGGACCCTGGACGCGCTCCCGCCCTTCACCCGGGCGCTGATCGACAGGCTGCGCTGAGGACGGGGACCCGCCGGCCTTCGCCCCCCGCCTCACCAAAGGGCTTGCCCTTTGGGATCCCCCGGCTAGCCTCGCGCCGGCTTGGGGGGACTCACGATGACCATCACCACCGTCGAGGCCGCGGGGCGGCGCCGGGGCGCGGAGCTTCTGGTCGAGGTGCTGCGCTCGGAGGGGGTGCGCTACATCTTCGGCAATCCCGGCACCACCGAACTGCCCCTCATCGACGCCCTCACCGAGGCGCCCGACGTCGCCTACGTGCTGGCCCTGCAGGAGGCCACCGCCGTGGCGATGGCCGACGGCTACGCGCAGGGCGCCCGCCGGCCCGCCTTCCTCAACCTCCACACCGCCGGGGGCCTCGGCCACGGCATGGGCAGCCTCGTCAACTCCCAGGTCTCGGGCACGCCCCTCGTCGTCACCGCCGGCCAGCAGGACACCCGCCACGCGCTGACCGACCCGCTGCTGATGGGCGACCTCGTCGCCATCGCCGACCCGGTGGTGAAGTGGGCCCGCGAGGTCACGCGCCCGGACCAGATCCCCGTCCTCCTGCGCCGGGCCTTCCACGATTGCGCCGCCGCCCCCTCCGGCCCGGTCTTCCTGTCCCTGCCGATGGACGTGATGGACGCCCTCACCGACGTGCCGGCGGGCGAGACCTCCACCATCGACCAGCGGGCGGTGGCGGGCTCCCTCGGCCTCCTGGCGGAGAAGCTCGCCGCCGTCGCGCCGGGGCGGCTCGCGGTAATCGCCGGGGACGAGATCGATTCCTCCGACGCCGCCGCGCAGACCGTGGCGCTCGCCGACCTGCTGGCCGCCCCGGTCTACGGCTCGTCCTGGCCGGCGCACATCCCGTTCCCCACGAGCCATCCCCTCTGGGCCGGCAACCTGCCGACCCGGGCCGACGCCATCGCCGGCATCCTCGGGCGCTACGACGCGGTGTTCGCGCTCGGCGGCAAGTCGCTCATCACCGTGCTCTATTCGGAGGGCTCGGCGGTGCCCCCGGGCACGGCCGTGTTCCAGCTCTCGGCGGACGTGCGCGACCTCGGCCGCACCTACGCCACCGCCCTCTCCACGGTGGGCGACATCCGCGCCTCCCTCGACGCCCTGCTGCCGCTGCTGGCCCCGCGCCTCACCGACCGGGCCGACGCCTTCGCCCGGCTGCGGGAGGCGGCGGTGGCCGACCAGGCCGCCCGCCGCAGCAAGCTCCACGCCGCCGCGGACGCCGCCTTCGAGGACCCGGTGATCGACCCCCTGGTGGCCGCCCGCGAGGTCGCCCGCGCGGTCGGCGCGCAGACCCCGATCATCGACGAGGCCCCCGCGACCCTCACCCGCCTGCGCACCTTCCTCGACAGCCCCTCGGCGCACCAGTACGCGGCGATGCGCGGCGGCGTGCTCGGCTGGGGGATGCCGGCGGCGGTGGGGTTCTCGCTGGGGATCGACCGCGCCCCCGTGGTCTGCGTCGTGGGCGACGGGGCGGCGATGTACTCGCCCCAGGCCCTGTGGACCGCCGCCCACCAGAAGCTGCCGGTCACCTTCGTGGTGATCAACAACGCCGAGTACAACATCCTCAAGATGTTCATGAAGGGCCAGGCCCACTACGCCTCGGCCCGGGCCAACCGCTTCATCGCCATGGACCTCACCGACCCGCGCATCGATTTTCCGGCCCTGGCCGCCTCGATGGGCGTGCCGGCCCGGCGGGTGACGAAGGCCGCCGACATCGCGCCCGCCATCGAAGCCGGGATCGGCTCCGGCGCGGCGAACCTCGTGGAAGTCGTGGTGCGGGCGAACTGAGCGCCCCGGCGATGCCGGGTGATTCGGCGCCGCCGTGACCGGTTTCGGCGGAAATTTACCAAGAAAGTCGGCCCTTCCCGCGCGAATGCTGTCATCGCGCGGTCATTCATCACGCCGATTTACGATATGCCGGCAAATTTGAGCGAGATCCACGTTTCGTCAATTTCCGGCGGCTATGTCGGTCGCTATTAGAGCCGACAAGTCAGATCAACCAGCGAGATATTAGCCGCGAATAGAGACCGACTCAGTCGTTTCCGCACCGGCCGAGCCGGCTCGGCCGCACGATCCACCCGCCGGGTCACGGACGACCCGGCGGGCCGCCTCCCCCCTCTCACCCCCGTCCACCTCCTCCCTCCACCTGCCCCCGCGGCCGGACCCGTCGTCCTGCGCGCTTCCCGGGCTTTTCCCTTCCGACGATGGATCAGACGATGTCTTCGCACGCCCCCTCCCACCGGACGGCCCGCCTCAGGGCCCACCGAGTCGCCCTCCTGTCGGCGACGATGCTGGCCGGCGGCCTGCCCGGCCCGGCCGGGGCCGCGATGTTCAACGTCGTCGTGAACCAAGTGACGGACCCGCTCCTGTCGGGCCTGTCGATCCCGGCCTCGGCGGCCACCGCGGGCATGTGGTCCGGCGTCAGCAACTGGCCGATGAACGCCATCACCCTCGGCCTGCTGCCCAACGGCAAGGTCGTGTCCTACGGCACGGCGGCCAACAGCCCCTCCGTCCAGGACGGCCGCACCTTCGACATCTGGGACCCGACCAAGGGGCTCGCCGGGGGCCACGTGACCCTGCCGGGCGTCGTGGGCATCAACAGCTTCTGCGGCGCCCAGGCCTTCCGCACGGACGGCACGATGATGGCCACCGGCGGCATCTTCGACAACGGCAACGACAAGGGCAGCGTCGTCCTCAACAGCACCGCGACGGCCGTCAACGCCCTCGCCTCCAAGGTCGCCAACGACCGCTACTATGCGAGCATGCTGACCCTGGCCACGGGCAGGCAGCTCGTCATCGGGGGCTCCTATCCCTACGCGCCCGGCTTCAACGACCCGCAGACCGCGATCAACAACAACACCATGACCGGCATGACGCCGGAACTCTACGACGGCACCAAGTGGATCAGCCTGTTCGGCGCCAACAGCCGCGACGCCTTCGGCCCGGACAACAGCCGCTTCTGGTACCCGCGTGCCTGGGTCGCCCCGAACGGCAAGGTGTTCGGCATCAGCTCCGACAAGATGTGGTACCTCGATCCCACCGGTAACGGCGCGATCACGGCCATGGCCTTCCGGGACCCGCCGCGGAACGCGAGCGGGGCCGGCGACGCCCCGAACACCGGCCCGGCCTCGACGGCGGTGCTGTACGACACCGGCAAGATCCTCCAGGTCGGCGGCAACAGCTTCACCAACGGCGACGGGTTCGTGTCGTCGAGCCGCGCCACGGTGGTCGACCTCAACGGCGGCACGCCCGCCGCGACCGAGACGGCGCCGATGAACTTCGGCCGTGCCTGGGCCACCGCCACGGTCCTGCCCACCGGGCTGGTCGCCGTGACCGGCGGCAGCAAGTACAACGACCAGGCGGACGCCAACGCCGTCACCCAGGCGGAGATCTGGAACCCGGCGACCGGGCGCTGGTCCCTGGGCGCGGCCGCCGGGGTCTACCGCGGCTACCACTCCACCGTGATCCTGACTGCAGAACGGCGCCCTGCTCAGCGCCGGCGGCGGCGCGCCGGGCCCGGTGTCGAACCAGAACGCGGAGGTCTACTACCCGCCCTACCTGTTCACCGCCGGGAACGGCGCCGCCGCCCTCGCGCCCCGGCCGCAGGTGGTCAGCCTCAGCGCCCTGCAGGTGTCCCACGGCCAGTCCCTGCAGTTCGAGCTCGCCTCGCAGAACGGCCTGTCGCAGGTGGTGCTGGTGGGCACCAGCCTCGTGACCTACAGCTTCAACTCGACCCAGCGCCGCTACAGCGCGAGCTTCTCGCAATCGGGCAACGCCGTGACGGTCCAGGCCCCGGCCTCGGGCAACGTCGCGCCCCCCGGCTACTACCAGCTCGTCGCCATCGACCGGAACGGCGTGCCCTCGCCGGGGATCATCGTCGCCCTCGGCGACGGCGTCGCCGCCCCGGCCCAGGCCACGAGCTACGTCGCCCAGGCCGCCACGGGCACGGGCGGTACGGGCACCGGAGGCACCGGCACGGGAGGCACCGGGACCGGTGGGACCGGCACCGGCGGCACGGGCACCGGGACCGGCACGACCGGCGGCGCCGTCACGGCGGCCGGCACGCCCGTGAGCCTGCAGGCGAGCAACTTCCCGACCTACTACCTGATGAATGCGGGGGGCACCGTGAAGCTCGCCGTGCCCGGCAGCACCGCCGACAGGCAGCAGGCGACCTTCCGCGTGGTGACGGGCCTGACCGGGCAGGGCGTGTCCTTCGCCTCGTCGACCACGGCCGGCCAGTATCTCCGCCACCAGAACTTCCAGGGCTACGTCCAGGGCAACGACGGCAGCGACGGGTTCAAGCAGGACGCGACGTTCACGCAGGTGAATTCCCTCGCCGGCTCATGCAGCTGCACCTCGGGCCAATGCGTCTCGTACCAGTCGGTGAACTATCCGGGGATGTACCTGCGCCACCGCAACTTCTCCCTCGGCCTGGCGCAGCCGGACGGCAGCGACCTGTTCAAGCAGGACGCCTCGTTCTGCGTGGCCCCGCCGCAGGACGGCTCCGCGGCCGACGAAGTGCTGAGGGCGTCCCACTCCAACCTGTGCCTCTCGGGGCCGACGGGCGGCACCGGTGACGCCACCTCGGTGACGCAGCAGACCTGCACCGGCGCGGCCGAGCAGAGATGGCGCCGCCAGCCGGCCAATGGCGGGACGGCCTTCATCAACGTCGCCTCCGGCCGGTGCCTCGACCTCAACCTGAGCAATCCCCCCGTCGGCGCGGGGACGCAGATCTTCCAGTGGGCCTGCAACGGGGGGACGAACCAGTCCTGGACGCCGAAGGCCCAGGGCTCGGGCAATGCCCTCGTCTCGGCCTATGCGAACTACTGCGTGGACGTGTGGGGCGCCTCGACCCAGGCCGGTGCGGGGGTGGCGGCGTGGAACTGCCACGGGGGCGGCAACCAGACCTTCCTGTCGCGCTGAGGCCCCACCCGTCCGAGGACCGAGGCCCGCCATCCCCGGATGGCGGGCCTCGCCGTTCGTGGCGCGAACGCCCGCGCGCCGCTACTCCCCCAGGCCCGGCACCGGCACCCCGAGCGCCTGGGCCAGCAGCACGACGTTGAGCGCCAGCACCACCGCCGCCCCGGCCAGCGCCGCGGCCCGGGTCCAGGGGCCGTTGGCGAAGGGGCCCATGACGCTGCGGCGGCCGGTGAAGACCACGAGGCCGATCATCGGCACCGGCAGGGCGAGCGACAGCACCACTTGGCTGAGCACCAGCGCCCGGGTCGGATCGACCCCCGCCGCCACCACGGCGAAGGCCGGGGCCATGGTCACGAGGCGGCGGACCAGCAGCGGGATGTGCCAGCCGGTGAAGCCCTGCATCACCATCTGCCCGGCCAGCGTCCCCACCACCGAGGAGGACAGGCCGGAGGCGATGAGCGAGACCAGGAAGGCCGCCCCCGCCGCGGGCCCGAGGAGGGGCGTGAGGGTGCGGTAGGCCTCGCCGATCTCGGCGATCCCGCTGTGGCCCGGGTGGAAGGCCGAGGCGGCCATGATCACCATCGCGATGTTCACGAGGCCCGCGAGCGCCAGGGCCACCACCACCTCCCGGTCGGAGAACCGCACCAGGAGCCGCCGGTCGGCCTCGTCCCGGGGGGCGCCGCGCCCCTGGGTCAGGCCCGAATGCAGGAACAGGGCGTGGGGCATCACCGTCGCGCCGATGATCCCCACCGCGATGGTCAGGGCCTCGGCATCGGGGATCGCCGGCGTCACCAGCCCGCTCGCGACCGCGCCCCAGGCCACCGGGGCGATCAGCAGCTCGGCGGCGTAGCAGAGGCCGATGGTGCCCACCATCGCGCCGATGGCGATCTCCAGGGGCCGGAAGCCCCGGTTCTCCAGGAGCAGGATCGCGTAGGTGACCACCGCCGTGATCGCCATGCCCGCCATCAGGGGGATGCCCGCCAGCAGGGACAGGCCGATGGCGCCGCCCAGGAACTCGGCGAGGTCGGTGGCCATGGCCGCCACCTCGCTGATGCCCCAGGCGGCGAAGCGCCAGCGCCGCGGCAGCGCATCGCGAAAATGCTCCGCGAGGTTCCTGCCCGTGACGATCCCGAGGCGGGCCGAGAGGGCCTGGAACAGCATCGCCGTCAGGTTCGCCGCCAGCACCACCCAGAGCAGGCGATACCCGTAGCGGGCGCCGGCCTGGATGTTCGTGGCGAAGTTGCCGGGGTCCATGTAGGCGATCGAGGCGGTGACCGCCGGCCCCGCGAACAGCAGGAACCGCGCCCGCCCGCCCGGCCGCCCGTCGAGCACCGCGCGGATGCCGGCCTGCGTCGACCGGCTGAGGCCGCCCCCGGCCTCCCTGTCCGCCGCGGCGAATTCGCCTGCCATCCCGATCACACCCCATGAATATAGCTTGTGCTATATAGAAAAGCCCAGGCTCGGGGCAAGGGGCCGCCGGGGGCCTGTCCGGGGCGGCCGGGCGCGGGCCGGATTGCAACGCGATCGGGCATGGCTCTAGAGACTGGATCCGAGCCCCGGAGGAGGCAGCGCGGATGCAGGAACCGGACGGCCCGGAGCGGAGCGACACCGCCCTCGTGGACCCCGAGCGCCACGTCGAGAGCTTCCGGCAGGCCCGGGAGGCGCGCCGGCTGGAGCTGGTGGAGGATTACGTCGAGCTGATCGACGACCTGATCGGCGACGGGGGCGAGGCGCGCCAGGTGGACATCGCCGCCCGGCTCGGGGTGGCGCAGCCGACCGTGGCCAAGATGCTGCGGCGCCTGTGCGACGAGGGGCTGGTGCAGCAGCGGCCCTATCGCGGGGTGTTCCTCACCGAGGCGGGCAAGCGCCTGGCCGGCGAGGCGCGGGAGCGCCACCGGGTGGTGGAGCGGTTCCTCTGCGCGCTCGGCGTCAGCCCGGAGACGGCCCGGCGCGACGCGGAGGGCATCGAGCACCATGTCAGCGCCGAGACCCTGGAGGCGTTCCGCGCCTTCGCCGAAGCGCGGCGGGGGTGAGGGCAGGGGGCCTCGCCGGAGGGCGCCCGCCTCACACCATCGGCGCCGCCACCTTCTGCCGGAGGCCGGTGATGACCGCGCGCAGGATGTCGGCGCTGGCCTCGTCGGGGTTCGGTACCACCCCGATGCGGGCGGCGTAGATGCGCTCGTGCACGAAGGCGAGCTTGGCGATCACCGCGGGCGTCAGCTTGAACGGGTAGAGGGCCGGCTGGCCCATGCTGTAGGAGAGGGAGTTCACCGCGTAGGTCAGCGGCAGCCACGTCTCGATCAGGCGGTCGATGTCGGAGGTGTCGTAGGGGTCGAAGTCGATCACCGTCGGCGGCTGCAGGCCCTTGCGCAGGCGCGGGCGCACGTGCAGCTCGAAGCTCGAGGCGGTCTCGATCGTGTCGACGATGTGCAGGTAGTGGGCGAAGGTCTCCGCGAAATCCTCCCACGGGTGGGCGGTGGCGTAGGCCGAGACGTAGCTCTCCTCCCAGTCGGCGGGCGCCCCCCGGGCATAGTGGCCCTGCAGGGCCTGGACGTAGTTGCGGCTCTCGTCGCCGAACAGTCCCCGGAAGGAGTCCACGAAGGGCCCGTTCATCACGAGCAGGTACCAGAAATAATGCCCGATCTCGTGGCGGAAGTGCCCGAGCAGGGTGCGGTAGTGCTCGCCGAACAGGATCCGGCGGCGCTCCCGCTCCACGTCGTCGGCCTCCGCGATGTTCATGGTGATCAGGCCGTTGATGTGGCCCGTCAGGACCGGCGCCCCGGCGGCGTTGCCGTCCGACGGGTCGGCCAGGAAGTCGAAGGCCAGCCCGTCCGTGTACTGGACGCGGGTGGCCAGGGGCAGCTCCAGGCGCAGGAGCGAGTAGAACAGCCGGTGCTTGGCCGCCTCCACCTGCCGCCAGCGGGCGAGGTTCCACGGCACGGTGAGGTCGGGCACGACGCGGTTGTGCCGGCAGCAGGTGCAGAAGATGTCCGCGCTGCCCTCGGGCACCAGCCAGTTGCAGGCGTGCCAGACCGCGTTCTGGCAGGACCGGTAGCGCGGGCCCGGATCGGCATAGGCGTGGAAGATCTGTGCGCCGCCCATCCGGGGATGGGTCGAGAAGCCGGCGGGCTCCAGGGCCGAGACCTCGTGCCGGGCGCAGACGTAGCCGAGGCGGCGCTCGCAGCTTTCGCAGACGGTCGCCTCGAAGGTGACCGGCTGGTCGCAGGCTTGGCACTGGAAGATCTTCATCGGCAACGGTCCCAGGGTCCGGCACGCCGGCCCCTCCGCGTTCAAGCGGAGGCGTGAGGCAAAGTTCCTGCCGCCCCCGTCCGGTGGCGGGTTCCGCACGGAAATTGCTTTGTAGCGCAGCCTTTCACATAACGGACGGCACGGGACAGGATCTGCCCGAACGCCTTGTCCGCGTGCCTGAGACGGAGCGCCCGTGTCGATCAAAGTCGCCCTGCACCACGTCACGCATTACCGCTACGACCGGCCGATCAGCCTCGGCCCGCAGGTCATCCGGCTGCGCCCGGCGCCCCATGCCCGCACGCAGGTGCCGGCCTACGCCCTGAAGGTCACCCCGGCGAACCACTTCATCAACTGGCAGCAGGACCCGAGCGGCAACTGGCTCGCCCGGCTCGTCTTCCCGGAGAAGACCGACGAGTTGAAGGTCGAGGTCGACCTCACCGCCGACATGGCGGTGATCAACCCGTTCGACTTCTTCGTCGAGGACTACGCCCAGACCCGCGACTTCGCCTACGACCCGGAGCTGCGGGAGGAACTCGCCCCCTACCTCGTCCCCGTCGATGCCGACGGGCCGGAGATCGAGGCCCTGCTGGCCCGGCTGCCGAAGGAGACCAACACGGTCCTCTTCCTCGTGGCCCTGAACGAGATGATCGCGCGGGAGACCGCCTACGGCGTGCGCATGGAGCCGGGGGTGCAGAGCCCGGCCGAGACCCTGACCCTCAAGAGCGGCTCCTGCCGCGATACGGCGTGGCTGCTGGTGCAGGTGCTGCGCCGGATCGGCCTCGCCGCCCGGTTCGTCTCCGGCTACCTGATCCAGCTCGTGCCCGACACCACCGCCGTGGACGGCCCGACCGGCGCCTCCAAGGACTTCACCGACCTCCACGCCTGGGCCGAGGTCTACCTGCCCGGCGCGGGCTGGGTCGGCATGGACGCCACCTCGGGCCTCCTCACCGGCGAGGGCCACATCCCGCTGGCCGCCACGCCGCACTACCGCTCGGCCGCGCCGATCTCCGGGCTGGCCGAGCCGGCCGAGACCACCTTCGACTTCGCCATGGGCATCACCCGCCTCGCCGAGGCACCGCGGGTGACCAAGCCCTATTCCGCGGACGTCTGGGCGGCGATGGACCGGCTCGGCGAGAAGGTCGATGCCGACCTCGCCGACCAGGACGTGCGCCTGACCATGGGCGGCGAGCCGACCTTCGTCTCCGTGGACGACTTCGAGGCGGCGGAGTGGAACACCGCCGCCGTCGGCCCGACCAAGCGCGGCCTCGCCGACCAGCTCATCCGCCGCCTGCGCGACCGGTTCGGGCCGGGCGGCCTGCTGCATTACGGCCAGGGCAAGTGGTACCCCGGCGAGAGCCTGCCCCGCTGGGCCTTCGCCCTCTACTGGCGCAAGGACGGCGCGCCGGTCTGGGCCGACCCCGCCCTGATCGCCCCCGAGGGCGGCACCGGCACGGCGACGATCACGCAGGCCAAGACCTTCACGGAGCGCCTCGCCGCCCGCCTGGGCCTCCAGGACTTCGTGTTCCCCGCCTTCGAGGACGGGGACATCTGGGAGAAGAAGCGCGCCGAGCTGCCGGTCAATGTCACCACCGGGGTGGCGAAGTCGGGCTCGGTGGAGTTCGATGCCCGGATCAAACGGGTCTACGAGCGCGGCCTCGGGGAGGCGGCGGGCTTCGTGCTGCCGCTCGCCAGCCTGCCCACCGGCAAGGACGGCGACGCCGACCGCGTCTGGATCTCGGAGCGGTGGGAGTTCGGGCGCGGGCACGCCTACCTCGTGCCGGGCGATTCCCCCGTGGGCTACCGCCTGCCGCTCGCCTCGCTGCCCTACGTGCCGCCGGAGCACTACCCCTATTACCAGCCCCAGGACCCCCTGGAGGACCGCGCCGCCCTGCCCGGCAGGGGCGAGAAGCCGGCGGTGGCCAACGGCGGCGGCATCGCCGGGGTCGCGGTGCGCACGGCGCTCGCCGTCGAGCCCCGGGACGGGGTGATCCGGGTGTTCATGCCGCCGACCCAGCGGGCCGACGAGTACCTCGAACTCGTCGCCCACCTGGAGGCGGTGGCGGCCGAGCTCGCGCAGCCGATCCACATCGAGGGCTACGAGCCGCCCTTCGACCCGCGCCTGTCGCTGATCAAGGTCACCCCCGATCCCGGCGTGATCGAGATCAACGTCCACCCCGCCGCCTCCTGGCGCGAGGCGGTGGACATCACCACCGGCCTCTACGACGAGGCCCGCCAGACCCGGCTCGGGGCCGAGAAGTTCATGACCGACGGGCGCCACACCGGCACCGGCGGCGGCAACCACGTGGTGCTCGGCGGCGTCACCCCGGACGATTCGCCGTTCCTGCGCCGGCCGGACCTGCTCAAGAGCATCGTGCTCTACTGGCAGCGCCACCCGGCCCTGTCCTACCTGTTCTCCGGCCTCTACATCGGCCCGACGAGCCAGGCGCCGCGCATCGACGAGGGCCGCCACGACGGCCTCTACGAGCTGGAGATCGCCCTGGCGCAGGTGCCGGCGCCGGATACGCCCAACATCCCCCGCTGGCTGGTGGACCGGCTGTTCCGCAACATCCTCATCGACGTCACCGGCAACACCCACCGGGCCGAGATCTGCATCGACAAGCTCTACTCCCCGGACGGGCCCACCGGCCGCCTCGGCCTGTTGGAGTTCCGCGCCTTCGAGATGCCGCCGGATGCCCGGATGAGCCTCGCGCAGCAGTTGCTCCTGCGGGCCCTGGTGGCGTGGCTGTGGCGGGAGCCGCAGACGGGGGGCTGTGTCCGCTGGGGCACGAGCCTGCATGATCGCTACATGCTCCCGCATTTCCTCTGGGCGGACTTCCTCGACGTGCTGGAAGACCTGCGCGCGGCGGGCTACGATTTCGATCCCACGGCGTTCGAGGCGCAGGCCCTGTTCCGGTTCCCGGTGTTCGGCACCGTCGAGCGGGGCGGGGTGCGCCTGGAGCTTCGCCAGGCCCTCGAGCCGTGGCACGTGATGGGCGAGGAAGGGACGAGCGGGGGCACCGTGCGCTTCGTCGATAGTTCGGTCGAACGGCTGCAGGTCAAGGTCGAGGGCTTCGTCCCCGGCCGGCACGTCGTCGCCTGCAACGGCCGCCGCCTGCCGATGACCGGCACCGGCCGGGCGGGTGAGGCGGTGGCGGGCCTGCGCTTCAAGGCGTGGCAGCCGGCCTCGTCCCTGCACCCGGCGCTGCCCGCGAACTCGCCGCTGACCTTCGACATCCTGGACACGTGGAGCGGGCGCTCGCTGGGCGGCTGCCGCTACCACGTGGCCCATCCGGGCGGGCGCAACTACGAGACCCACCCCGTCAACGCCTACGAGGCCGAGGGGCGGCGCCTCGCCCGGTTCCAGGCCCAGGGCCACACGCCGGGCCGCGTCGCCATGCCGGCCGAGGAGGGGAGCGCCGAGTTCCCCCTGACCCTCGACCTGCGGAGTCCCGCCCCCCGATGAGCGCCGCGCTCGCGGTCGGCATCGAGCCGGGCGAAAGCCCGGCCCAGCGGGTCGCGCGCTGGACCGCGGGCTACCGCCCGGCCCCCGGCCAGCCCGACGAGTTCGTCGGCGCGGACGGGCGGCCGCGTGCGGTGTGGCAGCGGCTCCTCGACAGGCTCGGCGGCCTGAACGAATCGGAGATCATGGCCCGCTTCGTCTCGGCGGAGCGGCACATCCGGGACGCGGGCATCTCGTTCCGCATCGCGGGCGACCAGCGGGAGCATCCCTGGCCCCTGGGCTCGATGCCCCTGGTCATCGAGGCGCCGGAATGGCGCGACCTCTGCGCCGGGCTGGTCCAGCGGGCCGAGCTGATGGAGGCGATCCTCGCCGACGTCTACGGGCCGGGCGACCTCGTCGCCACCGGGCACCTGCCGGCGGCGGTGGTGGCCGGCAGCCCGGAATTCCTGCACCCGCTCCACGGGGTGGCGCCCCCCGGCGGCCATCACCTGCGGCTCTACGCGGCCGACCTCGGCCGGGGCCCGGACGGCCGCTGGCAGGTGCTGGCCGACCGGACCCAGGCGCCCTCGGGCCTCGGCTGGGCCCTGGAGAACCGGATGGTCCTGGCGCGGACCTTCCCGGACTTCTTCCAGGACCTCCATGTCGAGCGGCTGCCGGCCTTCTTCCAGGCCTTCCGGGAGGGGCTGGCGCTGGGCGCCGAGCGGGCCGACCCGCGGATCTGCCTGCTGACCTCCGGCCCCTACAGCTCGACCTATGTCGAGCAGGCGGCCCTCGCCCGCTACCTCGGCCTGATGCTGGTCGAGGGCGACGACCTCGTGATGCGCGACGGCCGGCTGCACGTGCGCACCGTCTCGGGCCTCAAGCGGGCCGACGCCCTGTGGCGGCGGATCGACGCCGACTACCTCGATCCCCTGGAGCTCGACCCCGCCTCGCGGCTCGGGGTGCCGGGCATCCTGGACGCCCTGCGCAACGGCACCCTGGTGATGGCCAACATGCCGGGCTCGGGGCTCGTGGAGTCGGCGGCCCTCGCCCCCTATCTCGACTGCCTGTGCCGCCGCCTCCTGGGCGAGCCCTTGCGCCTGTCCCATCCCCGGACGTGGTGGTGCGGCGACCTCGAAGGGCTCGCCCATGTCCAGGCCAACCTCGACCGCCTGATCCTGCGCCCCGCCGCGACGCCCCAGCGCGGGGCGGGGCGGGACGCCCTGCTCGCCCCCTCGGCCCTGGCGGCCGGGCGCGCCGCCGTGGTCGATGCCCTGCGCGACCGGCCGTTCGACACCGTGGCGCAGGAGCCCGCGCCCCTCTCGACCATGCCGGGCTGGGAGCGGGGGCCCGACGGGCTCTACCTCGTGCCGCGCCCCTTCGTGATGCGGGTCTTCGCGGCGCGCACCGCCGCGGGCTGGCAGGTGATGCCCGGCGGCTTCTGCCGCATGGCGGAGCGGGACAACGTCGATCCCCTGGAGCTGCGGCTCGGCATCCGCGCGGCCGACGTGTGGATCCTGTCCGACGAGCCCGTGGCGGCGCCGCTCCTCGGCTCCCACGCCGCGCCGCGGGTGCGGCGGCTCGGCGGCCACCTCCCGGCCCGGGCGGCGGACGGGCTGTTCTGGTACGGGCGCTACGCCGAGCGCGCCGAGGCGGTGACGCGCCTGACGCTGGCCCACCTGCGCAGCTTCGGCGACGCGGTGGGGGCCGACATCTCCGGCTCCCCCGACGCGCCGGCCGCCCTGGCGATCCGCGCCCTCCTCGACGAGTGGGCCTGCGTCGGCGCCGCCGACCTGCCCACCGCCGCCCTGGCGCAGGAGGCCCTGTGCGGGCGCGACCAGGCGGGGTCGGCGCGGGCCCACGTCACGGCCGCCCGCCGCAACGCCTCGGCCCTGCGCGCCCGCCTCTCCGGCGAGATCTGGCGGGTGCTGGCCGACCTGTCGGACCTCCTGTCCCTCGACACCGAGCGGGCCTTCACCGAGTCGCAGCTCGCCACCCGGGCCGAGCGGACGCTCAGCCACCTCGCGTCGCTCTCGGGCCTCGCCCACGAGAACACCAGCCGGGCGGAGGGCTGGCACTTCGCCGAGCTCGGCCGGCGGATCGAGCGGGCGATCAACACCTGCACCTTCGCCCTGGCCTTCGCCAACGACGAGGCGACGCCGGGCTGCCTCGGGACGATGCTGGCGCTCACCGATTCGCAGATCAGCTACGGCCGCCGCTACATGCAGGGGTCCTCCCTCGACCCCGTGCGGGACATGGTGCTCCTCGACCCCTACAACCCGCGCTCCATCGCCTTCCAGATGGACGCCATCGTCCGCCACCTCGCGGAATTGCCCGCGCTCTCTGCCGACGGCATCCCCGAGCCCCATTGCCGGCTGGCGGGGCGGATCCTGGCCGAGCTGCGGGCGGGGGAGGCGGCCGATTTCGACGCGGTGCGGCTGACCGCGCTCAATACGGACCTCGAACGCCTCGCCGACGGCATCGCCACCCGCTATTTCCCGACCGGGCCGCACGCGCTGCGGTCGGAGAAGCTGACGGGCCTCGCCTGATGGTCACCCTCGCGCACCCCGCGGACAGGGCATGATCTACACCCTGCGCCATCGCACCACCTACCGCTACGGGCGGGCGGTGAGCTTCGCCCGCTGCTCGCTCCGCCTGAAGCCGGCGGACGGGGAGGGGCAGAGCGTGCTGGCGAGCGCCGTCACCATCGACCCGAGCCCGGCCCGGGCCGTCACCCGGCGCGACTATTTCGGGATCGAGGCCCTGGCGATCACCCTCGAGGCGCCGCACACGAGCTTCAGCGTCGAGGCCCTCTCGACGGTGCGGGTCGAGCGCCTGCCGCCCCCGGCGCCGGAGGGCGGCCGCCCCTGGGAGACGGTGCGCGACCGGGCCGTCGGCTCCCGCGACCTGTCGGGGCGGGCACCGGTCCACTTCCTGTTCCCGAGCGCCCGGGTGCCCCTCCTGCGGGAGGTGACCGACTACGCCCGCCCGAGCTTCGTCCCCGGCCGCAGCGCCTACGGGGCGGCCCACGACCTGATGATGCGCATCCGCGGGGATTTCCGCTTCGACGCCAAGGCGACCAACGTCCACACCCCCCTGGCCGAGGCCTTCGCCGGCCGGGCCGGGGTCTGCCAGGACTTCGCGCACGTGATGATCGCGGCCCTGCGCGGCATCGGCCTGCCGGCGGCCTACGTCAGCGGCTACCTGCGCACGGTGCCGCCCCCCGGCCGGCCGCGCCTGCGCGGGGCCGATGCGAGTCATGCCTGGGTGGCGGTGTGGTGCGGCGACGGCTGGCACGGCCTCGATCCGACCAATGCCTGCGCCGTGCAGGACGACCACATCGTCGTGGCGAGGGGCCGCGACTACGGCGACGTCGCCCCCATCGACGGCATCGTCAGCGGGTCCGGCCGCCAGCGCCTCAAGGTCGAGGTGGACGTGATCCCCGAGACCGAGACGCAGGACCTGGCGTTGGTGGGGTGACAGGGCCCCGAAACCCTGTCGCCGCCCCACCCCCGCGTGACATGCAATGCCACGGTGGAAGCCGAACCGATGCCCCCATCCGTCGGCATGAGCGTGCGCGAGCGGCGGGATGCGGTGCGGGCTGCCGGACTGCGTCCGGTCCAGATCTGGGTCCCCGACATGCGTCGCCCCGGCTTTGCCGGGGAACGCCTTCGTCAGTCACGCGTGGTCGCTCCCACCGATGCCGCCCTGGCCGATCTCGGGGATCCTCAGGACCCGTGAGACGGGGCGACCTCGTCTGGGATCGGGCACCCTCATCGGCCGCCTCGATGATGAGACCATGGTGGCCGTGACCCGCCCCCAGGTGCCGTTCCTCGGCCTGGGCTGCCCCTCACTTCATGCACTCGTCCTCCGCCTTGGTGAAGGCGGCGGGCTTGGGCTCGTGCTCGGCGGGCCGGTTGCGGCCGACCGCGCCCTCGGCCCGGGCGCGGAGGTAGGTGTAGATGCCGGGCATGTAGCACATGACGTTCCGGTTATCGCCGAAGGCCGGCATGACCAGCTCCTGCGAGGCGTTCACGTCCTTCTTGCCGCCGACGATGATGCCGGCGAAGTGGGCGTAGTCCATGCCCTTCAGGGCATCGACCAGCGAGGGCGCGTAGGTGGAGCCCATCCCGTCCGGCCCGTGGCAGACGATGCAGTTGGCGTTGTACCGGAGGTAGCCGGACATCGTGTACCAATCGACCTTCTTGCCCCCGTCGGTGACGTGGTAGGTCGGGTTGCCGTCCTTGTCGGTGTATTGCCCGTCCTCGACCTTGGCCGGCTGGGTCAAGCCGAGGCTCTTCAGGTCGCCGCCGGCATCGGGCGGCGGCGCCGCCAGCGCGCTGGCTGAGCTCGCCAGCAGGCACAGCAGCCCGATGTGAAGACCACGCATTCCGTTCCTCCCGCCGCGACGCCGGCCCCCGGGCTCGGCGGGGGGACAACAGGCGGATGCGGCGGGAATTCCGCGGCCGGACGATCAAGTTGTCGTGCGCGCCGGGCGGCGGGCGGCGGCCTCAGGCCGTCGCGCCGGTGAAGGCCGCGTGCCCGGCGATCAACGCCCCCGACAACGCCTTGGCGATCAGCGCCCGGGTCTCCTCCACGCCGTAGAGCGCCACGAAGGAGCCGAAGCGCGGGCCCCGCGCCTCGCCGAACAGCACGTTGTACAGGCTCGTGAACCACGCCTGCGACACGCCGGGCCGCCCGTCCGGGCTCTTGGCCTTGCCCGAAAGGTCGGGGAAGTGCCGCCGCCCGACCTCGTAGACCGCCGCCTGCAGCGCCTCCGGATCGGTGGAGCCGAGATGCTCGGCAAGCACCGCGTGGAGGTCCTCCAAAGCCGCCCGCTCCTCGGCCGTCGGCTCCCGGTAGATCTTGGCCGGGCGCACGAAATCGGAAAAATACTTGAGGGCGTGGCCCACCAGCCGGTCGAGGCCCGGATGGGTCTGCGGCCCGACCTCCGGCGCGTAGCGGCGGATGAAGCCCCACAGCACCGCCGGGTCCTCGGTGTTGGCCACCGCCGCGAGGTTGAGGAGCATGGCGAAGGTCAGGCTCGCGCCCTCCACCCTCTCCGGCTCCGGCGGGGTGCCGGCATGGAGATGCCAGACCGGGTTGCCGAGGCGGTTCTTGGCGTCCTGGCCGGCATAGCGGTCGAGGAAGCCGATATACTCGTCCACGTTGCGGGGGATCACGTCGAAGAACAGGCGCTTGGCCTCGCGCGGCTTGGTGTACATGAACAGCGCCAGCGAATCCGGCGTCCCGTACTTCAGCCACTCGTCGATGGTGAGGCCGTTGCCCTTCGACTTCGAGATTTTTTGGCCTTTCTCATCCAGGAACAATTCGTAGTTGAAGCCCTCGGGCGGCTCCCCGCCCAAAGCCTTGGCGATCTTGCCCGAGAGCTTGACCGAGTCGATCAGGTCTTTGCCGGCCATCTCGTAATCGACGCCGAGCGCCACCCAGCGCATCGCCCAGTCGGGCTTCCACTGCAGCTTGGCGTGGCCGCCCGTCACCGGGGTCTCGTAGCCCTCGCCGGTGGCCGGATCGCGCCAGACGATGGTGCCCCTGTCGGCGTGGACCTCGTCGATCGGCACCTGCATCACGTGGCCGGTGACGGGGTGGAGCGGCAGGAACGGGGAATAGCTCGCCGAGCGCTCCGCCCGGAGCGAGGGCAGCATGATCTCCATCACCGCGTCGTAGCGGGCGAGCACCCGAAGCAGGGCCTCGTCGAACACGCCGGAGCGGTAGCACTCGGTGGCCGAGCGGAACTCGTAGGCGAACCCGAAGGCGTCGAGGAAGCGGCGCAGCTCGGCGTTGTTGTGGGCGCCGAAGCTGTCATGGGTGCCGAACGGGTCGGGGACGCGGGTGAGCGGCTGGTTCAGGTGGGTGGCCAGCAGCTCCCGGTTCGGGACGTTGTCGGGCACCTTGCGCAGGCCGTCCATGTCGTCCGAGAAGGCGATCAGCCGGGTGGGCACGGCATCGCGGGTCAGCACCCGGAAGGCGTGGCGCACCATCGAGGTGCGGGCGACCTCGCCGAAGGTGCCGATATGCGGCAGGCCCGAGGGGCCGTAGCCGGTCTCGAACAGCACCTCCGTCTTCCCGAGCCGCTCCAGCCGCGCCACGAGCTTGCGCGCCTCCTCGAAGGGCCACGCCGCGGCGGTGGCGGCGGCCTCGATCAGGCCGGGGTCGAGGGTGAGGGCGGGCGGGGCGGCGGCCATGGTGTCCAGGGTTCGGGATCGTTCGGAAGGTAGCTCCCATACCGGGAAACGGCCCGCGGCGGAACGCCTGCGGCGCGCGGGGGAGGGGCGCGGATCGCCCGCCGCCCATTGCCAAAGGGCGGATGAGGCTTAGCTCAAGCCGCGGCCCCAGAAAGCCGCCGCGGCCCGCGCCGCGCCGATTCCACGGACGGAGACAGCCCCACATGCCGATCCTTTCCCCCCGCCGCCTCGCCCTGGCGGCCCTTGCCCTCACGGCCGCCGGGCCGGCCTACGCCATCGACCTGACCCGCTCGGTCGACATCGCGGCGCCCCCGGCCAAGGTGTGGCAGACGATCGGCGATTTCTGCGGCATCGGGAACTGGCACCCGGCCGTCGAGAAGTGCACCCCCTCCGAGCAGGACGGCATGAAGGTCCGCCTGCTCAGCCTCAAGGGCGGCGGCACGATCAAGGAGGAGCAGGTCTCCCGCGACGACAAGGTGATGAGCTACACCTACACCATCCTGGAGAGCCCGCTGCCGGTCTCGGACTACAAGTCCACGATCGCGGTGGCCCCGGAGGGCACGGGCTCCAAGGTGACGTGGAGCGGCACCTTCAACGCCAAGGGCGCCCCGGACACGGTGGCCACCGATGCGGTGCAGGGCATCTACGAGTCCGGCCTGAAGGCCCTGTCCGAGAAGGCGAAGTAGCACCGGTTCCCTCCCCCCTCCGCGGGGGAGGGTGGCCCCCGACGGAGGGCGGGAGAGGGGGGCGGCGGCGGTGTTCCCGATTGACCCAAGGTCAAGCTCGGCCCAAAACCCACCGGTCCGCCGGGGGTCCCGGTGCGAAGGAAAGACCGCCGTGGCCGCGTCCCGTCCCTCCCTCGTCCTCCTCTCCGCCGCCGCCCTCGCCGCCACCCTCCTGGGTGCCTGCCAGCCGAAGGTGCGCGAGCCCATGGTCGCCGCGGGCGGGCCGCCCCCACCCCCCGTGCTGCCGGCCGGCAGCGGCTGCGGCCCGGAGATCGCCCGCACCCGGGCGATCGTCGCCAGCGACGTGGCCACCGAGAATCTCAACAAGGCGGTGGGCGACCGGTTCGACGCGGATCTGGCCCGCGCCGCCGACGAGTGCGCCGCCGGCAAGTCCGGCGAGGCCCTGCACCTCCTGGCCGCCGCCAAGGGCCGCTACGGGTACCGGTGAGGGAGACGCCTCCCCGCCCTCGCCCCCGTCCGGAGGTGCCCGCCGCGGCGGGCCTGGCGGGAGGGCGGGGGTGTGAGCGCCGGGACGACGGCCGCTACACCACGAACAGCAGGTTCAGCCCCGCCCGGCGAAACCCTTCCTCGGTGATCTTCAGGTCGAGCCCGTAGGAGGCGATGTCGTCGGCCACCGGGTCGAGGGTGGGCGCCCGGTGCTGGTGCAGGTGCTTCAGGTAGCTGTGGCAGGTGGTGCAGGTCTCGACCTGCACGTCCTTCGACACTTCATCGATCCCATAATAGCTGATCCCCTCGCCCGAACCGCAGGCGGTGCAGCGGATGCGGACGTGGTTCCACAGGGTGCCGCAGAGGGAACAGCTCAGGTAGCGGGCCTTGTCCGCCGGGGTCCAGGCGACGATGAGGCTCGCCGTCGGCGCCCCGCCGCAGCAGGGGCAGACACCGTCGGCCACGGGCTTCAGGGTCTTGGCGTCGAGGCGGGCCGCCCGCCGGGCGAGGCAGACCTGCAGGGCCGCCGAGACGAACAGGCACTCGGCCACCCGCTCCACCGGGATCGCCCCCTCGAAGACCTGCACGGCGAGGTCGAGGCGGTCCTCCTTCGGGGCCACGCGCAGGGCGGCCTGCGCCGCGCGGACCTCCTCCGGCGCGGCGGACAGGTCGAGGGCGGCGAGCAGGCCGTCCAGGCAATCGTGGAAGGTCGGGTCCGCCTCGATCCCGTGGCGGGAGAGGGGGGGCATGCCGTGCTCGGTCCGCAATGCCCGGCCGGCCTCGTCGGGCTCGGTGACGTCCCAGCCCGCCGCCGCGCGCTCGGCCTCCACCTGCGCCTGCGCCCGGGCCACCTCCGCCACGAGGCGCAGATAGGCTTCGAGGGGGTGGCCCGGGGCGAGCGCGAGCAGCCGCCCGGCCCGGGCCCTGAACAGGGAGCCGGGCTCCGGCAGGCGCACGAAGGGCACCGAGCCGGAAATGCCGATCTTGTCGGGATCGGGCTTGATCTCCTCGAAGGGTTTTTTGGTGACGGGGGCGGGCTCGGCATCACCCTTCGCCGCGCCGCGTTTGAAGAACCGAACCACCGGTGAGATCGCCTTCCGTGCCGTTTTCGCGATGACGGGCCGGGGGTGTTACGACCCGCGCTTGTCCGCCGGACCCCGGCGCGCGAGGCCCCCGGCGATCTGCCGGAACCACTTGCGGTGGTGCCGGTAGGCCCAGCCGCCGGTGACCGTGCCCCGGACCATCGCCCGGCCGGTGCCGCGCACCCAGATGCCCGCGTAGATATGGACCACGATGATCGCGATGGCGATCACCGCCGCCAGCGAGTGGGCCAGCAGCGCCCAGCGCTGCGTCTCGATCGTGGTGAACCCGCCGAAATAGGTGTTCCAGATCATCAGGCCGGAGACGAGCATCACGCTGATCAGGCCGGTCTGGCCCCAGAACACCATCTTCTGCCCGGCATTGTACTTGCCGAGTTCGGGCAGGCGGTCCTCGCGGTTGGTCACGACGTCGCCGATCTTCTTGGACCACTCGACATCGTCCTTGTTGGGGATGTTGAGCTTCCAGAAGCGGATGAACAGGAACACGAAGCTCACCGCCAGCGCCACGCCGAACCACGGGTGGATCGCCCGGGTCGCCTGCCCGCCGCCGAACAGGCCGGTGAGCGAGAACAGGTAGGGCGAGAACATCGCCAGACCGGAGAGGGTCAGCAGGGTGAACAGGATCGCGGTGATCCAGTGGTTGACCCGCTGCACCCCGGTGTAGCGCGGCACGTAGATGACCTCCGGCGCGCGCCCCTTGTCCTGGTGGAGCGGACGGGTCTCGCCGTCGCGGATGTCGGTGTGGATCGTCATCGGCCTTCACTCGAATGACTCCCTCCCCCCTCTGCGGGGGAGGGTGGCCCCTGCCTCGGCAGGGGTCGGGAGAGGGGAGCAACGGCGCAGGACGACGCTGCGGACGTCATGCCTGCTCAAGCGCTATTCGGAGACCGGGTTCCCCTCTCCCGACCCCCTCCGGGGGCCACCCTCCCCCGCAGAGGGGGGAGGGAGACCGCCGCGGTTCAGTGTGGCCTTGCCTCGCCGCCGTCCTGACGGCGCTTCGACCCGGCCATCTCGACCGCTTCCTCCTCCTCCTCCGCCGCCACCTCGTTCGGGCCGGCG
>NZ_JAKSXW010000090.1 GCF_022829405.1 Methylobacterium sp. J-076
CCGGCGCGTCCCAGACTAACGGCGGCCAGGGTTCCGGCTCTTCGACCGGCGCGTCCCAGACTAACGGCGGCCAGGGTTCCGGCTCTTCGACCGGCGCGTCCCAGACCGGGACCGACTCCACCTCGGAAGGACCGAAGGCGAACTCGGCGACGACCCCGGTTCCGCCCCTGCCGGACGCAGCGAAGCGCAAAGCGGCAGCCGACAAGGGCATCAAGTGGGAGTTGCCGAAGGATGACAAGCGCACGGCGCAGGATATAATCGCCAGCTCTCCAGCCCTCATGAGCTTGGAAAACCAGAACGGAACAAAGGATCAGCTGAAAGCGCAAGTCGGCGATTTCGAAAACGATCCGAATGCGGCGTATCGCGCCAAGCAAGTCCTCGAACATATTGAGAAGATCGATTACAATGGTAACCGATACACTGGCGGTGAATCCGTCAACGGTCACATCGACGGGTTCGACAAGAAAGGTCACGCCGGGAAGGGATCCGAAGCAAAGCGTCTCGAGGCATTCGGCAAAGACGGCTTCTCAGCGCTCAAGGGGCGGCTGAGAGATCCAGCATCGGCTGCCGGCGACACACAGGCCCGCAGGGTTGCAGAATCGATCGGTATCGAGTGGGAGCTGCCGAAGGGGGACAACCGCTCGGCGCAGGACATCATCAACCAAACCCCTGTGCTGAAGCAGCTCGGCAACCAGAGCCAAATCAGCGAGATGCTGAAGGAGCAGGTCGGCGACTACGAAACCGATCCCAGTGCAGCGTATCGCGCCAAACAAGTCCTTGAGCACGTCAAGTCATACGACAAAAGCGGAAGGTCAATCAATACAAAAGAATCGAAGGATGGATATATTCACGGATTCAAGGGCGAAACCCCTATCGATGGATCCGAATCAGAACGCTTAGTAAATTTCGGGAAAACTGGTTTCTCCTCGCTAAAGGGAGGTTCCCAATCTGAATACTCCAGTAACTATAGAGAATACATTGAAAAAAATCCCAATGCCGATGCAGGGTCGGTGAAGATCACCGGGTATGCCGCCATTCTCGAAAAGAATTATGATCGCATCAAAGCCGATGTCGGCGAGAAAGGAGATCTTACCGCCCAGGATCTGAAGGATTATTCGCAAAAACATCCCGAGGCCAGCCAGGATGTGAAAGAAGCGATCGACTTCTGGTCGCGGCCCGGGGCGTTCTCGAAATTGGAGAGCGCCGAAGACCTCATGACGAAGAAACCCGATCAGAGGCTCAGCAAGAACGACATCTCGCACTGGATCAAAGACCAGGCGCCCACGAACGCGGCGGAATCGTTGGCGTTCCTCAACAACGTGGCCGGCCACGATGCCGTCGCGGAGACATCGACCGACGGCTTGACCAGCGACGTCTTCGAACATCCGGAAAAATACAAACCGGAAGTGAAGGCGGCGGTAGTAGAGGAGCTGATGACTGCCCAGTCTCTGGTCAGCAATGGTATAACAAACAAGATGTGGGAAATCGAAGGTGGCAGACAGATCATCACGACGGCGGCCAAAACAAATCCAGATCCGGAAGCGATCCTTAAGGATATCGGCGATCACATCGCCACACTCACCAAAGATCCGGATGTTTCCAAAATCCTGAGCGAGGGCCGTCACGGTAAGGTCAAAGATATTTTGAAAAGCAACCCAGGACTGCGGGATGCATTCCAAGCGGGATACGATGACACTAAATCCGGCCACCTGATCGACACGGCTTGGGATGCCAATACGAAAGACGGGAAGACAAGCATTCCGAACGTAGTCGCTGAATACACGCAGACTGCTCAGTTGTACCAAGACGCGTTGGACATCGATCCGAATCAGGCCGCGGTCGATCTTCAGGATGGAGTTTCCAAGTCCGGTCACGGGAAGGATCTGGAGACCTACTACGTCGATGAAATCGCCTCCGGCAAACGCTTGAATGAGATGGGGGACGACCCGGCGGATGCTGGCAAAGCATCCAATTTGCAGAAAAGTGCTGCATACATCTCAGAAGCCTCAATGATGAACCTTGTGTTGAGGTCGGACGTCACCGATCCATACAAGGACCAGATCACCGCGAACTTCGGCAACGCCGCGGCGGACGAGCTCACAAAGGACGCTACGTTCGACGATATGAAAAGGGCGTTCGGTATCGATGGCTCGGACAAGCTGGATGAAGACAAAGTCACATCTCTGATGACAGAGGTTGCAAAAGATCATCCAGAATATTTAGTCAATGGCGACGGGTCTAGTATGAAGCCCGATCAATTTCTTACCAAATTCCGGCAGGCGTGGGATGAAATGCGCCAAGGAACGAAGACCGTCAAGGAAATCTTCAAGAAATTTGGAATAAAGCCAGCGGCAAATACAACAACAGGAAATTTGATTGCAGGGTACGACAATGGTACCATGCACATGATCAGCGGGATGATTTTGGCTGGCATCTCCATCTCGAAGGCGATCCAGAGCGGCGGACATCCAAATACGAAGGATAGTATTTCAATCGCCGCCGGGTCCGTCCAGACGACTACCCTTATCACGGAGGGCGGCTTAAAAGCCTACAAGGCGCTGGTGAAGAAGGGCCTGGATGCGGGAAGGGCAGAGGCAGGCGGAGCAAACATGTCTGAGGCAACGAAGAAACTATTCGCCGCAGACGAGGCTAAGGCCAATCAACTGATGGGCAGTCTCGACAAAATGGGGAAAGCTGCATCCGCGGTCGGCGCCGTCGCGGGCCTCGTCTCAGCCGGTTACTCAATTTATGATGGCGTCCAATCCATTCGCCGGGGCGATAAGCTCCAGGGTGCCGCCAGCATCACCACGGGTACGCTTGGCTTGACTTCGGGTGTTCTTTCGACAGCTGAGGCGGCGATCACGTTCATCCCGGGGCTGGGAGTCAGCGCGGGTGTCGCAGGGACGGTGGCCGCGATCTCCGGAGCCGTCGCAGGGATATCGGCCTTCGTCTCACTCGGCTTCGCCGTCGCCCTGGATATCCGCAAGGGGATGAAAATCGATCACAATGATCAGAAATTCGGAGAGATGCTTGGCAGCTACCTCGGTAAATACGACATCCGTGGCGGGATGACCAAACAACAAGTCGACGACGAAATTGCGCAGAGATGGCCGGAAACCCCCCTTCCGGCCTAACCAACTGACCCGTCCGACCCCGAACCGGACGACGGTGCGGCACGGGGCAAGACGGCGATACCAGGGATAAGACAGGGCGCCTTCCGTGATCCATGGATGACGGAAGGCGCCCGGGACCGTTTGACCCAATCAATCATCCCGGCGCCGGGTTTCGGCGGGCGCCCCCTTCACCCGTGCCGCAGCATCCGGGGCGAGCGGAGGGTGGTGGCCCGCCGCTGGCGTTCGACGCTGCGCTCGCCGTTGGCGCGGTTCTCCTCCATCCGGATCTGCTCGATGAGCATCGGCCTCGCGAAGTAGTAGCCCTGGGCGCAGCGGATCTGCGTGGCCGCCAGCAGGTAGGCGACCTCGTCGGAGGTCTCCACGCCCTCGGCCACCACCGACATGCCGAGCGCCAGGCCCAAGGACTCGATCGCCTTCAGCACGATCTGGCTGCGCGGCCGCTTGTGGATGTCGGTGATGAAGGAGCGGTCGATCTTCAGCTCGTCGGCGGTGATCTCGGCGAGGGCGGCGAGGGAGGAATAGCCGACCCCGAAATCGTCGATGGAGACCCGCGCGCCGATCTCGCGGATGCGCGGCAGCACCTCCCGCTGGAACCGGCCCTTGGTGAAGAACGCCTCCTCGGTCAGCTCCAGGATGAAGCGGGGCGCGACGCCGGTGCGGCCCAGGGCCTCGCAGAAGGCCGTCATGAACGGCACGTCGCAGGCCTGCTTAGCCGCGATGTTCAGGCTGAGGGACACGTCCGGCCCGAACATGTCGTCGAGTTCGGGGATCGCCCGGACGGTCTCCGAGAGGACCTGCAGGGTGATCTCGTTGATCAGGCCGAGTTCGATGGCGAGCCCCACGAAGTCGCCCGGTGCCTGGATCACGCCGAGCTCGTCCCGCCAGCGCAGGAGCACCTCCACCCCCTTCACGGCGTGGCTGCGCATGTCGACCTTGGGCTGGAACGCGCAGCAGAAGCACCGGTCGCGGATCGCCAGCCGCAGCCGCTGCTCCACCGCCATGCGGGCGGTGGCGGCGTGGCTCATCGTCTCCTCGAAGACGCTGACGCCCCCCTTCACGCTGCCCTTCACCCGGTACATGGCGCTGTCCGCCTGCCGGCGCAGGGTCTCGTAGGTGGTGCCGTGCTCCGGGTAGAGGCTCAGGCCGATCGAGGCCGAGGCGAAGATCTCGTGCCCGTCGATGAAGAAGGGGTGCTTCAGCCGGTCGGAGATGTCGGAAACCCCCGCCAGGGTCGCCGCCCGGTCCGAGACCGGGTTCAGGAGCAGCACGAACTCGTCGCCGCCGAGGCGGGCGAGCATGTCGCTCGGGCGCAGGGCGCCGCGGATCCGGTCGGCGACCTTGCGCAGCAGCGTGTCGCCGGCCGCGTGGCTGTAATAGTCGTTGATGTGCTTGAAGTTGTCGAGGTCGATGAAGGCCAGGGCGAAGCGGTCCGACAGGCACGCGGCGGCGATCAGCTCTTCGATGCTCTGCTCGAACATCATCCGGTTCGGCAGGCCGGTCAGCGCGTCGATATAGGCCCGGCCGATCAGGTCGCGCTGGATGCGGTGGTGCTGCGTGACGTCGAGGAGGGTGGTGAGGGTGAACGCGTCGCTGTCTACGGCGAGGGCGCGCGCCTGCGCCTCGACCACGTGGTCGGCGACCTCCGCCACCACCGTCCCCACCATCGGGCGCACCGCCTCCGCCGGGAGGTCCTGCGTCGTGTCCGGGGCGAGGGCGCGGGCGGCGGCGTTCGCCAGGATGCAATGGCCCTGCGCGTCGTGGACGACGATCCCCACCGGCAGGACCTGGATGGCCGCCTCGAGGAGGGTGCGCCGGTGGCTGGGATGGGCCGGGTCGCTCACGCTCAATCCTGCTGCCAGAGCGACCGGGCGAGGCGGTGGGCCGGCTCGGCCTGAACCGGCATCGGCCCGTCGCCGGGCTCCAGGGAGCGCCGCAGCAGCCGGCGGTGGGCCTGGTCCAGGGCCGGGCCGTTGCCGAGCTCCGAGCCCCCCTCGCGGCCGAGGCGGGCGGCCACGGCGCCCTCCGCCTCGAGGCCCGCGGGCTTGCTCATGGTGGCGGCCCGCCACCGCTCGACCACGGCCCCGACGAAGGGGGCGCCGGCGGAGGCCTTCGCCTCCTCCATCCCGCGCCCGCTCATGTCGTTGCGCGGCTGGCGCCCCGGCGGCAGCTGCCGGAAGGTCATGCGCACCGGCACCGGCACGCCCTCGCCGAAGGCGATGACCTCCCCCGTGCCCAGGGACGGCACGAAGGCCAGGAGGTTCACCGCATCCGTCACCGCCGCGGACAGGAAGGCCTGGTCGCGCTCGTTGGTCATGCGCATGGCGAACAGGGTGCTGCACTGGGAGATGATCGCCGGGTCGAGCTCGGCCGGGCGCTGGGTGACGAGGCCGAGGAACACCCCGTGCTTGCGCCCCTCCCGGGCGATCCGCGACAGGGCCCGGCGGGTGGGCGTGAAGCCGACGGAGCGGTCCGCCGAGGCGTAGCGGTGCGCCTCCTCGCAGACGAGGAGCAGCGGCACGGCGCCCTCGCTCCAGATCCCGAACTCGAAGGCGAGGCGGCAGAACACGCAGACCACCGCGTCCACCACCTCGGTGGGCAGGCCGGCGAGCTGCATGATCGTCATCGGCCGCCCGTCCGGGTCGAGCCGGAACAGGTGGGCGAGGAGTTCGCCCATCATGTCGCCGCCGACATTGGCGTTCTCGAACATGAAGCCGTAGCGCGGATCGTTGCGGATCGTCTCGATCCGCGAGATCAGCCGGTGGTAGTGCATCCGCGAGGCGCGGTTCTCCAGGCGGCCCATCCGCTCGTCGATGAGCAGCGTCAGGTCCTGGAGGGTGTAGGGAACCGGCGTGTCGACGGTGAAGCCCGCGTTCTTGCCCAGGCCCCGCTTGACCACCTGCCTGTCGGAGGAATCCTTGTACTGGAGGTACTTGGTCTTCGCGAGGGGGATGACCTCGGCGAGGATCTCGATCTCCTCATCGACGGGCGGGCGCCCGCCGTAGATCACGTCCGTGATCTCTTCGAGGTTGAACAGCCAGAACGGCAGCTTGAGGTTGCGCGGGTTCACGATGTTCGCCCGGTCGCCGAAGCACGAGGCGTACTCGTTGTGCACGTCGAGGAGGAAGACCCGCACCGCCTCCTGCGCCGCCATGACCTGATCGAGGATCACCGCCACGGCGCTCGACTTGCCGACGCCGGTCGCCCCCAGCACGGCGAAGTGCTTGGACAGGAGGTCGTTGATCTTGATCGAGGCCGGCGTGTCCGGGTCCTGGTAGAGCGTGCCGACGGAGACCGTGTCGGTGCCCGACACCTGATACACGGTGCGCAGGTCGGAGGGCGGCAGCAGGTCGACCGCATCGCCGATCGCCGGATACCGCGCCACGCCCCGGCGGAACCGTTGGCCCTCGCCCTCGGGGAGGATCTCGCCCAGCAGGTCCAGCCCCGCCAGGGCGCTCATGCCGTTCGGCCCGTCGCCGCGGGAGGACAGGGTGGTGACGATGCCCACGAGGATGGCGCCCCCGGCATGGACGCGCACGAACTTGCCGACCGTCACCCGGACGCCGAGACGGCCGTCCCGGGCCTCGAGGAGGACGTTGACCTTCAGGCCTTCGATGGACGCGACCGTGCCGAGGCGGGCCGTGAGGTCGGGCTCGCAGGAAAATCCCGGGCTGCTGGACATCGGTGGAACCTCTGGGCGGCGGTTCGTCCGTCCGCGGGCGGCACGAGGGGACACGCCGTCGCCGGCGTCGGAACAGCACAATGCCCGGTTGTTGTTTATAAATTCTATACAGCGCGAGGCTGAGTAGCCATTAAGGGTGTCTTAATGCGCCGACACATTACCGGCAAAGCACAGAACAACCATCGTCAAAATGGAATTGTTTCTTCAAGGACGTAGAAATATCGACATCCAAGGGTCTGCTGGCGTGATCAGTTCCAGTCGAGGCCGCCAGGCCCGCGCGGCGGCGGCGCTTGTCGCCGGGGCCGGAAATCGCCCATAAGGGCCGGGATGAGCGCGGCGCGGCGGCATACGGCCTTCGGGGCGGGGAACGGGTGGTGGGCTTCCGCCGCCCGGGTGCTGGCCCTCGTCCTGGCGCTGGTCCTCGCCCTCCCGGCGGCCGGCCTCGCCGCGGACCTCGCCTTCCACCAGGGCCATCACGGCCACGGCGTGGCCGCGCTCACCGTCGGGCCCGCGGGCGAGACGGGGCATCAGCCGGCCGATCCGGGCCTCGCCTGCCACGTCCATTGCGGCTGCCACGTCACCGCGAGCCCCTGCACGGCCGGTCTCGCACCGCCCTCCGGCGCCGCGCGGCCGCGCTACGCCCGCCTGTCCGAGGCCGCCGCCTCCATCGCCCCCGACCTGCGTCCCCGGCCTCCCCGCGCCTGAGGTGACGCCGCCCCCGCGCGGCCCGTCTCCCTCACCTCACCGCAACCGATCGCGCCGGCCCCCCGGGCGCGCGATCCCGGCCGAGCAGGCACCATGCGCATCCTTTCGAACGCGGCCTTCCTGGCCGCAGGGCTCCTCGCGGGCGCCGCCGTCCCCGCCCTGTCCGGCCCTGTCCGGGACGCCCTGATCGCCGCCGGGCTCCCCCGCTCGGCCTTCGCCTGCGCGCCCCTGGCGGCGCCCGCGGCGGCCGGCCGGCACGATCACGACGACGGCCGTGGCCCTGCGGAGGAGGGGGAGGGGCGGATCGCGATGACCGCCGACCAGGTCCGCCGCCAGGCCATCGTGGTGGCGCCGGTGGCGGGCGGAACCCTGTCCCGGCACGTCCTCGTCCCCGGCACGGTGACGCCCGACGCCGACCGCATCGCCCGGGTCCCGGCCCGGGTGGTCGGCACCGTCTCGCAGATGCGCAAGCGCCTGGGCGACACGGTGGCCAAGGGCGACGTGGTCGCCCTCCTCGACAGCCGCGAGGTGGCCGACGCCAAGAGCGAGTACCTGACGGCCCTGGTCCAGTCCGAGCTGCAGACGGTGAACTTCGACCGGCAGGAGAAGCTGCTGGCCTCCCGCGCCGTCTCGGAGGCCGCGTTCCAGAACGCCCGCGCCCAGTTCCGGGAGAACCAGCTGCGCCTGGACCTCGCCCGGCAGAAGCTCTCGGCGCTCGGGCTCAGCGCCACGGAGGTGGCCGCCGCCCAGAAGCGCGACGAGGCGACGCCGAACACCTCGACCCTGCGCCAGTACGAGCTGCGCACGCCCCTGGCGGGGCGGATCGTGGAGCGCAAGGTCGATGTCGGCACGGCGGTCGGCAAGGAGGGCGACCCGGCCGACCTCTACACGGTGGCCGACCTCTCCAGCGTCTGGATCGAGCTGGCGGTGCCGACCGCCGACCTCGCCGAGATCCGCGACGGCGCCCCCGTGGCGGTGACGCAGGGCCAGGGGGCGGGGGAGCGCCGGGGGCGGGGGAGGGTGGTCTTCGTGAGCCCGCTCCTCAACGCCGAGACCCGTTCGGCCCGGGTCGTCGTCGCCCTGCCGAACGAGGACATGGCGTGGCGCCCGGGGACCTACGTCACCGCCGAGGTCGGGATCGCGGAGGATGCCGTGCCCGTCCGCCTGCCGAAGCCGGCGCTCCAGACGATCGAGGGCAGACGCGTCGTCTTCGTGCGGACCCCGGAGGGATTCGAACGGCGGGAGGTCACCCTCGGGCGCTCCGACGACGACGCCGTGGAGGTGGTCTCCGGCCTCGCGGCGGGCGAGGCGGTCGCCGTCGGCAACAGCTTCCTCCTCAAGGCCGAGCTCGGAAAGAGCGACGCCGACCACGACCATTGAGGGTCCGGCCATGATCGCCCGCATCCTCGACTTCTCCGTGCGCCGCCGCTGGCTGGTGCTGCTCCTGTCCCTGATGGCCGCCGCCCTCGGGGGCTACGCGGCCACCCGACTGCCCATCGACGCGGTGCCGGACATCACCAACAACCAGGTCCAGATCAACACGCTGGCGCCCTCCCTCTCGCCCGTCGACATCGAGAAGCAGGTCACCTACCGGATCGAGACGGCCCTCGCCGGGATCAAGGGGCTGGACTACACCCGCTCCCTCTCGCGCAACGGCTTCTCGCAGGTCACCGCGGTGTTCGCGGAGACCCTCGACATCTACTTCGCCCGCCAGCAGGTGGCCGAGCGCCTGTCCCAGGTGAAGCAGGACCTGCCCCCCGGCGCGCAGCCCGCCATGGGCCCGATCTCCACCGGGCTCGGCGAGATCGTCATGTGGTCGGTGCGCTACGCGAGCCCGGGGGAGGGCGCCGCCGCGCCGCCGGGCAGGCCCGGCCCCCAGGCGGACGGGAGCTACGTCACCCCCGAGGGCCAGCGCCTCGCGACGGAGCTGGAGCGGATCGCCTACCTGCGCACGGTGCAGGATTGGATCGTCCGGCCGCAGATCAGGACCGTGCCCGGCGTGGCCGGGGTCGACAGCATCGGCGGCTTCGAGAAGCAGTACCACGTCCAGCCCGACCCGACCCTGCTCGCCTCCCTCGACCTCTCCTTCGGCGACGTCGCCCGGGCGCTGGAGGCGAACAACGCCAACCAGGGCGCCCGCTACCTGGAGGATCACGGCGAGAGCTACGTGGTCCGCGCCGCCGGGCGCCTGGAGGGCATGGAGGACATCCGCGACGTGGTCGTGGCCACCCGCGGCGGCGTGCCGGTGCGGATCCGCGACGTGGCCGCGGTGCGGATCGGGCGCGACCTGCGCACCGGCTCGGGCAGCGAGGACGGGAGCGAGGCGGTGATCGGCACCGCCCTCATGCGGATCGGCGAGAACAGCCGCACGGTGGCCGCCGCCGTCGAGACCCGGCTGGGGGAGATCCGCCGGTCCCTGCCGCCCGGCCTCGCGATCCGCACCGTCCTCGACCGGACCCACCTCGTGGAGGCGACGGTGCGCACGGTGGCGCGGAACCTCGCCGAGGGGGCGGCCCTGGTGGTCCTCGTCCTGTTCCTGCTCCTCGGCAACATCCGCGCGGCGCTGGTCACCGCCCTCGTCATCCCGGTGGCGATGCTGATGACCATGACCGGCATGGTCCAGGCCGGGATCTCGGCCAACCTGATGAGCCTCGGCGCCCTGGATTTCGGGCTCATCGTGGACGGGGCGGTGATCATCACCGAGAACGCGCTGCGCCACCTCGCGGAGCGGCAGCACGCCCTGGGCCGGCCCCTCGACACCGGGGAGCGGCTCGCCACGGTGCGGCGCTCGGCCGGGGAGATGGTGGCGCCCTCGCTCTACGGGCAGGCGATCATCATCCTCGTCTACGTCCCGCTGCTGACCTTCACCGGGGTCGAGGGCAAGATGTTCGAGCCGATGGCGCTCACCGTCATCATCGCGCTGGCCAGCGCCTTCGTCCTGTCCCTCACCTTCGTGCCGGCGCTCATCGCCCTCGTGCTCACCGGCCGGATCGCCGAGGGCGACAACGGGCTCGTCCGGGGGCTGAAGGCGCTCTACCGGCCGGTGCTCGGCGCGGCGACCCGGACGCCGCGGCCCTTCATCGGCCTCGCCGTCCTGCTGCTGGCCGGGGCCGCCGCCCTCTCGACGCGGCTCGGCACCGAGTTCATCCCGCAGCTCGACGAGGAGGCCATCGCCCTCAACGCCACCCGCATCCCCTCGACCTCCCTCACCCAGTCGCAGGCGATGCAGCTGAACGTGGAGAAGGCGGTGGGCGCCGCCCCGGAGGTGGCCACGGTGTTCTCGAAGACCGGCACGGCCGAGGTCGCCTCCGACCCGATGCCGCCGAACTCCTCGGACACCTTCGTGATCCTGAAGCCCCGGGCGGAGTGGCCGGACCCGGCCCTGCCCAAGGCCGCGCTCCAGGAGCGGATCGAGGCGGCGGTCGGGCAGCTCGCCGGCAACGTCTACGAGTTCTCCCAGCCGATCCAGCTGCGCTTCAACGAACTCCTCGCCGGCACCCGGGGCGACCTCGCCGTGAAGGTGTTCGGCGAGGAGTTCGAGCCGATGCTGAGGACCGCCAACCGGATCGCCGGGGTGCTGCGCGGCATCGCGGGCGCCGAGGACGTGAAGGTCGAGCAGATCGCGGGGCTGCCGATCCTCGACATCCGCATCGATAAGGGCGAGGCCGCCCGCTACGGCCTCAGCACCGGGGCCATCCAGGACGTGATCGGCGCGGCCATCGGCGGGCGCGAGGCGGGCGTCGTCTTCGAGGGCGACCGCCGCTTCCCCATCGTCGTGCGCCTCACCGACCGGGTCCGCGAGGACCGGGAGACCCTGGAGAACATCCCCGTGCCCCTGCCGCCGGGCGCCAACGGGCGGGCGGGCTCGGTCCTGCTCAAGCAGGTGGCGTCCTTCTCCGTCACGGAGGGCCCGAACCAGATCAGCCGGGAGAACGGACGGCGCCGGGTGGTGGTGACGGCCAACGTCCGCGGACGGGACATCGGCTCCGTGGTGGCCGAGGCGCAGGCGAAGGTCGGGCGGGAGGTGCCCCTGCCCGCGGGCTCCTCCCTCACCTGGGGCGGGCAGTTCGAGAACCTCGCCTCGGCCAAGGGGCGGCTGGCGGCGGTGGTGCCGGCTTGCTTCGTCCTGATCTTCCTGCTGCTCTGCTCGGCCCTGGGCTCGGCCCGGGACGCCCTCCTCGTGTTCAGCGCGGTGCCCCTCGCGCTGACCGGGGGCATCCTCGCCCTGTGGCTGCGGGGGATGCCGGTCTCGGTGCCGGCGGCGGTGGGCTTCATCGCCCTGTCGGGCGTGGCGGTGCTGAACGGTCTCGTGATGCTCACCGCGATCCGCCAGCTCGCCGCCGCGGGCCGCCCGCGCCGGGAGGCGATCCTGGAGGGGGCGGCGAGCCGGCTCCGGCCGGTGGCGATGACGGCGCTGGTCGCCTCCCTCGGCTTCGTGCCCATGGCGCTCGCCACCGGGACCGGGGCCGAGATCCAGCGCCCCCTCGCCACCGTGGTGATCGGCGGGCTGATCAGCGCGACGATCCTGACCCTGGTCGTGCTGCCCGCCCTCTACGCCCGCTTCGGCAGGCCCCCGGCGCCGGGAGAAAGTCGTGAATTGTACAAATGAACGATCGGCTTCTCAGTGTTCTTGATTGGATGATCAATAAAAACCGGTTCCAGTTCATGTTAATCGAGCATCCTACACCACATCGACCGGTGCCTGAAAGACTTCGCTAACGGCAGGCCGGCATGATGGCCAAGGCGGGGAAGACCGGGTCGTCTTCGGCGAGTGGCCATGAGTGTGAGTCCGATCCACGACAGGCGGCCCCCCGGGGAGGGGCCAGGCGCGGTGCGGCGGGAGGCCCCCGGCGGCCGGAGCGGCGGCCTGCTGGGCGAGCCGCGCCGTCTGCTGGCCATCGTCGCCATCGTCGTCATCGGCGGCATGTGGGCCTATGCGGGCTGGATGATCCTCGACCTGCGGCGTCAGGCGTGGGCCAACGCCCGCCACGACGCGGCGAGCCTGCTGAGCACCAGCGAGCGCGCCCTGTCCCGCGACATCGAACTCTACGACATGTCCCTGCGGACGGTGGCCGACCTGATGAACCTGTCGGTGCTGGAAGGGGTCTCGCCGGAGGTCCGCCACCTGAGCCTGTTCGACCGGCTGTCCCGGGCGCGGGGCTACGGCTCGATCTTCGTCCTCGACAGCAACGGCGATTCCTTCCTCGAATCGGGCGCCGTGGTGCCCCGCCGGCTCAACGGGACGGACCAGCCCTACTTCACCGTCCAGCGCGACGACGCCGAGGGGGGCCTGTTCATCGGGGCGCCCCGGTCCTCGCGGATCACCGGGCAGGAGGTGATCCCCCTGAGCCGCCGCTTCAGCTACGCGGACGGAAAGTTCGCGGGGGTCATCGTCGGCGCCATCCAGCTCTCCTACATCCGGGAGATCTTCGACCGGCTGAAGGGCGACTCGGCCTTCACCGTCGCCCTCACGTTCCGCGACGGCGTCACGACGATGACCACGGAGGCGACCGCCGTCGACCTCAAGGGGCCGGGCCTGCGGGAGAGCCGGGAGGTGCTGCCCTGGCCGCTGCACCTCAGCGTCTTTCTGCCGGAATCGGCCATCGACGAGGCGTGGATGCCCCAGACCCGGCCGATCCTCACCATCGCCCTGCTGCTCAGCGCGGCGATCCTGGGGGTCCTCGTCCTGCTGCACCGGGAGTTCGGCCGCCGGGAGGAGGCGGAGCGCCAGGCCCTCGCGGCCCAGACGGAACTGGAACGCCTCGCCGCCACCGACGCCCTGACCGGCCTGTGGAACCGGCGGCGTTTCGAGCGGACCATCGCCCGCTGCGCCGACCCCGCCACCCGCCCGGACTGGGCGCTGATGGCCATCGACGCCGACCACTTCAAATGGCTGAACGACCGCTACGGCCACCCGGCCGGCGACCGGGCGCTCCGGAGCGTCGCGGCGGTGCTGATCACCCGGGCGGCGGCCTCCGGCGGGGAGGCGTTCCGGGTCGGCGGCGAGGAATTCGCCCTGCTGGTCGCCTGCGGCCCCGAGGAGGCCCTGCGCCTCGCGGAGTCGATCCGGGCGGGGGTGGCGGCGCTCGCCCTGCCTCATGCCGACCATCCCCGGGGCATCCTCACCCTCAGCGTCGGCCTCGCCCACGGGGCCTGGGCGCCGGAGGCGAGCCTGCAGGACTGGATGGATGAGGCCGACGAGGCGCTCTACGCCGCCAAGCGCCAGGGCCGCGACCGGGTCTGCCTCGCCCGGGAGGGGGCCCCCCGGGAGCCCGGCCCGGCGCCTCCGGTGCGGCTCGCCGCGGGCGGGCGCTGAGGCCGATCAGGAATCCGTGCTGCGCAGGTGCAGGTAGGTCGGGTCGAACTCCCCCGCCTTCCGCAGGGCGGCCCAATCGTGGACCTTGAGCCGGCCGCCGCTCAGGGTGATCAGCCCGCCCTCGCGCAGCTCCTTCAGGATCCGGTTCACGTGGACCGAGGAGATGCCGAGGGCGTCGCCCAGCTCGTACTGGGTGATGGGCAGGTGGCAGGAGTGGTCGCTGGCGAGGCCCACGATCTCCAGGCGCACCATCAGCTCGCAGAACAGGTGGGCCATGCGCGGGTAGGATTCCCGACGGCCGTTGTTGAGCATCCACTCCCGGGACAGGGAGCCCTCGATCAGGGTGGCCCGCCAGAAGGCGTCCACGAGCCGGGGATGGGCGTGGAACATCGCCCGCAGCGCGTCGTGGCCGACGAAGCCGATGCGCAGCGCGCTCACCGCGCAGATGCTGAAATCGAGCACCTCCAGGTTCAGGCTCTGGAAGTCCGGCAGGTCGCCGGGGACGTGGTAGGCCAGCACCTGCCGGCGCCCGTCCCTCGTGGTCTTGTAGGTGGCGGCGAGCCCGCTCAGCACGGCGAAGCAGCGGTTCGGCCGGTCGTGCTCCAGCACCACGTCCTGCTGGGCGGCGTAGTCCGCGACCTGCAGGGGCAGCGTCGCCAGCGCCTCCCGCTCCGGGCCCGACAGCGCGAACAACGAGACGCTCTCGATCTTGCGGACGAAGGGGTGCGTGTCCGCCGGGAGCAAGTCCGCCATCGATTTCCCCCCAAACATCGTAACCGCAGGGATCATAGGGCACATTCCCCGCCACGGACGCGGGCGCGGGCGGCCGGTTCCGTGGTACGGCGGGGGAGGGGCCGGGCCGTTCCGCCGGGCTGTGCAACCCCGCCGGGGCCGGATGGGTTGTGGCGGCGATCCCCACCCGTCGCAAGGACAGGACACGATGCTTTCCACGGAGATGATCGTCCTCGGCCTGTCCGTCGTCCTCCTCGTCGTCCACATCGCGCTCCAGGGCGCCACCGTCACCCGGGAGCGCGGCACGGACTGGAACATGGGCGCGCGGGACGGGGCGGGGGCGCCGCTCGGCGTGCTGGCCGGCCGGGCCTCGCGGGCGCTCGACAACTACAAGGAGACGTGGCCGGCCCTGATCGCCATGGCCCTGGCCCTGGCGGTCACGGGGCGCACCGGCGGGGTCGGTGCGGTGGGGGCCCTCGTCTGGCTCGCCGCCCGCCTCGTCTACATCCCCCTCTACCTCGCCGGCATCCCCGTCTGGCGCACCCTGGTCTACGTCGTCTCGATGGCCGGTCTCGCCATGATGGTGGTGCGCCTGTTCACCGGCGCCTAAGCGGCCCCGGGGGCTTTTGATTCAGGTCAAGGTGGGGCTCCGGCCCGGCGCCTAACGCAGCGGCATCGATTCCCTGCGCGAGGCGTCACGAGCGAGCCATGGCCGCCATATCCGGTCGGAAATACATGACGGAGGGGGAGGCCGGGCTCGGCCTCGCCCTGATCGTCGGCGCGTTCCTGTGCGCCTTCGCCTCGGCCCGTGCGGTCGACACGCCCTTCGCCGTCCACATGGCGGTGTTCGCCCTGGCCGGGGCGGGGGGGCTCGCCGCCCTGCTGAAGCGCTACGAGCGCCGGCCCGCGGCGCCGCCGCCGCAGGCGATCGACGGGCGGCCGAACTACAATCTCGGGCCGATCAAGTTCGCGGCCCTGGCCTCCATGGGCTGGGGCATCGCCGGCTTCGCGGTGGGCTGCATCATCGCCTTCCAGCTCTGGGCGCCGGCCCTGAACCTGGGGCTCGAATACACGACGTTCGGGCGCCTGCGGCCGCTGCACACCTCGGCGGTGATCTTCGCCTTCGGCGGCAACGTGCTGATCGCGACCTCGCTCTACGTGGTCCAGCGCACCTGCCGGGCGCGGCTGGCGGGGGAGCTCGCCCCCTGGTTCGTGGTGCTCGGCTACAACCTGTTCATCGTCATCGCCGGCACCGGCTACCTGATGGGCGTGACCCAGTCGCGGGAATACGCCGAGCCGGAATGGTACGCCGACCTGTGGCTCACCATCGTCTGGGTCGTCTACCTGGTGGTGTTCCTGGCCACGGTCCGGAAGCGGACCGAACCCCACATCTTCGTGGCGAACTGGTTCTACATCGCCTTCATCGTGACGATCGCGATGCTGCACATCGTCAACAACCTCGCCCTGCCGGTGACGGTGTTCGGCTCCAAGTCCTACTCGCTCTTCTCGGGCGTGCAGGATGCGCTGATCCAGTGGTGGTACGGGCACAACGCGGTGGGCTTCTTCCTCACCGCCGGCTTCCTGGCCATCATGTACTACTTCGTCCCGAAGCGCGCCCAGCGGCCGATCTACTCCTACCGCCTGTCGATCATCCACTTCTGGGGGCTGATCTTCATGTACATCTGGGCGGGGCCGCACCACCTGCACTACACCGCGCTGCCCGACTGGGCGCAGACGCTGGGCATGACCTTCTCGATCATGCTGTGGATGCCCTCCTGGGGCGGCATGATCAACGGGCTGCTGACCCTGTCGGGCGCCTGGGACAAGCTGCGCACCGACCCGATCCTGCGCTTCATGGTGGTGTCGCTGGCCTTCTACGGCATGGCCACCTTCGAGGGGCCGATGATGTCGATCAAGGCGGTCAACTCCCTCTCGCACTACACGGACTGGACCATCGGCCACGTCCATTCCGGCGCCCTCGGCTGGGTCGCCTACATCTCCTTCGGCGCCCTGTACTGCCTGATCCCGTGGCTGTGGAACCGCCGCGAGGTCTACTCCCTGAAGCTGGTGGAGTGGCACTTCTGGATCTCCACGCTCGGCATCGTCCTGTACATCTCCTCGATGTGGGTCGCCGGGATCATGCAGGGCCTGATGTGGCGGGCCTACAACTCCCTCGGCTTCCTCGAATACTCCTTCGTGGAGACGGTGGAGGCGATGCATCCCTACTTCCTCGTGCGGGCGCTCGGCGGGGTGCTGTTCCTGATCGGCGCGCTGATCATGGCCTACAACCTCGCCATGACCATCGCCGGGCGGACCGCCTCTTCAGGGGAGGCGCTCCCCGGCCCCGCAGGCCTCGCCCCGGCCGAGTGAACCCGACCGGGGCCGCCGCAGCGGCGGCCCCCACCCCCCGCGTCGCATCACGGATACACGCCGATGGCCACCGCCCAGCCCGGCCTCTGGAAGAGGCATGAGATCTTCGAGAAGAACTCCATCGTCCTGCTCATCGGGGCGCTGATCGTCGTGGCCATCGGCGGCCTCGTGGAGATCACGCCGCTCTTCTACCTGAAGAGCACGATCGAGACGGTGGAGGGCGTCCGCCCCTATACGCCGCTGGAGCTCGCCGGCCGCAACATCTACATCCGCGAGGGCTGCTACCTCTGCCACAGCCAGATGGTCCGGCCGATGCGCGACGAGATCGAGCGCTAGGGCCACTTCTCCCTGGCGGCGGAGAGCCTGTACGACCACCCGTTCCAATGGGGGTCGAAGCGCACCGGGCCGGACCTCGCCCGGGTCGGGGCCAAGTATTCGGACCAGTGGCACCGGGAGCACCTGCGGGACCCCCGCGCCGTGGTGCCGGCCTCGATCATGCCGCCCTACGCCTTCCTGGACCGGCCCCTGGACGGCGAGGCCATCGCCGACGACCTGAAGGCCAACCGGGCGTTGGGCGTCCCCTACAGCGACGAGATGGTGGCGCTGGCCGGTGCCGACCTGAAGGCCCAGCTCGACCCCGACGGGCCCGGCGCGGCCGACCTCCAGCGCCGCTACCCCGGCGCCGTCGTCCACGACGTCAGCGGCGACAAGGGGCGGGTCGCCGAGATCGACGCCCTGGTCGCCTACCTCCAGGTCCTCGGCACCATGGTCGACTTCAAGATCTACGAAGACAAGAAGAGCCTGAGGTGACGGCATGACCTACGAAAGCGCCGCCGCCTTCGCGCAGACCAGCGGCCTGCTCTACTTCGTCGGCCTGTTCGTCGCCGGCGCCCTCTACGCCTTCTGGCCGCGCAACCGCACCCGCTTCGACGCGGCCGCCCATCTCCCCCTGATCGAGGATTGATCCGTGGCCGAGCTGAGCCCCACAGGCCAACCCCCCGCAGCCCCGCAGACCACGGGGCACGAATGGGACGGCATCTGCGAATACAACAACCCGCTGCCGCGCTGGTGGCTCTACGGGCTCTACGCCACCATCGTGTGGTCCATGGGCTACTGGGTGCTCTACCCGGCCTGGCCGATGGCGACGGGCTACACGGCGGGCCTGCTCGGCTATTCCCAGCGCGCCACGGTGCTGGGGGAGGTCGAGGCGGTGCGCAAGGAGCGGGACGCCCGGGGCCGGGCGCAGCTCGCCAGCGCCACGGTGGCGGAGATCCGGGCGGACCCGGCGCTGCTGCGCCTCGCGCTGGCCACCGGCAAGGCGGCCTTCGGCGACAACTGCGCCGCCTGCCACGGCAGCGCGGCCACCGGCCGGATCGGCTACCCGAACCTGCAGGACGACGACTGGCTCTGGGGCGGGACGCCCGAAGAGATCGAGCGCACGATCCGCTACGGCGCCCGCTCCGGCCACGGGGAGGCGCATCTCGGCGACATGCCGGCCTTCGGGCGCGACGGCATCCTCCAGCCCGCCGAGGTGGAGGCGGCGGCGACCTACGTCCTCTCCCTCTCGGGCAAGCCGGGGGTGGCCGGGGCGAGCGCGGAGAAGGGCGCCGAGGTGTTCGCGAACACCTGCGCCGCGTGCCACGGCCCCGAGGCCAAGGGCAATCCCGAGCTGGGGGCGCCCAACCTCACCGACGCGATCTGGCTCTACGGCTCCGCCCCCGAGCAGGTGGTGGCCACCGTCACCAACGGGCGCAAGGGCGTGATGCCCGCCTGGGAGGGCCGCCTCGACCCGGCGACGATCAAGTCCCTCGCCGTCTACGTCCACGGCTTCGGGGGCGGGCGGTAGGGGGTGGCGCGCCCAACGGCACCCCGGCCCGCCGACCGTCGGACAGGTCGGAGTCCGGACTGGCAAAGCCCACCGCCGAGGGGGCCCCGCGCCGCGCGGGGCTTCGACGCCGTTTGAGCCAGATCAAGGCGGCCCCTGCGGGGGGGACCTAGGGCCTCCGCACACCGTCCCTTCAACGGACGGAGGATGGTCCGCCGATGCCCCTCGCCCAGCGCCACATGCCCCCGCAGGACTCCGCCGCCGCCCCGCCGGCCGCCCCCCGCCGTGCCAAGAAGTTCGCCGCCGCGGCGACGCGCTCCGCCATCCCGGTCGAGGACGGGTCGCTCTACGTGGCGCGGACGAAGGTCCAGCCGCAGCTGGCCCACGGCACCTTCCGGCGGATCAAGTGGGTGCTGCTGGTCGTGGCGCTCGGCGTCTACTACCTCGTGCCGTTCCTGCGCTGGCACCGGGGCGAGGGCGAGCCGTCCCAGGCGGTGCTGCTCGACCTCGACAAGGGCCGGTTCTACTTCTTCTCCATCGAGCTGTGGCCGCAGGACGTGACCTACGTGATGGGTCTCCTGATCCTCGCGGCCCTGATCCTGTTCCTGATGACCGCCGTCGCCGGGCGGGTCTGGTGCGGCTACCTCTGCCCGCAGACCGTCTGGACCGACCTGTTCCTCGTCGTCGAGCGGATGATCGAGGGGGACCGGCGGGAGCGGCTGAAGCTCGACGCCGCCCCCTGGTCCATGGAGAAGATCGCCCTGCGGACCATGAAGCACGCGATCTGGCTGCTGATCGCGTGGTGGACCGGGGGCGCCTGGGTGCTCTACTTCGCCGACGCACCGACCCTGGTCGTGCGCCTCGCGACCTTCCAGGCCCCGCCGGTGGCCTACGCCGCGATCCTGACGCTCACCGCCACCACCTACCTGCTGGCGGGCCACATGCGGGAGCAGGTCTGCACCTACATGTGCCCCTGGCCGCGGATCCAGGCGGCGCTGACGGACGAGCACGCCTACGCCATCCTCTACCGGGAGGAGCGGGGCGAACCGCGGATCTCGGCGAAGAAGACGGACGGGCTCCGGGCCGCGGGCCAGCCGGCGGGCGACTGCGTCGACTGCTTCGCCTGCGTCACCGTCTGCCCGGCGGGCATCGACATCCGCGACGGCCTGCAGATGGACAGCATCCAGTGCGGCCTGTGCATCGACGCCTGCGACACGACCATGGGCAAGCTCGGGCGGCCCACGGGGCTGATCAGCTACGACACCGAGGCGAACCGGCGGAGCCGGGCCGCCGGCCACGGCCCGGTCAGCCGCATCGTCCGGCCGCGGACGATCCTCTACGCGGCGCTGGTGGCCGGCGTCGGCGGGTTCATGCTCTACAGCCTCCTCACGCGGACCTTCACGGGCGTCAGCGTCCTGCACGACCGCAACCCGCAATTCGTCACCCTCTCCGACGGCTCGGTGCGCAACGGCTACACCCTGCGCATCGCCAACAAGCGCCCGGCCGCCCGGGCCTTCGCCCTGGACGTGGAGGGCGTGGGCGGCGCCCGGGTCGAGGTGGTGGGCGGCACGCCCGACGCCCTGCCGGTCCCGGCCGATTCCACCGAGGAATTCCGCATCCTCGTCTTCGCCCCGCCCGGCCTGGAGGCGCCGGCCATCCCCCTGACCTTCCGGATCGTGGACGCGGCCTCCGGCGAGGACGCCACCGCCCACGACCACTTCAAGGCCCGCTGACCATGTCCGCCCCCCTCACCGGCCGGACGATCCTGGTCCTCCTGGCCGCCTTCTTCGGCACGGTGGCCTCCGCAGACGCGGTGCTCGTCACCTCGGCCCTGCGGACGTGGTCCGGGCTCGAGGAGGCGTCGCCCTACCAGGCGAGCCAGCGCTACAACGCGGAGCTCGACCGGTCGCGGGCGCAGGACGCCCTCGGCTGGCGCCTCGCCGCCTCGGCCGCCCGCCTCGCGTCGGAGGCGGCCATCACCGCGACCCTGTCCGACGGGGAGGGCAGGGCGCTCCGGGGCCGGACGCTCCGGGCGCGGCTCGAGCGGCCGACGGACAAGCGGTTCGACGTCGGCATCGACCTGCCGGAGGTGAGCGCCGGCACCTACGCGGCCCGGGCCGGCCCCGTCGCCCGCGGCCAGTGGGACCTCGTGGTGGAAGTCCTCGGCGAGGACGGGGTCGCGTTCCGGCGCCGGCACCGAATCATCCTCGACTGAGGAGGGGAGGCGTCCGATGTGCTGCACCGACATGGCCCTCGCCTACATCGAGGCGCATGCCTCGTGGAGCGAGGCGAACACCAAGCCCTCCCTCGGGCGCGACTACGCCGCCTTCCTCGGCCGGGATGCGGAGGGCGCGGCCCGGGCATCCTTCGCGGTGGAGGGAATCCGCTGCGCGGGCTGCATGGGCACGATCGAGCGCGGGCTGGGGGCCCTGCCCGGCGTCGTGCGGGCACGGCTGAACTTCTCCGACCGGCGCCTGGCCGTGACCTGGGCGCCGGAGGCCGAGCCCGACATCCCGGCGGTCCTGGCGGCGCTGCAGGGGCTGGGCTTCGAGGGGCGGCCCTTCGATCCCGGCCGGGTCTCCGAGGCCGAGGCCGCCGAGACCCGGCGCCTGATCCGCGCCCTGGCGGTGGCGGGCTTCGCCTCCATGAACGTGATGCTGCTGGCGGTCTCGGTCTGGGCCGGCAACGTCTCGGACATGACGCCGGAGAACCGGGACCTCTTCCACTGGATCCAGGCGGTCATCGCCCTGCCGGCCGCCGCCTATGCCGGGCGGCCCTTCTACGAGGGGGCGCTGCGGGGCCTGCGCGCCGGGCGCGTGACCATGGATTTCCCGATCACCCTCGGGGTCGTCCTCACCCTGGCGATGTCGGTGGCCGAGACCCTCTCCGGGGCGACCCACGCCTATTTCGACGGCGCGGTGATGCTGCTGTTCTTCCTGCTGATCGGCCGGGTGCTGGATCAGGCGATGCGGCGGCGCACCCGCGCCTTCGCGGAGAACCTCGCCGCCCTGCGCAGCGCGAGCGCGACCCTCGTCGCCCCGGACGGGAGCCTGCGGGAGGTGCCGGTCTCCGACCTCGACCCCGGCATGCGGATCCTCCTGCGGCCGGGGGAGCGGGTGCCCGCCGACGGCGTCGTGGAGCAGGGCATCTCCGACCTCGACCAGAGCCTCGTCACCGGGGAGACCGCCGCCGTCACCGTGCGCGGGGGCGCCCGGATCTTCGCCGGGGCGCTCAACGGCAACGGCGCCCTGACGGTGCGCGTGACGGCCGCCGCCGGGGCGAGCCTGCTGGACGAGGTGGAGGGGCTGATGGGCCGGGCGCTGGAGGCCCGCTCCCGCACCCTCGTCCTCGCCGACCGGGCGACGCGCCTCTACGTGCCCCTGGTCCACGCGGCGGCTTTCCTGACGCTCGGGTTCTGGCTGGCCTCGGGGGCCGGCTGGCACGCGGCGCTCCTCAATGCGGTGGCGGTGCTGATCGTCACCTGCCCCTGCGCCCTGGGGCTCGCGATCCCGGCGGTGCAGGTCGTGGCGGCGGGCGCCCTGTTCCGGGAGGGTGTGCTCCTCAACGACGGGACCGCCCTGGAGCGATTCGCCGCCATCGACACGGTGGTGTTCGACAAGACCGGCACGCTGACGCTGCCGGAGCCGGTTCTGGCCGGGGCGCAGCACGACCCGCGGGACGTCGTCCTGGCGGCCCGCCTCGCCCTGTCGAGCCGGCACCCGATGGCGATGGCCCTCTCCGGCTGCGCCGGGGGGGCGGCGCCCTTCCCGGGGGCGCAGGAGGCGGCGGGCCTGGGCGTCCGGGCCGTGGACGGGGGCGTCGCGTTGCGCCTCGGCTCCCCCGCCTTCTGCGGCGCCGAGGCCGAGGCCGCGGCGGCGCTGGCCGCGCATCCCGACGCCTCGGTGATCTGCTTCCGGGCGGGCGAGGCCGCGCCGGTCGCCTTCCCCGTGCGGCAGGATCTCCGGCCCGATGCGGCCTTCGTCGTGGCGGCCCTGCGGAAATCCGGCCGGCGCGTGCTGGTCCTGTCGGGGGACCGCGCCGCCGCCGTCGCCGCCGTGGCCGGGCGGCTCGGGGTGGCCGAATGGGAGGCGGGGCTCACCCCGCAGGACAAGATCGCCCGGATCGAGACCCTGCAGCGGGACGGGCGGCGGGTGCTGATGGTGGGCGACGGCCTCAACGACGCGCCCGCGCTGGCGGCGGCCCATGCCTCCCTCTCCCCCGTCACGGCGGCCCATGTCAGCCAGGCCGCGGCCGACGCCCTGTTCCTGGGCCGGAACCTCGCGCCGGTCCTGGCGGTGCTCGCCGCCGGGGAGCGGGCGCGGCGGCTCATGCTGCAGAACCTGTGGTTCTCGGGCGCCTACAACCTGCTCGCCGTCCCCCTGGCGGCGGCGGGGCTGCTCACCCCGCTCATCGCGGCGCTGGCCATGTCCGGCTCGTCCGTGGTCGTGACCCTGAACGCCCTGCGCGGGCGAGGCCGCCCGTGACTGTCCTGCTGCTGCTCATCCCCCTGGCCCTGGCCTTCGGGGGGCTGAGCCTCGCCGCCTTCCTCTGGGCCCTGCGCAACGGCCAGTACGACGACATGGAGGGCGCCGAGCACCGGGTGCTGGACGACGACTGACGCGGGGTCCCGGCCGGATTTGCGCCAGGTCAAGGAGGGGAGGGCGGGGCCGCCCTACCCCGGGCGGCGGCCGAGAGGGCCGGGGAGGGACGCGTCATGCGGGAGGATGTGCGGGCGCGCTACGCCGACGAGCGCCTGCCGCGCTACACCAGCTATCCGGCGAGCCCGCATTTCTCGGGGGCGGTCGGCCCCGGGACCTATGCGGACTGGCTCGGGGACGGGGCGGGGGCGGCCAGCGCCTCGCTCTACCTCCACGTCCCGTTCTGCCGGTCGATGTGCTGGTATTGCGGTTGCCACACCGCCATCACCCAACACGACGCCCCCATCGCCGACTATGTCGCCCTGCTCCGGCGGGAGATCGACCTCGTGGCCGGGCACCTGCCGGGGGCGCCGCCGGTGCGGCACGTCCATTTCGGCGGCGGCACGCCGACGGTGATGGCGCCGGACGCCTTCGAGGGCCTGGTGGCGGCCCTGCGGGCGCGCTTCCCCCTGGAGCCCGATGCGGAGATCGCCGTCGAGATCGACCCGCGCACCCTCGCCCCGGCCATGGTCGCGGCGCTGGGCCGGGCGGGGGTGACCCGGGCGAGCCTCGGCGTGCAGAGCTTCGATCCCCGGGTGCAGGAGGCGATCCGCCGTCGGCAGGGCTTTGCCGTCACCGCCGCCGCCGTCGAGGGGCTGCGGGCGGCGGGGGTGGGGGGCATCAACCTCGACCTGATCTACGGCCTGCCGCATCAGGACGTGGGGAGCTGCCTCGACACGGTGCGGCAATGCCTGACGCTCCGGCCCGACCGGCTGGCGGTGTTCGGCTACGCCCACGTCCCCGCCTTCAAGAAGCACCAGCGCCGGATCGACCCCGCCGCCCTCCCCGAAGGCGGGGACCGCCGCGCCCAGGCCGAGGCGATCGCCGACGCCCTCACCGACGCCGGCTACCGGAGGATCGGCCTCGACCACTACGCCCTGCCGGGCGACCCGATGGCGCTGGCCGACGGGGCGGGGCGCCTGCACCGGAACTTCCAGGGCTATACGACCGACCCCGCCGGCCTGCTGCTGGGGTTCGGCGCCTCGTCCATCGGGCGCCTGCCGCAGGGTTACGTCCAGAACGCGCCCGCCCTGCGCGCCTATGCCGACCGGATCGCGGCGGGCGGCCTCGCCACGGTGCGGGGCCACGCCCTCACCACGGAGGACCGGCTGCGGGCCGGGCTGATCGAGGCGATCATGTGCGGCTTCGCCGTCGATGCGGGGCAGGTCTGCCGGGCGCACGGGCGGGAGGCCGGCCCCTTCCTCGCCGCGCTGCCGCGGCTGCCCGCGCTCCTCGCCGACGGCCTCGTCCGGCGGGAGGGCGATGTCCTCCTCGTCCCCGGGGACGCCCGCCCCCTGGTCCGGGCCGTGGCGGCGGCCTTCGACGCCTATCTCGGCACCGCGGCCGCGCTCCACAGCCGCGCCGCGTAGCCGGTTTTTGATCCCGATCAAGGAAGGCGGTCGCCCCGGCGGCTTGATGGGAGGGCCGGTTCGCCCGGTGCCCGCACAACCCTTCTCGGAACGGCCGTCACCATGTCCCTACGGAAAGCCCTCCTCGCCGCGGTCGCCGCGCTGAGCCTCGGAACGACCGCCGCGGGGGCGGCCGACCTGCCGTCCTTCGCCGCCGCCCCCGCCGCCCCGCCGATGCCGGCCGAGTGGTCGCCCTGGCTGGTCCGGGTGCGCGTCCTCGGCGTCCTGCCCGATCCGGGCGCCGCGCTCAGCGCCGGGGGCGTGCCCCTCACCGGTGCGAAGGTGTCGATCAGCGATTCGGTGATCCCCGAACTCGACATCTCCTACTTCTTCACCCGCACCATCGCCGCGGAGCTGATCCTCGGCGTCACCCGGCACAGCGTCAGGGGGGCGGGCACCCTGGCCGGCACCCGGATCGGCGAGACCTGGATCCTGCCGCCGACCCTCACCTTCCAGTACCATTTCGACGGGCTCGGCGCGTTCAAGCCGTATGTCGGCGCGGGCGTGAACTACTCGGCCTTCTTCGGCGAGACGGAGCGGGGCGGCTTCACGAGCTTCCGCCTCACCAGCGGCTTCGCCCCCGCCCTGCAGGCCGGCTTCGACTACATGATCGATTCCCATTGGGGCCTGAACGTCGATGTGAAGAAGCTCTTCCTCGACACCAAGGTGAAGCTGAACGCCGGGGCCGTCCGCGGCCGCGTCGACATCGACCCGTGGATCGTCGGCGCGGGCATCACCTACAAGTTCTGATCCGAAGGGGGCGGCCCTCCCCGGGGGGCGCCCCCACCCCCTCCCACCCTGCGGAATGGCGGCCCCTTCTCCGCCCCCCCGGTCCGTCGCGCGCGCCCTCGCGCGGCCCCGCCCCGGCGTCATGGGGGAGGCAGGGCGCTCCCGCCCGGGCTGGCAGATGCGGCGGCGCTTGCCATATCCGGGGGGCGCTCGCATGACGGCGCCCGTCCGCGTGCCCCGCCCGCAGCGGCGGGGCAGGCCGACCGTCGCCCGACGGCGCATCGGAGCCGCGGACGCGCGGGGCGACTGGGCGGTGGCGAGGGGGGAACGACCGTGCACAGGCAAGACATCCCGGCCGAACTCCAGCGCTACTTCGAGGCCTCGAACATCGCCCTGGCGCTGGCCGACATCACCGAGGACAACCCCCTCCTGCTGGTGAACGAGCCGTTCCGGGCCCTCACCGGCTACGAGGACAAGGATGTTCTCGGCCGCAACTGCCGCATGCTCCAGCGCGACGCCGCGAACGAGCAGCCGCGCGCCAAGATCCGCGCCTTCCTGGAGGGCGGACGCCAAGCCTCCGTGCGGACGACGATCCTCAATTTCCGCAAGGACGGACGTCCGTTCGTGAACCTTCTTTATATGTCCAAGTTGAAGTCCCTATCGGGGGAGGTGCGCTTTCTTTTCGCATCTCAATTCGATGTCAGCCGCTCGCAACCGGAGCTGCTTTCTGCCTACGATGCGGAGCTGGGACAGACCATCTCCCGGCTCGGCCCTGCCCTGGCCGAGAGCGGCATCGTCATCGAGGGCTCGCTCATGACGATCGCCAATTCCCTCGCCACCGTGGCGCAGGCGAAGCTCACCCTCGCGGATCTCGATGCACCAGGATTTCCTTGACGACGCCGCGGGGGGCGCCTCCGAGGTCCTGGACGGACCCGAGCGGACCGTGCCCGCCCCCTTCAGCGGCCCCGTCGTGGGGATCGGCGCGTCGGCCGGGGGCCTGGAGGCCCTGCGGGAGATGCTGGCCCGCGCCCGCCTCCCCACCGGCATGGCCTTCGTCGTCGTCCAGCACCTCGACCCCAACCACGAGAGCATGCTGGCCCAGCTCCTCGACCGGCACACCGAGCTGGCCGTGCGGCAATGCGAGGGCGGGGAGCGGATCGCGCGCGACACGGTCTTCATCATCCCCCCCGGCCGGGGGCTCGCCATCCAGAACGGCGTCCTCGAACTCACCACCTTCGTGCAGCCGCGGGGGCTGCGCCGGCCCATCGACGACTTCTTCCTCTCCCTCGCCGTCGATCAGCAGGCCAACGCCGCCTGCGTGATCCTCTCGGGCACGGGGGCGGACGGCACCACGGGCCTGCGGGCGGTGAAGGAGAACGGGGGCGTCTGCGTCGTGCAGCAGCCGGATTCGGCCCGCTACGACGGCATGCCCCTCTCCGCCGTGGGGACGGGGCTCGTGGACTTCGTGCAGCCGCCGGGGGAGATCGTCGACTGCCTCGCCGCCTTCTTCCGGCGCCGGGCCGCCGGGGACGGGGCGCAGGCGGACCACGTGAGCAACCACGTGGACGACCTGTGCCGGGTCATCCGCGCCGCCGTCGGCCACGATTTCGCGGGCTACAAGCGGACCACGCTGGTGCGCCGGGTGGAGCGGCGCATGCACGTCCTCGGCCTCGATTCGGGCCGGGCGTACCTCGCCCGCGTCCGGGCCGACAAGGACGAGTGCGAGGCCCTGTTCCGGGACCTGCTCATCAACGTCACCCGCTTCTTCCGCGACGCCGAGATGTTCGAGGTGCTGCGCGTGCGGGCGATCGAGCCCCTGCTGCGCACCCGCAACCCGGACGAGGACATCCGTGTCTGGATCCCGGGCTGCTCCAGCGGCGAGGAGGCCTACACCATCGCCATGCTGTTCGCCGACGCCGCCCGGCGGCTCGACGTGCCCTGCGCCGTCCAGATCTTCGCCACCGACATCGACGAGCGGATGCTCCAGATCGCCCGGGAGGCGGCCTATCCGGTTGCCGCCCTCGCGGACATCCCGCCCGCCCTGCGCGACCGCTACGTGGTGCTCCACGCCGAGCGCTTCACCGTCGGGCCCGAGATCCGCGACCTGATCCGCTTCTCCAGCCACAGCCTCGTGAAGGATCCGCCCTTCTCCCGGGTCGACCTCGTCTCCTGCCGCAACCTGCTGATCTATTTCGATGACCGGCTGCAGCAATCGGTGGTGCCCCTGTTCCACTACGCGGTGCGGCCGGGCGGGTACCTGTTCCTCGGCCCCTCCGAGAGCGTCACCCGCTTCGAGCAGCTCTTCCCGGCCATCGACGCGCACGCGCGCCTGTTCGAGCGCCCGCCCGGCGCCCCGAAATACCCGATCGACCTGCCCGGCAGCGCCCGCCGGGGGGAGAGCCCGCGCGGCGAACGCCAGGAGCGCCGGGGCGAGCCCTCGATCTCCGACGAGACCGTCGCCGTGCGGCGGATGGTGGAGCGCTACGCCCCGCCGAGCATGGTCCTGAACGAGGACGGCGGCATCATCGCCGCCTACGGGCGGCTCAGCCGCTACTTCGATTTTCCCGTCAGCCGGACCGGGGGCACCAGCGCCATCACCCTCGCCCGGCCGGGCCTGCGCGACGTGCTCGGCCCGCTGCTGCGCCAGACCCGCGACGTGCGCAAGCGCGTGGTGGTGCGGGATGTGAGCGTCCAATCGGAATACGGGGTCCAGAAGGTGGAGGTGGTCTGCGACCCCCTGCCGGACGGCTCGATGCTGCTGATCCTGCGGGACGTCGGCGCCTTCCAGCCGGCCGACGACCTCGACCTGATGGAGATGGATGCCGGCGGCGACCACGTCGAGGCCCTGGAAGAGGAGCTGCTGCGCACCCGCTACAAGCTGCGCTCCACCGTCGAGGAGCTGGAGACCACCAACGAGGAGCTGAAGAGCTCCAACGAAGAAATGATGTCGATGAACGAGGAGCTCCAATCGACCAACGAGGAGCTGTCCACCGTCAACGACGAGCTGAAGACCAAGGTCGAGCAGCTGACCGTCGCCAACGCCGACCTGCGCAACTTCTTCGAATCGACCGACCTCGGGGTGATCGTCCTCGACCGCGACCTGCGGGTGCGCAGCTTCACCTCCGCCGCGACGGCGATCTTCCCCCTCCAGCCGGGCGACCGGGGGCGGCCCCTCGCCGACGTGTCGAGCCGCCTCGCGAGCCAGGACTACCTGCGCGACGCCGCGGAGATCTGCGCGGGCGGCGCGGCGGTGCAGCGCCGCATCGTCACCCGCGACGGGGACCGGACCCTGTCCCTCAGGGTGCTGCCCTACCGCCTGCAGAACGGCAGCATCGACGGCGCCACCCTGGTCCTCACCGACATCACCGACGCCCTCGCCCTGGAGCGCCAGCTCGCCGCCGAGCGGGAGCGGCTGGACCTCGCGGTCAAGGCCGGGGGGATCGGCGTGTGGGAATACAGCCCGGACTCGGCGAGCATCATGTTCGACAGCACGGCGGGGGCGATGTTCGGGCTCGCCCCCGACACGCCCCACGCCGCCGAGACCTTCGCCGCCCGGGTGTTCCCGGAGGACCGCGACGGCCTGAATGCCGCCCTGGCCGAGGTGGCGCACGGCCTCGACGAGTTCGAGACCCGCCTGCGCGTGCGGACGGGCAAGCACGCCTCCCGGCACGTGCGCAGCTACGGCCGCCTGACCCGCAGCGGCGACAGCAAGCGGGTGGTGGGCGTCTGCATCGACGTCTCGCCCGAATACGCCCTGGCCGAGACCCGCGACCTGATGCTGCGGGAGATGAACCACCGGGTGAAGAACCTCTTCGCCATCATCGGCGGCATGATCTCGGCGGGCTCGCGCACCCACCGGGACATCGGCGTCTTCGCCTCCGACATGCGCGACCGCATCTCGGCGCTGGGCCGGGCGCATTCCCTCGCCGACCCGAGCGGCGGGCAGGGGGCGAGCGACCTCGCGGGCCTCGTCAACGCGACCCTGCGGCCCTACCGCGACCACGTCCCCACGGCGATCGACGGCCCCCTCGTCTCCATCGACTGGCGGCACGTCTCGTCGCTGGCGATGATCCTGCACGAATGGGCCACGAACTCCGTGAAGTACGGGGCGCTCGGCTCCGACGACGGCGCCCTCTCCGTGACCTGGGAGCGGGTGGAGGACGGCCTCACCCTCACCTGGAGCGAGCGCACGGCCCGCACCGCCGGGCCGAGCCCGGGCCGGGGCTTCGGCTCCCTGCTGGTGGAGATGTCGCTGCGCCAGCTCGAGGCCTCGATGGAGCGCGAGCAGGACGGCGCCGGCCTGAGGCTGGCGCTGGTGCTGCCGGGGCTCGTCCTGGCCAGACCCTGACGGGGCTCAGCCCACCGACCCCGCCACCGCCTCCGCCAGGCGACGGCCGGAGAGCCACGCATTCTCCACCCGGGGCCCGGTGAGCCAGTCGCCGCAGGCGCCGATGCCGCGCTCCGGGTCCCACATCGTGGCGCGCTCGGCCGCCCCCGATTTCGCGTAGCGCCAGCGGTGCGCCGTCAGCGCCGACGGCGCAGTGGCGGCGATGCCCGCCGCCGCGAAGAACTCCGCCAGGAGGGCGTCGGCCACGGGGGGCGCCTCCCGTTCGAGGTGGGTGCGGGACCAGCCCGGGCTCGCCTGGATCACCCAGGCCTCCGTCGCCGGGCGGTCCGGCTTGGCGGAGTTGCGCGCGGCCCAGGCGACCGCGCCCTCCGTCCGCAGCACGTCCCCGCCGATGGGCAGCCGCGCCGGGAACGCCGCCATGGCGGTCCAGCATGGGGCGGAGGGCGTCCGCCCGGCGATCCCGGCGAAGTCGGGGGCGCAGTCGCGCAGCAGCGTGGCCGTCTGCTCGGCGGGGATGGCGGTCAGGACCGCCCGGAACCCGCCCTCGTCGAGTCCCTCGCCGGTGAGCCGCCAGCCCGCCTCCTCCCGGACGAGGGCCTCCACCCGCGTCCCCCAGCGGACGGGCAGATCCCGGCCCAGGGCCAGGAGCGGCGCGTTCATGCCCGGCACGCCGACCCACGCCTCCGGGCCGGCCGCCGGCCAGGGCGCCACCAGCCCGGCGGCCCGCCACGCGGCCAGCTGCGCGAGGAAGGCGGGATCGCGGCCCGTCATGTACTGGGCGCCGTGATCGAAGGCGACCGGGCCGGCGGGCGAGGTGCCCTCCCGGCAGGACATTCGGCCCCCCGCCTTGCGGCCCTTGTCGAACAGGGCCGTCCGGTGGCCGGCATCCTCCAGGGCCCGGGCGCAGGCGAGCCCCGCCATCCCGGCCCCGACGATCGCGATCATCCCCATGGCCCGTCCCCCCTCGCGCGATCCGCCGGCCGGCCTCGTCGGAACGGCCCTAGGCCGCCGGGGACACCCCCCGGTCCAGGACGACCGCGCCCCGGGCCATAACGAGGGAGGGCCGGCACCGCTCCACGATCACCTCCGGCAGGCAGGCCGCCTCGAAGACGGCGAGGTCGGCCCGCAGGCCCGGCGCCACCGCGCCGGGGCCGAGGCCGAGCGCCCGGGCCGGCACCCCGGCGATGGTGTCGAGGAGCCCGGCGATCTCCCCGTCGCCCCGCAGATCGAACCGGTGGGCGGCGAGCATCGCCCGCTCGACCATGCCCGTGACCGAGGACGGGTTCCAGCAGTCGCGCACGTTGTCGGTGCCGAGGCAGACGGCGACGCCGAGGTCCCGCAGGCGCGGCAGCGGCGGGCATCGCCGCCCGCCGGGCACGCTGCTGACGAGGGTGATCCCGGCACCCGCCAGGGATTCCGCCACCCGGCCGAGGCGCAGGTCGTCGGCATCGGCCAGGGCGAAGGCGTGGCTGATCGCGACCCGCCCGCCGAGGCCCGCGGCGCGGGTGCGGGCGATGATCGACTCGATCTCCCCGAGCCCGGCCTCGCCCCCGTCGTGGAGGTGGATGTCGATGCCGCGTCCGTGCCGCTCCGCCAGGGCGAAGACCGTGCCGAGGGACCCGTCCCGGTCGCCGTCGATGCCGACCGGATCGAGGCCGCCCACGAGGTCGGCCCCCATCCGCAGGGCCTCGTCCAGATACCCCGCCACCGGCGGGCAGCGCAGGATCCCGCTCTGCGGGAAGGCGACGATCTGGATCTGCACCCGGCCGGACCATTGCGCCCGCAGGTCGAGGATCTGGGCGAGGTGGTCGAGGCCGGTCACGTCGTCGATGTCGACATGGGTCCGCAGGCTGGTGGTGCCCCCGCGCAGCATCCGCTCCAGCAGGGCCACGGCGCCCTGCTCGGCGAGGGGGGTGCGGCCCCCCCGGCGGAACGCCTTCTCGTCCTCGATCCGCGCGAGGACGGAGGGCTGCGCCCGGTGCGGTCGCCAGCCCAGGCCGAGCAGGCACTTGTCGAGGTGGACATGCGCGTCCGCGAGGCCGGGCAGCACCAGGGCCCCGGCGAGGTCGATCACCCGCCCGGCCCCCGGCATCGGCGCGCCCGGCGGGTGGAGGGCGGCGATCCTGCCCCCCGTGACGTCGATGGCGGCGCTCCGCCCGTCGGCGAGGGTGGCGCGCAGGAGGCGCAGGTCGCAGGCGGGGCCGGTCACGGGGTCCGCCCCCCGGCCACGACGGTCCTGATGGCGAAGCTCGATTGCAGCCGGGCGACCCCCGGCAGGCGCGACAGCACCTCCTTGTGCAGCCGCTCGTAATCGGCCGCGTCGGCGATCTTGATCTTCACCAGATAGTCGGCCGAGCCGGTCATCAGGTAGCAATCCTGCACCTCGGGGCAGCGCCGCACCGCCGCCTCGAACCGGTTGAGGTAGTCCTCCGTCTGCCGGTCGAGGGTGAACTGCGTGAGCACCACGAGCCCCGGGGCGTCGGTGACGCCGCCGATGATCGCGGTGTAGCCCCGGATGATGCCCGCCTCCTCCAGCACCCGGACCCGGCGGTGGCAGGCCGAGGCCGACAGGCCCACCGCCGCGGCGAGGTCGGCATTGCTGATGCGCCCGTCGGCCCGGAGGGCCTGAAGGATCCGGCGGTCGATGTCGTCCATGGCGGTCCGTCGAAGGACATGCGGAATCGTCGAAGGATTTTGCACTGCCACGCTTCGAACGCAAACACCTTCCGCAGATCCGCGGGAAATTCGGCGATCCTGCCTGTAGCTTGTCCCTCGACGCCGCGGGGGTTCGGGCATGGGCATTCTCGATCGGGACATCCGGCAGGAAACCGGCACCGCCGCCTCGTTCCTGACGGTCGATCTGTCCGCCCTGGTGGAGAACTACCGCCTCCTCGCCGGCCGGGCCGGGACGGCGGCCTGCGCCGCCGTGGTGAAGGCGGATGCCTACGGGCTCGGCGCCGGGCGGGTCGCGCCGGCCCTGGCGGCGGCGGGCTGCGGGCACTTCTTCGTGGCCCAGGTGGGGGAGGGGGTCGCCCTGCGCGCCATCCTCGGGGGCGGCCCGGTGATCGGCGTGCTCAACGGGACGACGCCCGGCAGCGAGGGCGCCTGCGCCGCCTGCGACCTCGTCCCCGTCCTGAACGACCGCGCCCAGCTCCGGGCTTGGCGGGACCTCGCCTCGCGGCTCGGGCGGCGCCTGCCCGCGATCCTCCAAGTCGATTCCGGCATGGCACGGTTCGGCTTCGATCCGGCGGAGCTGTCGGCCCTCCTCGACGCGGCGGACGCCTTCGGGGGCCTTTCCCTCCGCCTGGTGATGAGCCACCTCGCCTGCGCCGACACGCCGGACCACCCCGCCAACGCGGCGCAGTGGGCGGCCTTCGCGGCGGTGCGCGCCCGCCTGCCGCAGGTGCCGGCGAGCCTCGCGGCCTCGTCGGGGATCTTCCTCGGGCCCGGCTTCCATTTCGACATGGTCCGCCCCGGCGCCGCCCTCTACGGGATCGCGCCGCAGGCGGGCCTCCCGAACCCGCTGCGGCCGGTGGTGGGCCTGCGGGCGCGGGTGATGCAGCTGCGCGCCGTCCCGGCGGGGAGGGCGGTGGGCTACGGCCACGCGGCCGTGCTCGCCCGGGACAGCCGCCTCGCCACGGTGGCCGTCGGCTACGCGGACGGGTTCCCCCGCAGCGCCGGGGCCGGGGCCGGGGCGGCATGGTGCGCGGGACACCGCCTGCCGGTGGTGGGGCGGGTGTCGATGGACAGCCTCGTCCTCGACGCCACCGACCTGCCGGCCGGCGCCATCGGGCCGGGCTCCCTCGTGGACCTCCTCGGGCCCGATCAGGACATCGACGCCCTCGCCGCCTCCGCCGGCACCATCGGCTACGAGGTGCTGACGCGCCTCGGCCACCGCTTCCACCGCAGCTACCTCGGAGCCTGAGCCGCGCCATGCACGTCATGATCCTCGGGGGCGGCGTCGTCGGCGTCACCTCGGCCTATTACCTCGCCAAGGCCGGTCACCGGGTGACGGTGCTGGAGCGCCAGCCGGGGGCGGGGCTGGAAACCAGCTTCGCCAATGCGGGGCAGGTCTCGCCCGGCTACTCGGCCCCCTGGGCGGCGCCGGGCGTCCCGGTGAAGGCGCTGAAGTGGCTGATGATGCGCCACCGCCCCCTGGTCCTCTGGCCGCGCCTGGAGCCGCGCCTCTACGGCTGGCTGGCGCGGATGCTCGCCAACTGCACCGAGGACGCCTACGCCCGCAACAAGGGGCGGATGGTGCGGCTGGCGGAATACAGCCGCGACGTCCTGCGCGACCTGAGGGCGGAGACCGGCATCGCCTACGACCACCGGGAGAAGGGCACGCTCCAGCTGTTCCGGACGCAGAAGCAGCTCGACCATGTGGGCGACGACACCCGCGTCCTCGACGCCTACGGGGTGCCCTACGAGGTGCTCGACCCGGCGGGCTGCATCGCCGCCGAGCCGGCGCTGGCCCGGGTCGGCGGCGTGTTCGTCGGCGGCCTGCGCCTGCCCGGCGACGAGACCGGCGACGCCCACCTGTTCACCAAGGCCCTCGCCGTCCTCTGCGAGGGGCTCGGCGTGACCTTCCGCTACGGCGTCTCCATCGCCCGCCTCCACCACGCGGGCGGCCGGGTGAGCGAGGTCGAGACGACCGGGGGCGAACGGCTCCGGGCGGACGCCTACGTGGCGGCGCTGGGGAGCTACACCCCGGCCCTGCTGCGGCCGCTGGGGATCGACGTGCCGGTCTATCCGGTGAAGGGCTACTCCCTGACCCTGCCGGTCACCGACCCGGAGGCCGCGCCGGTCTCCACGATCATGGACGAGACCTACAAGGTCGGCATCACCCGCCTCGGGGATCGCATCCGCGTCGGCGGCACGGCCGAGCTCGCGGGCTTCAGCAGCCTCCTACGCGAGCCCCGCCGGGAGACCCTGGCCCGCTCGGTCACCGACCTCTTCCCCGCGGGGGGCGACCTCACCCGGGCGACCTTCTGGACCGGCCTGCGGCCGATGACGCCGGACGGCACGCCCGTGGTCGGGCCGACGCGGGTGGCGAACCTGTTCACCAACACCGGCCACGGGACGCTGGGCTGGACCATGGCCTGCGGCTCCGGCCGCCTGCTCGCCGACCTCGTGACCGGCAGGACCCCGGAGATCGCCGGGGACGACCTCGCGGTGGCCCGCTACGCGGCGTGAGGGCCTGCCCGCTCCCCCTCCGCGGGGGAGGGAGGGGGCGGCCGAACGCCGGGGGCTCAGGCCTCCCGGTCGTTCCGCCGGAGGCTCGCGGGCGTCGCGAAGACGAGCAGGGCCGCCGCGACGAGGCACAGGGTGCCGATGCCGTAGAGGGCCGGGGTGGTGGACCCGGTCAGGTCCTTCACCCAGCCCACCGCCACCGGGCTGACGATGCCGCCGAACTGGCCGAGGGTGTTGATGAGCGCGATGCCGCCCGCCGCGCCGACGCCGGTGACGAGCTTGGCCGGCAGGGTCCAGAAGGTCGGGATCGAGGCGACGATGCCGGAGCCGACCAGCGCCAGGGCGATCATCAGCGGCACGATCTGCTTGTCGAACAGGCCGGCGGCGAAGAAGCCGAGGGCCGCCGCGACGGCGAGGCCGGCGACGAATTTCGGCCGCTCCCCCGAGGCGTCGGACAGGCGCCCGATCACGATCATGCTGATGGCGCCGCAGATGTAGGGGATCGCGGTGAGGAAGCCGACCGAGGCCGCCGTCCCGCCGGTGGCGGTCTTGATCAGGTCCGGCCCCCAGAAGTTCAGCCCGTAGGACCCGATCTGCAGGAGGAAGTACACGAGGGCGATGAGGAGGAAGCCCGGCTGCCTGATCGCGCCCCAGAGGGAGTGGTCGCCGATGTCGCGGTTGTGGTGGGCGATCTTCGAGGCCAGGAGGTCCTTCTCCGCCTGCGTCAGCCAACGGGCGTCCGCGATCCTGTCGTCGAGGCGCAGGAACACCAGCACGCCGAGGACGAGGCAGGGCAGGCCGCCGGCCAGGAACAGCCACTGCCAGCCGGCGAGCCCCGCCGTGCCGTTGAGGCCGCCGAGGATCAGGCCCGCCACCGGCGCGCCGAAGATGCCGGAGAAGGCCGAGGCAACGAACATGAACGAGGTCACGCGGCCCCGGAACGAGGCCGGGAACCACAGGGTCAGGTAGTACAGGATGCCCGGCGCGAAGCCCGCCTCCATGGCGCCGATGATGAAGCGCAGCACGTAGAAGTGCCACTCGGTGCTGATGAACACCATCATCGCCGTGGCGATGCCCCAGGAGATCATGATCCGGGCGATCCAGCGCCGCGCCCCGACCTTGTAGAGGAACAGGTTGGAGGGCACCTCGAAGATCACGTAGCCCACCACGAACATGCTCGCCCCGAGCCCGTAGGCGACGTTGCTGAAGCCGAGGTCGCTCTGGAGCTGGAACTTGGCGAAGCTGATGTTGATGCGGTCGAAGAACGCGAACATGTAGCAGACCATGATCAGCGGCATCAGCCGCCACGCGGCCTTGCGGACCACGCTGCTCTCGGTGACTTCGGCCGCGCCCGCGAGCGGGCTGGTGGTGACGGCGCTCATTTCGTTTCCTCCAAGACTTCGGGCATCCGGCACCGCTTCTCGTGGCGACGTCCGGGGAAGGGTTCTTGCGGTTCGCCGCAGCGGCGTCCGTCAAACCTCGATCGCGCTCTCACTCTCCCTGGCGGGGATCGGTGCGAACTGGGGCGTCCATGACCGTCGCCGTCTGCCACCCCGTCCTCGCGGGCGAAGACGGCGAGGGTGTCGGACCTCGCCCGGATTCAGCGACGATCCCCACAGGCATGACGGGACGTCAGGCGGCCTGCGGCACCGGGTGCAGGTCGCAGGGGCGACCGGCCTTGGCGACCTGGCCGGGCACGTCGTGGCCGACGAGGCGCGGCAGGTCGCGGGAGAGGCCGATCAGGCCTTCGAGGTCGAGGCCCGTCTCGATCCCCATCTCGTGGGCCATGCTGGCGAGGTCCTCGGTGCAGATGTTGCCCGTGGCGCCCGGCGCGAAGGGGCAGCCTCCGAGCCCGCCCAGCGCCGCATCGAACCGGCGCGCGCCCGCCCCGTAGGCGGCGAGCACGTTGGCGAGGCCGAGGCCGCGCGTGTTGTGGAAGTGGAGCGTCAGCTTCGAGGCCGGCACGAGGGTCAGCGCCCGCGCGACCAGCGCCTCCACCTGCCGGGGGTTGGCCATGCCGGTGGTGTCGGCGAGCGTCACCCCCTCGATGCCCAGCGCGAGGTAGCGCTCCACCTGCGCCATCACCTTGTCCGCCGGCTGTTCGCCCTCGAACGGGCAGCCGAAGGCGGTGGCGACGGTGGCGTTGGTGGAGACGCCCGACCCCTTCACCGCCTCCATGATCCGGCCGAAGCCCTCGATCGAGGCGGCGGGCGTCATGCCCATGTTGGCGCGGTTGTGGGTCTCGCTCACCGAGGCGACGAGGTTGACCTCATCGACCCCGGCGGCGAGCGCCCGCTCGGCGCCCTTGGGGTTCGGCACCAGGGCCACGTAGACCGTGCCGGGCCGGCGGCGGATGCCGGCGAAGACCTCGGCGGCGTCGCGCAGGGCCGGCACGGCCTTGGGCGAGACGAAGGACGACACCTCGATGCGGGAGAAGCCCGCGGCCGAGAGGGCGTCGATCAGGGCGATCTTGTCCGCCGTCTCCACGAAGGCGGCCTCGATCTGGAACCCGTCGCGGGTGGCGACCTCCTGGATCAGCATGGCGCTCCCGGTCATTGGACGGCTCCCTCGCGGCGCAGGCGTTCGATGGTCTCGGGGTCGCGGCCGAGATTGGCCAGGACGGCGTCGGTATGGGCGCCCAGCGCCGGCCCCTGCCAGCGCACCGAACCCGGCGTGCCGGAGAGCTTGGGCACGATGCCCGGCATCTTCACCTTGGTGCCGCCGGGCAGCTCCGCCTCCAGGATCATGTCCCGGGCGGCGTAGTGCGGGTCGGCCACGATGTCGGCCACCGAGTAGATCCGGCCCGCCGGCACGTCGGCCGCGTCGAGGGCCTGCAGCGCCTCGTCCACGGTGCGCGTCCTCGTCCAGTCGGCGATCACCCCGTCGAGCATCGCGGCCACGGCGCTGCGGCCGTCGTTGCCACGCAGGGCCGGGTCCTCGGCGAGGTCCGGGCGGCCGATGGCGGTCATCAGGCGCCGGAAGATCGGGTCCGAGTTGCCGGCGATGACGACGAAGCCGCCATCCTTGGTGGGGTAAGTGTTGGAGGGGGTGATGCCCGGCAGCGCCCCGCCGGTGCGGGTGCGGACCTCGCCCAGCAGGTCGTATTCGGGGACGAGGCTCTCCATGACGTTGAACACGCTCTCCACGAGCGACACGTCGATCACCTGTCCCGCGCCGCCGCCGGTCTTGACGTGCAGCAGCGCCATCAGGGCGCCGATCACCCCGTGCAGCGAGGCCAGCGTGTCACCGATGCTCACGCCGACCCGGGCGGGGGGGCTGTCCGGGCTGCCGGTGGTGAAGCGGATGCCGCCCATCGACTCGCCGATGGCACCGAAGCCCGGCCGGTCGCGGTAGGGGCCGGTCTGACCGTAGCCGGAGATGCGGACCATCACGAGCTTCGGGTTCAGGGCCGAGAGCACGTCCCAGCCGAGGCCGAGCTTCTCCAGGCCGCCGGGGCGGAAGTTTTCCACCACCACGTCGGCGCTGCGCACGAGGTCCTTGACCACGGCGAGGCCGTCCGGCGACTTCAGGTTGATCGCGATCGACTTCTTGTTGCGGGACTGCAGGTACCACCAGAGCGAGGTGCCCTCGTGCATCTTGCGCCACTTCCGCAGGGGGTCGCCGTCGTTCGGCGGCTCCACCTTGATGACCTCGGCGCCGAACTCGCCGAGGATCTTGGTGGCGAACGGCGCGGCGATCAGCTGGCCGAGTTCGAGGACCCGGATCCCGCTGAGCGGACCCTGGGCCGGAGCTGTGGTTGAGCTTGGCATGAGCGCTCCCTCCGTTGATTTTGAAGGCATAATAATTCATCGCGCGCCGACGGCCTAAACGCGATGCGTCAGCCTGCGTTCGCGGGGAGAGAACGCAGGCCGCCAGTTTCGGTCATCGCTTCGCTGCGCCCGCCATGACGGGGAGGGGTCCTTCTCACCCCGCCGCCCGCAGGTGGGCGAAGAGCAGGGCCGGGGCGGGGGTGAGGGCGCCGGGGCGGACGACGAGGGTCAGGGTGCGGGAGGCCCAGGGATCGGTGAGGGGCACGGCGACCACGTGCATCTGCGGGCCGAGGAGGGCGTGGACCCGCTCCGGCACGACGCCGAGCCCCATCCCCGCCTGCGCCATCCGGCAGATCGCGTCGAAGCTCGGCACGTGGATCCGCAGCTTCAGGGGCCGGCCCAGGCGGCGGGCCTCGTCGCGCAGGGTGGCGTAGATCGAGCTTTCCCGGTGCAGGCCGACATGGTCGTGGTCGAGGGTGTCGGCGAGGGCGACGGAGCCCCGGCCGGCCAGGGGATGGCCGGCGGGCACGACGAGGACGAGGCGGTCGCGGCGATAGGGGTAGGCGTCGAGGGAGCGGGTGTCGGTGCCCCCGGCGCAGATGCCGAGGTCGGCCGCGCCCTCCTCGATGCCGGCCACGACCCCCGTGCTCGGGCGCTCCTCCAGGTCGATCCCGATTCCCCCCTGCGCCGCGAGGAAGGCCTGCAGGTCCTCCGGCAGGAACTGGACGATGGCGGAGAGGTTCGCGAGCACCCGGACGAAGCCGCGCACCCCGCGGGCGTGCTCGGCGAGTTCGAGGCTGATCTGCTCGGCGCTGGCCAGCATCCGGCGGGTGTGGTGCAGGAGCGTCTCGCCGGCGGGCGTCGGGCGCATGCCCTTGGGCTCCCGCACGAGCAAGGCGCAGCCCAGCGCCCGCTCCAGTTCGGCGAGGCGCTTGCTGACCGCGGAGGGGGCGATGGCGGCCCGGCGGGCGGCGCCGTTCAGCGTCCCGTCCTCGCAGATCGCCACGAACAGGCGCAGGGTCTTGAGGTCCAGGCGGTTCAGGATCGACGGCGTCGCAAGCCCCTGCGGCATGGCCCACCCCGTCACGGCCCGCCCCGTCGCCGTTCGATTTCCGAGAACCCGGTGAACGCCCTTATCGGGGCCGGTCTTCGCCCCCGTCAAGCCCGGCGGGGGCCGCCCTCAGGTGCGGGCGGCCAGCGCCCCGGCCCGCGCCGCCGGCCCCCGGGCCTGGCGCCGGCCGATCAGGAAGACCAGGGCGCAGCCGAGGCCCGTGAGGGCGCAGAGCGGCAGCAGGGCGACGGGGAAGCTGCCGGTCTGCTCCCGCAGGAGGCCGATCAGCGAGGTGATCGCCCCCGTCTCGAGATGGGCCATGGTGTTGATGGCGGCGATGCCCGCCGCGGTCTCGGCCGGCGGAAGCGTCTCGGTGGCCAGGGCGAAGAACGGCCCCTTGATGGCGTAGTTGCCGAGCAGGACCAGCGAGAGCAGCACCAGCGTCACCGTGAGCGAACCGGTGAGCAGCGTCAGGGCGAAGCTGAGGGAGGTGAGGGCGAGCGGCAGGGCCGTGCTCCAGATCCGCTCGCCGCTGCGGTCCGCCCGCAGGCCCCAGAAGATCATGAACACCGAGGCGATGCCGAAGGGGATCATGTTCAGCAGCCCGGTCTCCAGGTTGGTGAGGCCGAAGCCCTTGAGGATCTGCGGCATCCACAGGGACAGGGTGTTGCTGGTGGCGGAACTGCCCGCATAGATCACGGCCAGCAGCCAGACCTGGCCGTTGGTGAGCACCGACCGCACCGCGGCGAGGCCGTGGGCGCGGTGGGGGCTCGCGGCCTCGGCGGCGAGCCGCTCCCCATCGAGGCGCCCGGCCAGCCAAGCCCGCTCCTCCGGACGGAGGAACGCCGCCTCCGCCGGCCGGCTCGGCAGGAGGACGAGGGCGCCGAGGCCGAGCAGGATCGCCGGCACGGCCTCCATGATCAGCAGCCATTGCCAGCCGCGCAGGGAGGCCGCCCCGTCGAGGGTGAGCAGGGCGGCCGAGAGCGGCGAGCCGAAGAAGCTGGAGAGCGGGATCGCGACCATGAACATCGCCACGATCCGCGCCCGGTAGGCCTTCGGGAACCAGTAGGTCAGGTAGAGGATCACGCCGGGGAAGAACCCGGCCTCCGCCGCGCCCAGCAGGAAGCGGGCGGCGGCGAAGCTCACCGGCCCGGTGACGAAGGCCGAGCCGATGCCCACGAGCCCCCAGGTGATCATGATCCGGGCGATCCAGATCCGGGCGCCGACCCGCTCCATGGCGAGGTTGCTCGGCACCTCGAACAGGACGTAGGCCACGAAGAACAGGCCCCCGCCCAGGCCGAAGGCCGCGGTGGAGAGGCCGAGGTCGCGGTTCATGGTCAGCGCCGCGAAGCCGACATTCACCCGGTCGACATAGGCGATGAAGTAGCAGAGCACGAGGAACGGGATCAGCCGGAGCCCGACCTTGCGCATGGTCCGGGCCTCGAACGCGGCCGCGGGTGTCGCGGGGGGCGTGGTGGGTGTCGCCATGGTCCTGTCCTCGTCTGGAATCGGAAGCGCCGGGGCCGGGCGGCCCTGTTACCGGTCGAAGCGGAAAAGCTGCAGGGGCGTCCGCCCCAGGACGATCCGGCGCTCGGCCGCGTCCGGAACCCAGGCGTCGAGATCGTGCAGGGCCCCGGCGGGGCTGGCCGTCGTCTCGAACTGGGTGTGCGGCCAGTCGCTGCCCCAGAGCAGGCGCTCCGCCCCGAAGGCGGCCCGCAGGCGCCCGGCCGCCTCAAGGGCGGTCTGCCCGCCCGCCTCGCCGCCGCCGTTGCGGTAGGCGCCGGACAGCTTCACCCAGACGCGGCCCCCGGGGCCGAAGCCGAGGAGCGCGGCGAGGCCCGGATCGGCGAGGCCGAGGGCGGGGTCGATGCGGCCGAAGTGATCGACCACCACGGGCACACCCGCTTCGATCAGCGGCGGCAGGAGGCCGGCGAGCCGCCGGGCCTCGGCCTGGACCTCGATCTGCCAGCCCAGGTCCCTCACCCGCGCCAGATGGGCCCGCCAGACGGGGGTGGCGAAGGCCGGGTCCGGCCGGCCGATCAGGTTGAGGCGCAGGCCGACCACGCCGGCCTCGGCCAGGTCGCGCATCGCCCCGGCCTCCGCCTCCGGCGCCAGCACCGCGATGCCCCTCAGCCGCCGGGGCTCCCGGCGCAGGCCCGAGACCATGTAGCCGTTGTCGGTGCCGAGGAAGCTCGGCTGGATCAGCACCCCGTGGGTCATGCCGTTCCGGTCCAGCATGGCGAGGTAGTCGGCGATGCTCGCGTCGTAGTCGGGGGCGTAGCGCCGCTCGCCCGCGAGGGTGAGGGCGCGGGTGAAGACGTGGGCGTGGGTGTCCACCCGCGCCGGGCCGGCCTCGTCCCCGGCCGCGCGGCTCCGGTGGGGCAGGGCGAGGGCGAGGCCGCCCGCGATCATGTCGCGGCAGAAGGTGCGCCGGTTCATCGGATCAACTCGCGGTATGGGGGCGCAGCGCGCCGCCGCCCTGGCCGGGCAGGAGCGCGACGGCCAGGAGGACGAGCCCGTAGGCGGCGAGGGCGGACAGGCCGATCGCCGGGCCGAGCCCGCAGACCTCGCTGAGGAGGCCGACGCCGAGGGGCAGGACGGCCGAGCCGAGGCGGCCGGCATTGTAGCAGAAGCCCATCCCGGTCCCCCGCAGGCCGGTGGGGAAGAGTTCGCTGAACAGGGCCGCGAGGCTCGCCGGGATTCCGGCCGCGCAGAAACCGAGGGGGGCGCCGAGGAGGAGGAGCACCGTGCCGTCCACCGGCACCAGCAGGTAGAGGACCACCAACGCCATGCAGGATGCGGCGAACAGCGCCACCGTCTGCCGGCGGCCGAGGCGGTCCACGAGGCCGCCGGCCGCGAGGCAGCCGAGGCCGAAGGCGGCGATGATGACCGCGAGGGAGAGGCCGGTGCCGAGGACCGAGGTGCCGCGCTCGAGGCTGAGATAGGCCGGCAGCCACGTGAACAGGGCGTGGAAGCCGCCATGGGCCCCCAGGCCGAGCAGCGTCCCGATCACCGTGGCCCGTCGCAGGCCGGGCGAGAAGATCGCGAACGGGCGCGCCGGCGCAGGGATGGCCGCCGACCTGTGCGGCTCCGGGACCGAGCGGCGGATGAACAGGACGAGGAGGGCCGGGGCGAGGCCGAAGGCGAACAGGACGCGCCACGCGGTCTCCTGCCCCAGGATGGAGAAGGCCGCCGTCGAGAGCAGCAGGGCGCCGCCCCAGCCGATCGCCCAGCCGCCCTGCACCGCCCCGAGCGCCCGGCCGCGGTGGCCGGGCCGGATCGCCTCCGCCATCAGGACGGCCCCGGCCGCCCACTCGGCGCCGAAGCCGAGCCCCTGGAGCGCCTTGAGGGCGAGGAGCTGGGGGAAGCTCTGCGCGAAGGCCGCCAGGAAGGTGAACGCCGCGAACCAGAGCACCGTGGCCTGCAGCGCCCGGACCCGGCCGATCCGGTCCGCCAGGACGCCGCCGGCCCAGCCCCCGAGGGCCGCCGTGCACAGGGTGACCGTGCCGATGAGCCCCGCATCCGCGCGGCTCAGCCCGAAGGTGGCGATGAGGGCGGGGATCGCGAGGCTGAACATCTGCACGTCCAGGGCGTCGAGCGACCATCCGCCCAGACAGGCCCAGAAGGTGCGACGCTCGGCCGGACCGATCTCACGGTACCAGCGGAACACGGGCTTTCCTCCGTCCCCTTAAGAGGACTAGTCATTTATATGAATAAGGGAGCACGATCCGGCCCAGGCGTCAAGGCGCGGAGGCCCTCACCGGATGTCGATGCGGTAACGGAAGTCGGTGGCGGCGCCGCGGGTCAGGCGCCATTCGACGGGGCGGTTGTCGAAGCCGAAGGCGAGGCGCTCGATGACGACCACCGGGGCGCCCTCCGCCATGCCCAGGCCCTCCGCGTCGGCGGCGTTCGCCGCGCCGACCGTCAGCGTCTCCTCCGCCCGGGCGACGATCTCGCCGCACAGGCGTTCGTAGGCCGGGTAGAGCAGGTCGCCGATCTCCGTCAGGGGTGCCTCCAGCAGGGCCGCGAACCGCGCCGCGGGGAGCCAGATCTCCTCGGACAGGATGGGGCGTCCGTCCAGGAGGCGGCTTCGCATCAGGTGGACCGCCTCGGCCCGGGCCCCCAGGCCCAGGGCCTCGCGCACCGGCCCGGGGGCGGGCCGCGCCTCCCGCAGCAGGATCCGCCCCTCGGGGACGGCCTGGGTCCCGTCCGGGCCGAGGTGCCGGAAGAACCGGAACAGGGACCGGTCGAAGCGCGGCCGCCGCACGAAGGTGCCGCGGCCCTGCTGCCGCTCCACTAGGCCGTCGGCGACGAGGGCGTCGATCGCCTTGCGCACCGTGCCCACCGCCACGCGATGCGTCGCCGCCAGCTCCGCCTCGGTGGGGATCGGCTCGCCCGACCGCCACGCCTTGCGGGCGATCTGGGAGGCGATCTCGTCCCTCAGCCGCTGATAGAGCGGCAGGCGGAGGTCGGGCTCGGGGGCAGGGCGGGGATTCATGTGGATGACTGTATGAGGACCGCCCCGTTCCGCCAATGGGGCGGCCGGCGAAATCCACCGCGCCCCCCGGTCGGGACCGGCGCCCCGCGGCGGGCGGGGGCGGCCCGCCCGGTCAGCCCTCGACCAGGGCCTCCAGGCGCAGGGCCGCGATCCGCCCGACCTGTCGCAGGGCCTCGGCCTCCTCCGCCTCTGGCCCGTTCCGGAGGCGCGCCTCCAGGCGGGCGAGGATCGCGTCCCGGTCGAGGCCCCGGACGGCGATGATGAACGGGAAGCCGAAGCGATCCGCATAGGCCCGGTTGAGCGCCTGCAGCCGCTCCACGGATGCGGCGGGGGCGTCGAGGAGGCCGCTGCCGCTTTGCTCGCTCTTCGAGTGCGCGGTGAGGTCGCCCTGGATCGCGGCGCGCCCGGCGAGCTCCGGATGGGCGCGCAGCAGGGCGAGCCGCCGCCCCCGGTCCGCGCCGGCCACCGCCGCCTCCATCGCGGCGTGCAGATCCGCCCGGGTGGCGAAGGGCCGGCGCCCGGCCGCGGCCTCGGCGACCCAGGGCGAGTGCTCGTAGACCTCGCCGAGGAGGGACACGAACGCGTCCTGGGGCAACCCGTTCAGTGCGGCGATGGCGATCATGGCGGTCGTCCCCTCGTCTGCGGCGGGATGGTGGGCCGCCCGGGCGCTCACCGCGGGGCCAGCCGCCGGGCGGGCGCGTCCCGCGCCCCGGGCGGCATGTCGGTGACGTTGTGCGGCGGCATCGCGTGGGTCAAGACGGCCGGGCCGCGGATGGCCGGGCCGAAGCGCGCGACATGGGCGCGGCTGTCGCGGCGCACGCCCCCCCGGGCGGGCGGGGTCGTCCTGCGAGGAACGCTGCCGCGCCGGCCTGCCCCCGGCGGGGCCTCCCCTTTTCCGGTTGCGCGGGGGGAGGGCCGCGTGCTCGTCTCCGGCGTCCCGGTCGCCCCCCGCCCCAGCGGCCGGCGGGGCCCGCGGGCGCCCGAATCCCGGAGGATCGTCGCCATGGGCCATCTCTCGACACACGTCCTCGACACCGCATCGGGCCGGCCCGCCGCCGGGGTCGCCATCGAGCTGCGCCGCCTCGCCGCCGACGGGACGGCGGAGCCCGTCGCCTTCGCACGCACCAATGCCGACGGCCGCACCGACGGCCCCCTGCTCGAGGGAACCGCCCTGACTGCCGGCACCTACGAGCTGCTGTTCCATGTCGGCGCCTACTTCGCGGGGGCGGACAAGGCGGTGGGGGAGGGGGCGGAGCCGCCGTTCCTCGATGTCGTCCCCGTCCGGTTCGGTGTGTCCGATCCGGGCGGGCGCTACCACGTCCCCCTGGTCGTCACCCCGTGGAGCTACGCGACCTACCGCGGCAGCTGAGGCCACCCCCGGCGCGGCCCCCACCACCGTTCTGGACGAGCGGGAGGCGACGCGCCAGAATCGACGGATCGCGGAGGAATCGCCCCTGATGGAACGCCTGAGCCAGCTCCGCGGCGTCGTGCCGATCGCGCCCACCCCCTTCCACGAGGACGGCCGGGTCGACGAGGCGTCGCTCGACCGGATGACGGACTATTTCGTCGGGGCCGGCGTGGACGGCCTCACGATCCTCGGGCAGCTCGGGGAGGCACCCAAGCTCGACCACGCGGAGGGCGTCGCGATCGCTCGGCGGGTGATCGGCCGGACGGCGCTTCCGGTGATCGTCGGGGTGTCGGCGCCGGGCTTCGCCGCCATGCGCGCGCTGACGCGGGAGGTCATGGAGATCGGCGCGGCCGGGGTGATGATCGCCCCGCCGAACACCCTGCGCACCGACGATCAGGTGGTCGCCTACTTCCGCAACGCCGCCGAGGCCATCGGCCCGGACGTGCCGTTCGTCCTGCAGGACTACCCGCTGACCTTCTCCGTCCAGATGACCCCGGCGGTGATCCGGCGGATCGTCACCGAGATCCCGTCCTGCGCGATGCTGAAGCACGAGGACTGGCCGGGCCTGGAGAAGATCTCGGCGCTGCGGGGGTTCGAGCGGGACGGCACGATGCGCCGCATCGGCATCCTCGTCGGCAACGGCGGCCTCTTCCTCGATTTCGAGGTGGAGCGCGGCGCGGACGGCGCCAACACCGGCTACGCCTTCCCGGAGATGCTGGTCGATGTCGTGCGCCTCGCGGCGGCGGGCGAGCGCGGCGCCGCGCACGATCTCTTCGACGCGCATCTGCCGTACCTGCGCTACGAGCAGCAGCAGGGCCCCCTCGGCCTGGCCGTGCGCAAATACGTCTTCCGGCGACGGGGCATCTTCACCTCGGACGCGCAGCGCAAGCCGTCGCAGGCGCTCACCGCCACCGCGCGGAACGAAGTCGAGTACCTGCTGGAGCGCCTCGGCCGGGTGGATCCTCGGGCGGTCGGGCCGGCGCGGTTCTGAAGGTCCCGCCGGACGGTCGTTGTCCCGAGAGCGGCCCCGATCGGACGGGGGGCAGGCCCTCCTCTCCCCGCCCGCGGGCGGGGGCCGGATCGGCGATGGCGCGGCCCGAGCCATCCGCGACGCGCCGACATCCCGAGACGCCGCGATCGGTCGACGTCGGCACGCAGCGTAGACCGCCTGCCCCCGGGGACGGGCACGTGCGTCACCGCGGCGTGGCGCCGGCACCGCCGCAGGGGCAGCGAACGCTCGGGTGCAATCAGATCAGCGACTTGCGCGAAATTTTGGCTGGGGCGCCAGGATTCTCACCCAGCACGAACACGGCCATTCATTCAGTACAAGTCATTGATTTTACACGCGCTTTAGCTTAGTGCGAACAGGCAGTTGATACGATCCTGCGCCCAGTGCCAAGGGCGCATTCCGCTGCTCCACAAGGGATCGTAGTGATCCGAAACTCGGAGGAATGGACGCTCGCTTTAAGCCTCGGATATGAACGAGTCTTCGTCGGCAAAGCGCCATGAGCTGACATCAGGTGCCTGCCCGAAAGCAGACGCGTCTAGCTAAGGTCGCCTAACCGCTTCCGAGGGGACCCGACGCGGAGGGCAAAGGGAGCGGTTCAGACCCGCCGGAATGCTCAAGGAAGCTCTCGACTGGCACTGACCGGGGGGTTGCGGGGCGGAGCCCAGCAGAAGGGCGCGCAGAGACTTCAGCTCGTCGGTAGAGGAAAGCTTTCAGGGGGAGGATGGTAACGGTCAACATACTGGTCTCCTTTGGTTTTGGGGGCATGCGTTGTGCATGGCCCCTGGCCATCGCCGAGGCCGGGTAAGGGGTGCAAGAAGAAAATCGGAGGGGATCGCCCGCTCTGCAGCTAGCGCAGCGAGTGAAGAGCCGGGAGGCCGATTTTGTTCTTGCGGGGGTGTTGGGGCGGAGCCCTGCCATCCCCGACCAGAGAAACAACCTGTCGCGCCAGCGACGCTCCCGCCTCAGCGTAAGGGATCGTTACCTTCGGCCGAGACGCGCAGCGGCTTGGTGCGCGCAACGCATAGAGCCCGGTCCGGCCTAGCCGGATGCGTACTCGAAAGATTGGCTCTCAATGTCCCGTCGATCACCTGCGTGGCAGAAGCGACAGCCTGCTACGAATGGCACACGGGCCGTGAACCGCTTATATCGGGGGAATGGTTCAGACCGTCACCGAAGCTTTTCCTCCATTGCCGCTGACGGAGGTCGTCGATCTTGTAAATGACTTTGGTGGAATGACCTTAGCCGAGAAACAAGCGTCGATTGAACGCTTGGTTCGGGTGCATCCGACGCTAAATATGGAATGGGGACCGGGTTGGCGTTATAGGCGGTGCCGCAAGCTCGATCCTGGTGTCGTTCCTACCCATGTCGATGAGTTGATTTGGCGTAAGGGTGTACCTGCCCAGCTTGGACGAGCGAATCCCGAGGGCTACGAGGTTCTGTACCTCGCGGACCGGCGCGACACGGCGCTAAACGAGGCTCGCATAGCGCGAGATCCGGCGGTGCTGGCCGAGTTCGTCATTCAGGCTAGCAAAAGTATTCGTGTGGCTCCGATTGGTGAGTTTGCGCAAGTGCAGCGGACAGGACGCGGGCTTCTGGCCGGCGAAGCCTCCGCGGCCTTGTCGAATTTTCTTAACAGCTGCTCCTTACCCGAAGCTCAGTCCTTTCTAATTGCGGACGCATTTCTGCTCGATTGTCTAGTCGGCCACGATGACTATGCGATCTCGTCGCATGTAGCATTGTGCGTATTTAATAAAAACCCAAATGTCAGCGCCATAGCCTACCCCAGCCGGCGTCAAGACGGAGCGATCAACTTCGCAGTAAGAGTTGAAGGATTTTGGGATTCGTGGGCGTTGGCGTCAGTCAGCTATGGCACGGCCCGCCACTTAGCGATGGGCTATTACGATCTGCCTATCGCAAAGGCGGTCGATGAAGTCTACGGTGATGGCCGGCTTCGCTGGCGCGACATGCCGGGCGGGCGGGAAATGTTACTGTTAGGGTCGCCGTTCATCGCTTCCGTCGCTACTTGATATATTTTGTGGTTTTCGACGATGCATCAACGATTATCGATCGGATTCTATAACCGAAAATTTTGGCTGAATTGTCGGCAACAGGGCTAATACTAAAGAAAAAATGAACAGCCGCAGTCATTTTACAACAGGTAATGCCGAAAATGCAGCTCCCGAAGGAGATGCTGCACGCCAAGCTGTCGCCTCGCTGAAGGGATATGCCTATCAAATCTTAGCCAGTGCGCTGGCCTGGGTGGACACTGGACAAAACGAGCACGTCTATCTTGAAGTCGCTGAAGATTATGCGCGAGTGACACGCGATCATCTCTCGGCGGTTCAGGTTAAAGATACCGCCGCCTCGGGCTCAATTACGCTTAACAACAATAATGTTCACGACGCCATTACCTCTTTTGTCGATCTGGTGGCACGCAATCAAAATGCCACGGTCTCGCTTCGCTATCTGACCACCTCGGAGATCGGCACCGAAAAGGCGCTTGATGATCGCCCGGGTGGAATCGCGGGGCTGGAATACTGGCGCAAAGCGGCGATGGGAGCTGATGTCACGCCACTGCGCACCATTCTCGACAGCGACGCCTTCCCAGCGTCGGTGCGGGAGTACGTCCGCGCCCGCGACGACGTCGCTCTGCGCACCGAGCTTTTGCAACGGATTAAGTGGGACGCCGGACAGCCGGATTTCACGGCCCTGCGCGAGGAGTTGGTCGAGCGGCTAATCGTAATCGGCCGGGACCGCTTCAGCCTTCCCGCGGAAGCCGCCCGGCAGTTCGCCGACGTTTTAGCATTCCATGTCCTTCGCAAGAGCATCCTGACCGATACCGCAAAGCGAGTACTCAAACGGGCTGAGCTCTATGAGCTAATCGATGAGGTAGCGCAGGTTTCGGTGCCTCAGGCCGCCTTCAACGCGATGATATCGCAGTTTGCGGGCTTAACCGGCGCGGTTGCCGGTGGTGTAGGGCAGGCGACCGCCCTGGCAGTAAGCGATCCTGGCTGGTTGATCACCAGCCGGACGATGATAACGCCGAGCCGCTTCATTCAGCGCCCTGCGGTACAGAACGCCGTCGCTGAAGCAATCAACACGACGGGGGCGGTGATCCTGTTTGGCGCCACTGGGCTTGGCAAATCGCACATGGCGCGCGTTGCCGCCGAAGCGCGCGCCGACGTTTTCGCGATGATCGATCTGCGTGATGCGGATGCCGCGGAAACCCGGCAACGTCTCGATATCGCTTTCGGCCGTATCGGCGGCCTCGACGCATCGCTCATAATCTTTGAAGATCTCAATCACCTTGATGACCCGAGCGTCGCGCGCGCTCTCAGTCGGGTTATGGCGGCAATCCGCCGCCGCGACCGTGTTGCGCTGCTCACCTGCTATAGTCCGCCTGGAAATCGCGCGCTTACTACGGCCGGATTGGAGCCGCGTTGCATCGTCGGATGCCCGTACTTCAGCGAAGAAGAGACGCAATCACTCGTCCATTTGTATGACGGCGATGCAAAGTTGTGGGGTCCTCTCGCGCATGTTGCCGGTGCCGGCGGCCACCCGCAGCTCACCCACGCCTTCATCGTTGGGCTCGCGGCGCGTGGTTGGCCCCGCGAAGAAATATCCAGCATCATCATGCGAGGCCTGACAAGCGGCGATATCGACGCTGAAAAGGAAGCTGCCCGCAGAGCCCTTATCAGCGCATTGCCCGAGAATGCGCGTGGACTGCTGTACCGGTTGAGTTTCCTAATCGGCCGCTTCAGCCGGTCGACTGCATTGACGCTGGCGGACACACCGCCTCCCATCGCGCAGGCAGGGGAGGCCATGGATCTGCTAATCGGGCCATGGGTTGAAGCCTTGGGAGCGGACCAGTATCGCGTGTCGCCCCTGGCAGGCGGCGCCGGACGCAACATGCTGTCGGCCAACGAACAGCAACGTCTTCACGACGCGATAGCCACGAATATGCTCAGCAGTGGCACCGTCAATGCGAGCGACTTCGATTCACTTTTCATGCATGCGCTGCTTGGAAAATCGGCATTAAGTTTGTTTAGGCTATCGATGAGTGTCATCAGCATGCAAAGCGAAAAACTTGCAGCGCTTGCTGAGAATACAAATGTTCTGCCGCTACTTGACCCGGGGATGTCTCCATATCCTGACGAACCTTCGATCGCCGTTATGATCCGGGCAGCACAATTTAAAATACTCAGCGCTACGCCTGACAAGAGCAAAATAAACGCTGTAGCAGCCGCCGCGATGCGCGATGTTGCGCAAATTTCCAACGGACAGCTGAAGAAAGTTTTAGAAATACTGGTTCGCAGCGCCGTACTCACGACTCTTAATGTCGCCGATTACTTTGATGAGTGGCTGGCGTGGCTGCAGGCTTGGAAGCTTGCCATGGCATCGCCCGGTATCGGCAGCGAGGTGCATGCTGCTTTCGAGGGTACAGCCGAAGCAAGCGGGGCCGCATCCGATGCCATGCTATTCTCACTAGGCACGGGTAGGCTGTCGACCGTCGCGCGTCTGGAAAAGATCATCGACGACCTCGCTGCTCTGGCGCCGGCTGACCGAGCCAATTGGTTGTCACCGGCCAATCCGCTGGGTGCCGATTTCTCCGTACTCATCAACGGGCCGTGGGCAGCTCAGGAGAAAGCCGATGGTTTCGACGCAGCCGCCGCGGCTGACGCGTACGCGCGGATCGCCGAAAAGACGAGAGACTGGGGCATCTCGGCACTGGCGATCCAGCCGTGGATTGCCCGCGCAACGCTGCTCGACGAGCAGCTGAATGATAGCGACGGAGCGCTCGCCGTTCTCGACGAGGCCGCCGAGAGGCTTGGCACCGATCAGCTGATCACACGTGCGCGCGCGAAAATATTCTGGCGACGCGGTGATCACCCTACCGCGTTGCAGATCATGCGGGGCATCGCTGACACGGTGGGCGCCGACAACCCGGTCGAGCGCGCGTTCGCAATGCGTCAAGCAGCCATCAGCGCGGCCAATTGCGGAGATTGGAAACAGGCCGAGGCTTGGTTTGGTGACGCTCAGGTCGCTGCAGACGCATCACAAACGGACGATATGCGCCATATGGCGATCGGGCTTGGCGCCGACGCTGCGGCTGCAGCACTCCGACAAGGCCATTTTGCCGTGGCGTTAGACGGGTTCGCAGTCGCGCTAAAAGCCATGAATGGTGTCGACCCGGAAGCATCGCTTCGTGCCGCGTACCTCCATCGGGTCGTTCGGCACGCGATCCTGTGGGCCAAAGCCGTTTGCGAAGACGAGGCTGTCGATATCGGAGGATCGCCCATTGATGTGCCGCCGGGTTCTTGCAGCAATCCTGATCCTGTCGAATCAATCCGCGAACTTCCTCTCAGCGCGATTGATACGGCTTGGTATCTGCTTGCCGAATGCGAGATCGCGTCGGGAATTGATGTAGGTATCGTGCAATCCCTGCCTCAGGTGCTGACCGACGGACAAATCCCCGTTTTGGAGATGAGCCTATCCAATTCTATCCTGCGGCGCTCAATCGAACTTACTGATCACGCATTATTTGCCGACAATCTTGAACGCTTCGTTCGAGATGGCCTCTTCGTAAATACTCGATTGGATGAGTTGAAAACGAGTTTCACCGCCGTATCACCGCCACGCGGAACGATCACACCAGCCGATCTACAATCGGAGATTGTCGAACAGTTGGCCTGCGATGCCATCCTCGCTTTCGGATTGCGTGCCGTCTACGCTAATCGCACCGGCTCTATGGCACAGCTTCAGGCGGAATTGCGCCGTCAACAGGGTGACGACCATGCCGGCCATACTGTCTTCGCACCTATAGCAACTGGCATAGCGCCCGATCTAGCTCGCACGGTCAAGACAATAATCGACGCATATTTTAATGGTATCGCGCCTGATCCAACCGAAATTTGGCGCAATGGATTTCGTTTCTTTGAGCAACATAGTAGGTCCCCTTTTGGGCAGATGCTTTTTCCCTACTGTGCACAGTGGCTGCGGCAGGAATGGACGCGCACCTTGCATACCCAGCGCTTTCTACTGGTCCAGCCAATGCGTACCGTTCCGCCGATCATGGAGGTTCTAGACAACAAAGTTGATAATAAGGCATTCGCTGCTGCGTTGTTGCTTGCGGCCATCAATGCAACCGGGGTTCGTTTAGCTCCGGCCTATGTTGCCGAACTCCAAGCAGCAGCGCGTTCTGAATCCAACAATAAGCAATCCGGCTAATTGCCAGCATAGGTACGCAGGCTTTGGACCCTCCTCGACGGGCGCGACCTGACGTACAAAAAAGCCCATGCCGCCGAGCATGCATCTCCCAGCCAAGCTCGAAGCCGCTTATTATTAAGCCCCTGCCCGAAACCAGGCATCCCGGACTTCCGCTTAGGGTCAGTTGTCCGCATTCCGCTGTTCAGCTGACGGTACGGAACTACGCGGTGCGCTCAGGAGCGTTTCGCCTGTCGTACCCGCGGTCGTTCTGTGCACTGTGCCGTTAAGCGAGGGCTTGTCACGGCCCTAGTGTCCTCATTGCGAAGTTTCTACGATCATTGGAATGATGATCGTAGAGACGGCGCGATGGGTAAGGCCGCGGTTGGCATCGACCCAACAGAGCCGGAACGGCGCGAACTGGAGTCGCTGGCCCGGGCTCAGAAGACCGAACAGGCGCTGACGCGGCGGGCGCGGATCGTGCTCGCGGCGGCCTCGGGGCTTGAGATTAAGGCGATCTGCACGGCGGTCGGTGTGGATGCCGACACGGTCTCGAAGTGGCGGCGACGCTTTGCTGAACGCAGGCTCGATGGGCTCTTGGACGAACCCCGTCCAGGCGCACCGCGCACGATTGGCGACGAAAGATCGCCGAGACCATTCGCCTGACGCTGGAGACGAAGCCGCCCGGCGCGACCCACTGATCACTGCGCTTCATGGCCGAGGCGGTGGGCTATGCCCCCTCGACGATCCATCGCATTTGGCAGGCTTTTGGTCTGCAACCCCACCGCAGCGAGACCTTCAAGCTCTCCACCGATCCGCTGTTCGCCGAAAAGGTGCGCGATATCGTCGGGCTCTACCTCAGTCCGCCTGACGGGCGCTGGTGCTGTGCGTCGACGAAAAGTCCCAGATTCAGGCGCTGGACCGGACCCAGCCCCTCCTGCCGATGCGGCCCAGTCAAATCGAGCGCCGGAGCCACGATTATACACGTCACGGCACGACCTCGCTGTTTGCCGCCCTCGACATCGCCACCGGCGCCGTCCTCGGCCGCTGATACCGCCCACTGCTCATCCGAGAGCCAGAACAGGTCTGGCATCGCCAGCTCCAGGCCGCAAAACGGCTGCCTTGAATTACAAAACTACAAACCTTGCAACAGCTTGGTGCGGTTCACACCCGAGTTTTGGCAGCCAGCTTCACCGACGTAGCATGCTGGACTGAGCGGGTGCGGCCCAATTTTTTTAAGCGCAGTCGTGCTGATGCCTCCGAGGCTTTGAAGCCGGATCAATGATGTGAATGACCGGTGGATGACCTTCGTTCTCACCGGTGAGAGTCCCCGGCCGTTCGATGGGCTGTGGCCTACGCAGCCACTACTGAGCTCGATCCACCTGACTCTCCCGAGCGTTGCTGACTCACAACACCGAGTGTTGCCGACTCACAACGTTGTCGAGGACCGCGCACCCGATATTAAGTGCTTAAGTAGCGATTCGCGGTAGATTTTTGACCATTTTAGGCCGCTACAAGCCCAAATTTGCCGACGCATACAAATGGTTATCTCGTCAAGCCCTCGGTAAAAAGCAGGCGTATGACTTGCTAAACAATCCGGTGCTGTTCCAAAAATGGGCTGACGGCAATCGAATAGTCGATTCGCCGCCAAGAACGGCGAGATAATCCTGATGAACTGGTCCAGACCGGCTTCTTTAAGTGTGCCCATACCATCTCAAGCGCCACCCTCGGCGATATGCAGAGTGGCTGCTCAAGGTCCTAAACCTGCCATTCTCGGCGACGGTGGGGCGGCCATATGAGCCGCCGTTCAGAAACCCGCAGGGTCATCAAGATGATCCGTGCCGACGATCGCAGGCTGACGACCTGGATGGTGGATAACTTCCCCGTCCTTATCAAGGAGTACGGCTCCGCCAGGCTGGACCTGCGTGAACTCACAAAGGTCGTGCGCACGCTAGGACTGAACAACGATCATGGCGGACCGCTGAGCGAAGCGACGATCTCGAAGACCTGGGCGCGCGTCCGACAGCAAATAGCAGGGGGCGATAAACCTCCAACCGCCCCGAAACCAACGTTCCCGCCCGGCATCGTCGCGCTGGCCTCCTCGAGCAGAACTGCTTCTAAGAGGAGTGACCCTCACGGGGGTGTCTTCAGACCCTCAATCGCCCCGCGGCCAGTGCCGGCTCCCGTCTCGCCGCATGAGGCGCCGACACTGAGCTCATTTTCCCGATCCGGGCCGAGCCAGCCCGCTGTGAGACATCAAGCTCCGCCGCGTCTGAGCGCTGACGAGCAGATCGCAAGGTTCCGCCGCGATCAACGTGCCGGAACTCGGCCGATGCCCGGCACCATCGAAATTCCGACCAAGTGATAGAAGTACTCGAAAGGACAGTAATCATGACCAAGAATAATGGCGCTGCCAAGAGCGGCGCTGCAACCCAGATCTCCGATCCCGCCGCGGCGCGCCTGAATGGTAAGTTCGATGGGATGGGGGTCGCGCGAGACGATTTCGATCTCAAAGAGGATTTACTCAGCAGTACATGCGCCATCCCTCACGGTCGAGGAAAGTCGGGAAAGACATTGGTCAGCCGATTGATGGTAGAGTGCGCGATGGTCGCAGGGCGTCCCCTGAGCTTCAGCGACGCCGATCGCGCCAACGCAGGTCTGAAAGACGTCCACAAGCCTGTCGACGGCCCGGAGAGCGCCAGCCTGCAGGATCTACGAACCTTCGTTCAACGGAAACTCGAAACTCAGCTGGAAGGCAACGGATCGAGCCTGATCGATTTCGGCGCAGGCAATCCGGTTTTTGAAGGGATCCTCGACGAGGTCGATCTCTCTGGCCTAATGAGGGACTACGGCAAGCAACTGCTTATCTTCAGCATGATCGGTCCTGCACGGGGAGATGTCTCATACATCGAACCGTACCTGAACCATCCCTCACTGGCTTCAGCCGACTTCGTCATCTGCTGCAACGAGGGATTGACCGATCCCGGTCGCGAGATCTCGGCGTTCGATCCGTATCTCGAAACGCAACAGATCCGTGCTGCGCTCGAACGGGGTGGCCGCCTCGTACGGCTTCCGCGCCTGACGTCCGCTGAGCAGATCGAGACGCTCGGGCTAACATACCTGGACGCAGCGTTGGGCCGGCCCAACGCCAACGGTCGTTGCCTGGCGCCGTTCGCCGCCGCAGCCACCGCCAAGTGGCTGCGGGCACTGCCCAAGGCGTTCGCGCCCATCGCCGACTGGATGAGCTTCGCACCGATCGGCGACCTCGTTGCCGTCCTCGACAGGGAACTGGCGGCGAAGGCCGCCGCCCGGTCGCACTGGAGGGTCGCGCCGTGACCGATCGTGAGCAGACTGCCGTCTCCCCGCTACCCCCGAGTCCTTTGGAGGCTCAGCTGGCCCGAATCCAGGCACAACTCGAGCGAGCTGGCGTCGTCGCTGGCGAGCCACTCCACGACGTCTTGGTCTCGACCAGCGCGCTCGTGCGAGTGGTCGACCACCAGCGCCGCGTGTTTGTGGCCGACATTAAGGCTCTCAAAGAATTCTTGGGGGTGTACAGCGGAGGCGTCAAAAGTCTCGGTGAAAGCATCACCGGCGCGGCGACGCAGATCGCCGATGATTTGAGGGCAATCAAGCGTTGTACGGCTCAGGTCGAGGAGGTTGCCCGGATGGATCTCCGGTCTCTCCTCGGGCGCGTTGGCTATCTTATGGCCGGCGTTGCCTGCCTCAGCAGCGGCATCGCGCTGCTGATCGGGTGCTTGGGCGGTTACGCGTTGGGGGACCGGCGGGCCTTCGGCAGTCAGCTCACACAAGCCGAGCAATTGCGACAGACCTTCGGGATCGACGTGCTCTCGGCGCAGACCTGGGCTCCTCTGATCGAGTGAAACGACCCGCGCCCATTCGTCCAAGTCTGCATAAGAAGCGGCTACCGTCGGATCGCCGATGGGCGTCGCGTCTGCGAGGTGACCCTCGTGTTTCCGCCACCTGCGATGCCATGAACATCGAAAGATGCGGACATCCCGATCGAACACAGAGCGATCGACCTTGGCAAATCATGCCATTGGAGATCGATCCTGTGCGCTGTCACGATCCTCTCGGCGACCTCTGATCCACGCGCGATGCCTCGGGCGTCACGGGCCGTTCAAAACCAATCTCTGAACGGCCGGCCACTCGCCCCCCAAACGACACTCCCAAACTTCGGACCCGCCCGCGAGGCGTAGGCGACCGGTGGCGGATCTGTGCGCGACCCGCTTCCAACCCGCCAAACCCACCCCAAGAATTCCACCCACAGACCAAGGCACCCCTTGGTGCAGATACGAAGGAGGCGATCGCGATGCCTGGCAAGACGACACCGATCCATCCGGGTGCCGCCGCTCCCTGGACACTCGAGCGCCTCGGCGACCAGCTCTCGGCGCTATCCCAGGCGATGGACGCCCTCATTCAAACCGCTGAAGATCACACCAAGATGCTGGAGCAGGTGCTGAAGGCCGCGGCGGCTCCTGCCGAGAGCAGCGAGTTCAGTCCGCTGAACCGAAACCTCAATCAGATCACCCAGCTGCTGAAGCTCAACGGCGAGTTGCTCAGTGTGATCTGTCGTCAGGTCGGCGGAACATCACCGGCGACGCCCTAGTATCGCCCGTGCTCACCTACCTGACCGGACGGCTCGCCACGCCGGCGCTGGCGCTGGCGCGGCACTACATGCAGGTGACGCTGCCTCCCGATCTCAGGGCGGTCGCCGCCTACTATGGCTGGGCGCACGATCTCGACACCGGACCGGATGCCGGCCGTCCGGCGCCCCGGCTGCGGGCGGATCTCGATCCCCGCTTGGCACAACTCCTCGGCTTGGATCCGGTCACTCTGCTCGACCTAGAGACCATCGCCAACCTACTCGCCGGGCACCGCGCCGACGGCCGGCCGATACCGGGCAAGCGAGTCCAAGCCGGGGAGCGCCTGACTTTCATCGACCTTTGCTGGAGCGCGGACAAATCCGTGTCGATCGCCTGGGCGCTCGCCAGAACTCCTGCGGAAGCGGCGGTGATCGCGCTCGCCATCCGTGAAGCGGTTCACGAGACGATGGTTCGTATGGTCGCCCCCCTGATCGGACGGGCACGCCGAGGCAAGGCCGGAAGCGCCGGCTCCGAGACTGGCTCGATCGCTTGGATTGCATTTGATCACTGGACTAGCCGGCCGACCCCTGGCGCTGCAGGGGATGCCCAGCTTCATGTCCACTGCCCCGTCCTGAACGTCGTCAGAACCACGGATGGTCACGTCGGCGGCCTCGACCTGCAACGGCTGAATGGACGCGTCCACGAACTCGGTGCCATTTTCCAGGCCAACCTCGCGCGGAACCTGCGTCGCGCCGGGATCGCGGTCGCGCTCGATCCCACGCTCGGCTGTGCCCGGATCACCGCGATCCCGGACGCCGTGCGCTCCGCCTTCGCCAAGCGCACTATGATCGGCACGACCGCCGCCTATGCTCAGGCGGGCGAGCTGGGCCTCGATTGGGACGACCTCGAGGAGCGCTCCCGCATCGCCCTGCTGAAACAGGGTGTGCAGGGCGATCCGCGCGCGGCCAAGCGGGACGACCTCGGCGATCGTGTGAGCTGGCAGGCCGAAGCGGCGAGCCTGGGCTACCGGCATCTCGGCGTGCTCGGCACGGAGCCTGTACAACCGATGCCGACCCGAGAGCAACGCCTGGAGCGAGCCTATGCGGTCGCCCTCGACCTGCTTGAGCCGAAGCTGGAGAACGTGGCGGTCCTGCCGGAGAGCCAGGTACGGCTGGCCGCGGCGCGCTCGCTGATCGCCGCCGGGATCGAGGAAGTGGGCGATGTCGAAGGGGTCCTCGAACTCATCCACACCCGTGGCGTCCGCCAGGAGGGCCGTATCGTCACGCTCTTGCCCGGAGCTCCTGGCCCTGACGCAGACGCGACAGGCTGGCAGCGCGGGGCCCGATCCTACACCACCGGACTGCACATCGAGCGTGAAGGCGAGCTGATCGATCTCGTCCGCGAGGCGGCCGCGGAGCGGCGCGGGGCGCTCAGCGCGAAGGCGATCACCGCGGCGATATCGCGCTTGGGCCGGGACTTCTCCGGGACGGCGCACGGGCGCACGCAGCGCGAGGCGATGGACCGGCTCGGGACCGGTGCGGCCTTCACCGCGGTGATCGGCGTGGCGGGCAGCGGCAAGACCACCCTGCTCCAGCCCCTGGTCGACGCCTACACCGCCGCAGGCGCCACCGTGTTCGGGACGTCGCTCGGATGGAAGCAGACGCGCGCGTTGACCGAAACCGGTATCCCGGCTGAGCGCTGTCTCGCCCTGGCCAAGCTGCTGGAGGATGGCGAGCGGGGCAAGATCGTCCTCGGGCCGGACACGGTCGTCGTCGTCGACGAACTCGGGCAGGTCGGCACCCGCGACCTGCTCCGGCTGATGCGGTTGCGCACCACCAACGGGAGGTTCCGGATCCTGGCGGTGGGGGACCCGCGCCAATGCTCCTCCGTGGCGGCCGGCCCGGTCATCGAGCTGCTCCGGGAGGCGTTGGGGTCGGAAGCGATCCCCGAAATCCTGACGACCGTTCGTCAGCGCGAGCAGGACGAGCGTGAGACGACTGGCATGTTCCGGCATGGGCGGGCGGCGGAAGCGCTGATGCGCAAGCGACGCGACGGAACTGCGCGGCTCGTGCCCGGCTCGCCCGCCGCGGTTGCTGAGTTGGTCGCCGACCTGTGGACCGAGCGGCACGCCGAGCACGCCGACGATCCGACCTACAGCCTGTCGGTGAGCGCCCCGACCAACGCCGATGCTCTGATGCTGGCGGGTGCGATCCGTGCCCGGAGGAGGAAGGCGGGAGAACTCGTCGGCCCGGATCACCTTGTCCAGGCGACCGACAACGTCGGACGCAAGTTCGAGGTCACCCTAGCCGTGGGCGACAGGGTTCGGCTGTTCGCACACACGCCGGCCCGGAGTTCCAGCGGGCAGACCTTGGAGATCGGGGTCAACGGCAGCGTGCTGGAGATCGAGACGATCGGGCCGGAGGGCGTACGCCTGCGCGACGCCGGCGGCCGCTCGGGGTCGGTGGCCTGGACGACGCTGCTCCATCCCGACGGCGATCCCGCCGAGCCTCGCTACCGGCTGGGATATGGTGACGTCCTAACGATCGACAGCATCCAGGGCGTGACGAGCGAGGAGAGCATCTTCGTGATGCCAAACGGCTCGGCACCCGTCGATGCTTTCCGTGGCTATACCGCGGCCAGCCGGCACCGGGCGCGAAGCTACCTGATCTGCGGTGAGACTGCGGAGCGCGTAGCGATCGCGGGCCGACGCCCGATCGGTGCCCGGCGCCCCGTGACCGACGACGAGATCTGGGACCGTGTGGCAGCCAACCTCTCACGCGAGCCTACGGTCGTGACGGCAACGGCCCTGGTCTCACGGGCGAGAGAGGTCGCTGCCGACGCTCGGCGGACGTTGCCTCTGGCGCTGGCACCCCTGGAAGCCTGCGCGCAGCGCGGCCTCACCCGGGTCAGCCTGAGACGCGGATTCGCGCGCGGCCGGGAGGTCGCAGCGCTGACGGACTGGGCCGAGACGATCGCGGAGCCGATCGCCCGTCAAATCACCGACACGGCCGCGTTGGCGGACGCGCTGCCCCACCGACAGGAGGGCGCTGTGTCCCGAAAGGCGACCGACGGGCCGGAGCCAGGTGGCTTCGTTCGCGGACGCATCCTGCGACGACTGGAGATATGGGCGGAGGGAATCGGCGAACTGCTCGAGCGGCAATGCGCCGAGATCATGGGTTTGACGGCTGGTCTCTCCGACCCGGACCGCGATGTCATGGTGAAGCCGGGACGTCTCGCCCGGCAATTTGCCCGATGGCGGGAGATTGAGCGCCTCGACGGTTGGGGGCGCTCACTCACCGACTGGCTGGATTTGCAAGTCCGGACGACCCGCGCAATCCTCACGGCGATCTCGGCGAAGTCCCTGAGCAAAGGGAGCGGCTCCGCCGCTGAACAGGCCCCTCGACCGATCGAGGTGGGAGAAACGAGGCATCAGCGCAAGCAGGCGAGACGGCGTCGGGGGACGAAAGTGGACTCCGGATTAGAGATCTGATGGGGCCACGAGCCGCCGCTCGTCGCCCAATCTCGCGATGCTCGATTGGAGTGAGAAGGGGACCGGAAAGATAGGGGCGAAGGCACCTCCGCTGAAAACCCCGGGAAGAACGGGACGAAGACCTCAGGCAGCGCTCGAAGAGCACCCGCCTGATGTCGACGAGGCTCCTTCGATCCTCTCTCCAGATTACGGACACCCAAAATGACAAATGATCACGTGCTCTCGGGCGCGAACGAGCCCGGCCGCCCGCACGAGCCGCCAGGCTTGCAGGTTCGCGCCCGGGTCGAGCGTCCGCGCCGGAATAAGGACGGCCTCGTCCTCGAGCTTCAACCCGTCGATCCCGACCGTACCGGACGGCTTCACGCCTTCCTCTCCGGCGACCTCATCCGCCAGATTCAGGACGCGACCGGCATCCTGCTCGATCCCAGTGCCATCTTGGGCGAACACGAACTCAAGCTGACCTTCGTGGCCGAGCCGCTGGGGAACCTCACCGCGGGGGTCGCCGGCTTCGTGCGCGACGCCTTCCTGACGGGATGGGCCGAGCAGGACGCTGTGGTTCGGGATGGCCTGGAAGCCGACTATTTGTGGGTCCGGCAGCACGACCTGCCGATCCCGCGCCGGCTCCGGCGGGTGTTCCTAATCGAGCCGGATGACGGCGCTCAGCACCCGCTGGTCAATGCCCTCGCCCATTGGTGGGATCAGGGCGCCATCGAGCTGATCCGACATCCGATCGCGTTCGAGCAGCCGGGCTCGGTCGCCGCGCTTCGGCATGCGTTCGATTGTGCGATCGATCAGTACGAGTGGGGTTCCCTGGACGTGGTGGTCGTGGACCCGGGCTGTGGGTTCGCGTTCCGCGAGCTGTCGGACGACGGGCTGATGCGTCAGGTCGCCGTTTTGCCGGTGCCGGTGATCACGCGCCGCGCGTCGTCGCCGACGCTGCTCGACGGCTTGGCCCACCGCTGTTTCGATCACCCGGACGAGATCCTGGCCTTCCTCGCCGGCATCCTCCGGCAGGAGCTGCGGATGGCCGACCGGGCGCGGCTCGATGCGATCGCCGAACTGATCGAGGCGATCCCCAAGCCCACGCGCAAGGCGAAGACGCCGCACGGCAAGCCCGGGCCGCTGTTCGACTGACGCCACCCTCGACGATCCGGCCGCCGGCATGCTGGCCGCCGGACCACTGCCCCATCCCGACCTAAGCGAAAGACACCATGCGACACCACAGATTCTTCCGTACGACCCGTGGGGGGCCTGTACCCCCAGCTCACCCGGGGGATGTCCGTCCTGCCCCCATCCCGATGGACGATGCACAGTCGGCCCGGCCCGCCGACGAGGTCCGCGAGCTGCGCGACCTTCTTGGCTGGCTGCGCCAGCGCCTGCGTGGCGAGTACACGGTGCGGGCCAGCGTACTGACCGTCGAGCCTCACGGGTCCGACGGTCACCTGCTGCTGCTCGGCGAGGCCGATCCCGGCGGCGGCGGCGAGCCGCCCCGGCTCAAGGTTTGGCTCGCCGCGGCCGACTTCGCCGCCTTCCGGGATGCGATCGGCGAAGCCCTCGATCCAGCTGCCCTGGTGAACAGGCGGATCGTGGTTAGGCTGCAGACCAGCCTGCGCCAGCGCTACGGGCGCGGGGCTGGGGTGCAGGCCCGGGTCACCGCCGTGATCTCGGTCGACGCAGTGTCGATCGACGGCGAGATCGAGCGCGAGCGTACGCTCCAGCGCCTACGGCGCGAGGGGCGCCGCTTCGGCCCCGGGACATGGGTGGAGCAGGAGGATCCACGCCATGTTGTGCTGATCGCCGCCGAGTTCGGCGATGCCCGTCGCGACGTCGAGCACGTCCTGCGCCCGCTTGAGGAGAACGGCCTGATCCAGCTCCATAGGATCTGGGCGACGTTCGAGGGATCGTCGGCGGAGCGCTCGTTGAGCGAGGCGTTCGCCCGAGTGGGCGAGCTGCACCGCGATCACGGCCTGTCGGCGACCCTGGTATGCCGAGGGGGCGGTCCGGTCGAGGGGTTCCAGGCCCTCAACGCCTACGCGACGGTGCGCGCGGCCACCAGGGTTCCGAACCTCGTCGCCGGACTCGGCCATGCCGGGACGCCGCTCACCGCCCTAGACGCGGTCGCGTCGCGATCGGAGCCGACCCCGACGGCCGCGGCGATGCTGGTGCGCCGACTCGTCGAGGCCACCGGTGTGCGGGCCGACCGCGCGCTCGCGGCGTTCGACGCCACCCTCGCGGAGGATCTCGAGGCGGCCGGGCGCATCGCCTTGGCGGAGGCCTTGCAGGGCTTCGCTGCGAGCCTGGGCGATCTCGCGGAGCTCGCCGATCGGCGGCTGCGACAGCTCAATCGGGGCGTGGAGCGCAGCCTGCTGACCGGCCTCGCCGCGGCAGCTGGCATGGCGACCGGCGCGACGGCCGAGATCGAGCCGTCCGCCCCTCCCGTCGAGGTGCTCGGCTTCGGCGACGGAGATGACGACGAGGACCCACCCTGGGAACCGGGGTGGGCGCTGGTGACGGCGGCCGACACCGGCCTCGTCATTGAGCGCTATCGAGAGCTTAAGTCCCACATGCCGCTATTCCTGCACTTCCGCGACGGGACGATCTTCGTCCGGGTCGTGCCGACCTTCGTCACCTACAACTGATCATACATCGAGGAGTTAGACCATGACCAAGACCCGCTCACCCGAGACGCCGAGCTTCCTGACGGCAGTCCGGCGCATCGAGGCGCTGACCCGGGAGATCCAGAAGGATGGCTTGGCAGCCTTCGAGAAGGCCGAGGCCGCCTATGTCGAGGTGCAGGACCTGCGCGCCGTGCTGAACGCCCGGATCGCTGACCTACGCCGCCGGTCGGCATAGCCCGAGGATCCGCGCCACCGCCGATGCCATCGCATCGGCGGTGGCGCCTGAGGGAACACATCCGCGGCGCCCGTCGCGGAAGCCGCCTCGGGAGAGGCATGGGTACCGATCCAAACCCCGGAAGGGCCGATTACTTCTGCCTTGGACAAAGCGTGCAGCTATGGTCGGACGCGTCGCCTAAAAACGCCGTTCCGGACATGCTCTTGTTGGAACGGATGACAATCTTCGAGAGCCACCGGCCGTATCGGGAATTGGCAGACGCAAATGCGGACGGACTGATTGCGACCCACACCAGTCGCTTGGACCGCCTCACCGACAAGCCTGAAAGCAGACGTATATTCCGCCCTTACTCTGGCAGTGATGCGCCATTCGCTTTTGTCGATAGGGCTGAAGGTAACGTCCTCGGCCGCGTCGCGCGTCATGACGTCCATGGACCGAGCGAAGATGCTGTGCGCCACGGCCAGGACCAGCATCGCGAGTATCCCGTCGCGTTGTAGGTAGGGCTGCTCGCAACCCGCGGTAAGGAGCTCTGGTAGGTCGAGCGCGCGATGGAAGTGGGAACGCCAGATGCGCTTGGTGTCGCCCAAAGACCGCCCACTTATCGGCACAACAGACGAATGCGTTAGATGAAGTGGGGATTAGAAGCAATTCTGATACGTGTGTAGCGATCAAGGCTATCTGCGGCAAGTTATCGAGGATTGGGAACTAGCCGATTGTACACGCGTCATCGCTCGACCGTGGAGAGCGAGCTTGTCAATGACTGAGCAGTCGGTGGTCATTCTGGACGGTACCCGGTGCCACCTCGGCGAAGGGCCGAGCTACGATCCCGCGACCGATACCGTGTGGTGGGTCGATATCCTCGAATCCCGGCTGTTCGAACGATCCCTTGATCCGGCAACGACGCGGGCAAAGATCCATGCGCTGCCGGTCATGGCGAGCGACGTCGCCGCCATTGATGCAGACCGTCATCTCCTCTCCGCCGACGATGGACTGTACGTTCGGACAATCTCGACCGGCGATCTGGGCTTGCTTTGCCCCCTTGAAGGAGACATTCCCGGCAACCGCTCCAATGACGGCCGGGTACATCCGAGCGGTGCCCTTTGGATCGGCACCATGGGGCGGAAGGCTGAGCCAGGACGTGGATCGATCTACCACGTAGCCGGATCGCAGATCACGCGCCTCTATCGCGGGTTGACCACACCCAACGGCATCGCCTTCTCCCCCGACGGGGCCACGGGTTACTTCGTCGATACCGCCGAAGGCGTGCTTCGGCGCGTGGCCCTGGATCCAGCCACCGGCCTGCCGCGGGGCGAGCCCGAGACGCACTACGATCACAGCGACGGAGACGGTGGCATCGACGGAGCAGCCACCGACGTGGAAGGTCTGATCTGGACGGCGCGTTTCGGGGCGAGTTGCCTCGACGCTTACAGCCCGTCCGGCGAGCGCGTCCGCACGATCCCCGTCCCCGTGCGGCAACCGACCTGCCCCACCTTCGCCGGACGCGCCCTCGACCGGTTGCTGGTGACCGCCGGCTACGAAGGCATGGACGAGGCAGCGCGAACTGCCGATCCCCATCACGGCCGGACACTGCTGGTCGATGTCGGTGTCCGAGGACTGCTCGAACCGGCGTTTCGCCTCGCCGTCTGACCTCCGGCGATCCCTCTCATTCCCAAACCGAACGAGCGCCGCGAGAGCGCCGCCGAGGAGCTGCCATGCCTGTGCCCGAAGACCGTGCCTATCAACCGATCGAAGCCTACGCGCTGCTCGGCAATTGCGAAGGCTGTGCCCTGGTTGCCCGGGATGGATCCCTGGATTGGGCTTGCCTGGAGCGGTTCGATGCCGACCCGACCTTCTCGCGGCTGCTCGACCGCCGGCGGGGCGGGTACTTCGTCGTTCGCCCCGAGGGTGACTACGAGACGGCGCGGCAATACCTCAGCCGCACCAACATCCTGCAAACGACCTTCACCACGGCGGACGGCTTCGTCCACCTCTACGACTTCATGGTCGGTCCGGAGGGCGGCCAGAGGCGCCCGCGGCTTGTGCGCCTCATCGTGGGACTATCGGGATCTGTCCCCATGATCGCGGCCTACCGCCCCCTGGCCGGCTTCGCGGAGACCTTCGCGCCGCTGACGGTGCGTGACGGCCGCATCACCGCCGAGGGATGCCCCAGCCTCTCCACCGACGCCCGGTTCGAGACCGAGGACGGGGTGGGGGTCGCGCGCTTCACCCTGTCGGGTGGCGAGAGCCGGTCCTTCGCCCTGTATCTCGGCGAGCCGCCCGCGACGCCGCCGGACGCCTACGCCTTGATGGAGGACGTGCGCCGGACCTGGGCCTTGTGGACGCGGGACTCCGCCTATGTCGGCCCGCTGGCCGACGAGTTGATGCGGTCGGCCCTCGTGCTCAAGACCCTGACGTACGAGCCCACCGGGGCGATCGTGGCGGCGGCCACGACGTCCCTCCCGGAGGAGGTCGGCGGGATCCGCAACTGGGATTACCGCTTCTGCTGGATCCGGGACGCCTGCCTGTCCTTCTACGTCCTCAAGAAGTTCGGCATGTCCCGCGAGGCGGAAAGGTTCTTCGAGTTCGTCTGCGCCCTGTGCGACCGGGAGGAGGGACAGCTTAAGCCGCTCTACAGCATCTCCGGGGAGGCCGACCTGGAAGAGACCGTGGTCGAGCACTTCGAGGGCTGGCGCGGATCGGGGCCCGTCCACCACGGCAACGGCGCGGCCGACCAGCATCAGGCCGACGCCTACGGCCAAGTGCTCGACCTGTTTTATCTCTACGAGCGCCTCGGCGGCACCCTGCCCGAGGGCCTGCATGGGCATGGGGCGCGGCTGGCGGACATCTCCGCCGCCCACTGGCATGAGCCCGATGCGGGGCTGTGGGAGCCGAGGAAGCCGGAGCAGCGCTACCTGCACGCGGCGATCATGAACTGGGTGGCCCTGGATCGGGCGATCCGCCTGTTCGGCCCCCGGGAGAGCTGGCGCGCCGAGCGGGATCGCATCGTCGCCTTCGTCAACGGCGAGGCGGTGCATGCGGACGGCTACTACCCGCAATATGCCGGGGGCGGGGATGTCGACGCGGCCCTGCTCATCGCACCGATGGTGGGCTTCCCCGTCGACGAGGCCGTCTTCGCCCGCACGGTCGATGTCATCATCGAGCGCCTGGGCCATGGCCAGCTCGTCTACCGGTACAAGAACGACGACGGCCTTCCCGGCAAGGAGGGGACCTTCGTCCTCTGCGCCTTCTGGCTGGTGGATGCGCTCTTGTGGCTCGGCCGGGAGGTCGAGGCCCGGACCCGCTTCGCCGCCCTGCGGGTGCTTCAGAACGATGTCGGGCTGATCGCGGAGCAGACCGGGGAGGACGGCGCATTCCTCGGCAACTTCCCGCAGGCGTTCAGCCATCTCGGGTTGATCCACTCCGCGCTGATGCTCGACCTCTACGAGCACGGGGGACGTGCCGCCGTGCAGGGCACCTACGCCGACCGGACCCTGCGGGAAACCGACACCCGGCGCGCGCCGACGATCGCAGCGTGAACGGTATCAAGGGAACAAGAGGGCAAACACTGTGACACGGATCGGCTATCACGTCTCGCACGAGCAGCATGCGCCCTCGGCGCTCTTGGGCTACGTCCAGGCCGCGGAGGCGGCGGGCTTTGCCTGCGCCATGTCCTCGGAGCACTTCCGCCCCTGGAGCCTCAAGCAGGGTCATTCGGGCCACGCGTGGTCGTGGCTCGGCGCGGCGCTGGCGACGACCCGCTTGCCGTTCGGGATCATCACGGCCCCCGGCTACCGCCACCATCCGGCGGTCCTGGCGCAGTCGGCCGCGACGCTGTCCGAGATGTTCCCGCAGAGGCTGTGGCTCGCGCTGGGCTCGGGCCAGCGCCTCAACGAGGACGTCACCGGGCTGCCCTGGCCGGAGAAGGCGGAGCGGACCGCCCGGCTGGCCGAGTGCGCCGCCGTCATCCGTGCCCTCTTCGCCGGAGAGACCGTGACCCATCGCGGGCGGGTGACCGTGGTCGATGCCAAGCTGTATTCCCGGCCCGAGCGCGCGCCGCTGCTGATCGCCGGCGCGGTGACCCCAGAGACCGCCCGACAGGTCGCACGCTGGGCCGACGGCCTCGCGACGGTGGGGATCGACCCGGCCAAGCTGCGCAAGGTCTTCGACGCGTTCCGCGAGGGAGGAGGCGCGGGCAAGCCGATCTTCCTGCAGACGAAGGTCTGCTGGGATCCCGATCCGTCCCGGGCCCTAGCCCTGGCCCATGACCAATGGGCGAGCAACATGCTGGAGGGCGACGTGAACTGGGACCTGCGCCTGCCGGAGGATTTCGACACCGCCTCGCGCTTTGTGCGGGCGGAGGATGTACCGGGCTACGTGCGCATCTCCGAGGATCTCGGCCGCCAGACGGCGTGGCTCGCCGAACTCGCCGAGCTAGGCCCCGCCGAGATCATTGTGCATCAGGTCGCGGGCGATCAGGCTGCGTTCATCGAGGCCTTCGGACGGAAGGTTGTACCGGCCTTTGCTCATTGATTGAGAGGCCGTTCTGCTGATGCGTGCCTCAGGTAGTATCGAGCAGCTAACGATAGTCCGCTTCGCGGCTGTGTGGTGCTCAAAGCGGCAAGACTGCTTTCCACCCTCAGCAGCCCTCCCGCTCGCGACCCAACACAGTCGTAGGGACCGCCATCAGCGCTTCCCGAAAGCGGCCATTCGCCGGCCGTCCGGCAACTTCGGCTCGGGGTGGGAAGCCGACCTTGGCCGATCGACCTGAAGCAGACGTTCTTTTTACGACCCACCCACGCAGTTCTGTTCGATCAATTCGAGGACCGTATCGACTAGCGGGTTATGATGCGCTGTGGACCAGACTAGCGCGGTGACAACAATCTCAACGCGCTCCTTCAGTGGCCGGAAGACGACGCTCGATGGAGCAAGCCTCTCGGACCTCGACGGGACGAGGGCGATCCCCTGACCGCAGCCCACAAACGCGATCTGCGATGTGACGGAGCGGACCTCATGCAGGATGCGGGGCGAGAAGCCGCCATCCTGGCAGGCGGCCAGCACCCTGTCGAAGTAGACCGGGCTCGAACGGCGCGCGAACATCGCAAAGTCCTCCTGCGCCAGCATAGCGAGGGGAACCTCGGGCATTGTCGCGAGGCGGTGTCCCTCGGGAAGGACCACCGCAAGCCTGTCCTGCGCCACCGGCCGCGACTGGATCGTCTGACCGAGCACCCCTTCGAGCCGAGCGAAGGCCAGATCGATGTCACCAGCTTCAAGGGCCGGGACCGCCTCGACGCTGTCGATCTCTCTAATGGCTACCGTCAGGTCGGGATGCGCGGTCCGCAGAGCGGCGACCAGGGGCGGTATGTCCTCGACCAGCGCCGCGTTGATGGCGCCGATGGTGAGTGTCCCGGTCCGACCGGCCACGGCCTCCCGTACCGCGAGTTCCAACCGCCCCGCCTGATCGACGAACTTGCGCACGGCCGGGAGGATTGCGGCACCTGCCGCCGTGAGCCGAACACCACGACGGTCACGGGCGAACAGCGTTGTGCCGAGGGCCTGCTCCAGCGCCTTGATCTGCTCGGTGAGGGGCGGCTGTGACATCCCGAGCCGTTGGGCTGCACGCCCGAAGTGGCGTTCCTCCGCGACGGCCTGAAACAGCCAGAGATGCCGAAGCAGGCGGAAGTTGACCATCGGCGATAGGCTCAGCGGATCACAGACATTCGATCTTCGTATTTTACCTATCGAAGTGGCGGTGAGAAGAAGCGCTGAACCCGCGCCCTGCGAGGCCCCATGCCCGATACATCCACCCTCACGGCCTACCTCATCGTCATCCTCGGCTTGGCGGTCACGCCAGGGCCGAACATGATCTACCTAATCTCTCGCTCCATCGCCCAAGGGCGGACGGCCGGTATCGTCTCGCTAGGCGGCAGCGCGCTCGGCTTCATCGTCTATATGGCCTGCGCTGCCTTCGGCATCACAGCGCTCCTGATGGCCGTGCCACTCGCTTTCGATGCGCTTCGCGTCGCTGGGGCGGGCTACCTCATGTTCCTGGCTTGGCAGGCGGTACGGCCCGGCGGACGCTCACCCTTCCAGGTGAACCGGCTTCCGAGCAGCGGCAAAGGCAAAGTCTTCACCATGGGCTTCGTAACGACGCTCTTGAACCCGAAGGCCGCGCTGCTCTACCTCGCGCTGCTACCGCAGTTCGTCGTTCCGGGGCACGGCAGCGTGCTGGGCCAGACCCTTGTTCTCGGGCTGATCCACATTGCCGTGAACCTCAGCTTCGGCGTCGTCATCGCGAGCACGGCCGGCGCCCTCGCAACGGGTTTGGCAAAGCGTCCATCTTGGTTATTGGCCCAGCGTTGGGCTATGGGCAGCCTACTTGCCGCCTTCTCGATCAAGCTGATCTCAGAGGCGTAGGGGGCGCTCTCCGAAAGTATGTCCGCTTCGATGCATCCGCGTTCGGAAGCGGACAGTCGCAAAACCACCCCAAGCGGTCGCTCCGCTGGCGACAATGTCAGTTATCCTGACGGCTGCCAACGCAATCCGAAAGCAGTCATCTGCGAGCCATTCTGAGGACTGTTTACGCCAGAGGAGATGGCCCCTGTGGAAGCGCAATAGTCGAAGTCCCTTCGGCAATCTGCTCGGGGCCTCCCTCAGGCGGCCATACACCAGCACCATAGGCCCAAGAGCGTAGATCGGCCCGCTCCTTCAAGTTCGTGAAGCCCCAGATGTGTGTGATCCGCGGTGCTCCATCGAGGGCGTACATGTTCGTGACAAGATGCTCGGTATACTCATGTGCCGGTGTGATAGCGGCTTCCCAGCCTGCGAGCGTTGGCAGCAGCCCGCCCGGCTTCAGGTGGTAAGTCCGGAACTCGTACACCCCACCCCGGTCCCCGGTCCGGATCGGCGGCAGAAAGGCAAGTGGCGCGTAGCTGTCCATTTCCAGCGCCGTCACCACGCTCCCCGCATTGAACGGGTTAGCGCTCAGAAGCGCCCGGCGGCGCTCGGCAGTCATATCCTCCGGTGCCTCGAACCCACGCAGCACGATCAGGCGACCGAGTGTTCCTATCTCGGTCCGCCAGCAGCCAAACAGTTTACCCTTGGCCTCTGCGTCGTTCACCCAGTCATAAACGCCCTCGGATGCTCGACCGACAGCTAGCAACGGGCACGAAAGGGTAGTGAGTTCGTAGAGCATAGGTACCTCGGCGTTGCACTCTCAAGCCCAGAGCGCGCCATTCGTTTCAATGGGCCGAATCTGCACCTGCCATGGGTCGGAAGCGGGGAATATCGCTACGTCCGCGCTCGTCCGTTGCCGACCGAACCTGGTCGTGCGAGCAGTCGTCGGCGCTTCCCAAAAGCGGTCATGGGTCAACCGTCCGACAGCTTTGGCTCGCGACGACAAATAATCCACGACCCTCCATCCTGAAACTGACGTTTCACAGTCGGCGAGCTACGGCGTACCCCAAAACGGACGCTCATCCTCACTGCGCCGGTTCAGGTGAAGGTACTTCGGGTCGAACTCGGCGAAGGCCCTCAATCGCTCCACGTCGGGAATGCGCACGCGCTTGCTCTTCCACTCAACCAACCCCTGGGCTCGCAGATCCTGAAGAACCCGGTTTACATGCACATTGGTGATACCCAGTGTGTCGGCAAGATCCTCCTGAGTAATCGGGAACTCGAAGCTGTCATTGCCCGCTAGGCCAACCACCCGCAGTCGCACGTGCAACTCGCAGATGAGATGCGCCATCTGACGGTCGGCTTCACACTGGCCCATGTTGACGAGCCACGCCCGCAGCGTGCCCTCATCGACCAGCGTCGCCCACCAGAGTGCCCGCGTGATGCGAGGGTGGTGGGCCGTCAGATCCTCGATGGTGGAGCGTGGAATGTCCACAATGGTGCAGCCCCAGCCGGTGCCGATGCTATGATCCATTTCGCCGAGGATGGCCACGTGCAGGTCGCAGAAGTCGCCAGGCGCCAGGAAAGCCATGATCTGGCGTCGCCCATCTCTGAGCGTCTTGTAGCGGCAGGCGAAGCCCTGCATAACGAGATGCACATCCTCAGGGCGCTCGCCTTCGGGGCTGATGTCCATATGCCGCGCAACGCGCCGGGTCGTACCGGTAAGGTGCTGGAGGACAGCGCGGTCTTCGTCTGTCAGTTGCGCTCCGTGTTCGAGCTTCATGATCAGCGGATTGGACATTCACCCCCCCGTAATTCGGCCGCCCTTATAAAGGGAAGTAGCAGGGCATCTTTCAGGTTTCACCGAATCATAATCCCACAGTTAACATAGAGCGATACTTAGTAGTTCCCAAAACTTTTTTACGACCAAAGCCCAACAGATATAAGACGAAAATTTCTCTAATCGATTGATGCACGGCGGGATTTTAGTTGAGAAAATTCGGGCATCGAGCGTACTATTAAAACATAAATTATACCGCTTGTAGATTGTATGTGTTTTAGTTGAGTATCGCTGGCTGGTCGATTGTAGGCGCTAGCGGCTGGGTGAGGCGAGTGCTCCCGCCTGCAACCCGGAGGGTTTGATGCCTCGTTTCTTTTTCGACACCTACGACAGCATCATCGTCATAGATGATGTCGGCCAAGACTTGCCCAATGAGGACGCGGTGCGGGAGGTTGTCCGCAAGACTTTGGCCAGCATGCTCAGAGACGAGCACAAGGGTCGACCTGCCGCTCAGTTTCGGGCCGAAGTTCGCGACGAGGCCGGCATGAGCGTACTAACTGGGTCGGTGCTCATCGTCATTGATAAGTCGCCGGAGCGTAAAGGGGCAGAGGCTGCCCAGTAGCCGATCCTCAACCGAGCATCTCCGGGTCACGCATTGGGTCATGAGAGGGCGTGACGTCGATATCCGCCCTGATACATTATCGCCCGAAAGCGGACGGTCGCAGTTCCACCACGAGTCGCCATTCCGCACTCGACCCAAACAGCCATCCCGGGGACGGAACGGATACCCTGAAAGCAGTCGCTCTAACCGCGTGAGAGCACCTCTTGGCGTGAGGCGGCCAATGCGTCCTCTGGTGCTACCGTCCATCTAATACCTATTGTAACCTTAAATCTTACGCTCGTCCGTTGCGCGCAGGGCAATCATTTTTCAACAGTGAGGGTGGTGAGCTGGGAACAGAAGAGCGCCTCGAAGCTTCCCGCCAATATACCCGCAGCGTGTGATTGCGGGCGAGCGGGATGTGCACGTGCTCTTGCGAACTCTTATCGTTGTCACCGTAGTGAGTTCCGCTATGGTCGGTTCAAGCAGAGCTCAGAGTCAGGAAAAACAGGCCTTGGCCCTTCTCCGAGCCTCCAGCGCGCAGTCGGCGATCATCACCTTCTGCACGAAGCATTTTAAGATCGACAGCACGACCGCACTCAGGATCTCTCAAACTGCCCGCGATGTTGCGACGGAGATACTCGGTAAGGAGCAATCAGAGGCCGCTTTCAAAAGCGAGTTGGCGCGCCGCTTCGACGAGGTGAAGGCGGTCGGTGAGCAGCAGTGGTGTGCCGATCAGCGGATGGCGCTTGCAGGCGATGAGGTGCAAATATTCCGAGAATGAATATCCCATCTCCGGTAGATTTTTTCAAGCTAATTCTGACGCATTACAGCCCAATGTAGCCGTTTATGTTGCCATGATCATGTTCATAAGCTGATGCTCGTCAGCTTCAGATTGGGATAAAGCAGACACTTGCTATTGCAGAGCCCTCAATCGTTGTTAATACAGTGTGCGACGACCCGCTCGGCCAGTCGAGCACCAGTGAGAGATGCCTCTGGGTGATCGAGCTTCATCGCTGCTAGCGGCATCTCGGGGTATTCAGCCTCGGCTAGATCTTGCACGAGACCAAGGCCACCGCATGCCGTGATTGCACGCATACCCTCAGCTCCGTCGGCATTGCTGCCGCTGAGTACAATACCGACGACACGTTTGCCGTAGGCTTCCGCCGCCGAGATAAACAGCGGATCGGCAGCCGGGCGAGTGAAGTGAACCTTTGGACCCTGATCCAGGCAGATCGCGCCGAAGCGCAGTCGCATGTGATAGTCAGGCGGAGCCACGTAAATCCGGCCAGCTGCAATGGCCTCACCGTGCCGAGCGAAAGCTGCTGGGAGACCGCCACACGCGTTGAGGAGGTCGGGGAGATGGCTCGGCTTCGCGCCGATGTGCTGGACGATAAACATGGAGGCGTTGCAGGGAGTTCGTAGGGCTGAAACGATCTGCCTGAGCGGATCAAGGCCACCAGCGGAGGTGGCAACGACAATGATAGCTCTCATTCCATCACATCAATCGCTGATATTAGATTTTGCTCATCTTCTTTACTCATAGTTCTTAGGAATATTTGTAGATTGTCAGCGCAGATGCGTCGACTCATAAATCCTCTATATGGCTATAATACCTCGAAAATATTCTCATTGTCATCTAAGCTGCACAATGTTTGCCCATCATAAGCCGGAATAAGCTGTCTATAAGGTATCAATCCGAAACCAAGGCGCTGATCGAGCCTTCCTTGAGTATTATAAATCAGCTAGAATCCTATCTATATCATTTTTTCGCTTTTTAAGTAGCCATGTTCGTCGAAAATGCCCTCCCAAACTGAGTTGGCAACCTTCATCGTCACACGAGTCTTGCCATTATCCGCGTCAAATCCTTCCTCAATTCGGCTTGTTACTAGGCCGAGTCTCATCTTTTGCCGCATGATGCCTGGATTGATCATGAGGCGGGAGTGAAGCTGTTCGGGATCAAGCATCCAATCTCCACGTTCGTTGCGCTCTAACCGCATTGGGTGATCCTATCCAGCTTGGCGTCGAATGTGGCGCCGTGATCAATGTTAGCATTATCAAGCGCCACCTACATTGATTATTATGCAAATCAGTAGGAAGCCACCTAATCGGCAAGGGCTACCCATCGCATGACCGGAGCGAATGTCCCCTTCCCCTATGGGACAGTTCAAGACTGGGCAGTCAGGATACCAACCTAAGCAGTCATTCCGGTCGGGACCCAACGTGGCAATTAATGAACGTTTTGTCGATGCTTCGAAGCGGACAGCATAGGGGGATTGTCGCAGAGAATTCAGACGATCTTACCGGGCGCGATGCACGCATAATCAAACGCCAAAGTGGGCAAGCGCGAACCTAATATAAATCAATCTCGAATACTGATCTGTATTGTATTTGATTAATTGTCGCACCCGCTTCTTAGATGTAGAATTTCGAAACGATGATACGCTATAAATTCGATCCACGTTAGTTTTATGTGGTTCGTCAAATGAACGCGGAAGCTGAGCGGCTGCATTCTCTCACTCAACTCGAAATTCTGGGCACGCCCGCCAGCGAGAGTTTTGACCGTATCACTCGCTTGGCCAGCAAGATCTTCAATCTGCCAATAGCCGCGGTTTCTCTGACTGATAGCGATCGGCAATGGTTCAAATCAAGGGTCGGCGTGGAGCACTGGTCTATCCCACGCGAGAAGGCCCCGTGCAGCCAAGTCGCCGAGACTTGTGGCGTGGTCATAATCGAAGATTTCCTTGCAGACCCTTTTTATAGTGACAGTCTTTTGGCCAAGGCTGGTATACGCTTCTACGCTGGCGCGCCCCTAGTCACACGCGACGGCTTCGGCCTCGGGGCCATGTGTGTGTTGGGAATGACGCCGCGAAGGATACATCGGGAAGAATTGACGGCACTTCGTGACCTCGCTGCTACGGTCATGGCGCAGATCGAGTTGCAGCATGCTTTTGGACGGATAGACCCGATTAGCGAACTGCCGAACCGAACGCAGTTCATAGAGGACCTCAGCGACCTCGCGCGGGATCAAACGCCCGGGCAACGGCGGACGGCGGTTTTAGTGGACCTAATCGCCGTGGATCAAATGAATCACGTCGTCCGTGTGATGGGACAGGCTGTCGTAGATGACATGGTCAAGACAGCCGGACGGCTCTTTCGTCATTTGATTGGTCCGCAGCAAAAGGCCTACCACGTCGGCGCCACCCAACTCGCGGCATTAACTCCCGATGGGATGGATGAAATCGCCTGCAGTAATTTCTTGACCGCCCAAGCTGAACGCCTGCGCAAGCTCGGGGGGCCACATGCCCTCGGTTCGACGGTTGTCGGCATTGCGCCATTCCCATTAGGCGGCCTGCCACCCATCGACATACTAAGGATCGCTCAAGGGGCGGCGCTGGACGCCCGTTCCATGAACAAGTCGTTTGAGATCTACTCGCAGGCCCTCGATACGGCCTCGCAGCGAAGCTTCATATTGCTTCGGGATTTCGAGGCCGCCCTGAAAAATCCAGTCGAATTACGATTGGTCTACCAGCCCCGTATCGACCTCGCGACCGGACGTTGTGTAGGTGCCGAAGCGCTGATGCGTTGGACGCATCCAACCCTTGGATCGATCTCACCGGGCGAATTTATCCCGCTCATCGAACGCATAGCTTTGGCCACGCCAGCAACCGCTTGGGTACTGGAGACGGCAATCTCACAAATTGCTCGGTGGCGTAACCACGGCATAGACTTCGTCGTCTCGGTCAACATCTCGTCCACCAATTTGCATGAAACGGATTTCGCCTCGCGTGTCAGCCAAATTCTGGTTCGACATGGCGTGGAACCGGAATGGCTCGAACTCGAAGTAACCGAGACGGCGGTGATGACCGATGCCGCGCAGGCGCTCGTCCAGCTGAGTAAGCTTAGAGCGGCCGGCATCCGTTTGGCGATCGACGACTTTGGGACTGGATATAGCAGTCTGGCCTACCTACAGAGGCTGCCCGTTCATGTTGTGAAGATCGACCGCGCCTTCATGATGGGTCTTGACGTCGACCCTCGTCAGCTATCGCTCGTGACAATGATGGTGTCGATGGCTAAACATCTTGGCTACCGAGTGGTTGCAGAAGGCGTGGAAACTCAGCAAGCGTTAAAGCTTTTGCGAACGACAGGCTGCGATGAAGCACAGGGTTACCACTTTGCCCGTCCGATGGCTGCGGATGAGCTTGTGAGGTGGGTCGGTAGAGACCCAATTGCTCTCTGAAGATATTTCAGAGGCAAGATGCAAGTGGGCGATAGAGACGCCAACAGGCTTAGCTCTATGCCAGAGTTTCTCTGGAGTATAATCGAGATAAATTGGCCGCCTCTATGGCAGCTGCTTAATTTGTCTAGCTTTGTAAAAACGGACCGACTGAAATCCGCCCGATCCAGACGTTCGCCAATCGCCAGCGGATTTCCCCTCCGCCAATCGAACGCCGCAGCGTCAAGGCGCAGCGAGTCATTCGCGCCGCTGCGAGAGTCGAAATTACGTTTGCAAAACGGGCGAGAAGCCGAATGAGATCAATGCTGGCCGGGTTGTTCCGTTTGCAAAATTATCGTCGCGCTTCAACGACTGTGACCAAACTGGGGGACTAGGGGTCGTGGGTTCGAACCCCGCCACTCCGACCATTTATCGCATATAGATCATAAGCTTAGGCCATCAGCGCATGCCATTTTGGTTTGCAAAATCGTGGTTAATTGGCTGCTTTCGACCCAACTCTGCCACTTAATCCCTGCTTCGCTTTTCCCGGGAGCGGACGCCGTTTCGGAGAACCTTCGTTGCAAGCCGCTCGTCGTGCTGATGGAGTGTGCATGGGATACGCGAACGCTGCTGGCAGATGATGCAAGACACTGACGAATTCCATATGGAGCAGCGCCGGGTAGCGGTGGGGATGGCGTCGGGCTTAGCAATCACTGCCCTGGCATTGACGCTGGCTACTTCGTGGGAGCCGGTGGGAATGCCGGTGAAACCGCTTGCTGAACGTCTGCAAGCTGCACTGCGAACAGACCTGTTCGTCATCGTCTGGCTTGCTGCTGCAATCGCGAATGTCGCGCGACTGAGGTTTTTCTCACTTGATGATATCGCAGGAAGCAAGGCAGGGCCCGGATCAAAACCCGTGCAAGATGCCGTAGCATTTCTACAGAACACTCTAGAGCAGAGCATTCTAGCAATCCCAACACACCTGGCGTTCGCGACGGCCGCAGTCCATCCGATGAGCGTGTTGATGATGGTCACTGCGCTGTTTTGCGTCGGCCGGGCAATGTTTTGGATCGGCTATCAGCGTGGTGCACACGGTCGTGCGCTCGGGTTCGCCCTGACATTCTACCCAACTGTTGCGTTGCTGGGGATATCAGCAGTCGACGTCGTTATAGGATGAGACCAGTAAGGCCCCGTCGCCTCGTGTGGTCGAGAGCGCGACGGCGCAATCTCGACCCGAACAGCCGGTCGGATAGCGACCCAACCTCGCCGTTACTACCGATATGAGCTGCACCCATATGCAGACGTGGGGTCTGCGTTCCAATAGGGCTTACGGTGCGGAACGCCAAACGCTTAAGTTGAGGAATGTTTCCGAGTGCTTCGCGAGTGGCACACCAATGGTAGCGCCGCGTGTGGCTCGTGTGATGGGGTTTGGGCTGCGGTCAAGCGCTTGGTATTGAAAGCGACATGCTCGCGGTAGCGCGCGATGACCATCTCAGGCGATCCACCCGACATCAACATTGTCATCGCCTCGCTCGCCGCATGCATTTTCTCAACGACCATGGATTGAGCCTCGGCTCGGCCCTCACGGCCGCCCCAGGCGAGACGGACCATGCGTAGTTCGATGACGCGCTGAGCCTCAATCGCTAGCATCATCGACGAAAAGAAAGGATTGTACATAAGACTCTCCAAGCTGCGGTAGAGGCCGCCAAAATCAACGTGGCTCGAGCCCTGAATGATCCTGACTAAAAATATTGAGGGAAGATGTCGCACCCTCATTCCAATCAAAATCAGTAACTTATGGTCGGGTGCCAAGTTCATCTTATAGCATTGTGCTCCCCGTCGCCCTTCCTTCGACGGTTCTCCCGACGAAAGGCACGTCTCATGGGCAGTGGCATCTTCCTTTTATTTTTGGCGCTTGGCACGATCGGCGGCGTCGGCTTCCTCGCACTGGGCGCGCGGAAGCAAGTCGCTAATTTAAAAGGTGACCCGGAACGCTCCAACCTCATCAAGGACCACGGCGGTGTGCCACGTCCAAACATGCCGGGGACGGAGCATTGAAATCGCGACCATAACGTGGAATCACCGTTCCGTTAAAGCTTGCCCCAGTGGGACGATCTAAAATTTCGGCCAAGTCGTTCCAAGAGGTATGTGCAGAGTTTGGAACGCTCAAAAGGCCGACACCTATGACTCGTGTGGAACGCTGTGGTGCAGCGGGTCTGATCAGACTTGGTCGCAGCGGCGGATCAGGTTGCCTGCAAGTAAATTTTTCGAACCATAAAGAAAGGTTGGAAACGCGCGCGATGGCGACGTCTGCTTCTCTGCGTTGACGTCCGAGAGCGGACCTGCGGCTTTCTACCCAACCCAGCCGTTCAGCGGCGTCTGCCAACGCGACCGAAGTTGGCCGTGAGCGGAATGACCCCTTCGGAGAAAGTCCACCGGAAAAGCGGACGGCCTTCTATCGATTAACGCCAGCCGTACGGACCCAGGTCGGAACTTAACCGGACGAGGTTATTGATCGCCTTTGAGTAGCTGCCGCAATCACAGGCCACAATTTTGATCAAAATGTTTCTTTTGAGCCGTATCGAGCCACCATTCGCCTACACATTACCATCTCATACGGATTGGATGACTATCTTGCGGCTATACGGCTTACATCTTGCTAAGTTGCTACTTGATACGTATCCGTTGCGCTTAATCTAGCACATATCTATTGAGAGTCCGTGCCAATAAGCTGCCTGATCAATTCAATTAGGCGGAGCGGAGCGGGCGATAACGACTGCCCTCGGCTCGTGACTATACCGATGTTGCGGGAAAGCGACGGATTCACGATCCGAAGGCGGAAGGTGAGAGGGTCGTCGCCCTCGGGCAGAGCCACGCGGGGAAGGATCGCCGCACCGAGCCCGCTGCGGGCCATCGAGATCAGCGTCTGCGCCTGGGCGAACTCGTAGCGCGTGTCGAGCTTGACTCCCCGATCCTTCAGGGCTGCCTCGACCGTATGACGAAGCGCAGTCGCTTGGTTGAGTAGCAACAGGGGCATGCTGGCGAGCGTCGCAAAGCCGATCGTCGTGGGCCGGGTCGTGACAAGGCTGCGCGGCACCAAAGCGTATAGCGGATCGACGAGGATCAGATCGAAGTCGAACTCGTCCGACTCCGGCTGTGGACCGATGCCGAAATCGGCCTCGCGCTGGCGAATGCTCTCGAAAAGTGCCTCCGAGGTCAGTTCCCGCACGCGGATCTCAACCCCCGGGTAATCCTGCCGGAACGCCGCCAAGACCTGGGCAAGCCGCGTCTCAGCAATGGTCGGCGAGCAGGAAAAGGAGACCCGGCCTTGCTTAATGTCGGCCGCCTCGCGGATTGTGCGCAGGCCGCTGTCGAGTTCGAGCAAGGCACGCTCGGCGCAAGCCAGAAGTTCGTGGCCTTCGGCCGTCAGCCGCACGTTGCGGGTGGTGCGGTGAAACAGGACGACGCCAAGTTGCGTCTCCAACTGGCGGATCTGCGCACTCACGGCCGAGGCAGAGCGGAAGGACTTTTCCGCCGCGATCCGGAAGCTGCTGTGCTCGCCCACCAGCAGGAAGGTGTGCAGCAGCTTCAGATTCACGTGCGGCAGCCTCCTGGCCTCGAACCTCACTCACTGTCCTCCCCGCCGATCGCTCACCCCACCCTGATAGTGAAGCCAGATAGCACAATCGACAACATAAAGGCGTTTGCCGGTGCAGTCCGCGCAAGCGACAAGTTGGGCTTTCGCGGTGCGAGCGCCTGGGGACACAGTGATGAGCACGCCGAAGGGTTACATATACGCCGAGCTCGACGTTACGGACTCGACGACGTTCTACGATGAATACATGCCCGCCGTGCGGCCAATTTTAGCTGAGTACGACGCAAAATTTCTGATTGCCACCAACAACGTAAAAGTGATTGAGGGCGGTCGCGACGTAAAGCGGATCATCTTGCTGGAGTTCAACTCACCGGAAACCGCGCACGCCTTTTTCTACTCGAAGGCCTACCAGGACATCCTCGATCTCCGGCTCAGATCATCCAGCGCACACCTCTATCATCTGGACGGCGTAACGAAGGGATGATGTCCACTTCCGCTCGTTGGCTTCTCCCATGACCGAGATCTTCGACATCGTCATCGTCGGCGCGGGGACGGCAGGCTGCGTGCTCGCCAACCGCCTGAGCGCCGATCCGGCGCGACGCGTGCTTCTGCTTGAGGCGGGACCGGCGAGTCGCAACCCTTGGATCCATATCCCGGCGGGCGTACCGCGCGTGGTGAACCATCCTCGTCTGACCTGGGGCTACCTATCCGATCCAGAGCCAAGGCTGAACGACCGTCGCATCATCTGGCCCCGCGGCAAGACCCTCGGCGGCAGCAGCGCCATCAACGGCCATGTCTACATGCGCGGAGTGCCGGACGATTACGATGCGTGGCGGCAGATGGGTAATCCCGGCTGGGCCTGGCGGGACGTGCTTCCCTATTTCAAGCGTGGCGAGCGGCATTTCCTCGGGGAATCCGAGTTGCACGGGGGGGCCGGCGAACTGGACGTCTCCCCGCTGCACGAGCCTCACCCGGCCTCGGCGGCCTTTGTGGCGGCAGCGCGGGCCGTCGGCATCGCCGCCAACCCGGATTTCAACGGGCCGCAGCAGGAGGGCGTCGGCTATCTCCAGTTCATGATGCGCGATGGGGTGCGTGCCTCGGCGGCGGCGGCTTTCCTGAAGCCGGCCCGGCGGCGGCCGAACCTCGCAGTGCGGACGGGCGTCCTGGTCCAGCGCCTTCTCTTCGACGGACGGCGCGTCACGGGCGTGGAATACCGCTGCGACGGAGACATCCGTCAGGTGCAGGCGCGCGAGGTCGTGCTGTCGGGGGGAACCATCAACTCGCCGCAGATGCTGATGCTCTCAGGCATCGGCCCGGCCGCCGTCCTCAAGACCCTGGGGATCGCACCGGTGACTGACAGCCCTGGCGTCGGCTCCAACCTGCAGGACCATGTTTATGCCCACTACTTGCGCGCGGTGAATCCCGCCTTCTCGATCAATCGGACGATCGCCAGCAATCTGCGGCTTATCCCCCATGTCCTGCGCTACGCCGCGACACGGCGGGGACTGCTCACCTCGGCCGCGGCTCAGGTCGGTCTGTTCACGCGATCCTCGCCGAGCCTCGACGGGCCAGACCTGCAGATTCAGATGCGGCCCTTCAGCATGATCAGCAAGGGCGGGATGTATGCCGCGAGCCCCGATCCGGCGGTGACGGCCTCCTGTACGCTGCTGCGGCCGCATTCCACCGGCAAGGTCACCCTCCGTTCGCGCGATCCCGGCGAAGCGCCGGGCATGGTGGCGAACTACTTCACAGACGAGCGGGACCTGCCGCCGATGATCGAGGGCCTGCGGTTGCTGCGGCGGATCTTCGCCGCGCCACCCCTTGCCCCGGCGGTCCGCGACGAGCTGATGCCGGGCGGCGGCCACGAATCCGACGAGGAACTGACGCACTACCTGCGCGCCAACGCCCAATCGATGTACCACCCCGTGGGCACATGCCGGATGGGCCAGGACACTGATTGCGTCGTCGACAGCCGCCTGCGGGTGCACGGTGTCGGCGGGCTACGGGTGGTCGATGCCTCGATTATGCCTCGCATTCCCTCGGGTAATACCAACGCGCCGACGATCATGGTCGCCGAGAAGGCCGCCGACATGATCCGGGAAGACGCGTGAGATCCATCGAAATTCCTTGAGATACCTGAGGAGGGCAGCACGCGGCCCTCCTCGACTTATGCCCGCAGCAATTGTGCGGCCAGAGTGCACAATCGGCGCAATAATCGCGTTTGAGGTGAGTGAAGACTCGCCATAGCCTTCATCGAAGTCTTGCGAAGCAGAGCGGCACGAGATCGCAAAGCGCACGCAGTGCAGTCGAGGAGGAGCTCGTGCCTGAAGAGGCCAAAGCCCAGACCGGCCAAGTCGAACTCACTCCTGGTGCCCTCGATGGCGTGCGGGTGCTCGACATCGCGACCTTCGTCGCGGCCCCATTCTGCGGTACGATCCTCGCCGACTTCGGTGCCGAGGTCATCAAGATCGAACAGCCGATTTCGGGAGATTCCCTCCGGCGCTTCGGCACGCCGACCGAATGCGGCGACACACTGGTGTGGCTGAGCGAGGCCCGCAACAAGCGCACGACCACCCTCGACCTGCGCAAGCCGGCCGGCGCCGACCTGTTTCGGAAGCTCGTCGCGCAGTCCGACGTGGTCCTGGAGAACTTCCGCCCAGGCACGCTGGAGCGCTGGGGCCTCGGCTTCGAAGATTTGCGCGCTATCAACCCGAAGCTCGTGATGCTGAGGGTCTCGGCCTACGGACAGACCGGGCCGAAGAAGGGTGAGCCCGGCTTTGCCCGCATCGCCCACGGCTTCGGCGGCCTCGCCTACCTCGCCGGCACGCCCGATGGACCGCCCGTCGTGCCGGGCTCGACCTCGATGGCTGATTACCTCTCCGGCATGTGGGGCGCCATCGGCGTGCTGATCGCTCTACGGTCGGCAGAGGCGACGGGTCGCGGGCAGTTCATCGACATCGGGCTCTACGAGTCCGTCTTCCGCCTCCTCGACGAGGCCGCGCCGGCCTTCGCAAAGTTCGGGATCGTCCGCGAGCGCATGGGACCGGACACCGTCAACGTGGTGCCCCACAGCCATTATCAGACCGGCAGCGGCGAATGGGTCGCCATCGCATGCACCAACGACAAGATGTTCGCTCGCCTCTGTGCGGTGATGCGACAGCCGGAATTGGCGCAGTCCTATGTCACCGCGCCCGACCGGGTCGCTAACCGAGCAACAATCAACGCGAAGGTGGCCGAATGGGTCGGCAGCCATTCCTTCGACGAGGTGATGGAGCGGACGCGGGCGGGTGAGGTGCCCTGCGGGCCAGTCTACTCGATCAAGGACATCTTCGCGGATCCCCACTACGCCGAGCGGGGGAATCTCCTGCGCGTGGACGACGAGCGGGCCGGCCCGCTGGTGCTGCCGAGCGCCGTCCCGAGGCTTTCTGAGACCCCGGCGACGTTCCGACACGCCGGACGAGCGCTCGGTGCCGATAACGCCAGCATCCTCTCGGATCTCCTCGGGCTCGGCCCCGACGAGATCGATGCGCTGAGCCGTGACGGTGTGATCTGAGGCGCCCGCCCACGCTCCATCGCTCGAACGGAAATCCAGGCAGGACGGCCATGCACGATTACAGGATGCATATCGGTGGGGAGTGGGTCTCGGCGGCGTCCGGCGAGACCTTCGAGACCGTCAACCCCTTCGACGGAAAGCCCTGGGCCCGCATCCCCCGGGGCGGGGCGTCTGATGCCGATGCCGCCGTCGAGGCGGCGCACCGAGCGTTTCTGCAGGGGCCGTGGCGCACGATGACCCCGACCGCGCGCGGTCAGATCCTGCACCGGCTGGCGGACCTGATCGAGACCTATTCCGACAGGCTGATCCGCGTCGAGGTCACGGACAACGGCAAGCTGATCAATGAGATTTCGGCTCAGGTAAAATATCTGCCGCAGTACTTCCGCTACTTCGGCGGCCTCGCCGACAAGATCGAAGGCTCGGTCCTCCCCATCGATAAGGCGGAGACATTCAATTTCACCCGACACGAGCCGTTGGGGGTCTGCATCGCGATCACCGCCTGGAATTCGCCCCTGCTGCTCGCCGTCAACAAGCTGGCCCCGGGGCTCGCCGCCGGCAACACCTTCGTCGTCAAGCCCTCGGAATACACCTCGGCCTCGGTGCTCGAACTCGCCACCTTGTTCGAGGAAGCGGGCCTGCCACAGGGAGTGGTGAACGTCGTCACCGGCTATGCCGATGTCGGTGCGGCTTTGGTGGCGCATCCCAAGGTCGCCAAGGTCGCCTTCACCGGCAGCGAGGTGGGCGGTCAGCGGGTTGCCGAGGCGGCCGCCCGCGACTTTAAGCGCGCCACTCTCGAACTCGGCGGCAAGTCCGCCAACATCGTGTTCGCGGATGCCAACCTCGACAACGCCCTGAAGGGCGCCGTCTCTGGCATCTTCGCCGCCACGGGGCAGACTTGTGTCGCGGGTTCCCGGCTGCTGGTCCAGCGCTCGATCTACGACGCGTTCGTGGGCCGCCTCGTGGACTTCGCGGCGACGGCGCGGATGGGCGACCCGATGCGCAAGGAGACACAGGTCGGGCCGGTCACCACCCCACCCCAGTACGACAAAATCCTCGACTACATCGCCATCGCCAAGGCCGAGGGGGCCGAGTGCCGCCTTGGCGGACAGCCGGCCTCGCGCCCGGAGTGCGGTGCCGGGCAGTTCGTCGAGCCGACGATCTTCTCGGGCGTGAACAATGCGATGCGCATCGCGCGCGAGGAGGTGTTCGGGCCTGTCCTGTCCTGCATCCCCTTCGAGGACGAGGACGAGGCGGTCGCCATCGCCAACGACTCGCCCTACGGCCTTGCGGCCGGCGTGTGGACCTCGGATGTCCGCCGCATGCTGACGATGTCGGAGCGGCTGTCGGTCGGCATGGTCTGGGTGAACATGTACCGGGCCGTGAGCTTCATGTCCCCCTTCGGGGGGTACAAGCGCTCGGGGCTCGGGCGCGAGAACGGTATCGAGGCGATCCACGAGTACCTCCAGACGAAGAGCGTCTGGATCAGCACGGCGACCGAGGTCGCCGACCCGTTCGTGATCCGCTGAGGGGATGGTCGTGCCCTCCCCAGAAATTCTTACCCCGAGCTTCCGCCTCGACGGCCGGGTCGCGCTCATCACCGGGGCCGGCGCGGGGATCGGTGAGGCCATCGCCACCGGCTTCGCCGAGGCCGGAGCCGAGACCGTGCTCATCGGCCTGAGCCAGGGCCCGCTGGACGACCTCGCCGGGCGGATCGAGGCCGCCGGTCTGCCGAGGGCCCGGACCTTCGCCCTCGACGTCTGCGACACGCAGGGCATCGCCGCCGCCATCGCCGGGCTGCCGCGGCTCGACATCCTCGTGAACAACGCCGGCACCAACGTGCCGGAGCCCTTCGTCGACGTCTCCGAGGAGAACCTCGACCGCATCCTCGGCCTGAACGTGCGGGCCGCCTTCCTCGTGGCGCAGGCCGCCGTCCGGAAGATGCTGGAGGACCCTCAGCGGGCCGAGCGGGGCGGCGCCGTCATCAACATCAGCTCGCAGATGGGGCACGTCGGCTCCCCCAACCGCACCGCCTACTGCATGAGCAAGCATGCGGTGGAGGGCCTGACCAAGGCCATGGCGGTCGAGCTGGCGCCCCAGCGGATCCGGGTGAACTCCATCGGCCCGACCTTCGTCGACACGCCGCTGATCCGACGGATCGTGGACACCCCCGAGAAGCACGATTTCCTGGTCTCGAAGATCCCCCTCGGCAGCATGGCGAGCGTCCGGGACATGATCGGCGCCGCGATCTATCTTGCTTCGCCCGCCGCCGCGATGGTCACGGGCACATGTCTCCTCGTCGATGGCGGCTGGACCGCCCAATGACCTCTCCTTCAAACGCAGAGATGGACGCGATGAGCGCGACGGCCAAAAGGATCGTGGTGGAGCAGGCCGGACCGCCCGAGGCGATGCGCCTCGTGGAGGAGCCGGTGCCTAGCCCGGCGGCGGGTGAGGTCTTCATCCGGCAGCAGGCGATCGGCGTCGACTTCATCGACACGCAGTTGCGCTCTGGCCTATTGCCGGCGGCCCTGCCGACTGGACTCGGGTTCTCGGCGGCCGGCACGGTGGCGGCTCTGGGCGAGGGTGTCACCGGGCTCGCCGTCGGGGACCGCGTCGCGTACCATTACCCCGTGGCCGGGGCCTATGCGGAGGCCCGCGCCGTGCCCGCGGAGCGGGTGATCCGCCTGCCCGACCAGGACATGTCCGCCGAGGCCGCCGCCGGCGCGCTCTTCCGGGGGCTCACGGCGTGGTACCTCGCCACGCGGATGCGCCCCATCGCGAAGGGAGATACCGTCCTCGTCCACGCCGCTGCCGGGGGCGTCGGGCTCATCCTCATCCAGTGGCTCGCCCATCTTGGGGCGGAGGTGATCGCCACCGTCGGCTCGGCCGACAAGCGGGCGGCCGTGAAGGCGCATGGGATCACCCACTGCATCGCCCTGGACGAGGAGGACTTCGTCACCCGGGTGCAGGAGATTACCGCCGGCAAGGGCGTCTCCATCGTCTACGAGTGCATTGGAAAAGAGACCTTCGAGCGGTCCCTCGGCTGCGCGGCGCGCTTCGGTCTGGTCGTCTCGTTCGGCTGGCCTTCCGGCGATATCGATCCGGTGAAGCTCGCCGACATCCGCAACCGCGGCTCGCTGTTCGTCACGCGTCCGACCATCGCGCATTACGTGGCTGACCCGGCCGATCTGCGGGAGGGCGCCGGCGCTCTATTCGACCTGATCGCGAAGGGCACTATCAAGGTGACGGTCGGCCAGTCCTATCCCCTCGCCGAGGCGGCCCGGGCGCATGCCGATCTCGCCGGCCGCCGGACCTCCGGCTCCACCATCCTGACGGTGTGAGGCGGCCATGCCGGGACTTCTGACGGGCAGAGTCGCGATCATCACCGGCGCGGCCTCCGTGCGAGGAATTGGCTGGGCCTGCGGCCGCCTCTTCGCCGGCGAGGGGGCGACTCTCGCCCTCCTCGATCTCGATGCCGGCGCGGCCCAGGCGGCGGCCGACGCCCTCGGTCCGGGCCATCGCGGCTTGGCCTGCGACGTGCGCAACGCAGCGCGCTGTGAGGCGGGGGTGGCGCAAGTTCTGGCGGAGTTCGGCCGGCTCGACATCCTCGTGAACAATGCCGGCGTCAGCCAGCCCCACCACCTGATGGACAGCACGCAGGACGATTATGACCTCGTCTTCGATTCGAGCGTGCGCGGCACCTACAACATGTCCAGGTCCGTGGTGCCGCATTTCCGGAGGCAGCGCTCCGGGGTCATCGTCTGCATGGGTTCGGTCGCCGCGCAGCGAGGCGGCGGCATCCTCGGTGGGCCCCATTACGCGGCGGCCAAGGGCGCGGTGCAGGCCATGGCCAAGGCGATGGCACGGGAGCTCGGGCCGGACAACGTGCGGGTCAACGCCCTCTCGCCAGGCCTCGTCGAGACGGATCTGCTCCTCGGCAAACTGACGGATGACGGTCGGGCCCGCGCCATCGCCAACACCCCGGCCGGCCGCCTCGCCCGGCCGGAGGATATCGCCGGGGCCTGCCTCTTCCTAGCGAGCGACCTGTCGAGCTTCGTCACCGGCACCGTCCTCGACGTGAACGGCGGCCTGCACATCCACTGACCTTCGGGGACACGCTAATGATGCTCGCAGGCAAATGCGCGGTCGTGACCGGGGGCGCCTCGCCACGGGGCATCGGCTGGGCCATCGCGATGACCTTTGCGGAGCACGGTGCGCGGGTGGCGATCCTCGACCTGCGCGGGCCGGAAGCAGCCGAGTCGGCCGCGGCCATCGGGCCGATGCATCGCGGCTTCGCCTGTGATGTCCGTGACCCTGAAGCCTGCCGGACGGCGACCGCCCAGGCTGCGGCGGCATTCGGTGGGCTCGACATCCTCGTCGCCAATGCCGGGGTGAGCGAACCGCGAAAGCTCTTGGATATCACCCAGGAGGGCTACGACCGCGTCGTCGATACCAGTCTGCGCGGCGCGCTGAACATGGCGCAGGCGGTCGTTCCTTACCTGCTCGACCGGGGCGGCGGATCTATTGTCGCCATCGGCTCCGTCTCTGGCGAGCGGGGCGGCGGCGTCATGGGTGGGGCGCATTACTCGGCGGCCAAAGGAGGCGTGCATTCCCTCGTCAAGGCGATGGCCCGCGAGTTCGCCGCCGAGGGGATCCGCATCAACGCCGTCGCGCCGGGCCTGATCGAGACCGACCTGATCGCCGGGCGCCTCGACGCCGAGAGACGGGCCGCCGTGATCGCGGCGACACCGATGGGGCGGATTGGAACACCAGCCGAGGTGGCAGGTGCCTGCCTGTTTCTCACCTCCGACCTCGCGGCCTACGTCCACGGCGTGACGCTCGACGTAAACGGCGGCCTGCACATCCACTGACGGCGCCATCCGACGGATCGATTCAAAAACATAAGAAAAGGCAATCGTTTAACCCATGGAGGGAACTTTTCATGCCATGCCATCTCGACCGCCGTCACACCCTTGCCCTCGGCCTCGCCCTGCTGGCCGCACCGCTTCCCCTCGCCGTCCAGGCCGCTGAGCCAATCCGCATCGGTATGTCGGGGCCTTTCACAGGGGGGTCGGGGCCGATGGGTGTCTCGATGCGCGATGGCGCGCGCCTCGCGGTCTCCCAGATCAACGCCAAAGGCGGCGTTCTCGGCCGGCCCCTCGAACTGGTCGAGCGTGACGACGAGGCCAAGAACGAGGTCGGGGCGCAGGTCGCCCAAGAGCTGATCAGCAAGGAAAAGGTCGTCGCCAATGTCGGGATCATCAACACCGGCGTCGCGCTGGCGAGCGCCCGCTTCTATCAAGAGGCCCAGATCCCCCTGATTACCCCCGGCCCCTCGGGATCGAGCCTCACCGAACAGTTCGCACCGCCGAATACGGATGCGAGCTACATCTTCCGCGTGTCGCTGCGAGACCGGATCCAGGTCGACATGATCGTCAATGAGATCATCCGCCGTAAGTTCGAGAAACCGGCGATCCTCGCAGATTCGACCAACTATGGACAACTCGGGCGCGATGATCTCGTCAACGGCCTGAATAAGAAGGACATCAAGCCCGTCGCGGTGGAGAAGTTCAACGTCAAGGACGTCGACATGACCGCCCAACTGCTGCGGTCAAAGTCGGCCGGCGCAGACGTCATTCTCACCTACGGCGTCGGGCCGGAACTGGCGCAGATCGCCAACGGCATGGCCAAACTCGGATGGAAGGTGCCAATCGTCGGCTCCTGGACCCTATCGATGCCGAACTTCATCGAGAATGCCGGTGCCAACGGCGAGGGCGCGCGGATGCCCCAGACGATCATCCTCTCCAACCCGGATGAGAAAAAGAAGGCCTTTATCGACGGTTTCGCCAAGATCTCGGGGGGCACCCGGATTCCCGGTCCGGTCTGGGCGGCCCAGGGTTACGATACGGTCTACATCCTGGCCGCTGCGATCACCCAGGCCGGCAGCACGGCCGGACCGAAGATCCAGCACGCGCTGGAGAATCTGAACACCAAGGTCGACGGCCTCATCATGACCTACGATAAGCCGTTCTCCGCCGCCGACCACGAGGCATTCAAGGACACCTCCGTGGCGGTGATGGGCGAGGTGCGCGGCGGCACGATCGTCGCCACGTCCGAGGACAAGAAGGGGACGAACTGATCCGGTTCTACATGAGGCGTGGCCCGGGCGTCGCGCCTCATGTTCCGTTCGGTCGATCCTCCCGGGCTGGCGGCTGGCCAGCCGGCTGAGCGGCGACGAGCGTCTGCAGGGCTGTCCCCATGACGATCATGCGCCCGATCATCAGCCGAGTGAACGCCTCGATCACCGGCAGGGCCCGCCCGGTGGCCTCCGTCTCCAGGGATGGCACCCGGGCAGCGTGCCGGACGAGGCCCGCGGCGTGGCGCTGCCCGGCCTCGATCAGACGCCTTTGCTCAGCGGCCAGGAAGCCCGACCGGTGAAGGGGCAGGAGCGCCGTCCGTGCCATCGCGAGATAGGGGGGCCAGTGGGCGAGGTGGCGATAGAGGCTGGCGATAGCCTCGTTGTTGCCGAGGCGGCCGAAGCCGTCGAGATCCTGCACTAGACGCAGGACAGGCGGCGATAGCTCGCTCATGGCGAGAAGCCTCGGCGTCGGTTCCGGCGGAGCGGGCGCCGCCGGTACGGCAGCTGAGGCCGGGACGTCCTGTCCCTCGCCCTCGCCCCGCAGGACGGAGCGCGCCACCAGCATCGCCAGGAAGTTCAGACTGTTGGCGTGATTGTAGTTGGCGACCAAGCGCAGGATCGCGGTGCGGGCCTCTGCCTCGAGTCCCGCGGCGTCCCAGGCGTGTCCAGGTACCGGCTCGAGGTCGGGCAGGCGGACCATCCCACGCAGGTCGGCGGCCACCGCCGCGAGGTCCTGCGACGCGTAGAGCGGCTTCACCAGGGTCCAGGTCCAGGCGAGACCGCCGGGGATCGTGGCGAGGTTTCGCCAGATCAGGTTCACGAATGGGACGCCGAGGCTGGCTCGCAGATCCGCGAACATGGTCGCGGTCTCTCCCTGCGCGTCCTCCTCACGGATGGCGGGGATGGGATCGATGCCGGTCATCGGGTGCCCCGCCGCCCGTCGCGCTCGCGGATGGCCCGATGCCGGCCGAGGAGGATCGCGGCGAGCTTGGCATGGGCCATGTCGACCAGCAGGCCCCCGTGTCCCACCGCGCCCGCGCCCGCCGCAACGGAGCGGTTCAGGGCCTCCTCGATGCCCTCGGCGGCGGCCACCAGTTCGGGCGAGGGCGAGAACACCGCGTTGGCGATCGCCACCTGAGAGGGATGGATCGCCCACTTGCCCTCGAAGCCGAGCGCTGCGGCACGCTCGCAGGAATTCCGGTAGCCCTCCTCGTCCGCGAAGTTGGCGTAGGGGCCGTCGATCGGACGCAGGCCGTAGGCGCGGGCGGCGTTGGCGATACGAGCGAGGGCGAAGTGCCACTGGTCGTTCCAGTGTCGCTGAGGCGGTCCCTCCCCCTGGGTGCGCATCGCGTAGCCGGGGTTCGGCTGACCGAAGGCGGTGTCGAACGTGCGCATCTCGATGGAGTAGTCGCCGACCCCGAAGATCAAGGCTTCCAGCCGGCCGGAGGCGGCGGCGATCTCCTCGACATGGGCCACGCCCTTGGCGGTCTCGATCAGCACCTCGATTCCGACGCGCTTCGGCCTGGCATGCTCCCGCTCCAGGCCGGTCAGGAGTTGATCCACGAAGCGTACGTCGAAGGCGGATTCGGCCTTGGGCAGGAGGATCAAGTCGAGGCGGGGACAAGCGGACACCACGTCGATGATGTCGCGGTGTGCCCAGGGGGTGTCGAGCCCATTGATCCGCACCGCAAGTGTCTTGTCACCCCAGTCGAACTCGTCGAGAGCGAGGATCGCGGCGGCCCGCGCCGCGTCCTTACGCTCAGGGGCGACGGCGTCTTCCAAATCGAGAAACACCGCGTCGGCCGAGCCGGCAGCAGCTTTCGCGAAGAATTTCTCCGACGTCGCGGGGACCGCGAGTTCCGAGCGCTGCAGGCGGACGGGGTTCGAAGATTGAGGCATGGCGATCCGATTCAGGCGACGGCGTCGATCGTGCGCTCCAGGTCCTCCGGCACCTCCCCGAGGAACAGGCGCTTGACGTTCTCGTTGGCGAGCAGCGAACCCGCTTCGCCCTCGTAGGCGACCCGGCCCCCGTGCATGACGTAGCCCCGGTGGGCGATGGCCAGGGCGCGGGACGCCTTTTGCTCGACCATGATGACGGTGAGGCCGCTCGCGCACACCTCCGCGAGCTTGTCGAACACGACGTCCACGAGCTTCGGGGAGAGGCCGAGGGAGGGCTCGTCCAGAATGATCAGGCGCGGCTCGGTGATCAGCGCACGGGCGATGGCGAGCATCTGCTGCTCGCCACCGGACATGGTGCCGGCCTGCTGGCGCAGCCGGTTCCCGAGGATCGGGAACAGGGCGACGAGGCGCTCGATCGCGTGGGCGATGCGCGTCCGGTCGCCTCCCAGGATGTGTGCCCCGAGTTCGAGGTTGTCCCGCACGCTCATCTCCGGGATGACGATCCGCCCCTGCGGGACGTAGGCGAGGCCCCGTCCCAGGCGCAGGTGGGCCGCCTCACGGGTCACGTCGGTTCCATCGACGCGGACTGTCCCCGACCAGACCGGCAGCAGCCCCGCTGCCGCCTTGATGACCGTCGACTTGCCGGCCCCGTTGGAGCCGATGATCGCGCTCATCAGCCCCGTGGGGAAGCGCATCGAGACCTCGCGCACCACCGCCACGTCGCCGTAGCCCGTAGTGAGCGCCTCCAGTTCGAGGGGCGAGGCGGTGCTCATCGCTTGTCCCAGCCGGGCATGGGCAGCACTGCGTCGGCGGTCTTGAGATCGTCCGGCCAAACGATCTCGCGCTTACCCCCGCGGATCTGGTCGAGGAGCCCCTTCAGCCCGATCTGCACGTAGGTCTTCGGATCGACCTTGTGGTGTCCCATGACGCCGTCGGTCTCGAAGGTCGTCAGGGTTTCGCGGATCTTGTCCTGGTCGAAGCTGCCGGTCTTGGTCACCGCCCGTTCGAGCACCGTAGCACCTTGATACGAGAAGGCCGCGTAGTAGCCGGGCTCCGACTTGTACTTGGCCTTGTGGGCGGCGACGAACTCGGCATTGCCCTCGGTCTTGAGCACCGGCTCGTAGAGCGAGATGGCGATCACGTACTCGCCATCCTTTCCGGTGGCGGCGACGAAGTCGTCCTGCGCCGGGCCGTTGTGGATGAACATCTTGGGCAGGTAGTTCACCGCCCGGAACTGGCGGACCATCTCGATCGCCTCGTTGGGATAGCCGATGCCGATCCAGATGTCGGAATTCGCTTGACGGACACGGGCGATGTTGGACGAGTAATCGGTAGTCCCGGCGGGGAAGTACTCGACGGAATCTATCTTTAGGCCGTTCTCCGCCGCGATCTTCTCCAGCGCCTTGCTCATGTCGCGAGCGGCCGGGTAGTCCCGGGAAACGACGGCGATGGTTTTGAAGCCGTGCCGGGTCGCCATCGGCGCCACGCCGGAGACGTAGGCGCCGATGGCCGGCGCCGACTGGAATACGTACTTGAATCCGCGCAGGTGGATCGATTCCGAGGCGCCGCCCGCGTTGAGGAAAACGCGCTTGTGCTTCTCCGCCACTGCGCTCGCGGTGGCGCAGGAGGCCGAGCCCCACGGCGAGAGCAGAAGCTCGACCTTGTCGCCGGTGATCAGCCGCTCATAGAGTCGGGCGGCGGTCGCAGGGTCGCTGCGGTCGTCGTAGACCACAATCTCCACCGGTCGCCCGAGCAGGCCGCCCCTCGCGTTGATGCTCTCCTTCCAGAGGTCGACGCCGCGTTTGAACAACTCGCCTGAATCCGCGAGATTCCCGCTCTGGGAGACCGCGAAGCCCATCCGCAGGGGCTCAGCCGCCCGGGCGCGTGCCGTCCATCCGGTTGCCGCGAGTCCAATCAGGCCGGCGGTCGCGCTCCGGCGCGTGGGTGTCACCATGGTGTTCCTCCCCTCTCGTCTTCGACCGCTTCAGACGGCCTTGGGCTCGTTCAGGATATCCCAGCGCGTCAGGCCGGCGGCCGCGCGGCTTCGGGGTGCGATGTCGAGGATGCGGGCCACGTCGCGGGCGGCGGCCTGCACGGCTTTCGGATCGAGGCCTGTCGCGACACCCATGGCGTCGAGCATCGCAACGAGGTCCTCGGTCGGGATGTTGCCCACCGACCCGAGTTGCCCCGGCATGGCGATGCCGCCGCCCAGTCCGCAGACCGCGCTTTCGATGAAGGCGGCGCCGGCATCCAGCGCCGCCAGGATGTTCGCCGACGCCATCCCGGCGAGGTCGTGGACGTGGTAGCCGAAGGTGCAGTCGGGATGGGCGTCGGTGAGCCGGCCGAAGACGCGGCCGACCTGCCGGGGATCCTCCAGGCCGGCGGAGCCCGCGATGTAGAAGCGGCGGATGCCGGCGTTGCGGAGGCGCCCGACCAGCGCCACCGTCCGGTCGTCGGGGATCGCCCCTTCGTAGGTGCACCATAGGGCGACACCCACCGCCATGACGAAGCCGAGCCCCGCCGCATCGGCGATGCGGAAGGCGGAAGCCGCCTCGGAGACGGCCTCGTCCTGCGTCATGTTCTGGTTCTTGCGCAGGTAGGTCTCGCTCACCGTGATGAGGCCGAGGAGTTCATCGAGCCCTGCCCCCCGCGCACGCTCGGCACCTCGGGCGTTCGGGACGAGGGCGCGGTAGATGGTGCCGGGCCGACGGCGGATGCGGGCACAGACCTCCTCGGCATCCCGCAGCGCTGGAATGACGCGGGGATGGACGAAGCCCGTCACCTCGATCACCGGAAAACCCGCCTCGCTCAGGCGGTCGACCATCGCCACCTTGGCCTCGGTTCCGATCCACCGCCCAAGGCTCTGGAGACCGTCGCGCGGTGCCACTTCGGAAACAAGGACGCGGTCGGGGATCCGCATGGGCGCCACCTCAGAAATACGCTTCGGCGACGGCCGGATCGGCCCGCACGGCCTCCGGCGCACCGCGCGCGATCACCCGCCCCTCGGCGAGCACATAGAGTTCGTCGCAGACCTCCAGGACGATGCGCATCTCGTGGTCGATGAAGAACAGGGTCAGGCCATTGCGGCGCAGGGCGTCCAGATGCTCGACGATCCGGTTCTGCAGGCGCGGATTGATGCCGGCGAAGGGCTCGTCGAGGAGCATCAGGGTCGGTTCGAGCATCAGCGCCCGGGCGATCTCCACGAGCTTGCGCTGGCCGTAACTCAGCTCGGAGCCCCACTTGTCGCGCAGGCCGGCGATCTCAAGGAAGTCGAGAAGCTCCCTCGCCCGCTCGACCGCCTCCACGTCGCTCTTGCCGTGGGCGATGGCGACGAGGTTCTCCAGCACCGTCATCTCGGAGAAGAGCCGGCTGATCTGGAAGGTCCGCCCGACCCCCTCACGGCAGACCTGTGCCGGCCCGTGCCGGGTCGTGTCGCGGCCGTTGATGCGCACCCGGCCACCATCCGGCGGAAGCGCACCCGCCACGATGTTGAACAGGGTCGACTTGCCCGAGCCGTTGGGGCCGATCACCCCGGTGATCGAGCCGCGCCGGACTTCGAGACTCGCCGCATCGAGGGCGATTCGGCCGCCGAAGCGTTTCGACACGCCCTCGACGACGAGGATGTCGTCCCGGAGGCCGGGGGCGGTGCTCCGCGGGGCGGCCAGCGTCAGGGTGCTCATCGCGGGCGGCCTCACTCTGCCGGGGTCCGGGCGGGGGAGGCCGCCGGGACGGGGCGGGCGGCATCCGCCAGCCGGCGCAGGCCGGCGCGGGGCGCTGAGACCCAGCGCCAGCGCCTTTTGGCGAAGGCGTTGACGATACCGCGGGGCATGAACAGCACCGCGCCGAGGATGATGATGCCGACGAGCCCGAGGTAGAGTTCAGGGAAGCGCGACCACAGCAGTTCGTTGACGACGGACAGCACCACCGCACCGACAAGCGGCCCAAGCACGGTGCCGAGCCCGCCGAGCAGCACCATCGCGATGGTGGTCAGTTCGGTCATCGGCGCGAAAGCGGTCGCGGGATCGATGAACGCGAGATAGCTGGCGTACAGCGCTCCCACCGCGCCGGGGGCGGCGGCGGAGATCATGAAGGCCGTGATCTTGAGCCGCGTCGTACGCACGCCGAGCGCCTCGGCCGCCGTCTCATCCTCGCGGATGGCGAGGAGTTGCAGGCCGAATCGGGCATTGTCGAGCCGGTGGGTGAAGGCGATGAGCGCCAGGGCGATGGCCGCCAGGACGGCATAGATCGGCGTCAGGTCCGTGGGCGTGAGGTAGAGGCCGGTGCCGCCCTGGGTGATACCGTCGAAGCCGAGAGCGAAATTCTCTCCGACGCGTGCCAATCCGTACATGCCGATGGCGAAGAACGAGCCCTTGAGCCGCAGCATCGCGCTGCCGAGCGCCAGTGCGAGGGCGATGGCGGCGAGGCTTGCGGCGGCCGCCGCCGCCAGCCAGTGCCAGCCCGCGCCCACGAGCAGGGCGCCGACATAGGCGCCGAGCCCGAAGAAGGCGACCTGACCGAAATGGGTGTAGCCTGCGTAGCCGCCGATGATGTTCCACGAGTAGGCGAGCGACGTGAACATCAGGAGCTGGATGGTGAAGGACAGAGCGTAGTCGCTGCCGACGAAGGGCAGGACGGCCAGAAGCGCGACGAGCGCCAGGAGGAGGGCGAGCGTCTTCATACGCGCACCTGCGCGCCGAACAGGCCGCGGGGCCGGATGAGGAGGACAGCGAGCATGACGAGGTAGAGCATCGCCGAGCCGATCACCTGCCCGATGGCATAGCCGCCGAATACTTCGAGGATGCCGAGCAGCATGGCCGCCGCGATCGCGCCGGGATAGCTGCCCATGCCGCCCACGATGATCACCGCGAAGGCTTTGATCAGGAAGCGCGAGCCGAGCTGCGCGTCCGAGGCGAAGGTCGGGGCCATCAGCACGCCGGCGAGCCCTGCCATGGCCGAGCCCAGCGCGAAGGTGATGTTTCGGACCCGCTCGACCGAGATGCCGGAGATGATGGCGAGTTCCGGCGCCTGCGCGACGGAGCGGATCGCCCGGCCTGTGCGCGTGGCCCGAAGGAAGATCCACACGCCGAGGCTCGTGCCCACCGCCACCGCGAAGGCCACGAGACGGGACTGGGACACGTCGACCCCCGCCACCCGCACCGAACCGGCCAGGATGCCCGGCAGGCCCCGATACCCGCCGCCCCAGATCAGGATCGCGACGTTCACAAGCACCGTCGAGACGGCATAAGTGGCGAGCAGGGACATGATCAGAGGCGCATCCACCAGACGCCGGATCACCACCTTCTGCAGGACGAGACCCGCCAGCGCGGCTCCGGCCGGCACGATCAGCAGGGCGGCCCAGTAGGGCATCTGCGCCCCCGCCACGAGGGAGACCGTCACCAGCGCCCCGATCGCCAGAAATTCGCCATGGGCGAAGTTGATGACGCGCATCACCCCGAAGATCAGGTTCAGGCCGCCCGCCATCAGGGCATAGAGCCCCCCGAGCAGGATCCCGCCCACGAGGAGTTCGAGGACGGGGACGTTCACTGCGCCGCCTCCGCCGCCGGGGCGGGCCCGTCGAGGGCGATCCCCGCCTCGGCAAGCTCCGCTTCCGTGTAGCCGAGCTGGCCGACCAGCACCGCGCGGTTGTGCTCGCCGAGCCGTGGGCCAGGCGCCGCGATCTCGCCCGGCGTGCGCGAGAACTTGCCGACCACGTTCTGCATCCGCAGCTGGCCTCCGAGTTCGGGATCGTCGAGGGAAACGATGTTCTCACGCGCCTGGACGTGCGGGTCGTCCACGATGTCGGCCACCGTGTTCACCGGGGCGGCCGTGGCGCCGATCTCGATGAAGGTGGACAGCAGATCGTCCCGGTCGAAGCGTTCGATCGCCGCCTGGAGATGCTCGTCGAGGACGGCCGCGTTCACGAGCCGGGCGCGGTTGGTCGCGAAGCGAGAATCCTCCACGAGGGCCGGTACGCCGAGCGCCGCGCAGATGCGCACGAAGGTCGACTGTGCACTGCCCGCAATGGCGACGTACTGCCCGTCCTTGGTACGGTAGGTGTTGCGCGGCGCTGTGAAAGGCAGCCGCGAGCCCGAGCGCTGCTGCACGAGGCCGAGCTGGTCGTAGTTCACGACCTGCGGGCCGAGCAGTGTCAGCAGGGTTTCGTAGATCGCAAGATCGATCACTTGGCCTCGCCCGCTGCGCTTGGCCTCGTGCAGGGCGGTGACGGTAAGGAAGGCGGCCATCAGGCCGGTGGTGGAATCGGCGAGCCCGAAGCCCGGTAGGAGTGGCGGCCGGTCCGGTTCGCCGTTGATCGCCACGAACCCGGCATAGGCCTCGGCAAGCGTCCCGAAGCCCGGCCGCGGGCTGTGTGGCCCCGTCTGGCCCCAGCCGGTAACGCGGACCATGACGAGGCGCGGGTTGATCGCGCTGAGCACGTCGTAGCCGAGCCCCCACTTCTCTAGGGTGCCGGTGCGGTAGTTCTCGACGATCACGTCGGCGTCGCGCACGAGGCGCTTGACCGTCTCGGCGCCGAAGGGCGTGCGCAGGTCGAGGGTGATCGAGCGCTTCCCCCGGTTCAGGACCTTGTAATACAGCCCGACCCCGTCCCGGTTCTCGCCCCAGTGCCGGACCTCGTCGCCGTGCTCGGGGCGCTCGACTTTCAGGACATCTGCCCCGAAATCGGCGAGGAACATCGAGCACATGGGTGCCGCGAGGAAATTCGAGATGTCCAGGATCTTGAAGCCGGCGAGCGGCTTTACGACGTCGGGATTGCCCCCGGCGGCTTTGATCTCGCTCATGCGCTTCCTCTACGTGCTCCCGTTATATTTAAGGAATACACAATATTTACTTGATTTATCTACGAAATTAACCGTATGATAGTCTTTTAAATCATTCAAGCGCCTCCTCATTGCCGGCGCTGATTTTGGGAGGATGCGGATGGGCGGGACCAGCGCGGCGCAGGGCGAGACGGCCGGCTTCGAGGTCGTGGTCCGGGCGATCGAGGGACGTATGAGCGTACGCGGCTTCCTCGACCGCCCGGTCGACCGGGGCATTGTCGAGCGGCTGCTGGCACTGGCCGCGAGGGCCCCGAGCGGCAGCAACATTCAGCCGTGGAAGGCCCATGTCGTGACAGGCGCGGCCCTCGCCCGCCTGACCATCGCTTTGTCGGCCGCCCATTTCGCGGGGGAGCCGGAGGCGCGGGAATACGAGTACTACCCGTTGACGTGGCGCGCCCCCTACCTCGACCGCCGCCGCCGGGTCGGCTGGCAGCTTTACGAACTGACCGGCGTCGCCCGAGGCGACCGGGAGGCGTCGCTGCGGCAGCGCGGACGCAACTACAGCTTCTTCGGTGCGCCCGTGGGTCTCGTCTTCACCATCGACCGGGACCTGGAGCAGGGCAGCTGGATCGATTACGGCATGTTCCTGCAGACCCTGATGATCGCTGCGCGGGCTGCGGGCCTCGACACTTGTCCCCAAGCGGCCATCGCGAGCTATCCGGGCATCGTGCGCCGGGAACTCGGCGTCGGCGGGGACGAGATGGTGGTCTGCGGCATGGCGCTCGGCCACCGGGACCCGGACGAGCCCGCCAACGCCCTGCGCTCCGAGCGCGCCCCGGTCGCGGAATTCACGACCTTCCACGGGGAGTGAGCGCAGGGCCCGGTTCATTCGGCGGCCCCCGCCAAGTCCTGGGCCGGTCCGTGCGCCGGATGGAGGGAGGTGAGGATGTCCTCGCCGGCCTCGAAGACGTGCTCGCGCATCAGGAACTCGGCCCGCGTGCCCTGCCGGGCGAGGATGCACTCGCCGATGCGCCGATGGTGGCCGTTGTACTTGCGCAGCAACACCGGGTCGTAGGAGGCGAGGACCGGCGGGTAGACGCCGGGGATCCGCTGCACGGTCTGGAGCGCCGGACCGATGAACCGGTTGTCGGCGGCCTCGATGATCGTTTTGTGGAACACGGCGTTGTTGGCCCGCCACGCCTCCCTGGCCCCGTCGTCGAGGGGGGCGTCGCCGGAGAGGACCCGGGCATCCGTGTCGATCGTCTCGGCGATGCGGCGGGCGGCCTCCGGAGAGAGCCCGCGCTCGGCGGCCTTGCGGGCAGCGAGACCTTCGATCTGCGCCCGCATCTCGAAGGCGGCGGCGATGTCCTCCCCGGCGAAGGGCCGCACCACGTAGCCGCGGTTGGGGCTGTATTCGAGGAGCCCGTCCTTCTCGTTGGCGGCCAGCGCCAGCCGGACGGGAGTGCGCGAGGCGCCGAACAGCTGGGCGAGCTGCACCTCGCGCAGGTGCTGGCCCGCTTGGAATTCCCCCGCGAGGATCATGTCGCGCAGCCGCGCGCTTAGCGCCTGTGCGATGGGCTGGGTCATCGGGCCCGCACCTAGACGACGCCGCGGCTGCGCAGGTCGGCGACCTGTTCAGGCGTCAGACCGAGCCACTCGCCGTAGGCCGTCTCGGTGTGCTCACCAAGCGTCGGCCCGAGCCAGCGCACCGCGCCGGGCGTGCCGGTCAGGGTCGGAACGACGTTCGGGATCGCGATTTCCCCGATGCGGGGATCCTCGACCCGCAGGATGTTGCCGCGGGCAGCGTAGTGCGGGTCCTCGAAGATCTCGTCGATGCCGTAGACCGGGCCGCAGGGCACCTCGGCCTCGGAGCAGCGCGACAGCGCCTCGTCGCGGGTCATGGTCGAGGTCCAGTCAGCGATCATGCCGTTGACCGCGCCCCGGCTCTTCAGACGCGCCGCGTTGGTGGCGTAGCGCGGGTCCTCCACGAGGTCGGGCCGCTCCATCAGCGTGGCGAGGCGACCGAAGATGCGGTCGTTGGTGCAGGCGATGGCGATCCAGCGGTCGTCGCTGGTCGGGAAGTGGCTGTGAGGCACGACGATGGGCGTCTCGGCCCCGTCCCGGCGGCGGACGTAGCCGCCCTTCTGGTAGGCGGGGGCGACCTCGTCGAGGATGCGGAAGATGCCGTCGTAGAGGGCGACGTCGATCACTTGGCCTTTGCCGTCCCGGTCGCGGGCGCGCAGCGCCAGCTGCACCGCGTAGGCACCGAACAGCCCGGCCATGTAATCCGAGAGGGTGGCTGAACCCGGCTGGGCCGGCGGCCGGTCGGCCTCGCCCGAGAGGAAGGAGATCCCCCCGAAGGCATTGGCGATGCGGCCGAAGCAGGGGCGGTTGGCATAGGGACCGTTCTGCCCGTAGCCGGAAATGCGCAGCAGGACGATTTTCGGGTTCACCGCCCTCAGCTCGTCCCAGCCGATCCCCCACTTCTCCAGTGTGCCGGCCTGGAAGTTCTCGCAAACCACGTCGGCCTGGGCGACGAGGCGCTTGAACAGGTCGACGCCCTCGGGCTTGCGCAGATCGAGGGTGACGGAACGCTTGTTGCGAGCCTCGCTCAGCCACACGAAGGTGTCGCCGGCCTCGCTCGGGGTGCCGAGGCGGCGGGCATGATCGCCGACATTCGGCAACTCGACCTTCAGCACGTCGGCCCCGTGCTCGGCCATCAAGGTCGCGGCGAAGGGCGCGGCGATGAAGGTGCCGATGTCGAGCACCTTCAGACCGGTCAGAGCGCCGTCGCGGGACGTGGTGACCTTAGCCTCGCTCATATCCTGTCCTCAAAACCTGTTCGTAAATGGGTTCAGCGCGGGTCGAGCCCGAGGATGCGCCGGGCCTCGTCCGGGGTGGCGACCGCCCGGCCGCAGGCGCGGGCGATTTCCACGATCCGCGTGACCAGCTCTGCGTTCGTCGGGGTGCCGAGTTCGGCATAGGTGTGGTCGCCGATGCCGATCGAGACATGGCCGCCGAGCTGGATTGCCTGCGCCGCAGTGGCGAACAGGTTGCCGGGCTTGGCCGAGACCGACCAGACGATGTTTCGCGGCGGGAGGCAGTCGAGATAGGCCCGCAGCCCTGCGGGCGTCGGCGGGTGGGCACCGAATTGTCCGCCGCCGCTGTGAATCAGCAGGGCGAAGACCGGCTCCGGCAGCAGGCCCATATCGACGAACGCGTCGATGGTGCGCACGAACGGCACGCTCCAGCAGGCGATCACCGGGCGGACTCCGACTTCCTGGAAGGCTTTCAGCAGGAAGGTCAGCGTGCGGGTCGAGTTGACGTAGGCCTTATCCTGCGAGGTAAAGCTCTTCGTCTCGTAATCGTAGATGTCGATGTTGGTGCTGCCGAGATCGACTGAGCCGAATTCCGGCTTCAGCCCGTCGGCGACGAGGCGCGGGATGTGCGCCACCCGGGCCTCGTCGCCCTTGATCGTGATCTGGCCGAGTGTCGGGTGGACGATGAGCCGGCTCGCCTCGCGGATCGCTCGGATCGAGTCCCGGTAACGCTCGTAGGCATGGGCGGGGGCGCCGTCGTCGTCCCGGGCATGGAAATGGATCATCGAGGCGCCGGCCGCCTCGACCGCGGCGGCGTCGCGGGCGAGTTCCGCGGGCGTGAACGGCACATTCGGGTTCACGTCCCGGGGCATGTACTCGTTGGCGCGCACCTCGATGATGAGCTTGTCCATCGCCGCTCCGCGTTCCCTCCGCCGCGCGGCTCGTATCGGCCGCATCGGTCAGGTTGTATGCAATCTCATTATCAGGCGGCTATGACAAGCTGGTCCGAGTGTCAAAATCGGTGATTTGATCGCCTATTGCATGCAAACAGAGGGCGTGTCAGGTTTCTTGCCGACGGTAGGCATCAGACCCGCCGCACAGCCGCGCGGACGCGGCACGGCCCCGAATCGTCGGCCGGACATGGGAGGAAGCGATGCTCGCAGGCTGGCGCCGTATGGCTGCCGTTACGCTCGCGCTCGGCACGGGCCTTGCCGCCCGTGCCGCCCCCGCGGCCGAGATCACCGTGACCCATTACGGCGTGTCGATGTACGGCGTGCCCTACGCGGTCGCGAAGGCGAAGGATGCCTTCAAGGCCGCCGGCATAGAGACACCAGGCTTCCTCACCTCTCAGGGCGGCGGCACCAGTGTGCGCAATGCGCTGGCCTCTGACCTTCCCTACGGTGAAGTCGCGACCTCGGCGGCCATCGCCGCGATCAAGCAGGGCCTGCCGATCCGGATCGTCAATTCCGCCGTGAACACGGTGGGCGACATCCTCTGGATCGCCCGGAAGGATGACGACCGGGTCAAGCGCCCCGAAGACCTCAACGGCCTCGCCGTCGGCTACTCCTCACCCAAGGGAGGGACCGACACGGTGCTCTCCGAGATCATCCGAGTGACGGGGGTGAAGGTCGACAAGCGCGCGGTCGGCGGTGTGGGCCCGAGCCTCACCGCCCTGCGGGAGAAGGGGGTCGACGTGGCCTGGACCCAGGAGCCGATCTGGAGCCGGGAGAAGGGCAATTACCGCCTGCTGTTCAACTCTGCCGATTTCATTCCGAAGATTTCGCAGACGGTCGGCATCGTGCGCACCGACTTCCTCGAAAAGCACCCTGACCTTGTCCGAGCAATCATCGAGGCCCGCCGCCGCGGGGTCGATGCCATTTACGCCGATCCGAACGCCGCAGCCGCTATCGCGGCGAAGGAGTTCCGGATGGAGCCTGAGAACTTTCGCGAGGCGGTCCAGAACGTCCTGACCGTGAAGGGCGTGAACTACTGGAGCCGGGGCGACATCGATTACGAGGGCCTCGAGACCTCCCTGCGGACATTGCAGAGCGTCGGGGCGGTCGACGACAAGCCGATCGACTGGGCGAAGGTCGTCTCGGAGGTCGCCCTGCCCGACGACCTGAAGCGCAAGTGAGGCGGCGATGGGCCTGCATGCGCAGATCCCCCTCGGCGAGCCCGTGACGGCGCAGGCGGCGCACGTGGCCGTTCGCGGCCTGACGCGGATCTTCCCCGGCGCCAACGGACGGCCGCCGCTTCAGGCGCTGGGCCCCCTGGATCTCGACCTCGCGCCGGGCGAGTTCTTCTCCGTGGTCGGGCCTTCGGGTTGCGGCAAGTCCACCCTCCTCGACATCCTAGCCGGGCTCTCCCCGGCTAGCGCGGGCAGCGTCACCTTCGAGGGAAAGCCGGTCGCGGACACGGTCCCGGATGGGGTCGGGGTCGTGTTCCAGGAGGATTCGAGCTTCCCCTGGCTCAGCGTGTTCGACAACGCCGCCTTCGGGCTGCGCCGGCTGAAGACGCCCGAGGCCCAACTGCGCCCGCGCGTGGAAGAGGCGCTCGCCCTCATCGGCCTGTCGGACTTCGCGAGCGCCTTCCCAGCGCAACTCTCCGGCGGAATGCGCCAGCGGGTCTGCATCGCCCGCACCCTGGTAATGCGCCCCCGTCTGATCCTTCTCGATGAGCCCTTCGGCGCCCTCGATCAGCAGACGAAGCTCCTCATGGGCGACGAGTTGCTTCGCCTGTGGCGCGAGACCGGCGCCACGATCCTCCTCATCACGCATTCTCTCGACGAGGCGGCGTTGCTCTCCGACCGGATCGGCGTGATGTCCGCCCGGCCCGGCCGGTTCATCGACGTGATCGAGACCGGCTGGGCCCGCGATCGCGACAGCCGCCTCGCCGCAGATCCTGGCTTCGGCGCGATCACCGCGCGGATCTGGCGGCAATTGCGTGAGGAATCCCTCAAGGCGATGCGGGCCGCGCCGTGACCCGGGCCGGGCTCCTTCGCACTGGCATCATCGCCGCCGCGCTCGGCGCCCTGGAGGCGGCCTGCCGCCTGGGCGCCATCGACCGGTTCAGTCTCTCGCCTCCGAGCGAGATGGCCACCTCCGCGCTGCGCATCCTCACCTCCGGCGAGTACACCCGCGACATCCTCGTCACCTTCGCGACGGTGGCGGGCGCGGCCCTCCTCTCCGTCGTCGCAGGCTTCGCGCTGGGCGTGCTGCTCTACCGGCTGCCCCGGCTCAAGCGGGCCGCCGACCCGTTCCTGGCGAGCTACTACGCAGTGCCGTCCTTCATCTTCTATCCTCTGTTCATCGTGCTGTTCGGGCTGAACCGTTGGCCCCTCGTGGCGGTAGCCTTCGTGTTCGCGTTCGTGGCGATGGCCATCGCCTCCGTCGACGGCTTCCTGAGCGTGCGCCCGATCCTGCTGCGCACGGCGGCAAGCCTGCGCTTGACGCGCATGGAGACGCTGCGCCACGTCATCCTGCCGGCCGCCGCGCCCTACCTCTTCACAGGCGTCAAGCTCACGATCGTCTACGCCTTCATCGGCGTCGTTGCGGGGGAGTTCATCCTCTCGGGCTCCGGTCTCGGCTACCGGATCGCCTTCGCCTACCAGAGCTTCGAGACGGCCACGATGTACGGCCTGATGCTGATTCTGATCTGCGCGGTCGTCACCGTGAACATGCTGCTGTGGTCGCACGAGAAGCGGCTCCACGCGCGCCTGACCCGCTGAGGAGGTTCCCCGTGATGCCCGCGGCCAAGCCTCTCAAGACCGGTCGCATCGCCGGGCCTCTGGATACCGTCGTCCTCGTGGGCGCCTCCGCCGCGCTCTGGGCACTGGCCGCGCGCTGGGTCGGCCCGCAGGTCCTCACCGGCCCCGTCGAGACGATCGGCTATCTCGGCGGGCTCTTCGCGGATCCCGAGTTCCGGGCGAGTGTCTGGGAGACGACCAGGGCCTTCTCGCTGGCGCTGGCCATCGCCTGGGCGAGCGGACTGGCGATCGGCATGATGCTGGGTGCCCACCGCCTGACCGGCGAGGTCGCGGAACCTATCCTGACGGCGCTCTACTCGATCCCGAAGATCACCCTTTACCCGGTGATCCTGCTGTTCTTCGGCCTCGGCATGCCCGCGCGGGTCGCCTTCGGCGCCATCCACGGGATCGTGCCGGTCGCCCTGTTCACCATGGCCGCGGTCCGGGGCGTGCGGCCGGTCTATTTCCGGACCGCGCGTTCGCTCCGGCTCGGCCCCTTGGCGACCGCCCGCCACATCATTCTGCCCGCCTGCCTGCCCGGCATCGTCTCCGGCCTGCGGATCGGCTTCTCCCTGACCCTCCTCGGCACGCTGATCGGCGAGATGTTCGCCTCGCAACGAGGTCTCGGACACATGGTGATCCGGGCCATGGAGACGAACGACGTCCGTCTGCTGATCGCCCTCGCCCTGTTCCTCGTCACTGTCGCGACCGGGGCGGGCGCGCTGCTCCTGGCCGTCGACAGGCGCGTGGCCCGGCTCGGTGCGGGCCGGGGCTGACAGACTAACCATCAAGGACTCCCGGCATGTCCCTCTACCGCTCGTTCCTGTTCGCCCCCGGCAACCATGCGAGGCGCACGGAGAAGGCGCTCTCCCTAGGCGCCGACGCCGTCATCCTCGATCTCGAGGATGCCTGTCCCGCTGCGGAGAAGATCGCCACCCGGGCCGTCGTGGTGGAGGCGCTCCAGCGGCCGCGGAAGGCCCGGGGCTATGTCCGGGTGAACCCTCTCTCCACGGAGTACGGCTACGGCGACATCGTCGCGACGGTGCGGGCCGGCGTCGACGGGCTCGTGATCCCGAAGATCGAGCGGGCCGACGAGTTGCGCACCGCGGTCTGGCTCGTGGAGCAGATCGAGCGTGAGCAGGGCCTTGAGCCCGGGGCCCTCGACCTCCTCCCGATCATCGAGACCGGCCTCGGGCTCGCCAATGTCCGCGCCATCGCCGAGGCCGGCACCCGGGTGCACCGCCTCGCCTTCGGGGCGGGCGACTTCACCCTCGACCTGGACATCGCATGGTCGCCCGACGAGGCCGAATTCGCTCCCTACCGCGCCGCCATGGTGCTGGCCTCGCGGGCGGCGGGCCTCGAGCCGCCGATCGATACGGTCTGGGTCAACCTGCCGGACACGGACGGCTTCGCACGCTCGGCTGCCAGGGCGCGGGCCCTAGGCTTCCAGGGCAAGCTCTGCATCCACCCGGATCAGGTCGCCGTAGTGCACGCCGCCTTCTCGCCGTCCGCCGATCAGATCACATGGGCGACGAAGGTTGTCGCGGCCTTCGAGGAGGCGGAACGTACGGGCTCGGCGGCGATCCGCGTCGACGGCCAGTTCATCGATTATCCCTTCGTCTACAAAGCCCGGCGCATCCTGGTCGCGGCTCAGGCCTCAGACGTCGCACACTGACACGTGCCATTTACAGATCTTCGCGGCTCGCCCGTGCCAGGTGCGAGTTGATGAGATTGAGAACGGGCACTTCGGCAGGTTTGCGCAATCGTAGAACAGTCACGGCACCGCGCTTGAGCGGTACCGTTTAGCCTGTGCAGGGCGAGCCCGATGTCCCACCGATGCTTGGGCACGACCGCCTATGCCATTGTGTCAACGGCTCGAATGCGCTTCCCCCCAAACTCGCCTATGGGTTGTCCGGGAGGAACTTAGTCCAACGAACGACCCTATCGTCCACATTCATGAATCCCGAGAGTCGACCTTGGTCGATGCTGAGGCCGAAGCACTCCACCGACTGAAAAGATGGCGTCGTGCCTGCAGCTCATCGTGATCGCATCTGGGTCGTTCGTAGGGAAACGGCCCTCCCGCTTCCGACCCAACCTCGCCGTCAAGGGTACTCTACGGCCTGCCCGTAAACGGACGTGGGATCAGCGCCCACGTCATCGCTCTCCGACGTGCAGGGACCGGCCGAAGAGCGCAAGCATTGCGCTCCAACCCTGTTCGGCCGCAGCAGGGTCGTAGACAGGGAAGTCCGGCATCATCCAGCCATGCGCGGCCGGATACGTCCGCGTTGTGAACCGCACGCCAGCCTCCGTCAGTGCCCCCTCCAGTCGCTCAGCCATTGCAGGCGGATAGCTGCCATCGTTCTCCGCCGCGCCGATGTAAACTTCCGCCCTTAGTTTGGCAGCGAACAGGTGGGGGCTCGTCGGCGCATCGGTCGCAAGATTGCCCCCGTGAAAGCTTGCAGCCGCGGCGAACCGCTCGGGATAGGTTCCCGCTGTGGCCAAGGCCATGCCGCCGCCCATGCAGAAGCCCACCACCCCGATCTTCCGGCCTTCGACGTCGTCACGCGTGTCGAGGTAAGCCAGCATGGCCTCTGCATCTTCAGCGGCCTTTAAAGGGCTCGTTGTGGCCATCAGCGGCCCGAGGACTGCGCGGAAGTCACCCGCGAACACTTCCTTCGGCACGAATGGCCCGTAGGGTCCGTAGCGGTAGAAGAGATCCGGGAGCAGGACGATGTAGCCAGCGTCAGCGAGCTGCTGAGCCATGTCGAGCATCGCCGGCCTGATGCCACCTGCGTCCATGTAGAAGATCACCGCAGTCCATGGTCCGCCGCTTGCGGGGGTCACAACGTGTGAAGGGCAGTCGCCGTCGCGCGTCCGGATCGTAACTTGCTCGATCGGCATGGGATGCTCCTCAGCCGGACATTCGCGGTGTCCGCTTCAACCCGTTTACGACCACGAGCGGACTAACCACAAACCACCCACCCCGGTCATTCAGAGAACCATGCCGGCGGGGCTGGATTTGGCCGTAAGCGGAATGGCTGCTTCGGAGTTTATGCGGTAGGTAACCGGACCTCGACCCCCCGGCTTCGAGCGTTCGGTTAGACGCAAACGGCACCTCTCCGGTCGGTCAAGCTACCTTGCTTATGGCAACGCCGAACTCGCCGTGAACTCGGCGATCAAGATCACCAACATCATCGCCCCACTGCTACTCGTCGTAGTGGTGGCTGGTGGGTGACAGGGCGTGGACCGAGCAAAGCCTCCACGCCGGCCTACTTGCTGCGGCATCACTCCCCGTTCGAGGCAACCTAATTCCGGTGGCGGAGGATCATCCGCGCTTCCGAAGCGATTGATCCTGGACTGGCGTCGACCGGTGGAAGGCTCTTCCATCCAGTGGTTCGGCGCCACTGGAGAAAATGACACGCATGAAGGCGCTGACTTGGCAAAGCAGGGGCAAGATCTCCTGCGAGACCGTTCCCGACCCGAAGATCGAACATGGCCGTGACGTCATCATCAAGGTGACTGCCTGCGCGATCTGCGGATCCGACCTCCACCTCATGGGCGGGTTCATGCCGACGATGGAGTGCGGCGACGTCCTTGGGCACGAGACGATGGGCGAGGTCATCGAGGTCGGGCGCGACAACCGGAAGCTCAAGGTCGGCGACCGCATCGTGGTGCCCTTCACCATCTGCTGCGGCGAGTGCCGGCAGTGCAAGTGGGGCAACTGGAGTTGCTGCGAGCGCACCAACCCGAACGGCAAGCTCCAGGCCGAGACCTACGGCTACCCCCTGGCCGGCCTGTTCGGCTTCTCGCACATCACCGGGGGGTTCGCCGGCGGCCAGGCCGAGTACCTGCGGGTGCCCTACGCCGACGTCGGCCCCATCGTGGTCCCCGAGGGTCTCAGTGACGAGCAGGTTCTGTTCCTCAGCGACATCTTCCCGACGGCCTATCAGGCCGCCGAGCACTGCGACATCGGCCCGGAGGACACCGTCGCCATCTGGGGCTGCGGCCCGGTCGGCGTACTCGCGGTGAAGTGCTGCCTGATGCTGGGCGCAAAGCGCGTCATCGCCATCGACAGCGTGCCGGAGCGCCTCGCCCTGGCCCGCGAGGCCGGCGCCGAGACCATCGACCTGTCGACCGAGAACGTCCAAAACACACTGATGGAGATGACCCATGGCCTGGGTCCGGATTCGGTCATCGAGGCGGTCGGCATGGAGTCGCACGGGGCCGACACCACCCTCCAGAAGGTGTCCTCCGCCATCATGGAGCACACCGTCAGCCTGGAGCGTCCCTTCGCCCTAAACCAGGCAATCCTGGCCTGCCGTCCGGGCGGAAACGTCTCGATGCCGGGCGTCTTCGCGGGGCCGGTCGGTCCCGTCGCCCTCGGCGTCCTGATGAACAAGGGCCTGACCCTGAAGACCGGCCAGACCCACATGGTCCGATACATGAAGCCGCTGATGGAGCGCATCCAGAACGGCGACATCGACCCGTCCTTCATCATCAGCCACCGCTCCACCAACCTGGAGGATGGCCCGGCGCTGTACGACATGTTCCGGGACAAGAAGGACAACTGCACCAAGGTCGTGTTCAAGCCGCACGGCTGAACACCCCCGACGGGGCCGGAACACGTGCGCCAAGCACATCTGGCCCCAAACAACAATAATAAATGGATGACAACCGATGCCGAACTATGCTTTCGAAGAGGGCAACATCACCTGGCGGACGCTGGACTGGCTCCCGCACATCGCGTTCTTCGTCTACAAGGTCGACGAGGAGAGCCGCATCGTCGACGTCGTGTTCAAGTTCGCGGCCAACCAAAAGGTGATGCTCCATCGGCACAAGTGCCCCTACGTCACCCTGGTGATGCAGGGCGAGCTTCGGTTCTACCGCGAGAACGGGGAGATGAAGGAGGTCCGTCCGACCGGAAGCTACGTCTCCGGTGCTGCCAACGGCGAGCCTCACATGGAGGGCGGCGGCGATGAGGACGCCATCGTGTTTTTTAGCAATCGCAACATAGAAGACGCGCTCTACGAGTTCCTCGACGACAGCGGAAACCCGGTGCAGGTCCTCGGCATCGCGGACTTCAAGGCACAGCTTGCCGACCAGGTGTCCTCCGGGACCTATGCCAGGGTCGAGGGAAGACTCGTCTGAGCGACTAAAACCGCTCTCCGGGCGCTGGATCGCACGTGCGAGACTCCTATCGCGCGGAGCTTATAGAAAGGCCAACTGCAGGCGTGACCCTACGCCTGCCTACGTTGGTCGTTGAACGGCGGCTGCACGTATTGCGTGGACGGGGTCTGCATCCTGAGATGCGGGTCGGAGGCGTCGGTCTTAGGGCTGCCCTGTCGCACCGACTTCCAACGTAAGAGCGTGTTCAACGCGCTCCTCGCGCGATGGTGTCCGAAAGCGTCGGAGGTCAGCCTCGGATCTTCCGGTGCCTGCGGCCATACGGATGCTCCCGAGGCTTCCTGCCGACCCCCGGCGGCCGTTACGCCTAGAGGCCCTCAGGTTGGAGGTCCGCCATCGCCGAGATCCCGATGTCGGACCTGGCTGAATTTGCCCCTCCGGTTAAGAGTGCACGGCGCCAGCTTGACGGCGGTGCGTTGGGATCGAGACCGCCACGTAAGTTTGGCGGATCACCTGTGGGCTTCAAGCGAGGCCACCGCGTCGCCGTTCCAGACGATGCCGAACCCGGCATCCGCGACGGCCTCGGTGGCGACCGCCTTCCAGTCCGAGAGCGGGCGGTCTTCCGCCCGGGCGAAGACGCGCTCGCAAATCTGGCTGACGCTGCCGACGGAGGCGGCGCCGCGCTCGGCCCAGTGCCGGTTCAGGGGGATCAGGGCGGCATCGTAAAGACGTGCCCGCTCGTTCATGGCTAGAAGATCCAGCCGCATGTCATCGATCTCGGCAGGTCCGATCATGTCCGGGCTTCCCTATGCTGGTGTCGGCAGGTCCATGCGTCTGAACGCGTGCCTATGGCAGGGCGCCGATCATGCCCTTGGCCTCGGTCATCGTGTTCTCGCAGGCGCGCTGGTCTCCACGCCGGTCCTCCTCGCCCGCCCGCAGGATCAGGGTCCGCGCGCCGACGACATGGTCGGCCGTCGAGACCGTAGCGGGGTCGCTGGGCGTGTCTTTGCGGGCGGCGGTCACCCCGCGCGGCGAGCCCGTCCGCAACGAGCGCCCGGCCTGCAGGCCAGCGACCTGCACCGCACCTGCACTGTCGAGGCGGCGCTCGATGGTGCCGATCTGCTCGGCGCAGGAGGACGCCAGGGCCGGAAGCGGCGAGATTGTGAGGCTGAGGGTTGCCAGGATGGGTGCTAAGCGCATTGGGGTGCTTTCGGTGGGTGGCAGCATCGCAGTTGCGCTCGACGAGCGATTAACTCGATGCCGTCCCTCACGCGGCACTGCAAGGGTAGCGTCGGTACAACGGCGGAGAAGGCGTGTTGTTGCACTGCAATATCAGACGCGGGACTAGATTGCGTTTCGGCATGGCGCCGAGCCGGACGACCCGTCGGCGAGCTCGGTTCGCTGTCGACTGGTTCACCCGGTCCATCGGCATTCGGCAGTATTCCGTTGATCGACTATTGATGAGGGGGGCACGAGGAAACGGCCTTTAGCCACGCGCGGTCAGGCCGTGGGACGGGGAAGGGTCAGGTCCAGCTGAGCGCTTTCCGTGTCCCGTCCCATCCTGCGGTCGAGGGCGCGCAGCACCAGCGTAACCGTGAAGCCGTGTAGGAGGATGGAGATCAGGACGGTGAGGCCGGCCGTCGACCACAGAAGATCCGTTCCATCAAAGGACGCGTGACCCGTCGCGAACGCCAAGTAGTAGACCGTCCCCAGCCCGCGGATGCCGAAGAAGCTGACGACGGCACGGTCCTCCGAGGACCGACCGCTACCGATCAGGCCAATCCAGCAGCTAAGGGGCCGGACGATCAGGACGGCGACCAGCGCGAAGGCGACGGCGGGCCAAGTCAGGTCGTATAGCAGTCCCCCGCCGATGAGCACCGCCCCGAACCCGACGAGCAGAACCATCATCAGGAGACGTTCGAGCTGCTCGGCGTAGTCATGCATCTTGCGATGGTAGTCATGCCCGCGGCTGGAAGAGCGCAGCGCGACGGCCGACGCGAACACGCCAACGAAGCCGTAGCCGTCGACGATCTGGACGCATCCGTAGGCGATGCAGGTCACGCCGAGTGCCACGAAGCCGTCGCCGGTGCGGGAGAGCTTCGACAGGTTGGGCAGGTGGAACATCAGCCATCCTAGCGCCCGCCCTATCGCCGCCCCGAGGACGGCGCCGACGGCGATCTTCCAGAGCACGTCGACGGCAAGCCAGTGAGACCACGAAAAACCGGCCAGGCCGCCGGTACCAGCCAGAGCGATGGCGAGGTTCACGAACGGGAAGGCGAGGCCGTCATTGAGACCCGCCTCGGAGGTCAGGGCGAACCGCGGCTCGTCCTCGTGGGCCTCGTCGGGGTGGCCGACCTGGACGTCGGATGCCAGAACCGGGTCCGTCGGGGCCAGGGACGACCCTAGGAGAAGGGCCGAGGCAAGACCGAGCCCGAGAAGGGCCGACCCCAGCGCGGTCAGCGCGAGAATGGTCAGGGGCATGCCGATGCCGAGGAGGCGCCACGTCATCGACCAGCTCCGCCAACCGAAGAGGCGGTCGATCTTGAGGCCGGCCCCCATCAGCGAGATCACGACCACGGCCTCGGTGGCATGCTCGATGAGCTTGGCATGGGAGCCAGGATGGGGCGTGAGCTCACCGATGGCGGGGATGACCGACAGGGCTGCGCCGATCCCGACGCAACAGATGGGAAGCGACAGGGGCAGAGCCCGAAGCACCATCGGCAACCAAGCCGTCAGAAGCACCAGGACACCGAACCCGGCGACGACGACATAGGTTTCCATGTGGACTCAAGTGATTTCGGAAACCTCGGTTCAATGAATCGAACTATCCGCGACGATGGCGACAGGTCCGTGCCGACCGGGCCGGTCGGACAAGTCTGATGGAATGCCCGCGGACCGAGGATGTCGCCATGTCCAGTTCCGCCGGCCCCCTCCTACTTCCGCGGCTTTCCATCGTCGTCAAGGGCGACGTAGGTAAAGACCCCTTCGGTGACCTTCTCGGGATCGCCGCCTGTCCTATCACGCACCCAGACCTCGACCTTCACGCCCAACGACGTCTCGCCGACCTGCTGCAGGGCGCAGTAGCAACTCACCTCGTCGCCGACCGCAATCGGCCGTAGGAAGCGCATCGCGTCGATGCTGACGGTCGCGACGCGCCCCCTGGTGCGCTGGGCGGCGAAGGTTCCGCCCGCCAGGTCCATCTGGGACACCGTCCAGCCGCCGAAGATGGCGCCGGCCGCGTTGGTGTCGCGTGGCATGGCGATGGTGCGCAGGTGTGGGCCATCGGAGACGTTCGGGACCGTGTCGCTCATATCGTATGCCTCGCCCCTGGTTTCGGTCGGGTCGAAAAACGGACAATCGGCGTGGAAAAGTTCATGTCCGAGCGCCGTTCCCTGATCGCACCGGGGCCGCCGCGGCCGGGGCACCCTTCGGGGCGTCCTGGCCGGATGCAGGGCAGACCGCCTCGGCCGGCATGACGCCGGCGCCGGCCCGTTCGAGTTGTCCGGTGACCGAGGCGATGAGCTCGTTCCAGCTCGCCTCGAACGAGGCGACGGCCTTGGCCTCCAGCGTGGTGGCGACGTCAGCCATGTCGATGCCGAGCCGCTCCAATTCGTTGAGAATGGCCTGGGCCGCGCCGGCGGGCGCATGGATCGTGTCCGGCCGGATACGGCCATGATCTGCTACGGCGCGAAGCGTCGGCTGCGCCATGGTGTTGACCGTCTCGGGCCCGGCGAGCTCGACGACGTAACGGGTGTCGTCGAGGGCCTTGTCCTTCACCCCGGTGGATGCCCATAGAAGGCGTTGGGGCCGTGCTCCCTTCAGGGCGTGCCAGCGCGCGGAGGCGACGCTGTCCTCCCATACCCCGTATGCGAGGCGGGCGTTGGCGATGGCCGCCTGGCCACGGACGCGGTCGCGTTCGACGGCATTGCCTGCCCCCTCCGCCAGCCGGCGGTCCACCTCGATGTCGACGCGGCTGAGGAAGAACGAGGCGACGCTCTCCACCCCAACGAGGCTTTCGCCGGCGGCCGCCCGACGTTCGAGTCCAGTGAGGAACCCGTCGAGCACCGCCTCGTAGCGGGCCACCGAGAAAATCAGGGTCACGTTGACCGAGATGCCCTCCGCCAGGCAGGTCGAGATGGCGGGCAGGCCGGCATCTGTCGCGGGGATCTTGATATAGAGGTTCGGTCTGTCGACCAGCCACCACAGGCCGCGCGCCTCGGCCACAGTGCGCTCGGTATCGCCCGAGATGCGCGGATCGACCTCGATGGATACCCGGCCGTCGCGGCCGCCGGTACGGTCGTAGACCGGACGGAGGACGTCGCAGGCGGTCCGGACGTCCCAGGCGGTCAGCAGCCGAACCGTCTCGCCGATGGCGGTCCCACGCAGCGCCAGATCGCGCACGTGGCCGTCGTAGCCCTCGCCGGCCCCGATGGCCTTGGCGAAAATGGTCGGGTTGGTGGTGATGCCGATGACACCATCGCGCTCGACCGCTTCCGCAAGGGCGCCGGACTCGATCATGGGCCGGCTGAGGTCATCCAACCAAATGGCGACGCCGGCCGCTGCGAGGTCATGGAGGGGATCGGTCATCGGTTCTTTCCGTCAGGGCGGATGGGTGGGAGCCGTCCCCCGTGGGCCGGCGTCGGCCGTGCCGACCAACCCCCGTGAGTGACCGTCGGGTGCCGGTTCAGCCGCCGACGTCACCGTGGAAGGTCGCGAAGGACGACAGCACCTTCTCGGCGATGGCGTCGTCGACCGCGACGGAAACCCTGACCTTGCCGGCCAGCGCGGGTTCGCCCTCATTCCCGGCCTTCAGGTGCCCGTCCTCGACATCCGCCCGCGCCGCCTCGGTCCCAGCCGTGTTCTCGTCCGAGGCAGGGCCGACCTGCACCGCGTTCCGATCAAGGCCGTGATCCTGCACGATGTGCTCGACGGCCATCTCCGCATCCCGGCGGGATTTGAAATCGGCTGAGATCGTCCTGGACATGTCGCCTCCGGTTTATTGTCGATGGGTCCGGAAGGACCTCGAAAGAACATTCGGGATCGACTTCCATCGTCTTTGGCAAAGGGCCGGCGCGCGGGACCGTTCCGGTGGCGAACCGTTAATACGGACGCGAGGGTGGAATTCACAATGCAATCCGAAGCTGCATTGACCACTACGGTTCAAATCGCAGCAAGCACCCACCCTGGGCGTCTGTGACGCCATGTCCGAAAATCCGCCGGTCAGAGCGCTTCCTCCCTATCCCGCCGATCTGCAGCCCCCTGTCCGTTCCCTGCCCGGCGAAAAAACGGGCCCAGCCTCATCTGAGGCTGGGCTCATCCTGGTTCAGCCCCCTTCGACCCCCGTCCCGCGGGATTCATTCGGACTTGGGAGCGATGGCAGGCGCTTGCGGCTGGGATGGGCCGGGATGCACCGTCATGGCAGGAGGATGGTCCGATAGCTGCTGACGTGCCTCGGCGAGCTTAGCCTGGGCCGCGGCAAGGTCATGACGGGTCGTTCCCAGCCGGTCCTCAAGGGCAGCCATCTCCTTGTTGCGGGAGGCCAGCGTCTCGGTCAGGGTCGCCAACTGCGCCTGGGCGTCGGCCTGCCGCTTCTGCAGCGCCTCTACCGCCGAGGCCGCGCCGTCGCGGTCGGAAGCCAGCTTCTGGACAGCCTGCTCAGCCTGGCTCCGTTCCAAGATCACACTGTCCCGCTCGGACTGCGCCTTGGCGAGTTGCTTCTGCGTCGAAGCCAACCCATCCTTGGCTTGCTGCACCTGCTGGCCAGCCTGCGAGACGTCGCTCGCCAGCTTTTCACGATTGGCGGTCAGACCGTCGACGGCCCGCTCCAGTTCGGCCTTCTGCCTCGTCGCCTGCTCAGTCGCGGCGCGGGCATCGGCCAGCTCCTTCTGAGCGGCAGCCGAGCCCTCGCGCGCCTTCTGCTGGCTCTCCTCGGCCTTGGCGAGGTCGGCAGTCTTAGCGGTCGCCTCCTGGGACATGGCGGCGATATCGGACCGCAGCTTTGCCTCCTGCTGGCGCGTCTCTTCCAGCCGGCGCCCGACGTCGGACAGTTCCTTGGTCCTGGCGGTCGCCGCCTGCCCGGCTGCCGTGGTGGCCTCCTTCATAGGAGCGAGCTTCTGCTCAGCCTGGGTGACCTGGGCCTGCAGCCCGGTGAGCTTGGTCGTCTCGGCCTCGGTGGTGGCCTTGGCCTCGCCGGCCTTGCGCTCGGCCTCCTGTTGTTCCGTCGCCAGGCTTGCCGCCTTCGTCTTGGCCTGTTCGCCGGCCCGAGTGATATCCCGCTCCTGCTGCTGGGCCGATGCGATCCTCGCCTGGAGCCCGTCGAGGGTACCCGCCGCCGCCCGCTGCTGATCGAGGTCCGATTGCAGGGAGACCTGCCGCGTCTCCAGGTCCTGGATGCGATGGTCCCGGGCGGTCCTCTGCCGTGCGCCCGCAATGGAGGCAACGACGAGCCAGACCAGGAGTACCACCGCCACGACGGCGAGGCTGAACGGAAGGGGCCTGCGAAGTTCGGAACGGTAGTCGATGGCCATGGCGTTCTCGCGGGCGTTGGAGGGAACGGATCAGATCGACGAGGCAGCCTCGCCAGGCGTCGGTTCGGCACTGGCAGCCCCCGGCTCGGGGGTGGAAACACTCGATGCGAGACCGCCATGACCCGCCCCGACCAGGGAGCCGATCATGACGAGGAGCGCGCGGTGCTCGGGGATCCGTTCGCCGAGGCGAGGAAATCCGCGATCTCGATGCATGACGGCCTCCCGCCGGATGGCCCGTTTGGTTCATGGAAGACGTACACGTCGGCAGGGTCGCCGCCGCGGCATAGGTACCAGCGGTCGTCGTTCGACCCGTCATGGATCAGCGTGCGCATGGGTGACATCGGAGGGTCCGCCATGTCTCGTCCCCGTCCGAGGACCGCCCTCGTCGGAAGCGTAGCCGTGGGCGACGACCGTTCAGCGACGGCCGTGAACGACCATCGCGAGCAGGTATCCGATGGCTCCGGCCATGGCCGCCAGCACCAGCGGGGACTCCTTCGCATACTGTGCGACGGCATCGCCACCCTGCCGGTAGGCACGCTCGGCCTCGGGGAAGGCGTCGCGGCTCCGGTTGATCGCCTTGTCGGCGAGGTCGCTCGCCTGTCTGGCAACGTCGCGCACGGCGTCCTTGGCCTGTCCGACGAGGTTCTCGGCGGCCCCCTTGACCTCGTTAGCCGTACCCTTGGCCTGGGTCTCCCGGTCGCCCGTGACGTCACCGACAGCGCCCTGAACCTTGCCGCCGAGTTCCTTGGCGGCGCCGGTGATGCGGTTCTCGTCCTCTGATCAATCTCCGTTTGGTTCAAAGTAGAGCCGGCCCGCAGCAAAACATGCTTAGAGCCGATGCGAGGCGCTGACTAATTCTTCGACACGGCCTTCCTGGGTCGCGCTTTGATCGAGCTTTGGTTGGCCTTCTTCGCCCGGTCGTCGGCCTTCGAAGCGTGCTTGGCGGCCTTCTTCTCGTTGCCGTCGTCGAGGTGGCGAGCGGCCTTCTGGTGTGACTTGGCCGCCGCCTTGTGGTGTTCGGCGGCCTTGGCGTGCACGCTTCCGGACATCTGTCCCTCCCGTGACGGGGATTTACGTGCCCCGGTGCAAACGTGTGGCCGGTCGGTTCTGCGGCTTCGATACCAGCGGGATCGACCGGGTGGCTTCTCAGGCGGGCATGCCAGCGACCGCGGACGGAAGCCTGCCGTCAGGGGTGTAGCGGTCCACCGCGGACGGCAGTTCGCGCGAGAGCCTGGACAGAAGGTCGTCGTGCGAGAGGCCGGTCTGCCTCGACAGCGTATCGAGGACGTCAGGACCGATGGCCGATCTCAAATGATCGGGCTTCATCTCGGCGTTCGGCCCGTGGTTGACCCAAGAGTCGGCCGCCTCGCCGTGGCCGTTCTCGCGAAAGCGGTCAACGAGTTGGCCAAGGCCGCCGCTGAGCAGGCCACCGGCACCAGCACCCCCAAGGGCGCCTCCGAGATTACCGAGCAGGCCGCCGAGACCATCCTGTCCCGCGATCCCGCCCTGTCCGGCGGGCGTACCTGCGGTTGCGGGACCACCGTGGCCAGATCCGCCGAGCATCTCTTGGATCTTGTCCCGGTTCTGGAAGCCCGCCACGGCCAACAGGCCGAGCAGCGCGGTCATCGAGGGAAAGCCGTCACTCATCGGGTGTCTCCGTTCCGTTTCGATGAAACCTTTGGGCCGATCAGCAATCGTCGTCGCCGGGCTTCACGACCTTGCCCTCGGGCGGCTTGGCCTCGTTGGTGGCGGGCGTCGCATTCGAGCCGACATTGTTCATCGCGCCGACCGTCCCGGGGGATTCTGCCTTGGCACCGGGCGAGACCTTCGCGGTCGTGTCACCGTCGACCTTCGAGGAAGCGTCGGCCGAGCCCACCTGGCCGGTGCTGTTCGTGGTCGTCCCGACCGCACATGGCTTGGCCGAGGCGATGCCGGCGCCAAGGAGCGTTATCGCCGCCGCTACGGACAGGGTGTTGAGGATCTTCATGGGGTTTCCTTCGGGTTGGGATAGGATGCGGACCGGGCAGGCGAGGGACCGCTACCGCGAGGGGGCGGACTGTTCGGAGGCCGTCACGACGTAGTCGGCAATGGCAGCCCGGCAGCCAGGCGAGACCTCCCGGGCGTTCTTGCGGAAGCAGGCGACGACCTCGGGTCCGTTTAGGTCGAGGCCGTTGCAGAAACGGGCGTAGTCGGCCGAACAGAACGGCTTCAGCGATGCCCTTGAACCGGTCTTCTCAAGAGCCTGCGCGCCGAGCGGGACGCATGACGATGCGAGGGCCGCGAATACGACGAGGTGGCGGAGATTGGTCACGGCGACGGGGCTTTCGCGATAGGTGGACATGGAATCGTACGGAGCCGGGACCGGCTCGAATCGGTCCCGGACTTGAGCTCAGAGCGGCTTGCGCGGGGTGGTTTCCGTGGAGGTGCCGGTGGTGCCGGTACGGCTGACCGCCCCCCGACCGTCCTCGACCTCGACCTCGGTGTGGCGGACCTTGTCGGTCACGGTCTCCACCCGCTGGGCCGCATCCTTGCGGATGCCGACCTCACCAACGACGCGGGCGTTCTTCGACACCACCGCCTGCTCGCGCATCTCCGTCGCCTCGATGACCTTGTCCTCGAACAGCGCCATGTCGCCCGGGGTGACGGCGCGGTCGACGACGCGACGGTCGACGTTCACCTTCTCGTCGTGGAGGGTGACGTTCTCGCTGACATCCTTCTCGACGGCGTAGGACCGAACCCGGACCCGGCCGGCATCGACCATGCGCTTGCCGACGTTGAGGCGCTCCTCGACCACAGGGATGTAATCGGTGCCTGTGGCGGTACCGTGGGCGGCGACGGCCTCGGACGTTGCGGCGGCGTGCAGGCCGGTGTCGCGGGTCGTGGCGGCGTGGTCGGACGACATCGCACCCTCACCGAGCGCTGCGGTGGCAACCGGCGCGGTCCCTGTGGTGGAACCGGTCGCACGGCCGTCCCAACCTTCCTTGCGCCAGGCGGCCTCGCGCTCGTCGAGATCGACCGAACCGTGCTCCTCCAGGATATCGGAGGCGGCGTGGACGTGCGCGTCGTCAACCTCGGCGCTCAGCATCGTGCCGCCGCGGTGCAGGCCCTCGCCGTAGGCGTGACGGTCCTCCTCCGGCATGAAGAAGTCCTTGATCGAGCCCCACATGCCTTCGTCGGCCTTGGTCGCGGTTCCGGCCGCGCCGGCCTGGGTACCGGAGATGAGCTTGATGGCACCGGCGGGAATGCCGAGGCCGACGAGCTTGCCCTGGGCGGCGACCGCCTCGGGATGAGTGTCGTACATGGCGGTGATGGTCTGGGTCATGATGTCGGCTCCTGTGACGGGTGCATGGCGGCCTGTTCCGTGACGTGCCCCTCGGGGGACACGCGTTCGATCACGGCGTGCTGCCTGCGCAGCGTCACCGGCATCTCGACGTCCTCGTCCGCCGTGGTCCGACGGATGTGCACCTCCTCCTTCAGGAAGAGGCGCTTCTCGACGACGAGGATCTCTTCCAGCACCGGGATGATGGTCACCCCGGCCTCCGTCCTGACCACCGGGGGTACCTCGCCCTCGACGAGGGTCCGGTTGACGGGCACCCGGGTCACGCCGACCATGTCGCGGCGCAGAGTCTCGCGCAGGACCTGGTCGACGGTGTCGGTTCGCGTGCTGACACGGACCCGTTCGGTCTCCACCGCACGCTTCTCGATGCGCGCGGTCTCCTCGATCAGCGAGAGAACCGCCTCCTCGCCGATGGCGACCTCCGCCGCGGTACCGAAGGGCGTCCCGAGCCCGCGGGGCTCGGTCGCGGCGCGGTCGCCGACGCTCATGCCCGGCGAGGCGTCAAGGTGTTTGGGGCGGTGCGGGTGACGGTCGGATCGACGGCCGAACCACGGCCGGCGAAGAAGGATGCGAGCGCCCCGAAGATCAGCGCGAGGGCTCCGAACAGCGCGCCCTGGGAGACACGGCGCGCGGTGGCGTCGGCAATCTGCTTGGACTGCTCCTTGGCCGAGGTGACGGTCTCCCTGAACTGCTGGGTGTACTGCGCGACCTGGGTCCGGGCCTGCTCGACCGGGATGTTCTGCGCCTTGGAAAGGGCCACGGCGGCCTTCTCCTGGGCGGCGGCCTGTTGTGCGCCGTCACCCGAGACGGCGGCGCGCATCGCGGTCACAGCGGCGTCCTTCAGCGCGGCCGGATCGGACCCGGTGCCGTTGCGGACATTGGACTCGATGTTCGAGAACGGGTCGGTGACCTTGGTCAGCGACGGGGCGGCAGCCTGCGCCAGGGTCGAGGCGGAGCCGCCCATGGCGTTGCCGACCCCGCCGATGGCCGAGGAGGCGGTGCCGAGGGCGCCGCTGACGATGCCGCTGGCAGCCGACGACAGCATGTACAGGACCACGAGCGTCGAGACCGCCCAGGCGAGGAGGCCGTGATAGCCCGCCGTTGAGGTCGACGGCTTGCCGGACAGGCGTCCGGCGAAGTAGCCGCCGGCTACAGCCGCCAGCACGCCGGAGACGACGAACCACAAGCCGGCACCGATGCCGAGCGAACTCGCCGCCGGGGTGCCGTCGCCCATCGGATCGACTGTCGAGAGGCCGATGCCGAGCCCCAGCATATTCAGGATGACCTGCGAGATCAGCGCGACCGTGGCTCCGGCGAGGACCGCACCCCAAGAGACGGAATACAGCATCATCGTGCGCATGTCCTCGGCCGGAGTGACCATGGTGGTCTGCGGCAGGTCGCGGTCGACGACGGTGCGATCCGTGATCGGACGACTGGGGGATACGGGGGTGGGCTCGGTAACGGTGGCCATGGTGGTATTCCTGAGTTGTGAGGTCGGTAAGCTGGAAGGGCGCGGTGGGTCAGACGACCCGGCGGCGGCCCATGACGATGTGGTAGAGCCACAGCACGATCACGGCGCCGACGATGGCGACGAGCAGGCTGTAGAGGTTGACCCCCGACACGCCGGGCTCGCCGAACTGGTTGAACAGGAACCCGCCGACGACCGCGCCGACGACGCCGAGCAGGATGTCGACAAGCAGGCCCTGGCCGGTGTTGTTGACGATCTTGCTGCCGATGAAGCCGGCGATCAGGCCGAGGACGATCCAGGCGAGGAGGGACATGACGGGCTCCGGTTTTCGGCGTGCGGAAGGGTCCCGACGCAGGGCCTGCGCGGGCTGGGGCATGGGTCTCGATGGCCTGCGGGGCCGGGGCTAGGTGCGCGCGGGGCGCCGGGGTCGGGTTGGCTTGTCCGTGGTGTGCCGCGCTTCAATCGTAGCGATCTCGGTCGTGGCCTCCGCCTCAACCTTGGTGTCCCCGAAGATCATGCCGATGGCCTGCTTGATCAGGGCACGGGCGTGATCGCTCGACAGAACCTTGCGGCCCTTGCCCATTCGCGGCACCTCTCTGTCCGGCTTAGCCGTCGTCGAGATGCCCGGAACGAGCAGAGCTACACCCACCGAATAATTCTATCGAACCAATGTTCCGCCGATTTACATTAAAGTATTTCAGCTTAGGCCGCTTAGTGTTTTCGACCTGGTTTTCGCGTTGTATTTTTGCCGTAATGCTCAAATGATGTTTTCTCGCCTATGCCGCGTTCCCTGGCCCAGACGACCACGGCGCTTCGTCGGTTGACGCCGATCTTGCGATACAGGCTGGCAACGTGGTTGCGCACGGTGCTCAGCGAGACGCCGAGCGCCTTGGAGATCTCCTCGTCCGTGTCGCCGCGGCAAATGCCCTCCAGCATGTCACACTCGCGGGTCGTGAGTTTTTCGGCCACCGCCTGCGGCTTGCCCGGCCTGGGCGGGTTGCGCAGCAGGGCAAGCTTCTCGATCACGCCGTGGCTGAACCACGACGCGTCAGCCATGACGGATTCGATGGCCGAGATGAGTTCAGTCTCGGTCCGCTTTCGGGACGAGATGTCCTGCACGGCACAGAGGAGGCCCTCGCCGCCGCCGACGGTGACCTTCTCGGCGGAGACGAGGCAGTCGAGGACGTCGCCGTCGCGCGTGCGCAGGCGCCCCTCGAAGGCGCGCACCCTGCCGTAGCGCTGGAGTTCCCATTTGAAGCGCGTCCGCTCCGCCTCCTCCACCCAGGGCATCACGGAAGCGCTTTCGGCATCGCCGAAGGTGGAGGCGTAGGCGTCGTTGACGTTGGTCGGCAGGTCGGTGGCCGAGCTGAGGAGGACCGTCGGGATCGGGCTGAGCTCGAACGCCTTGGCGAAGCGCTCCTCGCTGAGACGGAGCTCGGCCTCCGCCTTCCGCCGGTCCTCCAGGTCGGCGAACGTGAACAGCATGCAACGTTCGCCGCCCGGCATCTCGATGGGATGGCCGGCGACGATGACATATTTCTCGGCATCGGACGGGACCGAGAGGCACGCCTCCCGCTGCCTGATGGTCGTGCCGGCATGGAGGTGCTCGACCGCGGAGGCGCGATGCTCGCCCTGTCCGAGAAGGTCGACTTCGGTGAATGTCCGGCCGATGACCTGGTCGCGTACGTATCCGGTGAGCTCGACGAAACCCTGGTTTACCTTGAGGTAGCGCAGGTCGGAGAGCCGGCAGACCACGGCTGGGGCCGGGTTCGCCCGGAACATGCACTCGAACCGCTCCTCCGCCTCGTAAAGGTCGCTGGCGTCCTGCATCAGAAGCGCGAGGCCGGTCGGTGCACCGGCATCGTTCGTCGTCACCAGTCCCCGCATCCGATGCGTCCATATCCTCGCGGGATCCCGGAAATTGTGGACTTCGACCACCGCGTCGCGAAACGCCTCGCCGGCCAGGATGCGCTCGACCGGATGCTGCAGGGGGCCGACCTCGCGGTGGTTGCGGTAGCGCAGGACGAAGTTGGCCCGGTACTCGGCGACCGTGGCTCCGAGGTCGCCGATCTCGGCGACTCCATGCATTGCGAGGGCGGCGTCGTTGGCGTAGGCGATGGTGTGATCCGGCTCGATCAGGATCACGCCCTCGGCGAGGCCGGCGACGACCTGTGCCAGTTGCCGCTGCTCGAACTGGGTCATGATGGCTCGGCTCGTTCGAAGGGCGTCAGTGGCCGCCTCGCAACCACGCATGGGTGCCAACGTCCCAAACGATGGGTCGGGCAGTACCCCGGACATTGCCGGCCGACATCCTTGCCTTCGTCGGGAAGGTCGTCGCCTCGGCCTGACACGCGTTTCCAGACTTGGACACCCCTGTGATCCGACCCTCGGCTCTCGACCACTTCGGGCTCGGGCATGACGAACGGCCTGACCGCATCCGCCAGGTCCGACAGGAAGAATCCCCCCTTCCGAATGACCCGGTCGGCCTTCCGGGCCAGGCATCGGCGGTCGTCGGCGGTGCTTAACACTTTCCTGGCCGTCCTCGCGTTGCTAGCGGTCCTGCTCGCCCGGGCCGTCCTGAAGCTCGCTTCCTGCAGTTCCGCATCTTCCGGGGCCTGTTCCGGCGCCGCAGGATCTCCGGAAGCGTCGCGAAGCCCGACCCAGAACGGGAAACCCGAGCTTCGAGTTTAGGGCCGTCCGCATCCGCTATATTCGTCATGTCACGAGCGAGCATCCGCTGGCTACAGATGAAGGTTCGGAAGCGACGTAACTGTGACATCTGACTCGCTCCGCGCCGATGTCCGCTTCGGAGATGTCGGCAGATGCCCCTGAATGGCTGAATTGGGCGCGAAGCCGAACGTCTGGTTTCGGGCAGCGAGCTGATGTCAGCTCTTGGCGCATCTGAGAGTCCATCCGAGAAGTCAGGCTGAGCGGGCAAGCCGCCTGACGAGGTTCATGACGGCTGCCGCGTAGAAGAGTGTCCGCCTCTGAGATGCCGGAAGTCTGCTGAATGGCCGAGATGGACCACAAAGCGGCACCGCAGCTTCAGCGAGTTGGTTGCCGAAGCTGACGTGCCGCATGGGTTTTCACGGCACGTTAAACGGCTTCTGGTTTCGGCGCGGACAAGCTTCCGTATATGGGGAGGACCGTCCAGGTCCTTTCGCCGCAGCTTTGCGCGCGTAGTGAGGAGACGAAGACGAGAGCCATCGGCGGCGCAAGCAACGCCCCTCTGCCGATTCTTGGCCTTCCAGAGAGCCGAGCGTCAACGATGATCCAATGAGCGCCCAGTCACACGCCCGAAGTCCACGCGTGACTTCGGGAATGGCGGCAATGGCCGTCCGCAGATCTTCAGGCTTGAGCGTCTTCTTGTAGTTCCGTGAGTTCACGGTGGAGCCCTCATGGCCCATCATCGACTCGCGGATCGGATCGAGCACCAGCCGCCGGATCATCTCCGTATTGCCGAAATGCCGGAAGGAATGGAATGTCTTGCGCTCCTCACGGGCCGAGGGCACGGCTTCGTCCAGAACGACCGCCCAGCGCTTGTCGAACAGGTTCGACAACGGCGTGTTCTCGCCAAATTGCGCGATCTCCGCGAAGATCAGATCGCTTCGTGCACCGGATCTGCCCCGCACGTAATCTAGGAAGCCGAGGCGGATCAGCTCTGGATGGAGCGGCAGCGTCCTACGCGACACCGCGTTTTTCAGGCGCCGTCTGCGTGTCGGCCGGATCTTGAGCGTGGCCTGCTCCAGGTCGATGTCACCGAGCTCGAGGTAGACCAACTCGGATAGGCGCGCGCAGGTGTAGTAGCCCAGGAGCGGCAGCCAGTAGACGGCCGCGAAGATCTGCTGCCCCCGTGCGACCCGCAGCATCTCCGCTTCCGAGGCCGTCGACGTCCAGACGGGGTGCGCGAACAGGGTCTTCAACTCGTCGATCTCGAAGGCCGGTCGCTTTTCGCCATCCCGCTCCGGGTCGATCAGGCGGAAGTCGCCCAGAAGTTCGACCTGCCCAATCGGACGCTGCTTGGCCCGACAGTACTTCGCGATCGTCGAGAGCTGCGTGATATGTCGGTTCACGGTCGCGGGGCTGAGCCCCACTTTCTCTGTCTGCCCCGCGGCCCGCATCGTTCGGCCGCGTTCGACTAGGTCCGCGATCGACAGTGCCGCATCACGTGAACTCTTGCCGTAGGATTTCGGCAGGTTGGAGAGATTCTGGATATAGGCAGTGAGATGGGCATGCCGGATCTGCCGCAGGTCATCGGTGCCAGCGATGTCGCCGAGCATTGCCGCGACCGCCCGATGCTGCCGTTGGGTCTTCTCGTCCCAAGTGGCGCCCTTGTGCGTGATGAGCTCTTCGACCATTTCGGTCAGCGAGTTCGTGACCGGGCCAGAACCGACTTCGCTACCCACATGCGCATCGTTCAGGCCTCGCTGGTCGAGGCCTGGAGCGCAATCGGTGAAGGCTGGACCATGATCCGCTCCGTCGCGCTCCGAAGATCCAGACGATGGCCTTGACGCCTCTTCCGGCGCGGCGGCCTCCGTTTTTGGAGGGTACGACGCAGGAGCTGGCGCCGCGGGTGGATGGTTCCGGTCGACTATGGGGCCTTGCTCGGGTGCTGGCTGGCCGACGGGTTCGGATTTGAGAGTGGCCGGATCTGTATAACTGCTTTCTGACAGCGGCGCTGTTGTGGAGGCCTGGACTTCGAAGTCGCCCCACTCGAAGCTGTCAGCGCCGTCGAAGTCGGATGTGGCCCAGCCCAGCGTGTCACGCGGCATCTCACCCCTGGCACGCATCGCCGAGAGGTTGGCCCAAGCCTCCCGTGGATCCGCACGCGCCTCGGCATAGGTGGAGGCGAATTCGCGTGAAACATGGCTGGAGAGCGCCGCGAGGCCACGGAGGCAGCGATTGAGGCCAGCCTCCGTCAAAGGCTCGTTCATGCTGGTCAGCATCGTCTGAAGATAAGCGCGCGGTGGCGTGAGCCGACCAGTCTCGTCTGGCCGACCGAGATCGCGCAGGTAACCGTTCTCGATGCGCCGTCGAATGGCTTGACGCTCCGGTAGGCTGAAGCCGTCCCGCTTCAGGCGCGCATCGAGTTCACTGTCGTACCCTGCGTCGAAGCCTTCCTCCGCCGCCAGCGCCTGCAGGCGTCCGAAGATCCGGTACTCCCGCTCCCGTTTCTCCATGAGCGTGGACCAGTCGCCGATGAGAGGCGCGCGCGGTGGATTGAGGTCACGCTGCAAGCGCGCGATCCGCGCGCTTCGCTCCCGGTCGACGAAGGCGCGGAGGTGGTCGCGGATTTGAGCCGCTGTTTGCATGGCGGGGTCATCCCGGACGCGGAGGCTTTCCGCGTTAAGCCCCCAGCCGAGTGTGCGCGCACTTGCTGGGTCGGAGGTGCCCAGGCTCAGAGCGACCGTGATGGACTTCCCCCTAACTGGGGCACCAGAGGGTCGCGTCCGCTCATCGCAACGGAATCGCCTTCGCCACCAGTATACCGCCCCGCGGCGGAACACGTTAGAACAAATCGTCAACGGCCTGCCCCTGTGGACAAGCGCGTGCAACAGCTCCGCGTACAATCGGCATGGCCGCTGAAGCGGCCGAGAGCCGAATGCAATCAGATCAATGACTTAACGGAGGCTTGGCTGGGGCGCCAGGATTCGAACCTGGGAATGGCGGTACCAAAAACCGCTGCCTTACCACTTGGCGACGCCCCAAGGACCGCGCCGTCCTAGACGGCTGCCCTCGCCGTGGCAAGCCTTCTCCATGGGTGGGCGCTAGGGGGGGACGGGTCGGCCGTCCCACGCGAAGACGCCGCCGCTCTCGGCCGGGGTCAGGCCGTCGAGGACGGTGAGCAGGTGGCCGGCCGCCTCGTCGGGTGTGAACGTGCCGGGCGCGTCGGCGTCGGGCCGGAACGGATGCGACAGGGCCGTCCGCACGGTGCCGGGGTGAAGACCCGCCACGATGGCCTCCGGATGGGTGCGGCGGACCTCGACCGCCAGCGTGCGCAGGATCTGGTTCAGCGCCGCCTTGGAGGCGCGGTAGCTGTACCAGCCGCCCAGGCGGTTGTCGCCGATCGAGCCGACCCGGGCGGACAGGGCCGCGAACACGCTCCGGCCCGCCCGCGGCATCAGGGGCACGAAGTGTTTGGCCACCAGCGCCGGCCCGATCGTGTTGGCGGCGAACAGATGCGCCATCGCCGCCGGGTCGAGGGCCCTCAGCGCCTTCTCCGGCGCGAGGCCGGCGCCGTGCAGCTGCCCGCTCGCCACGAGGATGAGGCCGACGGGTCCCCCCCGGGCCACCCGCTCCGCCGCCGCGCGGACGGACTCCTCGTCGGTCACGTCGATCCGCCCGGGGACCGACGGCGAGGGCCCCTCGGCCTCCGATCGCGAGAGGGCGAAGATCGCGTCCGCGCCGCCGCGCTCGGCGAGCCGGCGCACCAGGGCGCGACCGATCCCGCCCGACGCGCCGACGACGACCGCGCTCGTCATGCCGCCCCCCCCCGGACGGAGCCGCGGGCCCGGCGCCAGGCCTTCGTTAACCTTTCGTCAACCATGACGGACCCAGGCTCCGGGGGGAGGAGCTGAGGCATGGCCAAACGCCGGAACTTCGACATGCTGAGCGAGGCGCAGCTCGCGGCCGGGCGGATGGAACCGCGCCGTGTCACGGGGCTCGCCTGTTTCCGCCCGGGGGGCGCCCGGCCCGTGGCGGAGCTGCTCGACGCGATCGAGCACGTGGCCGAGGCCGCCACCGGCGAACGCAGCTTCCTCCATCTCGGCGGCAGGGCCGCGGTCTCGCGCGAGCCTGCCCTGCGCACCGCGACGGTGACGCGCATCCGCCCGGCGCGCTGACCGGCCCAGTCCGGTCGCCCGGCGCCCCGCAGGCGCGGGGCCACCCGGGGACGCAGGCGCGGGGCCACCCGGGGACCCCGCGAAACGGGGAGGGGGCTCACGCCGGGGACCGGAGGCGGGCGAGGCCGGACGGCCGGCCCGTGGCGCGCCACGTCCGCCAGGGCTCCAGGTTCGACAGGGCCATGCGCTTGGCGCCCAGGCGGGCGAGCACCAGCGCGACGATCAGGAACGGCGCGGCGACCACCAGGGCGGAGAGCAGCGGGGCGCCGCTCACCGCGGCGATCATCTTCACGATGGCGTCGAGGCCCAGGAAGAACGTCGCCACCAGGAGGATCGGGATCGTCCCGAGGATCCCCGCGAGCCGGAGCCACGCCCGCAGGTTGGCGTCGGTCTCGATCCGCGCCAGCGTGAGGACTTGGCCGATATGCCCCGCGCCGTCGCGCATGGCCGCGGCGAGGAGATCCTGAATCGGAACGGACCGGCGCATGGGGGCTCCCGGCAGCCCCCTCGGGCCGCACCGTGCCTGGCGGGGATCCGCCGGACACGGCGCCAACGGCATCCGCGCCGGTCGGTTCCTCCCGGCGCCCCCGCACGGCGCAAGCCGGCGGACGAACCCCGCCGAGGCGCCTCAGTTCCGCTTGCTGACGATGTGCTTGAGGATCAGCAGACCCATCGAAAGGCACGTCAGGGCGAACATGATGATGTAGAGATAGTCGATCTTCAGGCCCGATGTGGGGTAATACCCCAGCCTCATCCATTCGCAGAGCTGGAGCGCCGGATTGAACTTGAGCCAGTAGTAGATTTTTTCCGGTAGGAAGCTCGGCATGAACATGACGCCGCTGGCGACGTACATGAGGATGTTGAAGAGCGCGTAGCCCACGAGCCAGCCGGGAAAGAAGCCCACGATGGCGACGTTCACCACCCCGACGCCGATGCCCAACAGGATCGCCGCCAGATACGCCGTCACCGCGATGAAGCTGTCCGCCGGGCGGGGATCCGTGCCCAGGGCGGTGAGCAGGCTCACGACGACGATCAGGCCGAGGAACCCCGTCACGATCTCCACCAGCACCCGGGCGAGGATCAGATCGAACAGCTTGACCTGCGGATAGTAGGTCAACGGCTTGTTGACGATGGTCGCCTTCATCACCTCCCGGGAGATGTACTGGAAGATCAGCACGGGGACGGCGCCGGTGGCGAAGAAGAGCGGCGCGCTGTTGCCGATGGGCGCGGGGAGATGCTGGAAGGTGTAGATCCCGATCAGCATGAAGATGTGCACGCAGGGCCACAGCACGACCACGGCGTAGCCCCACAGCGTGCCCCCGAAGCGGGTGCGCATGTCGCGCAGCATCAGGGCGTGGAGGACGTGCAGGTAGGATTCGAGCGGGCTCAGCCGGTCGCCGTCCCGCACGCTCGTCGTCAGGCCAATCGCCATCGCCCTCTCGGTCCCGCCCCCAGGCCGCCGACGGAACGCGGCCGGCGCGTCACGGCATGCCGGGGGAAAGCGACGAAACTACGTCGCCGCCGGGCCGGGCGGGCGGGGGAGGGGGCTCAGAGCATCCCGCCGAAGCCGGTGCGCTCGACCTGGGCGCGCTGCTCCTCGTAACGCGCCGCCACCGAGCGGTCGAAGGCCCGGCCGATCCGGCGCGCGAGGCGCGGGGCGGAGGCGGCGATCCCGCGGACGACGGTCGTGGAGAGCACGGTCTTGGCGAGCAGGGTCAAGGCAACCTCCGGCGGGGTCGATCCCCATCATGGTGCGTCGCAGCATCATGGGGCAAACTCCGTCCGGCGGTGAGGGCGGTGGCGCCATATCCGCCCTGCGTTGGCCGCATCCCCCGCCCGGCGGCGGCGTTGTGCGCCGCAGCGGACGGGCCCGGCCTACCGGGCCTTCTCGTGCTCGGAGAGGCCGATCGCCCGGTAATCGTAGGTCGGGTAGAACTCCGTCCGGTAGGCCCCCCAGGCGGTGTCCTCGAGCACCCGGTTCACCTCCCGCAGGCGCGAGGCCGGCAGGCGCAGGACGATCACCTGCCCGATCCCCATCACCACGTTCCACGACACCACCTCCATGCCGGCAGGCGGGAAGGCCTTGTAGAACCCCTGGCGGGCGAGCTGCTGGTTCAGCTCGGCGAGGGGGCGCGATTGATCGTGCCGGAGGAAGACCGTGAGCAGGATGGCGTCGGCCGAGGTGGCGGCGGCCCCGTCGGCCGGGGGTGCCGCCACGCCCTGGGCGAGGGCCCCGCCGCCGAGAAGGCCCAGGGCGAGGAGTGACGCGGCGGCGGTCGGCAGGGAACGGACCACGGGAACCTCCGGGCGGCAGACGATGGGGTATCCGGCGGAGGCTAGGGCCGTTCCCGTCCAGGTTGCAACATCGGCCGGAGCCGCCTTCCCCCCCACGACCCCGGCAGGCGTGAGGGAGCGCGACAGTCTTTCCGGGCCGCCGCCATGCCCGTCGATTGCGCGGATATCGCCGGGCACAGTTTTCGGGGGGTTCTCGCCGTGACCGGAAACGGTCCACAAATCCCGGATGTGCAGTCGTCGATCACTCAACCAGCAGTAAAAAGTTTTAAAACTTTCCCCCTAATTAGAGTCAATCCATCCATCGAGAGGAACGCCCGCGGATGTTCAGGCGATCGAAGTACAACGAATCGCAGTCCACGATCGAAGCGCTCGATCGCTCGCTGGCGATCATCGAGTTCGGCATGGACGGGACGATCCTGACGGCCAATGCCAACTTCCTGTCCGTCGTGGGGTACGAACTCGCGGAGCTCCAGGGGCGCCACCATCGCATCTTCATCGAGGAGGACGCCGCGCGCAGCCCCGAATACGAGCAGTTCTGGGCGAAGCTGCGGGCCGGCGAGTTCGCCTCGGGCGAGTTCATGCGCCTCGACAAGGACAAGCGGCGGGTATGGCTGGAAGCCACCTACAACCCCGGTCTCGATCAGGCCGGCAAACCGGTCAAGGTCGTGAAGTTCGCCGCGAACATCACCGCCAAGAAGAACGAGGTCAGCCGCCTCCTCACCATGATCGACGACATGCCGGTGGCGGTGATGACCGCCGACCCGAAGGACAACTTCAAGATCAACTACCTGAACCGGACGTCCACCAAGACGCTGGGGACGATCGAGCAGTACCTGCCGATCAAGGCTTCGGAGATGATCGGAAGGTCCTTCGACGTCTTCCACAAGAACCCGCACCACCAGCGCACCATGCTGGCCGATGCGAGCCGCCTGCCGCACCGGACGCGGATCAAGGTCGGGCCGGAAACCCTCGACCTGCAGGTCTCGGCGATCAAGGATCCGGAGGGCAACTACCTCGGCCCGATGCTGACGTGGTCGGTCATCTCGGCGCAGCTCGCCATGGCCGGCGAGGTGACGCGGGTGGTCGATGCCCTCGGCCAGGCCATCGAGGAGATGCGGCGATCGGCCGAAGGGCTGGGCCACTCCGCCGACGAGGCGAGCAGCCTCGCCGCCAACGTCGCGGCCGGCTCGGAGGAGATGTCGAGCACCGTCAAGGAGATCTCCGGCCAGGTCGGCCGGGTCTCGGAGCGGGCGAACCAGATCGCCGACCAGGCCGGGGCCACCGACATGACCGTGCGGGCGCTCGCCGAGAAGACCGGCAAGGTCGATTCGGTCGTCGCGATGATCAAGTCGATCGCCGACCAGACCAACCTGCTGGCCCTGAACGCCACCATCGAGGCGGCCCGGGCCGGGGAGGCGGGCCGCGGCTTCGCCGTGGTGGCGGCCGAGGTGAAGGAGCTCGCCGGCCAGACCGCCCGGGCCACCGACGAGATCACCCAGCAGATCCACGCCATCCAGTCCGCCACCGGCGAGGCCGTGTCGGCCATCGGCATGATCACCGGCGCGGTGGAGGAGCTGTCGCGGCTCACCCTGGCCATCGCGGGCGCCGTGGAGCAGCAGGCGGCCTCGACGCAGGAGATGACGGTGAACATCTCCGGCGTCTCCACCGCGGCGGGCTCGACGGGCCGGTTCGCCGAGACGGTGCGGGAGATCTCCGAGCGCCTCGCCGGCCACTCCGCGGGCCTCGGCGCCAGCATGGAGACCTTCCTGAGGGCGAGCTGACGGCGCCTCGCCGTCAGGCGAACGGCACCTCGGCCTCCGCCAGATACGGCCCGCCGCCGGTCGATTCGCGGGCCGAAAACACCGTCACCCGCTCGGCGGTGAAGCTCAGCGGCGGGGAGACCGGGGCCTGCGAGAGGGCCATCGCCACCGCCTCGGGGCTCGCCTCCCGGCGCAGGCGCGCCAGGGTGACATGCGGGGTGAACCGGCGCGTCTCCGGGGCGAGGCCCGCCCGGCGGGCGAGGCGTTCCTGCTCGGCCTGCAAGTCGAGGAGGTCCGGGCCCGGGTGGACCGCGGCGTAGAGCGCCCGCGGCTTGTCCCCGCCGAACACCCCGAGCCCGTCCAGCGTCACGGTGAGCGGCCCCCGCTGCCGCATCTCGCCGAGGAGGTCGAGGAAATCCTCCGCGACCGTCCGCTCCACATCCCCGAGGAAGCGCAGGGTGACGTGGTAGTCCCGGGGCTCGATCCACCGGGCCCCGGCCAGTCCGCCCCGGTGGGCGGACAGCGCCGCCGCGACCTCCGGCGGAAGGGCCAGCCCGGTGAACAGCCGCGGCATCAGCGGTCCGCCCGGGGCGGCAGGCCGTCGAGGAACCGCTCGACGGTGGGCAGCATCCGCGCGGCGATGGTCTCGACGCCCTTCACGTTCGGGTGCAGCCCGTCATCGAGGTGCTGGCCGGCATCGCCGACGATCCCGTCGAGGAAGAACGGGTAGAGGATCAGGCCGTCCTGGTGGGCGAGGTCGGGGAAGATCGCGTCGAACTTCGCCCGGTAGTCCGGGCCGAGATTGGGCGCCGCCCGCATCCCGGCGAGCAGCACCGGGACGTGCCGGGCCTTCAGCGCGTCGAGGATCGCCGCGAGGGTGCGCCGGGTCACGGCCGGGTCGGTCCCGCGCAGCATGTCGTTGGCGCCGAGTTCGAGGATCACCCCGTCCGTCCCGTCCGGCACCGACCAGTCGATCCGATCCAGCCCCCCCGTCGTCGTGTCGCCGGAGACGCCGGCATTGGCGATCTGCACGTCCCGGCCCTTCGCCTTCAGCATCCGCTCCAGCACGGCGGGGAAGGCGGCGTCGGCGGGCAGGCGGTAGCCCGCCGTGAGGCTGTCCCCGAAGGCCACGAGCCTGACCGGGCGGGGGGCGGCCAGGGCGGCCGGGGCGGTGAAGATCAGGCTCATCAGCAGGCCAATCAGCGGGGGGAGTGCGAAACGACGTCGCCTGTCATGGCGCAGCCGCAATGCGGCACCCATATCGCGCCGCAACCCAACCCGGCGCGGAGCCGTGCGTCTCATGCTCGTCATCGCCCACAGATCGGACCGGCCATGACCGACGGCAAGGTGTCCCCCACCGCGGCGGACTCCCCGGCGATCGCCCTCGACGCGATCGACCTCAGCCTCGGGCGCGGCCCCGCCAGGGTCCACGTGCTGCGGGGGATCTCGCTCACCGTGGGCCGGGGCGAGGCCGTGGGCCTCGTCGGGCCCTCCGGCTCGGGCAAGTCGACGCTGCTCATGGTGATGGCCGGCCTGGAACGGCCCGATTCCGGGCGGGTGCTGGTGGAGGACACCGACCTCGTGGGGCTCGACGAGGATGCGCTCGCCCGCTTCCGCGGCCGGCGGATCGGCATCGTCTTCCAGTCCTTCCACCTCGTGCCGACCATGACGGCCCTGGAGAACGTGGCGCTGCCCCTGGAGCTCGCCGACCGGCCGGGCGCCCTGGAGCGCGCCCGCGCGGAGCTGGAGGCGGTGGGCCTCGGGCACCGGCTGCACCATTACCCGGCCCAGCTCTCGGGGGGCGAGCAGCAGCGCGTCGCCATCGCCCGGGCCGTGGCGCCGGACCCGGCGATCCTCGTGGCCGACGAGCCCACCGGCAACCTCGACGAGGCAACCGGCCGGCAGATCGTGGACCTCCTGTTCCGCCTCAAGCGCGACCGGGGGGCGACCCTCGTCCTCGTGACCCACGATAGCGGCCTCGCCCGCCTCTGCGACCGGACGGTGCGGCTGCGCTCCGGCGTGGTCGAGGAGGCGGTGGCGGCGTGAGGCCCCACCGGACGCCGCAACGCCCGCTCTTCACGGCAAGGCTTGAAACCCACGCCGTCTTTGCGAGCGTCAGCGAAGCAGAGACGGTGGGGCCTGTGGGGGTCGCGACACGCCTCCTATCGGGAGGGGAGCCCCCTTCGCCGGTGAGAACTTAAAGACATGCACGGCACCCTGACCCGCCCCCGTCCCGCCCCCCGCCGGCCCCTGGTCCTGCGCCTCGCCCTGCGCGAACTGCGCGGCGGGCTCTCCGGCTTCGGGGTGTTCCTCGCCTGCATCGCGCTGGGCGTCGCGGCCATCGCGGGCATCGCCTCGGTGTCGCGCTCCCTGTCGGACGGGCTCGGGCGCGAGGGGCGGCGGATCATCGGCGGCGACCTCAGCTACAGCCTCATCAACCGCGAGGCGAGCGGGGACGAGCGGGCGGCGCTGGCCCGCGAGGGCGGGCTCGACGTCGTCGGCTCGCTGCGCGCCATGGCCGTGGCGCCGGGCGGCGACGCGACCCTGGTGGAGCTGAAGGCCGTCGACCCCGCCACCTACCCGGCGGCGGGGGAGCTCGTCACCGAGCCGGCGAGCCCCCTCGCCGACCTGCTGGCGGGCAAGGACGGCGTGCCCGGCGCGCTGGCCGACCCGGCCCTCCTCACCCGCCTGGACCTCAAGCCCGGCGACCGGATCACCCTCGCCGGCCACCCGCTCATCCTGCGCGGGACGATCCAGTCGGAGCCCGACAAGATCGCCGGCGGCATCGGCTTCGGGCCGCGGCTGATGGTGTCGCAGGAGGCCCTGCGCGAGACCGGCCTCGTCCAGCCGGGCAGCCTGAGCCGCTGGAGCTACCGGGTGCAGCTGCCCCCCGGGGCCGACCTCGACGCCACCGAGGCCCGGGTGCGCACGGCCGCCCCGGAGGCCGGCTGGCAGGTCCGCAGCCGGGCCAATGCCGATCCGCGCTTCGCCCAGAGCATCGAGCGGTTCACCCAGTTCCTGACGCTGGTCGGCCTCACCGCGCTGATCGTCGGCGGGGTCGGGGTGGCCAACGCCGTCCACGCCTTCGTGGAGCGCAAGCGCGGGTCCATCGCCACCCTCAAGAGCATCGGCGCGCCGGGCTCGACCGTGGTCGCCCTGTACCTGACGCAGGTCATGCTGATCGCCGGGCTCGGCACGGGGATCGGCCTCGCGGCGGGGGCGAGCCTGCCCTTCCTGGTGGACGCCCTGTTCTCCGGCAGCCTGCCCCTTCCCCTCAACCCGACCGTCGCCCCCGGCGAGCTGGCCCTCGCGGCGGCCTACGGGCTCATCACCGCCTTCGCCTTCGCGATCACCCCCCTCGGCCGGGCCCACGACGTCCCCGTCTCGGGGCTGTTCCGCGACACCGTCGATCCGTCCGGCGTGGCGCCGCGGCGGCGCTACCGGATCTGGCTCGCCCTCGCCCTGGCGCTCCTCGTCGGGCTCTCGGTGGCCACGGCCTTCGACCGGCGGGTGGCGCTGATCTTCATCGCGGCGGCGGGGATCGCCTTCGCGCTCCTCCGCCTCGTGGCCGTCGGGCTGATGGCGGGGGCGCGGCGCCTGCCGCATCCGAAGGGGGCGGCGCCGCGGATGGCGCTCGCCAACCTCCACCGGCCCGGCGCCCTGACGCCGACCATCGTGCTCTCCCTCGGCCTCGGGGTGACGCTCCTCGTGGCGCTCAGCCTGATCGACGCCAACGTCAGCCGCACGATCAGCGCGACCCTGCCGGCCAAGGCGCCGAACCTGTTCTTCCTCGACATCCCCTCCCGGGACGCCGGCCGGTTCCGGGACTACCTCCGCGCCGAGGCCCCGGCCGGGCGGATCGAGGACGTGCCGATGATGCGCGGGCGCATCGTCGCCCTGAACGGCGTGCCCGTGCGCCAGATCCGCCCGCCGGAGGACGCCGCCTGGGTCCTCGACGGCGACCGGGGCATCACCTACGCCGATTCGGTGCCGGAGGGCACGAAGGTGGAGGAGGGCCGCTGGTGGGATGCGGGGGAGGGCGCCGGCCACCTCGTCTCCTTCGAGCGCGACCTCGCCCGGCTGCTCGGCCTGAAGGTGGGCGACAGCGTCACCGTCAACGTGCTCGGGCGGGACGTGACCGCCACGATCTTCAACCTGCGCAAGGTCGAGTGGCGCAACCTCGGCATCAACTTCGTGATGGTGTTCTCGCCGGGCACCTTCCGCGGGGCGCCGCATTCGGACCTCGCCACCCTGAGCCTGCCGGGGGGGGCGGACCCCGCCGCCGAGAACCGCATCCTCCGGGGCGTCGCCAAGGCGTTCCCCTCCGTCACCTCCGTGCGGGTGAAGGACGCCCTCGACGCGGTGGGCGATCTCGTCGGGCGCCTCGTCCTGGCGATCCGCGGGGCGAGCGGCGTGGCGATCCTGGCGAGCCTCCTCGTCCTCGGCGGCGCCGTGGCGGCGGGCCACCGGGCGCGGCTCTACGACGCCGTGGTGCTCAAAGTGCTCGGTGCGAGCCGGCGGCGGCTGCTCTCGGCCTACGCCATCGAGTACGCGGCGCTGGGGCTCGCCACCGCCGTCTTCGGGCTGATCGCCGGGAGCCTCGCGGGCTGGGTCATCGTCGCCAAGGTGATGCACCTCGGCTTCGAGCTCGACCTGTCGGGGGCGCTGCTGGCCGCGGGCGCGGCGGTGCTGCTGGCGGTGGTGCTCGGGCTTGCCGGCACGGCGCGGATCCTCGGCCAGAAGCCGGCACCCTACCTGCGCGAGTTATAGGAGTCGCGCCGCCGCGCCTGCCAGTGGAAGTCCGGTCGTTCCCGTGGGGACCGAGTTTAATCCCGGATTTCATGAACAAATTTACAGGCGTGCGGCGCCGAAAACCGCGCCGTGAACCTCGGCCGGGCCTTGTGCGCGGGGGCGTCCCGCAACATATTCTGGGACGAGGCGCCAGCCGGCGCCAGAGGTCCTGCGTGGGCCTCGCCCGAAACACCACGCTGAGAGAGCCTCCGCGAGGATACTCCCATGGCCTTCGAAAACAGCCCCTTCCGATACGGCCAGCAGCAGCAGCCGGCCGGCTATGCGGGGACCCAGGTCGAAGTCGACCAGGGTCTGCGTTCCTTCATGCTCGGCGTCTACAACAACATGATCGTGGGGCTCGGGATCTCCGGCCTCGTGGCGCTGGGTCTCAACATGGCGTCCGTCGCGGCCTACCAGGGCACGCGGCCGGTGCTGACGCCCTTCGGCGTCGCGCTCTACACCAGCCCCCTCAAGTGGCTGCTGATGCTCGCGCCGCTGGCCTTCATCTTCGTCTTCTCGTTCCGCATGGACCGCATGTCGGCCTCTTCGGCGCGGACGATGTTCTTCGGCTTCGCGGCGGTGATGGGCGCGTCGATGTCCACCCTCCTCCTCGTCTTCACGGGGGCGAGCGTGGTGCAGGTGTTCTTCATCACGGCGGCGGCCTTCAGCGGCCTCAGCCTGTGGGGTTACACCACGCGCCGCAGCCTGTCGGGCATGGGCTCGTTCCTGATGATGGGCCTCATCGGCATCATCATCGCCTCGCTGGTGAACATCTTCCTCGCCTCCTCGGCGATGCAGTTCGCCATCTCGGTGCTCGGCGTGCTGATCTTCGCGGGCCTGACCGCCTACGACACCCAGAAGCTCAAGGAGATGTATCTCTACGGCGGCTTCGACGGTGAGATGGCGGCCAAGATGTCGGTGAACGGCGCCCTGACGCTCTACCTCGACTTCATCAACATGTTCCAGTTCCTGCTCTCCCTGGTCGGCGACCGCCGCTGAGGGACGCTGACGGATCCGGACGCGAAGGCCCCGGCGGGAGACCGCCGGGGCCTTTTTCGTGGGGGTCCTCGCGAAGGGCGAGCCGTGGGGCGGCGGCGGGGTGGAACCCTGCCGCACCCCGGGGCGCTGCCCCGAGACCCCACCGGAGGGCTCGCCCTCCGGAATCCCCGCACCCCGAGCCACGGCATGAGCGCGTTCACCGGCCTCTCCGCCTTCCCGATCACGCCCTGCGATGCCGCCGGGCGGCTCGATGAGGACGGGCTGCGGCGCCTGCTCGCGCCCCTAGTGGCGGAGGGGGTCGACTCGATCGGGCCGCTCGGCAGCACCGGCACCTACGCCTACCTGACCCGGGAGGAGCGCCGCCGCGCCGTCGCCGTCGCCGCCGAGGTGGTGGCCGGGCGGGTGCCGCTGCTGGTCGGCGTCGGCGCCCTGCGCACCGACGAGGCCGTCCACCTCGCCCGCGAGGCGAAGGCGGCGGGGGCGGCGGCGGGGCTGCTCGCTCCGGTCTCGTACACGCCGCTGACCGAGGAGGAGGTCGTCGCCCACTTCGCCGCCGTGGCGGAGGAGGGCGGGTTGCCCCTCGTGATCTACGACAACCCCGCCACCACCCATTTCCGCTTCACCCCGGCGCTGATCGGGCGCCTCGCCCGGTTGCCGGGGATCGTCGCGGCGAAGTGCCCCGGCCCGGCCCCCGAGGCGGCGGCCCAGACCGTCGCGGACCTGCGGGCCGCCGTGCCGGAGGGGTTCCCGGTGGGTTTCAGCGGGGACTGGAACGCGACCGAGGCGCTGATCGCCGGGGGAGTGGCGTGGTACGGCGTCGCCGCCGGGCTGTTCCCGCGCCCCTGCCTGGAGATCGTGCGCGCCGTGCGCGCGGGAGACGTCGCCCGGGCGCGCAGGCTCGATGCGGCGATGGCGCCCCTCTGGGACCTGTTCAAGGCCCATTCGAGCCTGCGGATCGCCTACGGGCTCGCCGAATCCCTCGGCCTGTGCCGGGCGGTGCCGCCGCGCCCGATCCTGCCCCTGCCGGAGCCGGTCCGGGCGCAGGCCCTCGCGACGGTGCGGGAGATGGGGCTCGCCTGAGCCCGCCTCACACCGCCCGCGGGCCGGGCTCCAGCACGCTGATGACCCGGGCGAGGTCCGTGCCGCGTTTCAGCACGCGCCCGTCCGCGGCGATCACCGCATAGGCCCCCTGGCGGCGGGCGAGCTTCGGATCCTTCTCGATACGGTAGAGCGGCATCTCGGAGGACCGGCGGTAGATCGAGAACACCGCCTTGTCCCGGCGGAAGTCCAGGGCGTAGTCCCGCCACTCGCCCCCGGCGACCTGACGGCCGTAGAGGTTGAAGATCACCCGCAGCTCGTCGCGCTGGAAGGCGACCTGCGGGGGTTCGGCACGGGACGGGAAGGGGATGACGTGTCCTGCCGATTCGTCGGACCGAGATCCGACGCCTGTCCATTCGCTCATCGTCGCTCCTGGCGCGCGTGGCAGGGTCCCCGCGACGGCCCCGTCCAGCGGCGCGCCCCATGCGGGAAACCCTTAGCCGGGATGATGGTCCGCGCCGGAGCGGGCTGCAAGGGGAGGACGGGGGCGCCGCCGCGATCCGCCCCGGCGATGACGGGAGCGTGATGGACAAGACACATCCAAGCGACAAACTTCATGCTTTCGCCCTATTCGCGCCTTTCCGGGGCCGCGTTGCAACACGACAACAGGCATCGAACCTCGCCGGGTCTTGCCCGGCCGGCGGCCGAACCCGTGCTCCCCAGCCTCGGCCCCCGTCCGACCTTGCCTGAGCCGGCACTCCGAGGTTTCGAGACCCAAGAGACTTGAAGGCCGTCCTTCCCGGGCGGCCTTCTTTTTGGCTTTTGCGCTGGGGGGGCCCGACCGGCTATGTCCTGGCGTGACCATGGACCCGCCCGACTTCGACGACGCCTTCGCAGCACGGCTCGACGCGCTGTTCGCGTGGCGCCGGGACGTGCGCCGCTTCCGCACCACCCCCCTGGACGAGGACGCCCTGCGGGCCTGCCTCGCGGCGGCGCACCGGGCGCCCTCCGTCGGCAACAGCCGCCCGTGGCGGTTCGTGCGGATCTCCGATCCCGCGAGGCGGGACGCGGTGGTCGCCAGCTTCGCCCGCTGCAACGCGCAGGCGGCGGCGGCCTACGCGGGCGAGCGGGCCGCGCGCTACCGGGCGCTGAAGCTGGCGGGGCTGAAGGAGGCGCCGGTCCATCTCGCCGCCTTCTGCGATGGGGACACCGCGGCCGGGCTCGGCCTCGGCCGGGCGACGATGCCGGAGACCCTGGCCTATTCGGTGGTCGGCGCGGTGCAGTGCCTGTGGCTCGCCGCCCGGGCGCGGGGGATCGGCGTCGGCTGGGTCTCGATCCTCGATCCCGCCGCGGTGACGGAGATCCTGGCGGTGCCGCAATCCTGGCGGCTCGTGGCGTATCTCTGCCTCGGCCTGCCGCAGGAGGAGCACCCCGATCCGGAGCTGGAGCGCCATGGCTGGCAGCCGGAGGATCGGAGGGGGGCCGAACTCTACGAGCGGTAGCCGCGCCGCCCCAATCATGCCGACGAGGCGAACCGATGCGGGGATCCGCGGCGTCCGCGGCACCCGATTGCGTCGCTGCGCGCGCGAGGACGGCGATGGACCGGCGGGGCCGGCGCCAGTCTTGGGTGGGTCGGGCGAGGGTCGGGCAAGAGTCGTGAACGCGTCGTTCACACCATCTCCGCACCCGATTCACTGATCTCCTTTACCCTCATCTTGGGTTTCAGTGGTCCTCCACCGATCAACCATAGCTTTCGCTGGAACGGCGGCAGCGACCGTGGATTGATGCGCCGCATATGCTCACGCTTGCGGAGTCGCCGGGATGTCTCGTCGCGTATCGATTGCAGTCGGGTTGGCCGCCACCCTGGCCGCGGGGGCGGCCTCGGCCCGGGAGGTGGTCCCGTTCGGCGAGGGCGCGGCGGGGACGGTGGTGATCAGCGTCTCCCAGCGCAAGCTCTACCTCGTGAACGGCGACGGGACGGCGATCCGCTACCCCGTGGCGGTGGGCAAGCCGGGCAAGCAATGGTTCGGCACGGCGACGATCGACGGGAAGTACGTCGCCCCGGCCTGGTCACCCCCGTGGGAGGTGAAGCGCGACAACCCGCGCCTGCCGAACGTCATCGCCGGAGGCTCGCCGCACAACCCGATGGGCGCCGCCGCCATGACCCTGGCCGGCGGCCAGTACGCGATCCACGGCACCAACCGCCCGAGCTCCATCGGCACCTGGGCGTCCTACGGCTGCATCCGCATGTACAATCAGGACGTGGTCGACCTGTACGAGCGGGTCGATGTCGGCACGCCGGTCTACATGACCCATTGAGCCGCCCGATCCGTCCGGGCCGGCGGGGCGGTACAGTTCGGCGCCGGCTTCCGCCTGCGTCCGTGTCGCCCCCACGGCCCCTTGCCTAAGCCCATGGGGGCGGAGGCGGGCGGATCATGCGGCGGACGACGGCAGGGTGGGGGAGCGGGCTCCTCGGCGTCCTCATCTTCAGCGGGGCGCTGCCGGCGACCCGCCTCGCCGTGGCGGGCTTCGCGCCGTTGTTCCTGACGGCGGCGCGGGCGGTGATCGCCGCCTCCCTCGGCGGGCTGCTGCTCTGGGCCCTGCGGGAGAAGCGCCCGGCGCGGGGCGACCTCGCCGCCCTGGCCCTCGTGTCGCTCGGGGTGGTGGTCGGCTTCCCCCAGCTAACGGCTCTGGCCCTGCGCCAGATCGCTGCGGCGCAGTCCGTCGTCTTCGTCGGCATGCTGCCCCTGGCCACGGCCCTGTTCGGGGTGCTGCGGGGCGGCGAGAGGCCGCGCCCGGCCTTCTGGCTGTTCTCGCTCCTCGGCAGCGCCGCGGTGGCGGGCTTCGCCCTGGGGCAGGGCGGGGCGGCGGGGGCGGGCCCGAGCCTGCTGATGCTCGGGGCGATCCTGCTCTGCGGCCTCGGCTACGCGGAGGGCGCCGCCCTGTCGCGGCGGCTCGGCGGCTGGCAGGTGATCTCCTGGGCGCTGCTGCTGGCGCTGCCCGCCATGGCGCCCCTCGCCCTCGCCACGTGGCCCGAGCGATGGGACGGCGTCGGCCCGGGGGCCTGGGGCGGGCTGGCCTACGTCTCCGTCTTCAGCATGCTGATCGGGTTTCTGTTCTGGTACCGGGGGCTGGCGCTCGGCAGCATCGCCGGGGTCGGGCAGTTGCAGCTGCTCCAGCCCTTCCTCGGCCTCGCCCTCGCGGCGCTGCTGGTCGGCGAACCCGTCTCGGGGACGATGTTCGCCGCCAGCGCCGTGGTGGTGCTGTGCGTCGCCGGGGCGCGGCGCTTCGCGTGAGGAGATCCTACTTCGCCGGGGGCGACGTCGCCTCCACCGCGGTGAAGGTCTCCAGGATGCGGTAGGTGTGCTCGGCCCCAGCGGGGACGAGGTAGGAATCGCCGGGGGCCAGCGTCACCGTCTCGCCCGCCACGACGAGCTCCGCCCGCCCGCTCACCACGTAGCCCACCGTCTCATGCTCGGACCGGGTCGCCGGCTTGTCGGAGTTCGGCTCCTCGTTGCGCCACATCCGCATGCCGATCCGCTCGCCCTTGGCGAGGCCGATCTCCCCGTGCGGACCCTCGACCGCCTGCTTCGCCGAAACCTTCGTCGCCATCGCCAACCTCCGTGAATGGCGGGGCAACGGGTTGGGGGAAGGCCTGTTCCGCCTTCCGGCGAGGGGCCGACGGGGCCGGGCGGGAAACGGGCCGCGCCATCGGGGTGGCCCACCACCCCGCCCTTCCTCCCGCGGCGACGGCGCCGGGGCTGGCGAACGCCGTCAGAAGTCGACGGCCAGCCCCTTCACCTCCCAGTCCTCGTAGCGCACCGGCTCCAGCCCCCCCCGGCCCTGGCGTTCGGGGCTGGCCTGGATCGCGGCGGCGCGGGCGTCGATGGCGGCGCGGCGCTCGGCCGCCTCGGCCAGGGCGCGCTCGGCGGCGGGGCTGAGGGGGCGGCGCGACGCCCCTGCGGGGACGGAATCGTCGGTGCGGTCTTGCATCGGGCTCGCTCGGGTGTGAGGGCGTGTCCTGATCGACAGGGATTGTGACGACACGTGGCATCTCGGGACAAGGTCCGCAACGCGGCGGATGACATCGACACCGGCCAGGGCGCGGGTGAGGACGTGGCCGGCCTCGCCACCCGCCGGGCGGCGGCGCAGGCGGTGGCCGACCTGATCGGGCAGGACCGGCCGCCGGCCCTCGACGAGGCGCTCGGCGCGGCGATCCGGGCCGAAGGGCTCGAATCGGGCGACGCGGCCCTGGCCCGGGCCATCGCGGTGGCGACCTTCCGCCGCCTGGGCCAGATCCGCCGGGTCCTGGCCGAGCGGCTCGCCAAGGGCCTGCCCGTGGCCAAGCCGCGCCTGCTGTCGCTCCTCGCCACGGGCTGCGCGCAGATCCTCGACCTCGCCGTGCCGGACCACGCCGCCGTGGACCTCGCCGTGCGCCTCGCCAAGGCCGACCCGCGCACGGCCGGCTTCGCGGGGGTGGTGAACGCCGTCCTGCGCCGGGTGGCGCGGGAGCGCGAGGCGATCCTCGCCGGGGCGGACCCGCTGGCCGACAACACGCCCGAATGGCTCGCCCGGCGCTGGGGGGCGGCCTACGGGCCGGAGACGGCGGCCGCCATCGCCCGCGCGCACCTCACCGGCGCGGCCATCGACCTGACCCTGCGCCGGGAGGACGAGGCGAAGACCTGGGCCGAGCGCCTCGGCGCGACGCGCCTGCCGACCGGCTCGTTGCGCCTGCCGCCGGACGGCGCGGCGATCCCCGCCCTGCCGGGCTTCGGGGAGGCGGCGTGGTGGGTGCAGGATGCGGCGGCGGCGATCCCCGCGCGGCTCCTGGCGGTGGCGCCGGGCGAGCGGGTGCTCGACCTCTGCGCCGCGCCGGGGGGCAAGACGATGCAGCTCGCCAGCCGCGACGCCGCGGTGACGGCCCTGGACCGGTCGGCGCCGCGCCTAGAGCGGCTGCGGGAGAACCTGTCGCGCCTCGGCCTCACCGCCGAGATCGCGGTGGCCGACGCCACGGCCTACGCCGCCGCGCCGTTCGACGCGGTGCTCCTCGACGCCCCCTGCTCGGCCACCGGCACGATCCGCCGCCACCCGGACGTCGCCTGGACCAAGGTCGAGGCCGACATCGCCCGCCTCGCCGGCCTGCAGCGGCGCCTCCTCGACCGGGCCGCCACGCTGGTGCGCCCGGGGGGCCGGCTGGTCTACTGCACCTGCTCCCTGGAGCCCGAGGAGGGCGAGGCGCAGATCGCCGCCTTCCTCGCCCGCAACGCGAACTTCGCGCGGGTGCCGGTGACCCCGGAGGAGGTCGGCGGGCGGGGCGAGCTGATCGACGGCGACGGCGACCTGCGCACCCTGCCGTCCCACGGCCTCGACGGCTTCTTCGCGAGCCGCCTGAGACGGGCGGAGTAGGCGGGACGAGCCCCGCCCCACATTCCATCGCGCGGCGAAACGGTCTACACGGCCCGCCTCGCGATTGCCCCCGAAGACCCGCTTACCTGCCCCGTTCGCAGGAGTGAGCCAGGAGACCGCCCATGCCCGTCCTCACCTTCCCCGATGGCAACACCCGCGAGGTCGCCGCCGGCACCACCGGCCGCAGCGTGGTCGAGGGAATCGCCAAGTCGCTCGCCAAGCGCACCGTGGCCATGGCGCTGGACGGGACGGTCTGCGACCTCGACGACCCCATCGCGGGGGACGCGCGGATCGAGTTCCTCGACCGGGCCGATCCCCGCGCCCTGGAGCTGATCCGGCACGATTGCGCCCACGTGCTGGCCGAGGCGGTGCAGGCCCTCTGGCCGGAGACCCAGGTCACCATCGGCCCGGTGATCGAGAACGGGTTCTACTACGACTTCCACCGGCAGGCCCCGTTCACGCCGGAGGACTTCCCGGCGATCGAGGCGAAGATGCGCGAGATCATCGCCCGCGACGCCCCGTTCACCAAGGAGGTGTGGACGCGCGAGGACGTGCGCGCCCTGTTCGCGGGCAAGGAGGAGGGCTTCAAGGTCGAGCTGGTGGACGCGATCCCGCCGGGCCAGGACCTGAAGATCTACCGCCAGGGCGAGTGGTTCGACCTCTGCCGCGGCCCGCACATGACCTCCACCGGCAAGGTCGGCGCGGCGTTCAAGCTGATGAAGGTCGCGGGCGCCTACTGGCGGGGCAATTCCGACAACCCGATGCTGACCCGCATCTACGGCACCGCCTGGGCCACGAAGGAGGACCTCGACGCCTACCTCCACCGCCTGGAGGAGGCCGAGCGCCGGGACCACCGCCGCCTCGGCCGGGAGATGGACCTGTTCCACTTCCAGGAGGAGGGGCCGGGCGTCATCTTCTGGCACGCCAAGGGCTGGACGATCTTCCAGGAGCTGATCGCCTACATGCGCCGGCGGCTGCGCGGCGACTATGCCGAGGTGAACGCCCCGCAGATCCTCGACAAGGCCCTGTGGGAGACCTCCGGCCACTGGGGCTGGTACCGGGAGAACATGTTCGCCGCCCAGTCGGCCGGCGACGAGGCCGAGGACAAGCGCTGGTTCGCCCTCAAGCCGATGAACTGCCCCGGCCACGTCCAGATCTTCAAGCATGGCTTGAAGAGTTACCGCGATCTGCCTCTGCGGATGGCGGAATTTGGCGTGGTGCACCGCTACGAGCCGTCGGGCGCCATGCACGGGCTGATGCGGGTGCGCGGCTTCACCCAGGACGACGCGCACATCTTCTGCACGGAGGACCAGCTGGCCGACGAGTGCCTGAAGATCAACGACCTGATCCTCTCCACCTACGCGGATTTCGGCTTCGGCGAGATCGTCGTGAAGCTGTCCACCCGGCCGGAGAAGCGCGTCGGCTCGGACGCCCTGTGGGACCACGCGGAAGACGTGATGACCCGGGTGCTGGCGCAGATCGAGGCGCAGTCGGGCGGGCGGATCAAGACCGCCGTGAACCCGGGCGAGGGGGCCTTCTACGGCCCGAAATTCGAGTACGTGCTCCGCGACGCCATCGGCCGCGACTGGCAGTGCGGGACGACGCAGGTGGACTTCAACCTGCCCGAGCGGTTCGGCGCCTTCTACGTCGATGCGGACGGGCAGAAGAAGCCGCCGGTCATGGTCCACCGGGCGATCTGCGGCTCGATGGAGCGCTTCACCGGCATCCTGATCGAGCATTTCGCCGGGCATTTCCCGCTCTGGCTCGCCCCGGTGCAGGTGGTGGTCGCCACCATCACCGGCGAGGCGGACCCCTACGCCGCCAAGGTCGTGCGGGCACTCGAGCGCGCCGGCCTCCGCGTGGAGACGGACCTGCGCAACGAAAAAATCAACTACAAGGTCCGGGAGCACTCGCTCGCCAAGGTGCCGGTGCTGCTGGCGCTCGGCAAGCGCGAGGCGGAGGAGGGCACCGTCTCGATCCGCCGGCTCGGCAGCCAGCAGACCCGCACCCTGCCCCTCGCGGAGGCGGTGGCGAGCTTCGTGGACGAGGCGACCAGCCCCGACCGCCGCCGCGCCGAGGCGGTGGCCGAGACCGTCCCGACCAGCGACACGGTGCTGGATTCGCACCATGGGGAGAGTGCGGTTCCGTAGAGGCGCGGATGTTCCCCTCTCCCCACATGTGGGGAGAGGGCCGAGCCCCCCTTGTCGGGGGCGAGGCGAGCCCCGAAGGGCGATGGTGAGGGGGTTCCACGAAAGGGGCTCGTCCGGATGCCCCCCTCACCTCCGGCTGCCGCCTCGCTCCGGCGACGACAAGGTCGCCGGAGCCCTCTCCCCGCCGGCGGGGAGAGGGGGAACTTGTCTCGACAGGTTCCGTCCGCCCTCAAAACACGCTAGGGCGGTCGGCGATGACCCGCACCGCCCTCTACGCAGGCTCGTTCGATCCGGTCACGAACGGCCACCTCGACGTCGTGCGCCAGGCCTGCCGCCTGGTCGACCGGCTGGTGATCGCCATCGGCGTGCACCCCGGCAAGGCGCCGCTCTTCTCCGCGCAGGAGCGGGCCGACCTGCTCCGCGAGACCTGCGGGCCGGTGGCGACGGCCGAGGGGGCGACCCTCGACGTCGTGACCTTCGACGACCTCGCCGTCTCGGCGGCCCGGCGCTGCGGCGCCGCGATCTTCATCCGCGGCCTGCGCGACGGCACCGACCTCGACTACGAGATGCAGCTCGCCGGGATGAACGGCGCCATGGCCCCCGAGGTCCAGACCGTGTTCCTGCCGGCCTCCACCAGCGCCCGGCCCATCACCGCGACCCTGGTGCGGCAGATCGCCGGGATGGGGGGCGACGTGTCGCCCTTCGTGCCGGCCGAGGTCGCCGCCCGGCTCAAGGCGCGGTTCGCGCCGTCCCACCCTTAAGCCCACAAGGACCCTTGAGAGCCATGAAACGCCGCACGCTCCTCGCGCTCGCCCTCTCGCTCGGCCTGTCCGCCCCGGCCTTCGCCGCCGATTCCAACACCGTCTACCTGCAGACCAAGGACGGCCGCATCACCATCGAGCTGCGCCCGGACCTCGCCCCCAAGCACGTCAAGCAGATCAAGACCCTGATCGCCCGCGGCTTCTATGACGGGCTGAAGTTCCACCGGGTGATCGACGGCTTTATGGCCCAGACCGGCGACCCGAAGGGCAACGGCACCGGCGGCTCGGACCTGCCCGACATCCCGGCCGAGTTCTCGCAGACCGCCCAGTTCAAGCGCGGCACGGTGGGCATGGCCCGCTCGGGCAACCCGAACTCGGCCAACTCGCAGTTCTTCCTCTGCCTCGGCGACGCGCCGTTCCTGAACGGCCAGTACACGGTGGTCGGCAACGTCACCGACGGGCTCGACGTCCTCGACAAGATCAAGAAGGCGCCCCCCGGCGCCGCCGGCGGCGCGGTGCAGGACCCGGACAAGATCGTCCGCATGACGCTGGCCGAGAAGGGCAAGTGAGGGGAGGGCGGGGAAAGCCGGTCCTCCGGTCCCTGTTGGTCGGCGCCCTCGTCGCCGGGGCGCCGACGGCGCACGCCTATGACGGGGGCCATGCCTATGCCGGCTACGCCTACGGCCCCGGCGGCGGCTATTTCCTCAGCCTGCCGGACACCCTGCGGGCCACGGTCGCCGTGCCGTTGAAGGACAGGCCGGCCGAGGCCCCCGCAGACACCCTCGCCGCGCTCTACCCGGCGCTGGCCGCCTGCTGGACCGCGCCCCATCTGACGGGGAAGGTCCAGGGGCCGGATGTGGAGGTGACGGCGCGACTCTCCCTGCGGCGCGACGGCAGCCTGATCGGGCCGCCGCGGATCACCTACGCCACCGGCGTCGCGGGCGGCGACCGGCCGGCCCTCACCCGCGCCACCCTGGCCGCGCTCCGGAGCTGCACGCCGGCCCGGATCACGCCCGGCCTGGGCCGGGCGATCGCCGGCCGCCCCGTGGCCCTGCGCTTCGTCTACCGGCCGCCGGCCTGACCCGGCCGCCCGGCTCGCCCCTGTCCCCCACCCGAACCTACGGAGAATCGTTCATGGCCGACACCGACACCATCACCCTCGAGACCACCAAGGGCCGCGTCGTCATCGCCCTGCGCCCCGACCTCGCCCCGAACCACGTGGAGCGGATCAAGACCCTGGCCTCCCAGGGCTTCTACGACGGCGTGCCGTTCCACCGGGTGATCGACGGCTTCATGGCCCAGACCGGCGACCCGACCGGCACCGGCTCGGGCGGCTCCGAGCTGCCGGACCTGAAGGCCGAGTTCAACGCCGAGCCGCACACCCGCGGCACCTGCTCGATGGCCCGCACCAACTTCCCGCACTCGGCGAACTCGCAGTTCTTCATCTGCTTCGAGGACGCCCGCTTCCTCGACAAGCAGTACACCGTGTGGGGCAAAGTGACCGAAGGCATGGACGTGGTCGACACCCTCAACAAGGGCGAGCCGCCGCGTTCGCCGGACAAGATCGTGAAGGTCACCGTCGGCGCGGCCGCGTAAGGGACCCGTCCGTCCCACCCGCCTCCCTCATCCTGAGGCGCCCGCGAGAGCGGGCCGACTCGAAGGAAATCTCCAGGCGCCCTCGCGGGCCCTGGAGCCCTCCCTTCGAGGCGGCCCGCGCCGCGTCTCGGTGTCTGGCCGGTAAGCCGCCTACTCCCATCACTCCCCTCATCCTGAGGTGCCGCGAAGCGGCCTCGAAGGAGGGCCCCGGAAGGCTCCGCGATCCCTGGAGCCCTCCTTCGAGGCCTTCGCTCCGCTCCAACACCTCAGGATGAGGTCGGGTGTGGAAGAATCACCGACGTCTCGGTCTGACTCTCAGGATGAGGATCGAGCTTGGACGATGCCTTCCGCCCGGGAAAAATCCTCCGGCGCGTTGAGGTTCAGGAACGGATCGACCGGTTCCACCGGCCATTCCACCACCGCACTCCCGTGGCGGGCGATGAAGCCGCCGACCCGGCGCTCGCCCGCCGCGAGCCACGCCCGCAGGTCGTCGCGGAGGGCGACCGGCCAGAGGGCCACCGTGTAGTGCTCCCGCCCGCCCGAGGCCGCCACCGCGATGGGGCCTGAGCCGGGGGAGGCCGCGAGGCGCGTCACCAGATCGTCCGGCAGGAACGGGGCATCCCCCGGCACGCTCAGCACATGGGTAACCCCGTGCCGGGCCGCGCCATGCTCCAGCCCGGCGAGGATCCCCGCCAGCGGCCCCGGAAGGCCCGGCACGGGATCGGGCAGGATCGGCCCATCGAAGGCATCGCCGAACCGCGCCGGATCGCCGTTGGCGCTGAGCATCAGCCCGGCGGGGCATTGCGGGCGCAGCCGCCCGGCGATCCGCGCCAGCAGCGGCTGTCCGCCGAGGGGGAGCAGGGTCTTGTCCACCCCGCCCATCCGCCGCCCGAGGCCGCCCGCGAGGATCAGGCCGAGGACGGGACCCGCCACCGCGCGCCTACTCGAAGACGATCTTCGGCGCCGTCCGCCCGGCGGGGGCGCCGGACAGGTTCGTCCAGAGCGCCGCCGCGATCTCCCGGTAGACCTTGGCCTGCGGCCCGTCCGGATCGGTGGCGACCACCGGGCGGCCGGCGTCGGAGGTCTCGCGGATCGTCATGTTCAGGGGCACCTCGCCCAGGAACGGCACGCCCAGGCGCTGCGCCTCGTGGCGCGCCCCGCCATGACCGAAGATGTGCGAGGCATGGCCGCAATTCGGGCAGATGAAGGTCGCCATGTTCTCGACGATGCCGAGGATCGGCACCGCCACCTTCTTGAACATCGTCACCCCGCGCCGGGCGTCGATCAGGGCGAGGTCCTGGGGCGTCGAGACGATCACCGCGCCGGACAGCGGCGTGGCCTGGGCCATGGTGAGCTGCGCGTCGCCCGTGCCGGGGGGCATGTCCACGAGGAGCACGTCGAGCTCGCCCCAGAGCACGTCGCGCAGCATCTGCGTGATCGCCGACTGGACCATCGGCCCGCGCCAGATCATCGCCGCCTCGGGCTCGATCAGGAAGCCGATCGACATGACCTTGAGGCCGTAGCCGACCATCGGCTCCATCGCCTTGTTGTCGACCACGTTGGGCTTGCCGGTGAGGCCGAACAGCTTGGGCACCGAGGGGCCGTAGATGTCGGCATCGAGCAGCCCGACCTTCAGCCCCTGCGCCTGGAGCGCCAGGGCGAGGTTGCAGGCGGTGGTGGACTTGCCGACGCCGCCCTTGCCGGAGGCCACCGCCACGATGTGGCGCACGCCCGGAAGCTTCGGCCCCTGCTGCGGCGGGGCGCCGGGCCGGGGCGGGGCGACGGGGGGCGGCGTGACCGGCCGGGGCGCCGCATCGCTCTGGGCCGGGTGGCCGGGGCCGCGCTCGGAGGTGAGGCTCGCGAAGACCCCCGAGACGCCGGGAATCCGCAGGGCGGCGCCCTCCGCCTGCCGCCGCACCGGCTCGAACCGCTCCGCCTCGCTCGCGTCGATCAGGATCGAGAACATCACCCGGTTGTTGGGATCGACCACGACCTGCGACAGGCGCCCGGACCCCGGCAGGGTGGTGCCGGCGGCGTCGATCGTCACCGATTGCAGGGCGCGCAGCACGTCGTCGCGGGTGATGGCCAAGGCGGGAGGCTCCGGAACTCGCAGGGGCCGCCGGGTCGGAGGCGGCGCCAGATCGTCATTGTCGCGTGAACCCCCCATCTATACGCGCCCGCCGGAAACACCACCCCGGCGCCCGACCTGAACCAACCGGGGCGTCGCCCGTTGTCGAGGCGAATCCGGCCGGGGTGACGCGTGTGCGATGCCCCGCCACCCAAGGCAGGAGCGACGACGTGCACCAGAACCACCGCGATCACGAGGGCGCCGAGAAGCTGTTCGCACTCATCAAGGACGTGAAGGTCGCGATGATGACCACCGTCGATACCGACGGCACGCTCAACAGCCGGCCGATGTGGAACAACGACATCGACGAGAACGGCGACCTGTGGTTCTTCACCAAGCTGCACTCGCCCAAGACCGCCGAGATCAGCCGGGACGACCAGGTGAACCTCGCCTATTCCGACCCGTCGAGCCAGAACTACGTGTCGGTCGCCGGAAAGGCCGAGGTGATCCGCGACCAGGCGCTCATCGATTCGAAGTGGAATGCCAGCCTCAAGACCTGGTTTCCCAACGGCAAGGACGACCCCGAGGTCGCCCTGATCCGCGTCTGCCCGGAGAAGGGCGAGTACTGGGACAGCCCGAACGCGACGATGCTGCACCTCTACGGCACCGTGAAGGCCGCCCTCACCGGCGAGAGCCCGAAGACCGAGACCAAGAAGGTCGGTCTGTCGTAAGACCGCCCAACGTCAGGAAGGGCGGCAGGCCGGAGACGGTCGCCGCCCGTCCTCACACCCTCCACCGTCTTTGCGGACTTACGCGAAGCCATCCAGGGCAGCGGGACGTCTCAGGCGTCGGCGTCTCCCCGGATGGCTTCGCTTTCACGCGCAATGACGATGGGCGTGGGACAAAGGCGCGGTTCCACGACCGCGAACATTGACGCGCGCCCCGAAACCATGCGCCCTCCCGATCCCCCGGCGCGACCCGAAGTCCCGAAAAAATGCTCGATCTGGCGAAGCGGGTGTACGACCACAGCTTCCGCATCGATCCGATCGTGCGGTCGCTGCTCGACACGGATTTCTACAAGCTGTTGATGGCGCAGACGATCCTGCGCCGGCACCCGCAGGTGACGACGACCTTCGGCATTGCCAACCGCACCGCCCGGGTGCGGATCGCCGACGAGGTGGATGAGGGCCTGCTGCGGGAGCAGCTCGACCATGCCCGCTCCCTGCGCCTGTCGAAGGGCGAGGTGACGTGGCTGCGGGGCAACGTGTTCCGCGGGCAGGGGCGGATCCTCGAACCGGACTTCGTGGCGTGGTTCGAGACCTTCCAGCTGCCCGAATACGAGCTCGCCACCCGTGACGGGCAGTACGAGCTGACCTTCCACGGCCCCTGGGTCGAGACCACGATGTGGGAGGTGCCGGCCCTGGCGATCCTCAACGAGCTCCGGGCGCGGGCCGTCCTGCGCGGGCTCGGCAAGCTCGCCCTGCAGGTGCTCTACGCCCGCGCCATGACCCGGGTGTGGGAGAAGATCGAGCGGCTGCAGCGCCTGCCCGACCTGTCGATCGCCGATTTCGGCACGCGCCGCCGCCACGGCTTCCTGTGGCAGGACTGGTGCGTGCAGGCCATGGCCGAGGGCCTGGGCGAGCCGCGCTTCCTCGGCACCTCGAACTGCCTGATCGCCGCCACCCGCGAGGTGGAGCCGGTGGGCACCAACGCCCACGAACTGCCGATGGTCTACGCGGCGCTCGCCCCCGATGACGCGGCGCTGGCGGCGGCCCCCTACGCGGTCCTCTCCGACTGGCAGGAGGATTACGCGGGCAACCTGCGCATCGTCCTGCCCGACACCTACGGCACCACCGGCTTCCTCGCCCACGCCCCGGACTGGGTGGCCGACTGGACCGGCATCCGCATCGACTCCAAGGACCCGATCGAGGGCGGCGAGGAGGCGATCCGCTTCTGGCAGGAGCACGGGCGCGACCCGCGCGAGAAGCTCGCGATCTTCTCCGACGGCCTCGACATCGCCGAGATCGAGCGCATCCACGCCCGGTTCCACGGGCGGATGCGGATCGGCTACGGCTGGGGCACCCTGCTCACCAACGACTTCCGCGGGCTGATGCCCGACGGGCGGCTCGATCCGGTCTCGGTGGTCTGCAAGGTCACCGCCGCGGACGGCCACCCCACCGTGAAGCTCTCCGACAACCCGACCAAGGCGCAGGGGCCGGCGGACGAGATCGCCCGCTACCGGCGGGTGTTCGCCGTGGGCGAGCAGGCGGCGCTGCCGGTGGTGGTGTGAGAGGGGGAAGCTCTCCTCCTCGTGGGGAGGAGGTGGAGGTGGGGGCGGGGCAGAAGGCACCGCTGCGCCCCATCCGGCACCACCCCCACCCCTGACCCCCTCCCGACCAGGGGAAGGGACGGCGCGAGGGACCCTGCATTCTCGCATACGCTGGTATACTCTCCACCGTGACGGGCACCCGGATGCCCGCACGGGAGGATGCGATGACCATGAACCGCCGCTCGCTCATCGGGGCCGCCGGCCTCGCCCTCAGCGTCCCCGCCCTCCCGGTGGCCCAGGCCGCGGAGGGGGCCGCCCCGGGCGCGGCCAAGGCGCCCCCGCCCCCGCCGGTCACCAAGATCCTCGCCGAATGGATCCGCGGCTCGTCCTACGAGTCCCTGCCGGAGGAGGTCCGCCGGGAGGGCGTGCGCAGCTTCCTCAACTGGGTGGGCGTGGCGATCGGCGGCTCGCACCACGAGACCCTCGACATCGCCGTCTCGGCGCTGCAGCCCTTCTCCGGGCCGCCACAGGCGGGGCTGTTCGGGCGCTCCGAGCGGTTCGACATCATGAACGCCGCCTTCCTCAACGGCGTGTCGAGCCACATCTTCGATTTCGACGACACCCACCTGAAGACCATCATCCACCCCGCCGGCCCGGTGGCCTCGGCGATCCTCGCCTATGCGGAGATGAAGCCCGTTTCCGGTAAGGACTTCCTCGACGCCCTGGTGGTGGGGATCGAGGTGGAATGCCGGATCGGCAACATGGTCTATCCGAACCACTACGATGCCGGCTGGCACATCACCGGCACCTGCGGGGTGTTCGGCGCCGCCGCGGCGGCGGCGAAGCTGATGGGGCTGACGCAGGAGCAGACGGTCTACGCGCTGGGCCTCGCCGCCTCGCAGCCGGTGGGCCTGCGCGAATCGTTCGGCTCCATGAACAAGAGCTTCAACCCCGGCCGCGCCGCCGCCAACGGGCTGTTCGCGGCGATCCTGGCCGCCAAGGGCTTCACCTCCTCCGACCGGATGATCGAGGTGCGGCGCGGCTGGGCGCAGACCATCTCCACCAAGCAGGACTGGTCGCAGATCACCGACGGGCTCGGCACCCGCTACGAGAGCGCGCTCAACACCTACAAGCCCTTCGCCTGCGGGATCGTCATGCACCCGACCATCGACGCGGCGATCCAGATCCGCGACGAGGAGCACGTGAAGCCGGAGGACATCCGGAGCATCGACCTCAAGGTCCACCCGCTGGTGCTGGAGCTCACCGGCAAGACCGCACCCAAGACCGGGCTGGAGGGCAAGTTCAGCATCTACCACGCGGCGGCGGTGGCCTTCGTGGAAGGGGCGGGCGGCGAGAAGCAGTTCAGCGACCGGGCGGTGAACGACCCCCGCGTCGTGGCGCTCCGCCAGAAGGTGAACCCGGTGGTCACCCCCGGCATCGACGCGGCGCAGGTCGACATGACCGTGACGCTGAACGACGGGCGCACCCTCCACCGCCACATCGTCCACGCCATCGGCAGCGTCGAGACGCCGATGACCGACGCGCAGCTCGAGGCGAAGTTCAGGGACCTCGCCGACGGCGTCCTCCCGGCGGCGCAGGCCGCGCGGGTGATGGCGCTGTGCCGGACGCTGCCCGACCTCAAGGACGCGGGGGACGTCGCCCGGGCCGGCGTGCTGGGGGCGTGAGCGATCACCCGTTAAACGTGTGTTGACGGGGCTTTAGCCGGGCGGCACTCTCCGGGCATGGGTGAGTTCGAGCCATCCGCTGTCCGCGCGATCAGCCTCGATTCGGTGAACCGCGTCGCCGGCCGCCCGGCCGGTGACGTGCGGGCCGAACTCGGGCTCGATTGGACGGACGACCTCGTCTGGCAAATCACCATCGTGCACGAGGACGACGATCCTCCGCTGCCTCCGGCGACCAAGAGCCGGATCAGGCGAACGATCCGGGATGTCCTCGTGAACGGCGGGGACGAGCACTATCCCTTCGTGCGTTTTCTCGCCCGAAGCGATGTGACGGTCGACCTCCGTGCTCGACCCCTGTGAGCTGCTGGGCCTCGCCCGCGAGCTGGCCGAAAGACGGTCGGCCCGCGACGGCGAGCTGAGACGATCGATCTCCACCTCGTATTACGCGCTCTTCCACGCGACGCTGAAGGCCGCGGCCGAACGGTTCGTGGGGCCGGCGGAGGGGGAAGCACCGGCCTACGGCCTCCTGTACCGGGGCTACTCCCACGCCCGCATGAAAGACATCTGCCTCTCCATCGAGCGGCCGAACCTCGCCCGCCGGTATCAGCAGATCCTGGGGCGACGGACGGTGTCCGATGCGACGCGGGAGTTCGCCGAGAGCTTCCACCGCCTGCAGGCGCTGAGGCACGTCGCCGACTACAACCCGCAGGTCGTTTTCCGCCCTGCAGACGCCCTCGATGCCTGCGATTCGGCCGATCGGGCCACACAGGCCCTCGCCCGGATCGACGGCGCGGAACTCACCGACATCCTCGCGCTGCTCCTGGTCGATTCCCGCGCCTGAGCGTCTGGCCGAAAAGATCGGGGGGATGGACCGCCCGTCGTGATCCAGCCCGTCCTTGCTCCGTTGCGCTCGCAAGGACGGGAGGGCGCGGACTTTCGCGGGAAACACTCAGGATGCAGGGGGGGAGGGTGGGACGACACGGATCGTCCCGCCGGCCTCTGAGGGTCCTCACCGGCTGACCCTGTCCGCGGTGGGATCGTTTTGCGGCCCCGTGCCGTTCCCCGTCCATGCGACGCCGTGGCCCAGCTTGGCGTCCGGGTGGCGTCGTCGGGGGCATCGGGCGGGCATGGTCAGCAGACACACCGGGGTTCCCGGCAGGGACGATCCGCTGGTCCGTCCCCGGCCGACCCGCGTCGCCGCCGCCGAGACGCCCCGGGCGGCGCTCGCCTCGCCGCTCCTCGTCGGGGCGATCCTCGTGGCGGGGCTGTATTTCGGCCGGGAGATCTTCATCCCGATCGCGATCGCGCTGCTGCTGTCCTTCGTCCTCGGACCGCTGGTCAACGCCCTGCGCCGCTTCCGCCTGCCGCGCCTCGTGGCGGTGGGCCTCGCCGTGCTCATGACCCTCGGCATCGTCGGGGCCCTGGCCACGCTCATCGGGATCCAGGTCGCCGACCTCGCCGGCGACGTGCCGCGCTACCGCGCCACCATCGAGCGCAAGCTCGAGAGCCTGCGCACCAGCCCGGCCGGGCGCCTCACCGACTATGTCGCCAACATCGGCCGGGTGATCCACAACGCCGGCAACACCGAGGCGCAGCCGACGCCCGAGCCCGCGCCCAAACCCGAGACCAAGGCGAAACCCGCCGCCGACGCCGCCCCCGTCGAGCGCAAGCCGATGCTGGTGGAGATGGCGGCGACCCCGCCGAGCCCCCTGGAGACGGCGAGCACCCTGCTCTCGCCGGCCCTGCAGCCGCTCGCCACCGCCGGCATCGTCTTCGTGGTGCTGCTGTTCGTGCTGATGCAGCGGGAGGACCTGCGCGACCGGTTGATCCGGCTCGCGGGCTCCAAGGACCTGCACCGGACCACGGTGGCGATGGACGACGCGGCGCGGCGCCTCTCCCGCTACTTCGTCGCCCAGCTCGCCCTCAACACCGCCTTCGGCGTGGTCATCGGCGTGGGCCTCTACCTGATCGGCGTGCCGAACCCCGTCCTGTGCGGGATCGTCTCGGCGCTGATGCGCTTCGTGCCCTATCTCGGCGCATTCCTCTCGGCCCTGCTGCCGATGCTGCTCGCCGCCGCCATCGAGCCCGGCTGGAACATGACCATCGCCACCGCGATCCTGTTCCTGATCCTCGAACCCCTGACCGGGCAGGTCATCGAGCCGATGCTCTACGGCCAGTCCACCGGCCTCTCGCCCACCGCCGTGCTGGTCTCGGCCCTGTTCTGGACGTGGCTGTGGGGGCCCGTCGGCCTGCTGCTCTCCACGCCGCTCACCGCCTGCCTCGTCGTGCTCGGGCGCCACGCCGAGCACCTCGAATTCCTCGACGTCCTGTTCGGCGACAGGCCGGCCCTGACCCCCGTGCAGAACTTCTACCAGCGCATCCTGGCGGGCGATTCGGAGGAGGTGCTCGGCCATGCCGAGCTGATCCTGCAGCACTGCTCCCTCTCGTCCTATTACGAGGACGTGGTCCTGAAGGGGCTGGAACTCGCCGCCCGCGACGCGGCGCGGGGCGTGCTGACCCCGACCCAGAAGAGCGCCATGCGCAGCACGCTCTCCGAACTCATCGACGACCTCGCCGACCGCTCGGACGGCCCCACGGACGCCGCTCGCAAGGGCACGCCCACGGCCGCCGACCCCTGCGAGGCGCAGGGCTCCTGCAGCCCCCACCCCGCCCATGCGGGGCCGGACGACGTGGCCGATGGCTGGAGCCGGGAGGGCGCGGTGCTCTGCGTCTCCGGCCGGGGCTTCCTCGATCCGGCCGCCGTGGCGATCCTGGCGCAGATCCTCGCCAAGCGCGGCATCGGCGCCCGGACGCTGCCCTTCGCCGAGACCGCCTCGGCGCGGATCGCCCGGCTCGATCCGGGGGCGGTCCGCCTCACCTGCGTGGTCTCCATCTCCCATGGCGGCGAGCCGCAGCACCTCAACCGCCTCGTCGAGCGGCTGAAGCGGCACATGCCCGCGGTGCCGGTCCTGGCGGGGCTGTGGCTCGCCGACGAGGGCGAGCGCCGGACCGGCTTCACGGTGAACGCCGACATCACGGCGGGCTCGCTGCACGACGCGATCGAGAGGGTGCTCGCCGCGGCGGAGGCCGATCCCGCCCGGAGCCCCGCGCCCGGCACGCCGGCGATGGGGCAGGGGGCTTGACGCAGACCCGACCGACCGCCTTCGTCTGGCCGTCGGCGCAGGGCCGGCAGGTCGGAGACAGGACCCGATGAGCGTCGTCGAACTCGGCCGGTTCATGGACGATCTCGCCCAGGCCTCGGGCCAGGCGATCATGCCGTTCTTCCGGGCGCAGTTCGCCCTGGAGGACAAGGCCCGGGGGGGCTCGCCCTTCGATCCGGTCACCGAGGCCGACCGGGCGGCGGAGGTCGTCCTGCGCGCCATGATCGGCAAGGCCTTCCCCGGCCACGGCATCCTCGGCGAGGAGTTCGGCACCGAGCGGGCGGATGCGGAATGCGTCTGGGTGCTCGACCCCATCGACGGCACCCGCGCCTTCATCGCCGGCCTGCCGACCTGGGGCACGCTGATCGGCCTCACCCGCAACGGGGTGCCGGTGCGGGGGCTGATGCACCAGCCCTATCTCGGCGAGATGTTCACCGGCGATGGCCGCACCGCCCGGCTGCGGGGGCCCGCCGGGGAGCGCACCCTGCGCACCCGCCGCTGCGCCGACCTCGGGCAGGCGCTGCTGGCCACCACCGATCCGCGCCTGTTCGCGGGGGTCGAGGAGGCGGAGCGCTTCCGCGCCCTGGAGGGCCAAGTGCGCCTCTCCCGCTACGGGGCCGATTGCTACGCCTATTGCATGCTCGCCGCCGGGCAAATCGACCTCGTGGTCGAGGCGGGGCTGAAGCCCTACGACATCTGCGCCCTGATCCCGATCGTCGAGGGCGCCGGGGGCCGGGTCACCGCCTGGGACGGCGGCTCCGCCGCCTCCGGGGGCCGGGTGATCGCCGCGGGCGACCCGCGCCTGCACGAGGCGGCCCTGCGCGTGCTGAACCCGTGAGGGCGACCCTGCCGTCCCCCCCGCCCCTGCGCCGGAGGGCCGGCCGGGGGGCCGACCGGGGGGCCTCCTCCGCACCGGGCGGAGGCCTGCCCTGCGGGCACGGGCGGGAGGGGAACCCGGCCCGCCGCCGCGTCCCCGCATGATGCTGGCGGCCATCGTCCTGCTCGCGGGCCTCGCCGCCCAGGCCGGGGAGGGTGCCGAGGCGCTCCTGCGCGCCCTGCCGCGCCCGGCCGCCGCCGTTCCGGCCGAGTCCCCCCGCTTCGACCCGGCGGCGCGGGCGGTGTCGAACTGGCATGGGCAGACCGCGGCGGCCCTGCGCCCGCAGGCGCTCGCCCTCACCGCGAGCCTCGCCCGGGACCCGCCCTACGTCGCCCGCTGCGTGCGGCTCAACAACGGCTGGTGCATCAAGTCGGCCCGCTGGCCGGGGGAGATCGGCGCGGACGGGGAGGGGCACACCGCCTTCGCGACCCTGGCCGACGGGGCCGACGCCGCCGCCCACCTGCTGCGGCGCTACTACCGCGACTACGGCCGCCGCAGCGCGCTGGCCATCGTGCGCCGCTGGGCGCCCTCGGAATGCCGGATCGCCTCCCCAGGCGGCCGGGCCGTCGCCGCCGCCCCGGTGTCGGCGGGCCTCGCCCCCCGGGGTCTCGGCGGCACGCTCCGGGCCCGCTTCCTCGCCCGGCACCGCCCCGGCGGCGCCCCCCGCCTCGCCGCGGCCCGAGGCGGGCGGGCCGCCGCCCTGCGGGTGCAGCCCTGGTCGCCGCTGGCCCGCCTCGCCGGCCGCGCGGGCGCCCGCCCGCCGAGCAGGGCGATTCCCCGGATCGCCGCCCCGCAGCCGGTAGCGGACATCGCCGCCGGGATCGGGGCGACACCCACCGCGGCGCCGCGGAGGCGCGGTGCCGACGACCCGGCCTCCCTCCTCGCCGGGTCCCACGTGCCGAGCCCGGAGCGGATGGTGGCCGAATCGGCCCGCCTGCCGGCCCTCGCCGCAGGCCTGCCCCTCCTCGACCTGCGGCTCCCCGCCCCCCTCTGCACGGGCGACGAGGTGCGCATCCGCGCCTATGCCGGCCGGATCGCGGGCAGCGTCGGCCTCACGCCCGACGACGACCTCCTGCTGTTCGGCCCGGACGGGGCGCCCCTGCCGAACCTCGCCCCGGTGATGCTCGCCATGTCGGCGGTGGAGCTCGGCACCCTCCGCGCCGGCCCGGAGCTGGTGGCCGGGGCGGTCACCCGCCTCGCGGAGGAGGGGGGAGCGACCTATCCGGAAAGGCCGCGCCCCGGGCCATAGCCTCGACCGTCGCGCTGCCCCTCTCCCGCCCCCCTTCGGGGGCCACCCTCCCCCGCAGAGGGGGGAGGGAGAGCCTTGTCCGGATTCCGGGGGGCCGCGGCTGTCGGGACGGAACGCGACACCCTTGCGGCCGAGCCTCCGCCGCGCCACCTGACGCCCGCCCCCGTTCAACCGTCGCCGGCCCGTGCCCCCACCCTTGACCGACTTCACCTCCCGCGCCGGCTCGGCCCTGCGCGCCTTCGCCGAGGCGTCCCAGGACCTCCTCGTCCAGCCGACCCTTCGCCTGGGAGTCACCGGCCTCGCCCGCTCGGGCAAGACCGTGTTCACCACGGCGCTGATCCACCACCTCGTGGAGACCCACGCCCTGCCGGCCTTCGCCCCCGCGCAGGAGGGGCGCCTGCGCCGGGCCCGCCTCGTGCCGCAGCCGGACGACGACGTGCCGCGCTTCCCCTTCGAGGAGCATTTCGCGACCCTCACCGAGGCCCGCGCCTGGCCCCGCTCCACCGACCGGATCAGCCAATTCCGCCTGGAGATCGCCTACGAGCGCGCCGCCGGCTGGCGCTCCGGCCCGGCGACCCTGATGCTCGACGTGGTGGACTATCCCGGCGAGTGGCTCCTCGACCTCGCGCTGATCGAGACCGACTACGTGTCGTGGTCGCGCTCCACCATCGCCGGCACCCGCCGGCCCGGCCGGGCGACGGTGGCCGCCCCCTGGCTCGCCGCCTTGGCCGGGTTCGACCCGGCCGGGCCCCTCGACGAGGTGGCGGCCGAGCGGGCGAGCGACGCCTTCAAGACCTACCTGTCGGCGCTGCGCGCGGGCCCGGAGGCGGTGGCCACCACGCCGCCAGGGCGGTTCCTGATGCCCGGCGACCTCGCCGGCTCCCCGGCCCTGACCTTCGCCCCCCTCGACCGCCTGCCCGACACCATCGACCCCGACAGCCTCGCCGGGCTGATGCAGCGGCGGTTCGAGGCGTACAAGGCGAAGGTGGTCACGCCCTTCTTCCGCGACCACTTCCAGCGGGTCGACCGGCAGATCGTGCTGGTGGACGTGCTCTCGGCGGTGGATGCCGGGCCGACGGCGGTCGCCGAGCTGGAGGAGGCCCTCGACGCGGTGCTGCTCAGCCTCAACATCGGCCGCAACTCGATCCTGTCGCGGCTGTTCGCCCCCCGGGCCGACCGGGTGCTGTTCGCCGCCACCAAGGCCGACCACCTCCACCAGACCAGCCACGACCGGTTGGACGCCCTGCTGCGCCTCCTCGTCTCCCGCTCCATGCGCCGGACGGAGGCCGCGGGCGCCCGGGTCGGCACCGTGGCCCTCGCCTCCGTGCGCGCCACCCGCGAGACCACGGTCCACGACGGCGGCGAGACCCTGCGCGCGGTCGCCGGCACCCCGGAGGCCGGCGAGGTGGTGGGCGACGAGACCTTCGACGGGCAGAGCGAGGCGGCGATCTTCCCCGGCGAGCTGCCGGCCCGGCCGGAGGCGGTGCTGGAGGGCGCGGTGCCGCCGGGCTCCCTGCGCTTCCCCCGCTTCCGCCCGCCGCTCATCCGCCCCGACAGCCTCGGCCGCCCCGGCCACCTGCCGCAGATCCGCCTCGACCGGGCGATGCAGTTCCTGATCGGCGACCGGCTGTGACGGCCTTCGGATTCCAGCCGCGCGGTGACGCGCCCCTCGGCGCAGGTGGGGGAAGGTCGCCCGTCGCCGCGTCCCTGCCCGTCGCGGATACCCAACCCGTCCTTGCGAGCGTCAGCGAAGCAATCCAGGGATCCGCCCCGTTCGGAAACGTCCCGCTGCCCTGGATTGCGTCGCGGCGCTCGCGAAGACGGAGAGGGGCTTGGTGTCGTGTCATGAGGAACGGTCGATGACTTCGGGCCAGAAACCCCGCGCCTTCCGCCTGTCCCCCGAGCCGCCCCCCGCCGCCGGGTTCGCCCCACCGCCGCCGATGCCGGTGATCGTGGAGGAGCCGTTCGAGATCGTGGACGCGGCCGATGGCGTGCCGGTCCCGGTGGCGCCCAAGCGCCGGTCCCCCTGGGGGGGGCTGTTCCTGTCGGCGGCCGGCGGCCTCGTCTCCCTCGGGGTCGGCCTGTCCGTGGAGCGGATGATCGCCGACCTGTTCCAGGCGGCGCCCTGGCTCGGCTGGGTCGCGGTGGCGCTGCTCGGCCTCGCCCTGCTGGCGCTGGCCGTGATCCTCGGGCGGGAGCTCGCCGGGCTGCGGCGGGAGAAGCGGATCGAGCGCCTGCGCCAGTCGGCCATCGACGCCATCGCGGCCCGGGACCACACCGGCGCGATGGCGGTGGTGCGAGAGGTCTCGGCGCTCTACGCAGGCCGGGAGCGCCTCGCCGCCGCCCGCGCCCGCCTGGACGGCACCGCCGACGCGATCCTCGACGTGGACGACCGGATCGGCCTGGCAGAGCGCGAGCTTCTGGTGGACCTCGACCGGCAGGCCCGCAACGCCATCGCGGTGGCGGCCAAGCAGGTCTCGGCGGTGACGGCGCTGAGCCCCCGGGCCATCGTGGACGTCGCCTTCGTGCTGTTCGCCGCCGTGCGCCTGCTGCGCCGGATCGCGACGATCTACGGCGGACGCCCCGGCTTCCTCGGCTTCCTGCGGCTCGCCCGCTCGGCGGTGGCGCACCTCACCGTCACCGGGGGCATGGCCGTGGGCGAGAGCGTGATCCAGCAGGTGCTCGGCCTCGGCCTCGCCGCCCGGGTCTCCGCCAAGCTCGGGGAGGGGGTGCTCAACGGCCTGATGACCGCCCGCTTCGGCCTCGCCGCCCTGGCAGTCTGCCGCCCGCTGCCCTTCGTGCGCACCGAGCCGCCGCGCCTGGCCGACGTGGCCGGGGAGCTGCTGCGCTCGGGGGAGGAGACGTAGTCCGCGCACCTCGCGTCTTCGCGAGGCGGAGCCGAAGCGATGACGGGGAGGGCGTGAGGCCGCCGGCCCCACCCATCCCCCTCATCCTGCGAGTCTGACCGGGACGACGACAGCCCCCGTCTTTGCGAGCGCAGCGAAGCGATCCAAGGATCTGCCACAGGTCGGATACGGCCCGCTGCCCTGGGTTGCTTCGCTTACGCTCGCAATGACGGGGAAAGTGTCAGGCCGCCGGCCCCGTCAGCGACCGCGCGGGATCAGCGCTTGAACTTGCCGTCGTACTTGAACTCCGGCGCGGACTTCAGCTGGTCCTTGCTGGCGCCGATGATCGCCTTCCACTTCTTGGCGTTGGCGTCGTAACCCAGGGCCACGGAGTCGGGGGAGACCACCACGTAGTGCTCGCCCATGCCGAGGAAGCCGCCGACCGACATGATGTAGCCCGAGAGCTTCTGGTTCTCGATCACGAGATCCTTGATCTCGCCCACGGTGTTGTTCTGCGCGTCGGTGACGTTCAGGCCGATCAGGTTGTAGCTCAGCACCGCGTCCTGCGGCACGTTCACGAACTTCGGCGCCACGGTCGGCGGGGCAGAGTGGTTTTCGGCGGCCAGGGCGGGGCCGGCGAGCATCGCGGCGGCGAGGGAGGCGAGAACGAGACGACGCATGAGAATCTCCGAGTGCCCGTGATGGGCGGCAGGAAATGACGCGTCGCCGGAGATCGTTCCCCCCCCTCGCAGAAATGTAAATGCCCGGAACATGGAACCGATCTGCCTCATCCGGAAGCAGGGGGCGGGGCTCAGTTGGCGGCGGGCGCGTCCGCCTTGGTCGTCACCTCGATGTCCCGGTCGAGGCCGCTCTCCACCTTGAACTCGCGGGTGTAGACCTGCCCGTCGTGGCGGGCGATCAGGACGTAGTCGCCCTCGGCCAGGGTCACCTGCGGGAAGGCGCCGATGGCCTCGCGGATCGTGTCGCCGCCCGGCGTGAGCACGGAGAAGGCGGTGCCCGCGAAGGCCTCGCTGCCGGGCGCGGCCACGAGCTTCAGGGTGACGGTCGCCGCCCGGTGGTTGAGGGTCGCCTCGGTGACTTTGCCGTTCTCGACCTTGAGGTCGGCCCGCTGGATCGCGTTCGATTCCCCGTAGGTCGAGACCACGTGGTAGGTGCCCTCCGGCAGGCGCAGCAGCTCCCCCGTATGGATGCCCGCGCGCACGAGCCGCCCCTCGGAGTTGGTGCCCACCGGCACGAAGACCGAGAAGGTCACCTGATCCGGCGGGATCTTCACGTCGCCCACCGCCCCGGAGAGGCGCAGCGCCCCCGCGGCGACCCGCAGGGTGTCGCTCGCCGCCTGTCCGCCGAGCACGATCCGCTTCGAGGCGCTGGCGAAACCGTAGGTGACGGTGGCGACGTAGGCGCCGGGCGGCAGGGTGAAATGCGGCTCGGCCTCGGTGGAGCGCGCCACGATCGCCGGCCGCGCCCCCTCGCCCCGGTCGTCGAAGATGCGCCACGCGAGGCCGTCCTGCAGGGGCGTCGCCGCCCCGGAGAGGATCGCCGACAGGGTGAGCTGCGCGTCGGGCTCGGCCCGGGGCAGGGCGGGCGGCAGGGTGGGGCTGGTGATCGAGGGCGAGGGCAGGGGGCCGCCCCCCGGCTGGACGAGGCCCTGCTGGGCCAGGGCCATGGAGGGCGCCAGCGCCGACGGCATCGCCGCGAGCACCGCACACCACCTCGTCCGCCGTCCCACCATCGTCCCCGCCGCCTCCGCGCCCGACCGCCCCCTCTGGCCCGCGACCGTGGCGGCGGCAAGGCCGCGGCGGCCCGCGCATGGCCCGCGACTCGCCCGCGACTCACCCGCGCGACGCCCTTTCGCACCGGGGCGCCCCGTGCCACATCGGCGCTGGACCGCTTCGCGACGCCTTTCGGACGGACCCATGAACGCCACCCTCGACCTGCTCAAGACCCGCCGCTCGGTGCCGCCGCCCCTCCTCGACGGGCCGGGCCCGTCCCGCGAGGAGCTGACGACCCTCCTCACCCTGGCCTCGCGGGTGCCGGACCACGGCAAGCTCGCCCCCTGGCGGTTCGTCGTCATGGAGGGCGAGGCGAGGGCGCGGATCGGCGAGGCCATCGCCGCGGCCTTCGCCGCCGACAACCCGGAGGCCGGGCCCGAGCGGCTGGAGCAGGAGCGCCGCCGCCTGACGCACGCGCCGGTCGTGGTCGCCGTCGTGTCCCGGGCCGGGCCGCACGTGAAGATCCCGGACTGGGAGCAGGTGCTCTCGGCCGGGGCCGTCGCGATGAACCTCGTCGTGGCGGCCAACGCCATGGGCTACGCCACCTCCTGGCTGACGGAATGGCATGCCTACGACCGGCGGGTCCTCGAGGCCCTCGGCCTCGCGCCGGACGAGCGGCTGGCCGGGCACATCCATCTCGGCCGGGCGCGGGAGATCCCCTCCGACCGGCCACGGCCGGCCCTCGCCGACATCGTCACCTATCTGTGAGGCGCACGTGCATTACGATCTCGACCTTCCCCGCGACGCGCGCGGCCTGCCCCACAACCCCCTGAAGGCGATCGTCGCGCCCCGGCCCATCGGCTGGATCAGCGCCATGGACGGGGCCGGGCGCCTGAACCTCGCGCCCTACTCGTTCTTCAACGCGGTGGCCGACACCATGGTCGCCTTCTCCTCCTCGGGCCGGAAGGACGCCATGACCTTCGCGGAGGAGGGGGGCGAGTTCGTGTGCAGCCTCGCCACCTGGGACCTGCGCGACGGGATGAACGATTCCTCGGCGCCCCTGCCCCGCGGCGAGAGCGAGTTCGCCTTCGCGAAGCTCGGGACCGCGCCCTCCCACAAGGTCCGCCCGCCCCGGGTGGCGGGGTCGCCGGCCGCCCTCGAATGCCGCTGGCTCCAGACGGTGCCCCTCGTGCCCCTGGACGGGAGCGCGGCGGAGAACTTCCTCGTCATCGGCCAGGTGGTGTCGATCTACGTGGACGAGCGCTTCGTCGTCGATGGCATGGTCGACACCGCCGCGATGCATCCGATCATGCGGGGCGGCTACTTCGACTATTTCCACGCCACCGCCGAGACTCGCTTCACCATGCGCCGGCCGAAGGGCGCGGGGGAGTTCACCGGGTCCTGAGGCGATGGTTAAGTCCCCGTCAACCTTGAGGCTTTGTTTACCATAAGGGCGCAGGTTCGGCCGGTCCCATCAGACTGGCCGAAGCCGGATGTTCCTGTTCACCACCACGGCCAGCCCCCCGGAGATCCCGACGCCGCCGGCCCTGGTGCGCCCCGCGCCGGCGCCGGTGGTGCAGGCGATCCGCGACGGGGCCAGCGCCACGGGCGTCGGCTTCGACTACCTGCTCGCCACGGCGCGGCGTGAATCCGCCCTCGACCCCTCGGCCAAGGCGCCGACCTCGTCCGCCACGGGGCTGTTCCAGTTCATCGAGCAGACCTGGCTCGGGACGATGAAGAATGCCGGGCCGCAGCTCGGCCTCCAAGCCGAGGCGGACGCCATCGTCCGGCAGACGGACGGCACCTACGCCGTGCCCGACCCCGGCCAGAAACAGGCGATCCTCGACCTGCGCCGGGACCCGAAGGTGGCGGCGGTGCTGGCCGGCGCCCTCACCCAGAAGAACGCGCAGGCGCTGCAGGCGGCCACCGGCCAGGAGCCCACGCCGGGCGACCTCTACGCCGCCCACGTCCTCGGGGCGAAGGGCGCGGCGAGCCTCATCGCCACCGCCAAGACCTTCCCCGAACGCTCGGCCGCCCTCGACCTGCCGGAGGCCGCCGCCGCCAACCGCGCCCTGTTCTACGACCGCACCGGCCGCCCCCGCACGGCGGCGGAGCTCTACGCGAGCCTGGCGGCGGCGGCCCACGCGGCCCCGGCCGGCGTGACGCAGGCGGTGCGCCTGGACGGCCCCGCCCAGGCCACCGGGGAGCCGCCGCAGGCGGCCTCCTCCGCCATGACGGCGACCGCCTTCGGCGGCGGATCCGACCTGCGCAGCCTGTTCCAGACCGACCGGCGCGCCACCGTCTCGGACGCCGCCGCCAAGCTCTGGCAGGGCCGGACCTCCGGCACCGCCACGGCGCGGCCGGCGCCCTCCTACTTCCCGCGCTCGGACGAGGCCGAGACCGAGCGGGCGGCGCCCGTCGCCGTCGCCTCGGCCGACCCCGACGCCCTTCCGCTGACGACGGGCTCCCTCGCGCCCCCCCCGGCGCGGCCGGGATCGCCCCTCGTCAACGCCCCCCTGCCGCCCCGCCGCCCGGCGGAGTTCGGCGCGGGGCCGTCCCCCAACAGCCTGTTCGCACAGAGGAGGGGCCCGTGATGGCGATGCCCGCGATGGAGAGGCCCATGATCAAGAAGTCCATGATCATCCGCCAATTCCTGGCACTGACGCTGAACGCCCCGGCGGACCGCCGGGCGCAGGCGGCGTCGGCCCTCGTCCGGGCCTACCTCTACGGCGACCTCGACGCGGACGGCGCCTGGGAGGCCAAGACGGCCCTGCTCAGCCTCCTCGACGACCCGGCCCCCTCCGTGCGCCGGGCCCTCGCCGAGGCCTGCGCCGATTCCGCCCGCAGCCCGCGTCCGGTGGTGGTGGCCCTGTCCTGCGACGTGTTCGAGGTCGCCGCGCCGATCCTCGCCCGCTCCCCCGTCCTGACGGAGGCCGACCTCGTGGAGGCCGCCGCCCTCGGCGAGGAGGAAGCCCGCGCCGTGATCGCCCGGCGCCACCACCTCACCCCCGCCGTCTCCGGGGCGCTGGCCGAGATCGCCGACCTGCCGACCCTCGTGGCGCTGGCCGGCAACCCCACCGCCCGGATCACCGGCGGCCGGCTGCTGCGGATGGTCGAGCGGTTCGGCCACGAGGCCGACCTGCGCGAGGCGCTGCTCGCCCGGCACGACCTTCCGCCGGAGGGACGCCACGCCATCGCCGTCGCCCTGGCCCGGACCCTGTCCGCCTTCGCCACGGGGCGCGGCTGGCTCGGCGAGGCCCGCTGCGAGCGCATGACCTGCGAGGTGGCCGAGCGGTCGGCCCTCGACCTCTCCGCCGGGGCCGGCGCCGCGGCGACCTCGCGCCTCGTGGCCCACCTGCGCGCCACGCACCAGCTCAATGCCGGGCTGATCCTGCGGGCGATCCTGTCCGGACGGACGGAGTTCGCGCAGACCGTCTTCGCCGACCTGTCGGGGCTCGACCATGCGAGCGTCGCCCGCGCCATGCGCGACCCCCGGGCCGTCGCCGGCCTGCACGAGCGGGCGGGCCTGCCCGCGCCGCTGCTGCCGGCGATGCAGGCCGTGCTCGCCGCGTGGCGGGAGACCGCGCCCGCGACGGGGGGGGCAGGGCAGGGGGCCGGTCTGTCGCGGCGGATGATCGAGCAGGCGATCACCGCCTGCGAGGGCTGGGACAGCCCGGAGAGCCGCACGGTGGTCGCCCTGCTCACGCGCTTCGAGGCCGAGGCGGCCCGCGACGAGGCACGCCAGACCACCCGCGCGATCCTGGCCGAGGCGGCGGCCCGCGAGACCGCGGAGCGCCAGCGCCTCGCCGCCGACGCGGCATGGCGCGAGGCGATGGCCGCCCACCGGGCCGAGGCCGGGCTCCCGCCGACGGCGGCCCCCGCCACCGGGCGCACCGACCCCGTCGGGGCGATCCTCGACGCACTGCCGGACCAGATCCTCGAATGGTTCCGCATCGAGCGGGGGCAGGCCCCCGCGGAAGCGGTGCCGGAGGAGGTCTTCGCCGGCCTCGACGCCGCGCTCCTGGCCGAGTTCCGGGCGAGCCGCCTCGCCCCGGAGAAGGACCGGATCGCCATCGCCGCCTGACCGGGGGCGTCCCCGAACCCACCGCCACCGCGGGGCCCACCCCGCCATCGACCGCAAGACGCCCCCCGCTCGATGGAGCGGGGGGCGTCTTGCGGTCGACGGGTGTGGGGCGGTCAGGCCGCGCGGACGGTGTCGAGGAAGCGGGCGACCTCGTCGCTGAGGTGCTCGGACTGGCGGGACAGTTCGCCCGAGGCCGACAGCACCTGCGCCGCCGCCGCGCCGGTATCCTCCGAGGCGCGGGCCACGCCCACGATGTTGCTCGTCACCTCCGTGGTGCCGGAGGACGCCTGGGCGACGTTGCGGACGATCTCCTGCGTCGCCGCACCCTGCTGCTCCACCGCCGCCGCGATGCCGGTGGCGACCGTGTTGATCTCGCGGATCCGCCCGGTGATCGCGCCGATCGCCGTCACCGCCCGGTCGGTGACCCCCTGGATCTCGCCGATCTGCCCGCCGATCTCGTCGGTGGCCTTGGCGGTCTGGTTGGCCAACTCCTTCACCTCGGCGGCGACCACGGCGAAGCCCCGGCCCGCCTCCCCGGCCCGGGCCGCCTCGATGGTGGCGTTCAGGGCGAGCAGGTTGGTCTGCGAGGCGATGTTCGAGATCAGCCCGACCATGTCGCCGATCCGGGTCGAGGTCTGGCGCAGGGCCTGGACCAGGGCGGCGGTCTGGTCGGCCTCCTGGACGGCGGCCTGGGCGAGTTCCGCCGAGCCCTGGACCTGACGGCCGATCTCCTGGACCGAGGAGCCGAGTTCCTCCGCCGCGGCGGCCACGGTGCCGACGTTGGAGGCGGCCTCCTCGGCGGCGGCGGCCACGGTGGTGGATTGCGCGGCGGTCTCGGCGGCGGCCGAACTCATCTGCTGGGCGGTGGCCTGCAGCTCGGTGGCGGAGGACGAGACCATCCCGACGATCCCGCCGACCGCCGCCTCGAACCCGTCGGCCAGCTCGACCATGGTGCGCCTGCGCTCCCGGGCCGCCGCCTCGTCGGTGAGGCGCTTCATCTCGGCCTGCTCGGCGGCCTTCTGCGCCACCATCTGCTTGATGCCCTCCACCGCCTTGCCCACGGCGCCGATCTCGTCGCCGCGCTGAGCCTCGGCGATCTCCGCATCGACCTCCCCCTGCGCCATGCGCTGGAGCACCGCGACGAGGCGGCCCAGCGGGCGGGTGATGCCGGCGACGGCCACGAGGACGGCGGTGACGAACCCGGCGAGGATGCCGAAGCCGCTGATCATCATCAGGGTCATCCGCGTGGTGTTGGTCTGGGTCGTCAGGTCCGCCGAACCGCTCTGCATGGCGGAGCGGATGTCGTTGCCGAGGGTGTTGCCCTCCTCGACCATGGCCGCGAAGATCGGGTCGATGGTCCGGTGGACGAACTCGATCGCGTCCGCGTTGCGGTTCGCCATGCCGAGGCGGCGGACCTCGGTGACGTCCTTGAGGTAGCGGTGGATCCGCTCGGCCTGGGCCTCGATGCGGCCGGTGAAGCCCGGGGCCTGCCGGCGCAGCTCCCCCAGCGCCTTGTCCATCGCGGGCACCGCCGCATCGAAGCCGGCGCTGGCGGCCTTCATCTGCGCGTCGTCGGTCTCCGCGATCACCCGGTAGACCCAGTAGTTCATCTCGAACATCAGCCGGTTCACCCGGCGTGACGTCGCCGCCGCCTCGGCCTCCTGTGCGATGAAGGCACTGTAGCCGTCGTCGATCTGGCTCATGCGCCCCTGCGCGTACCAGATACAACCCCCGACGATCAGGCCGATCAGCCCGATCACAGTCGCGATTTTCGTCAGAACCTTCAGATCGGCCAAGCGGGGCATTCGTGGTCTCCATTGAGTACCACTACGATGGTCCGAGGAACTTAATAACGGAATTACGATGCTTGTCGGACGGACAATTCGATGAACCGAATTCAGTCATCCGCGCATTCGGATGAGTTGTAATAAACGGCGAGTTGCACAACTTGCGGAAATCTTGGCCATCCGCGATCGAGCCGACGGGGCGCAGGCGTGGGTCCGGCGTCTTGCTCGCGCCGGACCGGCCACCGCCCCGGCGGGCCAACCGGTCACTCCGCCGCCCGCCTCTCGGGGGCCGCCGCCCCGTCGTGCACGAGGCCGAACCGGTCGATGGCGGAATCGAGCCGCAGGGCGGCGTTGATCAGCGCCATGTGGGAGAAGCCCTGCGGGGTGTTGCCCCGCTGCTCCCCGGTCGCGGGGTCGATCTCCTCGGCGAAGAGGCCGACATCGTTGCCCCGGGCGATCAGCCGCTCGAAGGTGGCCTTGGCCTCCCCCGTGCGCCCGTCGAGGGCGAGGCAGCCGACCCGCCAGAAGGCGCAGGCCGTGAACGCACCCTCGTCGCCCTCGAACCCGTCCTCCATCCGGTAGCGGTAGATCAGGTCGCCGACGCCGAGTTCGCGCTCGATGGCGGAGAGCGTCGCGCGCAGGCGCGGATCGGAGGGGTCGATGGCCCCGAACACGGCGGCGCGCATCACCGCCGCGTCGAGGTGGTGCGAGCCGTAGGCCCCGGTGAACGCGCCGCGCTCCTCGCTCCAGCCCTTGTCGAGGTACTCGGCGCGGACCTCGGCGGCGGCCTGCTCCCAGGCCGCGATCTTCTGCGCGGGCACGCCCTCGATGTTGCGGCCGATGCGGGCGGCGTCGGTGAGCGCCACCCAGATCATCGCCTTGGTGTGGAACTGCTGGCGCGGCCCGGTGCGCAGCTCCCAGATGCCGTTGTCGGCATCGTGCCGGTGCCGGATCGCCCGGGCGGTGAGGTTGTCGAGCACCTGCGGCAGGCGGTCGTTCACCTTCTCCGGCGGGTCGTAGTCGACCGCCTCCAGGAACACGCAGAGGGCGCGGAGCAGTTCGCCGTAGATGTCGTGCTGGTCTTGGCCCTCGGCGGCGTTGCCGACCAGCACCGGACCGGTCCCGTTCCAGCCCGCGAGGTGGGTGAGCGCCTCCTCCGGGGGGATGTCGTCGCAGACCCCGTACATCAGGCGGGTGTCGCGGCCGTAGGTGGTGTCGCGCTCGCGCAGGAAGCGCAGGAACTCGGCCGCCTCGCGGACGTAGCCGAGCATCACGAAGGCCGTCACCGTGAAGGCGGCGTCGCGCATCCAGGTGAAGCGGTAGTCGAAGTTGCGGTTGCCGGGCACCGCCTCGGGCAGGCCGGCGGTGGCCGCCGCGACGATGCCGCCGGAGGGCGAGTAGGTGAGGAGCTTCAGGCACAGCGCCGAGCGCAGCACCGCGTCCCGGTAGGGGCCGCGATAGGTGCAGTAGCCGCTCCAGCGGCGCCAGTAGCCCTCCGTCGCGGCGATCCGCGCCTGCGCCCCCGCGAGGTCGTCGATGCCCGCGCCCTCCCTGTCCTCGCCGTGGGTGAGGACGAGGTAGGCGGTCTCCCCCGCCGCCAGCCGGAAGGACACCGTGGCCGCGTCGCCCGCGATCCGCGGGCAGGGCTCGGCGTTGACGCGCAGGCGGCAATCCCCCGCCTCGAACAGCACCGAGCCCTGCGCCTCCATGGGGGTGCAGCCCCGGCGGGCGTAGTCGAAGGTCGGGCGCACGGTGAAGCGGCCCTCGACCCAGCCCTCCTCGCAGGTGAGCAGGCGGATCAGCCGGCTCTCGCCCTCGCCGTCGGGCCCCTCCTCGGGCTCGGGCGCGGGGGGATTGACGGGCATCGCATCGACGAGGCGGGCGCGGCCGGTCCCGGTCTCGAAGGTCGTCTCGAGGATGTTGGTCTCGGGCCGGTAGCGGCGATGGCTGTCCCGCAGGCCGTCGAAGGCGAGGGAACAGGAGCCGCCCTTCTCGTCGTCGAGGAGCTTCAGGAACAGGGCCGGCGAATCGTGGCGCGGCCAGCACAGCCAATCGACCGAGCCGTCGCGGGCGATGAGCGCGCAGGAATGGGTGTCGCCGACGAGGGCGTAGTCGCTGATGGGTTTGGACACGATGATTCCGGTGGCGGCCGCCGCATGGGCGGGGCGATCCCTCCCGGCTGAGGTAGCCGGCCAGGGGGGATGGGGGAGTCCGGCTCGACGATTCGCCGCACGGGTCAGGGCCGCGGCAGCATCCGGTCGCTGACGATCCGCCGCTGGATCTCGCTGGTGCCCTCGAAGATGGTGGTGAGCCGCGCGTCGCGCCAGTAGCGCTCCACCCGGCGCTCGGTGGTGTAGCCGTTGCCGCCGTGGAGCTGCATCGCCTGGTTGGTGACCTTCACCGCCATCTCGGTGGCCAGCAGCTTCACCATGGCTGATTCGGATTCGGCCGCCTCGCCCTGGTCGAGGAGGTGGGCGACCTGCTGCCAGAACGCCCGGGCCTGGGCCACCTCGGCGGCCATGTCGGCCAGGGCGAAGCGCAGGGCCTGGAAGTCGCCGATCGGGTGGCCGAACTGCACGCGCTCCTGCAGGTAGAGCTGGCAATCCTCCACCGCCGCCCGCGCCACCCCCACCGCCCGGGCGGCGGTGTGGACCCGGGCGATGTTGAGGCCCCGCTGCACGGAGGCGAAGCCGCCGGAATCGGCATCCGCCCCCTGGTCGCCGTAGAGGCCGGTGAGGCGGTCGCTCTCGGGCACCCGCACCCCGTCGAGGTCGAGTTCGAAGGTCTCGAACCCGTGGTAGCCGATCTTGTCGATCACCCGGCCGGACACGCCCTCGGGGAAGGTGCCGGGCTCCTTGAGGACGAGGAAGGGCTCCAGCCCGGCCGAGCGCGACTCGCCGGGCTCCGGGTCCCGGGTCCGGGCCAGGACCTCGATGAAGTGGGCCCCCTTGGCGAAGCCCGCCCAGCGCTTCCGGCCGGTGAGCACCCAGGTGTCGCCCTCGCGCACGGCGCGGGTCGAGACCCCGGCGAGGTCCGAGCCGGCCTCGGGCTCGGAGAGGGAGATGGAGCCGATCCACTCGCCCCGGGCCGAGCGGCGCATCAGCGCGGCCCGGCGGTCGGGATCGAGGGTCTGGGTGCCGAGCCCCTGGCCCCGGGCCAGGATCGAGCCGACCGACAGCCACGACCGGGCGAGCTCCTCGGAGACGAGGCAGTACTCGAACACGCCGAGCCCCATCCCGCCATGCTCGCGGGGGATGGTGATGCCGAACCAGCCCTTCTCCGCCATCGCCGCGATGAGCGCCCGCGGCATCTCGGCCTTGTGCCGGTCGAGGGCGTCGGCCAGCGGCAGCACCGTGTCGCGGGCGAAGTCCCGCGCCTCGGCCTGGAGCGCGGCGCGGGCCTCGGTGCGCCACGGGGAGGCCAGTTCCGGCGGCTGCGGTTGGATGCGTGCGGTCCCTGTCATGGCCGGTCCCCGTTCTGTCTCAGGGGGCTGGAAACACCGGTTTACAAAATGGTTCCCCCGCCGATCTTCGAATATCGGCGCGACCGCGGCATAATCAGCCGATGACACTCGCCGATCCACTCTTAGAATCCCGCGCGATGACCGCACCGGCCACGCCCCATATCCTCGTGGTGGAGGACGACCGAGAGATCTCGGCGCTCGTGGCGCGGTATCTGCGCGGCAACGACTGCCGGGTGACGCTGGCCGGCGACGGCCGGGAGATGGACCGGGCGCTCGGCGAGGCGCGGATCGACCTCATCGTCCTCGACCTGATGCTGCCGGGCGAGGACGGGTTCAGCCTGTGCCGCCGCCTGCGCGAGACCTCGCAGGTCCCGATCCTGATGCTCACCGCCAAGTCCGAGGAGGTCGACCGCATCCTCGGCCTGGAACTCGGGGCCGACGACTACCTCGCCAAGCCCTTCAACCCCCGCGAGCTGCTGGCCCGGATCCGGGCGATCCTGCGCCGGGTCTCGGCCGAGGCGCCGGACCCGGACGAGCGCAAGCGGCTGCACTTCGCCGGCTGGACCCTCGACGTGCCCCTGCGCCAGCTCTTCAGCCCCGAGGGCGCCCGGGTGGCGATCACCGGGGCCGAGTTCGACCTGCTCCACGCCCTGTGCCTGCGGCCGGGGCGGGTGCTCTCGCGCGACCAGCTCCTCGACCTCACGCAGGGCCGCGCCGCCGGCCCGTTCGAGCGCAGCATCGACGTGCTGGTCTCGCGCATCCGCCAGAAGATCGAGCGGGACACCCGCAACCCCGAATACATCCGCACCATCCGCTCGGGGGGCTACCTGTTCACCCCCGAGGTCACGCGGTCATGACCCTCGGGAGCCTGCGCGCCCGCCTGCGCCCCCGCAGCATCGCGGGGCAGATCGCGCTGCTCGTCGTGGCCGGCATCGCCGTGGCGCACGTGGTGGCCACCACCGCCTTCTTCCTCCTGCACGAGCCCCAGGACCCCGACACCCTGCCCGGCGTCGCCGCGGCGCGGGTGGGCGTGCTGGCCCGCCTCCTCGACGCGGCCGAGCCCTCGTCGCGGGCCGCCCTGATCGCCGCGGGCGCCCGCTCCCTGCCCCTGGTCGCGGTCGGCACCTGGGACGGCGAGGCGCCCCCCGGCGCCAAGCCCGCCCCCGACCGGGCGGTGATCCGCCGCCTCCGGGCCGCCGCGGGCCGCCCCGTCGTGGTGACGGACCTCGAGCCCTCCGAGGAGGACCGGCGCCTGCATGTCGGCATCGTCACCGGCAACGGGGCGATGCTGCGCGCCACCCTCGCCGACGACCCCCTCCGGCCGCCGCGCCAGGGCGCCCTGATCTTCACCGTCGTGTTCCTGGCGCTCACCCTGGCGCTGCTCTGCGTCTGGGCCACCCGGGCGCTGACGGCGCCCCTCGCCCGGCTCGCGGGCGCCGCGGAGGCGTTCGGCGCCCGGGACGACCACGTCGCCCTGCCCCAGGCCGGGCCGAAGGAGGTGCTCGCCGTCTCCGGGGCCCTCGACCGGATGCGCTCCCGGGTCCGCCGGCTGATCGACGACCGCACGCAGATGCTGGCGGCCATCAGCCACGACCTGCGCACGCCCATCACCCGCCTGCGCCTGCGGGCGGAGTTCATCGAGGACGAAGGCGCCCGGGCGGCGACGCTGCGCGACCTCGACCAGATGAACGCCCTGGTGGAGGCCGCCTTGTCCTTCGTCCGCGACGGGCAGGGCCGCGACGCGGGCAGCCACAGCCTCGTGGACCTCGCCTCGGTGGTGCAGACGGTCTGCGACGGCTTCTCCGACATCGGCGCCCCGGTGAGCGTGGAGCGCAGCCGCCACGTCCTCGTCCGCGGCCAGCCGGACGAGCTGCAGCGGGCGATCACCAACCTCGTGGACAACGCCGTGAAGTACGGCGGCCAGGCGCGCCTCGTCATGGAGGGCTCGCCCCGGGGGGTGCGGGTCTGCGTGATCGATGCCGGGCCGGGCATCCCGGAGGGCGAGCGGGAGACGATGCTCCAGCCCTTCGTCCGCGGCGACCGGGCGCGGAACCTGAACGCGGCCAGCGGCTTCGGGCTCGGCCTGTCGATCGTCCAGGCCATCGTGGAGGCCCATGACGGGCGCCTCACCCTGGAGAACCGGCCGGAGGGCGGCCTCTGCGCGGCGATCGAGCTGCCGCTGGCGGCGCGCAATTCCGAGGTCCGGACGCCCCATCCCCCCCACGAAGCCCCATCCCGGCAGGAGCCGGAGGACGCCCTGGCCTCGTAGAGCTTCCCCCGACGGGCGGTGAAGGGCAGGGGGATGGAATGGATCGCCCGTCGGGCATCGAACCCCGTCTGTGCGAGCGAAGCGAAGCCATCCAGGGACGCGCGAGGTCTTGAAGCGTCCCGCCCCTCTGGATTGCTTCGCTTCGCCCGCGAAGACGGATGGAGGCGCGGACGACTCGGTCGGCCTCCGGGTACCGGCGCGCGGGCGGCGGCACCCGCGCGGTGTTACGCCGCCCGGACGTTCGCCAGGAACTGGGCGACCTCGGCGCGGAGGCGGTCCGACTGGGACGAGAGCTGGCCGGTGGCCTGGGCGACCGAGGAGGCCGCGCGGCCCGCCTCGTCGGCGACGCGGGCGACCTCGGCGATGTCCGAGGTCATCGCGCTGGTGCCGGCCGAGGCCTGGCTCATGCTGCGCACGATCTCCTGCGTCGTCGCGCCCTGCTGCTCCACCGCCGCCGCGATGCCCGTCGTGGTGCGGTTCATCGATTCGATCTGCGTGGTGATGGAGTGGATCGCCTGGGACGCGCCGTGGGTGGCGGTCTGGATCGAGGCGATCTGCTGGCCGATCTCGTCGGTGGCGCGGGAGGTCTGGGCGGCGAGTTCCTTCACCTCGCTCGCCACCACGGCGAAGCCGCGGCCCGCCTCGCCGGCCCGGGCCGCCTCGATGGTGGCGTTCAGCGCCAGCAGGTTGGTCTGGCCGGCGATGGCCGAGACGATCCGCACCACGTCGCCGATGCGGGCGGCGGCGGCGGAGAGCTCCGCCACCGTCTGCCCCGCGCGCCCGGCCTCGTGGACCGCCGCGTCCGACATGCCGGCGGCCTGCTCCACCTGCCGGCTGATCTCCTGCACCGTCGAGCCCAGCTCCTCGGCCGCCGCCGCCACCGTGGTGACGCTGGCCGCGGTCTGGTGCGCCGCCCCCGCGACGCTGGTCGAGCGACCGGAGGTCTCCTCGACGGCGCGGCGCATGGTGCCGGAGGTGTCCTGCAGGGTCGAGATGGCCCCCGTCACCTCATCGACGATGCCCACCACCGATTGCTCGAAGCGGCCGGCGAGGTCCTGCAGCATGGTCCGGCGCGCCTGCTCCTCCCGCATCCGGGTGGCCTCGGTGGTCCGCAATTGCTGGGCCGCCTCCTCCAGGGTCATGTCGCGGATGGTCACGACGGCGCGGGCGATGTCGCCGATCTCGTCCGCGCGCCGGCTGCCGGGGACCTCGTTCAGGTCCTCCCGGGCGGCGAGCGCCTTCAGGGCGCGGGTGAGGGCGCCGAGGGGGCGCACGATCGACCGGGCGAGGAGCAGGCCGAGGCCGGCGGTGGCCGCCAGGACGCACAGGCCGATCAGCACCAGGGTCTGCGACAGTGACCGGGCATCCGCGACGGCCTCGGCCTGCGCCTGCTCCGCGATCACGGTCCAGGGCGCGCCGAGGACGGAGACCGCCGCGTGGGCGCCCATATGCGCCTCGCCGCCGCCCTCGAAGGTGAAGCCGGGGGCGCCGGTCAGGCTGTCGGCCCGGATGCCGACCGCCGCGAGGGGCGAGCCGGCCTTGGCCGCCTGGCTGAGGGGCGGATCGCTGCGCAGGATCCCGTCCCCGCCGGCGGCCAGCACCTGGCCGGTGTCGCCGAGGCCGGTGCGCTTGGCCAGCACCTGATCGAACAGGGCGGGGGTCACGCGCAGGACGACGAAGCCGATCCGCTCCACCGCCTGCGCGGTGCCCATGGCGACGTTGGCGCGCTTCGCCATCGCCCGGCCGATGAAGGCCGAGGGGCCGGTGCCGACGGGGTAGGGGGCGAAATCCTCGAACAGGACGGCGTTCGCGTCGGCCCCCTTCAGCCGGTCCACGAGGCGGGCCAGCCCGGACGCCTTGAGCTCTCCCTCGGCCGTGGTGGCGGCGAAGTCCTCGCCCTTGGTGGTCGTGTAGACGACGCGGCCGGTCTCATCGAGGAACATCAGGTCGGCGTAGCCCGGCTGGGCCACGAGCTTGCGCCCGATCTCCTGCACCTTGGCGTGGCGGCGCCCGTACATCGACCCGGTGGCGGCGCCGTCGAAGGCGATGCGCTCCTCCACGGTGGCGGGGGCGCGGAACGCCTGCACCACGGCGGCATAGTCCGGCCGGCTCGGATCGAGGGTCTCGATCAGGTCGGGGAAGTTCGAGGCGACCTGGGGGTGGGCCGCCACCGCGACGAAATCCGCCTGCATCCGGTCGGCCATCAGCTCGATGCCGTCCCGGCGCGCCGACGCCGCCAGGAGAAGGCGCTCGCTCGCCGCCGTCAGCAGGCTGGCCCGGGCCGAGTACCAGCTGATGCCGCCCATGGTGGCCGCGCTCAAGAGCGCGAGGCCGATCGTCATGGCCGGCAAGCGGGTGCTCAACCGCGTGGAGACAATCATTACAAAATTCCCGCCGTGAATCGTTCAGCGGAACACTAAAGGGCCGATGTTGCGATTGATTTAAGCGACGGCTGATCTCCACTTCGACAACCGTTCATTGTCGTCCCGAGACACCCGCCGGCGGCATCCCGGGGCCGCCCGCCCGCCGGGGAATGACCGCTCACACGCCATGGCGCCCGCCCGCGAGACCGGCCGCGCCCGGCGGGGCGCCGCGATCCGGGGCGGGTCAGACCGACATCCACCTGAGCACGTCGGCCTCGATCATGCCGGCGCGGGGGCCGGAGAGCACCACCTGCCCGCGGTCCATCACCGCGTAGGTGTCGCAGAGGTCGCGGGCCCACTCGAAGTACTGCTCCACCAGCACGATCCCCATCTCGCCCTTGCCGCGCAGGTAGGTGATCGCCCGGCCGATATCCTTGATGATCGAGGGCTGGATCCCCTCCGTGGGCTCGTCGAGGACGAGGAGCTTGGGCCTCGTCACGAGGGCCCGGCCGATGGCGAGCTGCTGCTGCTGCCCCCCGGAGAGGTCGCCCCCGCGCCGGTGCAGCATGTCCTTCAGCACCGGGAACAGGTCGAAGATCTCGGCGGGCACGTACCGGTCCCGGCGCTTCAGGGGACTGAACCCGGTCTCCAGGTTCTCCTTCACCGTGAGCAGGGGGAAGATCTCCCGGCCCTGCGGCACGAAGGCGATGCCCGCCCGCGCCCGGTCGTAGGGGGCGAGCCCCTGGATCTCCCGGCCCTCCAGGCGGATCGCCCCGCCGCGCACCGGCTGCTGCCCGACGATCGCCCGCAGGAGCGAGGTCTTGCCGACCCCGTTGCGGCCGAGCACCGTCGTGACCTTCCCGGCCTCGGCCCGCAGGGAGACCCCCCGCAGGGCCTGCGCCGCGCCGTAATACAGATCGATGCCATCGACGTTCAGCATGATGGTGGTGTTCCGGCTGCGAATGACCAGCGTTTCCCCTCCACAACCTCATCCTGAGGCGCGGCGTCAGCCGCCGCGGAGGAGGCTTCCAGGGGTCGCCGCAGGCTCTGGAGCCCTCCTTCGAGGCCCTCGCTGCGCGACGGCACCTCAGGATGAGGGGGGAGGCATCGGAGGAACGCGTTCATCACCGCCCCAGATACACCTCGACCACCCTCGGGTCGGCCGAGACCGCGTCGATGGACCCCTCCGCCAGCACCGCGCCCTCGTGCAGGCAGGTGACGCGGCATTGAAGCGCCCGCACGAAGTGCATGTCGTGCTCCACCACCACCACCGCGTGGTCCCCCGCAATCCGCCGGAGCAAGTCGGCGGTCTGGGCCGTCTCGGCGTCGGTCATGCCGGCGACGGGCTCGTCCACGAGGAGGAGCTTCGGGTCCTGGGCGAGCAGCATCCCGATCTCCAGCCACTGCTTCTGGCCGTGGCTGAGGTCCGCCGCCGGGCGCCCCCGGTGGGCGATGAGCCCGACCGTGGTGAGGATGGCGTCGATGCGCTCGGCGGCGACGCGGTTGCGCCAGCCGAACAGGGAGGCCGCCGCCGCCCGCGGCCCCTTGAGCGCCAGGAGCACGTTGTCGGCCACCGTGTGGCTCTCGAACACCGTCGGCTTCTGGAACTTGCGGCCGATGCCGAGGTCGGCGATGGCCGGCTCGTCGCGGGCGAGCAGGTCGTGCTTGCCGTCGAACAGGGCGATGCCGCTGTCGGGCTTGGTCTTGCCGGTGATGCAATCCATCATCGTGGTCTTGCCGGCCCCGTTCGGGCCGATGATCGCCCGCAACTCCCCCGGCAGCAGGGTCAGCGACAGGCCGCGCAGGGCCTTGTAGCCGTCGAAGGTCACGCGGAGATCATCGACGTAGAGCAGCGCCCCCGTCGTCTTCCTGCGGTTGGCCGGGCCCGCCGCCGTGGTGCCCGGAGGGTCGATGACGTCGGTGGCGCTCACGAGCCCTGTCCCTCTTCCGCGAGCTTCGGCGGGATCTCGGGCTCCGGCGGGAGCCTCGCCGCCGCCCGGCGGCCGCCGAACCTCTCCACCAGCGTGCCGACGAGGCCCCGGGGCAGGAACAGGGTCACGACCACGAACAGGGCGCCCAGCGCGAACAGCCACGCATCGGGCATCGCCCCGGTGAGGATGGTCTTGGCGTAGTTGACGATCACGGCGCCGAGCGCCGCGCCGACCAGCGTGCCGCGCCCGCCGACCGCGACCCAGATCACCGCCTCGATGGAGTTGCCCGGCGCGAACTCGCCGGGGTTGATGATGCCGACCTGCGGCACGTACAGGGCGCCGGCCACCCCCGCCATCATCGCCGAGACGGTGAAGGCCAGCGTCTTGAAGTGCTCCGGCCGGTAGCCGAGGAAGCGCGTGCGGCTCTCGGCATCGCGCACCGCGATCAGGATCTTGCCGTAGGCCGAGACGGTCATCACCCGCGCGATCAGGTAGCCCAGCGCCAGCGCGAGTCCGGTCGCCACGAAGATGCCGACGCGGAAGGTCTGGGACTGGACGTTCAGTCCCAGAAAGTCCTTGAAGTCGGTGAGGCCGTTATTGCCCCCGAGGCCCATGTCGTTGCGGAAGAAGGCGAGCATCAGGGCGTAGGTCATCGCCTGGGTGATGATCGACAGGTAGACCCCCGTCACCCGCGAGCGGAAGGCGAGCCAGCCGAACACGAAGGCCAGCAGCCCCGGCACCAGCAGCACCATCAGCGCCGCGAAGGCGAAGTGATCGAACCCGAGCCAGTACCAGGGCAGCTCCTTGTAGTTCAGGAACACCATGAAGTCGGGCAGGACCGGGTTGCCGTAGACGCCCCGGCTGCCGATCTGGCGCATCAGGTACATCCCCATCGCGTAGCCGCCGAGCGCGAAGAACGCCCCGTGCCCGAGGGAGAGGATGCCGCAATAGCCCCAGACGAGATCGAGGCTCACCGCCAGCAGGGCGTAGGCGAGGTACTTCCCGAACAGCGAGACGAGGTAGGTGGGCAGGTGCAGGCCCGCGCCCTCCGGCACCGCGAGGTTCAGCACCGGCACCGCGAGGCAGAACGCCGCCAGCAGGCCGAGGAAGATCGCGCCCTTGAGGTCGATGAGGCGGGTCATGGGGCGGCTCCTCGCACGCACATCTCCCTCCCCCCTCTGCGGGGGAGGGTACCCTGCGGAGCAGGGGGGGAGGGGAAGGCGGCGGACACGCTCACGATTCCACCGCCCGGCCCTTGAGCGCGAACAGCCCGCGCGGGCGCTTCTGGATGAACAGGATGATGAAGATCAGCAGCCCGATCTTGGCGAGCACCGCGCCGACATACGGCTCGGCGAGCTTGTTCACGACGCCGAGCGTCAGGGCCGCCACCAGCGTCCCCCACAGGTTGCCGACGCCGCCGAACACCACCACCAGGAACGAATCGATGATGTAGCCCTGCCCGAGATTGGGCGACACGTTGTCGATCTGCGACAGGGCCACCCCGGCGATGCCGGCAATGCCCGAGCCGAGCCCGAAGGTGAGGGCGTCGACATAGGGGGTGCGGATGCCCATCGCCGCGGCCATCCGCCGGTTCTGGGTGACGGCGCGGGTCTTCAGCCCGAACGATGTCTTCCGCAGCACGAACAGCAGGCCGAGGAACACGGCCAGCGAGAACAGGATGATCCACATCCGGCCCCAGGTGACGGACAGGCCGTAGAAGTCGAAGGCGCCGCTCATGAAGGCCGGGGCGCCGACCTCCCGGTTGGTCGGCCCGAAGAGCGAGCGCACCGCCTGCTGGAGCACGAGGCTGACGCCGAAGGTGGCGAGCAGGGTCTCCAGCGGCCTCCCGTAGAGGAAGCGGATCACGAACCGCTCGATCAGCACGCCGACGAGCCCCGCCACGAGGAAGGCGCAGGGGATGCTGATGGCCAGCGACCACGGGAACAGGGCCGGCGCCTTGGTGCGGATCGCCTCCTGCACGAGGTAGGTCGTGTAGGCCCCGAGCATCACCATCTCGCCGTGGGCCATGTTGATGACGCCCATCACGCCGAAGGTGATGGCGAGCCCGATGGCCGCCAGCAGCAGCACCGAGCCCAGCGAGATCCCGTACCAGACGTTCTGGAGCGCCCCGAGGATCGCGAGCCGGGTCTCGATGGCCGCGATGCCCCGGCCGGCGGCGGCGCGCACCGCCTCGTTCGGGTCGGCGGACAGCCCGCGCAGGATGCCCATGGCGTCGCCGTCGCCCCGGGCCTGGATGGCGGGGATCGCGGCGAGTTTTTCGGATTCGGCCGTGCCGGGCTTGGCGAGGAGGACGGCGGCGCGGGCCTCGCTCATCGCCTGCCTCACGCCCGCGTCCTTCTCCCGGGCGAGCGCCGTGTCGAGGGCGGGCAGGGCGGCGGCGTCCCGGGCCTTGAACACGGCATCGGCCGCCTCCCGGCGCTTGGCCGCCTCGGGGCTCACGAGGTTCAGCTGCCCCTGCGACGCCTCGATGGTCCGGCGGACCCGGTTGTTGGCGCGCACCGGCTTGAGGGAGGGGTCGTCCTGCGCCGGGGCGCCGGTCCGCGCCTCCACGAGCCCGGTGGGCTGCCGGATGAGCAGCGCCTTGTCAGAGGGGCGCACCAGCAGGCGCCCGTCCGACAGGGCCGAGAGCACCGCCCCCGCCCGCGGGTCGCCGCTCGCCGCGAGCCCGGCGACGCCGGCCTCGATCTCGGCGTAGCCGTCGCCCGCGAGCTGCGCGTAGGGGTCGGGCGCCTGGGCGAGCGCCGGGCCGGCGAAGAGCAGGACGAGGAGGGTGAGGAGACGGATCATCGGGTCATTTCGGGTGGGCCGGACGGGATCGTCCCTCCCCCCTCTGCGGGGGAGGGTACCCTGCGCAGCAGGGGGGGAGAGGGGAACGACGGTGCAGGATGTGGCGCGCAGTGCGAACCGTCGCGCGGTGCGATCCCTCCGCCAGCGTCGCTCCCCTCTCCCGACCCCCTTCGGGGGCCACCCTCCCCCGCAGAGGGGGGAGGGGGACCCATCCCGGGCTGGCGCCCGGGATGGATGACCGAAGCCCTCTCCCCGCAGGCGGGGGGAGGGGATGCCGCGGCTACGCCCCGCCGCACTTCTTGGTCTTGGTGTTGAAGTTGCCGCAGTTCAGCTTCACCCAGTCGGCCTCGAGGTCCTTCGAGCCGTCGAGCTGCTTCGACCACGCCTCGCCGGGGATCAGCTTATCGGTCTTCCACACCACGTCGAACTGGCCGTTGCCCTCGATCTCGCCGATGAAGACCGGCTTGGTGATGTGGTGGTTGGGGAGCATCGTGGCGGTGCCGCCGGTGAGGTTCTTCTGCTCGATGCCCGGCAGGGCGGCGATGACCTTGTCCGGGTCCGTCGTGCCGGCCTTCTCCACCGCCTTCACCCACATGTTGAAGCCGATGTAGCTCGCCTCCATCGGGTCGTTGGTCACGGCCTTCGGATTCTTCTTATACGCCTGCCACTTCTTGATGAACTCCTCGTTCTCCGGGGTCTTGATCGACTCGAAGTAGTTCCACGCGGCGAGGTGGCCGGTGAGCGGCTTGGCGTCGATGCCGGCCAGTTCCTCCTCGCCCACCGAGAAGGCGACCACCGGGATGTCGGTGGCCTTGATGCCCTGGTTGCCGAGTTCCTTGTAGAACGGCACGTTGGCATCGCCGTTGATGGTCGAGACCACGGCGGTCTTCTTGCCGGCCGAGCCGAACGCCTTGATCTTCGAGACCTCCGTCTGCCAATCCGAGAAGCCGAACGGGGTGTAGTTGATCATGATGTCCTCGGCCGGAACCCCCTTGGACTTGAGGTAGGCTTCGAGGATCTTGTTGGTGGTGCGGGGATAGACGTAATCCGTGCCCTCCAGCACCCAGCGCTTGGCGCCGCCGCCATCCTCGGACATCAGGTAATCCACCGCCGGGATCGCCTGCTGGTTCGGGGCGGCGCCGGTGTAGAACACGTTGCGCTCGCTCTCCTCGCCCTCGTACTGGACGGGGTAGAACAGGATGTTGTCGAGCTCCTTGAACACCGGCAGCACGGACTTGCGCGACACGCTGGTCCAGCAGCCGAACACCGCCGACACCTTGTCCTTCGCGATCAGCTCGCGGGCCTTCTCGGCGAAGAGCGGCCAGTTCGAGGCGGGATCGACCACCACCGGTTCCAGCTTCTTGCCGAGCACGCCGCCCTTGGCGTTCTGCTCGGCGATGAGCATCAGCATCGCGTCCTTCAGGGTGGTCTCGGAGATCGCCATCGTGCCGGACAGCGAGTGCAGGATGCCGACCTTGATGGTGTCGTCGGCCCGTGCGGCGCCGGTGGCGAGCGCGCTCAGGGTGAATCCGGCGGCCAGGGCGGCGGCCGAACTCCAGGTCTTCCAAGCTTTCACGGTCTTCCCCTCGTCGTCTGGACGCGACGGCCGACGGAGGCAATGCCCGTGCCAGTTTTTTGGGCAGGGGACGGATCGGGGGCGCGGGCGGCCTTCATCCCGGCGCGGTCCGGTCTCTGCTAGAGCCGGGCTCGCCCCTCCCAGGAGAGACCCGATGACCCGCGACACCGACGAGGCCCGGCGGCGCATCGCCCTGATCGGCGCGCCGATCGAGGTCGGCACCAGCGAGCCCGGCGCGCTGATGGGACCCGCCGCCCTGCGCACCGCCGGCCTCGTGCGCACGCTGGGGGACCTCGGCCACGAGATCGAGGACCGGGGGGACCTCGCCCCCGCCGGCCTGCCCCCCGGCGCCACCGGGCTGGCGGCGGTGGCGGCCTGGGCGCACGCCCTGTCGGCGGCGGTGGAGGCGGCCCTGGGGGAGGGGCGCGTGCCCCTCGCCGCCGGGGGCGACCACAGCCTGTCGCTGGGCTCCGTCGATGGGGCGATGCGCCATTGCGCCCGCACCGGCCAGCCGCTGACGTTGCTGTGGCTCGACGCCCATGCCGACTTCAACACGCTGGAGACCTCGCCGTCGGGCAACGTCCACGGGATGCCGCTCGCCGCCCTGTGCGGGGAGCCGGGCTTCTCGGGCCTGTTCCGGGAGCCGGCGCCGCCGCCCCTGGACCCGCGGCGGGTCCACCTGTTCGGCCTGCGCTCGGTGGATGCCGGCGAGCGTGCCCTGGTCCGTGCGCGGAAGGTGGGCGTCACCGACATGCGCGAGATCGACGAGTTCGGCGTCGTCGCGCCGCTCCGCCGGGTGCTGGAGCGGGCGGCGGCGGAGGGCGCCCACCTCCATGTCAGCCTCGATATCGACTTCCTCGACCCCTCCGTCGCCCCCGCGGTGGGCACGGCGGTGCCGGGCGGGGCCACCTTCCGGGAGGCGCATCTCATCATGGAGATGCTGCACGATTGCGGCCTCGTGCGCTCCCTCGACGTGGTGGAGCTGAACCCCTTCCTCGACGAGCGCGGGCGCTCGGCCCGGGTGCTGGTGGAGCTGGTGGCCAGCCTGTTCGGCCGGCGCATCCTGGACAGGCCGTCCTCGCCCCCCGAACCGCTGCCCATGGAACAGGCAGCGCGCGGGTGATGACGATGCCTCCGGAATGGGCAGCCGGCCGCGGCCGGGACGACGTCGCGGGCCGGCAGCGGTCCCAGGGGAACGTCCGCCTCGCGGTCGGCCCAGGGGGGGAGGGCGGCTCGACCCGGATCCGGGAGCTGGCCGAATCCGGCCCGTCGCGGCTGCGCTTCCCCCGCGGGGAGGGCGCGCCGGAGGCGGTGCTGGTCAACACCGCCGGCGGGATCGCCTGCGGCGACGTCTTCCGGGTCGATCTCGATCTGGCGGCGGGGAGCGACCTCGTCTTCACCACCACGGCGGCGGAGAAGGTCTACCGGTCGGACGGCCCGGAGAGCCGGATCGACAACCGGGTCGTGATCGGGGAGGGCGGGCGGCTGGCGTGGCTGCCGCAGGAGACGATCCTGTTCGACCGGGCCCGCCTGCGCCGCGCCTTCGCGGTGGACCTCGCCCCGGGGGCGGGGCTCCTGGCGGTGGAGATCGTGGCGTTCGGCCGGGCCGCCCGGCACGAGCGGATCGCGCAGGGCCTCTTCGCCGATGCGTGGCGGGTGCGGCGGGGCGGGCGCCTCGCCTACGCGGAGACGGTGCTCCTCGAAGGGCCGATCTCGGACCTGCTGGCGCGCCCGGCCATCGGCGGGGGCGCCGGGGCGGCGGCGACCCTCCTCGACGCCTCCCCCGGCGCCGAGGGCCGCCTGGAGGAGGCCCGCGCCACGCTGGAGGGGCTGGACCGGCCGGGGGAGGGCATCGAGGCCGCCGCGAGCGCCTGGAACGGCCACCTCGCCCTGCGGATGCTGGGGCCGGCGGTGGGGGCCCTGCGCGGGCGCGTCGCCCGGTTCCTCACCGCCTACCGCGGCCTGCCGATGCCGCGGGTGTGGCAGACCTGAATTGGCCGCGTCTCCACCGTTGCCTGCCGGGGCCGACCTCTGCTAGAGACGCGGCCTCCGGGGCCGTCCGCCAGGCCCCGCGCGGCTCCGGCCGCGAACACGATGGCCTCGTGGCGGAGTGGTTACGCAGAGGACTGCAAATCCTTGTACGGGGGTTCGATTCCCTCCGAGGCCTCCATCTTTTCCCGACACCGCCTTTTCCTGACACGCCGCCGCCGTGACGCCGCCCCGCCCTCCCAGGCCGGGGCTTTTCGCGCGTCCGGCCATCCCCGTGCCCGCCGCCCCTGGCGCCGCTTCGCCCGCCCCTCCGTCCGTCCGGGCGTGGCCGTTCGGCCACGTTCACCCCGATGGCGGCGATCCGCACGATCAGGGCTTGCGCGGTCCCGCTGCGCTGTGTAGAGACACCCCCGCGATCCCCGATAGCTCAGTTGGTAGAGCAGGCGACTGTTAATCGCCTTGTCGCAGGTTCGAGTCCTGCTCGGGGAGCCATCGGCTTTCTATCCCCTCAGATCGCATCCCTTTTCGCCCTGACCCCCGCACCGGGTCAGAGGGTGCGGGAATGGCGCCGTCGCTCCAGCGGTCGGGGATTGTCTCGGTGCGCATGGCACGGCGGGTCGGGACCGCCTCTCGCCCCCGTCGGTGATGACCATGGGCGGCGGCGGGGCGCGCTGCGCCGGGCCGACCCGCCGCGCCTCGCCCTGGCGACGCGACCTGGGAACCGCCCCCCTCCGGAAAACTTGTCCTGGGACGACTTTCACGGAGATCGGCATGGCCACGACGACCCTCACGCCCAAAGTCTCGCTCGCGGACGGAACGGTGCTGACGCCGGTGATGATCCTGTCAAACGGTCGGGTGATCACGCCCACGCTGACACGGGAAGCCTGATTGCGGCGCGGCGCCGCGCGGATCGGCGCCGGTCGCCGTTCGTAAGGCGGCGGAACCGGCTGCGGTGAATGGGGCGCCCTGGCTTCGGTCGGGGCGCCCTTTCTGCATGGCGGTTTCTAAGCAGTACAGACAGCTGGCAACTTCGCGGTCCAACCGATGGACCGCCATTTCCGAGCGGTGTGCCGCGCTAACACTTGTTGGCGACCCGCTGGATCCCCCCTCCCGCGGCTTGCCACCCTTTTGAAGCTGCATTATTCCGTGAAGCACCAAGAAGGTAGAAATGACAATTTTCTATCAGAATTTTGCTCGGAAATACTTTCTTGTAAAAATTTCGTGCGTCGCATTCTCAATGCATCGAGTCCGTAGATGGTCAAGTACAATCTGCATCATTTAAATCAACCGGATGAACAGAATGTCGTTGGCCCGATCCAAGACGATGAAGCGTTAGTGTTGTATGCCACGATCAAGTGCATGCGCATCAAGAACGTTTTGGAACTTGGTGGCCAGACAGGTTATAGCGCACGCAATTTTCTTCAGGCGGTCGGCGATCATGGCTCTGTGACCACCATCGACATGGACCATGTCGAAACTTTATCTAAAAATCACATTTTCATACATAAAAATATTGAAGATGTTGTAGCTGAAGACTTACGCGGCCTCGAAATTGGCCTGATATTTTTCGACTGTCACGACTTTCGGCGGCAAATCGATTTATTTAAGAAACTTAAGGCGTGGGGCTCGGTCACAGACAAAACAATACTTGCGTTGCATGACACGAACGTCCACCCCAAGCAGATCGTCCCGTGGTCTTATGAATCGGCTGATGGGTGGATACACCAAACAGCCGAGCGCTTGATGGTCACAGAATTCAATCGCCGTGGCTATAGCGAGATTTCTTTTCACACCGATAACGCGATGCACGGGCAATCTTTACCCTATCGGCATGGATTAACGCTCATGCAGCGCAACAAACCACTTCGCCCAACGTCCGGCCCAGAAGAAGTTATGGGCAAGGATGAAAAACGGAATCTCGCAGTCATCATAAGGGCGCACTCAACGGACCCCAAGACTCTCGATCTTATAAATAGTTTTTCGAAAACAAACGATTTTGATTTATACATTTGCGCGAACGAAACGAATGGCGAATTGGACTTTGGAGACCAGCATACCAAGTTATCTGTAACTGCCAACGATTTTGAGCGAAATGGGTTTCCCTGCAGCTGGCATGGGACGCTAATGTACTTGAGTGATGTCCTGTTCCCAATATTGAGAGATCGAATTGGTGAGTATAAATACTACGCATTAATTGAATATGACGTTCATTTCGAAATGAACGCAAACGACTTTATTGAAGAAATGCAGCGCCGCTTACTGAATCAACAAGAGCCGAACATTGATCTGGTTTCGATAGATGTCAGCAATCAAGGACCAAGCTGGCACTGGTATGCAGGTGCAGCGCGCCGCTATGGCGAAGTCATATCGGCATTCTTCCCGTTTGTTGTACTGTCGAATCGTGCGGTTGACCATCTTAAGATAGCGCGCGAGGAAGAGCGGTTGAGTCGTCTGCGAAGCGGCCCACTCACCGAACCGACGCACAGCGGCGATCCCAAAGATTGGGTGTTTTGCGAAGCGTTCGTTGCCTCAGAATTGAAGCGCGCCGGGATGCTCGTTGCAGACCTAAATTGGATCGTCCCTAAGGCGTACCAGCGCCGCAGCTTCAACATCGGCCCTGCTCATCTGTTTCGGCCAGGGGCGTCCTATGACGCTGAATATAAGATAGTTCATCCCGTTTGCCCTGCCGAGGACACTCTCCGCAAGCGCCTGCACATCGCATCCAAAAACAATGGACTGGATGAATTTATACGTCAGCTCGATACGGAGGATTGGCCAGTCACGCCAGAGATACTTCGAGAGCTCCGACAGCAAGCATTCAAAATCAAGTCGCAGCTTGCGAATGCTTAGCAATAGTTGAAAATTGTAATAATCGATTTTATATAATTCTAGATCGCAAAAATCTGCGATCGCGTGGTCCAGCGGGTGAGCTAGATCACGCGATACTCACCCCGCAATGCCCATGTCCCGCCGAGGAGCCCGAAGCCTCCCCGGTGCGGGACCTCTCGTCCTGCCTGGACGGCCGCGGCGCATCCCGCAAACGAGAAAGCGGCCCCCGCGGTCCGGAGACCGTGGACACCGCTTCGCCGCAGGGGTGCGGGCCGGGCAGCGGCCGCGCGCTACTCGCGCGACGACATCATGTCGTGGGTCAGCACGGTCAGCTTGCCGATCAGGCTGGTGAGGTCGCCCTTCTGGCAGGACCACTGGGTGCCGACCGCCTCGCCGTCCGCGGAGACCGAGACCACCGCCACCGACCGCAGCTTCCCTTCGCGGGCGAGGGCGAGCTGGTCCTGCAGCACCTCGATCACCGACGCCACAGTCTCGTCAGCGACCGTCGCCGCGAGGCGGGCCGGGAAGGCCACGACATTCGCCTCTTCCGCCTGGCTGCGCTTGTTCATGGCCTCGGCCCCTTTCGTTTTGCGATGCGCCATCCTTGCAGGTCGGGTTCGAGCTGAGTGTGGCAGCTTGTCCGTTCCGCGCAGAACAGCCGAGCCCTGTGGCGCCGGGGTCACACCTCCGCACTGTGCCTCGCGCCGCAGCGGAGCGATATCGCACCTGCGACCGTTAGTTCCCCATGAGCAGCACGCCCGAACAGAGCCTGACCGTCGAGATCGTCCCCTGCACGGGCGCCTCGCCGAGCTACCGCTGGGTCCTCCGCCGGCCGGACGGCACGGCGCTCCGGCGCTCGCCCTACGCCTTCTCCACGGAGAAGGGCGCGCTCATCTCCGCCGCCTGCTGGAGCCGGGAACTGGCCGAGGCCGGGATCCGCTGACCGGCCCGAAGCGCTCCCCCCGCGAGACCGGGGCGGGGCCCGCTTGCGCGGGGCGCGGCGACGCTACGTGCAGTTGAGCGGGGCGACGCCCCGGGCCGAAGCACAGGGCCGCACGGCCAAGATCGGTTGAAGGATTGCGAAAACAAAAAAGCAAGGCCCCAAGGCCTTGCTTTTGAATTGGTCGTCGTTTCGGCCTTCATTTGTCCGACGCATTGCCTGCGTGGTGGCCGGTTTTTCCTCCCGAGACTCGGACCCTGCGCCGGCCCTCCCGGGCGTCGCAAACATCGCGGCCTGCTTATAGGAACAACAATGCGTGCTGTCACCAGGGTAGAGGCAAGAATCTGCGCTTTTTTGCCAGTAGCGGAGAACCATACTCTCACCCCTCGGTTGCAGGCTTCGCCGGCGGAGCGGGGCGGGGCGATCGTTCGCCCTGCGTAGGATCTGCTTGTATTTTGCCACAGTGACGTGTTGTGTGCCCGGCGCCGGGCCCGCGAGCCCCGCACGGCTCCCGTTCGAAGCGATCATGCGTCTCTCCCGCTACTTCCTGCCGACCTTGCGCGAGACGCCCAAGGAAGCCGAGATCGTCTCCCACCGCCTGATGCTGCGCGCCGGTCTGGTGCGGCAGGAATCGGCCGGCATCTACGCGTGGCTGCCCCTCGGCCTGCGGGTGCTGAACAGGGTGTGCGAGGTGATCCGCCGGGAGCAGGACAGGGCGGGCGCCGTCGAGATCCTGATGCCGACGGTGCAGTCGGCCGAACTCTGGCGGGAGTCGGGCCGCTACGACGCCTACGGCAAGGAGATGCTGCGCCTGAAGGACCGGCACGAGCGCGAGATGCTCTACGGCCCCACCGCCGAGGAGATGGTCACCGAGATCTTCCGGGCGAGCGTGCGCTCCTACAAGGACCTGCCCAAGAACCTCTACCAGATCTCGTGGAAGTTCCGGGACGAGGTGCGGCCGCGCTTCGGCACCATGCGCTCCCGCGAGTTCCTGATGAAGGACGCCTACTCCTTCGATTTCGACCAGGCCGGCGCCCGCCACGCCTACAACCGGATGTTCGTGGCCTACCTGCGCACCTTCGCAGGGCTCGGCCTGAAGGCGATCCCCATGCGCGCCGACACGGGGCCGATCGGCGGCGACCTGTCCCACGAGTTCATCATCCTCGCCCAGACCGGCGAGAGCGCGGTGTTCTGCGATCACGCCTATCTCGGCATGGAGACCCCGCCGGAGACGGTGGATTTCGAGGACGTCGCCGGCCTCCAGGGCCTCGTGGACGCCTGGACCTCCCGCTACGCCGCCACCGAGGAGATGCACGAGGAGGCCGCCTTCGCCGAGGTGCCGGCGGAGAGCCGGCTCTCCGCCCGGGGCATCGAGGTGGGGCACATCTTCTATTTCGGCACCAAGTATTCCGAGCCCATGGGCGCCAAGGTCGCCGGGCCGGACGGGATCGAGCGGCCGGTCCATATGGGGTCCTACGGCATCGGCCCGAGCCGGCTGGTGGCGGCGATCATCGAGGCCTCGCACGACGAGGCCGGCATCATCTGGCCCGACGCGGTGGCGCCCTTCGACGTGGCGCTCATCAACCTCAAGGTCGGGGATGCGGGCACCGATGCCGCCTGCGCGCGGATCCAGGGCGAGCTGGAGGCCGCGGGCCTCACCGTCCTCTACGACGACCGCGACGAGCGGCCGGGCGCCAAGTTCGCCACGGCGGACCTGATCGGCCTGCCCTGGCAGGTCGTGGTCGGGCCGAAGGGCCTCGCCGAGGGCAAGGTCGAGCTGAAGCGGCGGGCCGGCGGCGAGCGGGAGAGCCTCGCGGCGGTCGATCTCCTGGCGCGCATCAAGCGCATCTAAGGCGGGCCGATGGCGGGGCACGCGACCATCGACCGGCTGAGGGGACGTGCGGCGGACTGGGCGACGGGGTTCGTCGCGGCGATGCGCGCCGGCACCCCGCCCTTCGCGGCGTTCGAGTGGCTGCTGGCCGGCCGCTACCTCCGGGCCCGGCGCCGGGGCGGCGGCGTCTCGGTGGTGGCCTTCTTCTCGGTGCTCGGCATCGCGCTGGGCGTCGCCACCCTCATCATCGTGCTCTCGGTGATGAACGGCTTCCGGGCCGAATTGCTCTCGAAGATCGTCGGCATCAACGGCCACCTCTTCGCCACGCCGATCGACCGGTCCTTCAACGACTGGCAGGACCTGTCCGACCGGCTGTCGAAGGTGGCGGGGGTGAAGGCCGCGGTGCCGCTGGTGGAGGGGCAGGCCTTCGCCTCCTCGCAATATGGCGGCTCCGGCGTGCTGGTGCGGGGCGTGCGCGCCCAGGACCTCGATTCCCTGGCCGCCGTCACCAGCTCGGTCCGGGGCGGCACCCTCGAAGGGTTCGACGACGGCACCGGCGTGCTGATCGGCAAGCGCCTCGCCGACACCCTCGGCCTCCAGGCGGGGGACACGATCACCCTCTCGACCCCCAAGGGCGCCTCGACGCCCTTCGGCACCGCCCCGCGGACCAAGAGCTACGCCGTGAAGGCGGTGTTCGAGGTCGGCATGACGGAGTTCGACCAGACCTTCGTCTTCATGCCGCTCGCCGAGGCGCAGACCTTCTTCAACCGCGAGGGCGACGTCTCGCTGATCGAGATCTACGTGGACGACCCCGACCATGTGGGCGACATGCGCGAGCCCCTGGAGATGGCGGCCGAGCGCCCGCTGCTGCTCACCGACTGGCGCCAGCGCAACCGGACGTTCTTCGGCGCCCTCGAAGTCGAGCGGAACGTGATGTTCCTGATCCTCAGCCTGATCGTGGTGGTGGCCACGCTCAACATCGTCTCCGGCCTGATCCTGCTGGTGCGGGACAAGTCGAGCGACATCGCGATCCTGCGCACCATGGGGGCGACACCGGGCACGATCATGCGGGTGTTCCTCATCAACGGCGCGCTGATCGGGGTGGTGGGGACGCTGTCGGGGCTGGTGCTCGGCATCGTCATCACCCTGAACATCAAGCCGATCCAGCGCTTCCTCTTCCCCGGCGCCTGGGACCCCACGGTGCGCTTCCTCGCCGAGATCCCCGCCGAGATGAACCCACGGGAGATCGTGGCGGTGGTCGTCACGACCCTGCTCCTGTCGCTCGCCGCCACCGTCTATCCCTCGTGGCGCGCCGCCCGGCTCGATCCGGTGCAAGCCCTGCGTTACGGCTGAGGCCCCTACGATGAGTTCCGGCCCCCAGGCCGCCGGCGCCCAGCCGGTGCCGGCCCTGTTCTTCGCCCAGGTCGAGCGGCGCTACACCCAGGCGGAGGGTGCGCTGGAGATCCTGCGCGGCACCGACCTCGCCATCTGGCCCGGGGAGCTCGTCGCCCTCGTGGCGCCCTCCGGCGCGGGCAAGTCGACGCTCCTCCACCTCGCCGGCCTGCTGGAGCGGCCGGACGGGGGCGAGGTCTATATCGGCGGCCGGCCGACCTCCGGGATGCCCGATGCCGAGCGCACCCGCCTGCGCCGGGAGGAGATGGGCTTCGTCTACCAGTTCCATCACCTCCTGCCGGAATTCTCCGCCCTGGAGAACGTGACGATGCCCCAGCTCATCCGTGGGCTGAAGCGGGGCGAGGCGAAGGCGCGGGCGGCCGAGCTCCTGACCTTCCTCGGCCTGAAGGAGCGCCTCTCCCACCGCCCGGCCGAGCTGTCGGGGGGGGAGCAGCAGCGGGTGGCCATCGCCCGCGCCGTGGCCAACGGCCCGCGCCTGCTGCTCGCCGACGAGCCCACCGGCAACCTCGACCCCGGCACCGCGGGCCATGTCTTCTCGGTGCTGATGTCCCTGGTGCGGGCCTCCGGCCTCGCGGCCCTGGTCGCCACCCACAACCTCGACCTAGCCGCCCGCATGGACCGCCGGGTGACGATCCGGGACGGGATGATCACCCCGCTGGATTAGGCGCCCCGCCCGCTTCGGGGCCGTCGCCCCAGGGGGGCCGACACCCGCGCCGTCATGGCGGGAAGGGTGGTCAGGGCCACGGCATTCCCTCCCTCCTCTGCGGGGGAGGGTACCCTGCGCAGCAGCGGGGGAGGGGAAAACCGCCGTAACCCTTCATTCACCCTATCCGCACGGCCCTATCCCTGTGCGTAAATCGCCACTTCCATTAGAACAAAACAAGAACATAATCGCGCCGACAGACGCAGGAGGCGGTGGCGATGCTGAAGCGGGCGATCCTGACCGGGATGGTCGAGTTCATGGCGCTGGGGATTCTGTTCGGGGCGCTGGGGGCCTGGAGCGTAGCCCTGGCACCGATCCATTGACGGACCCGGCCGAAACCGCCGGAGGTTCCCCCCGGAACGGGGTTATCCACAGGCCGGACCCCGTTCCGGGGCGGTTTCCGCCGATCCCCGGGGCCAAGTGATGCCACAGGGGCACGAGCGGTGGAAAACCGGACGCGGACGAGCCGGCCGCATCGACTCCCGGTCGCCCGGGGAGGATCCTCTCCGGCCCCGAACAAGGCCGGATATGACACGTCAGCTCAAGGAGGTCGGCTTCGTCCACCTCCACGTCCACTCGTCCTATTCCCTCCTCGAAGGCGCCGTGAAGGTCGGCGACCTCGTGAAGGCCGCCGTGGTCGACCGGCAGCCGGCCCTGGCGCTGACGGACACCAACAACCTGTTCGGGGCGCTGGAATTCTCGGAGAAAGCGGCCAAGGACGGGGTCCAGCCCATCGCGGGCATCCAGCTCTCCGTCGCCTTCGAGGCGGCCGACCCGCACGGGCGCAGCCTGCCGGCCTATCACGGCGTGGTGCTGCTGGCGCAGGACGAGGCCGGCTACGCCAACCTGCTCCGGCTGGCGAGCCGGGCCTATTTCGACGCGCCCCTGGGCGAGGCGCCCCGGGTGACGGCGGATGCCCTGGCGGCCCTGTCCCCCGGGCTGATCGCGCTCACGGGCGGGGCGGGGGGCCCCCTCGACACGGCGTTGCGCGCCGGCCGCCCCGAACTCGCCGCGAGCCGGCTGGAGAGCCTGAAGCGGGCCTTCGGCGAGGACCGGCTCTACGTCGAGATCCAGCGCCACGGCCTGCCCGAGGAGGCCCGGGTCGAGGCGGCCCTGCTGCACCTCGCGGACCGGAACGGCCTCGGCGTGGCGGCCTCCAACGAGACCTTCTTCCGCAAGCCCGACGACTACGACGCCCACGACGCCCTGCTGGCCATCGCCGACGGGCGGATCGTCTCGGACGACCGCCGCCGCAAGCTCACCCCCCGGCACGGCTTCAAGACCCGGGCGGAGATGGCGGCCCTGTTCCACGACCTCCCCGACGCCCTCACCGCGACGGTGGAGATCGCCATGCGCTGCGCCGTCCGGGCGCGCACCCGCAAGCCGATCCTGCCGAACTTCTCCCGCGTCGCCGGGGGCGAGGCGGCCCCGATGGCGGAGGCCCTGGCCGAGGCCTCCGGCGCGGTGGCCCAGGCGGTGGCCGCCGACGAGCCGACGGAGCTGCGCCGGCAGGCCGAGGCCGGGCTGGAGCTGCGCCTGCAGCAGCACGGCACGGCGCCGGGCTTCAGCGAGGACGATTACCGCAAGCGCCTCGCCTTCGAGCTCGACGTCATCGTCTCGATGAAGTTCCCCGGCTACTTCCTGATCGTGTCGGACTTCATCAAGTGGGCGAAGGAGCACGACATCCCGGTGGGGCCGGGCCGCGGCTCCGGCGCCGGCTCGCTGGTGGCGTGGTCGCTGCTCATCACCGACCTCGACCCGCTCCGGTTCGGCCTGCTGTTCGAGCGGTTCCTGAACCCCGAGCGCGTCTCGATGCCGGACTTCGACATCGACTTCTGCGTCGAGGGCCGCGAGCGGGTGATCCGCTACGTGCAGGAGCGCTACGGCGAGGGGCAGGTCGGGCAGATCATCACCTTCGGTACGCTCCTCGCCCGGGGCGTGCTGCGCGATGTCGGCCGCGTGCTGGAGATGCCCTACGGGCAGGTGGACAAGCTGACGAAGCTCGTCCCCCAGAACCCGGCCAACCCCGTGACCCTGGCCCAGGCCATCGAGGGCGAGCCCAAGCTCCAGCAGGCGATGGAGGAGGAGCCCGTCGTCGCCCGGCTCATCGACATCGCCAAGAAGCTCGAGGGGCTGCACCGCCACGCCTCGACCCACGCCGCCGGCGTGGTGATCGGCGACCGGCCGCTGGAAGAGCTGGTCCCGCTCTACCGAGACCCCAAGACGGGGATGCGCGTCACCCAGTTCAACATGAAGTGGGTGGAGCAGGCCGGCCTCGTGAAGTTCGACTTCCTCGGCCTCAAGACCCTCACGATGCTGCGGTGCTGCACCGACCTGCTGAAGCAGCGCGACATCCACATCGACCTCGCCTCCCTGCCGCTGGACGACGAGGAGACCTACGCGCCGATGAAGCGGGGCGAGACGGTCGGCGTGTTCCAGGTGGAATCCGCCGGCATGCGCAAGGCCCTGTGCGAGATGCAGGCCGACCGGTTCGAGGACATCATCGCCCTCGTCGCCCTGTACCGGCCGGGCCCGATGGCCAACATCCCCGTCTATTGCGAGCGCAAGCTCGGCCGCGACGCGGGCAACGAGGCGTCCTGGTACCCGGACGCCAAGCTGGAGCCGATGCTGCGCGAGACCTTCGGCATCATCGTCTACCAGGAACAGGTGATGGAGATCGCCAAGGTGCTCGCCGGCTACTCGCTGGGCGAGGCCGACATGCTCCGGCGCGCGATGGGCAAGAAGATCCGCGCCGAGATGGACGCGCAGCGCGACCGCTTCCTGAAGGGCTGCGAGGAGCGCGGCCTGACGAAGGCCAAGGCCAACGAGATCTTCGACCTGCTCGCCAAGTTCGCCGACTACGGCTTCAACAAGAGCCACGCGGCGGCCTACGCCCTGCTGACCTACCAGACCGCGTACCTGAAGGCGAACCACCCGGTCGAGTTCCTGGCCGCGGCCATGACGCTGGACATCGACAACACCGACAAGATCGCGGAATTTCGGCAGGACGCCCAGCGCCTGAAGATCACCGTCGAGCCGCCCTCGATCAACGCCTCGGGCGAGGTGTTCGAGGTGCGGGAGGGCCGGATCTTCTACGCGCTGGCGGCGATCAAGGGCGTCGGCCGGGAGGCGGTGCGCGCCCTGGTGGAGGCCCGGGGCGAGCGCCCCTTCGCCGACCTCTCCGACCTCGCCCGGCGCCTCAACCCGCGCCTCATCAACAAGCGCACCATGGAGAGCCTCGTCCAGGCCGGCGCGCTCGATTGCATCGAGCCCGACCGCGCCCGGGCCTTCGCCGCCGTGGAGCCGATGATGCGGCTGGCCGCCAGCGCCGTGGAGGCCGAGACCGCGGGCGTCACCGACATGTTCGGCGGCGTCGCCTCGGCGGATGTGAGCCTGCGCATCCCGCCCCACGAGCTGTGGCCGATGGCCGACACGCTCAAGCGCGAGTACGCGGCCATCGGCTTCTTCGTCTCCGGCCATCCGCTGGACGAGTACGGCGACCTCCTCGACAAGTTGCGGGTGCAGAGCTGGGCGGATTTCTGCCGGGCGGTGCGGGCGGGGACGACGAGCGTCGGCCGGGTGGCCGCCTCGGTCCTCGACCGGGCGGAGCGGCGCACCAAGACCGGCAACAAGATGGGCATCGTCACCCTCTCGGACCGGACGGCGCATTTCGAGGCGATCATCTTCTCCGAGGGTCTCGGCCATTACCGGGACATCCTGGAGCCCGGCCGCCCGCTGGTGCTCCAGCTCCAGGCCAACCTGGAGGGCGAGGACGTCCGCGCCCGGATCATGACCGCCGAGCCCCTGGATGCGGCGGTGGCCCGGTTCCAGAAGGGCATGCGCATCCATCTGGAGGATCCCCGGGGCATCCAGGCGGTGCAGAGCCGCCTGACCATGCGGGGGGAGGGGGAGGTGTCCCTGGTGCTCCGCCTCGACGGCGGCGGCCGCGAGGTGGAGATCCGCCTGCCGGGCCGGTACCAGGCCACCCCCCAGGTCGCCGGCATGCTCCGGGCCATGCCGGGGGTGGCGCAGGTGGAGGTGAGCTGAGGCGCGCCCCCTCGGGCGCGGCTGTCGGCCCCCACCCCGCGCGCTCCCTCCCCCCTCTGCGGGGGAGGGTGGCCCCCGCATGGGGGTCGGGAGAACGCCGCGTCAGGGGCCGAAGCACGGCTCCAGCGCGGTGCGGAGGGGGCCCGCCTCCTCGATCCTGAACGTCGCGGTGAGGGGGGCGTCGCCGGGGCGCGGGCTCGCTTGCGCCCAGGTGATCCGCGCGTCCGGCCGGGCGAGGTCGGCGGCGATGCTGCGGAGCGGGTTCTCGCTGCGCCGGGGGCCCGCGACGGTGAGGACGAAGCTCGTGGCGGGGTCGGCGGCCACGGCGCCGCTCGCCGGGGCGATCACGCTGCGCACCCCGCTGCCCCCCGAGACCCGCAGGGCGGTGAGGGGCTTGCCGGTGCCGTCCGGCCCCTCGAAGGCATGGAAGTCGAACCGCGGTGCCAGATCCGCGTAACGCGGGACCGTCAGCGCCGCCGACAGCCCGGCATGGGCGGGGTCGCAGGCGAGGCGCAGGGTGACATGGCGTGCCTCGCCGCCGAGGGTGGCCTCGCCGGTCAGCTCCGTCTCGCCCCCCGCCGCCAGGGCGGGCGAGGCCAGGAGCAGGAGCGCGAGGGCCGGGGCGACGTTCCGCATGGGTGTCCTGGATCCTTGACGCCGCCGGGCGGCCGGGAAGGATCGCTTTACCACGACGGGAGGAAAGGGGCGCTCAGCCTGCGGTTGATGTGCGCTGCAGCAACTCATTCAAAAGCGATCGATCCTACACAGCCACGCTTAAGTCCTCAGGCGTGGCCATGCGCATCAAGATCACCCTCGGCCTCATGCTCGTCGTCTATCTCATCGACGGCCGGGCCCCCGGCTTCCGCGAGCTGCGCAACCCGGATGCCGAGCACGCCGGCGCCCGCAGCATCGTCGCGACGAAGCGGGCCTGGGTGTGAGGCAACGGCCAGGCCCATCCGACCCACCGCCTCATCCTGAGGTACCCGCGTGAGCGGCAGGCCTCGAAGGAGCCCCCCAGATCGCTCCAGAGATCGCGCCATGGGTCCTGGAATTCTCCTTCGAGACCGCTTCGCGGCACCTCAGGACGGGGGCAGAGGATTGGAGGGGGCATGGACGCCCTCCCGCAGCCGGGCGGCCACCAGCGCCTGCAGGCTCCACAGGTGCCGGTCGCGGATGCCGAGGGCCTCGCAGGCCTCCACCGTCCGGTACAGGTACTCGGCGCTCGGCCCGGCATGGCCGCAGGCCAGGGCGATCCGGTCAGCGATCTCCGCGTCCGGCAGGCGGCCGGCGTAGCGGTCGTTGGCGCGGTTGGCGAGGAAGGTGAGGGCGGAGACCGTGCCGCCCTCCGTCTCCACCGGCAGCCAGCGGGCGACATAGCCGCGCCCGCGCATCTCCCGCCGCCAGAGGGGCATCAGCGCCTCGCGGATCTCCGCATCCGGCAGGCGGAAGGCCACGCCCCGGCACAGGCCGCCCCGGTCGAGCGCCAGCACGAAGCCCGGCCGCTCCGGCGTCCCGCGGAAGCGTCGCTGCAGCAGGCAGAACCGGCGGTGGAACCCGCGCACCGTGCCGAGCCGCCGCTCCGCCACCGGGAATTCCGGCCGCCACATCAGCGAGCCGTAGGCGAAGACCCAGAGCGCCGCCCCCTCCCGGCCCGCCACGATCGCCTCCAGCCCCGGCCGAAGCTCCTCGTCGGTCATCACCGTGAGGGCGGCGGGATCGTCGGCCACCGGCCCCGCATGGGCGGCGCGGATCAGGTCGAGGGTGAGGTCGAGGGCGCGGGGGGCGGGCGGGGGCGAAGAAGGGGGCAGGGGAGGTGGCATGCCACAAAGCTAATGCGTCCCCGCGGAAAACACCTATATCCCGCGGATGCAATGGACGGACGACGCCCTCGTGCTGGGCCTGCGCCGGCACGGGGAGAGCGGCGTCATCCTCGAGGCCCTCACCGCGGAGCACGGCCGCCATCTCGGCCTCGTGCATGGCGGGCGCTCGCGGCGGATGCAGCCGGTGCTCCAGCCGGGCAACCGCGTCCGCGTGACGTGGCGGGCGCGGCTCGACGAGGGGCTCGGCGCCTTCGCGGTCGAGCCCCTGGCCTCCGAGGTCTCGCGGATGATCGGCTCCGGCCTCGCCCTCTACGGGCTCGGCACCCTCGCCGCCCTGATGCGCCTCCTGCCCGAGCGCGACCCCCATCCCGGCCTCTACGAGGCGGCCTGCATCCTCGTGGAGCACCTGGACGACGCCGCCGTGGCGCCGCCGCTGATGGTGCGCTTCGAACTCGCCGTGCTCTCCGAACTGGGCTTCGGCCTCGACCTGTCGGCCTGCGCCGCCACCGGCGGCAACGACCGCCTCGCCTACGTCTCCCCCCGCACCGGCCGAGCGGTGAGCGCCGCCGCCGGGGAGCCGTTCCGCGACCGTCTGCTCCCCCTGCCCGGCTTCCTGCACCAGGGCGGCGCGCCGGGGCCGGACGGCGTTGCGCAAGGGTTTACCTTGACGGGATACTTCCTCGACCGGCACGTCTGGGGTCCGCGCGGCCTCGCGCCCCCGGAGGAGCGGGCGCGATTCGTTGCGCTCGGCGTCGGCGCGGGGTAACGTTCGCGCTCTGTTCTATTAGGCCGCTGCATGCTCCGTCGCCATGGCGCGGGGAGCGACGCCATCCAGGGATCGGCCACGGTCGGAGACGTCCCGCTGCCCTGGATCGCGTCGCTCCACCCGCCGTGACGGAGACGGCAGAGGGGGAGTCGGGGAATCGTCATGGGCCAGCCCTTCGAGCCGCCGTCCGGCGACGGCATCGAGAGCGTCGAGCTGAAGTCGGCGCTGGAGGAGCGCTACCTCGCCTACGCGCTCTCGACCATCATGCACCGGGCCCTGCCCGATGCCCGCGATGGGCTGAAGCCGGTCCACCGCCGCATCCTCTACGGGATGCGCCTGCTGCGCCTCGACCCGAACACCGCGCACAAGAAGTGCGCAAAGATCGTCGGCGACGTGATGGGCGACTTCCACCCCCACGGCGACCAGGCGATTTACGACGCCCTGGTGCGCCTGAGCCAGGATTTCGCGCAGCGCTACCCGCTGGTGGACGGCCAGGGCAACTTCGGCAACATCGACGGGGACGGCCCCGCCGCCTACCGCTACACCGAGGCCCGGCTCACCGAGGTCGCCCGCCTGCTCCTCGACGGGATCGACGAGGACACGGTCGATTTCCGCCCCTCCTACAACGGGGAGAAGGAGGAGCCGGTGGTGCTGCCGGCGGCCTTCCCGAACCTGCTCGCCAACGGCAGCCAGGGCATCGCGGTCGGCATGGCGACCTCGATCCCGCCCCACAACGCCGCCGAGCTCTGCGACGCGGCGCTCTACCTGATCAACAACCCCCAGGCGACTTCGGGCCAGCTCGCCAAGTTCGTGCAGGGGCCGGATTTCCCCACCGGGGGCATCCTGGTGGATTCCGCCGAGTCGATCGCCGAGGCCTACCGCACCGGCCGGGGCGGCTTCCGGGTCCGCGCCCGCTGGCACAAGGAGGACCTTGGCCGCGGCACCTGGACCATCGTCGTCACCGAGATCCCCTACGGCATCCCCAAGGGCCGGCTGATCGAGAAGATGGCCGAGCTCCTGCAGGAGAAGAAGCTGCCGCTGCTGGCCGACGTCCGCGATGAGTCCGCCGAGGACGTGCGGGTGGTGCTGGAGCCGCGCTCGCGCAGCGTCGATCCGGTGATCCTGATGGAATCGCTGTTCCGGCTCACCGAGCTGGAAGCGCGGGTGCCGCTCAACCTCAACGTCCTCGTCGGCGGCCTCGTGCCGAAGGTGATCGGCCTCGTGGAGTGCCTGCGGGAGTGGGTCGACCACCGCCGGGTGGTGTTGCAGCGCCGCTCCCGCTACCGCCTCGGCCAGATCGACCGGCGGCTCGAGATCCTCGGCGGCCTACTCATCGTCTACCTCGACCTCGACGAGGTGATCCGCATCATCCGCGAGGAGGACGAGCCCAAGCCCGCCCTGATGGCCCGGTTCGCCCTCACCGAGGTCCAGGCCAACGCCATCCTCGACACCCGCCTGCGCAGCTTGCGCAAGCTGGAGGAAATGGAGCTGAAGCGCGAGCTCGACGCCCTCACCGAGGAGAAGGCCGGGCTCGACGCGCTGCTCGCCTCCGAGCCGGCGCAGTGGAAGTCGATCCAGGCGCAGATCCGGGCGGTGAAGAAGACCTTCGGCCCCGAGACCAAGCTCGGTCGCCGCCGCACCAGCCTGGAGAACCCGCCCGACACGGCCGGCGTGGATCTCACCGCGGCCCTGGTGGAGCGGGAGCCGATCACGGTGATCGTCTCGGAGAAGGGCTGGATCCGCGCCCTCAAGGGCCATGTGGCCGACCTGTCGGGCGTGGCCTTCAAGGGCGACGACCGGCTGAAGATCGCCTTCCCGAGCGAGACCACGCAGAAGATCCTGCTGCTCGCCTCGAACGGCAAGGTCTTCACCCTCGACGCCTCGAAGCTCCCCGGCGGGCGCGGCTTCGGCGACCCGGTGCGGCTGATGGTCGATCTCGACGACGGCACCGAGGTGGTGGCCGCGCTGCCCTACCGGCCGGAGACCAAGCTCCTCATCGCCGGCTCGGACGGGCGCGGCTTCGTGGCGCCCGCGGACGCCCTCGTCGCCAACACCCGCAAGGGCAAGGGCGTGCTCGGCCTCGACGGGGATGCCGCCGCCGCGGTGCTGGTCCCGGCGGAGGGCGACCACGTCGCCGTGCTCAATACGGAGAAGCTGCTGCTGATCTTCCCCATCTCCGAGGTCGCGGAATTGGCCCGCGGCAAGGGCGTGCGGCTCCAGCGGTGCCGCAGCGGGACGCTCACCCACGCCCACGTCTTCCGCATGGAGGACGGCCTGCCCTGGCAGGACGGCTCGGTGGAGGGGCGCCACGCCAGCGCGGCGATCCTGGAGAAGTGGGTCGGCCACCGGGCGGAGGTCGGCCTGATGATGGCCCGCAGCTTCCCGAAATTCGAGCGGTTCGGGCGCTGATGGGGGCGGGGCCGCTCGGCTGGCTGAGGCGGGCGCTCCAGCGGCGGCGCTACCGCCGGATCTGCCGGGCGCGCATCGCCATGCGGATCCCGCAGATCCAGCGGGACCTCGCCGCGGCCGACCCGGGCTTCACCTTCGTCATGGGCGATTCCCACGCGGAATTCCTGTGCGCGCACCCGCTGGGCCGCCGGCCCGTCGTCAACGGCGGGATCGGCGGGATCTCCACCGGGGGCTATGCGGAGCGCCTGCCCGCGCTGCGGTTCCGCCACCGGGCGGGGGTCGCCGTGCTGGTCGTCGGCAGCAACGACCTCTCCGTGCGGGTCCGCCCCCTCTCGCCGGAGGCGGTGGCCCGCTTCGAGGCGGCGGCGGCGGCGCTGATCGTGTGGCTGCACGCCCGGGCCGACCGGGTCGTGGTGCTGGCCCTGCCGCCGATCACCCAGGTGCCCGGCCAGGAGCGCGAGGCGGCGGCGGTGGAGGACTACTCGGCCCGCCTCGCCCGGATCGCGGGCGACCACGGCGGCGAGGTCGCCGATCCCTGCGCCGGCCTGCGCGCCGGCCCGGGCGGCCTCGCCCGCCCGGGGGCCCTGAGCGACGGCGTCCACCTCGCCGACTACGCCGCCGCGGCGGCGCGGGTGGGGGCGATTCTGGGGTGAGGGGGCCGCGGGCGCGAGGCGCGGTCCGCCCCCTCCCGCCGTCCGGACCTGGCTCCCCGCCTCACGCGGGGACGTCTCAAATCCAATTCACCGTCAACCCGGATTTTTCGTGCAACCCGACGTGGATGACGCCGGTCGGTGCCTCGGGTAGGCTCCGCCGCAAGCGGCGCCCTCGGCGCGGCACCAGAATGCGGCACGGGAGACGACGGGAATGGGCGCGAGCGCCGAAATCGCCGAGGTCAAGCGCGACAAGCCGTGGATCATCCGCACCTATGCGGGCCATTCCACTGCCGCGGAATCGAACAAGCTCTACCGGGGCAACCTCGCCAAGGGCCAGACCGGCCTGTCGGTGGCCTTCGACCTGCCGACGCAGACCGGCTACGACCCCGACCACGAGCTCTCCCGCGGCGAGGTCGGCAAGGTCGGCGTCTCGATCGCGCATCTCGGCGACATGCGGACCCTGTTCCAGGACATCCCCCTGGCGCAGATGAACACCTCCATGACCATCAACGCCACGGCCCCGTGGCTGCTCGCCCTCTACCTCGCCGTGGCGGAGGAGCAGGGGGCGCCGATGGCCGCCCTCCAGGGCACCACGCAGAACGACATCATCAAGGAGTACCTGTCGCGGGGGACCTACGTGTTCCCGCCGGCCCCGAGCCTGCGGCTCACCAAGGACGTGATCCTGTTCACGACCAAGGAGGTGCCGAAGTGGAACCCGATGAACGTCTGCTCCTACCACCTGCAGGAGGCGGGGGCGACGCCGGTGCAGGAGCTGTCCTACGCGCTCGCCATCGCCATCGCCGTCCTCGACACGGTGCGTGACGACCCGGATTTCGACGAGGCGAGCTTCCCCGAGGTGTTCGGGCGGATCTCGTTCTTCGTGAACGCGGGGCTCCGGTTCGTCACCGAGATCTGCAAGATGCGGGCGTTCTCCGAACTCTGGGACGAGATCGCCCAGGAGCGCTACGGCATCCACGACCCAAAGAAGCGCATCTTCCGCTACGGCGTGCAGGTGAACTCCCTCGGCCTGACCGAGCAGCAGCCCGAGAACAACGTCCACCGCATCCTCATCGAGATGCTGGCGGTCACCCTCTCGAAGCGCGCCCGCGCCCGGGCCGTGCAGCTGCCGGCCTGGAACGAGGCCCTCGGCCTGCCCCGCCCGTGGGACCAGCAATGGTCGATGCGGATGCAGCAGATCCTGGCCTTCGAGACCGACCTCCTCGAATACGACGACATCTTCGACGGCAGCCGCGTCATCGACGCCAAGGTCGAGGCCCTGAAGACCGAGACCCGGGCCGAGCTGGAGCGGATCGGCGGAATCGGCGGCGCCGTGGCGGCGGTGGAGACCGGCGCCCTCAAGCGCGCCCTGGTGGAATCGAACGCCCGGCGCATCTCCGCCATCGAGGCGGGCGACCAGATCGTCGTCGGCGTCAACAAGTGGCAGCAGGGCGAACCCTCGCCGCTGACGGCGGGGGAGGGGGCGATCTTCTCCGTCTCCGAGACGGTGGAGATGGAGGCGGCGGGCCGCATCAAGGCCTGGCGCGAGGGGCGCGACGCGGCCGCCGTGCGCGCGGCGCTGGCCGGCCTGGAGCAGGCGGCGCGCTCGGGCACCAACATCATGCCGGCCTCCATCGCGGCGGCGAAGGCGGGCGTCACCACCGGCGAGTGGGGCTCCTGCCTGCGCGCGGTGTTCGGCGAGTACCGGGCGCCGACCGGCGTCACCCTGGAGACCGCCTCGGCGGGGGCCGCCGAGGAGGCGCGGCTGCTGATCGCCGACCTCGGCGAGCGGCTCGGCGAGACGCCGAGGCTCGTCGTCGGCAAGCCCGGCCTCGACGGCCATTCCAACGGCGCCGAACAGATCGCGCTGCGCGCCCGGGATGTCGGCTTCGACGTGACCTACGACGGCATCCGCCAGACGCCCTCCGAGATCGTCGCCAAGGCGAAGGAAACGGGCGCCCACGTGGTCGGCCTGTCGATCCTGTCCGGAAGCCATGTCCCGCTGGTGCGGGAGGTGCGGGCCAAGATGCGGGAAGCGGGGCTCGACCACATCCCGGTCGTCGTCGGCGGCATCATCTCGCCGGAGGACGAGCTGGTGCTGAAGAACATGGGCGTGCGCGCCGTCTACACGCCCAAGGACTACGCCATCGACGCAATCATGATCGGCCTCGGCAAGGTGATCGAGAAGAGCCTCGACGCACGGTCGAACGAGCGGCCGAAGGAAGAGCCGGCGCAGGTGTACTGACGGGGACACCCCGCCCGCGGGGACGGATGGGGCTTCCGTCGGCCGCCCCGATTCAGGGCGCGACCGGCCGGTTCCCTTCGCCCCTGTGCCCTGTACTCTCTCCCTCGCTGGGTCCGCCGCGATTCGCGTCGCGGCGGTGGGGGGAGGGGCCGATGGCGCGGGGGTGGATCGATGCGGTCGCGGGCGGCCTCGCCGCGCTGCTGCTGATGGCGGCGCCGGCCGCCGCGCAGACGAAGCCCCCGCCCGCTCCGGTCCCCAAGACCTTCGCCCGCCCGACCCTCGCGAGCGACGCCGTCCGCCTGGAGGCCGCCCTGAAGGCGGAGGCCCCCGCGCCGCTGCCGCCCGCCGCCCAGTCCCGTCGTAGGGGCGACGCCCTGCTCGAGGCCGACAAGGCCGCCGAGGCGCTGTCCCCCCTCGCCGCCGCCGTGGCGGCCGACCCCGCCGACCCGGCCCACTGGCGCGCCTTCGCCCGCGCCGCGCAGGCGGCGGCCGGCGGGACGGAGGAGGGCGACGTCAAGACCCGCACCCTCCTGCGCGGCCGGGCGCTGGCCGCCGCCTACCGGGCCTACGAGCGCGCCCGCACGGCCCCGGAGGCGGCCGAGGCCCTGGCGCTGCTCGGGGAGAATGCGGCGGACCAGGAGGAGTGGCGCCCGGCGCTCGATGCCTACGCCGCGAGCCTCGCCCTCGCCGACGACGCCGACGTGCGCGGGACCTACGAGGCCCTCCGCGCCGGGCACGGCTTCCGCATCCTCACCTACACCGTCGATTCCGACGCGGCCGCCCCGCGCCTGTGCTTCACCTTCTCCGAGGCCGTGGCCCCGAAGGCGGATTTCGCGCCCTACGTCGCCGTGGCCGGCGGCACCGCGGCGGCGGTGACGGGGGAGGGGTCGCAGGTCTGCATCGATGGGTTGATGCACGGCAGCCGCTACGCGGTGGTCCTGCGCCCCGGCCTGCCCTCCGCGGTGGGGGAGGGCCTGCAGAAGGCCGCCGACTACGAGGTCTTCATCCGCGACCGCACCCCCCAGGCGCGTTTCACCGGCCGCACCTACGTCCTGCCCCGCACGGGGCAGGCGGGCATCCCCATCGTCTCGGTCAACGCGCCGAAGCTCGACGTGGAGGTGCTGCGCATCGGCGACCGCGGCCTGCTGCCGACCCTGCGCTCGGAGGATTTCCTCGGCCAGCTCAGCGGGGCCACGGCGAAGGGGATCGCCGCGCAGAAGGGCGTCCGGGTCTGGGCGGGCAGCCTCGACACCGCCAAGGCGGAGACCAACCGGGAGGCGATCACCGCCTTCCCGGTGCTCCGGGCGGTGGGCACGCTGGAACCGGGCGTCTACGTGATGATCGCCCGCCCCTCCGGCCCGGCCGCCGCCGACGAGGAGGGCTACGCGCAGCAGGCGACGCAATGGTTCGTCGTCTCCGACCTCGGCCTCACCGCCACCAAGGGCCGGGACGGCGTCCATGTGGTGCTGCGCTCCCTCGGCACCGCCCGGGCGATGGAGGGCGCCGAGATCCGCCTGATCGCCCGGGACAACGAGGTGCTGGCGACCCGCAGGACCGATGCGCAGGGCCACGCCGCCTTCGAGGCCGGGCTCGGCCGGGGCGAGGGCGGCACCGCCCCGAGTCTCGTCGTGGCCGCGATCGGCGACGATTACGGCTTCCTCGACCTCGACCAGGGCGCCTTCGACCTCACCGACCGGGGCGTGAAGGGCCGCCCCGAGGGCGGAGGCCTCGACGCCTATCTGTTCACCGAGCGCGGGGTCTACCGCTCCGGCGAGACCGTGCAGGTCGAAGCCCTCCTGCGGGACGCGCGGGGCAACGCCGTGCCCGACCTGCCCCTGACCCTGGTGGTCAGGAGGCCGGACGGGGTCGAAGAGCGCCGGGTCCCGGTGGCGGACCAGGGGCTCGGCGGCCGGGCCTACCCCCTGCCCCTTCTCCCGGGGGCGATGCACGGGACGTGGCGGATCGCGGCCTATGCCGACCCGAAGGCGCCCCCCGTGGGCGAGGCGAGCTTCCTGCTGGAGGACTATGTCCCCGAGCGGCTCGACGTGACCCTCACCCCCGCCGCGCCGCGCCTGAGGCGGGGCGAGCCGGCGCAGGTCGCGGTCTCCGCCCGGTTCCTCTACGGGGCGCCGGGGGCGGGGCTCGACGTGTCCGGCAGCGTCACGGTGCAGCCGGCCTCCGGCAGCGGCATCCCGGGGCTCGACGGGTTCACGGTGGGCCTCGACGACGAGGCGGTGGAGACGACCACGCGGGACCTCCCCGCCCACGCCACCACCGACGGGCAGGGCGCGGCGAGCGTCTCCGTGCCGGTGCCGGAGATCGTCGCCCCGCGGCCCCTGGAGGCGAGGATCACCCTCGCGGTGGCCGAGCCCGGCGGGCGGGCCCTGTCCCACAGCGTGACCCTGCCGATCCTGCCCGCCGGGCCGGTGCTCGCGATCCGCAAGGGCTTCTCCGACCTCAAGGACGGCGACCTCGCCGGCTTCGACGTGGTGATGGCCGCCCCGGACGGGCGCCGCCTGCCGAAGGCGGGCGTGACCTGGACCCTCTCCAAGGTCGAGACGACCTACCAATGGTACCGGGCGGACGGGCGCTGGTCCTTCGAGGCGGCCAAGACCACGAAGCGGGTCGCCAGCGGCACCTTCGACCTCGCCGCCGGGGCGCCTGGCCGCCTCCAGGCGCCGGTCGGGCTCGGGGCCTACCGGCTGGACGTCGCGGCGCCGGGGGCTCCCGACGCGGCGGCGAGCCTCGGCTTCGAGGTCGGCTGGGCGGGATCCGAGACGGCGCAGGCCCCCGACCTCCTCGACCTCACCCTCGACAAGGCCGCCTACCGGGCCGGCGAGACGCTCCACGTCCGCCTCGGCCCGAAATTCTCCGGCCGGGCGAGCGTGATGGTGGTGAGCGACCGGGTCCACGAGATCCGCGAGGTCGGCGTCGCCGAAGGCGGCACCACCCTCGATCTGCCGGTGAAGGCGGAATGGGGGGCCGGGGCCTACCTCGTCGCCACCGCCTACCGGCCCCTCGACCAGGCGGCCAAGCGCCAGCCGGGCCGGGCGCTCGGCCTCGCATGGTTCTCGGTGGACCGGGAGGCCCGCACCCTCGCGGTCTCCGTGGCGGCGCCGGAGAAGGCCCGGCCCCGGCAGGACCTGACCCTGCCGGTGGCGGTGGCGGGCCTCGCCCCGGGCGAGGAGGCGCGGGTCACGGTGGCGATGGTCGATGTCGGCATCCTCGCCCTCACCCGCTACGCCCCCCCGGACCCGACCGGCCACTTCCTCGGCCAGCGGGCGCTCGGGCCCGAGTTCCGCGACGTCTACGGCTACCTGATCGACGGGATGCAGGGCAGCGCCGGGGCGATCCGCTCCGGCGGCGACGCGGGCGGGGGGGAGCTGGCCGACGCACCCCCGACCCAGGCGCCCCTGGCCCTGTTCTCCGGGGTGGTGACGGTCGGGCCGGACGGCACCGCCCGCGTCACCTTCCCCGTGCCCGCCTTCAACGGCACCGCCCGGGTGATGGTCACCGCCTGGAGCGGCACCCGCGTCGGGCAGGCGCAGGCGGACGTGACGATCCGCGACCCCGTGGCGGTGAGCGCCACCCTGCCGCGCTTCCTCGACATCGGCGACCGCTCGCGCCTGTCCGTCGCCCTCGACAACGTGGAGGGGGAGGCCGGCGACTACACCGCCGAGGTCACGCAGGCCGGGCCGGTGGAGATCGGCGGCGGGGCGCGGCGCACGGTCCTGCACCTCGCCCCGGCCGGCAAGGGCCGGTTCGCCGTGCCCCTCACGGCGACGGGGCCGGGCACCGCCCGGCTCGCCATCGCCCTGACGGGGCCGGGCCTCGCCGGGCCCCTCGCGCAGAGCCTCGCGCTCGGCATCGCCCCCGGCACGGGGACGCTGCTCCGGCGGCAGGTCAGAACCCTCGCGCCGGGGGAGAGCCTGACGCTCACCCCGGACCTGCTGGACGACGTGATCCCCGGCACCGGGCAGGTCTCGCTCTCCGCCACGACCCTGCCGGGGATCGACGTGCCCGCCCTGCTCCAGGCGCTGGACCGCTACCCCTATGGCTGCTCCGAGCAGGTGGTGAGCCGGGCGCTGCCGCTCCTCGCGGCGAACCGGCTGGCGGGGCTCGACCGGCCGGCCCCCGACGCGGATGCGGATGCGCGGGTGCGCGAGGCCATCGCCCGCGTCCTCTCCCGCCAGGATTCGAGCGGCGATTTCGGCCTGTGGTCGGCGGAGGGGTCGAACGACCTGTGGCTCGACGCCTACGTCACCGACTTCCTCACCCGCGCCCGCGAAGGGCACTTCGCCGTGCCCCAGGGGCCGTTCGGCCTCGCCCTCGACCGCCTGCGCAACGCCGTCGCCAATGCCGGCGAGGTCGGCGACGGGGGCGCCGCCCTCGCCTATGCCGCCTACGTGCTGGCCCGCAACGGACGGCCGGTGATGGGCGACCTGCGCTACCTCGCCGATGCGAAGCTCAGGGAGGTCCGCACGCCCCTGGGCAAGGCGCAGATCGCCGCCGCCCTGGCGCTGCTGGGCGACCGGGGGCGGGCGGCCCGGGCGATGGAGGCGGCCGTGGCGGCCCTGTCCTCCGGGCGCGACGGGGGCGGCTACCGGGCCGATTACGGATCCCGCCTGCGGGACGGGGCCGGGCTGATCGCGCTCGCCGCCGAAGCGGGCCTGTCCGGCACCGCCCTCGCCCCCGCCGCCGCCGTGCTCGGCCAGGAGCGGGCGGACGGGCGGCCGACCAGCACCCAGGAGGATGCGTGGATGCTGCTCGCCGCCGCGGGCGTGGCGGACCGGGCGAAGGACCTGTCCTTCACCCTCGACGGGGCGCCCCGGACCGGGGCCCTGGCCCGCGCCTACCGGGATGCCGAGCTGGCCGGCGGCGGCCCTGTGCTCGTCAACACCGGCACCGGGCCGGTGCAGGTGGCCCTCGGCGTGTCCGGCCAGCCGCGGGTGCCCGAGCCCGCGGAATCCCGCGGCTACACGCTGGAGCGCAGCCTGCACCGGCTGGACGGCAGCGTGGTGGATCCCGCCGCCGGCATCCGGCAGAACGACCGCCTCGTGGTGGTGCTCAAGGTGACGGAGGCCAAGGCCGAGGCCGCCCGGCTGCTCCTCGTGGACCACCTGCCCGCGGGCCTGGAGATCGACAACCCGAAGCTCCTCGATGCGGACGCCCTCCAGGGCCTCGCCTTCGCGAAGTCCGAGGTGCAACCGGTCCATACGGAGTTCCGGGACGACCGCTTCGTGGCGGCCTACACCCGGGAGCCGGGCCAGCCGGCCTTCTTCACCGTGGCCTACGCCGTCCGGGCGGTCTCGCCGGGGACCTATCGCCACCCCGGCGCCACCGTCGAGGACATGTACCGGCCCGCCCGCTACGGGCGGACGGGCACCGGATCCCTCACGGTGGGGGAGGGCGGGTAGGCCCGGTCAGCCCACCACGATCGGGTAGCAGCGCGCCCCCACGGCGCCGGCCAGGGCCTGGACGGCGCCCACCGTGCCGATGTCGCCCGCCACGTGGATGACGTCGCTCGCCCGCAATTGCGGGAGGTGGGCGCCCACGGGGCCGGGGCGCACGTCCGGCGGGCGCTGGCGCCCTCGCTCCGCGCAGAGCACGATCCGGCCGACGCCGGTGGCGCGCAGCCAGTCGAGGCTCTCGCGCATGTAGAGGTCGAGGGCGTCCGGGGCGCCAATGGAGAGCGCCATGTCGCGCTCCGGCTCGATGTAGCGGGCGGCCCGGGCGATGGCCCAGATCGGCCCGAAGCCGGCCCCCGTGGCGGCGAGGACGAGGCGTCCGCCGCCGGGGCGGTAATGGCTCCGCCCGGTGGGGCCCTTCAGCCTCACCTCGCCCCCCGGGGCGAGGGTGTCCGTCCCGTCGCCGTCCGGGTCGCGGGGCAGGTGGAACACCGCCTCGTTGATCTCGGCCGCGCCATCGACCCGCAGGGTCGGGCTCAGGGCCATGGGGGGCAGGCCGGGCAGGGTCACGGTGAATTGCTGGCCCGGCTCGTGGAGCGGGCGGCGGGTCAGGGTGGCGACGACCTCGAGGATGCCGGGGCCGAGCCGGCGCACCTCCGTCAGCGTGCCCTTGAGGGTGGCTTGGCGGGGGCGCTCCTGCGGCGCGCGGGCGGGGGCGTGCTCCGCCGGGCGGCTCTCGGGCACGTCGGGCAGGGGGGCGGGCGCCTCCCGGCCCCGGCGGCCCTGGGACCGGCGGGCGGCGGGGCCTGCGCCCTGGCCGAGGAGGTTGACGCCGTGCAGCCCCGGCACCGGGGCGATCATGCCTTCGGCCAGGGCGGCTTCGAGGGGCGTGTCCCCGGTGGAGCAGCGCACCGCACGGCCGTTGACGACGAGCGAGCAGCGCGCGCGCATGGCCGGACCCTCGCCCCTTCTCACGACACGATGCAGAAAGGGGGGATCCGGATTCCCACGGACATCGTGCGACACTGGCTCATCCTGGACGGGCGACGGGATCCGGCTCGCCGGGATCTTCAGCAGGGGCGGGCGATCAGGGAATCGACCAGGGCGGCCCAGCGCTCGCGGGTCGCCCGCACATCGTCGTCGGGGGACGATTCGGTGAGCAGCCGGCGCTGCGCCCGCAGGGAGTCGATCTCCTGCCGCTGCACCCGCACCACCGCCTTCATCACGCCGAGCTCGCCCTCCAGCCGGGCGACCATGGCCTCCGTCCGGCCCAGGGCCAGGACGGAAGGGATGGCCTCCGGCGCGGGAACCGGGGCCGCATCGGGCCCGGGCAGCCGGGTGCGCGCCTGATGCGCGAGGCGCACCGGGCGGGCGATCATGCGGCGCACCAGATCCGGGCTCCCCGCCGATTGGAAACGTCTCGCCGCCTCGGCCATCCGCTGATCCCCCACACGCGACCTGTGGATGACCTTGAGGGAACGTGGTTAAGGGGGGCTTAATCCGACCCGCCCGGCCCCTCCCGACGTCATCGCAGGCGACGCGAGGCGGGCCGTCCCGGACCGGGGCGCGGCGGGGATCGCCCCGCGGCGCCGGCCCGCGGGTCCTATGCCGCCTCGGGCGCCGCGCCGACGATCTGCCGGGCCTGGAGCATGGTCATCGGCTCGCCGAAGGCGGGGCCCAGGGCGTATTCGCAGCCGAGTTCGGCGAGCGCCACCGCGTCGGCCTCGGATTCGCAGCCTTCGGCCACGATGGCGAGGTTCAGTTCGCTCGCCATCTTCACGATCGAGCGCAGGATCCCGGTCTGGCCGGAGGTGATCTGGCGCACGAAGGCCCGGTCGACCTTGATCGTGTCGAAGGGGAACCGCTGCAGGTAGGACAGGGCCGAGTAGCCGGTGCCGAAATCGGACAGGCACAGGCCCGCCCCGAGGTCGTGGATGCGCGAGAGCATCTGCGCCGCGTATTCGGGGTTCTCCATCACCAGGCTCTCGCTGAACTCCAGCTTCAGGGAGCCGGCCAGCGCGCCGGAGCGGGCGAGCACGGTCTTCACATCGTGCAGGAGGTCGTGGCGCAGGAGCTGGCGCGAGGACAGGTTGCAGGCGGCGAAGATCGGCGGCTCCACTTCGAGGGAGCGCTGCCACGCGGCGAGTTCGAGGGCGGTGCGCTCCAGGGCGAAGATGCCGAGGTTGACGATCAGCCCGCATTCCTCGGCCAGCGGCATGAAGGTGGCCGCGGGGATGCGCCCGAGCTTCGGGTGGTCCCAGCGCAGCACCGTCTCGAACCCCGCCACCGTGCGGTCGTCGAGGCGCACCACCGGGTTGAACAGCACCCGCATCTCGTTGCGCTCGATGGCCTTGCGCAGGTCGCCCTCCAGCATCAGCCGGTCGGAGCGCTCGGCGCGCATGTGGGCGCGGAACACCTCGATGCGGTCGCCGCCCTGGCGCTTGGCCTGGATCATCGCGACCTCGGCGTTCTTCAGCACCTCGTCGCGCTTCAGGCCGCCCTCGTAGAAGGCGAGGCCGATGGAGACGGTGAGGAAGATCTCCCGGTCGGCATAGGTGATCGGCGTGGCGATGGCCCGCTGGATCATGCTGGCGAAGGCGAGGATCCGGTCCGGGTCGCGCTCGGAGAGCAGGATCACCGCGAACTCGTCGCCGGCGAGCCGGGCCAGGGTGTCCTGCGGGCGCAGCAGCCGGCCGAGGCGGCGGGACAGGGTGAGCAGGATCGAATCGCCGGCCGAGAGGCCGATGGCGTCGTTGATGCCGGTGAACCGGTCGATGTCGAGGACCAGCACGGTGGGCTTCAGCCGGGCGTCCTGTCCGGCGAAGGCGAGGGCGGCGTCGAGCCGGTCGCCGAACAGCTCCCGGTTCGGCAGGCCGGTGAGGCTGTCGTGCACGGCGTCGTGCAGCAGGCGCTCCTCGGCGGTCTTCACCTCGGTCACGTCGGCGATGGTGCCCACCACCCGGATCACCTCCCCGTCCGCCCCGATCACCGGGCGGGCCTTGAGCCGGTACCAGAAATAGCTGCCCGCCGCCGAGCGCAGGCGGAAGTCGTGGACGATGCGCCCGCGCCGCTCCTCGATCACCGTATCGAGGGCCGCCGAGTAGCGCTCCACGTCGAACGGGTGCAGGGCGCCGAGCCAGTTCGCGGCCGGGCCTTCCAGCGCCCCCCGGGACAGGCCGAGCTGCGCCTCGATCTCGGGGCCGGCGAAGATCTTGTCGGCGGGCACGTCCCAGTCGAACACCACGTCGCCCGCCCCGGTGAGGGCCAGCGCCCGCCGCTCGGTGTCGGACACGAGGGCGTGGGAGAGGCCGCTGCCCGCGAAGGCGTGCTGGAGCACGGTGAAGCCGATCAGCATCACGATCAGCACGAGGCCGCCGATCAGCGCCGGCTGCACGAGGTCGCTGCCGATCTGCCCGGTGACGGCGAAGCCCGCCGCCGTCACCCAGATCACCAGCAGCAGCCAGGTCGGCACCAGCAGGATCGCCCGGTCGTAGCCGTTATGGACCGAGAGGTAGAGGATCAGCAGCAGGCCGATGCCGGCCACCGCCGCGATGGAGATGCGCGCCACGCCCGCCGCCACCGGCGGATCGAACACCGCGAGCCCGACGAGGCCCGCCAGGAAGGCGAGCCAGAAGAACGCCACGTGGCTGTAGCGGACGTGCCAGCGGGCGAGGTTCAGGTAGGCGAACAGGAAGACCAGCAGCGTCGCGCCCAGCACCGCCTCGGCGGAGGCCCGGTAGACCCGCTCGGCCAGCTCCGTGACGGGGAAGACCCGCTGCAGGAACCCGAAATCGATGCAGGCATAGGCGAGCACGGACCATGCGAGCGCCGCCGCCGCGGGGAAGATGATGGCGCCCTTCACCACGAACACGATGGTCAGGAACAGGGCGAGCAGGCCGCTGATCCCGATGATGATGCCCTTGTAGAGGGTGAGCCCGGAGGTCTTCCGGCGGTAGGCGTCCTGGTCCCACAGGTGGAGCTGCGGCACGTTCGGGGTGCGCAGTTCGGCGACGTAGGTGACCGTCGTGCCGGGGTCGAGGGTGATGGTGAACTGGTCCGCGTCGGGGTTCTCGTCGCGCTCCGGGCGGATGCCCTGGCTCGCGGTGATGGCGGCGATGCGCGAGCCGCCGAGGTCGGGCCAGATCACCCCCGAGCCGACGAGGCGGAAATGCGGGGCGATGAGGATGCGGTCGATCTGCTCGTCGGTGTCGTTCGTCAGCGCGAAGGCGATCCAATCGGGCCGGGCGCCGGCGTCGCGGGCCTTCACGACGATCCGGCGCTTGATGCCGTCCTTGCCGGCGGCGGTGGAGATCTGCACGAGGTCGCCGTCCGACCGGTAGCGCTCGATGGCGCCGGTCAGGTCGATCACCGGCTGGTCGAGGCCGACCCGCACCGCCTCGACGGCACGGGCGGGGCCGCCGGTGACGAGGCCGCCGACCAGGATCAGGAGGAGGGCGAGGATGCGCAAAGGGCTGACGTGTCCGGCCGGGGGTGTTGGCTTCGGCCGCCCTGGCGACCACGATTGGTAAAGGCGACGCTCACACCCGGCAAGGCCGAGGGCGCGCCGGCCCACCTGTCGCGGATCGCGCCCTTTTGCGGCCAAATCAAGTTGAAGGCCCCTTTGCCGCCCTCTGTTTCCAACCCTCACCCTCATCCTGAGGCGCCCGCCGGGGGCGGGCCTCAAAGGAGGACTCCAGGGATCGCAGCGACTCTTGGAGCGCTCCTTCGAGGCCGCTGCGCGGCACCTCAGGATCAGGCGGGTGTCGGGGTTCCGTCGGTCAGGCCCGCAGGCCCTTCGCGATCCGGTCGAGGCTCGGCAGCCCGGCGATGGGGCCGATGGCGGCCAGCGTGGGCGCGCCGGCCAGCATCGTCGCGGCGGCCGCGCGCACGTCGTCCACCGTCACCGCATCGACCTTGGCGATGACCTCCGCGGCGGGGATCACCCGGCCCCAGGCGAGGATCTGGCGGGCGTTGCGCTCGATCCGGCCGCCGGGGGTCTCCAGCGCCGAGAGCAGGGAGACCTTCAGCTGCGCCTTGGCCCGGGCGATCTCGACCCCGTCGAGGTCCCGGGCCGCCCGGGTGGTGGCCTCCAGGGTCACCTCGATCAGCTCGGCCACGTCGGACCCCGCCGTGCCGGCGCCGATGCCGAACAGGCCGCAATCGGAGAAGGGCCAGTGGAAGGCCTGGATCTCGTAGGCGAGGCCGCGGGTCTCGCGCACCTCGTGCCAGAGGCGCGAGGTCAGGCCGCCGCCGAGCACCTGCGCGAACATGTGCAGGGCGTAGTAGCCCTCGTCCCGGAAGGACAGGCCGGGCAGGCCGATGACGAGGTTGGCCTGTTCGAGCTTGCGCTTCATCCGCCGCTCGCCGCCGCCGCCGTAGCGGCCGGGCTCCATCGGCGGCGCCTCGCTCGCGGGGAGGGCGCCGAAATGCTGCTCCGCCGCCGCCACGATGGCCTCGTGCGCGACGCTGCCCGACCCCGCCACGACGATCCGGTCCGGGGTGTATTCGCGGGCGAGGTAGGCGCGGATGCCCGCCTCGTCGAAGCTGCGGATCGTCTCGGGCCGGCCGATGATCGGCCGCCCCACCGCCTGGCCGGGGAAGGCCACCTCGGTGAAGGCGTCGTAGACGACGTCGTCCGGTGTGTCCTCGATGGCCGCGTATTCCTGCAGGATCACGCCCTTCTCCCGGGCGAGCTCGTCCGCGTCGAAGGTGGCCCCGGTGAGGATGTCGCCGATCACGTCGAGGGCGAGGCCGGCATCCTCCCCGAGCACCCGGGCGGTGTAGCTCGTGGTCTCGGTGGAGGTGGCGGCGTTGATCTCGCCGCCCACGTTCTCGATCTCCTCGGCGATGTCCCGGGCCGAGCGACGGCCCGTGCCCTTGAACGCCATGTGCTCGATGAGGTGAGACAGGCCGCTCTCGTCCGCCCGCTCGTGGCGGGAGCCCGCCCCGACCCAGACGCCGAGGCTCGCGGTGGCGACTCCCGGCATCGGCTCGGTGACGACGGTGACGCCGTTGGCGAGCCGCGTGACCCGCAGGGTGGGGGAGGCGGCGTGGGTCGAGAAATGCTGGTTCATCGCGCGGCTACCCGCCCTTCGTGATGCGGGCGCGCTCGCGGATCAGGCGCTCGATGGCCCCCTGGTCGGCGGCGACGCGGGTCAGGCGCTCGGGCCGGTCCATCAGGTCGGCGAGGTGCGGGGGCAGGGCGGGCCGCCGCCCCCCCGTCGCCTTGGCGACCGCGTCGGGGAACTTCGCCGGGTGGGCGGTGGCGAGCGCCACCACCGGCGTGGCCGGGTCCTTCTCCAAAAGGCGCCGGCCGGCGTTCACGGCGATGGCGCTGTGCGGGTCGAGGGTCACGCCCGTGGCCGCATGGGTCAGGGCGATCTCCTCCATCACCGCGCGCTCGGGCACGGCGTGGGCGTCGAACTCGTCGCGGACCTTGGCCAGCACCGCCGGATCGAGCTGGAACCCGCCCGATTGCCTGAGCCCGGCCATCAGCCGCGACAGGCTCGACGCGTCCCGGCCCAGGGCCTCGAACAGCAGCCGCTCGAAGTTCGAAGAGATCTGGATGTCCATGGAGGGCGAGGTGGTGGGCTCGACGCCGCGCAGCTCGTAGGCGCCGTGCTCCAGGGTGCGGACCAGGATGTCGTTGGCGTTGGTGCCGATCATCAGGCGCTTGATCGGCAGGCCCATCTTCTTGGCGACCCAGCCGGCGAGGATGTCGCCGAAATTGCCGGTGGGCACCGCGAAGGAGACCTCCCGGTGGGGCGCCCCGAGCGCCACCGCGCTGGTGAAGTAGTAGACCGTCTGCGCCGCGACCCGGGCCCAATTGATCGAGTTCACCCCCGACAGGCGCACCGCGTCGGCGAAATCCCCGTGCTGGAACAGCGCCTTGACGATGTTCTGGCAATCGTCGAACGTCCCGTCGAGCGCCAGCGCATGGACGTTGGGCGCCTCGACCGAGGTCATCTGCCGGCGCTGCACCTCCGAGACCCGCCCGTGCGGGTAGAGGATGAACACGTCCACCTGATCGAGCCCGCGGAACGCCTCGACGGCGGCCGAGCCGGTGTCGCCGGAGGTGGCGCCGACGATGGTGGCGCGGGTGCCCCGCTGGCGCAGGACATGGTCCATCAGCCGGCCGAGGAGCTGCATCGCCACGTCCTTGAAGGCGAGCGTCGGGCCGTGGAAAAGCTCCAGCAGGAACAGGTTGTCGTCGAGCTGGCTGATCGGGCAGACCGCCGGGTGCCGGAACGTGGCGTAGGACTCGTCGATCATCCGGTCGAGGTCGGCGTCGGCGATCTCGCCATCGACCAGCGGGCGCAGCACCAGCTTGGCGGCTTCCGCGTAAGGCTTGCCGGCGAGTCCGGCGATGGCGTCGCGGCCGATTCGCGGCCAGGTCTGCGGGACGTAGAGCCCGCCGTCGCGGGCCAATCCGGCGAGCAGCGCATCCGAGAACGAGAGCGGGGCGGCCTCGCCGCGGGTCGAGACGTGGAGCACAGGGGCCTCCGTGGGAAGGCGGTCCCTCTACACGATGCGGGCGGGCATGTCGAAACGGGGGCGGGTTGCGCGAGGCGGGGGTGGCACAGGGCGGCCCGGCGATGCTTTCTCGTCCGGACCCGGCCCCGGCCCTGCCAACCCCAGGCTGGGGGATTCGTCGCCTTGCCCCGGTGCACAGGGTGCACTACTATCCTGTTCCACGGAACCCGGCCTTGCCGACGGTCCATCGCTGCGACGGCTTCCGGATCGACATCCGCTCCCGGGATCACAACCCGCCGCATTTCCATATGATCGGTCCGGACTTCCACGCCCTCGTCAGCATCAGGACCCTGGAGGTTCTGGAGGGGACGTACACCCGGAAGGCCCTGGCCGAGGCCGTCGCGTGGGCGGGGCAGCGGACGGACGCCCTGATGAGCGAGTGGAGGCGCCTCAATGAGCGAGACTGACACCGACATCGTCACCATCGGCCGTCCGCTCCCGAAGCTCGCGGGCGTCGCGCCGGGACCGCGCCGCTTCACGGTCGTGGCGCGCTGGGCCGAGGGGGGCCGCGCCGGCCGCACGGATCTCGTGGACCTCGCGCCGGTGATCTTCACCTTCAAGGTCTTCCGGCCCCTGCGCGACGGCACGGTGCCCTTCGCGGACCTGCGCCTGGGCGACTGGGGCGCCTCGGTGGTCTGGCCGGGCCATGACGACCTCGATATCGGGGCCGAGACGATCGAGGACATGGCGGAGGCGGCCATGACGAATGCCGACTTCTCGGTCTTCCTGAAGCGCAACAACCTCACCCTGGATGCCGCCGCCGCCCATCTCGGGATCGCCCGGCGGCTCGTGGCCTACTACGCCAAGGAGCGGGAGATCCCGCGCTTCGTCGCGCTCGCCTGCAAGGAGTTGGATCGCGTCCTCACGCGCTGATCCCCGGCGCCTTCGTGAGGCGGCAGCCGGTGATGCGCCACTCGCCGTCGGGCTGGCGCTCCAGGGTGTAGTCCGCCGTCCAGTCGGTGCCGGATTCGTCCTGGATCGCCACCGACTGGCCCACCGCCGTGTCGCCGAGGTCCCGGGCCGTGCCGAAGACGAAGCTCCGGTGGCGGTAGACCGGCTGGTACTGGGTGCGCACCATCCCGAGGAACAGGTCCGCGTTGGGGAAGACGTCCCGGATCGCCGGGGCCGCCTGGGCGTAGGCGGTGGGCGCGTCGTCCCGGCCGAAGGCCTCGGCCTGCCGGGAGATGACGGTCCGGGCCGCGGCCTGCTCCGCCTCGCCGGCCGCAGCCCCGGACCCGATGCACCCCAGAACGAGGACGAGGCAGGTGAGCGCGCGCATCGGTGGTCACTCCACGGGAGCAACCATGGATTGTAGGCGCCCCGGCCGTCCCGGCAAGGCGCCCCGGGGCGTTCAGGCCGGGACGGCCGCGGCGAGGGCGGCCAGCGGCAGGGCGGCGAGGTCGATGGCCGCGGCGGCCACCGGCAGCATCGCCGGCCAGCGCCCCGCCGGGGCCGCGCCGGGCCGGGCGCGGGCGAAGGCCAGGACGAGCATCGGCACGAGGGGCAGCAGGTAGCGCCCCTGCGGCCCGTCGATCCGGCTCTCGCCGACATTCGTCCAGGTCAGGTACTGCGACAGCAGCACCAGCCAGAGGCAGGCCAGGGCGGCGGCGGGCAGGATCAGGCGCTCCGGCCAGGGCGGGGGCACGCCGCCCCGGAGCAGGACGAGGGGCGCGAGCAGGGCCAGCGCCCAGGTCCCGTACACGACCGCCGGCAGCGGCCTGTCGAGCCAGCCGAAGATGCCGATGGCGCCCTTGGCCAGCATGGTCAGGTGCTTGATCGTGCCGAGGTAGTGCCCCGGCAGGGTGAGGAGGCGGGCGGGCCGGTCGAGGAGGACCTGCCCCTGCGCCTTCGGGTCCGTGGCGGCGAAGGTCGCCGGGCGGGGGCCGGACCAGAGCGGCCCGGCCTCGTAGGCGTTGCGCGGCACCGGGGTCGCCACGGTGGCGGTCGCCGCCGCCGTCCAGAGCGCGGCGGGCAGGACCGCCAGCGCGGCGGCGGCGAGGCGCCGGGCGGCGTGGCGGGCGAGGCCGCCGCCGCCGTCGCCGTCGCCGGCCCGGGGGAAGGGCACCAGCAGCATGGCGGCGAGCCCGGCATAGGGCGGCTTGGCCAGCACCACGAGGGCGAGGCTCAGGATCGCCCCGATGAGGCGCAGGCGGGCGCCCGGCCCGGCGAGGGGCCGGGGCGTCAGGAGCGCGGCGGCCAGGGCGGAGAGGGCGATGATCGGCGCGTCCTGGTTGAACGAGGCCGCGAGCGACAGGGTCATCGGCAGGGCGAGCAGCGCGAATAGGGCCACCCGCCCGCGGGTCGCCAACGCCAGGGCGGCGAGGGAGAGGGCGATGGTCGCGGTCGCGTTGGCGAGTCGGCCGAGATAGAGGCAGACCTCCGGCGCGAGCCCGAGGAGCCGCCCGGAGGCGAGCCCCGCCGCGGCCGGGGCGTAGAGGAAGGGCGGGTAGGTCCCCACCGTGTAGAGGGGCACGAACACCCGGCCCCTGGCATCCGGCGCGCCGTCCTCCGCGGCGAGGCTGCCGCCGAAATCCTTGGGGCGCGAGAGGGCCGCCCGCGCCCAGACGGGATCGAGCCGCACGCCGGCCGCCACATGGGTCGAGCCGTCGGCATAGCGCACGCTCTCCCGGTGGCCGACGACATCGCCCTGCATCAGGGCGGCGGCGCGGGCGAGGTGGGCGGCCTCGTCGGCGACCTCGCCCGGCGGCACGATCAGCGCCAGGGCGATGCAGACCGGGGCGCACAGGCACAGGTAGGCGAGGCACCAGAACCGGGGGCCGGAGGGCAGGCGGATCACGCGGCGATGTCTCCGCCGGGGGAAGTCCCGCCCGGTACGGGGGCACCCTCGGGCATGGCCCGGCCGAGGATCCGGCGCAGGCGCAGCATGAGGAGCGCCGTGGCCAGCGCCCCCGCGCCGAGCACGCCGAGCCGCAGCCATTCCGCCGGGCCGGCGCCGGAGAGGAGGTGGCCGCCCCCGCGCCCCAGGGCGCCGAGGGCGACGTAGGCGAACAGGGCCGGCAGGGCGGCGAGCGTGCCGAGGGCGTAGTCGCGCAAGGACACCGCGCTCGCCCCGAGGGCGAGGCTCGTGGGCGCGAAGGGCATGATCGGCGAGAGGCGGATCAGGCAGACGAGGCGCCAGCCCTCCGCGGCCAGGGCCCCGTCGAGGGCGGCCAGGCGCCGTCCGCCGAGCCGGGCCAGCGCCCGGGCGCCGAGGACCGTCCGGGCGAGGCCGAAGGTGACGAGGGCGCCGGCCATGGTGCCCATCGCCGCGACGCAGAACCCCTCCACCGGCCCGAGGAGCGCGCCCGCCGCGATGCCGACCCCGGAGGCGGGCACCACGCCGGAGGCGGCCACCAGGGCCTGCACGACGAGGAGGATCGCCGGCCCGGCCGGGCCGAGGCCCCTGAGGCCGGCCGCCAGCCGCTCCGCGGCGTCCGGGGCGAGGAGGCCCACCGCCAGGGGCGCCGCGGCCAGGGCCGCCAGCAGCGCGAGGCCGGCGAGGCGGGAGGCGGTCGCCAGGCTCACGGCCGCACCTCCAGGGGCGCCGCCCCGTCGGCGAAGAGTGGGTCCGCCCGCAGGCCGGAGCGGTGCAGGCGGTAGGCGAGGCTCGTGCGCAGGACGCCGAGCCCGTAGATGCAGGAGCGGCGGAAGTTGATGGACGAGGCGTCGTCGAAATACCGGGTCGGGCAGGAGATCTCGCCGATCCGGAAATCCCGGTGCATGGCCTGGGCCAGCATCTGGTTGTCGAACACGAAGTCATCCGAGCACCGGTCGAGGGGCAGGGCCTCCAGCACGGCCCGGCTCCAGGCCCGGTAGCCGGAATGGTATTCGGACAGCTTCTGGCCCATCAGCCAGTTCTGCACCAGGGTGAGGCCGCGGTTGGCGATGTACTTGTAGACGGGCATCCCGCCCTTCAGCGCGCCGTTGCCGAGGATGCGCGAGGCCAGCACCGCGTCGTACTCGCCCGAGACGATCATCGAGGCCATCGCGGTGACGAGGCGCGGGGCGTACTGGTAGTCGGGGTGGAGCATCACCACCACGTCGGCGCCCCGTTCCAGGGCGGTGCGGTAGCAGGTCTTCTGGTTGCCGCCGTAGCCGAGGTTGCTCCCGTGCCGCACCGTATGGATGCCGAGGCGCTCGGCCACCGCCACCGTGGCGTCGCGGCTGGCGTCGTCGATGAGGATCACGTCGTCGACGATGTCGAACGGGATCTCCCGGTGGGTGCGATCGAGGGTCGCCGCCGCGTTGTAGGCGGGCAGGACGACGGCGATTCGGTGTCCGTGGAGCATCGGCTGGATCTTCGGCAGGCTTCAGGCCCGCTCGCCGGGACGGGCGGCGGCGGCGGAAGGGGGGGAAGGCGCGGGGCGGAGGAGGGCGGCCCCGATCTCCGGCAGGGCGGCGGCGAGGAGGCGGGCGGCCCGCAGGACCTCCCGGGCCTCGCCGGGGGAGCGCCGGAGCAGGGCCTGGCTCAGGCGCAGGGGGACCTGTGCGCAGAAGGCGGTCGCCACCAGGGCGAGGGCGACGGCCCGGCCATGGTGCTTGCCGGCATAGAGGATCTCGCTGCGCAGGATGTAGAACAGCCGGTGCGCCCGGGCCTGCCGGGTGGTGCCCTGGCCCAGGTGCCGGGCGCTGGGCCCGGCGAGGTGGCGCACGGCGTAGCCCGCCCGGCGGGCCCGCAGGCACAGGTCGACATCCTCGTAGTAGACGAAGAACCGCTCGTCGAAGCCCCCGAGGGCGGCGAACAGGTCCCGGCGGATCATCAGGAACGCGCCCATCACCTGATCGACGGCCCGGTCGTCCCCGTGGTCCCAGTCGCGCAGGAAATGCGGGGGCACGAGGCCGAGCCGGTCGAGGGCGAGAGCCCGGCCGAGCATCCCGCCCGGCGTCGGCGCCCGGGCGCAGGAGCGGGCGGTGGTGCCGTCCGCCTCCGCCAAGCGCGCGCCGACGATCCCCCAGCCGGGCTCGGCGAGCAGGGCGGCGCGGGCGCGGGGGAGCGCGTCGGGCGCCACCCGGGCGTCGGGGTTGAGGAACAGGATCGCCGGGGCGGTCCCCCCCGCCGCGCCCTGGTTGCAGGCCCGGCCGAAGCCGAGGTTCTCCCGGTTGCGGACGATCCGGAACGGGCCGGGGAGGGCGGGCAGCCCGTCGAGGGAGGCGTCGGTGGAGGCGTTGTCCACCACGGTGACCGCCACCCGCGCCGCGCCGTCCGAGGCGGCGAGGCCCGCGAGGCAGTCGCGCAGCAGGGTGCCGCCGTTCCAGTTGACGATCACCACGTCGAGATCCGCGGCGGCGGCCATCACGGCAGGTCCCCCGGCGGGCCGAGGCGGCCGAGGAGCCCGTCGCGGGCCGCCCCGGCGAGGCGGCCGAGCACGGCGGGCCGGCAGCCCGAATCGGCCCAGTACAGGGCGGCCTGGGCGGGCAGGTAGAGCCCCTGGGCGAGCTTCCACGACAGGGGCAGGTGCGGCAGCCGCCACGCGTAGACGCTGTTCCTCAGGTAGGTCGCCATGCGGAACAGGGGCTGGCGGGGCATCGCGATCCCGAAGGCGCGGATCGTCCCGCCGCCCACCCGGTGGGGGAGGGAGACCGAGGGGTCGAGGTAGCTGCCATGGCCGCGGCTCCAGGCGCGGAAGCACCATTCGAGCTCGACGCCGTCGATGAAGAAGTCGGCCCGGAACGGCCCCGTCTTCGCGAAGGCGGCGAGGTCGAGGAGCGTGCCGGAGGTGGCCAGGAACTGCACCGGCCGCAGCCCCGCCACCGCCTCGGCGCCGGGGCGGGCGGGGTAGGCGGGGGCCTTGTGGCCGGCGGCGGCGGCGGGGGCGGGCCCGACCGCGGCCGGGGCCAGGCCCCGCGCCCGCAGGCGCGCCCGCGCCGCGAGGAGGGCGCCGGGCAGGGCGGGGTCGGCCGCCGCGTCCTGATCGAGGAGGTAGAGGCCCTCGGCCCCCGCCGCCGCCGCCGCGGCGGCCAGACGGTTCAGGGCCTCGGCGATCCCGAGATTCGCGCCGTCCCCGAGGATCACGAAACCCGCATCCTCCAGGGCGCCCCGGGCGGCCGGATCGAGGGCGGAGTTGGCGAAGGCGAGCCGCGCCCCGAGCCCGTCGGGCAGGCGCCCCGGCAGGGCCGCGACCTGCGCGGCGGTGGGGTGGAACAGGGTGATCCCGGCGGCGATCCGCCCGAGCCCCGGCGCGGGGACGGCGGTCGCCGGCTCCGGAAGCGGGGACGGCATGGGCGGCGATCCGGATGATGGCCTTCGGAGGGGCCGTGTGGACGGTCCCAATACGGTTTTCATGAGGCTGCCGCCAAGCTCGGCCGCCGCGCGGGACGCTTTTGAGTGGGAAAAATGCACACCTCTCGGCCGAGGGCGGCGGGCACCTCGCGGGCGGGCGCGGCCGCCGAGGGCCGCCGCCGTCTTTGCGAGCGAAGCGAAGCAACCCAGGGAACCGCCACGTCCGGAAGCCCCCCGCTGCCCTGGGTCGCTTCACTGCGTTCGCGATGACGGGGAGGGCCCTCCGGCAGCACCGCCGTCCTTGCGAGCGAAGCGAAGCAATCCAGGGCGCCGCCACGTCCGGAAGCCCCGCGCTGCCCTGGGTCGCGTCACTGCGTTCGCGATGACGGCGAGGGGCACACGGCGGCACCACCCTCACAGCTGGAGCGGGGCGTTGTCGATGACCTCCTTCATCACGAAGAAGGTCCGCAGCTGCCGCACCCCCGGCAGGCCGAGGAGGGTGAGGCTGTGCAGGCGGTTGAAATCCGCCATGTCCGAGACCCGGATCTTGAGGAAGTAGTCGAAATCCCCCGCCACGAGGTGGCAGTCGAGCACGGTGGGGATCGCGCGCACCGCGGTCTCGAAGGCGGAGAAGCTCTCGGGCGTCGAGCGGTCGAGGACCACGCCGACGATGACCAGCGTCCCCCGCCCGACCCGCGCCGGATCGATCAGCGCCCGGACCGCCCGCACGACCCCCTCCGCGAACAGGGCCTGGAGCCGCCGGTGGCAGGTGGCGGCGCTGGTATTCACCCGCTTGGCGATCTCGGCATTGCCCATCCGCCCGTCGGTCTGGAGCAGGCGCAGGATCCGGAGATCGGTCCTGTCGAGGGGAGACGGGATGGACGATTCTTTCATTCCGGGCCTCTCGGGCGGGAGCGAACTCCGTTCACATCCCCATCTGCGGAACAGTTAGGCAATCCGCAGGGCGAGATCGAGAGCACCTTTCAGGGGAAGTTGGCTAGTTTTCCGGCGTCAAGGACCCCGGAGAGACCCGATGCTGGAGCAGTTCGCGCGCTACCCCCTCACCTTCGGCCCCACGCCGATCGAGCCGTTGAAGCGGCTCTCGGCCCATCTCGGGGGCGAGGTCGAGATCTACGCCAAGCGCGAGGATTGCAATTCCGGCCTCGCCTATGGCGGCAACAAGCTGCGCAAGCTCGAATACATCGTGCCGGACGTGCTGAAGTCGGGCGCCGACACCCTGGTCTCCATCGGCGGCGTGCAGTCGAACCACACCCGCATGGTGGCGGCGGTGGCGGCCAAGCTCGGCCTCAAGTGCCGGCTGATCCAGGAGGCCTGGGTGCCGCACGAGGATGCGGTCTACGACCGGGTCGGCAACATCCTCCTGTCCCGGCTGATGGGCGCCCAGGCGCAGCTCGTCGATGACGGGTTCGACATCGGCATCCGCGACAGCTGGAAGCGGGCGCTGGCCGAGGTCGAGGCCGAGGGCGGCAAGCCCTACGCGATCCCCGCCGGCGCCTCGGTGCACAAGTACGGCGGGCTCGGCTACGTCGCCTTCGCCGAGGAGGTCCGGGCCCAGGAGAAGGCGATGGGCCTGCACTTCGACTACATCGTCGTCTGCACGGTGACGGGCTCGACCCATGCCGGCATGGTGGTGGGCTTCGGCGCCGACGGGCGCGCCCGCCACGTCATCGGCATCGACGCCTCCTGCACGCCGGAGCAGACCCGGGCGCAGGTTCTGGAGATCGCCCGCAACACCGCCGCGCTGATCGGCGCCGCCCCCGTGGCGGACGAGGACGTGGTGATCAAGGAGGACTACGCCTACCCGGTCTACGGCGTGCCCTCGAAGGAGACCGTGGAGGCCATCCGCCTCTCGGCCCGCCTGGAGGGGATGATCACGGACCCGGTCTACGAGGGCAAGTCGATGCAGGGGATGATCGACCTCGTGCAGAAGGGCTTCTTCCCCAAGGGCGCGAAGATCCTCTACGCCCATCTCGGCGGCGCCCCGGCCCTCAACGGCTACAGCTACACCTTCCGCAACGGCTGAGGGAGTCGGCCTGGCCATTGCGGGCGTGTCCGGGGCGGGCCGAACCCCGGCGCCCCCCGCGGGGGGAGGGGATTCGTCCCGATGCGGCGCGAGGCCAAGCCGTGTAGTCTTCCCGGAGACGGCGGCCGCCGCGGGAAGGGGCAACGATGATCGCACGCCTGCGGATGGCACTCGTCGTGGCGGGCGCGCTGGCCCTGGCGGGCCGGGCGGAGGCGGCCTCGGCCCCGGCGGTCGAGGGCGAGAACGGCATGGTGGTCTCGTCCCAGGCCCTGGCCTCCCGGGTCGGGGCCGACATCCTGGCCGCGGGGGGCAACGCCGTCGATGCGGCGGTGGCGGTGGCCTTCGCCGAGGCGGTGGTGAACCCCTGCTGCGGCAACCTCGGCGGCGGCGGCTTCCTGCTGCTGCACATGGCCGACGGGCGCAGCCGCTTCGTGAACTTCCGGGAGAAGGCCCCCGGCGCGGCCAGCCGGGACATGTATCTCGACCCGGCGGGGAACGTCGTGAAGAACGCGACGCTCCGGGGCTGGAAGGCCGCCGGGGTGCCCGGCACGGTCCTCGGCCTCACCACCGCGCTGGCCCGCTACGGAGCCCTGCCCCTCGCGCAGGTCATGGCGCCGGCCGTCGCCCTCGCCCGCGACGGCTTCGTCCTGACCCGGGGCGACACCGACATCCTCGAGACCGGAACCGCGAAGTTCGCGGCGGATCCGGCGATCGCCCGCATCTTCCTGCGGCCCGACGGCACGCCGTTCCGGCCGGGGGACCGGCTGGTCCAGGCCGACCTCGCCCGGACGCTGGAGGCGGTCGCCCGATCCGGCGCCGACGCCTTCTACGGGGGGGACATCCCCCGCGCCGTGGCGGCGGCCTCGGGGCAGGGGGGCGGGCTCCTCACCGCGGCGGATTTTACCGCCTACACCGTCACCGACGACGCGCCGCTCGCCTGCACCTACCGCGGCGCGGCGATCCTCTCGGCCCCCCCGCCCTCCTCGGGCGGCACCACCCTCTGCGAGATGCTGACGATCCTCGACGGCTACGACATCGCCGGGGCCGGGTTCAATTCGGCGCGCGGCGTCCACCTGATGGTCGAGGCGATGCGGCGGGCCTATGCCGACCGCAACGCCTTCCTCGGCGATCCGGCCTTCGTCGAGAACCCCGTCGCCCGGCTGATCTCGCCGGACTACGCCCGCACCCTGCGGGCGGGGATCGACCCCGACCGGGCGACGCCCTCCGCCACGATCCGGCCCGATCCGGCCTTCCTCATGCCCCGGGAGAAGCCCGAGACGACCCACATCTCCGTCCTCGACAAGGCCGGCAACGCGGCCTCGCTGACCTACACGATCAACGGCTATTTCGGCGCGGGGGTGATCGCCCCCGGCACCGGCTTCTTCCTCAACAACGAGATGGACGACTTCACGGTCAAGGTCGGGGTGCCGAACCTGTTCGGCCTCGTCCAGGGCACGGCGAACGCCATCGCCCCGGGCAAGCGGCCCCTCTCCTCCATGGCGCCGACCATGGTCCTGCGCGGGGGCAGGCCGGTGATGGTGGTGGGCTCCCCGGGCGGCTCGCGGATCATCACCATCAACGCCCAGGTCATCGTGAACATGCTCGACTTTCGGATGCAGCCGCAGGCGGCGGTCGACGCCCCGCGCATCCATCATCAGTGGCTGCCGGACACGGTCTATGCCGAGCCCTTCGCCCTCTCGGCGGACACGCTGGCCGTGCTGAAGGGCATGGGCCACGCGGTGACGGTGCAGGTCCCCTGGGGGGCGCAGGAACTCATCGCCGTGCGCGGCGCCGCGCCGGGCGGGCCGGGCGCGGAATCCTCCGGCAACGACGCCTCGCGCACGGAGGGCATGCGGCCGGGAATCCTCTACGGCGCCAACGACAACCGCCGCCCGGCGGGGGCGGCCGTCGGCGAGTGAGCGGCCGAACCGGGATCAGTTGATCAGGCAGAAGCCCGCACCGGTGCCGACCCGCCGCCCGGGCGGGCAGGAGGGCTTGGCGGGGGCCTCGGAGGAGGGCTGGACGGAGCCGGTCGTGCCCGGCTCGACGCCGCGCAGCCACCCGCCCGGCCGCGGGGCCTGCGCCGCCACCGCCACCGAACCTGCGCTGGCCAGGGCCGGCGCCGCGAGCATGAGGCACGCGGTCGAGAAGGCAGCGAGCCGCATCATCGAATCGTCCCCCTCCACCCGAACCCCGCCCACGGGCGGGGAGGTACGGCAGGAGTGTCGCGGCGGCCCGTAAAGGCTTCCCTTAGAAGAGGAGTTAACGAGGCGGAATTCCCGCTCCGCGACGCGGGGCGCCTACCGGAACGACGGCCACGCGCCGGGGATGCTCGCCCCGTAGCCCCAGCCGGTGAAGGGCGGGGCGGCGACCTCCTCCCGCGTGGCGGGGGGGAGGGTGGCGGCGAGGGACCTGCGGTGCCGCCATGCCGGCCAGAGGGTCTCGGCATCCCGCGCGGCCATCCGCGTCAGCACCCGGTCGGAATCGGTGGAGACGGCGCCGGGCCGGTGTCGGGGGGAGGGGCGCGCCTGGGCGGCCCCCACCGCCGCGACGAGGGCGGCGGCGAGGCAGAGCGTGTGGGCGGGGCGGGTGGGCATGGGCCGGCTCAGTACCCGTCGTAATAATCGGCAGGGGAGGGGCCGAAGCCGTCGATCCCCACCGGGTCCACGGCGCGCGGGCGGCGGACCGGGACGGAGTAGGTGACCGCGCGCGCGCCGGTCTGGTCGTCGTCGAACGAGGCGGCGCCGTAGCCCCGGCGGTCCGCGCCGCGGGAGCGGCCCCCGCCGTCGGCCACGAGGGCGCCCTCGCCCTCGATCCGCACCTGGGTGTGGCCCACCCCCTGCGCCTTCACGAGGCCGAACAGGGTGGCGGCGTTGCGCACCGAGAGGCGCACGCAGCCATGCGAGACCGGGCGGCCGAGGCTGCGGACGTGGTTGGTGCCGTGGATGGCGTGGCCCTGGTTCGTGAAGAACATGGCGTAGGGCATCGGGGCGTCGTCCCACTCCTTCGAGAAGTGGGTCTTCTCCATGCGGAACGGCCGGAAGCTGCCGGAGGGCGTGTCGTAGCCCGCGCCACCGGTCGAGACCGGCCAGGAATAGCGCGGTGCCCCATCGACGGCGACGTCCATCCGCTGGGCCTCCTTGTCCACGGTGATCACCACGTCGGCCCGCGCCGCGGGAGCCCCGAGGGCGAGGAGGAGGGCGGACAGGAGGAGGGCGGATCGGGCACGCATCGGTGGATCCCCACGGGGCGAGGGTGGCGGGAGGCAGGGGTTGCGGAGCATCGGCGGGGCGTTCTGCTCAAGCTACGCCCCGCGACCCCTCCGGTTCCAGGGCCGCGTACTCGGACTCCGGCGGATCCCGGCGCGGCGGGGCTGGATTTCCGGGCCGGAACCGTGCGTGGTGCGCCCTCCGCACGAAGCCGGGACTGGCCGATGAAGCTCCTCTATTCCCCCGCCTCCCCCTATGCCCGCAAGGTCCTGGTGCTGGCCCACGAGACCGGCCAGGCCGGCGCGATCGAGGTCGTCACCGCCGGGACCTCGCCGACGGCGGGCGCCCCCGAGGTCGCCCCGCACAACCCCCTCGGCAAGGTCCCGGCGCTGGTGCTGGACGACGGCACCTGCCTGTTCGACAGCCGGGTGATCTGCGAATACCTCGACATGCGCTCCGAGGGCGCGCACCTCTTCCCCGAGGGGGCCGAGCGCTGGGACGCCCTGACCCGGCAGGCGCTCGCCGACGGCATGCTCGATGCCGCGCTGATCACCCGCTACGAGCGCGTGCTGCGGCCGCAGGAGCGCCGCTGGGACGCCTGGGACGCGGGCCAGATCGGGAAGATCACCGCCGGCCTCGACCGGATCGAGGCCATCGTCGCCGACATGCCCGTCCTCGACATCGGCACCGTCGCCATCGCCTGCGCGCTGGGCTACCTCGATTTCCGCTTCCCCGAACTCGCGTGGCGCGACGGCCGCCCGGCCACGGCGGCCTGGTACGCGGTGTTCGAGGCGCGGCCCTCCATGACCGCGACGGTCCCCCCGCAGGGCTGACGGCACGGGGCGTCTTCCCTCCCCCCACAGGAAGGGGGGGGAGGGGAGGCGGCCTACCGCAGGGGCGTCTTCGCATAGGGGTGCGACGAGGCCAGCGGGTCGCCGAAGAAGCCCTCCACCGTGCTCGCCCCCGTGCCGAAGGTGATCAGCAAAAACCCCCCGGCCAGGGCGAAGTTCTTGAGGAAGTCCCAGAACAGCTCCCGGCCCTTGCCCCCGGACCAGAAGTCCCCGGGCTTCCAGAACGGCTTCCACAGCAGGGCGGTGACGCCGCAATAGCCCGCCATCACGAAGGCGGCGGCCCGGTCGGCCACCCCCGTCAGGATGCAGGCCGACATCCCGATCTCCACCGTCAGCCCGAGCAGGATCAGCACGACCGCCGGCGCCGTGGCATGCACCGCCTGCTTGGCCTGACCCACGGCGCCCCTGAAGTTCAGGATCTTGTCGAGGGCGCTGAACGGCAGGAACAGCAGGACGAGGAGAAGGCGGACGAGGAAGGCGATCGCGACGCTGAGGCTTGTCATCCGGTCCGGGGCTCCGTTTCGCCAGCAGGTGTGACAGGTGGCGCGGATTGCAAGGAACACGGGCCGATTGCCGGAAAATGGGGCTTTGGCCCAGGGCGCTCCTGCACTAATGTCGCACTGCCCATCACGACGATGCGGGAGAGACCGGGACCGTCCGACAGAGACGGCCCGGCGCCGACGGAGCAACCGCCCCGGAAACTCTCAGGCACCAGGAACCGTGTCGTCGGGGCGATCTGGAGAGAGGTGCGGCGGTGATTCCGCTGGCACCCGCCGAAGGGGACGTCCGTGCCCACCGCCTCGCCGGGGCGGTGCCGGATCAAACTCTCAGGCACCGAGACAGATGGGGCGCAACCGGCCGGCGGCACACGACGCCGGCTCCATGCGTCCATCCGTGTTCCGGAGTCCCTTGTCCATGACCCATGTCGCCGTGATCGGCGCCGGCATCACCGGCGTGACGACAGCCTATGCCCTGAACGCCCGGGGCTACCGCGTCACAATCCTCGACCGCAACCGCTACGCCGCGATGGAGACCTCCTTCGCCAACGGCGGCCAGCTCTCGGCCTGCAACGCCGAGGTGTGGAACAAGCTCTCGACGGTGATCCAGGGCCTGCGCTGGATGGCCCGGCGCGACGCGCCGCTGCTGATGAACCCCGCCCCCTCCTGGCACAAGCTGTCGTGGATGGCCGAGTTCGTCCGGGAGATGGCCCATTACCGGGAGAACACCGTCGAGACCGTGCGCCTCGCGATCCGCGCCCGGGAGGCCCTGTTCGCCATGGCCCGGGAGGAGGGGATCGACTTCGACCTCAAGACCCGCGGCATCCTGCATTTCTACCGGGACCGGGCGGCCTTCGAGAAGGCGGCCAAGGTCAACGCCCTGCTGCAGGAGGGCGGGCTGGAGCGCCGGGCCGTCACGCCGGAGGAGATCCGGGCCCTCGAGCCGACGCTCGCCGGCGCTTATTACGGCGGCTTCTTCACCCCGTCGGACGCCACCGGCGACATCCACAAGTTCACCCGCGGCCTCGCCGCCGCCTGCGCCCGGAAGGGCGTGCGCTTCCTCCACGATGCCGCCGTCGAGGCGATCGCGCCCGGCGGGGCGGGCGGCCACGTCGTCCGCTGGCGCCCGGCCGGGCAGGCGGAGGCTCCGGCGCGGTCCGAGGCGGTCGATGCGGTGGTGATCTGCGCGGGCACCGGCAGCCGGTACTTCGCGGGCCTGCTCGGCGACCGGGTGAACGTGTATCCGGTCAAGGGCTACTCGATCACCGTGAACCTCCACACGGCGGAGGCGCGGGCGGCCGCGCCGGAGGTGAGCATCCTCGACGAGGCGACGAAGATCGTCACCAGCCGGCTGGGGGACGACCGCTTCCGGGTGGCCGGCACCGCCGAGTTCAACGGCTTCAACCGCGACATCCGCCACGACCGGATCCAGCCCCTGGTGGACTGGACGCGGGCGCAGTTCCCCGGCGTCGACACCGACCGGGTGGTGGCCTGGAGCGGCCTGCGGCCGATGCTGCCGAACATGCTGCCCAAGGTCGGGCGCGGGCGCCGGGCGGGGGTGTTCTACAACACCGGCCACGGCCATCTCGGCTGGACCCTGTCGGGGGCGACCGCCGAACTCGTGGCCGAGGCGGTGGCGGCCGAGCACGCCCCGGAGGAGACGAGCCTGCGGCTGGCGGCGTAGCCTGAAGATCGGCAGCCGGCCCCACCCCGTCACCTCGAGCCGGGGGCCGGCCGAAAAGCCCCTGTCCCCCCCCTGGACCTCATCCTGAGCTGCGGCGAGAGCCACCGCGAAGGAGGGCTCCAGGGATCGCCGCGCGCTCCGGACGCCTCCTTCGAGGCCCGCGTCGCGGGCACCTCAGGATGAGGGGGGGAGGGTGGGATCGGGGGCGGGCGGCGCCGGGCCCACGGAGGGGGCGGCGCCGGGCACCGAATAATGTATTATCCCGACGAAGCGCGACGACCGACCGAGGCGCGATGACGACGAACCCTGCCTATATCGACCCCGTCGATGGGACGACCTACCCCATCGGCACCCCGCGCTGGCGCTCGGAGGCGGGCCGCCCGCTGATGATCACCGACCTGCCCGGCCTCGGCCGGGACGGGATCGAGACCGGCACGCGCTCGCTCTGGCGCTATGCCGGCGCCCTGCCGGTGGCGGTGGCGGATCCGATCACCCTGGGGGAGGGCTGCACGCCCCTGGTGCGCCGGCCCTGGAACGGCGGGCACGCCCATTTCAAGCTCGAATGGTTCGCCCCCTCGGGCAGCTTCAAGGACCGGGGCGCCGCGGTGATGCTCTCGATCCTGCGCGAGCAGGGGATCGCCGCGGTGCTGGAGGATTCCTCCGGCAACGGCGGCGCGGCGGTGGCGACCTACGCCGCCGCGGCCGGGATGCGGGCCAAGATCCTCGTGCCGGCCTCCACCTCCCCGGCCAAGACCGTGCAGATGCGGGCGGCGGGCGCGGAGATCGAACTGATCCCCGGCACCCGCCAGGACACCGCGGACGCGGCCGTGGCCCAGGCCGATTCGATCTTCTACGCCAGCCACAACTGGCAGGCGCATTTCCTCCAGGGCACCAAGACCCTCGCCTACGAGCTGTGGGAGGATCTGGGCTTCCGGGCGCCGGACGCGGTGATCATCCCCTGCGGCGCGGGCAGCAACGTGCTCGGCTGCGACATCGGCTTCCGCGAACTGCTCCGGCGGGGGGAGATCGACCACCTGCCCCGGCTCTACGCGGTGCAGCCGGCCCATTGCGCGCCGCTCCAGGCGGGGTTCGCGGCCGGGGCGGAGGACGCCCTGCCGGTCGATCCGCGCCCGACGCTGGCCGAGGGCGCCTCGATCGCCAAGCCGGTGCGCGGGCGGGAGGTGCTGGCGGCGCTGCGCCGGTCCCGGGGCGGGGCGGTGGCGGTCTCGGAAGCCGCCATCGAGCGGGCGCTCCACGCCCTCGCCCGGTCCGGCCTCTACGTCGAGCCCACCTGCGCCATGGCCGCCGCCGCCCTCACCGACCTCACGGCGAGCGGGGCGATCCGCGCCGGAGAGACGACGGCCGTGATCCTGACCGGCACCGGCATCAAGGCCACGCCCCGCATCGCCGACCTGCTCGACGCGACCCCCTGAGCCCGAATCCCCGGAGGAACCCCATGCGCAACACGATTCCCGCCGCCGTCGGCATGCCGGTCGAGGAGGTCGACACCCCCTGCCTCGTGGTCGATCTCGACGCCTTCGAGCGCAACGTCGAGACGCTCGGCCGCTACATGCGGGAGCACGGCCTGCGCCACCGCGCCCACGCCAAGACCCACAAGTCCGCCGACATCGCCCTGATCCAGATGGAGCGGGGCGGGGCCTGCGGCGTGTGCTGCCAGAAGGTCAGCGAGGCCGAGGCCCTGGTGAGCGCCGGCATCCGCGACGTGCTGGTCTCGAACCAGGTGGTCGCCCCCCGGAAGATCGAGCGCCTGGCCGCGCTCGCCACCCGCGCCCGGGTGCTGGTCTGCGTGGACGACATCGGCAACGTCGACGACCTCTCGGCGGCGGCGGTGAAGTACAACGCGACCCTCGAATGCCTCGTGGAGATCGATGTCGGCGCGGGCCGGTGCGGCGTCCAGCCCGGCGAGCCGGCCGTGGCCATCGCCAAGCGCATCGCCGCGGTGCCGGGCCTGACCTTCGCCGGCCTGCAGGCCTACCAGGGCAAGGCCCAGCACGTCCGCGACCACGGCGAGCGCCGGGCGCTGATCCAGGGGGCGATCGACGAGACCCGGCGCACCGTGGACCTGCTGAAGGCCGAGGGCCTGGCCTGCGACATCGTCGCGGGGGCGGGCACCGGCAGCTTCGAGATGGAGGGCGCCAGCGGCGTCTACAACGAGCTGCAATGCGGCTCCTACGTGTTCATGGATGCCGACTACCAGCGCGTCCGCGATTCCGGCGACCGGCCGATCTCGGCCTTCGAGAACAGCCTGTTCATCGTCACCTCGGTGATGAGCAAGGCCAAGGCGGACCTCGCGATCTGCGACGCCGGCCTGAAGGCCCAGAGCGTCGACAGCGGCATGCCGGTGGTGTTCGGCCGGAGCGACGTGGAGTACCTCAAGGCCTCCGACGAGCACGGGGTGATCGCCGATCCGGGCAACGTGCTGCGCCTCAACGACCGGCTCAAGCTGATCCCCGGCCATTGCGACCCGACGGTGAACGTCTACGACTGGCTCGTGGGCGTGAGGAACGGCCGGGTCGAGGCCCTCTGGCCGGTCACCGCCCGGGGGGCGTGCCTGTAGGGCTCCCGGCCGGTGCGGCCGAAGACCGGTTTGCGCACAGGAGGCCGGGGGCGCTAGGTCCCGGCCGCATGAGCGCACAGACCGAAAAGCGAATCCGCGTCGTCGGCATCGGCACGGGCGACCCCGACCACCTGACCCTCCAGGCGGTGCGGGCGCTCTCGGACGTCGATGCGGTGTTCGTCCTCGACAAGCGCGCCGAGACCGCCGACCTCGTGGAGATCCGGCGGCGGATCTGCCAGGCGCACATCGCCCGGCCCTACCGCCTCGTGACGGTGGACGACCCGCCCCGCGAGCGGAACCCGGCCGACTACGCCGCGACGGTGGAGGCGTGGCACGCCGCCCGCGCGGACCGGCTGGAGACGGCCTTCGGCGCGCTGGCCGACGGGGAGGTGGGCGCCCTCCTCGTCTGGGGCGATCCCGCCCTCTACGACAGCACCCTGCGCATCCTGGAGCGGATCGCGGCGCGGGGGCGCCTCTCGCTCGCCTGCGAGGTCGTCCCCGGCCTCTCCAGCGTGCAGGTGCTCTGTGCCCGCCACGCCGTGCCCCTCAACGCCATCGGCGGCACGGTCGCCATCACCACCGGCCGGCGCCTCGCCGCCGGCTGGCCCGAGGGGGCCGAGAGCGTGGTGGTGATGCTCGACGGCGACCCGTCCTTCGCGGGCTTGGACCCGGACCTGACGATCCATTGGGGCGCCTATCTCGGCGGCGCGGACGAGATCCTGGTCGCCGGGCGGCTGGGCAGCGTGGGGGACGACATCCGCCGCCTGCGCGCGCAAGCCCGGGCCCGCCACGGCTGGATCATGGACATCTACCTGCTGTCGCGGCAGGGGGCGGGCACCCTCGCCGGGCGCCCGTGACGGCCATGACCGTGCTGCGGCTGCGGGACTACCAGCGGGCGAGCCTCGCCGCGCTCCGGGGCGCCTGGGAGCGGGGAGGGGATGCGGGCCGCCTCGTCGTGCTGCCGACCGGGGCGGGCAAATCCCTGGTCATCGCGGCCCTGGCCCGGGAGACCCTGGCACAGGCCCCCCTCGCCCGGGTCGCCATCGTCACCCACAGCCGGGAGCTGGTCGCCCAGAACTTCGCCGCGCTGAAGCGCCACTGGCCGGAGGCGCCGGCCGGGATCTTCTCGGCCGGGCTCGGGCGGCGGGAGGCGGGGGCGCAGGTGCTGGTCTGCTCGATCCAGTCGGTGGCCGACCGGCTCGCCGCGGTCGGAGCGCGGGACCTCGTGATCGTGGACGAGGCGCATCTCATCCCCCGCTCCGCCGAGACCCGGTACGGGCGCTTCCTGGCGGGGCTCGCCGCCCTCGCCCCGGCGATGCGCGTCGCGGGCTTCACGGCGACGCCCTACCGCCTCGATTCCGGGCGACTCGACGAGGGGCCGGGCCGGCTGTTCTCCGGCATCGCCTACGAGGCCGACACCGGCGACCTGATCCGCCGGGGCTACCTCTCGCCGCTGGTCTCCAAGGCGACCCTGACGCAGCTCGACGTGACCGGCATCGGCCGGCGCGGGGGCGACTACATCCCCAGCGAGCTCGAGGCGGCGGTCAACCACGACTGGATCACGAAGGCCGCCGTCGCCGAGTTGGCGGAGTACGGCCGGGACCGCCGGGCGTGGCTCGCCTTCTGCGCCGGCCTCGCCCACGCGGCGTCCGTGCGCGACGCCGTGCGCGGGGAGGGCTATTCCTGCGAGACCGTCGAGGGCGGCACGCCCCGGCGGGAGCGGGACCGGATCCTCGCCGCCTTCCGGGCGGGCGAGATCCGCTGCCTGACCTCGGTGGGCGTGCTCGGGACCGGCTTCGACGCCCCGGCGGTCGATCTGGTGGCCCTCCTGCGGCCGACCCGGAGCACGGGGCTCTACGTGCAGCAGGTCGGCCGGGCCCTGCGCCCGGCGCCGGGCAAGGCGGACGCGCTGATCCTCGACTATGCCGGGCTGGTGCGGATGCACGGGCCGGTCGATGCCGTCACCGTCCGCACGGCGGAGGCGGTGCGCGGCGGGGCAGGGGGCCTGCGGGCCAAGCCCTGCCCCGGCTGCGGCGCCCTGATCGCCCTCAACGCCTCGACCTGCGAGGCGTGCTGGACCGAGCCGGAGGCGGAGCGGGAGCCGGGCCACGACGCCGCCGCCGACGACGAGCTGCCGATCCTCTCGGGGGCGGCGCTGCCGCCCGCCCGGCCCGCCGACGGCCCTGCCCCGGAGGCGGAGTGGCGCCCGGTCGTCTCCTGGAGCCTGGAGCGCGCGCCGGACGGGCTGGACGTGGTCCTCGACTGGGACGAGGGCGCCCGGGAGGGATGCTGGCGGGTCCGCCTGCGGCCGGAGGGCCGCGGCTACGAGCGCGAGAAGGCGGTGCTGTGGTGGCGCGGCCTCGGCGGCGGCCGGGATGCCCCCATGGATGCGGCGGGCTTCCTCGCCGCCGCCGACACGCTGGAAGCGCCGGGGGCGATCCGGGTGACCGAGAAGGCGCTGTCGCGGGAGATGGCCTGCCGGACCGCCGACGGCCGCATCCTCGGCGACGTCCACCGCCTCGCCGAGCGCGCCGCCTGACCCCGGCGGGGCAGGGGCGGGGGGCGGAATGTTGGCGGTGGGGTGTCGGCGAAGGGCGAGGGGGCCTGCACCGCCCTCACCCCGAATCCCGGGTCCCCGCACGGGGAGATCGCCCGCCCCGGCGCTCGCTCCGAAGTGCCGCGTCGGCGGCTCGGCGGGTGGCTGGACCGGCCTCCGACCCCCCTTCCCCGCCTCGGATCCACCCCTTAAGTTCCATAATATATCTTATGCGAACTCCAGATCCGGGGGCCGGAGGGCCTTCCTCGCGCGAGGCGCGCTCACGCCCACCGCGCCCTCAGGCGCGCCCACAGGTCCTGGGCCGTGAACGGGGCAGGCGGCGTCGGCAGGGCCGGTGGAGCCCCCTGCCCCGGGATCGGACCCCGGCTGAAGCGCCCGCCGGCCGACCAGAAGGCATCCCGGTCGCTCCCGACCAGGGCGAGGCCCACCGGCTCGCGCGCCGCATGGCCGAGGCGGCCGGAGGCCCAGACGGGCTGCCAGCAGCGGCGAAGGGTGAGGTCGGCGTCGCGGCCGGCGAGGCGGGCGTAGCCGGACGCCGCGAAGATGCGCTCGCCCCCGAACGCCTCCGGAATCCAGACCCAGCTCGCGAAGGTGTAGATCGCCGTCGGGTCGAAGCCGGCCGGGTCGACCATCCGGGTGAAGCCGTTGAACCCGGCCGCCCGCCGCCGCCCGGCATGCCGCCGCAGGCCGCCGGGCAGCCGCAGGGCTTCGGGGAAGGCGCCCGCCCCGAGATCCGTCGGCGCCTCGCCCCGCTCCAGCGCCCAGGCGCCGTCCACGAGGTGCATCCAGGGCTCCAGATCGACCTCCCAGGCCCGGGCGGTGGGGGCGAAGCGGCGCACCCTCCCCTCGATCAGCCTTTCGCCGACCCGCCGGACGGGCTCCGGACGCCAGCCGGGGCCCGCCTCCGTGACCCGCAGGAGCGTCGAGGGCCCGTGCGCCCAGACCGCCTCGGCCAGCCGCGCGAAGTCGCCCTCCGGCTCGTCGCGGGCGACCTTCCGCACCAGGACCGTCGACCCGGCGGCCAATTCGTCCAGCATCTTGCCCTTGAGATGGGCGAGGCGGCCGTATTCCCGGGCGAGGAGGGGCTCGGGCGCGATGGCACCGGGCGCCTGCCCGGTATTCGCCCAGATGTTGTAGGCCCGGCTGTGGCAGTAATAGGCGCCACCCTCGCTGACGGAGAGGTGCAGGTCGCCCGGCGCCCCGAGATCCGCGAAGCCGCAGCGCAGGCCGCGGATGAGGTCCTCCATCGGCGTGTAGGCGAAGCGCAGCAGGCCGGAGGGCTCGACGCCGCCGTAGCGCTGCACGAACCCGAACTCGCAATTGTCGCCGAGGCTGCGGAAGCCATGCATCCGCCGCGCGAGGGAAGCGGCCGCCCCGTGGTCCATCCCCGTCCCTGTCGCCGCTTGCCGTCCCGCATCCATCGCGGGCAGATCGTGGGTTCGGGGGGCGTTTGTCCAGCCCCGCCGCCCCGGTGCCCTCAGCGCACCGACACCTTCACCTCGGATTCGTAGCCGGTGCCGTCGGCGTTGATCACGAGCACCCGGAAGGAATCCAGGCCCTCGAACCCGTCCTCGCCCTGGTAGACCATCCGCTTCCCCGGCACCTTGCGGCCGTTGCACTCGGCGAGCGGCGAGGAGGGCGCGTATTGCGGGAAGGACTGGGCCTCCTCGACGGTCACCCGGCCGTGCCGCGGCTGCGACAGCAGGCGGATCACCACGGGCCCCTGCGAGGAGCAGTCGGGGAACAGCGAGGCGTAGAAGGCGATCGTCCGCGCCTCCCCCCGCGGCACCATGCGCTGCAGGCCGTAGGCGGCGGTGGCCGGGACGGGGCCGGGCGCGGCGGTGACCGGGTCGCCCCCCAGCGAGGTGGCGAGGATCGCGGCGAGACGGGTGAGCATGGCGAGCGCCTCGGGGGCCGGTGCCGTCCCCGGGGGGAGGGCGCAGGCCGGAGCGGAACAGACGGCCGGGATACCCCCGCGCGCCGGACCCTGCCAGATTCCCCGGGCCTCCGGGGGCCGCAATTCGCAGGGGAATGCCCCTCCCCGGCCGGGAAACCGGCCGATGCCACACGCCATGCGGGATTTATAAAACTCCACACAACCTAGACGATGGGTGCCCCCCCGTGGCGGGCCGGGGGAGGGCCGCCCCCGAATCAGGCCGCCCCCGGCTCCATGGGGATGGAGAGGCGGAACGAAGTCCCCTGCCCCGTCGGCGGGATCGTCAGCGTGCCGGCGAGCTGGCGGGCGAGGCTGCCGACCACACGCATGCCGAGGCTCTTCGAGGCGCGGCCGATCTCGAACCCGTCCGGCAGGCCGACCCCGTCGTCGGCCACCTCGACGCAGAGCCCGCCGGCCTCCCGCTCGGCCCGGACCCGGATCTCGCCGCCCCCGGGGAAACGCGCCGCCGGGTAGGCGTATTTCAGGGCGTTGGTGACGAGTTCGTTGACCAGCAGCCCGATGGGGATGGCGAGATCGGCCGAGAGCCTCTGCGGCTCGGCCCTGCAGGTCAGGCGATGGGTGGGGGCGCCGCTGGCGAGGTTGACGACGAGCTTGTCGAGGAAGGGCGCGAGGTCGATCTCGCCGGGCACCGCCTCCCCTGCCCCGCCCCCCTCGGGCTCGGCGCCGCCCTGGCGCCAGAGCTGGTCGTGCACCACGGCGATGGCCTCGACCCGGCTGCGGGCGTCCTGGAGGGCGGCGAGCACGGCGGGCTCGCCCTCGTTCGCGCGGGCCTGGAGGGTGAGCAGGCTCGCGACGATGGCGAGGCTGTTCTTGACCCGGTGGCTCATTTCCCGGGCGAGGAGGTCCTGCCGGGCGAGGGCGGCCCGGAGCAGCGCCTCCGTGCGGTGGCGCTCGATGGCGCTGCCGAGGAGGTTGGCGAAGCCCTGCATGAAGGCGATGTCCGCCTCCTCGAACATGCCCTCCCGGCTGTCGTCCACCTCCAGCACCCCGAAGGCCCCGTCGCGGTTCTCGATCAGCACGTTGATCGCCCGGCGGATGCCGTGCTCGGCCATGAGCTGCGGCGTGCGGAACCGCGTCTCGACGGCGAGGTGGTTCGAGATGACCGGGCGGCCGGTCTTGAGGGCGTAGCCCGCGGGCGAGGCGAGGTCCGCCCCGACCGTGGCTTGGCCGATCACGTCCGACTTCCAGCCGACCCCGGCCCTCACCAGCAGCGTGTCCTGGCCGCGCAGGTATTCGAGCGCCTTGCAGTACTCGGCGCTCATCCCCTGCGCGCACAGGGCGGTGGCCCGCTGCAGCAGGATGCCGAGATCGGTGCTTCGCAGGGCCTCGACGCCGAATTCGGAGAGGATCGCCTGCTGGCGCAGGCGCGCCTCGACATCGGCCGAGGGTCCGGGAGAGGGCGCGGCCTCCGGGGTGGCTTCGATGCGCGGCGCGTCGGGTCGTGCGGACATGGCGGGCGGGACGGTACCAGCAGGGCGGACCGAGCGCGACATCCCGCGCCGGGGGAGGAATCGCCGGCCACGCGGCGTTTCGTCCTGGCCTGGACCTCCGGACGCGCGGCCCGCGTTCCGCCGGTTCGACTGACCAGACCTGTGGTGCGCCGATGGCCGACGTGAACGGACTCTCCGACCATGCCCTCTCGATCCTGGCCTTCGCGGCCTACCACCGCCTGGTCAGCGGCGAACGCGTGACCTCCGTGGTGCGCAAGGACGGGGCCGGGCACGAGGCGGACCCGAAGGGCGTCGAGGAACTGACCGGGCGCGGCCTGGCCACCGCGGACGAGGCGGCGATCACCCTCGGCGACGAGGCCCAGGAGGCGGTCGAGACCCTCGTGGCCGCCCTGCGCAAGGCCCTGGGCTGAGGGCCGTCCCAACGGCGCCCACGATGACGGGCCCTGCTGCCGGGGCCCTTGCCCCGTCGCGTCGTCCGGTGAGGTTGCGCACATTCCCCGGCGGGGTGGGCTCGCCGCCCGGCCGCGTTCGTCTACTTGTAACCGTTCCAGCCTGAACACGCCGGAACCCGACCATGACCATACCCATCAGGCTCACCCTGAACGGGAAGCCGCACGCCATCGACCTCGATGACCCGCGTGTCACGCTCCTCGACCTGCTGCGGGAGCGGCTCGGTCTCACCGGCGCCAAGAAGGGCTGCGACCGCGGCCAGTGCGGCGCCTGCACGGTGCTGGTGGATGGGCGGCGGATCAATTCCTGCCTGCAGCTCGTCGCGAGCCTCGACGGGGCCGACGTGCTGACGATCGAGGGCCTGTCGGAGGGCGACGCCCTCCACCCGGTCCAGGCCGCCTTCATCGCCCATGACGGGTTCCAGTGCGGCTTCTGCACGCCGGGCCAGATCATGAGCGCGGTGGGCCTCATCCGCGAGGGCCGGGCCGGGACCGATCCGGAGCGCATCCGCGAGGGGATGAGCGGCAACCTCTGCCGCTGCGGCGCCTATGCCGGCATCCTGGAAGCCGTGAAGGACGCCAGCGGCCGCATGGAACACCGGGAGGACGCCGCGTGATTCGCTTCGACTACACCCGCGCCGCCAGCGTCGCCGACGCCCTCGCCACCGCCCGGCAGCCCGGCACGGCCTTCCTCGCCGCCGGCACCAACCTCGTCGACCTAATGAAGGGCGGCGTCACGAATCCCGAGCGGGTCGTGGACATCACCCGCCTCCCCGGCCTGTCGGGGATCGAGGCGCTGCCGGATGGAAGCGTGCGCATCGGGGCGCTGGCCCGCAACAGCGACGTGGCGGACGACCCCCACATCGCCAGGACCTACCCGATGGTGGCCGAGGCCCTGCTGGCCGGCGCCTCGGCGCAGCTGCGCAATGCGGCCACCGTGGGCGGCAACCTGCTGCAGCGGACCCGCTGCCAGTACTTCACCGACGCCGTGTCCCCCTGCAACAAGCGTCAGCCCGGCTCGGGCTGCGCCGCCACCGGCCACGCCACCCGCCTCCACGCGGTGCAGGGCTGGAGCGACCACTGCATCGCCACCAACCCCTCCGACTTCTGCGTGCCGCTGGCCGCCCTCGACGCCTCCGTCGAGATCGAGGGGCAGGGGGGACGGCGCAGCGTCAAGCTCACCGAGTTCCACCTCCTGCCCGGCGACCACCCGGAGCGGGAGACGGTGCTGGAGCCGGGCGAGCTCGTCACCGCCCTCACCCTCCCCGCCGAGGCGGCGGCGTTCGCCGGCCACGCCCGCTACCTCAAGGTCCGCGACCGCACCTCCTACGCCTTCGCCGTGGTGTCGGCGGCGGCGGCCCTGACCCTCGACGGCGGCCGGATCGGGCAGGCCCGCCTCGCCTTCGGCGGCCTCGCCCTGAAGCCCTGGCGCGTCACGGAGGCGGAAGGCGCGCTAGCCGGGAAGGCCCCCTCCCCCGAGGCCTATGCCGAGGCCGCCCGGATCGCCCTCGACGGGGCCAAGCCCTCCGGCGAGGCCAACGCCTTCAAGATCGAGCTCGCCCGCCGGGTGGCGGTGCGGGCCCTCTCCCTCGCGGCCGCCGGCACGCCCGCCCGCATCCCGGCGCTCCCCGCCTCCCCCTTCGGCATCGTGTGAGCCGGTTCCGTCATCGCGCGCACGGCGAGGCGACCCAGGGTCAGCGGGCCGCTTCAGACCGCAGCGCATCCCTGGATTGCTTCGCTTCGCCCGCACTGACGGGTTTGGGCGGGGCGTCCGTCGAGTTTCCTCTGAGGATCGTCCCATGACCTCGACCATCGAACCGGTCCGCCACGGATCGAGCATCGGCCAGCCCCTTACCCGGCGGGACGGCCCCCTCAAGGTCACGGGCCAGGCCCGCTTCGCCGCCGACAACCTGCCCCCCGGCACCCTGCACGCGGCCCTGTGCGTGGCCAAGATCGCCCGCGGCCGGGTGGCGAGCCTGGACGTCGCGGCGGCGGAGGCCCATCCCGGCGTCGTCGAGGTGATGACGCCGGAGAACGCCCCCACGCTCGCCAAGGACCCGGACCTGAAGGACGTGCCCTTCACGTTCCGGATCGACGTGCTGCAGAACGACAGGGTCCGCTACGCCAACCAGCCCATCGCCGTGGTGATCGCCGAGACCCTGGAAGCCGCCACCGAAGGCGTGCGGCTGCTCGCCCCGACCTACGAGGAGGAGACCCCGCGCATCGGCCTCGATGCCGGCGAGGTCTTCACCCCGGAGTCGGTGGGCGTCGGCGCCCCGCCGGAGCAGGTCGACGGCGACGTGGAGGCGGGCCTCGCCGCGGCGGCCAAGACCTTCACCGGCACCTACGAGACGCCGGCCCAGTACCACAACGCCATGGAGCCGCACGCGGCGGTGGCGAGCTGGGACGGCGACACGCTCCACCTGTTCATGCCGACGCAGGGGCTGGCCATCGCGCAGGGGCGGCTCGCGGGGCTGTTCGGCATCAAGCCCACCGACATCCACATCGACAGCCCCTATCTCGGCGGCGGCTTCGGCTCGAAGGGCGTGCCGGCCGGGCCGCAGGTGCTGGCCTGCATGGCGGCGCGGCTCACCGGCAAGCCGGTGAAGCTCGTGCCCACCCGCTCGCAGATGTACGGGCCGATGGGCCATCGCGGCCCGACCCGGCAGACGCTCCGCCTCGGCGCGGACGAGGCCGGCAAGCTCACGGCGCTGGACCACCACGTCCTCACCGCCTCCTCCAGCTTCGACGACTTCTTCGAGCCGGCGGGCCGGGTGACGACCACCCTCTACGCCAGCAAGGCCACCGCCATCCGCCACGAGGCGGTGCGGCTCGATACCGGCACGCCGCTGTTCATGCGGGGCCCCGGCGAGGCCTCGGGCAGCGTCGCCATCGAGAGCGCGCTGGACGAACTCGCCTTCGACCTGAACATGGACCCGCTGGAGTTCCGGCTGGCCAACTACGCCGAGGTCGAGCCCTTCTCCGGCAAGCCCTTCTCCTCGAAGGCCCTGCGGGAATGCTACGCCCGCGGCGCGCAGGCCTTCGGCTGGGCCGGGCGCCCGCTGAAGCCCCGCCAGACCCGCGACAAGGACGGGCTCCTCGTCGGCACCGGAATCGGCACCGCGACCTTCCCGGCCCTGATCTTCGAGGGGCAGGCCCGGGCCGAGATCCGGGCGGACGGCTCCGGCACGGTGGAGATCGGCGCCCTCGACATGGGCCAGGGCGCCTGGACGGCGCTGGCGCAGATCGCCGCCGACGGTCTCGGCCTCGGCATGGAGGCGCTGACCTTCAACATGGGCTCCTCCGACCTGCCGAATGCCGGCATCGCGGGCGGTTCGGGCCACACCGCCACCGCCGGCAACGCCATCCACGCGGCGGCGCAGGACGTGATCGCCCAGCTCACCACGCTGGCCGTGAACGACCAGGCCTCGCCCCTGTTCGGGGCCGGCAACGCGGGCGTGACGGCGGCGGGCGGGCGCCTCACCCGCCGGGACGACCCGAGCCGGAGCGAATCGTTCTCCGACATCCTCCACCGGGCCGGAAAGGCGAAGGTCGAGGGCAAGGGCAAGGCCGGGGCCGACCCCGCCGCGCAGAACTCCTACGCCATGCACGCCCACGGGGCGGTCTTCGCGGAGGTGAAGGTGGACCCCGACCTCGGTCAGGTGCGGGTGAGCCGGCTGGTGGGCGCCTTCGCCGCCGGGCGGATCATCAACCCGCACCTCGTGCGCAGCCAGTACTATGGCGGGATGATCTGGGGCCTCTCCTTCGCCCTGCACGAGCGGGCGGAGATGGACCCGCGCACCGGCCGGTTCCTCAACGACAACCTGGCCGAGTACCACGTGCCCGTGAACGCCGACATTCCGCCCATGGAGGCGATCCTCGTCCACGAGGAGGATTCGGTGGTGAACGCCCTCGGCGTGAAGGGCGTCGGCGAGATCGGCATCACCGGCACGGCCGGCGCCATCGCCAACGCCGTCTGGCACGCCACCGGGGTGCGGGTGCGCGACATCCCGATCACCCTCGACAAGCTGCTGGGCTGAGGCCGGGGGGCCTGCGCGCCCCGGTGATCAGCGCGCAGCGAAGCGGCAGGGGGATGCGGGCCGTGCCACAGGCCGCGGCGACGCCCTGGGTTGCTTCGCTTCGCTCGCAAGGACGGCGGCGCCGTCATGTGCCCCTCGCCGTCATCGCGAGCGCAGCGAAGCGACCCAGGGCGGCGGGCCGCTTCAGGGCGTAGCGGCTCCCTGGGTTGCTTCGCTGCGCTCGCAAGGACGGTGGCGCCGTCATGTGCCCCTCCCCGTCATCGCGAGCGCAGCGAAGCGACCCAGGGCGGCGGGTCGCTTCAGGGCATGGCGGCTCCCTGGGTTGCTTCACTGCGCTCGCAAGGACGGCGGCGCCGTCATGTGCCCCTCCCCGTCATCGCGAGCGCAGCGAAGCGACCCAGGGCGGCAGGTCGTTCCAGGCCGTAGCGGCTCCCTGGGTTGCTTCGCTGCGCTCGCAAGGACGGTGGTGCCGTCATGT
>NZ_JAKSXW010000098.1 GCF_022829405.1 Methylobacterium sp. J-076
CCGTCATTGCGAGCGCAGCGAAGCAATCCAGGGATGCGCCAGGGTTCGGGAATGTCCCGCTGCCCTGGGTTGCTTCGCTGCGCGCGCAATGACGGAGGTGGCTGTCCCTGTCCGGACAGCTTCTCAGGATGATGGGGTGGAAGGAACTCTCCTCACCCCTACCCATCATAATCCCGAACATAACGGGAACCAAGGCCGGTCAGGATCTCGTAGCCGATGGTGCCGGCGGCCTTCCCCACCGCATCGACGTCGAGGCCGTCGCCGATTAGCACCGCCGAGGCGCCCCGGCGGGCGGCGGGGGCGTCGGTGACGTCGAGGATGATGAGGTCCATCGAGACGAGGCCGAGGATCGGGCAGGCGACCCCATCCACCAGCGCATGGCCGCGCCCGCTGAGGGACCGGGGCAGGCCGTCGGCGTAGCCCAGCGACAGGGTGGCGAGGCGCCGCCGCCCCGGCGCGGTCCAGCGGCCGTTGTAGCCGACGCTCGCCCCCGCCTCGACCTCCCGGACCTGGACGATGGCCGCCTCCAGCCGCACCACGGGGCGCATGGGGTTCGGCCGGCCGGGGGTGGGGTTGCCGCCGAACAGGGCGTAGCCCGGCCGGACGAGATCGTGCCGGGCGCCGCCGAGGAAGATGCCGGAGGAGTTGGCCAGGGACCCGCGCAGGCCCGGCAGCGCCGCCCGCACCCGGGCGAAGTCGGCGATCTGGCGGGCGTTGACCGGATCCTCCGGCCGCTCGGCGCTGACGAAATGGCTCATCACGAGGTCGAGGCCCGCCGCCGCAAGGCGCGGGTCGCCGGAGAGGGCCAGGGCCTCGGGCACGCGCAGGCCGAGCCGGTTCATGCCGGTGTCGACGTGCAGCGCGGCGGGCCGGGCGCCCTGCGAGAAGGCGGCCCATTCCGCCACCTCGTCCAGGCTCCCCAGCACCGGGCGCAGGTCCGCGGCGGCGAAGGCCCCCGCCGCGCCGGGCGGCAGGCCGTTCAGGACGTAGATCGCCGCCTCCGGCAGGGCCGCCCGGGCGGCGAGGGCTTCGGAGAGATGGGCCACGAAGAAGGTGCGGCAGCCCGCCCGCCACAGGGCCGGGCCGGCGCGGCCGGTGCCGCAGCCATAGGCGTCGGCCTTGATCACCGCGGCGCATTCGGCCCCCGGCGCCAGGGCGGCGAGGGTGCGCCAGTTGGACGCGAGGGCGCCGAGGTCGATCGTCAGCCGCGCCCCGTGCCCCCCGGTTCCGCTCTGCCCCCAACCCGCCACGCTGATCCTCCCGCACGCCCCAGTCCCGGATGCACGACCCGGACCGGCGGCGCCACCCTGCCCGGAAAGCCCGCCCCGATCCGCCCCTCCCGGCGGCGGGCTGATGCATTGGTGATACAGGGCCCGGCGTCCCGGTCGGCACGGTGGTGACGGCCGAGGTTCGGCAGGATATAGTGAACGCCTTCGTCGGGAGAGCCGCACGGGCCTCGTCGGCGCCTCCCGTGCGTATCCTGAAGTGAGGCGATGCCGTTCACAGTCCTCGATCTCGTGGTCCTCGGCATCGTCGCCGTGTCCGCGCTTTTGGCGGCCGTCCGCGGCGTGACCCGCGAGGTCCTGGCGATCGTCGCCTGGGTCGTCGCGGCCGCGGTGGCCTATTCCTTCTTCCCGCTGCTCCTGCCCACCGTGAAGCAGCACGTCAGCAGCGACACGGTCGCCCTCGTGGGCTCGATCGCGGCGATCTTCCTCGTCACGCTGATCGTGGTCTCGATCATCACCGTGAAGATCTCCGACGTGGTGCTCGATTCGCGCATCGGCGCGATCGACCGGTCCCTCGGCTTCCTGTTCGGCGCGGCCCGCGGCTTCCTGATCTGCGTGATCGGCTGGGTGTTCCTGGCGTGGCTGGTCCAGGGCAAGGTGCCGGACTGGGCGGCCCAGGCCCGCAGCCGGCCGATGCTGGAGAAGTCCGGCGACGCTCTGGTGGCGCAGCTGCCGGAGAACCCGGAGGGGTTCCTCAAGCAGTTCAAGAAGCCCAAGCCCGTCAGCCCGCCCAACGAGGCGGCCGAGACGCCCGCCGACGACGCGACCGTCCAGAAGCGGACCGAGACAGCACCCAAGCGCTGACGGGCCGAGCGCTGACCGGCGCGGGCCGCTGCCCTGCGGCCAACGCCGTTGGCCTGGGATGCCGGAGGGGTTACATGACGGCAGCGTGACGCGCGGTCCGTCGAGGCGTCGCCCCCAGGAAGTGACCGAGCCCGAGCATGTCGCGAACCCCCGCCGACACGTCCGCCGCCGCCGACCCGGCGAGCCTGGACCTGGCAAGTCTCGATCTGGCAGATCTCGATCTGGACGGCGATACCCTGCGCGAGGAGTGCGGGGTCTTCGGCATCTTCGGCCACCCGGACGCCTCGGCCATCGTGGCGCTGGGCCTCCACGCCCTGCAGCACCGGGGCCAGGAGGCGGCGGGCATCGTCTCCTTCGACGGCAAGGTCTTCCACTCCGAGCGGCGGCCGGGCCTCGTCGGCGATTCGTTCTCGGACGCGGCGACCATCGAGCGCCTGAAGGGCCGGGCCGCCATCGGCCACGTCCGCTATTCCACCACGGGCGGGACCATCCTGCGCAACGTCCAGCCGCTCTTCGCGGAGCTGGCCGGCGGCGGGCTGGCGGTGGCCCATAACGGCAACCTCACCAACGCCCTCTCCCTGCGCCGGGACCTCGTGCGCGACGGGGCCATCACCCAGTCCACCTCCGACACGGAGGTGATCCTCCACCTCGCCGCCCGCTCCCGGAAGCCGCGGATCATCCAGCGCTTCATCGATGCGCTGCAGGCGATCCAGGGGGCCTACGCCCTCGTCGCCCTCACCAACAAGAAGCTGATCGGCGCCCGCGACCCCCTCGGCATCCGCCCGCTGGTGCTGGGCGAGCTCGACGGCCGCTACCTCCTGGCCTCCGAGACCTGCGCGCTCGACATCATCGGCGCCCGCTACGTCCGCGACATCGAGAACGGCGAGATCGTCGTCATTTCGGAGGAGGGGATCGAATCGATCCGCTTCGCCGAGGCCCGGCCGATGCGCCCGTGCATCTTCGAGTACATCTACTTCGCCCGGCCGGACTCGATGGTGAACGGCAAGAGCGTCTACGCCATCCGCAAGGCCATCGGCCACGAACTCGCCCGCGAGTCCCGCGCCGAGGCGGACGTGGTGGTGCCGGTGCCCGATTCCGGCGTGCCGGCGGCGTTGGGCTACGCCCAGGAGACGGGCATCCCCTTCGAGATGGGGATCATCCGCAACCACTATGTCGGGCGCACCTTCATCCAGCCGACCCAGTCGGTGCGGGAACTCGGCGTGCGCATGAAGCACTCGGCCAACCGCGCGGCGGTGGCCGGCAAGCGCATCGTGCTGGTGGACGACAGCCTCGTGCGCGGCACCACCTCGGTGAAGATCGTGCGGATGATGCGCGAGGCCGGCGCGGCGGAGGTGCATTTCCGCATCGCCTCGCCGCCGATCACCCACCCCGACTTCTACGGCATCGACACGCCGGAGCGGGAGAAGCTGCTGGCCGCCACCCACGACCTGGAGGGGATGCGCCAGTACATCGGCGCCGATTCCCTGGCCTTCCTCTCGATCCCCGGCCTCTACCGGGCGATGGGCGAGGAGGGGCGGCACGAGGCCTGCCCGCAATACACCGACCATTGCTTCACCGGCGAATACCCGACCGGCCTGACCGACCTGTCGATCGCCAGCCCCCGCCAGATGGCGATGCTTGCCGAGGCCGATTGATCCCATGGCTGGCTTTCCGGCGGACCTGCCCCTCGACGGCCGCGTCGCCGTCGTCACCGGCGCCTCGCGCGGCATCGGCCGCGCCGCCGCCCTGGCCCTGGCCGAGGCCGGGGCGCATGTGGTGGCGGTGGCCCGCACGCAGGGCGCCCTGGAGGAGCTGGACGACGAGATCCGCCGGATCGGCGGCAGCGCCACCCTGGTGCCCCTCGACCTGAAGGATTTCGACGCCATCGACCGGCTCGGCGGGGCGATCCACGAGCGCTGGGGCAAGCTCGACATCCTGGTCGGCAATGCCGGGGTGCTCGGCGTGCTGATGCCGCTCGGCCATATCGACCCGAAGATCTGGGCGAGCACGCTGGACATCAACGTCACCGCCAACTGGCGGCTGATCCGCTCCCTCGATCCGCTGCTGCGCATGTCCGATGCCGGCCGGGCTATCTTCGTCACCTCCGGCGCGGCGAATGCGTGCCGGGCCTATTGGGGGCCCTATGCCGTCACCAAGGCGGCCCTCGAAGCCCTGGTGCGGACCTACGCCGCGGAGACCGAATCGACCCCGGTGCGGGCGATGCTGGTGAGCCCCGGCCCCCTGCGGACGCGGATGCGCCGCTCGGCCATGCCCGGCGAGGACCCGCAGACCCTGCGCACGCCGGAGGACCTCGCCCCCCATTTCGTGCGCCTCGCCTCGCCGGACTGGCGCGAGACCGGGCTGATCTACGATTTCCGGCAGGACCGCCTGCTGACCCCCCGCGCGCCGGAGTAGGCCCGCCCTTTCCCCCTCCCCCGCGGGGAAGGGGATTGGACGGCCGGGGGGGATGCCCCCTCAGGCCGCCTTCACCTCCGCCAGGAAGCCGCCGACCTCCCGGGTGAGGCGCTCGGACTGCTCCGACAGGGCGCGGGCCGCCTCCAGCACCTTCCCGGCGGCCTGGCCGGTGCGCTCGCTGCCCTCGCGCAGGCCGGAGAGGGTGGCGCTCACCTCCGCCGTGCCCCCGGCCGCGTGGGCGACGCTGCGGGCGATCTCGCGGGTGGCGCTGCCCTGTTGCTCCATGGCCGCGGCGACGCCGCCGACCCGCGACGACATCTCGCCGATGGCCGAGCCGATGCGGCGGATGTCGCCCACCGCGGCCTGGGTCGCCGCCTGGATCTGGCCGACCTGCACGCCGATCTCGTCGGTGGCGCGGGCGGTCTGGCCGGCGAGTTCCTTCACCTCGGCGGCCACCACGGCGAAGCCCCGTCCGGCCTCCCCGGCCCGGGCCGCCTCGATCGTCGCGTTGAGGGCGAGGAGGTTGGTCTGGTCGGCGATGGCCGAGATCATCTGCACCACCTCGCCGATCCGCAGGGCGGCCGCCGAGAGCTGCTGCACCGTGGCATCGGTGCGCCGGGCATCCGCCACGGCCCGCTCCGCCATCTCGGAGGAGTGGGAGACCTGCGCGACGATCTCGTGGATCGAGGCGGTCATCTCCTCGCTCGCCGCCGCGGCGGTCTGCACGCTCTCGGACGTCTGCTGCGCGACGCCCCCCGCCGCGGCGGTGCGCCCGGTGCCGTCCGCCGCGGTCTCGGCCATCGACCGGGCGGTGGCCTCCATCTCGCCGGAGGCCGCGGAGAGGGCGCCGGTCAGGCCGGAGACCCGCGCCTCGAAGGTGCGGGCCAGGGCGTCGAGGGCGGCGGCCCGGCGGGCGGCGGCTTCGTTGCGCACCACCTCGGAGGCGGAGAGGGTCCGGGCGATCGCGGCGTCGTCCTTGAACACCTGCAGGGCGCGGGCGAGGAGGCCGATCTCGTCCCGGCGCTCCGTGCCCACCACCGTCACGGCGAGGTTCCCCGCCGCGAGATCGTCCATGGCCCGCGCCATCCGGGCGAGGGGGCGGGCGATGCCGAGCACGGCGATGGCCGCGAGGACGGCGAAGGCGGCGCTCAGGCCCAGGGCCGCGAGCCAGGTGAGGCGGTCCTTGGTGGAGCCGGCCACCTCCGCCGCCGCCACCCGCGCCGCCGCGAGGTCGGCCAGGGTGCGGGTCACCCGCGCCTCGACGGCGGCCAGGGCCTTCGCCCGCAGGCCCGCATCCTCCTGGGTCGAGAGGGCGAAGGCGATGTCGGTCATCCCCTGCCGGGCGTTGGTGACCACCTTGTCGGAGAAGGCGAGGTATTCCATCACCGCCGCCCGGGCGGCCTCGTCCTCGGCGCGCTGCCCGGGGTCGGCGGCGAGGGACACGAGGCGGTCGATCTCCTGCCCGGCCCGCACCGCGGCCTCCCGGTGGCGGTCGGACAGGGCCTGGAGGACGTCGCCGCTGCCCTCCACGATCACGCCCTTCTGCGCGATGGTCGCCGCATCGAGGGCGTCGGTCACCCGCAGGGCCGCCACGGTCCGGTTCACCTGCTGATCGACGATCTGGTCGGTGGTGCGGCGAAGGGTATCGAGGCCCGACCGGGCCATGAGCACCAGCCCCGCCGCCATCAGCAGGACAAGGCCCGCCGGCAGGGCCAGCTTCGCGATGAGCTTGAGATCGTTGAAGGCGCGCATAGGAACGACCCGGAACCGGATGGCCCCCCCGGCATGGCGTGAAAGGTTTTAGGATTTACGGCGTTAACGCGAGGTTCTTGCACGAAGAACGTGGAAGGTTTGCAGTTATGCCTCGGGCGCCGCATGTCGCGACTGATTAACGCGCATGTCCCGGGCGCGGCCCGGGGCGGGAAGCACCGGGGCCGCTTGGCCCTTCGGGGGCGGGAGGGCTATGCACGGCGGGTGGCGGGAGAGACGGAATGATCGACGTACGGGCGATGTGTGCCATCGGGCAGCGGGGCCAGCTCGGCCTGCACGGGCGGCTGCCCTGGGAGGGCAACGACGATCCGCTCTACGTCGAGGACGTGACGCGCTTCTTCGCGGAGACGCAGGGGCACGTGCTGATCGCCGGCCCGAAGACCATCGGGTCGGTCCCCGAATTCGCCTTCCGCGACCGCACCATCGAGGTGATCCGCTCGCACGAGGACCCGCGGGCGGTCCTGGCCCGCTATCCCGGCCGGCGGATCTTCATCGGCGGCGGGGTGGCGGTGTGGGACGTCTACGCGCCCTTCATCCAGCAATGGGACATCACCCGCCTGCCCTATGACGGCGAGGCCGACCGCTGGTTCGATCCCGCCTGGCTCGTCGGCGGCGCGCCGCGGGCGTGAGCGGCCCTGGACAGGGCCCCGCCCCGGGCCCACTCTGGCGCCGATGAGCACCCATCCCTACGGCTTCGGCATCGAGGAGGAATACTTCCTCGCCGATGCGCAGACCCGCGGCACGCCGCGGGGCGACCTCGCCGCCTTCCACGCCGAGGCGAAGGACCGGCTGCCTGCGACCGGGCGCGAGCTGGTGGCGGCGCAGATTGAGCTGTGCAGCCCGCCGCTCGCCGTGATGGACGAGGCGCGGGACAACCTCGGCGGCCAGCGCGCCCTGCTGGCGGGCATCGCCGCCGGCCACGGGCTGACGCTCCTCTCCTGCGGCACCCATCCCCTCGCCCGGCGCGAGAGCCAGACCGCCTCGGACGGGGAGCGCTACCAGGGCATCCTGTCGGACCTCGGCATGGCCGCCCGGCGGGCGCTGATCTGCGGCATGCATGTCCATGTCGAGGTGCCCGACCCCGATGCGCGGATCGACCTGATGAACCGGCTGCTGCCGTTCCAGCCGATGCTGCTCGCCCTCTCGGCCTCGTCGCCGTTCTGGCGGGGGGAGGCGACGGGGATGATGGCCTATCGCCTCTGCGTCTTCGGCGAGATGCCCCGCACCGGCCTGCCGGAGATCTTCGCCGACGCGGCCGCCCACGCCCGGCTCGTGGCGATCCTCACCCGCGCGGGCGCCATCGGGGATGCGAGCTACCTGTGGTGGTCGGTGCGCCCGTCGATCAAGTACCCGACCCTGGAGCTGCGCATCGCCGATGCCTGCACCCGGCTCGACGATTCCCTCTGCCTCGCCGCCCTGTTCCGCTGCCTCGTGCGGCTCTGCGTCCGCCGGCCGGACCTGAATGCCGGCCTCGACGGCGTCTCCCGGGCGCTGGCCCTTGAGAACCTGTGGCGCGCCCAGCGCGACGGCGTCCGCGCCGCGCTGATCGACGAGGCGCGGGGTGACGCGGTGCCCTTCACCACGGCCCTCGATGCGGTGCTGGCCCTGATCGCCGAGGATGCGCAGGCGCTGGGCTGCGAGGCGGAGGTCGCCCGGGCCCGGGCCATCGCCGCCGAGGGTACGAGCGCCGACCGGCAGATCGCCGCCTACGACATGGCCCGCGCCGCCGGCCACGACGGCCCGACGGCGCTGGCCGCCGCGGTGGACTGGATCGCCGGGGCGGTCGTCTAGGGGCCCCCTCCGGCCGGCGGCGCGAGCCCGTCGAGGAACGGCGCCGCGGCGGCCCCGGCCGCGGCCTCGATCGCCCGGTAGCGGGCGACGAGGTCGGCCCCGAGGGGCGAGAGGCGGGCGCCGCCCCCGGCCCGGCCCCCGCTCTGCGCCTCCACCACCGGCCGGCCGAAGCCGGCGTTCATCGCCTCCACCAGGGTCCAGGCCCGCCGGTACGACATGCCGAGCGCCCGCCCGGCCGCCGAGATGGATCCGTGCGCGGCGATCGTCTCCAGGAGCACGATCTTGCCCGGCCCGACCCGGAAGTCCGGGCCGATGTCGATCCGGATGCTGAGCCGCGCCATCGCCCCGGCCGTGTCAGCACGACGAGATCCGGCTGCCGCGCCTGCCCATCAGGTCGCTGGAGCCCGGCCCGGCCTTCTCCTCCTCGGGCAGCGCCGCCACGGGGAGCGCCGCGGGCTTCGTCTCCAGCTTGCCGACCCGCTCGATCCGGACGCCGACATGGGAGCCCCGGCGCCACGCCACCTTCACCGCGCAGACGAAGTCGCGCCCGATGACCCGGAACATGAAGCGTTCGGGCAGCTCCATCCCCTCCGGCACGCTCAGCCGGGCGCCGGAGGCCGAGATGTCCTTGACCGAGGTCGCGATCTCCCGGCCGTCGAAGAGCCGGATCTTGGCGATCCAGTTCGTCTCCTTGCGCTCCTCCCGGCGCGCGTTGCGGAACATGAGGTCCGCGCTGGTCGCCGCATCCATATCGCGGGCATCGGTCATGCCGTCGCTCCCGTGGCCGCCGGGTCGAATGCGTCCGCCACCGGCCGGAAGGCGCGCACGAGGTCCGCGTCGAGCCGGCCCGTCATCCCCGTGAGGATCGCCAGGGCTGCGGCTTCGGTGAGGGCGGATTTGTAGGGCCGCCGCTCGATCAGGGCGGCGTAGATGTCGCCGATCGTCACGAGGCGGACGAGATCGGGGATCTGTCCGCCGCGCAGGCCGTCCGGATAGCCGGAGCCGTCGAGCATCTCGTGGTGCGAGCGGACCACGGCCAGCGTCGCCGGGTCGAAGCCCGATCCGGCGAGCATGGCGTGGCCGAGGGCCGCGTGGGTCCGCATGATGCGCAATTCCTCCCGGTCGAGGCGGGCGGGCTTCTTCAGGATCGCGGCGGGTATCTTCGTCTTGCCGACGTCGTGCAGCAGGGCGGCCTTGGCGAGGTGGTGCCTGTCCCGGGGGCTCAGCCCGAGGCGGCAGGCGAAGGCGGCCGACAGGCCCGCCACCAGCAGGATGTGCTGGTGGGTCACGTCGTCGAAGCGCTGCACCGCCCGCACCCAGGCGCCGATGCCCGCCTCGTGGATCGCCCGCGCGACGAGTTCGGTCCCGGTATCGGCCAGGGTCGGCGTGATCGGATCGCCCGCGAAGAACGCCGCGTCGAGGAAGCGCCCGGCCTCCCGGGCATGGCGCACGGCCACCGCGGATGCGGGCGGCGGGGAGGCCGCGCGGTCCCGCATCCGCGCCGGGAGCAGGCGGGCGGCGGCGGCGGCCGGCAGGGTCTCGGCGCCCAGCAGCCGGGCCTGGATCTCGGCCCGGGCGGCATGGCCGTGGACGAGGAGAAGGTGGGGGACACCCTGCCCGTGCACCGCGTCCACGCAGCGGCGCAGGCGCACCAGGGCCTCGGAGGTCAGGTCCCGGACGTCGCTGACGATCAGCGACGGGTGCCCGGCGGGCTCGGCCTCGCCATAGAGGTCGTGGATGCGGCAGCCCTCCCGCCCGTCGAGGTCCCGCACCAGCCGTTCGGCGTGACGCAGGTCGTCGGTGATCAGCAGGAGGTCAGCCATGGGCGGCCCCACCACGGCGCGGAGAGACCGTCGCGGGCGGGCGCCCTGGCGTTCCTGCATGTGCGGCGATCAGACGACCCATCCCGCTGCCCCGGTCCTCACGAGGGATGACGGCACCTCCAGGCATCCCGGTCCGTCCAGCGGCTCCGCACGGCGGTCGGCCCGCGTGCATGCCGATATCCGGGATCGAGACGTGACGGAACTGCCTCGGAGTTCCGGACCTGGAAGGATCTCAGGATTGGCACAGAGAGTCCTAACCAATCTATACTGATGAGCAACCTTCATCGCGCCCGAGCGCTACTAGGCAAAACTGGCAATACAACCAAAGGTTATTTTCAACGGGACAAAATTGTATTTTTCTACTGGGATCGCGCTGCGCTCGCCGGCCCTGGTCGCGCATCGCGGGGGGAGCCCCCGCGATCGTGCGGATCGAGGACGCCGCCGAAGGCACCGCGGATGCTCGGGAGGTGGGAGAAGCGGGGATCGGCCGTCCGCCACCGGGTTCCGCCCCGATCCCCGTCCGCCCGGGGCGAGGGGGGCTTCACGCGGGCGAGGCCGGACACGGGCGCCCGGGCCGCCGGCCCCGGCGAAGCGGGGAACCGGGAAAAAACGGCCCCACCGACCCTGAACGGGGGGATGCCAGAGGCGGCAGGGCCGGCCGGACGAGTCCAGCACGGGAAACATGACCGCCCCCGGTGCCGTGGACAATCACATGGATCAAACGCCCGGAATGCCCGGGCCCGCCGGGCCGGGTTCCGCACTGGGTGGGACAGTCCACCAATGCCGCGTCACGACCCCGCCGTGCGCGGCGGATTGTCCTTGGCCGGGCGGGCGGTCCTCACCGTCGGCCGTCCGCAGCGGTCGTGCCGCCCACCCCGCGCCCGTCATCGCACGCGCCGCCAGGGCGACGACGGGGGAGGCCCTTACCCCTTGTCGAACGGGTTCTGCGAGGTCCTGAGCGACAGGCGGATCGGCGTGCCCGGCAGGTCGAACGCCTCGCGCAGGGCGTTGACGAGATAGCGGGTGTAGGATTTCGGCAGCGCGTCGAGCTGGTTGCCGAACAGGGCGAAGTGCGGCGGGCGGCTCTTCACCTGCGTGGCGTAGCGGATCTTGATCCGCCGGCCCGACACCGCCGGGGGCGGGTTGCGCGAGGTCGCCTCGCTCAGCCAGTCGTTGATGCGCGAGGTGGAGATGCGCCGGTCCCACACCTCGGCGGCGCCGATCACCGCCTGCATCAGCTTGTCGACTCCCTGGCCGGCGAGGCCCGACAGGGGCACCACCGCCACGCCCCGCACCTGCGGCAGCAGCCGGGTGCAATCCTCGCGCAGCTCCTTCAGCAGGCCCGGCTGGTCGGCCACGAGGTCCCACTTGTTGAGGCCGATCACCAGGGCGCGCCCCTCGCTCTCCACGAGGTCGACGATGGTGAGGTCCTGCTTCTCGAAGGGGATGGTGGCGTCGAGGAGCATCACCACCACCTCGGCGAAGCGCACGGCGCGCAGCCCGTCCGAGACGGCGAGCTTCTCCAGCTTGTCGTCGATCCGGGCGCGGCGGCGCATCCCGGCGGTGTCGTGGAGCTTGATGCGACGGCCCCGCCACTCCCAGTCGAGGGAGATCGAATCGCGGGTGATGCCGGCCTCCGGCCCGACGAGCAGCCGGTCCTCGCCGAGCATGGTGTTGATCAGCGTCGACTTGCCCGCATTGGGGCGGCCGACGATGGCGACCCGGAGCGCCCGGTCGCCGGTGGGGTCCTCGACCGCCTCGTCCTCGTCCTGGGCGGGCAGGGCCTCCATCAGGGCGGTGTGCAGCTCGCCCACGCCCTCGCCGTGCTCGGCGGAGAAGGGGATCGGGTCCCCGAGCCCGAGGGAGAACGCCTCGTAGGCGCCCGCCATCCCGGCCCCGCCCTCGGCCTTGTTGGCGATGAGGATCACCGGCACGCCCGCCCGGCGGACCTGCTCGGCGAAGGGCTGGTCGGCGGGCAGCACCCCGGCGCGGGCGTCGATGACGAACAGCACCACGTCGGCGGCGAGGATCGCGGCCTCGGTCTGCATCCGCATCCGGCCGGTGAGGCTTTCGGCGTCCGCCTCCTCCAGGCCGGCGGTGTCGATGACCCGGAAGACCAGGCCGCCGAAGGCGACGTCGCCCTCGCGCCGGTCGCGGGTCACCCCCGGGCGGTCGTCCACGAGGGCGAGCTTCTTGCCCACGAGGCGGTTGAACAGCGTCGACTTGCCGACATTCGGCCGGCCGACGATCGCGACGGTCGGCATATCCATCGGTCGGTTCCTGGAAAGTGTGCGGGACGGGTCAGCGGGTGATGGACGGCGGCGGGGGCGCGGCGGGCTCGGGCTTGGCCTCCGACACGGTGACGGGGCCGCCCGCGACGATGGCCGCGTAGACTTCGATTCGCTCGCGCAGGGAGCGCGGCGTGTCCGGGTCCGCGACGATCTGGTCGAACCACCGGCTCGCCTCCTCGTAATCGCCCTTCTTCAGGGCGGCGAGGCCCAGCATCTCCCGTGCCGTGTGCCGGTAGGCGCTGCCGGCGGCGAGGCTCTGCAGGTTGGCGAGCGCCGCGTCCGGCTTCGGGCCGTCCATGCGGATCAGGGCGGCGCGCAGGCGGGCGAGGTCCCGCAGGCCGTCGCGCAGGGTCGCATCGTCGGCCAGCGCATCGAAGGCGGTGGCGGCCTTGGCGGGGTCGGCCTTGGCGGTCTCGGACGCCGCGCGGAACCGGGCGAGCAGCCGGTAGCCCGCCGTGCCGTCCTGCTCCAGCGCCGTGAACGCCCTGTCGGCCTCCTCGGCCTTGCCGTCCCGGGCGAGGCGGTTGGCGGCATCGAAGCGGACGGAGGCCGCCTCGGCCGCCGCGATCTGCTGCGTCTGCCAGTAGCGCCACCCGGCGACGCCCGCGACGAGGAGCACCGCCAGCGCGATGATCACACCGCTGTAGCGGCGCCAGATCTTGATGATCTGCTCGCGGCGGTAATCCTCGTCGACCTCGCGGATGAATTCTTTGTTTTCGGCCATCGTATCCCGGCCGGCGCGATGCGCCGGACCACCTCGCGATCATGCAACGCCCTGCGCCTAACACAGGGGCGAGGGATTGGCGACCTGCCCCGGCGGGCGGGGGCGGGGCGTGTGCTCGCACGGAGGGCGAAACGGGAACACGGGGAGGGCATGTCCCACGGGGAGGGCATGTCCCTCGAGACGCTGCATCCCCCGCGCAAGGCCCCCACCGCGGCGCCGCCCTGATCCGGAGCGGAGCGTGGTCGCGGTGCTGGCCGCCGTGGGGACGGACGATGGGGCGGGGGTGCCGGCCGGCTCGCGGGGGACCACCGTCACCCCGCCGCGCACAGTCTAGGGTCGCCCCTTTCAGGCTCCCATCGTCCCCGGCCAGACGGAGACGCCGATCAGCGGATAGTGGAGGAAGCGGGCGAAGACGAACCACGCGGCGACGCCGATCAGCACCACGAGCACGTCGTTGCGCCAGCCGGCCGGCACGGTCACGGCGGCGCGGCCCCCCGCCGGCACGCCCGCCGCCCGCTCCCGGCGCTTCAGGCTGATCCGGGCCGAGACCGCCCAGGCGAGGAAGCTGCCGAACAGCAGGATCGAGCCGAGGTCGCCGTTGGCGAGCAGGTGCGCCGTCGCCCAGATCTTCACCGCGAGCAGCATCGGGTGCTTCGCCTTGGCGCGGATATGGCTCGGGATGTAGGTCGCCACGAGGCAGATGAAGGCGAGCAGCACCAGGGTCAGGGCGAGGTGGCGCGTCCAGACCGGCGGATCCCAGACCGGGATCATCCCCGAGAGGCGGTAATCGTGGTAGCCGACGCCGATCAGCACCAGCCCGAGCAGCGACAGGGCGGTGTAGCCGAGCTTGTAGCGGTTCTCGCCGACCTCGCCGACGACGGCGGCGCGCTTGCCCCGCACCATGGTGAAGGCGTGGGTGCCGAGGAACAGCACGAGGCCGAGGATGAGGAGAAGCATGGCGGCCCGATGAAAAGCGAGAAGTAACCGTTCTCAATCGAATATCCCCGCGCTTGTCCAGGCGCCGCCCGGACGCATCCCGGGTTCAAGCGATGCGCCGCGCCCTGTTTTCCCTGCTCTGCCTCGCCGTGTCCCCCGCCTCGGCCGAGGCGCCGGCCGGGCCGCCGCTCTCGGCCCTGACCCTCGTCGGGCCGGCGACGACGGTGTTCTCCGCCGCCCGCGACGCCTGCGACGGGGCCGACGTGCCCGACGCCCCCGCCCGGGCCTTTCGCGAGGCCTCGGGCGCCGTGGCCGTGTTCGGGATGCATCACCGCAACCGGCGCCTGCGCGGGCCGGACCTCGCCCATCTGGCGCTCGACTGCGCCGTGGTGCTCGACTCGGGGGAGAAGGCCGACCCCGCCGCCTACGACGACCGCTCGTGGATCACCGCCACCTGGACGGAGGACGGCCGCGCCGTCTCGGCCCTGGTGCATCACGAGTACCAGGGCAACGAGCACCCCGGCCGCTGCCCGGCGGGCCGCTACATGGCCTGCTGGTACAACACGCTCACCGCCGCCGCCTCCGCCGATGGCGGGGCCCGCTTCACCCGCCCCAGCCCGCCGACGGTGGTGGCCGGGGCGCCCTTCCGGCAGGAGATCGACCAGGGCCGCCACCGGGGCTTCTTCAACCCCTCGAACATCGTCGCCGACGGGCGCTGGCGCCTCTTCCTCGCCTCGACCACCGGCTGGGCGCGGCCGGGGAGCGTGCAGGAGGCGGGCGTCTGCCTGTTCCGCAGCGACGACCCCGCCGACCCGGCCCGCTGGCGGGCCTGGACCGGCACGGGCTTCACCGCCGCCTTCCCCGATCCCTACCGCGCGGCGATCCGCAGCCCCGCGACCTGCCGACCGGTGGGGCCGTTCCCCGGCCCGGTCGGGGCGGTGGTGCGCCACCGGGGCAGCGGCGCGTTCATCGCGGTGTTCATGGCCAAGGCCGGCGGGGCGTACGAGAGATCCGGCTTCTACTGGACCACCTCCCGCGACCTCCTGACCTGGGACCGGCCGCGGCTCCTGCTCGAAGGCAAGACCCTCTACGACGACCCCTGCACCGCAGGCGGCCGGCTGATCGCCTACCCCTCGCTCCTCGACCCCGCCGCGGTGGGCCGGAATTTCGACGATGCGGGGGACACGGCGCTCCTCACCTACGCGAGCCTGCGCGTCGAGGGCTGCACCGTCACCTCCGACCGGGACCTCCTGCGCCGGCCGGTGGCGATCACCGTCTGGCCGTGAGGGTCGCCCCCCTCGCCACACCCGTCGTTGCGAGCGCCGCGAAGCAACCCAGGGATCCGCCCCGGTTCTGAGGCGTCCCGCTGCCCTGGATTGCGTCGCCGACGCTCGCAGAGACGGGATCGGCCGTTCGCTGGCCTCCCCCCACGCGGCACGCCTCCCTCCCCCCTCTGCGCAGCAGGGGGGAGAGGGGAACCCGGCATCCGGAATGGGCGCGGCCCGTCCTGCGAGGGCCGCGCCTTGTCCTGCCCCGTCGCTCCCCTCTCCCGACCCCCTTCGGGGGCCACTCCCCCCCGCGGAGGGGGGAGGGAATGCGGCGTCCATGGACGTCCCCGGCACCAGACCCGTCCTGCCCCTCACTCCGACCGAGTCGATGAGGGTCGGGAGCGTGAGAGCCCGTCCCATTCCGCAACCATCCGGCCCCCGGATTGACCGCTGGCCCGGGGAATGCAGTGCTCCCCGGCGACGGGGGGCCCATGGTGTCCGACATGCTCGACGACCAGACGATCCGCGACGAGACGGAGCTGCGCGGCCGGTTCGGGCCGGTGGTGCCGGTCGCCGCCCTGAAGGTGCTCGACCACCTGGACGAGTATGCCCTGCGCTTCATCGCCCTCTCGCCCCTGCTGGTGCTGGCGAGCGCCGAGGCGGGCGGCGGCACCGATGCGAGCCCCCGCGGGGATGCGCCGGGCTTCGTCGCCGCCCCCGACCCTCGGACCCTGGTGATCCCCGACAGGCGGGGCAACAACCGGCTCGATTCCTTCGCCAACATCCTCACCAACCCGCAGGTCGGGCTGCTGTTCTTCGTGCCGGGCATCGACGAGACCCTGCGGGTCAAGGGCGCGGGGGAGATCACCCGGGATCCGGCCGTGCTGGAGCCCCTGGCCGCCCAGGGCAAGGTGCCCGCCGTCGGCCTCGTCGTGCGGGTGCGGGAGGTGATGTTCCATTGCGGCAAGGCGCTGATCCGCTCCCGCCTGTGGAACCCGGAGGGGCATATCCCCCGGGGGGCCTTCCCGAGCCTCGGGCGCATCATCGCCGACCAGACCGCGGCGGTCACCGCCGAGGACGCGGAGGCGAACCTCGCGGAAGCCTACCGGACCCGGCTATACTGACCGGCCGCAGGAGCCCCACCCCATGACCGTTTCGAGACCCGACGCCGTCCGCCCCCTGGGCCGGGCGCAGGCCCGCAGCACCACCGCCACGGGGGCGCACACCCTCGGCGCCGGGGCGGCGGGGGCCTTCGCGCTGGGGGCGCTGGCGCTCGGCGTGGTGGTGTTCGGCGCCGTCGCCATCGGCCGCCTGTCGATCAGCCGGGCGCGGATCGGCTCCCTGGAGATCGACGAGCTGACGGTGCGCTCCCTGCGCGTCCTCCGGGAGGAGTGAGGGCTCCTACCGCCCGTCGAACCACGCCTTCCACTGCGGGACGGCCCTGGCGAAGGTGCCCCGGTGGCTGGTCGGGCCGGTCGAGACCGCCTCGATCCGGTCGTTGCCCAGGGCCTTCTGGTAGGTCATCGGCAGGCGGCCGAGCTCCGGGCGGATCGCCTCGTCGGCCTCGCCGTAGAAGGTCCGCACCGGCGTCTTCACCACCCAGCGGTAGCTCTGGGTCGCGGCCACGAGGCGCCCGTAGGCCGAGGCCGCGAAGAACTGCGGGTCGAAATACTCGGCGCGGACGATCTTGCGCAGGTCCGTCGGCACCGCGCCCGTGTCGATCGGCAGGCGCTCGTAGGCCCGGCGTGCCAGATCGAAATACTCGTCGGTGAGGAGCGAGCGGGCGAGGCCGGGCACGCCGTAATAGTGCTCGAAGGAGAAGGCCGACAGGATGAACAGCGTCGGCACCCAGGTCGCGTCGTTCGGGCGCGGGAAGTCGAGGAAGCCGCTCAGCGTCACGAAGACGTCCGCCGGGGTGCTGGCCGTGGCGGTCGCCTTCACCGGCACCCCCGCGCCCTCGAGCTTCTCCAGCATCGCCAGGGTGACGAAGCCCCCCTGCGACCAGCCGGCCAGGGACAGGTCCGTCGTCGTGACCTTCAGGTCGGCCAGGACTGCGCGGGCCGCCATCAGCATGTCGTAGGTCGCCTGCTGGTGGCTGGCCTTGACCATGTAGCCCTCCGGCTCCTTCGACAGGCCGAGGCCGAAATAGTCGGCGCCGATCAGCACGTAGCCCTGCCCGGCGAACTGGGCGAGCATCAGCTGCGTCTCCGGCGATTGCTCCGGGAAGGAGGGGACCTGCTGCATCCCGTAGACCGTGCCGTGCTGGTACGACACTATCGGAAAACTGGCCGCCCCGATCTCGGGGACGGCGACGAGGCCGCTGGCCACCGTCGGCCTGTTGCCCCGCTCGGGGATCACCGAGAGGTAGGTCACCCGGTAGAGCGTCACCGCGTTCCGGGCCGGCGTATAGGTCACCGGGATGCCGGCGAAGGCGGGGGTGTCCGCCGTCAGGATCCGGTTGAGCCTGTCGGCGTCCCAGCGGCCGAGGCGCTCGTACTGGACGCCGGAGGCGATGCGGACGGGTTCGGCCGTCGCGGGGGCGGCGCTCCAAGTCAAGACCAGCAGAAGCAGCAGGCGGACGACGGTGGCCATGATCCTCACCGGGCAGCGAATCGCGTTCGGGTTGAAGTCGACCTCTCAAAGCAATTCGCGTGTAGAGGTCGCCGGGCCAGATGCTCTCACGAATGCAGACGGGCCGTGAAGATTTTCGCAGGTTGTCCCCACGAAGACCGGATCCGGCGGACTTGATCGGCCCGGCATCGTCCCCCCGGCCGGGCCACGGCTTGCCGGGCAATCGGGACAAAAGTAGAACGAAGGGCGTGCTTCACCGTGCCTGTGGGTCCGGACCGGGGCGGCATTGCCGCCGGGCGGTGGCGGGGGCATGTGTAGGGGATCGGCAGCCCCGTGAGATGCGGAACGCAAGGAGAGAGTGATGGCGGGCAGCGTGAACAAGGTGATTCTGGTGGGCAATCTCGGGCGCGACCCCGAGATCCGCCGCCTCGGCTCGGGCGATCCGGTCTGCAACCTGCGGATCGCCACCTCGGAGTCGTGGAAGGACAAGGCCTCCGGCGAGCGCAAGGAGAAGACCGAGTGGCACTCGGTCGTCATCTACAATGAGAACCTGTCGCGGGTGGCCGAGCAGTACCTGCGCAAGGGCTCGAAGGTCTACATCGAGGGCCAGCTCCAGACCCGGAAATGGTCCGACCAGTCGGGCGTCGAGAAGTACACGACCGAGGTGGTGCTCCAGCGCTTCCGCGGCGAGCTGACGATCCTCGACGGGCGCGGCGGCGGTGGCGGCGAGTTCGCCTCCGAGGAGGAGGGCGGCGGCCAGATCAGCCGCGGCGGCGATTTCGGCGGTGGTGGCGGCGGCGGTGGTGGCCGCGACTTCGGTGGCGGGCGCGCCCAGGGCGGCGAGCGCCGTCCGGCCCCGTCCTCCCCCCCAGCCGGCGGCGGTGGCGGCCGGGGCGGCTACGACCTGGACGACGACATCCCGTTCTAGCCTCGGCCTGTCCCTCCCCCCTCTGCGGGGGAGGGAACCCTATGCCGGCGGTGATCCCTCGCATTTCGCAGGGCTGGCCGGAGAGATCGGGCAGGATGGATCGCCCATGGTGATCCATCCCCGTCCTTGCTCGCAAGGACGGAGGGGGGCGCGGAGGTCTCGGCCGGGCTTCGCGATGTCCGCCCCTGCGGGCACGTCCGGATGAGGACCCGAGAGCGAATCTCGGCCGCCACGCACCCCTTCCGCGGGGAAGCCGGCGGGGCAGGGGGCACCTAGCCCCCCGTCACGCTCATGTGCCGCGGCACGGCCGCCGGGCGCTGGCGGGCGATGACGAAGTCGTGGCCCTTGGGCTTGCGGGAGATCGCCTCCTCCACCGCCCGGGCCAGGACGGCGTCGTCCGCCGTGGCCCGGAGCACGGCGCGCAGGTCCGCCGAATCCTCCTGGCCGAGGCACAGGTAGAGCTGGCCGGTGCAGGTCAGGCGCACCCGGTTGCAGCTTTCGCAGAAATTGTGGGTCAGGGGCGTGATGAAGCCCAGCCGCCCGCCGGTCTCCTCCACGCGCACGTACCGGGCCGGGCCGCCGGTGCGGTCGGGCAGGTCGGTGAGGGTGTAGCGGGTGGCGAGGCGCTGGCGCACCACCGAGAGGGGCAGGAACTGGTCCGTCCGGTCCGCCTCGATCTCGCCCAGCGGCATCACCTCGATCAGCGTCAGGTCCATGCCGAGCCCGTGGGCCCAGGCGATCATGTCGGGGATCTCGTCGCCGTTGACGTCCCGCAGGGCGACGGCGTTGATCTTCACCTGCATCCCGGCCGCCCGGGCGGCCTCGATCCCGCCGAGCACCACCGGCAGGTCGCCCCGGCGGGTGATGTCCTTGAACTTGCCCGCATCGAGGGTGTCGAGGGACACGTTGATGCGCTTCACGCCCAGCGCCGCCAGCTCGGGGGCGAAGCGGGCGAGCTGCGTGCCGTTGGTGGTGAGGGTCAGCTCCTTCAGGGCGCCCGAGTCGAGGTGCCGCGAGAGCCGCCGGAACAGGTGCATGATGTCGCGCCGCACCAGGGGCTCGCCCCCGGTGATGCGCAGCTTCCTCACCCCCCGGGCGATGAACACGCCGCAGAGGCGGTCCAGCTCCTCCAGGCTGAGCAGATCGCGCTTGGGCAGGAACTGCATGGTTTCCGACATGCAGTAGGCGCAGCGCAGGTCGCAGCGGTCCGTCACCGAGATGCGGAGATACGTGATCGCCCGCTGGAACGGGTCGATCAGAGGTGCCGGCCCGGCGACGGGCGGAAGGGAGATGGCATCGGGCATCAGGCCGGATATGATGAGGGGAAGGCTCCGGGGCAAGCGCTCCCCGTGGGCGCAACCCCCGATTGCCCGAAGGTGTGACCGTTGAACCCAGCACCGGACCAAGAGTTCTGGCCGACCGAGCTTCGCCTGTCGCCCGACAAGCGGATCCTGACCGTCGGCTTCGAGGACGGGACGCACTTCGCCCTGCCGGCGGAATACCTGCGGGTGTCGAGCCCTTCGGCGGAGGTGCAGGGCCATTCCCCCGCCGAACGGAAGGTGCTCGGCGGCAAGCGCAACGTCGCCATCCTCGCCGTGGAGCCGGTGGGCAACTACGCGGTCAAGCTCACCTTCGACGACAGGCACGATACCGGCCTCTACGGCTGGGGCTACCTGCACGAGCTCGGCCGCAACTACGTCCGGCGGTGGGAGACCTACCTCGGCGAGCTCGCCGCCCGCGGCCTCGACCGGGACACGATAGCGCCCGCCAAATCCGGGGGCTGCGGCTCCGGGGGCTGCGGCTGCCACTGATGCCGGGCTTCGCCTGCACGATCCCCGCCGTGCCGACGGTGAGCCGGGACGACGCCGCCGTCCGCATCACCCGCTGGGACTTCGCCCCCGGCGCCGTCACCGGCTGGCACGAGCACGGCTGGCCCTACGTGGTGGTGATGCTCGCCGACGGCATCCTGCGGGTGCATGACGGGGAGGCGGTGAGCGAGACCGCCCTGAAGGCCGGCGACACCTACACCCGCCCGGCGGGCATCCGGCACGACGTGATGAACGGCGCGGACCACCCCATCGCCTTCGTGGAGATCGAGCTGAAGCGGCCCGGCGCCCTGTAGTGCATCGATCCAGGCGGAGGCGTCGCCGCACGAGCCGCCGACGGAGCCCGCGCCCCCCGGCGGCGCCCTACTCCTCCTCGCCCCCCTCGCCGCCGAGCGACCATTCCTTCACCCGGGCGAGGTGGTCGTAGGGGCCGGCGCGGTTGGCGTATTGCGGGTAGGGGCGGGCGGTGTAGGCGGCCTCGCCCGTGAGGAAGCGGCCGATCAGGCCGCGCAGGCGCTCGGCGTGCTCGGCCACGATCGCCTCGACGCTGCGCTCCTCCCCCCGGCCGGGCTTGACCGGGATCGGCACGAACGCCTTCCGCCCGCCCGAGGCGTGGACGTAGAGCAGCTCCGGCGTCTGCGCGCTGCGCGGCAGGTCCCTGAAGGCCCCGTGCATCAGCATCGCCGCCTCCAGGGTGAGCTGGGGGGAGAAGCCGGCGAAGATCGCCTTGGCGGTCGGCACCGTGCCGGTCTTGAAGTCCACGATGCAGGCGGTGCCGTCCGGCCGCAGCTCGATCCGGTCGGCCCGGGCGCGCAGGGTGAAGGTCTCGCGGCCCATGGGGATCGCCCAGCGCCCGGAGACCTCGGCGTGGACCCGCGTCAGGGCCGGGCGGCGGGCGGCCTCCCAGGGCAGGTAGGCCTGGGCCATCCGCCGGTAGCGCGGCCACCATTCGGCGTAGAGGCTCGGATAGGTGTCGCTGATCGGCGCGAACGCCCCGACGGCGATCTGGTACAGGCGCTCATCCGCCCGCGCGGGCAGGGCCTGCGGGTGGGCGAGGGCGAATTCGGCGAAGATCCGGTGGACCAGGGAGCCGCGCTCCCCCGCCCCCGGCAGGGCGGCCAGGGGCTCCAGCGGATCGAGGCCGAGCACGTGCCGGGCGAAGACCGCGTAGGGGTCGCGCACCAGGGTCTCGATCTCGGTGACGCTGAGGGTGCGCGGGAACAGGGCCGGATCGGGCCTGGGCGCGGGCCGCCGCAGCCGCGGCTGGGGCGGGGCGGTGTCGAGGGCGGCGGCGAGGCGCGCGAACCGCTGTCCGGCCGCCAGGGCACCGGTCCAGGCCTCCTCGCCGGCGAAGGCGCGGATCCGCTGGACCAGCCGCGAGGGCACCGTGGGCGCGCCGTCGCGCTTGAGCGCGCGGGTGATCACCGCGTCCCGGCAGCCGAGCGCCTCCGTGAAGTCGTGGGCCATCTGGCCGATCCGCCGCTCCGGCGGGTCGAGGCCGATGCGCTCGCGCATCGGGCGGTTGAGGAAGGCGTCGGTCAGCGTCCGCACCGGCCAGACGCCCTCGTCCAGCCCGCCGACCACGATCCGGTCCGCCTGGAGCAGCCGCGCCTCGATCAGCCCGAGGATGCGCAGGCGCGGGTGGGGCGAGGGGCCCGTGCAGGCGACCTTCCGCTCCCGGGTGAGGGCGGTGAAGAAGCTCGGATAGTCATCGAACCGGCCCGCCATGCCGCCGGGCTCGGCCATCTCCAGATCATCGAACAGGGTGTCGAGGCAGGCGAGCGACCCGTCCGATTCCGGGGCTTCCGCCCCCTCCGGCCCGGCGATCAGCGCCTCGCAGGCGAGGCGGTGGCCGGCGGCGGCGGCCACGAGGTCGCAGGCGTCGCCCCCCTCCTGGCCCGGGAACGCGGCGAAGGCCGCCTCCAGCCGGTCGAGGACCAGGGCGGCCAGCGCCCAGTCGATCTCCGTCAGGCGCCGCTCGGCGCGGGGCGCCCGGCGGTCGGGGTCCTCCCCCGCCCGCCGGGCCGCCAGGGCGAGGCGCAGGCCGGGCAGGCCCGGGGCCGGGGCGGGGCCGCGCAGCAGGCCGATCTCCAGGGCGGCGGCGCCCCGCACCAGCTCCTCCCGGGTCAGCCCCAGGCGGACCATCGGGTGCGACAGCAGGGCGACGAGGCGGGCGGGGATCGCGTCCGCCTGGGCGCGGACGAGGTCGGCGGCGAACTCGGCCGCCAGCCGGGCGAGGCGCCCGGCGGGGGAGGCGGCGAGCGCCAGCCCCGCGGAATCCTCCGCGACGATCCCCCAGCGCAGCAATTCCACCGCCACCCGGCCCGCGAGCCCCCGGTCCGGGGTGACGAGGAAGGCCGTGGCGCCCGGAACCTCCAGGGTCTCGCGCAGGGCCAGGGCGGCGGTCAGGGCCTCCTCGCGCTCGTCGGCGGCCTCCACGATCGCCAGCCCGGCGAGGCCCGCCCTCGCCGTGGCCTCGCGCTCGGCCGGGTCGAGGGTGGACCACGCGTCGGTGGTGTCGGCGGGGCGCAGGGCCTGCGAGAGCATCCGCGCCCGGGCCACCCGGCCCGCGTCGGGGGTGCCCAGCGGCAGGACCGCGTCGCGGCTCATGGCGAGGCCGTCCGGCCCGAGCAGCCGGTGCAGGATCGCCTGCGGGTGGCCGTGGGCGATGGTGCGGGCGAACCCCTCGCCGGTCTCGATCCCGTCCCAGCCGGGGGCGTCGAGGTCGAGGTCGAGCCCCGGCAGCACCACGGCGCCGCGGGGCAGCTTCGCCACGGCGGCGATGAGCTTGGCGGTGGCGGGCACCGAGCCCAGCGAGCCCGCCACGATCACCGGGTTCTTCGGCGCCTTCGCCAGGCGCTCGCCCTCCGCCAGGATCAGCGAGCGGGCGCGGGCGACGGGGTCGGCGAGGTTGCGCTCCTGGAGCAGCCGCGGCCAGTTCTCGGCGGCGATCTTCACGAAGTCGAGGGTCAGGCCGAAGTAGCGCGAATACTCCGCCTCCACCGCCCCGGCGATCTCCGACCAGGGCAGGCCCTCCACGGTGAGCGCGTCCATCAGGCCCTCGAGGTCGCCGGCCAGCCCCACCGCGTCGGCGGGGGAGGACGGCACCAGGAACGGCACCTCCGCCTGCAGGGGCAGGAGCGAGCGGTCGACGCTCTCGGCCCAGGCGCGGACGAGGCGGGCGAGGATCAGCCGCCGCTCCAGGGCCGGGATCGGCGCGCTGGCGGGGGCGGCCCCGGACAGGGGCTCCGCGGCGAGGTCGAGTTCGGCCTCGTCGGCCTCGCCGAGCGGCACGGTGCGCGGCAGCAGGGCGGCCTCCCCCAGCCGCGCGGCCAGGATCGCCGACAGGGCGCGGGCCGCCCGCCGCGTCGGCAGGTAGACCGAGACGGAGGCGAGGGCGAGCGGGTCCCCGGCCACCGGCCCGACCAGCTGCCCCGCGAGCAGCGCGTCGGCCAGGGCCGGCAGGAACGGGACGCCGCGGGAGACGGTGAAGACGGCCTGTCGGGCGGGCCATCATCGGCTACAGCGAGATGATGGGTGAGGAGATCGCAGACGGCTGCGATGCGTCGGACCTTGTGGCCGACATTGGCAAGGTCGAGCGCAACGCCCGTCACCTGCTCGGGCTCATCAACGACGTGCTGGACCTCTCA
>NZ_JAKSXW010000102.1 GCF_022829405.1 Methylobacterium sp. J-076
GAAGCGGGCATGTAATTGGACCAGGGCCTTCAACCCTACAAAATGGCCGGGGCGACCAACGTGTTGATAGCAAATATTCTTGCAGGTTGCGCGCTCCTAATTTGGTCTGGGCTTTGTTGTATTGGCTACGCCCTGGTTTCAAATCTCTTATCGCGGCAAATTTCGGGCTACCCGAGCATAGATCAAATAAATTATCTAATCATTTTCCCGGCGATTTGCGCGGTTGTAATTCTTACGGCTTGCATCATCGTGAATATTAGAGGGAAACAGTCTGCGCTGTTGAGCCTGTTGTCAGGGAGTGTATCTGAGACAGCCTCGTTTAGTTCTTCACACTTGGTGGCGGCGTGTAGGTCGGCAACGGCTGCTACGCGTCGCGAGCGGGCGCGTAGTCGATGTCCGCTTCCATCGTTCACTGCCCGAAAGCAGCCCGGCTGAAAGCAACCCATCTGAGACGCTCGACGGACCATCGACGCCGGTTGGATCTGGCCGAAAGCGGCTCGTCCGCCTTGGGTTAAA
>NZ_JAKSXW010000130.1 GCF_022829405.1 Methylobacterium sp. J-076
GCGGAGCCTGCTGCACGAGATCAGGACGGCTGCGGCCGATAGCGACGAACGGTGCAACGTTACCGTCGTGGTTGTTGTAGCGGATGTTGACGTGATGCATGCCGCCCTCCCTCAAGCTGCGCGAGCGAGGGCGGGAGAGGCAGGCGGCGTGCGGGGGCCGTCATCAGGGCTGAGTCGAACCCCATAACGGGCGAGGTGAGCGCGGACGCTCTGCCGGACGAACTCACTCGTGGTCTGACCACGCTGGCGGGCGGTCGTCTCGACGGCGCGGGCAAGATCGGTCTCGACCTTCAACCGCAGCAAGGCGTCGCGTCGGATCGGTGTAGTCATCATCGTGGCCACTGCGTTGCAACTGCGTGGCTAATACGATGATGCCGTATGCTTTCAGTCGCAATGCCAGCGAGATGGGGAGAAATTCAGCAGATTTTTTCGCTGTATTTCGCCGTTTTTCCTTTTCATTCGCTGACGTGTTTCATTATTTTTGATTTGAGTCTTTATGTCGCAGCCTGACGATGATTTTAGTGCCTAAAAAACACGAAGAAAATCGCGATGAGGGTTCCGCCCGCGACGGGAGCAAAGAATGCCATCACAGAAATCAGGATGATCAACGTGATCGCGGCATTCTCATTGCGCTTCGCATCCGGTGAGGGACGGCGTGGCGGTTCCCACCGCGGCGGAATTGATCGCTGCTCGGGTGGGACGAACATCGGCGCTCGTCAGAATACGTTCTGGGATACGCACTGAGGGTAGACACAGCCACGTGATCTGTCGCCGTGTCGTAGCCTCGCGCCCCAACAGCACATTGCTGCGTTGTCCATACCAAGCAGCAGGAGATGGATGATGGCCTACGTGACGATTGAGAAGGATGGTGAGCCGTGGATGATTTGCCACGCGGTTCACGATGATGCCCTCGAACGTCGGATCGCATCTGCCAAGGCAGAGGTCCCGACCGCGACGTTCACCCATCGACTCTCGACCCCAGTCGAAAGCCAAAGATGCGCCGAAGCCATGGATGCCCAAGCAGGGTTGGTGGAGGATCCGTTCGACTTTTTCGCAACGAAGATTGATGACCTACCTCGTTGAAAAAGCTCCCTGCCCGCTGACTGCTAGTGGATAGTTCCGGGCCGCGGGTCGAGTGCGGCAACTGTCTCATCAAGCGCTAGCTCCTCGGCCACGGCGCGGTCGAAGCCGCCCTCGTATTCCCGGATTGCAGCATGCTCTTCGAAGTATGCGAACCAGCTGTTGGCGTCCGAGGCGACCGGATCGGCCAGCTCGCCGTCGTTCTGTTTCTCTCCCCCCAAATTTGTGCGTGACCGCGTGACTGCGTGACCGCGACGACTAAAATACTGTCTTAATTGGCTTTTTTCGGTCACGCAGTCTTGCAGGCCGTCATCACGCGATGCGTGACCGCGTGACCCGACAGCGGCTTCGGTCACGCAGGACACGCAGTCAGAACGCACCGCGTGACCACCTAACTCATTGTTATTGCTCGCGGTCACGCAGGTCACGCGGGTCACGCACGTTTTTTGGCTCACCCGATTTAAAACGAGCTTTTGGAAGGCGGCGAGATCGACGGGCATCACTGCGCCTCCACGTCGAACAGGGCCGAAGCGCGGACGGCGTAGGTGGGGACCGACCGGCCATCGACCTTCAGGAAAAGGCGGTGGGTTCGGTCACGGCCGGCCTGAAGCAGCCCCCGCTCGAACAGCATATCGACAGCGCTCTTTGGGTCGACAGCGCCGGCCAACACCTCCCCCCAGCCGGTCGCCGTGAAGGCATACAGCTGGGCATCGTCGCGGCGAACACGGTAGCCGAGGAGGTCGCGGATAGGAGTGGTAGATGGATCGGGGTTCTCCAAGTTACGGAACCGCGATTCCCCATGTCGCTCAATTGCTCCGCGGATCGCTTCCTTGGCGGCAACCAGTTCCCCGGGGCCATCGCCGCCACGGTTCGACCGCCACGCGTTGAAGCAGGTCGTGATCGCCCGCTCGACCTCGCCATCAGCCCAGGGCAATTGCAGAGCTACCCGCGCCATCTCTCCGGCGGCGGCGATCAGGGCAAAGCGTTCAGCAGCACGGGAACATTGTCCATCCGACTCCGGCACCTCAGCCAAAAGCTTGCCGGCGATTTCCGCCATCATCGCGCGCGCCGCCGTAGCGGTGCTGTCCGAATCGACCACCAAGGCCGACACCAGCGCCGGGCCTGCAGTGCCGTAGTGCCGGAGCGCCGCCCCCTTGATCATTTTCGCAAAGTCAGCCGGGTCGTGGCCCTTCGTGTCCTCGAACAATCCGAGACCGCTGCCGGCATCAGCCGGCACATCGACCACACGGATCAACTGGCCGGCGCGGGCACGTTTGCCCGTCTCAGCGATCTTGTCCGCCAACCCGATCTCACCGGCCGACAACAGCATTACGCGCCACTCGTGCCGGGCACGCAGCTCGGCCTCTCTAGTCGCACGGGCCTTTCCCTGACCGTTCACAAGTAAGTACGCCGTAGCACCAGCTTCACGGGCTTCAAGTTCGCCAAGTTCATCCAGGACTAGCACCGTGCCCGAGTGAGCGCGCGCGACGCTTTCCAGACCGTTGCCGGTGGCCCGCCACGTCTGGGTGAAGCCTGCCCGACCGCCGCCGCCCCAGACACTGCCGGCGGCGATCAGGCCGGTGGACTTGCCAGTCGAGGAGCCGCCTTTGATATTGACCCCACCTCCCTCGTCCTGGAGCAGATCGGCGATGGGACCTGCGAACGCGACCGATAGGGCGAGGATCAGACGGGAGTTACCTGCCGCCGGGGCGGCCACCGCCTCGACCCACTGCTCCAGCGATCCAGCCTCAGCATAGCGTGCAGCGTCTGCCCGACCATCAAACAGCACTTCTTCCGCGCCAGTCGAGCCTATGGTGGTCTTCGGCAGAACGAAGGCGGTGCCGTACCATCCGGAGCGTTTCACCAGCCGCACGCGCCGCCGGCATTCGAGATCGAAGAGACCGCGCTTCAGCAGAACCAACGTTTTGCGCCCGATGCTGACGGGGAGCCCCGCGTCAACCAATGGTCGCAACCACTCGGTGCCATCGCCGACAAGATCTGCATGAGGAACGAACCCCCGGTGACGAAGGCCATCTCGGTCCTGCCATTCGATGGTCGTTGCCCAGCCCGCGCCATTCGGATCGCGCGCGAGGCCCGGGACGGTGAACGGTCCGGACAGACGCAGCGGGGGATCATCGCCTTCGGCATCAAACCACAACCCGGAGTCCCGCATCTTGAAGCCCATGGGCCACTTGGGTCCGGACGGTCCATCCGATGGGCGCAGGTCGTACTGCGAGCTATGGTCAAGGGCTGCGGCGCCCTCATCGCCGTGACGACGATCATCGAGCGAACCACTCCGATCCAACTCGGTTTCGAAGAGCAACTCTTTCACGGGCGCGCCTCCGCGTTCGGATGGAGGGACGACGCCTGAGCTGATCGCTGACGCTCTCGTTCCAGCTGTTCAGTGAGATCACCAAGCAAATTGAGGGCGGCCCGGAACTCAATCGCAGCACATTTCATCGTGTACCTCATGCCCGGATCGTCGCGCATGAAAGCGTAGTCGCTGACCATGTTTGCCCGCATGGCCACCGTCACCATCAATTCAGCGATGGTGGCGCGAAGCTTATCGGGGTCGCCGTAGGCGAAGTGATCGGAGTGGAAGGATGAAGCGCTCATGCTCTGCCTCCCCCCGCGACCCATTGCGGAAGCTCGAAGGATACCTCCAGGCTCCGCGCAAAGGCGGTGTAGTGCGGGCGGGCTGTGGACCAGTCGCGAAACCACGTCTCCTGGAAGGGGTGAAGCCAAGCGATACCTGCCCGGCGCCATTCGTCGTGCGTGGTCAGCGCGTAGAGAGCAGCTGCTTCAAGACAGTCGATCTCCGTTTCGCAGAGATGTTCGAGTGCTGCCGTCATGGTGATAGCGATGCCAAGCGGATGTATCTCGGCAGCAAGGGTGTCGTCAGCCCAGGCTGCTGCCTGTTCCTGATTATTGCCGATGATACCGAGCAGCAGGTCGCCTCTGTCGCACCAGCGGGAGCAATCGAGGATATCAGTGGTCCAAGCCTCGACCGGCACATCCGCTTCCATCCCAGCAACTCGTGGGTAGGCCGCGTGCCGTGGTATTGGCAGAGCGACCTTCGGAACGCTGTGTCCGCCGTCGTCTTCAAACTGAGGGCACCCCCCCAGGCGTTGGGCGTCAGCGACAAACCGGCGCCGCTCATCCTGGTCGTGGATGCCGGCGAAAATCGCCGTCCCTTCCATCGTAAATAGCACTCGGTCGGGATCGGAGGGATCGAAGACCTCGGGTTTGAAGACCGGAATGGTGATGCCATAGGGCGTCGGGAAGGTGCCGTAGAGCTTTTTAGGACTCATCGTTGCGCCCTCCATGTGTCGAGGACGGGATAAGCAAGCTCGGCCAGCATCGCCGCCGTTGCGGGCGGAAGGCCGAAGCGATAGCTCAGAATACGGGCTTGAAGGGGGGCGTGATCTGGCGCATATCTCTCTTCGCGAACTGCCAGGAACGCATTTGAGAGACCCGCCGTCGCCCCGCGATGCGCGGGTTTTTTCATGGCTCAAGCAGCCTCCATCTCAAGCGAGGCTGTGAAGGCACGCAGGGAGTTATCGGTGATCCGCGTGGCGGATCCGATCTTCACCGTCTTGAGCTTGCCCTCGCCGATGAGGCGGTAGAGTGTGGTGGTGCCGATGCCGAGTGCTTCCTTAACCTCGGTCGGACGATGCAAAAGCTTCAGCGTTGGCTGACGCAGTTCATCCTGCGCCGCCTGAAACCTCTCGGTGTTCATGGCTGCTGTCCTCTAATTTCGCCGGGTTTCCAGCGAATACGGACGAATAATGGGGCTAGAGGCTCGCTTGATCAATCTTAGCAATTTTGCGGTCTTAAGAGCGCGCTAAATCATTCCGCGTTCTTAAGACCGCAAGTATTTGAGGCGCCTCCTAACCGCATGAGCGCTAACAGGCTTAAAGCCCAATTTTTCTAATGATCGGTTCACCGCTTTCCAGGTAATGCCTACGAAATCTCTCGAACCTATTTGCTCAGGAGTTTTACCGACCAGCTCGTCGGCCAAGGCTTCGTGGAATGCTCGAACTTCCGGGTTGTTGTTACGCCTTTCGGCGCGGACTTCTCGGGCTTTGGCTGCTTGAACCGTGGGTGACATTACGTCTAGTTCCGCATCGACTATATAACGAGCCCCCTCCCCTAACGAGTCGATCAGTTGTGCTACATCAAGCAACAATGCTCTTGCAGAATCTGGATCAGATCTCATCAAATTGCTTGTAGTATTTAAAATTCTTCTCCCAGCATACACCGCAGACAGCCAACTTAGACGTTCATCTACAGTTTCCGAAACAGCAGGAAGCCCATAGGCGTTTTCTTCTATCACCATCAAAACATTGGCGATCCATAAAATAGCCTCTTCGGCTGTGCTTGGAAGCTTTGACATATTTCATCAGCTCGCTAGGCGGGTAGTGAAATACTCATCCCAAGCGGCCATTAGCTCGCGCCGCTTCTCGAACAGATCACCCCGCCGATAGGCCCGCTCGACCTTGGACTCGACGGTATGGGCCAAGGCCATCTCGACTACCTCTGAAGGGAAGTCGGTGGTCTCGGAGGCCCAATCCCGGAACGAACTGCGGAAGCCGTGGACGGTGATGTCCTCCCGCTCCATCCGCCGGAGCAACACCAGCATGGCCATGTTGGATAGAGGCTTGCCGCGCCGGCCACCGGGGAAGACGTGAACCGCGTCCAGGCCCTTCATCTTGGCGAGGATAGCCAGCGCTGCCGACGACAGCGGCACGCGATGTTCAACACCGGCTTTCATCCGCTCCGCCGGGACGGTCCAGACCCCAGCGTCTAGATCAATCTCGTCCCACCGGACTCCCAGCGCCTCGCCCGTGCGGGCCGCCGTTAGGATCGTGAAGGCCATCAGCTTCGCGGCGATGCCCGTCTGCTCGGCGAGCGACTTCATGAAGGCTGGAACCTGCGCGAAGGGAAGCGCGGCGTGGTGCTCAACCTTCTGCACCCGCGACCGCTTCGGCAGCAGGTTGGCGAGGTGGCCTTTCCAGCGGGCGGGGTTCTCGCCGCGCCGGTAGCCGTGGGTCGTCGCCCAGTCCAAGATCGCCTCGACACGCCCGCGCACCCGCGTCGCCGTCTCGGCCTTCGTGGTCCAGATCGGTTGCAGGGCCTGCATCACTAGGCCGGTATCGACAGCCGCGACGGGCAGATCGCCGAACATGGGAAAGGCGTAGGCTTCGAGCGTCGCCGTCCATTGAGCCGCATGCTTGGCATTGCGCCAGCCGGCCTTGTGCGCTTCGATGTATCGCTCAGCGCAGGTTCGGAAGGTGATCGCCTTCGCAGCCTCGATTGCCGCGTCCTGACGCTGGCCGCGCCTCATCTCAATGGGGTCGACGCCGTCGTAGCAGAGCTTCCGGCAGGTCACAGCCTTGTCCCGCGCCTCGGCGAGCGAGAATGTCGCAGCCGAGCCCAAGCCCATCTCCCGCGACTTGCCGCGCAGGGTGAACCGAAAGATCCAGCTCTTAGCGCCCTTACCGGTGACCTGAAGCCAAAGGCCGCCGCCGTCCCCGTACATGCCGCGGGTCTTCAGCTTCGCGACTCCAAGGGCGGTCAGCTTACCGGCCATCTCTGCATCACCCACGCGGCTACCCACATGGTAATTGCGAATTTGGGCGAACGCCAGCGGCCCGCTGCGAATGATGCGCCGGCCTTTGTAACTCAAATTGCTAGGAAATTTGTGTTCGCCGAAGTTCGCTGGAATGCGCTGCTGGCGGAAGGGGTGAGATTCGAACTCACGGTGGAGTTGCCCCCACGGCGGTTTTCAAGACCGCTGCCTTAAACCACTCGGCCACCCTTCCCGGCGCAGGCACGCTGATCTACGGCCCCGTCGGAAGCGGCGTCAACCGTGTGTCGCGTCATCCCCCCGGAGTCGCGGCGGGGAGGAGGATTGTGACGCCTCAGGACCCTCCGGGGCGATGTCTGGCCGTCGCCGACTTTATGGGTACGGATCGGCCAAACGTGGCTTGCCAAGTTCGGCGCGAGCTACTAGAAGCGCGTCACTCCCGGCGCGCATCCATCGCCGCCGCGGAACAGGCGCCCGTAGCTCAGCTGGATAGAGCACCAGACTACGAATCTGGGGGTCAGAGGTTCGAATCCTTTCGGGCGCGCCACTTCCATACAAATCTGCGAATATCGGGTCTCGCTGCTAGGTCGGCGTCGATCACTTCGGCTTCAACCCCGCGCTGCTCGCCAGCCTTGCGGCCGAGATCGCGCGGGAGAGCGGGACGGCGCCCACGGTGTTCGAGCAGGACTTCGTGGCCGAGGACGGTCCCCAGCGGATAACCGAGGCGGCCCTGTCCGCCCTGGGCCACCTCGACATCCTGCTGAACAACGCGGGTGGCAGCCGGCCGATGGCCATCGACGCGCCGGAGGCGCAGTGGGTCGAGGGCATGACCCTCAACTTCGACCGGCACCGGCAACTCACCCAGGGCCTCCTGCCGGACTTCCTGTCCCGGAAGACCGGGTCCATCGTCGGCATCTCCGGCAACCTGGAGCCCGAGGGCGTCAACGCCGCGATGGTCGCCAAGGCCGGATTGGTGGTGTGGTCGAAGGGCCTGTCCGAGCGGCTCGGACCGCACGGCATCACCGTCAACTGCATCCAGCCCGGCCTGATCGACACCGCGCAGATCCGCCGCCTCTACCCCGGCGGCGCGCGCCGCACGTTCGCCGAGCGCGAGATCGCCCTGCGCGACTTCGGCGATCCCGAAGATGTCGGCAACGCTGTCGCCTTCCTCGTTTCGCCGCGCGCCCGGTACATCACCGGCATCGTCCTGACCGTGGACGGCGGTATGCGCCGGTACTCGTTCTGAGCCTGCCGACCCGCATCGTGGCCGAAACGGATGCCGGATTCCCCCGGGTGCGTTGAACCGGCGACGCCGACGCGCTCAGATGCCCGAAAGAGCCGGGTGTTCCCGACACGCTCAAGCGTCAGGGCTGATGACCAGTCACTGACGGTTTCGGCGAGGTCGTGTGTCGCCGGGCGGCCGGCGCTCCGGCGACACACGCCACGAGGCAGACGGTCAGGCCGCGGCCGCGTCCAAACCCATCTGCCAGAAATCGGCCTCCAGGCGAGAGGCGGTGGCGAAGGTCGCCACGAGGGCGGGGAAGCGGGCCTCCGCCAGGGTCCGGGCGGCGAGGTCGTCCAAGTGGTCACGGGCCCGGGATGCGACGGCTTGGTAGGGCTCGCCCGCGTAGTCGGCGATCCATTCGCCGTACGGGTGGCCGCCCAGCCCTGCGATGCCCGCGGGCGCCAGGGACCGGCCGATGACGGCATAGCCCACGACGCAGGGCGCCAGGGCGACATGCAGATCGAGCAGGTCGCCCGCCGCCCCCTGATCCAGCACGAAGCGGGTGTAGGCCACCGTCGCGGGGTGCTCGGGCGCGGCGGCGAGGTCGTCCCTGCCGATGCCCCAGCGCGCGCACAGGCGGACGTGCAACTCGGTTTCGTCGAGGATGGCGGCGAGGCCGGCCTGCGCCGCGCGGATGTCGGCCAAGGTCCGGCTCTTGTAGGCGGCGAGGGCATAGGCCCGCGCGAACTGGATCAGGAACAGATAGTCCTGCACCAGATAAACGCGGAACGCCGCCTCGGGCAGCGTGCCGGCGCCGAGCTGCCGGACGAAGGGGTGATCGACGTAGCGCGTCCACGCCTCGGGAGCGGATGACCGCAATCGTTCGAAGACGTCCATACCCTTCGCCAGCCCCGCGTCCCGGCGAACGAGCGCCGGGGCCGAGTGTAGCGGCTGGCGGGCCCGCGGCGAACGGGTCATTTCGCCCGCCACCCCGGCGCCCGCCGGCCCTCTCCCCCCGGCCCGCCCGGCGAAGGGCTTGGCGCGGTGCCCGCGATCGGAGCCGTCGGCCGCTGTCCCGCAGGCCCGCCGCGGCCTCAGGCGGAGAGGGAGGCCGCGCCGGCGGCGGCGGCGAAGCGGCTCGCCGGCCGCTGCAGGCCGAGATGGTCGCGGAGCGTATCGCCCGCGTAGTCGTGGCGGAACAGGCCGCGGCGCTGGAGGATCGGCACGACGGCGTCCACGAAGGTCTCCAACCCGTCCGGCAGCACATCCGGCATCAGGTTGAAGCCGTCCGCCGCACCGGCCCGGAACCATGCCTCGATGTCGTCGGCGATCGCCTCCGGCGTGCCCACGACGATGCGGTGGCCGACGCCCCCGCCGAGGGCGCGCAGCAGTTGGCGCACCGTCAGCCTGTCCCGCCGGGCGAGGGCGAGGGTGCCCAGGAACATCGTGTGGTTGGCGTCCGGCGGCAGGGGCAGCGGGTCCGGCAGGGGCTTGTCGAGGGCGAGGCGCGCGGGGTCGATCCGCAGCGTCCCGGCGAGCCGGGCGAGGCTGTACTCCACGGGCACGAGGTCCCAGAGGGCGTCCTGGCGCCGCCGCGCTTCGGCCTCCGTGGAGCCGATCACCGTGGCGAGGCCCGGCAGGATGACCAGCGCGTCCGGCCCCCGCCCGTAGCGCGCCGCCCGCGCCCGCAGGTCCCGGGCATAGGCCGCCCCGTCCTCGATGGTCTGGGCCAGGGAGAACACCGCGTCGGCGGTGGCGGCGGCGAGCTCCCGCCCGTCCTCGGAGCCGCCGGCCTGGAAGGTCACCGGGCGCCCCTGCCGGCTGCGCGGCACCGTCAGCGGCCCCGCGACGGCGTAGTGCGCCCCGCGATGCTCGACCGCGTGGACCTTGCCCGTGTCGACGAACCGGCCGCTCGCCTTGTCGCCGAGGAACGCGTCGTCCTCCCAGCTGTCCCACAGGGCGTGGACCAGCTCCGTGAACTCCCGCGCCCGGGCGTAGCGGGCTCCGTGCTCGGACGCACCCGCGAAGCCGAAGTTGCGGCCGGCGGCGGCGTCGGCGGTCGTCACCACGTTCCAGCCGGCCCGGCCGCGGCTCACCACGTCGAGGCTCGCGAACCGGCGGGCCAGATTGTAGGGCTCGTTGTAGGTGGTGGAGGCGGTGGCCACGAGGCCGACATGGCGGGTCGCCGCCGCCACGCTGGCCAGCACCACGGTGGGTTCGAGGGCGTTGAACGGCCGGTAGTCGATCCGGTCGTTGATCGCCGGGGTATCGGCCAGGAAGATCGCGTCGAGCTTGCCGCGCTCCGCGACACGGGCGACGCGCACGTAGTGGTCGATGTCGATGAAGGCATCCGGCCGGCTGTCCGGCAGCCGCCACGCCGAGGGGTAGACCCCGGAATGCAGCAGGTTGACGTTGAGATGCAGCATGCGGCCGCTCATCGAGATCCCCCGGGTCAGCGGACGCGCGGCAGAACCTGCCCGGCGAAGCGGCGCATCTCCGCTTCGAAGGGCTGGAACTGCAGCATGAACAGGTCGATGCCGGCGGCATGGAAGGCGCGGATGCGCGAGGCGACGGTCTCGTAACTTCCCACGAGCCCCGCGGCCGTGCCGCCGTTGGTGCCCACATGCCGGGTTGCCGCCACATCGGTCTTGGCGAACATGACGCTCGCCGCATCCGTGCGGGCGCGGGTGTCGGCGCGCAGGGCCACGTCACGCCGGGCGAGGGCGAGGAGGCGGGCCTGCTCGGCCTCCGCCTCCGCATCGGTGTCCCGGGCGATCACGAAGGCCGAGAGGCCGTAGCGCAGCCGGCCTAGCGCGGCCGGGCGCCGGGCCACGTCGGCGATCAGGGCGGCGACATCCTCCAGGGGTTGGCCGTTGATGAACCAGACGTCGGCCTGGTCGGCGGCCAGGGCCCGGGCGGGCTCGGATTCGCCGCCGAGATAGACGGTCGGCCGGGGGCGGAGGGTGCCGGCGGGCCGGAGGCGGTAGTCGTCCACGCGGAAATGCTCGCCCGCGAAGGAGACCGTCTCGCCACGCATCAGCCGATCCACGAGGCCGATCCATTCGCGCCCGTAGGCGTAGCGGTCGTCATGGGCCGGGAAGGGTAGCCCGGCTCGCTCGAACTCGGCCCGGTTCCAGGCATTCACGAGGTTCAGGGCGAAGCGGCCGCCGCTGATGTGCTCGATCTGCAGGGCCATCTTGGCCAGCACCACCGGGTGGTACAGCCCCGGCTTGATCGCCGCGATGATCTCGATACGCCGGGTCAGCGCCGCCAGCGCCGCCGCCGCCGTCCAGGCTTCGAGCTGGTCGCGCTCCGGATCGTAGGGGTTCATCGTGTGCTGGGCGACCAGCACCGAATCGAAGCCCAGGGCCTCCGCCTCCAGCACCAGGGCGCGGTTGCGCTCCCAGCTCGCATCGTCGGGTTCGTCGGGGTCGTGGTGCGCGGCACGGGAGCCGTGGACGGCGGCCCAGATGCCGAAGCGGGGGGCGCTCGCCACCGCCTCAGCCCCGTCCCGCCGGAGGCTGCCAGATCGGCACGTCGGTGGCGTCGATGCGGCGGGGGATGAGCTTCGCCTCGTAGAACACGTCGGCGATGGCCTGCTGCTCGCCGAGCTGGGCGCGCTCCACCGGCTCGACGGCATAGGTGCGGCGACTGTTGGCGGCGGCGACGACCGCGGGCGGCAGGTCCCCCCAGACCGGCGTCAGCAACGCCACGGCCTCCTCGGGATTCGCCTTCATCCAGGCGCCGGCCTCCACCAGGGCGCGGAACACCGTCGCCACCACCTCCGGTTGCGCGGCGACGAAGCTATCGTTCGCGAGATAGTAGCGGTGGTAGCTCGTGAGGCCGCTGCCGTCGGCGATCACCCGCACCGGACGCTTGGCCTCCGCGAAGGCCAGGAACGGGTCCCAGATCGACCACGCGTCCAGGCTGCCCTGTTCGAACGCCACCGCCCCCTCCGGGGCCTGGAGGTAGGCGACCTTGATGTCGGCGAACGTCAGGCCCGCGCGCTTGAGTGCGGCGGCGAGCACGTAATGGCTGCCCGACCCGCGGGAGACGCCCACCGTGCGGCCCCTCAGGTCGGCCACGGTGCGGATCGGCGAATCGGCGGGCACGATGATCGCCTCGGCCGCGGGCGCCCCCCGCTCGCGGGCGTAGAAGGTCAGGGGCGCCTTGGCGGATTGGGTGAAGATCGGCACGGCGTCGGCGACGTCGGCGTGGATGTCCACGGCACCCGCATTCATCGGCTCGAGGACGCTGGTGAACAGGTGCCAGGTCGGGGTGAAGCCGAGCGGCGCCAGCCGCTCGGCCAGCGTGCCCTTCACCTTGAGCACGGTGAACAGCACCGACGAGCGCTGCATGCTGATCTTCACCTCCCGGGGCGCCGCCCGCACGGCCGGTGCGCCGAGCGCCAGGACGGCGGCTCCGCCGAGCCCGCTGCGCAGGAGCGTGCGGCGGGACGGGGCGATCCCGCGCAGGGTGTCGTCGGTCATCGAAGGCTCACGAACGGTCTTGGAGGGCAGGACGGGGCGGCGGGGCGGCCACCACAGGTCCTCCGCGGGACCCATGCCGGGCCCCGGCCGTGCCTATTGAAGGCCGGCGGGGGTGGCCGGATCAATGAAACGCGTTTCCGATTTGCCGGACGGACGGGGAAGCGGCTCCTCCGGAGGACCGCATCGGCAGCGGCGTCCTCCCCTCCGGTGCCCGATGGCGCGCCCCGTCATGGTGTTTTGCAAGAAGAGCCCCCATTCCCCGCACCCGAAACGCCGTATCCACCGTGGAGGATGGTCTTTCCGCGCGGTGTCATCCGATAAGACGAAAATTTCCGTGCGGCTCGGCGGTCGATAGGATGCTTCCAAAGGGGATTTCGAGCGATGAATTCGGCTTGAGATCGGCCGGGAACTCACCGATTCCATGGGCGGAAGCCTTCGGGGCGATGCTCGAAATCGGGAATACGAGGCCATGTCGCAGGCGGATGCAGGCTGGGGGGTGGGCCCGAGCGGACGCTACGAGGCCCTGGCGGAGCGATTCCGCCCGGTCTTCGCCGAGATCCGCGCCACCGCGGTCGAGCGCGACCGGACGCGGGGCCTGCCGCACGCCGAGATCGGCTGGTTGCGGGAGGCACGGTTCACCACCCTGCGGCTCCCGCCCGAGGCGGGCGGCCAGGGCGCCAGCCTGCCGGAGCTGTTCGCCCTGCTGATCGAGCTGTCGAGCGCGGATTCCAACGTCACCAATGCGCTGCGGGCTCATTTCGGTTTCACGGAGGACGCGCTCTGCTCCTCCTCCGCCGAATGGCGCGCGGCCTGGATCGCCCGGATCGGCGCGGGCGAGACGATCGGCAGCGGCGTCTCGGAGACCGGGCCGGCCAAGGTCGGCGCCTTCGACACCGTGGTGCGGCGGCGCCGCGGCCAGCTCGTGGTCGATGGGCGGAAGTTCTACACCACCGGCTCGCTGTTCGCGGACTACATCCACCTCTCGGCCGAGGACGAGGCGGGCGGCGCGGTGACGGCGGCGGTGCCGACGCGCGCGCCGGGCGTGAGCATCGTGGACGACTGGGACGGGTTCGGGCAGGCGCTCACCGCCAGCGGCACCGCGACCTTCGAGGGGGTGGCGCTCGATCCCTCCCTCATCAAGCCCGATCCGGCCCGCTTCCCCTACGCCATGGCCTATTTCCAGCTCGTCCACCTCGCGACGCTCGCCGGCATCGGCCGGGCGGCGGCCGACGACGTGGCGCGGCTGGTGGCCGAGCGGACCCGCATCTACAGCCACGGCAATGCCGGGCGCAGCGCGGAGGATCCGCAGATCCTGGCCGTGGTCGGGCGCGTGCGGGCCGCCGCCTACGCGGCCGGCGCCGTGGTGCTGAAGGCGGCCGAAGCGCTCCAGCGGGCGCACGAGGCGCATGTCGTCGGCGGCCCGGATGCGGACCGGGCGGCGACGCTGGCCGATGTCGAGGTCAACCAGGCGGTGGGCGTGGTGACGGACCTCGTGCTGGCGGCGACGACGGCCCTGTTCGACGCCCTCGGCGCCTCGGCGGTGAAGACGGGCGCCGGGCTCGACCGGTACTGGCGCAACGCCCGCACCATCGCCTCCCACAACCCGCGGATCTACCGGGACCGGATCGTGGGGGCCTTCGCGGTCACGGGGGCGACGCCGCCCCGGCAGTACCGCGTCGGCTCGGCGTGAGGTGATCGCCATGGCCCGCACCGACCGCATGCGCCTGGGCGCCTTCCTGTATCCCGGCGGCCACCACGTCGCCGCGTGGCGGCACCCGTCCTCCCAGGCCGATGCCGGGATCAACGCCGCCCACTACCGGCAGATCGCGCGCACGGCCGAGGCGGCGAAGTTCGATCTGATCTTCCTGGCCGACGGCGTCAGCATCCGGGGCGACGACCTCGACGCCCTGAGCCGGACGGCGATCCGCTACGTCGGCCAGTTCGAGCCCCTGACCCTGCTGTCGCACCTCTCGGCGGTGACCGAGCGCATCGGCCTCGTGGCGACCGCCTCGACCACCTACAACGAGCCGTTCCACGTCGCCCGCAAGTTCGCCTCCCTCGACCATCTGAGCGGCGGCCGGGCGGGCTGGAACCTCGTCACCTCCGCCGACCCGCGGGAGGCCTGGAACTTCAGCAGCGAGAGCCACCTCGCCCACGCCAACCGCTACGCCCGGGCGGAGGAGTTCGTGGATGTCGTGCGCGGCCTGTGGGATTCCTACGAGGACGACGCCTTCGTGCGCGACCGGGAGTCCGGCCGCTTCTTCGACCCCGACAAGCTGCACCTCCTGGCCCACGAGGGCGAGCACTTCTCGGTGCGCGGCCCCCTCAACGTTCCCCGCCCGCCGCAGGGCCATCCGGTGGTGGTGCAGGCCGGGTCTTCGGAGGCGGGAAAGGCGCTCGCCGCCCGCACCGCCGAGGTGATCTTCACGGCCCAGCAGACCCTGGAGGACGCGGTGACATTCTACGCCGACGTGAAGGGCCGGATGAGCCGATACGGCCGCGACCCGGACCACCTCAAGATCATGCCCGGCGCCTTCCCGGTCGTCGGGCGGAGCGAGGCCGAGGCGCAGGACAAGTTCGCCGCCCTGCAGGAGCTGATCCATCCGGTGGTCGGCCGCTCCCTCCTCGAACAGCTCACCGGGGCCGACCTGTCGGCCTACCCGGACGACGCCCCCGTGCCGGAACTGCCGGAGACCAACGGCGGCAAGAGCCGCCAGGAACTCTTCCTGCGCCTCGCCCGGCGCGAGGGCCTGACCATCCGCGACTTGTATCTCCGCGCGGCCAGCGCCCGCGGGCATTGGGTGATCGTCGGCACGGCGGCCCAGGTCGCCGACGCCCTGCAGGAGCGATTCGAGGCCCGGGGGGCGGACGGCTTCAACGTCATGCCGCCGACCCTGCCCGGCGGGCTCGACGACTTCGCGACGCTCGTGATCCCGGAACTCCGGCGCCGGGGCCTGTTCCGGCAGGATTACGAGGGAGCGACCCTGCGGGAGAACCTCGGCCTCGCCCGGCCCGCCGACCGGTTCGCGCCGTCGCGCGGGGATACGTCGGAACGGGGGGCCGCGTGAGCGCCATCGGGGGCCGAAGCGCGAGGCCCACGAGCGGCTGATCCATCGGCAGCGGAAGGAGGGCGCCGGCTCCCGAAGGGGGGCCGGCGCCCGTCGTTCAGTGCCGTGGCAGGGTGTGCAGCGCCTTGAGGAACACGTCCACGTCGCGGCGGGTGTTGTAGAAGGCCAGCGAGGCCCGCACCGACTGGTCCACCCCGAACCGGCGCAGGGCCGGCAGGGCACAATGGTGGCCCGAGCGCACGGCGATGCCGTGGGCGTCGAGGTGGTGGGCCACCGCCTCGTTCTCCTGCCCCTCGACCGTGAAGGACATCACGCTCGCCTTCTCGCAGGCGGTGCCGATCAGGCGCAGGCCCTTCACCTCGGCGAGGCCGGCTTGCGCATACTCCAGCAGGTCGTGCTCGTAGGCGGCGATGGCCGGCAGGCCGATTCCCTCCAGGTAGTAGAGGGCCGCCCCAAGGCCGACCGCGCCCGCGATGTCCGGGGTGCCCGCCTCGAACTTCTCGGGTGCGCCCTTGTAGACGGTCTTGGCGAAGGTGACGTCCTCGATCATGTGGCCGCCCCCCTGCCAGGGGGGCATCGATTCAAGCAGGGCGGACTTGCCGTAGAGGGCGCCGATCCCCGTCGGCCCGAACACCTTGTGGCCGGAGAAGACGAGGAAGTCGGCGTCCAGCGCCTGCACGTCCAGGGGGATGTGCGGCGAGGACTGCGCCGCGTCCACCAGCACCGGCACCCCGTAGGCGTGGGCCAGGGCGATGATCTCGCGGATCGGGTTCACCGTGCCGAGCGCGTTGGCGACATGCGTCACCGACACGATCTTCGTCCGGCCCGAGAGCAGGGCCGCGTATTGCTCGAAGATGATCTCGCCCCGGTCGTTGACCGGGATCACCCGGATCGTCGCCCCGGTCCGCTGCGCGAGCAACTGCCAGGGCACGATGTTGGCGTGGTGCTCGATGGTCGAGAGGATGATCTCGTCGCCGGGCCCGATATTCGCCCCGCCGTAGGAGGCGGCCACGAGGTTGATCGCCTCCGTGGTGCCGCGCACGAACACGATGTCGTCCTTCGTGGGGGCGTTGATGAAGCGGCGCACCGCCTCCCGCCCGCCCTCGAACAGGTCCGTCGAGCGCGCCGCCAGGGTGTGGGCGGCCCGGTGGATGTTCGAGTTGTGCTTCGCGTAGAACTCGCTCGTCGCGTCGATCACGGCCTGGGGCTTGTGCGTCGTCGCGGCGTTGTCGAGCCAGACCAGCGGGTGGCCGTTGACGCTCTGGTGCAGGGCCGGGAAATCCTGGCGGATCCGCTCCACGTCGAAGGGAGCCGCCACGGGGCTCGACCCGTGCGAGAGCGCCCGGGGCGCCGGGCCGTGGGAGTGGGTGGGCTCCACCCGGGGACTCGCCGGAGCCTTCCGGGCCGGGCCGGGGCCGAGGTCCAGGAAGTAGTAGTCCGATCGGTTCGCCGCCGCCGCAGGCTCCGGTGCCCGCGATAGGCGGCCGGTCCTGCGGAAGCTCTCCTGCGCCTCGTCCACGCCCGCCCGCGACGGGTCGGCCGGGACGAGGTGCGGGGCGAGCGCGTGGGCGAAGGCGTTGGCGCGGGGGTGGTCCGCCGCGATCTGCCGATGCAGCCCGGGGCCGCCGGGGAACGAGAAGTCCGGCAGCGCCGGCCGGGGGCTCGCCGGGTGGACCGGCGGGACCGCGGCCCCGTCGGCGAAGGCCGGGCTCGCCGGGGCGAGGTTCGGCAGGGTCGGGCCGGACAGGCCCGGCACGCCGACGGGCGGGGCGCCGAAGGAGCGGGCGCCCAGCGCCGACAGGTCGGGCTGGAAGCCGGCCGGCTGGCCCCCCGTGGGGGACGAGGGCACGCCCACCGAGCCGGTCGGCAGCGGCGCGCCGCCGAACCCCTGCGGCAGGCCCTCGACGGCCTGCGGCAGCTGCGGGCCCGCCGGGATCGCCGGGGCGAAGGGCTGGCTCGCCGCCTGCCCCTGCCCGTAGATCTCCCGGGCGAGGCGCCCGACGAGGTCCGAATGGGCGAGCTCGCCCGCGTTCCCCGAGGGGAGACCGAGAGCCGGCACCTCAGGCGTAGTCATGGTAGTTGCCGAGCAGCACGTTATCGAGGCGGGCGATGGCGTCCTCGACCAGCACGGCGGCCGAGAAGTAGCGGGTCACGAGGTGCGAGGCGATGGAGTGGTCGTTGGTGCCCATGTAGCGCACCGACAGGCCGGGCTCGATCTCACCGGTCACCCCCGACTTGTGCAGGCCGACCACGCCCTGCTCGCCCTCGCCGACCCGCAGCAGCAGGATCGAGGTGGTCTGTGCGCCTGTCGCCGGGTCGATGGCGATCGGCAGCTTGTCGCTCGGCACCAGGGGGACGCCGCGCCACGTGATGAACGGCGCGCCGAACAGGTGCACCACCACCGGCGGTACGCCGCGACGGGTCGCCTCCCGGCCGAAGGCGGCGATGGCGCGGGGGTGGGCGACGAAGAAGGCGGGCTTCTTCCACACGAGGGTCAGCAGCTCGTCGAGGTCGTCCGGGGTGGGCGGGCCGCCCCGGGTGGGGATGCGCTGGCGCGGGCCGACCTCGTGCAGCAGGCCGAACTGCGAGTTGTTCAGAAGCTCCCACTCCTCCCGCTCCTTCACCGCATCGACGGTGAGGCGGATCTGCTCGCGCAGCTGGTCGATCTCGTTGGAATAGAGGTCGGTGACGCGGGTATGGGTGTTGAGGATCGTCTGGATGGTGGAGAGGTGGTATTCGCGCGGGTCGATCTCGTAATCGACGAAGGTGGTCGGCAGACGCGGCTCGCCGGTATGGACCGCCAGCAGTTCGATTCCCTGCTCACCGTAGGAGTTGGTGTGGCCCTTCAGGCGGTCGCGCTCCTCCTGGTACTGGGCGATGCGCGGGCGGATCGCCTCGTCCTCGATGGCGGCGCGGTCGAGGGTGAGCAGCGTGACGGCCGAGAGGGCCTTCACCGCCGGGGCGGGGGCGGCCGTGTCCACGAGGTCGCCGTCGCCGAAATAGTCACCCCTGGTGGCGAGCCCCTGGCGCAGGCGGCCCTTGTAGGGGCCGGACAGGGTCAGTTCGACCGTGCCGTCGGCGACCACCACGAGGCTGCGCTCGGCCGCGCCCTCCTCCCGGATGACCTCGCCCGCCGCGTGCGTGCTCTCCTTGAACTTGCCCGCGAGCGTGGCGAGTTCGGCATCGCCCAGGCGGCTGAACAGCGGGACGGCGCGCAGCGATCCGGGGCGGACCGCCCGGCCCCCCTCCCCCGCGGCGAGGTCGATCCGGCCGCCCTTGGCCAGCACCACCGCCCGGCGGTTCACGCGGTACACGCCGCCCGCCACGTCCACGAAGGGCAGGAGCCGCAGGAGCCAGCGCGGGGTGTTGGCCGCGTTCTGGACCGAGGTGACGGTCGCCGTCGCGAGGTTGCGTGCCGCCGTGGCGCTGACGCTCAAACCCGGTCCGCTCATCGTATGTCGTCTCCCTCAGGTGGGTCGGTGGCGCCGGGTCGGCCCGCATGTCGGCGGGCGGCCGCGTCATGGGACGGGCCGGGCGCAAGTCGTGGCAAGATCGCCGCGACGGGGACGCCGGGGACGATCCGATGATTTTGAATGAACTGCGCGGATGCGCAGCTATTGCTGGCTATTGACGGCGAGTCGACCTGTCGCCGTATGGCGGATGCATTGGTAAGGCCCCCGCCGCCGCAGCGTCAACGAAATGATTTCCCTTATTTCCGCGGCGCGATGGGAGATCGGCCCACCTCATCGGCACACCGTAGGAGGCGGGCGCTTCTCTGTTCGCGGAGTGGAGAATGTCTTTCTCCCGCAGCCGGCCCGGGCAGGAGGATCCTGACGGCATCGTTTCAAAAGAAGGATTTTTCCTCCGCGGCGTCAGATCCCGTCACCGAAACCGAACGACTGGTCCATCGACAGCGCGGGCTCCTCGTCCGCCCGCAGGCGCGAGACGATGCGGGCCGGCACGCCCGCCACGGTGGTGTGGGCGGGCACGTCGCTCAGCACCACGGCGGCCGCGCCGATCTTGGCGCCCTCCCCGACCCGGACGTTGCCGAGGACCTTCGCGCCGACGCTGAGGAGCACGCCGCGGGCGATCTTCGGGTGGCGGTCGCCGCTCTGCTTGCCGTTGCCGCCGAGCGTCACCGATTGCAGGATCGACACGTCGTCGGCCACCACCGTGGTCTCGCCGATCACCACCCCGGTGGCGTGGTCGATGAACACCCCCGAGCCGATCCGCGCGGCGGGGTGGATGTCGCAGCCGAACACCTCGGAGATGCGGCTCTGGACGTGCAGCGCCAGGGTCGCCCGGCCCTGGCGCCACAGCCAGTGGCCGACCCGGTAGGCCTCCAGCGCGGCGAAGCCCTTGTAGAACAGGAACGGGTCGAGGTAGCGCCGGCAGGTCGGGTCGCGCTCGCGGATGGCGACGAGGTCGCGCACCGCATGGGCGCCGGCCTGCGGGTCCGCTTCGAAGGCGGAGAGGCAGAGGTCGCGCATCGAGAGGCGGGCGAGGTCGCCGTCCCCCAGGCGATGGGCGAGGCGGTAGGCGAGCGCCCCGGCGAGGCTCCGCTGGTCGAGGATCGTCGCCTGGATGATGCCCGCGTAGAGGGGTTCCTCGGTCAGGGCGGCCTGGGCCTCGGCGCGGAGCTCCGCCCAGACCTCGGTCTCGGCGGTGCTGCGGCTGATCGCGCGGAGCGGCGGCCTGAGGGTGGCGACGGCGTTCACCGCCGGGGGCCGGTCACTGCACCCGCCGGAACAGGTCCGGCAGGTAGCGTTCCAGCACCGCGTGTCCTTCGAACGCCACGTCCACCGTGGCCGGGCGCCCGCCCTGCCCGTGGATGCCGACGATCCGGCCCCTGGCATTGCGCCAGATCCCGAGGGCTTCCGCGAGGTCGAGGCGCTCGAACACCACCTGATCCCCCCACCTGATCGCCGCTGTCGCCATCGCGTCCTCCCCGCTGCCGGACCCGGAGGTCCCCCCTCGATCCCAAGCTCCGCGCCCGAAGGGACGGGGCGGTTCGCCCGCCCAGGAAAGCCCTTCCGTCCCTTGCGGATCCGGGGAGAACGTTTCGTTCGCGGCGTGCCCGAATGAGAGCATATTGTTCGCTAAGTCACTGTAGTATCTTGATAATTAGTGACAGAACGGAGTTTGGCAAGTCGCGTTTGTGGGAGCCGAGGCCATCGTCCGAGGGGCCGCGTCGCCGGGCGCGGGCCTGCCGGGGCCGGTTCGGAGGCGGTGGGTCCAGGGATGACGTGCCACCGCCGTGGCGTTGGGCCGGGCGGTCGAACCGGCGGCCCGCTTCCCGCGCGTATCGCCAGCCAGCCTCGGCGCCGGGGAGGAGCCCTCCCCGGTGCCTCACGGGCTGCGGCGGTTCACCCGGCGGGCGACCTCGAGGGACAGGCCGAGGTTCAGGACGGCCACGGCGAGCATGATGCTCGACAGGACGCCGATGCCGAACACCTCCATCGCGTAGCCGCAGGCGAGCGGCGTCGCCGCCTGTCCGAGGAGCGGCGGCCGGGCGAGGCGCCCGATCACCGCCGCGTATTCGCCCTGCCCGTAGAGGGCCAGGGGCAGCGTTCCGCGGACCACCGTGCGCATCCCGTTGCCCGCGCCGTAGAGGAGGATCGCGAGCCACGCGAGGCCCGGTGCCACCACCAGCAGCAGGAGGCCGAGGGCGACGCTGCCCGCCGAGATCAGCAGGAGGTGGATCGGGTGCGCCCGCTGGCCGAAGGCGAGTTCGATCACGCGGGCGCCCACCTGCGAAGGGCCGATCAGCGCGCTCAGGGCCACGGCGGAGGCGGCCGAGATGCCCTGCGCTTCGAGGAGCAGGAGCAGCTCGACCGAGACCGCCGTCATCAGGATCGCCGCGGTGGTGAAGGTCAGCGCGAGGATCCCCTCCCCCGCCAGCCGCCCGGCCTTCGCGACGGCGGCGACGTCGCCCGGCGCCACGGCGGTGCGGGTGTACGCCAGCGGCCGGCCGCCCGGCAGGGCGAGGGCGAAGATCGGCGCCACCACGAAGGCCGCCAGGGCGGCGTAGGCCAAGCACGCCCCCCGCCAGCCCACATGCGCCACGAGGAAGCTCGAGGCCGGCCAGCACACGGTGATGGCGAAGCCCGAGGCGATGGCGATCTGCGTCATGGCACTGCGGGCGGAGGCGCCGTAGGCCTGCCCGATGGCCGCGAAGAGCGGATCGTAGAGGGCGCCCGCCATCCCCACGCCCATCACCGCCCAGGCGGCGAGGAAGACGGCGAGGTTCGGGGACAGGGCCATCAGCACGAGGCCGAGCGCCATCACCAGCGTGCCGACGATCAGGACCGGCCGCCCCCCGATCTGCCGGATCCGCGTGCCGATCCAGGGCGAGAGCAGGCCCGAGATCAGGATCGCCAGCGACAGGGCGCCGATCACCGCCCCCTGCGGCCAGCCGGTCGATTCCACCACCGGGCCGACGATCACCGCGATCAGGAAGAACGATCCTCCCCACAGGATGATCTGCGTGAGGCCGAGGGCGGCGTTGCCGAGGGTGGTCGCGGTGCGGCGCGGGGGGGCGGTGAGGGTGGGTGCGGGCACGGGGCGGGTTTCGGTGGGGCGCGGGACCGCGCAGGGGCGGCGGAGGCCTGTCCGTCTACCGCCCGGTCGGAGGCGTTGTCGATGACGGGGCGGGCGGCACCTCTACTCCGCCACGCCCGCGGCCCGGGCCGCCGCCAGGACGCGCCGGGCCTTGTGGACGAAGGGGTAGTCGATGAACTGCCCATCGACCCGGATCGCCGCCGAGCCGGTCCGCTCGGCCTCGTCGAAGGCCGCCACGACGCGCCTCGCCCAGTCCACCTGCCGGGCATCCGGCGTGAAGGCCGCGTGGACGACCGCCACCTGATCCGGGTGGATGCAGAGCTTGCCCTGGAAGCCCAGGGCCCGGGCGCGGGCGGCGGAGCGGGAGAAGCCCTCCGTGTTCGGCAGATCGACCCACACCGTATCGATCGGGGGCTCCAGGCCCGCGGCCCGCGAGGCGAGGACGACGGCCGCCCGGTAGGGGGCGAACTCCTCCTCGTCCGGCGACCATGCCACGTCGAGGTCGAGGGTGAAGTCGCCCGCCCCGAAGGCGATGCGCCGGACCCGCGTGCCGGCCTCCGCGATGGCGCGGACGTTGGCGAGGCCCAGGCCGGTCTCGACGATGGGCACGAGGTCGATGCCGCCTTGGGGCAGGCCCTGCTCCCGCTCGATCTGCTGCACCAGCCATTCGACGGTGCGCAACTCGTCGGCCCGCTCGATCTTGGGAATCACCAGGCCATCGACCCCGGCCCGCACCGTGGCGAGGATGTCGCCGTAGCCGTACTCCGTCGAGATCGGGTTCACCCGGATGAACCCCCGGCCGCCGCGGGGCCTCTGCAGCGCCGCGACGACGACCTCCCGGGTGGCGACCTTCTCGGAGGCCGGGCAGGCGTCCTCCAGGTCGAGGATCACCGCGTCGGCGCCGAGGCCGAGCGCCTTCTCGGAGCGGCGGGCGTTGTTGCCGGGGGCGAACAGGAACGAACGGTACAGCGACATCCTCAACCTCTCCTCAGGGCGGCCTCGACCGGTGGCGGCTCACCCGCCGGTCGAGCGCTCGCCGCAGCGCGCCCGCCGTTCGTCTCAATGGCCCGGATGATCGGGAGCCGAGGCCCGGCTGCGGGGCGAAGGTCTCGCCGGGCAGGGCCAGGGATCGGCCGATCCGCGATCCCACCCCGCGCGGCCGGGGAGCCCGACGTGGCCGGAGCCTGACACGCCCGAATTTTGCATGCAACTGTCGAACTGGACAGTGATTTATCCCTTGCGTGTGAATGTTCCGGATGGGATTGCATGCAAAATGAGGTGCGGGCCGCCGAGCGTCCGCCGGGGAGCGAGCCGACGGACGCGGCGCCGGTGTCACGGATCGGGGGAAACGCCCGCGCCCGCTGCCGTGAGGCCGCCACCCCCGACGAGGCGCGCCGCATCCTCGGCGGGCCGGCGCGGTGAGGATGCGGCCGACCCTGTTCGACGCCCCCCCAGGAGACGAGAGCGACCATGGCTGAGGATTCCTCCCCCACCCCGCGCGACGGCGCCCTCGCCGGATTGCGGATCCTCGACATCGGCACCTTCATCGCGGCGCCCTTCGCGGCGACGCTGATGGCCGAGCACGGGGCCGAGGTGCTCAAGATCGAGCTGCCCGGTGTCGGCGACCACGCCCGCCGCCTCGGCACGCCGAGCGAGGCCGGCGACACCTTCGTGTGGCTGAGCGAGGCGCGGAACAAGCAGTCGGTGACCCTCGACCTGCGCAAGCCCGAGGGCGTCGCCCTGTTCAAGCAGCTCGTCGCCAAGGCGGATGTCGTCTGCGAGAACTTCCAGGCCGGCACCCTGGAGAAGTGGGGGATCGGCTGGGACGAACTCTCCGCCGTGAACCCGCGGCTGATCCTGCTGCGCATCTCCGGCTACGGGCAGACCGGGCCTTACGCCCACCGCCCCTGCTTCGGCCGCATCGCCAACGCCTTCGGCGGCATCTCCTTCCTTTCGGGGGAGGCGGACCGGCCGCCGGCCCAGCCGGGCTCCGCCACCCTCTCGGACTACATGGCCGGGCTGTTCGGCGCCTACGCCGTGCAGCTGGCGCTGCGCGCCCGCGACCGGGACGGCAAGGGACAGGTGATCGACGTCGCCCTCTACGACGGCATCTTCCGCATCCTCGACGAGGTGGCCCCCGCCTACCAGAAGGGCGGCTACGTCCGCCGCCGGGACGGGGCCGAGACGCCCATCGTCGTGCCGCACAGCCACTACCCCACCGGGGACGACCGCTGGATCGCCATCGCCTGCACCAACGACCGGATCTTCGGGCGCCTCGCCCGGCTGATGGAAAGGCCCGACCTGATCGAGGACGCCCGCTACGCCACCAACGCCGCCCGGCTGAAGCACCGAGGCGCGGTCAACGGCATGATCGCGGACTGGAGCGCCACCATGACCCGCGACGAGATCCTGCGCCGCTGCTCCGAGGCTGAGGTGCCCTGCGGCCCGGTCTACGGCATCGACGAGATCTTCCAGGACCCCCAGTACGCCGCCCGGGGCAACATCCTCCGGGTCGAGGACCCGCGCATCGGCGAACTGGCGATCCCCAACGTCGTGCCGACCCTGAACGGGACCCCCGGCAGCGTGCGCTGGCTCGGCCCGACGCTCGGGGCGCACACCGAGGCGGTCTACGGCGAGTGGCTCGGGCTCAGCCCGGAGCAGGTGGCCGACCTGCGCGCCCGCGGGGTGGTGTAGCCCGCCATGACGCAGCCGATCGCCCAGGCGCTCAGCGCCCGGCTGCGCGACATGATCCTCGCGGGGGAGTTCCGCGGGGGGCAGCACCTGCGCGAGGTGCAGCTGGCGCAGATGTTCGGCGCCTCGCGCACGCCGGTGCGCCTCGCCCTCGCCGCCAGCGAGAAGGATGGGCTCCTCGAATACAGCCCGAACCGCGGCTACGTGGTGCGGCCGTTCGAGACCAAGGACATCGCCAGCGCCTTCGAGATGCGGGCGCTGATCGAGGGGCTCGCCGCGCGCAAGGCGGCCGAGCGGGGCCTGTCGGCCGAGGCCCTCGGGCGCATCGCCGCAGCCATCGATCAGGTCGATGCGCTGCTCAGCACCGAAGCGGCCCTGGACGACGCGGCCCGCGAGGCTTGGCGCACCCACAACGCCGTGTTCCACCGGGCGATCATCGCGGGGGCCGACAACCGGTTTATCGCGCCCACCCTGGAGACGGTGCAGCGGATCCCCTCGGTCTACCCGCCGATCCTCGCCTCCTACGATCCCGCCCTGCTGCGCAAGTACAACGACCACCACCGGGGCATCCGCGACTGCATCGCCGGGCGCCAGGGGGTGCGGGCCGAGTACCTGATGCGCGAGCACGTCTTCCTGGCCGGCGAAGAGATCTGCGCCTCCCTGTCCCCGGCCAGGGCGCACGGGATCGCCCCCGATGCCCTGTCGTGACGTGAGACGCCGACCCGCGCCCGGATTGCGGGGTGTTCACCGCCTCGTCCGGGTCGGCGGAGCCGAGCGCCCGGCCCCGGGCGATCCGGCCTGACGGGCCGGGGGAGGGTTGAACGGCTCGGGGGCGGCGCCCGGTCAGCCGACCGCCCGGGCCGCGTCGCGCACCTGGCGGGTCGCCGCGTCCACCCGCTCGCTCGCCGCGGCGATGGCCTGCACGCCGCTGCTGATCACCGCCGCGCCGCGCGAGGCGGTCTGCATGCTGCTCGACATCTCCCGGGTCACGGCCGACTGCTCCTCGACGGCCGCCGCGATTGCCGCGGAGATCTCGTCGAGGGTGCCGATCGTGTCCTGGATGGACGAGATCGCCTGCACCGCGTCGCGGGTCGCGGTCTGCGTCGCGCTGATCTGGCCGCGGATCTGGTCGGTGGCCCGGGCGGTCTGCTCGGCCAGGGCCTTCACCTCGCTCGCCACCACCGCAAAGCCCTTGCCCGCCGCACCCGCCCGCGCCGCCTCGATGGTGGCGTTGAGGGCGAGGAGGTTGGTCTGGCCCGCGATGTTGGAGATCATGGTCACCACATCGCCGATCTGAGCCGCCTGCCCGCTCAGGCCGGCCACGATGCCGCTCGTGTGCTGCGCCTGGGAGACGGCCTTGCCCGCCATCTGCGCGGCGGTGCTGACCTGCTGGCTGATCTCATCGACCGAGGCCGAAAGCTCCTCCGCGCCCGCCGCCACGGCCTGGATGTCGTCGGAGACGCGGCCGACGGTGCCGGCGGCCTCGGCCGTCTGCTGGGTCACGTCCTCGATGGCCGCCCCGATCGCGTCGAGGTCCGACCCGATGGCCCCCTGCGCCTCCGCCCGGCGATGGCGGGCCGCCACGGCGGCGGTGACGTCGGTGGCGAACTTCACGACCTTGGTGACGCGGCCGTCCGCGCCCTTCACCGGGTTGTAGGTGCCCAGGATGTACACCTCCCGCCCGCCCTTCCCGATGCGCCGGAACTCGGCGGACTGGTGCTGGCCCTGGCCGAGGGCCTGCCAGAAGGCGCGGTAGGCCGGGCTGTCGCGCTCGGCCGGGTCCACGAAGACGCTGTGATGCCGGCCGCGGACCTCATCGATGGTGTAGCCCATCGTGTCGAGGAAGTTCGGGTTGGCCTCGAGGATCGTCCCGTCGAGGCCGAACGCGATCACCGCCTGCGAGCGGTGCAGGGCCTCGATCTGCCCGGCGAGGTCCCTGGCATATTCGGTCTGGGCGGTGACGTCGGTGGCGAACTTCACGATCTTCACCACGCGCCCGGCCCGGTCGCGGATCGGGTTGTAGCTGCCCTCGATCCACACCTCCCGGCCGCCCTTGGCGATGCGCTTGAAGGTCTGCACCTGGGATTCGCCCCGGACGAGACCCTCCCAGAACGACCGGTATTCCGTGCCCCCGTGCTGGGCGGGGTCCACGAACAGGCTGTGGTGCTGCCCGCGCACCTCGGCGAGGTCGTAGCCCATCAGGCTCAGGAAGACCGGGTTCGCCGACAGGATCGTCCCATCCGGAGCGAATTCGATGATCGCCTGGACGCTGTCGAGCGCCGCGAACTTCGAGCTCAGGTCCCGGTGTTGCGCGGTACCGAACATGGCTGTTTCCCCTGGAACGCCCTTCGGCCGTCGCGCGGTGCGTCCGGCGATCGGGCCGAGAGCGATCAATCGTCTTCGGCTTTCGCATGGGGCGATTAAGGCGCAATTAATTCACAGATCGATCAAATGACGCACTTGACGCACCGCACGAAGTCGTGAGCGCCTAGTTCATCAATCTTCGCAGCGAACGCGCGCTCGAGAGTCGCGGGGATTCTTGCGCCCCTGCATGCCGGAGACGGTCGGGCTCCCGCCGCCAGGGTCTCCGGGACGGCGGTCTTGGTCGATCTCGATGGCATCGCTGATACGGCGATACCAGTGTTTCCACACGAATCGATGGAACCGGGTCGTGCGCAACCCGTTCTCGCCCCGCTGCCATGAGGGCGGATGGACGCGGAAGGCGGATCGAGCGGTGACGACGGGCGTCGACAGGCATGAGCTCCGGCAGATCATCGCCGGCCTGAGCGAGGGCGTGATCCTGGTCGAGCCCGACCAGACGATCGCCTACGCCAACGAGGCCGCGCTGGAGATGCACGGCGTCGAGAGCTTGGACGAACTCGGCTCCACCATCGACGCCTATCGGGAGCGCTTCGCCCTGCGCTACCGCAACAACCGCACCCCGGACAGCTACCCGATCGAGCGCGTCGTCGCGGGGGAGAACTTCCACGACGTGATCGTCGAGGTGACGCGCACGGACCGCCCCGACATCGATTTCGTGCACTCGCTGCGCAGCCTCGTCGCGACCGACCGGGAGGGGCAGCCGAGCTGCCTCGCCCTGATCATGAAGGACGTCACCGACCAGTTCGAAGCCGAGGACCGATTCGAGAAGACCTTCGCCGCCAACCCGGCGCCCGCCGTCATCACCCGCCTGTCCGACCTGCGCCACGTGAAGGTCAACCACGGCTTCCTGGAGATGACGGGCCATACCCGTGAAGACGTGATCGGCCGCAGCGCCTACGAGGTCGATGTGCTGGCCGGGGCGCGCAACCGCGACCTCGCCGTCTGCCGCCTCAACGAGGGCGCCACCGTCCCCCAGATGGAGGCCTGCCTGGACCTGCCGGACGGTGGCAACCGTTTCGTGATCGTGGCCGGCCAGCCCATCGAGATGGGCGACGAGCCCTGCATGCTCTTCACCTTCGCCGACCTCGAACTGCGGCGGAAGGCGGAGACGGCCCTGCGGCAGAGCGAGGAGCGCTTCGCCAAGGCCTTCCGCCTGACCCCCGTGCCGACGGTGCTGGCCCGGGCCGGCGACTTCCACGTCACCAGCATCAACGAGGCCTTCAGCCGGGCGTTCGGCCACGGCGAGGACCGGATCCTCGGGCGCTCCCTGGCGGAGGCCGGCCTTTGGGTGAACGAGGCGCAGCGGATCTCCTTCGAGGCGGCCCTCGAGCGCCACGGCTACGTGCTCGGCATCGAGGTCTGCCTGAAGCACGAGAGTGGCAACAACCTCGATTGCCTCGTCTCGGCCGAGCGCGTCGAGATCAACGACGCGGGCTTCGTGCTGCTGGTGATGCAGGACATCACCGACCGCAAGCACACGGAGCGGGAGCTGTTCGAGGCCATCGAGACGGTAATGGCGGACACGTCGTGGTTCAGCCGCGGCCTTCTGGAGAAGCTCGCGAACCTGCGCCGGCCGCACAGGTCCGATCCCGATCCCGCAGTCCCGGACCTGACGGGGCGCGAGCGGCAGATCCTGAACCTGATCTGTTCGGGCCTGGACGATGCCGCCATCGCCCGCAAACTCGGGCTGTCGCGCAACACCGTCCGCAATCACGGGGCCGCGCTCTACCGCAAACTCGGCGTCCACAAGCGCACCGAGGCAGTCGTGTGGGGCCGTGAGAACGGTTTTCCCGTGCAGATATCCGGTACATGAATCTCATTAAACCGGTATTTTTTGACCATTGAACCAGGGAAACAAGCGCACATTTGCCAGTTGGTCCTTCGGCTTCCGATGAGAGTGGAAACGACATGACCGATCGGAAGAAATCTGCTTCGGCCGAGCACGTTAAGGGCTCGGTCAAAGAGGCCATCGGCAAGCTGACCGGGGATGCCCGGGTGGAAGCCGAGGGCCGGCGTCAGAAGAGCGAGGCCCGCCCCCCAAGGGCGGCGGTGCCGGCGACCGCTGACCGAATTCGCACGTGCGCCCCGCCCCGGGGTGCCGTTCCGCGCACGACAGACAGGAAGACGAACATGGTGGATACGGACAGGATCACGGGTGCCGCGAAGGAACTCGGCGGCAAGGTGCAGAGCGCGGTGGGCGACCTCACCGGCTCCCACCGGGACTCCGCCGAGGGCCGCCTGCGCGATGCCGCCGGCCAGGCCGAGAACCTCTACGGGCAGGCCAAGGACACGGCGCGCCACGCGGCCGACGAGGCCTATCACTACGCCGAGGACGCCTACGAGCAGGGCAGCCATAGCCTGCGCCGGGGCACCCGCGAGGTCAGCCGCCAGGTGGCCGAATACCCCCTCGCCTCGCTTCTGATCGCCGGCTTCGTGGGCTTCGGCCTCGGCCTGCTCGTGAATGCCGGTCGCGACTGACCCGCTTCAGACCTTTCGACCGAACTCTTAGACCCGGAGTAACAGCGTGACCGTTCAGACCACAGTCTCCCCCGTCGGCGCGGAGGCCCATGCCGATACGCGTGCCGTCCTGCTTCATCAGGTGTCCTGGGGCGCCATCTTCGCCGGCGCCGTCACCGCCCTCGTGGCCTAGGCCGTGATCAACCTGATCGGCGTCGGGGTCGGTCTCGCCAGCGTCGGCGTCAACGCCACCGACAACCCGACCGCCTCCACCGTCTCCACCGGCGCCGGGATCTGGTTCATCGTCTCGGGGCTCGTCGCCTCGCTGATCGGCGGCCTCATCGCCGGCCGCCTCTCCGGCAAGCCGCTGCCGGGCACCGCCGGCCTTCACGGGCTCGTCTCCTGGGCGGTGACGACCCTGGTGGTGATCTACCTGCTGACCTCGGCGGCCACCGGCCTCGTCGGCGGCACCCTGAGCACCGTGTCCGGCGCCCTCGGCGGCGCGGGCAACCTCGTCGGCGGCACCGTGCAGACGGCCGCCCAGGCGGCTGCCCCCTCGCTCGCCAAGATCTCGAACCCCCTCGACGGGATCGAGCAGAACGTCCGCCAGCAGGCGGCCGGCCAGGACCCGCAGGCTGCCCGCGATGCCGCGGTCGCCGCGATCAAGGCCCTGTTCACGGGTGACGCCTCGCAGAAGCAGCAGGCCGAAAGCCGCGCCGCCGATGCCCTCGCCAAGGCGCAGAACATCCCGGTCGATCAGGCCCGCCAGCAGGTCCAGGACTACGAGAAGCAGTACGACCAGGCGGTCGCCACCGCCAAGCAGAAGGCCGAAGCCGCTGCCGTCGCGACGAAGTCCGCCGCGACCCAGGGCGCCTTCTACGCCGCCATCGCCCTGCTGCTGGGCGCCCTGGCCGCGTTCCTCGGCGGCCGCTTCGGCGCCCCGAAGCCCGCCACCCTGCTCGGCGCCTACGACGCCCGCCGGGTCTGACCCCTTCCACCGGTCCCCGCCCCCCGGGGCGGGGACCGTCCCCCGCCGGCTGAGCCGGTTCCACCCGTGAAACAGGAGCGCATACGATGAGCAGCACCACCGACAAGCTCAAGGGTCTCGCCAACGAGGCCGTCGGCAACGTGAAGCAGGGTGTCGGCAACGTCACCGGTAACGACAAGCTCGTGGCCGAGGGCAAGGCGCAGGAGCTGAAGGGCGAAGCCCAGAAGACCGTCGGCGACGTCAAGGACGGCGCCCAGAACCTCGCCGACAAGGTCACCGGCCGCAAGTGACATCGAGGGAGGCGGCTGGGCTGAGCCCGGCCGCCCCCATCGGTGACGAACGAGGAAGGCCGGGAGGCGTTCGCCCGGCGGCCCTCCCCGGAGAAGGGGCGAGGGCTGTGGTCCCGTCTCCGGCATTGCCCGTCCGCTCGTGAGGCGCGCGATAGCCTCTCCCTCAGGCGGGCCTAACGGGATCGCCGTGCCGGACCCCACTCGATCCCGGCAGCGTTTCCGGATCCTGGCCAAGCTTTCTGCCCGCGTGTTGCGGTTTTTCCCCATGAGACGGGGGCTTGCAGTCCGGCTTGGACGCGGGCGCCCTGCCCGCCCTCACTCACAAACGCGTGATCGCGTCACGACGGCCGGGCGCCACTCCCAGGCCGGTCCACCCGACATTCAGGCCGGTTCGCATTGTGGCACCAGCGCCCGGGCGACGTCGAGGAGATGCTGCCGGGCGGCCTCGTCGAGCAGAAGCGACCACAGCCGCAGCAATTCCAGCTCGTCCGATCGCGCTCCGGCCACCCCCCGGCTGCCGAACTCCTCCACCGTGCAACCCAGCGCGGCCGCGATCTTGAGGAGGTATCCGGACTGTCTCCACTCGTCCGGCCCCTGGCTGTCCTGATCGGCCACTTGGACACCTCACGCGGATCGCATGACAGGGTTCATAGCCCGCGCCGCGTCGCGGACAAAGTTTTCATTTCTTCTAATGCAGATGAACTGTCTGTAGTGTCGATGAACCGGGTATTCGCGGCTTCGGCCGGATCCCCGCGGGGCGACGGCCCCTGCGCGACACGGTGGCGTCGCATTCGGCCGATATGGCATGCGAATTGATGGTCGGTCCGGGGCGACGGCGTGGACCGCGCCCCCGCGGTCCTGAGATGCCTTGATCCCACGCAGCATCCGGGCGGTTGCGTACGCTCAAGAACAGTATCCTATCTTTTCAAAACGATTTCGCCACGCAAACGGCCACGCATGCGCCGCAGATTGCTTGGATTGCTTCCATCGCTTGCTCAGTGTTAAAGCCAAGCTCGACGCTATGTTGCTTCTGGGGCATCCGCGCAAAGCCATGAGAATGACGCTTATCGCCGCCGCGGGCATCGGGCTGATGGCCAGCGCCTGCTCGCTACGTCCCCCCGGCGGCGCGGGAACCTACAGTTCACTCCCGGTGGAGCCCACGGTCTCGGCCTCGGGTCAGTCGGCGCCGGTGGCCCACGCCGCGGCCGTGGTGCCGCAATCCGACTTCGAGGAGGCGCCGTCGGCCGCGCCCGCCGCCCGCGGCCGTGCGGTGTCGGCCGCCCGCTCCGGGGGCGTGGAGCCCGATGCCGCCCTCTCCGCCTCGGAGCGGGCGCGGCACAAGTGGGAAACCCTCCGGCCGGGTGATCTCGTTCGCGCACCGATCCCGGCGAACCGCGCCGCGGCCGCGACAATGACCGGCTCCGTGGCCAGTGCCCCCGCCGCGAAAGGCGAGGGCTACGACCGGGAGACGGCGATGCAGAACCTGGTGAACGGCGGCCGTTCGGCGTCCAAGGGAATCTGCAGCGGCTGCTGAGCGGCCGGACAGTAACGCAAGCAACCCGGGATGATTGAGCAATGCGGCGGCGCTCGGCTCCGCTCGCACAGGCTAGATCGACGCGCGTTCTGCAATATAAATCCGTCTTGAGTCGTATGGCGTGGTGTCACATCATGTCACCACCCATAAACAACGAACGGTTGACCCTAGACATGATGGAGCAAAGCTCCGCTTACGTTGAGATGACGAGCGGGATCGTCGTCGCCTATGTATCGCACAACCACGTCTCCCCCCCGGACCTGCCGGCGTTGATCGCCAGGGTCTACGGGGCCATCACCGCCCTGGCGGCCGGTGGACGACCCGAGACGGAGGAGGCGGCCCCCGCCGTCACCGCGGCGCAGATCCGCAAGTCGGTCCAGGCCGACCGGCTGATCAGCTTCATCGACGGCAAGCCGTACAAGACGTTGAAGCGCCACCTGACCGCCCACGGCCTGACGCCCGCCGCCTACCGCGAGCGCTTCGGCCTGCCGGCCGATTATCCCATGGTGGCGTCCGATTACAGCGAGCGGCGGTCGAGCCTCGCCAAGGCCCACGGCCTCGGCTCGGCCGGAATGGACCGGCTCGCCTCCTGACGGCGTGGGTTGGTATACTGCATTTTTATGCCGGGGAGGGCCGTGATGTCCTCCCTGGCAACACCCTCCGGCACCCTGCCTTGAGGCGCGTGCGTCGCGCTCTTCACGTTTTCGACAGGTAACGCGCGAGGCCCTGGCCCCTCCCCCACGAAGCGCGTGAACGCCCGACCGGCCGGGCAGCTCGCGGGGGTCGGCCTAGCATGCGGCCGGGGCCTTGTGCCGCCGCACGGCCTCGCGCAGGACGCGGGCGAGCTGTTCCACCGAGTAGGGCTTCTGCACCAGTTCGAACTCGTGGACGCCCTCCTGGGCGAGGACATGGCTGTAGCCCGAGGTCAGGACCACCGGCAGGTCGGGCCGGCGCTGGCGCAGCTGCCGCGCCAGGGCGATGCCGCCCATGCCCGGCATGACGACGTCGGAGAACACCGCGTCGAACCGGAACGGGACCCTCTCCAGTTCGGCCAGCGCGTCCTCCGCGTTGACCGACAGGACCGTGCTGTATCCGAGATCCTCCAGGATCTGGGTGGCGAACCGCCCCACCTCGACGTTGTCCTCCACGACGAGGATGCACAGACCCCCGTCCTCGGCGGAATCGTCGTCCTTCAATGCGGCGGCGTGGCTCTCCGGCGGCGTCTCGACCTGCGGCAGGTAGAGGGTGAAGACCGAGCCAGTGCCGAGGGTGCTCGCCACGTCGACATCGCCGCCCGACTGCTTCACGAAACCGAAGACCTGGCTGAGCCCGAGCCCGGTCCCCTTGCCGATCTCCTTCGTGGTGAAGAACGGCTCGAAGACCCGCGGCAGCACCTCCGGCGGGATGCCGGTCCCCGTATCGGAGAGGGACACGGCGGCGAAGGCGCTGTCCGAACCCGCATGGCCGCGGATCTTGGGCATCGGCTGCCCGCCGACGAGGCGCAGGGTCAACGTCCCCTCCCCGCCCATCGCGTCGCGGGCGTTGACGGCGATGTTGATCAGCGCCGTCTCGAACTGGCTGAGGTCGGCCCGGATGTAGCAGGGCATCTCCGGCAGCTCGACCGCGATGGAGATGCGCGCGCCCGTCACCGAATCGAGCATCTCGGCCACCGCGCGCAGGGCGCCGCCGATCTCGAACACCTCCGGCTTCAGCGCCTGCCGCCGGGCGAAGGCCAGGAGCTGCCCCGTGAGCTTGGCCGCCCGGTCGATCGTGTCCGAAATCGCGTCGATGTAGCGCTGGCGGCGCTCCTCCGGGAGGTTCGGCCGCTTGAGGAAGTCGGTCGAGGACTTGATGACGGTGAGCAGGTTGTTGAAGTCGTGGGCGACGCCGCCGGTGAGCTGGCCGACCGCTTCGAGCTTCTGCGACTGGCGCAGGGCTTCCTCCACGCGCTCGCGCTCCTGGGCCTCGGCCAGCAGGCGGTCTCCCGCCTCGGCCAGCGCCCGGTCATGGCGCTTCTGCTCGGTCAGGTCGGTGAGGATGCCGCACAGGAGCGGCTCGTCGTTCGACCGCTCGAACACGCTGAGGGTGAGGTAGGCGGCCCTGTGTTCCCCACCGGATTCGCGCAGGAGGATCTCCTCGCGGATCGGCTCGTCCACGGCCCGGCCCACCAGCCGCATCAGGCAGGGCGGATCGCCCGCGAAGGCGTTCAGGTGCTGCCCCATCAGGCGCTCCTGGGGGACGTCGAGCATCTGTGCCATGCGGCGGTTGCAGTAGAGGATCACCCCCGCCGCATCGAGGGTGAAGGCCCCCTCCTGCATCTGCTCGATCAGGACCTGATAGGGCCGGTCCGCCGTCTCCAGGGTGTAGACGAGGCGTTCGCGGTTCGGCCCCTCGATCACCACCGCGTCGAAGTCGCCCCGGCGGATGGCGGCCAGGGTCTCCTCGCTCTCCTCCAGCCGCGCCTCCAGCTCGCGGATATGGGCGCGGTAGGCCTCCAGGGTGGGATCGGTCAGGGGGAGCGGCTGGTCGCCATTCAAGGGTACTGCTCCACCGCCGGTATCAGTTCGATTTCGCGCATGAGACGTTGCTCATCGAGGATGCCGGTCAGACGCTGCTCGGGCCGGGGCGAGAGCTTCAGCAGCGTCGGCGCCGCGAGGATACCGTCTCTCTCGGCCAAGGCGGGTTGCTGGAAGATGTCCACGACCTCCAGTTGGTGACGGCCGGCGAGGTGGGTCTCGCAGAACCGGCGGACGATCTCGATGGTCCGCCGCGAGCGCGGGGCGGTTCCGGCGATGAAGAGGCGCAAGAGGTAGGCGGCGGGCGGATCGGGCCTGTCGGTACTCAAAGAGTGTCGTCCTTCGGCCGGATGTCGAGGCCGACGAGGACCTTTTCCGTGTTCGATAGGTCGCCGATGATGCGCTTGAGCGGCGACGGCAGGCGCCGTACCAGGGTGGGGATCGCCAGGATCTGGTCTCCGGCAGCGAGCTGCGGGCTCTTCATCAAATCGATGACCTCGATCTCGTAGCGGCCGGCGAGGTGCTCCTCGCAGAATTTCTTCAGGTTCTTCATGGCGGTCAGCGACTTCGAGGTCTGACCGGCCACGTAGAGGCGCAGCTTGTAGTGGCCTGATTCGCCTTCCGGCTCGGTCTCCGGCGCGCGGATCGGGGAGGTCTCGCTCGTCATTCCCCGCCTCTCCTCCGGGCCGTGAGTTCCCTGCGTTCCTGATCCAGGATCGCCTCCCGAAGGGCGTCCTCGTCCCGCAGGAAGGTCTCCTCATCCTGTATCGCCGCGAGCCCCGCCTGCAACTCCGCGATCTGGCGCTCCAGGGAGAGCCGCTGCCGGGCCGCCTCGCGGAAGCGCCGCTCGGTCTCGTGCCGGCGCCGGAGCGCCGCCGCCTCTTCCTGTGCCTCCTGCACGAGCCGGGCCGTGCCCGTGAGCACCCCCGCCGGCCCGATATAGGCATCGACCAGGGTGATGCCGTCCTCCGACATCAGGAACTCGCGGACCTGATGCGAGTGCTTCATCCCCCGGGCCTTGATCACGTACAGGGTCCGGCTGCGCTCGCCGTTGGCTTCGACGTTCAGGAGCTTGATCCACGCATCCATCAACGAGGAAACGCCGAGATCGTCCCCTTGCTCCCTCACGCCGTCCTGCCGCAGGTTCGTGATGACCGCTGTGATGCCCCGGCTCTTCAGCAGGTCGATCATCCGCAGCAGCGTCGCCTCCAGCTCGTTCAAGGGCCCCCGCAGGGCGGTGAGCGGGTCGATCACCACCACGGAGGGCGCGAACGCGTCGAGGTCGCGGTGCATCCGCGCGAGGTGCATCTCCAGCCCGAACAGGCTCGGCCGCGCCGCCTCGAAGCGCAGCAGCCCGGCCTCGACGTGGCGGGCGAGATCGAGCCCGATGGAGCGGGCGTTCCGGATGATCTGCGCGCCGCTCTCCTCGAACACGAAGGAGAGGCAGCGCTCGCCCCGCCGGCAGGCCGCATCGACCAGGCTGGACGAGAGCGAGGTCTTGCCGGTTCCCGCCTCGCCGGAGATCAGGATGCTCGACCCCCGGTAGAACCCTCCCGGCTCGAGCATCGCGTCGAGGCCGGCGACCCCGCTAGAGACGATGCCCACCGGGACCTCGTAGTTCAGGTCCGTCGAGGTGACCGGCAGCACGCTGATCCCATCGTCGTCGATGAGGAACGGGTACTCGTTGGTGCCGTGCGCGGAGCCGCGATACTTCACCACCCGCAGGCGGCGGGTGGTGATCTGGTCCTCGACGCGGTTGTCGAGCAGCACCACGCAGTCGGAAACGTATTCCTCCAGGCCCTGCCGGGTCAGCTGGCCCTCGCCGCGCTCGCCGGTGATGATGGCGGTGAGGCCGCGGTCCTTGATCCAGCCGAACAGGCGGCGCAGCTCGGCGCGCAGCAGGGCCGGGTCGGTGAAGCCGGAGAACAGCGTCTCGATCGTGTCGAGGACGATGCGTTTGGCGCCGACGGTGTCGACGGCGAAGCCGAGGCGGATGAACAGGCCTTCGAGGTCGTATTCGCCGGTCTCCTCGATCTCACTGCGCTCCACGCGGACGTGATCGACGACGATTTTTCCCTTCGCGATCAGCCCGTCGATGTCGTAGCCGAGGGAGGCGACGTTGGCGCTGAGGTCCTCGACCCGCTCCTCGAAGCTCATGAACACGCCGGGTTCGTCGTAGCGCGTCACCCCGTTCACGAGGAACGTCGTGGCGAACAGGGTCTTCCCGCAGCCGGCGGTGCCGCAGATCAGGGACGGTCGCCCCGTCGGAAGCCCGCCCTTGGTGATCTCGTCGAAGCCGGCGATGCCGGTGGGGGCCTTGGAAAGCTTCGGAGCGGATTGCGCGTCGTGCACCGAGAATCAGCTCCTGGGCTGTGCGGGGGGCGGCCCGGGCGGGCTGGGAAGATCGAAAGGGTGTCGGGCTTGCGGAGTGTCCGCGTCCCCCGTGTCCGGCCGGAGCGATGCGGCCGCACGCGGGAAAATGGTCGATTACAAGGGCTGAGCCCCATTCGGAATGGGCCGGTGACGGGGCGGCTCCGGCCTCCCACCCCCAGCCGTGCACCCTGATACTGAGTTCCGGGAAAAATCACACATAATGCAATGGTGGCGCCCCGGCGATCAGGAATCCTGACGTTCGCCCCGCGCCACCTCGCACATCGCGTCGTCCGGCAGGGGGCGTTGCAGCGCCAGGGCTTCCTGGGCCGGCGCCTCCAGCCACCTCGCCCATTCCTCCGGTTTCGTCAGCAGCACCGGCATCGCCTTGGGATGGACCGGGCCGACGACGCCGTTGGCCTCCGTGGTGAGGAAGGAGAAGAGCCGGTGCTCCTCCTCCGTCCGCTCGGGGTTCTCCGCCTTGGTGCCCCGCACGCCCGTCCAGGGCCGCCAGATCCCCGCGAAGGCGAAGAGGGGGCGCTCCTCGCTCAGGGCGAACCAGACGGGGGTCTTGCGAGGCTTGGTGTCGGCGTATTCGGAGAAGGAGGCCGCCGGCACGAGGCAGCGATAGGCCGGCTTCAGCCAGGGCCTCCAATGCGGCGAGGCGACGTTGCGGACATTCGTCACCGGGTGTTCGCCGAACGCCTTGGGGCCGGGGATGCCCCAGCGCATCATGGTCAGCGAACGCCCCGCCTCGCCAGCCACGACGACGGGGGCCATCCGGTCCGGGAAGATGGCGGGAAGCTCCGGCATGTTGCCGGTCTCGTCCCGCGTCGCGCCGAAGAACGCCCGCAGGGCGTCCGGCCCCTGCCGGCCGAGGGAATAGAGATTGCACATGGCCCACCGCCTTCACGCCCCCATGTGGGGCGGGGCACGGTCCCGGGCGAGGCCGCCTACGGGTGTGGCGTGGCCGGGGGCCTCAGCGCAGGGCGACCATCTGCGCCGCGTAGGACGCCACGACCTGGGTGACCGGGAGATCGGCGGCGTAGATCCGCCCCGCCAGGATCAGCAGGGCGAGGCTCCAGAACACCGCGCCGCCGATGCGGCGGGCGGTGCGATCCCCGGCCGAGCCGGTGCAGGCCCGCGCCACGCCGGCGGCGACGGGCTCGCCGAACGGATCGAAGGCGGCCTCGGTCTCGGGGGTGGACGCCGTGGCGGACGTGTTGCGCATGATGGGAAATGTCGCGCTTGGACCCATCCCGTGCAATGGATGCGTCTTCCGAAGTTTCGACGGCTGGGAGAGTGTCCTTCTCTCCCGCGGTCGCTCGACGACCGTTTTCTTTTCCGGCGGGTGGAAAGGCTGATCGTGAGTTCGCAAGCATCCTCACAGACCTCCTTCCGGGGCGACGCGGTCCGCTCGCCGTCGATCCTGCCCGGCATCGGCCTGTGCCTCGCCATCACCCTGGTCGCCATGGCGGGGCAGGCGGTGGAGGAGCGGATCTTCTCCCACCCGTACGTGGAGGCCCTGGTTCTGGCGATCCTCCTCGGGATCGCCGTGCGCACGGCGTGGACGCCCGGTTCCCGCTTCCGTACCGGGATCGCGTTCTCCGCCAAGCAGCTCCTCGAAGTGGCGGTGACGCTCCTCGGCGCCTCGTTGAGCCTGGGGGCGATCCTCGCCTCCGGCCCGGCGCTGATCGGCGGCATCGTCGGCACCGTGGTGATCGGCATCGGCACGAGCTACGGCATCTGCCGGGTGCTCGGTCTGCCGGCCCGGATGGCGATCCTCGTGGCCTGCGGCAACGCCATCTGCGGGAACTCCGCCATCGCCGCCGTGGCGCCCGTGATCGGCGCCGAGCCCAAGGACATCGCCGCGTCCATCGCCTTCACGGCGGTGCTCGGCGTGCTGATGGTGCTGGGCCTGCCGCTGTTCGTGCCGTTGGCGGGGATGAGCGACCACCAGTACGGCGTGCTGGCGGGCCTCACCGTCTACGCCGTGCCGCAGGTGCTGGCGGCCACCGTGCCGGTGAGCCTGCTGGCGACCCAGGTCGGCACGCTGGTGAAGCTGGTGCGGGTGCTGATGCTCGGACCGGTGGTGGTGGCCTTCTCGCTGCTGGCCCCGCACCTCCCCCGCGAGGGCGAGCACGGGGCCGCCCCCCGCAAGGGAGGGCGCCTCGCCTTCACCAAGCTGGTGCCGTGGTTCATCCTCGGCTTCCTCGTCCTGGCCTCCCTGCGCTCGCTGGGCCTGATCCCGGACGCGGCGGTGCGGCCCCTCACCCAGTGCGCCGGCTTCCTCACGGTGCTCTCCATGGCCGCGCTGGGCCTCGGGGTGGACGTGCGGGTCCTCGCCCGGGTCGGGGGGCGGGTGACCCTCGCCGTGACCGGATCCCTCGTCGTCCTCGTGGCGATCAGCCTCGCGCTGATCCGCCTCCTCGGCATCGCCTGAGCCCGCGGGCCGTCGGGCGCGCGCTTGCGCGCCCTTGCGCGACGGGCGCCCCTTGGTCATAGGCCCCCCATGCGGCCTCCGACACGAACATCCGCCACGCCGTCGCCGCGGATACCCTCACCCCTGGTCCAAGGACGCGCCGCCCCCGAGCGGCCGGCCGGGCGCGCGCTTCGGGACCGGCCCCGTGGCTGATCCGCTGGCCTTCCTCGCCGGGGGTGGCGAGGCCGCGCGGATGATCCGCGAGCGGGACTGGACCGGCCATCCCCTCGGCCCGCCGGAGCGGTGGCCGCCGGAGCTGCGCGTGGCCCTGAGCCTCGTGCTCAACTCGTCGGAGAGCATGATCCTGGCCTGGGGGCCGGACCTCACCTTCTTCTTCAACGAGACCTATTTCCCCCTGCTGGGGCCGCGCCTGAGCTGGGCGATGGGCGAGCGCTTCGACGCGGTCTGGGCGGATGCCTGGGACCAGGCCAAGCCGATCATCGACGACGCCTTCGCCGGCCGCTCCACACGCTTCAACGACCTGCCCTGGACCCTCGGCACCGACCGGGGCGACGCGCTGACGTGGTGGAGCTTCTCGTATTCCCGCGTCCTCGATGCCGAGGGCGGGGTGGCGGGCCTGTTCATCCTCACCAACGAGACCACGGAGCGGGTGAAGGCCGAGCGGCGCCAGCGCGACTTCGAGGCCGCCCTGCGCGCCGAGCGGGACCGGGCGCACGACGTGCTCGACAACATGGGCGAGGCCTTCGCCCTCCTCGGCCACGACCTGCGGATCGCCGACATCAACGCCGAGGGCCTGCGCATGGACGGGCGGCCCCGCGAGGCCATCGTCGATCGCCCCTATCGCGAGGCCTACCCGGACGCCGACCCCGCCCTCGAGGCCGCCTACCGCAAGGCGATGGCCGAGGAGCGGCCCTTCACCCTGGAGCATGCCGCGGCCGGCGCGGACGGGCACGTCACCTGGATCGACATCAGGGCCTATCCGGTCGGGGGCGGGCTGGCGCTGTTCTACCGCGACATCACCGCCAAGATGATCCAGCGGGAGCGGCTCACGGCCAGCGAAGCCCTGGCGCGGGAGAACGCCGACCGGGTGCAGATCGCCCTCTCGGCCGGCGCGATCATCGGCACGTGGTTCTGGGACCTGACCGCCGACCGCTTCACCGTGGACGAGGCCTTCGCCAACAGCTTCGGGCTCGACCCCGCCCTGGGGCGGACCGGGCTCAGCCTCTCGCAGGTGGTGGACACCGTCCACCCGGACGACAAGGCCGGCCTCGCGGCGGCCATCGAGGAGGCCATCGCCCGGGGCGGCGCCTACGCGCACCAGTACCGCGTGCGCCGGGTCGACGGGAAGTACTACTGGCTGGAGGCCAACGGCCGGGTCGACCGCGCCTCGGACGGCACGCCGCTCAGCTTCCCCGGCGTGCTCATCGACCTCGATGAGCGCCGGTCCCTCGTGGCCGAGCGCGACCGGGTGCGGGCGGCGTTGCACGAACAGGCCGTCGAATTCGAGGTCCTGGCCGACAACATCCCGATCCTGTGCTGGATGAGCCGGGCGGACGGGCACGTCTACTGGTGCAGCCGCCGCTGGTACGACTACACCGGGGCGGCGGCGGACTCGCTCCTCGGCTGGGGCTGGACCGTCGCCCACGATCCGGCGGTGCTGCCGGAGGTCCTGTCGCGCTGGAACCGCTCGCTCGGCACGGGCGAGCCCTTCGAGATGACCTTCCCCCTGCGCGGCCGGGACGGGACGTTCCGCCCCTTCCTCACGCGGATGGTGCCGATCCGCAACGCGGAGGGCGCCATCGAGCGCTGGTTCGCCACCAACACCGACATCGCCGAGCTGCGCGCCGCCGAGCAGGCCCTGCGCGACCTGAACGCCACCCTGGAGCAGCAGGTGGCCGCGCGCACCGCCGAGCGCGACCAGATCTGGAAGGCCTCCACCGACCTGCTCTGCGTGGCGAATTTCGAGGGCTACATCGTCAGCCTCAACCCCGCCTGGGCGGCGACCCTGGGCTGGAGCCCCGAGGAGATGACCGCCCGGCCCTTCGTGGACTTCGTCCACCCGGAGGACGTGGCCGCCACCGTGTCCGCCGCCGCCGGCCTCGGCCGCGGGGCGCCGCAGCTCGCCTTCGAGAACCGCTACCGCCACCGGGATGGGAGCTACCGCTGGCTCTCGTGGAACGCCGTCTCCAAGGATGGGAAGATCTACGCGACGGTCCGCGACGTGACCGTGATGAAGGACCAGGCCGAGGCCCTGGCCCATGCGGAGGATGCCCTGCGGCAGGCGCAGAAGATGGAGGCGGTGGGCCAGCTCACCGGCGGCGTCGCCCACGACTTCAACAACCTGCTGACGATCATCCGCTCGTCGGTGGACTTCCTCCGGCGCCCGAACCTGCCGGAGGAGCGGCGCACCCGCTACATGGACGCCATGTCCGACACGGTGGACCGGGCGGCGAAGCTCACCGGCCAGCTCCTGGCCTTCGCCCGGCGGCAGGCCCTGCAGCCGGAAGTGTTCGATGTCGGCGCGCGCCTCGATGAGGTCGCCGACATGCTCAACTCGGTGACGGGGGCGCGCATCCGGGTGCGGACGGAGCAGCCGGAATCCCGCTGCCACGTCCGCGCCGACGCGAGCCAGTTCGAGACGGCCCTGGTCAACATGGCCGTCAACGCCCGCGATGCCATGCGCGGCGAGGGCGAGATGGCGATCCGGGTCTCCCGCGGCCAATCCCTCCCCGCCATCCGCGGCCATGCCGGGGCCGCGGGCCCCTTCGTCGCCGTGGCGGTGATCGACGGAGGGTGCGGGATCCCGGCGGACCACCTTTCGCGGATCTTCGAGCCGTTCTTCACCACGAAGGAGGTCGGCAAGGGGACGGGGCTCGGCCTCAGCCAAGTGATCGGCTTCGCCAAGCAGTCGGGCGGCGACGTGGACGTCACCAGCACCCTCGGCCAGGGCACGGTCTTCACCCTGTACCTCCCCGAGGCCGAGGCGGTGCCCGGCCAGGCGGGGGAGGACGCGCCCGACGAGCCGGTCCCGGAGGGCCGCAGCCTGTGCGTGCTGGTGGTGGAGGACAATCTCGAGGTCGGCCGGTTCTGCACGCAGATCCTGGAGGATCTCGGCCACTCGATCGTCTGGGCGCACAATGCGGAGGACGCCCTGGCCGAGATCGAGCGGGTGCCGTTCCGGTTCGAGGCGGTGTTCTCCGACGTGGTGATGCCGGGCATGGGCGGCATCGAGCTCGCCAAGCGCCTGCGGACGAGCCACCCGGACCTGCCGGTGATCCTCACCTCCGGCTACAGCGACGTCCTCGCCCGGGACGACGGCCACGGCTTCGACCTCGTGCGCAAGCCCTATTCCGCCGAGCAGGTGGCCGGCGCCTTCCGCAAGGTCGCCCTCCGGGGCCGGCCGCGGAAACGGAGCCCCCTTTAGGCGGTTGCCGATGGGGGCGACCCCCGGATCCCGGCGGAAGGGTGCAGCATGGACCGACCGGAACCGCGCGAGCCTCGCCTGCCCGAGAGCCTGACGCGCCACCTCGAGGGATCGCGGCGGGCGATCTGGCCGACGCCGGACGACCGCCACCGCCCCCGCACGGGCGCCCACCGCCCCCGGCTCCCGAGCCGGGTGTTCAAGGGCGTCTGGCTGTGGGCGGCCGCCTACAACCTCATCGGCGCGGCGATCCTCGCCCTCCTCTGGGCGAGCATGGGCCGGTGAGCCGCGCCGGGCGCATCCCCGCCGCGACGGGGCGCGGCCGGAGCAGAAAGGCCCGCCGGGGCTGTTGACCCGTCCGGCCTTTCCCCCTAAGTGACGGCGTCCCGGCGGCAACGCCCGGGCCAGCCTCCCGGCCGCGAACACGCTATGGGAGTGCGAGCCGGTCAGATGGCTCATTGGGGGATAGTTTAACGGTAGAACGGTGGACTCTGACTCCTCTAGTCCTGGTTCGAATCCAGGTCCCCCAGCCACCTCTTTTTAACCCGTTATTCTCAGACAGTTAGGTCGGGCGTGCCCGCCCGCCGGAACACGCCGCCGTGACAGTCCGGCGGGTGCTGGGGTCGTTTCGGTCTCACTCTATCCCATGCCGCAGCATCGACCGGTCGGCCTCGCTTCGGGTGTCGGCGAGCGGCACGGTCGCGACCACGCATGTGCTTCCGAACCTGCGGCCAGGCATGGCTTGAGCCAGCGCGCTCAAGGCGACGATTCGGATTACAGATCCTGGCAGGAACCGCTTCGGCGCTGCGTTGCCCGGCGGCGCGGGCAGTCCGGGCCGCGGCCGTGTTCCTTGCGCCCGGTGCCGCTCCGAGTTTCGTAGGGCCATCGCGCTGCACGAGGCGATCGCGACTTCGCCGCGCTACAGCAGTGAAAGCGGAGTGCACCGGCACCACGGCGGGCATCGATCACGCAGGCGTGTGTCCCTCGCTGAACGCCACCTGATGAGAGGTGGAACGCTCATCGCTCATCCCAAGGCCTTCGGTCCATGCGACGCATGGGGATGAATGCAACTATAATATAATTCACTGGCTAATATTCAATCGACGATAGTTCGTAGAGAAGCGATTTTCCGCAACACAAATCGTTGTCATAAATATTACATACGACTCAGTTCCAAGGGCTTTTATCCCTAATCGCATCCCGATGGAAAATCGGGGCAGGTTCAACGCAGAGTGTGCGACGGAAGACCGATTTTTCCTTTCTGGACCACGATCACCCTCGCCCACTCTGGCGCCTCCACCGCCCGTTCGATGTGGCGCGGGGGAGGTTGCCCCCCGCTGGGCCCCTGAGCCGCCGCCTGATCGAGGGGGCGAGGCCCGCTTCGGCACCGCATTCCCTCGTGCCCTTCGCCGACGGCAGGCGCGGCGGCAGGCTGCGCATGTCCCAGAATGTTCGACCGTTCAGGCGGGTGCCACCCGCTCTCGACGTTCCGACGTTCGTCTCAGACTCGGCTCAGTCGGGCGACCCCGGCGGGCCGTGACCCGCCCGGAAGCACCGATGGCGGTCGCCCTCACCCTTGAACCCCGCATCTTCACGACAAGGACCATCCGATGGCCGACCCTTTGCAAAACGATCGCCTTGGCCGAGACCGGGTGCAGCCCGAGCGGCCGGGGATGGCCGATACGACGTCCGATACAGCCGTGCATCAGTGGCTTGACGCGCTTGGCGATGCAGTCCCGGACAGCGTCAAGAGCGATTTTGCAAAGGTGGGCGACGACGCCACAATGCTGCTGAATTGGTTCATCGACCATGAGCGTGGCGATCCAGCGATCGACACCGCCATGCCGCAGAACATCAAGGACGCGGAAAGTCGCCTGCTCGCCAATGATGCGGTGTCGAAGCGCATCATTGTGGCGGACGGGCCCGATAAGGGTAAGATTACGCGCGACACGTTGAAGAACCTAGTCCACGATGTCGACAGCGCTGCCAAATCTGCCAAAACATCATGGAACGCGTTCAAGGGGGCCAACAAGTCGGCAGATGCGGCGACGTTCCAAATGGCGTTGGATGCAAACCTCCTACAGGCGAACGTACTGCTGTTGGACGCCGCCGCGCCGGACTCGAAGATCGACGGCAATTTCGCCGTCGCCGATTTGCTGGCGGTGTCGAGCGGCGACAGTCACGTCCCGGAGGCCCTGAAAAACGCGGCTGCGCTCTACAGCCAGCCCGGCATGTTCGCCATGCTCGATACGGGTGGCATGGACGTCACGTCGTCTCACGAAGACGGATTGGCAGATCAGAATAACATCGGAAAATACGTCTCCCTCGAGCTGAGCTCCGTGAAACCGGATCAGCTCGGCGCGATCCTGAATGAGGCAGCTGACCACAACGCCGTCGCAGGCATCGACATCTCGCAACTCGACCATGACGTCTTCGACCACCCGAAGAAATATACCGGTGCGCAGAAGGCTGCGGTGATGCAGCACCTCGCCGATGCCAAGTCGCGACTCGAGGCCGGACTCTCTGCGACTGACTTTTACTCCCCATCTTGGGCCGCAGAGGGGTTCAATGAGAACCCCAACCAAATCATCGGTGATTTGAGGGGCAGGATCAGTCAGCTTTCCAGCGATGAAGATGTCCAGAAGTTCATCGCCGATACTCACGGCGCGGCTCTTCGAAACATCGTCTCCGCCGACCCGGGGCTGAAGGAGAGATTGAAAACTATCTACAAAAATGATGTTCAGAATGGACGTTTGCTGAAAGACGTGCTCAGTGCCAAGGACTCGAACGGCAAGACGGTCTCGCCGGAGGATGGGCTGGCGTCCTATATGCAGACTGCCACTGCCCTATATACTGTGTTTAAAGAAGATATGAAACTTCCAGACGTTATCGATCTTCAGTCCATGGTAAATAATTCAGGACAGATCGATGTATTGCAGAAGGCATTCGCTGACAATATTCTCAGCGGAAAAACGTTGCGCGAGGATATTGAGAACGGAGTCGAGATTGGAACGGCGATCGATCGCTTCACGCGCGATGCCGCTCATTTCGGCGCGGTCCTGCCGGGCGATGTCATGACGGCGCATATCGAGGATCTGAGGCGGACCGTATCCGATACTATCACAGACAGCCATGTCGACACTTCGACCACCGAGGAACTCACCGCCGCTCTCTCCGACGCAAACGGCAACCTCGACGAGCCGAAGATCGCCCAAATCATTGCACAGGCCGAGGCGCAGGGCGCGGACATCTTGACCGCGAGTGATGGAACCAAAATCCAGCCCAACCAGCTCATCGGAGCGATCAACTCGGTGTTCACGGCAATACGTAAAGGCGTCAAGCTGAAGGATGCGCTCTCGAAGCTGGACTCGTCCAGACCGCCGCTGGACGGGCAGAAACCGCTTACACAACTTTACAACAGAGGTGTGATACACGGAGTTGGCGCGTTGATGCTTGGTGCCGTGATTGCGGTAAGGCAGGCGGATTTAGCGCCCCAGGGCCGTCAGAAGCTGACGATCGGCGAGTTAACCGCGTGTATGCAACTTATGGGTGCCGCACTCGAGGGCGGATCCAAGTATATGAAGGATACCGGACGGGGGCCACTGTCGCCGAGAGCTATCAAGCTTATGGAGGCAAATGGCAAAATGATCGGCGGTGCAGGCAGCGCGATCGCCGGTGTGTTTAGTCTCATCGCCGGCGCCCAAGCGGCCAAGAATGGGGATAAGGCGGGAGCGGGCGTTAATTTCACCTTCGGCATAACAAACTTCTTCGCCGGTGCCTCTGCGGCCATTGAAGGCGGCGTTAATTTCTTGGAAGCCGGTGGTGCCAGGATCTTTGGCGTTCAGTTAGGGGAGAGCGCAATGAACCTTCTGGCAACCCTTTCCCCGCGGCTGGCAGTGCTCAGCTCGGGTCTCGGCTATTTCGCGGCCGCGGCGTTTGTGCCGACCTTGTTCGGGTATGGCATCTACCTCTTAGTCGACGGGAGGAAACGGGTCGTCAATTTTCAGGAGGCATCCATACCGGAGCTTAAGCAGTTCGGAATTACGGGCGGCAAGTCCCCGGCGCCCTATGCGCCGGCCGAACAGTATCCGTTCGCGCCATCCTGATCCGCTGTCCTGAAACCTTCGGCCGCGGTCGGCGCGGGTTACTCTCCGGTGCCGACCGAAGCCACCGACGCGACTGCCGGTCGGTGTCGCCGCCTCGGTGGGTGGCGTCAGCCGACGCGGCCGGTGCTATTGCTAAGGAGGCTAAGCGTCCCGCGCATCCGAGGCCGCCGCACGGCGCCGGCCGGTGGACTCCCGAATGAGGCCAAGCCCCCTCACGCCCGGCGCATCCGCTGCGAGACGGTGAAGCGCCCGGCCGGATGGAGGGTCGAGGACATCTCGATGATCTTGCCGGCCCCGTCGAGGTAGTGCCGCAGGATCCGGAGCGCGGGCGTGCCGGCCTCGGCCTTCAGCACCCCCGCCCGGACCGCCGGCAGGGCGATGGCCTCCACGTCCTGGCGGATCTCGGCGCAGCTGCGGTGGTGGTGCTGCTCGACCAACGTGCTGATCAGGACGTCCGGCGAGGCCCGGGCGACCTCACCGAGATCGGCATAGGCCGGGTCGAGGTAGACATCCGTCCAGCCCACCGGGGCGCCCCCCGGCCTGCCGTCCCGGCGGATGCTGGAGATCCGGAACCAGGCCGTACCGGGCGCGCAGCCGAGGTCCGCCGCCAGCGCCGCGTCCACGGTGACGTCGCCCGTTTCCCGGACCTCCCGCACATGGGTGGCGCCGAACTGGATCAGATCCTCCAGGGAGGCCAGGGGCTGCCGGTAGCCGCTCGTGGGCACGCTCGCCTCGACCCGGGTGCCCGCCTTCTTGTTGCGCGAGATCAGACCCCGGTCCTGCAACTGGCGGATCGCCGTCCGCATGGTGTGGCGGCTCGTGCCGTAGTGCTCGCACAGCTCGAGTTCGGTCGGCAGCAGCGACCCCACGGGGAACCGGCCCGAGGTGATCCCCGCCGTCAGGTCCCGCGCCACCTGCGCCCACAGCGTCTCGCTCATCGTCCCAGCCCCGGCCCCTGCACTTTCCTGCATCCGTCCGGTTGACGTAATGTCCGGACATGAGGTAATCGCATCAATGTCCGGACATAAACGAGTCGGGCGCGTTTCGCCAGGAGGAAACCATGACACGCCCGCTGCCCCCCGCCGCGACGACCGCCATCGACTCGCTGCTGTTCCGCGACGCCTTCGGCACGCCGGCCATGCGCGCCGTGTTCTCGGACCACGCCCTGATCCAGCGCTACATCGAGGTGGAAATCGCGCTCGCCAGGGCCGAGGCGGCCTGCGGCGTCATCCCCGCCGAGGCGGCGGCCTCCATCGCCGAGCGCTGTGATTTCGCCACCCTGGACTTCGACCTCCTGCGGTGGGAGACCGACAACGTCGGCTACCCGATCCTGCCCCTCGTCCACCAGCTCGTGCACCAGTGCGGCGAGGCGGGGCGGTACGTCCACTGGGGCGCCACCACCCAGGACATCATGGACACGGCCAACGTCCTGCAGGTCCGGGCGGGCCTCGCGATCGTGGAGGCCGACATCGCCGAGCTGCGCACGATCCTGGCCGACCTGTCGAGGCGCTACCGGGATACGCCGATGGCCGGGCGCACCCACCTCCAGCAGGCGCTGCCGGTCACCTTCGGCTACAAGACGGCGATCTGGCTCGCCATGCTCGACCGGCACGCCGAGCGGCTGGAGCAGCTGAAGCCCCGGGTGCTCGTGGGCGAGTTCGCGGGGGCGGCGGGCACGCTGGCCTCCCTGGGGCAGGACGGCCTGCGGGTGCAGGAGGCGTTCTGCCGTGAGCTCGGGCTCGGCCAGCCGGCCTCCACCTGGCACGTCGCCCGCGACGGATTCGCCGAGACGGTGAACCTGCTGGCGCTGGTGACGGGCTCCCTCGGCAAGATCGCGCTCGACATCATGCTCATGGCCTCCACCGAGTTCGCGGAGGTCTACGAGCCCTTCGTCACCGGGCGCGGCGCCTCCTCCACCATGCCGCAGAAGCGCAACCCGATCTCCTCGGAGCTGATGCTCGCCGCCTCCAAGGGGGTGCGCCAGCAGGCCGGGCTGATGCTCGATGCGATGGTGCAGGATTTCGAGCGCGCCACCGGCCCGTGGCACGCCGAGTGGCTGGCGATCCCGGAGAGCTTCGTGCTCACGGCGGGCGCCCTGCATCAGGCCAAGTTCGCCCTGGGCGGGCTGATCGTCGATGAGGCGCGGATGCGCGACAACCTCGGCATCAGCCGCGGGCTGATCGTCGCCGAGGCGGTGATGATGGCGCTGGCCCCCCATACCGGACGCCAGCAGGCCCACGACCTCGTCTATGCCGCCTGCCGCGTCGTCAACGACAAGGGCGGAACGCTGGCCGAGGCCCTGGCGCAGGTGCCCGAGGTGACGGCCCATTTCGACCGCGCCGCCATCGACCGCCTGACCGATCCGGCGAACTACCTCGGCGCCGCGCCCGAGATGGTCGACCGCGTGCTCGCCAGCGCCCCGCGCCGGGCCTGACGGCCAAGCCCGCTCCACCCCCGATCCCCCACGCGCCGATCCGCCGGGCTCGTCCCGGCGGCAACGAGAATGCGCGCCGCCCATCCCCCGGAGGACGCCATGCCCATCGCCAGCCTTGACACCACAGCCCCCTCACCCACGCCGCCGCCGGCCGCCGCCACGCGCCGCAAACCGCTCTGGACCAATCTCGGCCTCCAGATCGTCCTCGCCATGGTGCTTGGCGCCGCCACCGGCTTCCTCGTCCCCGAGGTCGCCGTCCCGCTGAAGGTGCTCGGGGACATCTTCCTGCGGTTGATCAAGACTGCGGTGGCGCCGCTCGTGTTCCTGTGCGTCGTCGTCGGCGTCGTCTCGGCGGGCGACTTCAAGCGGGTCGGCAAGGTCGGGCTGATCGCGATGCTCTACTTCGAGATCGTCTCCACGATCGCCCTCGGCATCGGCCTGCTGGCGGGCAACCTGCTCGGCGTCGGCAAGGGCATGGCGGAATCCACCAAGGCGACCCTGGCCCAGGGCAAGGCGCCGACGGGGGCCGCCGCGCCGCACTCGACGCTGGACTTCATCCTCAACATCTTCCCCGACAACTTCATCGGCGCCTTCGCCAAGGGCGAACTGCTTCAGGTGCTGGTCATCGCGCTGATCTTCGGCGCCGCCCTGCTGCACCTGCCGCCGGAGAAGCGCCAGCCGATCGAGGCCGGGCTCAACAGGATCTCGGACGCGTTCTTCGAGTTCATTCACCTGATCATGCTGGTGGCGCCCATCGGCACCTTCGGTGCCGTCGCCTTCGCCGTGGGATCGAGCGGCACGGCCGTGCTCCTGTCGCTGATCTACCTGATCCTCAGCTTCTACGCCGTGGTCATCGTCTTCATCCTGGTGGTGCTCGGCACGATCTCGGCCATGTTCAAGATCAACCTGTTCCAGTTCCTGAACTTCATCCGCGAGGAGATCTACATCGTCCTCGGCACCGCCTCCTCCGAGAGCGTGCTGCCGCGCCTCCTCGAGAAGCTGCCGACCTACGGCTGCTCGCGCCAGTCGGTCGGCCTCGTGCTGCCCACGGGCTACGCGTTCAACCTCGACGGGACCTCGATCTACATGTCGATGGGCGTGATCTTCCTCGCCAACGCCTACCACGTGCCCCTCGACCTCGGGCAACAGGTCGGCATCCTGGCCATCATGCTGCTCACCTCCAAGGGGGCGGCGACGGTGTCGGGCGGCAGCTTCGTGGTCTTCGCGGCCACGGTGGCGGCGACCGGCGTGCTGCCGCTGGAGGGCCTGCCGATCCTGTTCGGGGTCTACCGGTTCATGTCCATCGCCATCGCCACCACCAACGTCATCGGCAACAGCGTGGCCACCGTGGTGACCGCCAAGCTCGCCGGCGAGTTCGATCCGGCGATGGCCCGGCAGGCGATGGACCGCATGCGGGCCGCGCGGGCGGGGGCGGCCCTGGCAGGCTGACGCGCCTCGACGGTCCGGTCAGTCTCGAGGAGTGCGCCCCGCCGAAGGCCGTGCCGGTGGTCCAGGGGCTCCGGGTGGGGATGTCGGGAGTGTCGCGCCCGGCACCCTCGGTGAGCATGAGCGTCGGAGCCCGGCGGATCCCGCGAGGCCCGATGCGGTCACCCCCGCGGTGCACCGCTCAGCGGGTTTTCGGGGTCCCAGCCGTAATGCAGGGTTTCGAAGCGCATCGAGCGGGCATCGACCATCAGCAGGCGGCCGACCAGCGGCTCCCCAAAATCGGCGACGGCGCGGATGACCTCCATCGCCATCAACGAGCCCATCACCCCCGCCAGGGCGCCGAGGACGCCGGCCTCCGCACAGGGCGGGACGCTGCCCGGCGGCGGTGGGCTGGGGAACAGGCAGCGATAGGTCGGGTTCGGGCGCCCGTCCGCGCCGCGTTCGTGTGCGCGGAGCGTGGTGAGGGTGCCGTCGAAGCGCCCGAGGGCCGCCGTCACGAGGGGCCGGCCGGCGTGGTAGCAGGAGTCGGACACAAGGTAGCGGGTGGCGAAGTTGTCCGAGCCGTCGGCCACCACGTCATAGCGGGCCATGAGCGCCGCCGCGTTCTCCGGGCCGAGGCGGAGGGCATGGCCCTCCACGGTGACGTGCGGGTTGAGGCGGGTCACGGCGTCGGCCGCGCTCTCCACCTTCGGGCGGCCGATGTCCCCCGTGCCGTGGATGACCTGTCGCTGCAGGTTCGACAGGGACACCGTGTCGTCGTCGGCGATGCCGATGGTGCCGATGCCGGCCGCCGCGAGATACTGGATGAGCGGCGCACCGAGCCCGCCCGCCCCGACCACGAGGACCCGCGCCGCCTTGAGCTTCGCCTGCCCCGGCCCGCCCACCTCGGGGAGGACGAGGTGGCGCGCGTACCGTTCGATCTCGTCGCTGTCGAAAGCCATGGGCCCAAGGATGTCCCGCGCCGGCCGGAGACGGCGCGTGGGTCACGGTGGGGCGCCGCCTCAGCGCGGCGCGAGGATCATGATCATCTGGCGGCCTTCGAGCATCGGCTCGCTCTCCACCTTCGCGATCTCCGCCGTCTCGTGCTTCACGCGCTCGAGCAGCTTCAGGCCCAGATCCTGGTGGGCCATCTCGCGGCCGCGGAAGCGCAGGGTCACCTTGACCTTGTCGCCCTCTTCGAAGAACCGCTGCACCGACTTCATCTTGGTGTCGTAGTCGTGCTTGTCGATGCCGGGGCGGAGCTTGATCTCCTTCACCTCGACCGTCTTCTGCCGCTTGCGCGCCTCGTTCTGCTTCTTCTGTTCGTTGAAGCGGAAGCGGCCGTAATCGAGCAGCTTGCAGACGGGGGGAACGGAGTTGGGCGCGATCTCCACGAGATCGAGACCGGCCTCCTCGGCCAGGGCCAGCGCGTCGAAGAAGGGAACGACGCCGCGGTTTTGCCCGGTATCGTCGATCAACTGCACGTCTCGCACCCCGCGGATGTCGCGGTTGGCGCGTGGCCCGTCCTTCTGCGGGGCCGGCATGGCTCTCATCGGTCTACGAATGGCTGTGGTCTCCTGCTTCAACGACAAACGGCGGTCGCGATAGACCCCTCCCAGGATCCTCTGACCGCCAGCCGTTCCGGTCCGTTCCGGAGTCGACACCTTGCCGCAAGTGCGTCGCGAGTCAACGGGGTTGCGTGACGAAATGGCTCATGGTGCAGCGCGCGACACGGCGATCGGTTCCGCCTCGGTGCGATGTGAGGCCTACGGGCCATCGCCGCAAGGCCGCGATGCCTGGGCTCAGCGGTCGCGCCCGAGCAGTTCCGCGTAGACCGCGAGGGTGTCCCCCACCATCCGCTCCAGGGAGAAGTTCGCCTCCACATGGGCGCGGCAGCGCCGGGCCAGGGCGTCCCTCGCGCTGGCCCCGAGGGAGAGCGCCTCCGTCAGGGCGGCGGCGAGGGCCGCCGCATCGCCCGGCGGGACTCGCCAGCCGGTGCGCTGGCCCGCCGGCACGTCCGGCGGGGCGAGGACCGTCTCCGGCACGGCCCCGAGGTCCGACACGACCACCGGGGTGCCGAGGGCCTGCGCCTCCACGGCCGCGCGGCCGAACGCCTCCGGTTCGATGGAGGGGACGGCGACCACCGAAGCGGCGCGGAAGGCGGCGGGCATGTCGGTGCAATGGCCGACCCGGCGGACGACGCCCTCCAGGCCCCTGGCGGCCACGAGGGCGTCGATCTCCCGCTCGTAGCTGGTGCGCCCCTGCGGATCGCCGGCCAGCACGATGGCGAGGTCGGGCACGCCCTGGTCGCGCATCCGCGCGGCGGCCTCGATCAGCAGCCGGTGGCCCTTCCAGGCGGTGAGGCGCGCGGCCAGCAGCACCACCCGCTCGTGCGGCGCCACCCCCCAGGCCCGTCGGAGGGCTTCGACACGGCCTGGCACGACGGCGTGGGGGTTGAAGGCGCCGAGATCGGTGCCGCGGTAGATCACCCGCAGTTTCCCCGCGGCCTCCGCGGGGTGCAGCTGCTCGATCAGGTTCGCCGTGTAGCGGGAATTGGCGATCACCACGTCGCCCCGCGCCATCACCGAATTGTAGAGCACCTTCACGCCCGTCCGGCCGGAATAGCTGCCGTGATAGGTGGTGACGAACGGCAGGCCGAGGCGCCGGGCGGCCCCGAGGGCGACCCAGGCCGGGGCGCGGGAGCGCGCATGGACGAGCTGCACCCCCTCGCGGCGGCACAGGGCCGCCAGCTTCATCGTGTTCACCGCCATGCGCAGGGGGTTCTTGGACGCCGCGGGGAAGCGCAGCCAATGCCCGCCCTTCGCCTGCAACTCCCCCACGAGGCGGCCGCCCTCCGTCGCCACCAGGGCGCGGGCGCCGGCGGCGGCGAGGGCGGCGGCGACGTCCACCGTCGTCCGCTCGGCGCCCCCCGCATCGAGCTCGGGGATGATCTGGAGCACGCAGGCCCCGGCGAGGCGCCCCTCGGCCACGGGGAAGCCCGGCACCGCCTTCGCCTCCCCCACCATGGTCGGTCCCCCCGAGAGAAGCCGCCCGATGCCGGCCGATCGTTGCCACGTGTCCACGAAAAGCCCTGTCCCCATCGATTCAGCATGGCGGTCGCGCTTTACGGTCCGGTAAACGGACTCTGAAGCTCGGACGTTCGTTTCGAGCATTTCCACCAAGAGGTCGGGGAATGGCGGACACGCACTTCGTCATGGCGGTCGAGGGCCACGGGCCCAAGCGGGAGATCGCGGGGCGGGTGCGCGACGGCGCCGGCCCGCCCGTGGTCTGGCTCGGGGGCTTCCGCTCCGACATGAATGCGACCAAGGCCAGCGCCCTCGACGGCTGGGCCGAGGAGGCCGGGCGGCGATTCGTGCGGTTCGACTATGGCGGGCACGGCGCGTCGGGGGGACGCTTCGAGGAGTGCACGATCTCGTCCTGGCTGGACGATGCCCAGGCCGTCATCGCGGCCCATGCCGACGAGGCCCCCGTGCTGGTGGGCTCGTCCATGGGCGGTTGGATCGCCTGCCTCGCCGCCCGGGAACGCGCCCGCCAGGGCAAGCGCACTGCGGGCCTCGTGCTCATCGCCCCCGCCCTCGACTTCACCGAGGCGCTGCTCTGGGCGAGCCTCCCGGAGGATCAACGGCGGGCGATGGAGGCCAGGGGATACCTGAGCGTGCCGAGCGAGTACGACCCGCGCCCGACCGTGCTGACGATGAAGCTGGTGGAGGACGGGCGGGCCCACCTGATGCTCGGCGGCCCGGTCACACCCGGCTGCCCGGTCCACATCCTCCAGGGAGGGCGGGACCCGGACGTGCCGCACGCCCACGCCTTCCGCCTGCTGGAGCGCCTGCCCGCCGAGGACACGGTGCTCACCTTCATCGCCGACGGCGACCACCGCCTCTCCCGGCCGCGCGACATCGCGCGGCTGGTCGCGGCGGTGGCCGGGATCACCTGAGGTCAGTGCAGGCTGACGGGCTGGAGGTCCTGGGCAAGAGCGTTGGCCAGGACCGTCTCACGCGAGTCGGCGAGCATGATCGGCGCGCCGCTGGCGGAGAGCAGGGCGAACAGGTCGAGGCCGGGGGTCAGGTCCGGCGCCTGCGGGAAGAGGCGGCGCACCTCCTCCGACCGAATCGGGCGGACATAGGCGATGTGTCCCTCGCCGAGGATGGCGAGATCCGCCGGCTGGAAGGACGCGGCGTCGAGATCGGCGCCGGTCAACGGTGCTGTGTTCAATGCGGACATGGATGCCCTCCTTCGAGGCAGAGCGTCGGTCCCGGCCCCAGAAGGCGACCGGGGGTACGATCCCGATGTGGGGAGCCCCCCGGGCGAGATCAATCGCGCGCGAGGATGTCGATCCGGCGCACCACCCGCTCCGGCTCCGGCCGCACGAGGTCGATGGAGAGCAGGCCGTTCGACAGGTCGGCGCCCATCACCTCCATCCCGTCCGCCAGGAGGAAGGCCCGCTGGAACTGGCGGGCGGCGATGCCCCGGTGCAGGAAGTGGCGCTCCCGGTCCTCGACCTGCCGGCCGCGCACGAGGAGCTGCTTCTCTTCCAGCATCACGTCGAGCTGTTCGCGGGTGAAGCCCGCCACCGCGAGGGTGATGCGCAGGCGCTCGGGCTCCCGGTCGGTGCGGGGCAGGCGCTCGATGTTGTAGGGGGGGTAGCCGTCGTTGGCGACCTTCGACACCCGGTCGAGGGCCTGTTCGATCTCATCGAAGCCGAGCAGGAAAGGGTGCCCGAAGGGCGACGGTCGGGTCATCGCGGGCTCTTCTCTCAGTGCGAGGCCTCAGGCCTGTGGACGACCCGCGCCCGCCCGGCCTTCGAGCGCCTCGGCGCCACGGAGCCCGCACGGGGCAGCACTCCGCCCGGCGGAACCGCCGGGACAGGTAAGATATGGCCGAGCGGTTCCGGGCCATCAAGGGAGCGGCGGGGCTCCGCCTCGGCACGGGGGCGCCACCCCCGCTTGCGCCCGACCGCGCCGGGCCGGATTTCGGGCGCAAGAGACGGCACGGGCTCAGGAATTCGCGGGCCCTGGAACCGCGTTGCCAGATTTTCCCGCTAACAGTTTGGAACGGCTCTGATTTTTGCTCCGGCCCTTGAAGCCGGGCGCGGTTCCCGATACCTCGACACCGCGAATGCGGCGCCCTTCCGGCCGCCGTGTCCCGGCGCTCCGCTACGGCGCGGCTTCTGTTCAGGAGGTGCGATTGCAACCGTCGGTCCCGAATGCCCGCAATCCCCTGCGGCGCGTCGCCGAGGCGTGCCGGGACGAGGCCGAGATCCTGGCCCTCTCCGTGGCCCGCTTCGTGGCGGCCGGCTACATGACCGGCGACGTGGCCTGCTGGGACGCCGCCTTCAACGGCGCCGAGGAACTGCTCGGCTCCCATGAGGGCGGGCGTTTCGTGGCGGGGATGGTCGGCATCGTGCGGGCGCTGCGGGTCGAGCACGACGGCGACTGGTCGTTCATGCCCGCGAGCTGCTGCCGCCTGACCGGGCACGAATGCGCCCTCGTCGCCCTGATCGGCCGGGGCCGCCGGGGGGCTTGGGACGAAGTGGCGCAGGAGGCCGCCGCGCTGGCCGGGCGCGAGGCGGCGCCGCGCCTGACGGCGGCGGTCTGCGCGGCCGCCGAGACCATCGATGCGGCGGCGGTGCGCCTCGCACCCGCATGCCGCGGGGCGGGCGTCCTCCATTGAGACCGCGAACGGACACGACGAGAGGGATATTCGACAGTGCTTGACCGGGGCCATCTCCATCCGCGCGGCGCGGCGATCCGCTCCGCCCTCGTGTCCGGCGTCCTCGCCCTGGCCCTCGCCGCCCCGGCGGCGGCCCAGGAGGCGGCGGGCGAGAAGCCGGCGCCGATCAAGCTCCAGCTCAACAAGCTCGACCCCGCGGGGGACGCCTGCCGGGCGACCATGGTGGTCGACAACGGGCGTGGCGGTGCCCTGAAGAGCTACAAGGTCGACCTGTTCGCCTTCGACACCGACGGCGTGGCGCAGAAGCGCGTGACCGTCGAGCTCGGGCCCGTCGCGGCGCGCAAGACCATCGTGAAGCTGTTCGATTTCCAGGGCATCGCCTGCCCCAAGATCGGCCGGATCCTGCTCAACGATATCCTCGCCTGCGACGGGGCCGAGGGCGCCCGCGAGAGCTGCCTCGACCGCACGGAGATCGACAGCAAGGCGGGCATCCCGTTCGACCGCTGAGGCGGACGGGCCGAACCGAGACTTTCGCGCCCGGGCGGCTGCCGCCCGGGCGCATCCGGCTTTGACGGTGGCGCGCGTCGCGGGCCGCGGGGCCGGCCGCAGACACCCGACGCCCTAGTCCCGACGCGAGGAGCCCGACATGGATCCGACCCAGGCCGCACCGATCGACGCCCACGACTTCTCGTTCCTCGGCCTCTTCCTGCAGGCCGACCCGATCGTGAAGGGCGTGATGATCCTGCTGATCATCGCCTCCATCGCCTGCTGGACCGTGGTGTTCGAGAAGATCGTGCGCCTCGCCGCCGCCCGCCGGCAGGCCAAGGCGTTCGAGGCCATGGTGCGCTCCGGCGGCGCCATCGATCCGGCGCTGAAGGGCATCGCCGGCCACGTCGCCTCGGCGGCGGTGGAGGCGTGGCGCGACCAGGACCAGACCGAGACCCGCGCCGAGCGCCGGGAGCGGATCGAGCGCGCCATGCGCGGGGCCCTGGCCATCGAGATGAAGCGGCTGAAGGCCGGCCTGTCCCTGCTGGCGACCTCGGGCTCCACGGCCCCCTTCGTCGGCCTGTTCGGCACCGTTTGGGGCATCATGAATTCGTTCTCGTCCATCGCCCGCAGCCAGGACACATCCCTGGCCGTGGTGGCGCCGGGCATCGCCGAGGCCCTGTTCGCCACGGCCATCGGCCTCGTCGTCGCGATCCCGGCGGTGATGGCCTACAACAAGCTCACCAGCGATGTCGGAGGCGTCCAGAGCGCCTTCGCCTCCAGCATCTCCCTCCTGGGCAACCGCCTCGCCCGTGACCGGGCCGGGCAGCACCGCGCCGCGGCCGAATAGGCCGGGGGACGGGCGGCGGAACGGGAAGACGGAGAGAGAGCATGGCGATGGTCACGAGCCGGTCGGGCGACGGCGCGGGCGACGAGGACGGCCTCGACGCGGCCCCGATGGCGGACATCAACGTCACGCCGATGGTCGATGTGATGCTGGTGCTGCTGATCATCTTCATGGTCGCGGCGCCGCTGATGACGACCGGCGTGCCGGTGCAGCTCCCCAAGACCTCGGCGCCCAAGGTCGCCCAGGCCAAGAAGCCCCTGGAGATCACCGTCGACAAGGACGGCAACCCCTCCATCGCGAAGGAGGTGTTCACGATGGAGAGCATCCTGCCGCGCCTGCGCGAGATGGCCGCCGAGAACAACGACCAGGTGATGCTGGTCCGCGGCGACCGGGACGTGCCCTACGGCAAGGTCATGGAGGTCATGGGCCTCGTCGGCCAGGCGGGGTTTTCGAAGGTCTCCCTCGTCGCCCAGTCGCCGGGCGGCCCCTCGGCCTCCCCGGCTTCCGCCCCTTCGCCGGCCTCCGCCCCCACCGCGCCCTGAGCCGATGACCGCGCTGACCTCGACGCACCTGCCGCCCCGCCGCCCGTCGGCCCTGCTGCCCGCCTTCCTCGTGGCGCTGGCGCTGCACGGCCTCGCCCTCGCGGCGGTGATGTACCTGCGGCTGACGCCCCCGGCGCCCACCGGCGAACAGCAGGTGACGATCGACCTCGCCCCCGTGATGACCGAGGCCCCGACCCAGGCCGCCGCCGAGCAGCAGGCCGTCCAGGCCGCCCCGCCCGAGGCGAAGCCGATCGAGGAGCCCGTCGAGGAGGCGACCCAGCCGCCTCCGCCCACCGCGATGGCGGAGGTGCCCCCCGAGGACGCGCCCCCCGTCGCCGCGACGGAGGTTCAGCCGATGGAGGCGCAGAGCCAGATCGTGACCTCCACCGCCGAGCAGGCCGAGCCGCTCGCGCCGCCGCCGGAGGAGATCGCCAAGCCCGTCGAGCCGGAGCAGCCGAAGCCCGACCTCGCCAAGCTCAAGGCCGAGAAGGAGGCTCGCCTGCGCAAGATCCGGGAGGAGAAGCGCAAGGAGGAGGAGCGCCGGGAGCGGCTGGAGGAGATCCGCGAGGCCAAGGAGGCGAAGGCCAAGGCCGCCCGCGAGGCCCGGACGAAGGCCGCCCTGGCCCGCCAGGGCGAGACCCGGGATTCCGCGGCCGCGAGCCGGCAGAGCTCCGCGGGCCGCGCGGCGGCCGGCAGCGACCCGAGCGCCATGCGGCAGTGGACCGGGGCGATCAGCGCCGCGATCCATGGCCGCATGAACCCCGGCGCCGCCACCGGCACGGCGGGCGGGACGGCGGTGGTGCGCTTCACCGTGATGCGCTCGGGCTCGGTCAGCAGCGCCGGCCTCGCCCGGTCGAGCGGCGTCGGCCAGATCGACAGCGCCGCCCTCGCGGCGGTGCGGGGCGGCCTGCCGGCGGCGCCCGCTGGCGTCACGCAGCAGAGCCTCTCCGTGACCATCCCGCTGAATTACCGTGTGCGTTGAGAAGTGTTCGGGACGTCCGGATTCGCCAGACCCATTGTGGACATGCTAAAGGGCGTAACATTCCGGCCCGAACTGGTCGCCATCCGGCGGTTTGGGGTGGGCGGGGATATCCGGCCCCACTCTCCCCCCTCCTCGAACCGGCCGGACCTGCCCTGATCGCCGCGTCGTCCCCGATACGGCTGTCATCGCCCGGGGCGGGACGAAAGGGAACCAATGAGCGACGAAGCCGAAACCGACCTCGACGAGGCGGAGGAGATCCGCGCCGCGGAGACCGAGGCGCGCCTGCGGGCCGAGAACAAGGCCGAGCGCGCCGAGCGTGCCGAGCGCATGGCCCGCGAAGGCGCCGCCGCGATGGCGGAACACCTCGCCGCGCAGGTCGCCGTCGACGAGCGCACCAAGCGCCTGCGTTCGCTCCGGCTCGCCAAGGAGGCGTCCGACGCCCAGGCCGCCGCCACCGCCAAGCAGGAGGCCGACGAGGCCAAGGCGGCCAAGGAACGCTCCCGCAAGACAGCCGCGCGCAAGTCGGCCAAGAAGGATTGAATCACGACATGGTGGAGACCCGCGACCGCCGCCGCCCCACCGACGCCCGGGCCGCCGCCGAGGCGGCCTTCCGCAAGGCGACCACCAAGCCGGTGGCGGCCTCGCCCGCTCCCGCCGCCCCCGTGGCCGCGCCGGGGGTCCGGGAGTCCGTCAGCCTGCGCCTGGATGCCAGCGTGCTGGAGCACTTCCAGAAGGACGGCCCCGGCTGGCAGGACCGCATCAATGCGGCGCTCAAGGCCCTCGTCGCCCGCGAGGGCTGACCGCCGCGACCCCTGATCGAGCGGAAGAACGCCCCTGACCTGACGGCGCGGCCGGGAGGTCGATGCCCCTGCCGCCGTCGCGAGGCCCGCGAAGCGATGCGGGGACGCGCCACGTCCGCATATGGCCCGCTTCCCCGGACCGCCTCCCGCATGCCGGCCGTGGAGCGCGCTTATAGCGGCGGCGCGGCCATCGTCCGTCGGCCCGTCAGTGGATGGCGGCGAGCCGCAGGGCCGCCTGGGCCGCGGCCGGGGCGCCGATGGCCGGGCCGCGTTCCAGGGTCGCCACGGTGAGGGGCGCGCCCCGCCCCCGCAGGGCATGCGAGCCCAGAGACCGCGCCCGGATGCCGGCCGGCAGGCCCCCGAGGCGGTCCAGGAGATCCTGCGAGATCAGGATGCCGACGCCCAGCGGCCGGCACAGGGCCTCGATCCGCGAGGTGACGTTCACGGCATCGCCGAAATAGGCGATCTTGTGCCGGTCGACGCCCACTTCCGCCGTCACCACCGAGCCGCCGTGCAGCGCCGCCCGCAGGCGCGGCACCGTCCCGAACCGCGCCGTCCAGGCCTCCGCGTCGGCCTCGATCCGGTCGAGGACGGCGAACAGGCAGGCGATGCACTTGCCGTCCGTCAGGCCCCGGTCCATCGGCCACGTGATCATGGCGAGATCGCCGATATAGTCGTCCACGGAGCCGTTGTGCCGCCGCACCGGCTCGGCCAGGGCGGCGAAGACCGCGCCGAGATATTCCTGCGCCCGCAGGTCGCCATGGGCCTCCGCGAAAGCGGTGGAGCCGACCACGTCCAGGAAGAGGAAGATGCGCTCCTCCTCCACCGGCCGGTGGTAGCGGCCGATCATGAAGTTGACGAAGACCTCCCCGCCGATCAGGTCGCGCATGCGGATCACGAAGACCAGCATCGCCGAGACGCCGAGGGAGTAGGCGAGCACCCGGGGCGTCAGCCGCGTGGCGGTGGTGAGGCTGTCGTTGGTGAGGCCGAGCGCCCAGACCACGGCGCCGCCGAGCGCGCAGCCGGCCGCGATCATCAGCACGTAGGCGAACTCGGCCGCCGGCACGTAGGCCCATGCCGGCCAGCGGCGGATCTTCGCCTGCAGCCCGGCGAGGATCAGCCCCCGGTCGAAGGCCAGGACGGCCCCGCCCATGCACAGGCCATAGGTGAGGCCGGCGAACGGCGAGGCGCCCGCGGCGAAGATGAAGTTGTAGAGGAGCCCGGCCGCGCCCGCCGCGAGGACGATGAGCACCCAGAACCAGCGGTGAGGTGGCAGCATCAACGCACCTCGCAATTCGTGTCGGGCGCAGAGGACACGGCTTCGACCCTAGCCTAAAGTCTACGGACGCGCATCGCGTCGGGGCCTTGCTCACCCGGCCATGATGGCGTGAGTAAGGCGTGCGGCGAGCCGCCGGCTGAGCGGTGTGACCGGGGAGGCGGCGGCATGCACGCGAGAGGCTTTGGGGCGGCACGCGTGGCGGTGCCCGTCATCGGCCAGGGGACCTGGCGAATCGACGGTGCCGAGCGGGAGGCCGCCGTGCGCGCCCTGCGCGCCGGGGTCGATGCCGGCATGACCCATATCGACACCGCCGAGATGTACGGCGAGGCGGAAGCCATCGTCGGCGAGGCGATGGCGGATTGCCGGGAGGAGATCTTCCTCGTCTCGAAGGTGGTGCCGAGCAACGCCACGCGCCGGGGCGTGGCGCGGGCCTGCGAGGCGTCGCTCCGCCGGCTGCGGACCGACCGCATCGATTGCTACCTGCTGCACTGGCCCGGCAGCCATCCCCTGGCCGAGACCGTGGCGGGCTTCGAGGACCTCCGGCGGGCGGGCAAGATCCTGTCCTGGGGGGTGAGCAACTTCGACGTGGACGACCTGGAGCGCCTGCTGGCCATCGCCGGGCCGGACCGCATCGCCTGCAACCAAGTGTACTATTGCCCCACCGAGCGGGCCATCGAGCATGCGGTGCTGCCCTGGTGCACGGCGCACGGGGTCGCCCTCGTGGGCTACTCGCCCTTCGGCAGCGGTGACTTCCCGGAACCGGCGAGCCCCGGCGGTCAGGTGCTGCAGGGCATCGCCGACGCGCACGGCACCTCGCCCCACGCCGTCGTCCTGGCCTTCCTGCTGCGGCTACCGAACGTCTTCACCATCCCCAAGACGGCGCGGGCGGAGCGGGCTGTGGAGAATGCCGGGGCGGCCGAAATCCACCTGAACGCCGCCGAGATCGCCCTGATCGACGCGCACTTCCCCCGCGGGCCGCGCCCGCGGATCCTGCCGATGCTGTAGGGGCCCTCGCCCCTACTCGCCGAGGCCGAGCAGCTTTTCGAAGAAGTTCGGCTCGGCGCGCTGCTGCCGCCCGGCGCGGCGGGCCGGCGCCTCGGGCTGCGCCGCGGGGGCGATGGCATCCCCGAAGATCTGGTTCAGGACGCCCGCGGGGCTGGCATTGGCGACCGAGGCGGTCGTCTCCGGCGCCTTCCGCCAGCGGTTGAGCCCCGGCAGCGGCACGGGCGTCTGCCCCTTCAGCGCCTGGGCCATGTAGGTCTTCCAGATGTCGGCCGGCAGGTTGCCGCCCGAGACCTTCTTGGTCAGATCGCCGTCGTCATTGCCGAGCCAGACGCCGGTCACGAGGCTGCCGGAGTAGCCCATGAACCACGCGTCGCGGTACTCCTGCGTGGTCCCGGTCTTGCCCGCGAGATCCCAGCCCGGCAGATCGGCCTTCTTGGCGGTGCCCGAGACGAAGGTCTCGTGCATCATGGCGTTCATCATGCCCACCGCGTTCGGGTCGATGACCCGGCCGAGGCCGCTGTCGGTGCGCTTGTAGAGCACCTTGCCGTCGGCGCCCTTCACCGAGGACACCACGTAGGGGATCACCCCCATGCCGCCATTGGCGAAGGCGCCGTAGGCCCCGACCATCTCGAGCAGCGTGACCTCCGAGGTGCCGAGGGCGATGGAGCCGTTGGCCTGGAGGGGGGAGGTGATGCCGAGGCGCTGGGCGGTCTGCACCACCGCCTTCGGGCCGACCTCCTGGCCGAGCCGCACCGCCACCGTGTTGAGGGAGTGGGCCAGCGCCGTGCGCAGGGTCACCGGACCTTCGTAGCGGTGCGAATAGTTCTCCGGCGCCCAGGTGCCGATCTTGATCGGCGCGTCCTCGCGCACCGTGTCGGGCGTCGCCCCGCGCTCGACGGCGGCGAGGTAGACGAAGGGCTTGAACGACGAGCCCGGCTGCCGCTTGGCGGTGGTCGCCCGGTTGAACTGGCTCTGGGCGTAATCCCGCCCGCCGATCAGGGCGCGGATCGCCCCGTCCGGCCGCATGGAGACCAGGGCGCCCTGGCCGACATTGTAGCGCGCCCCCTGCTTGTTCAGCTCATCCACCAGCGCCCGCTCGGCCGCGGCCTGGAGGGCGGTGTCGACGGTGGTCTGCACCGTGATGTCGGTGTCGAACTTGCCGACGTAGTCGTCGAGCACGTCCATCACGAGGTCGGCGACGTAGTTGGCCGAGCCGCCGCCGCGGATGCCGGCGGGCTTGGCCGGCTGCGCCAGGGCGACCTTCACGTCCTGCGGGGAGGCGAAGCCGAGCTCCTGCATCGCCGCCAGCACCTGCGCCGCGCGGGCCTGGGCGGCCGGGAGGTTGCGGTTCGGCGCGAGCCGCGAGGGCGCCTGCACGAGGCCGCCGAGCATCGCCGCCTGGGCGAGGCTCACGTCCTTGGCGGGCTTGCCGAAATAGCGCTGGGCCGCGGCCTCCACCCCGTAGGCGCCCGCGCCGAAATAGACGCGGTTCAGGTAGAGTTCGAGGATCTCGTCCTTGGTGTACTTGTGCTCCAGCCAGAGGGCGAGGATCGCCTCCTGGATCTTGCGGGAGGCCGTCCGCTCCTGCGTCAGGAACAGGTTCTTGGCGAGCTGCTGCGTCAGCGTCGAGCCGCCCTGGGCGACGCCCCGCCGGGTCAGGTTCTGGGCGATGGCCCGGACGATGCCGACCGGATCGATGCCCATGTGGCCGTAGAAGCGCCGGTCCTCGATGGCGACGAAGGCCCGGGGCAGGTAGGGCGGCAGCTCCTTGATCGAGACCACGCGCCCGCCCGTCTCGCCGCGGTTGGCGAGGAGCGAGCCGTCGCTCGCCAGGATCGCGATGTTCGGCGGCCGCTTCGGCACGGCGAGCTGGTCGATCGGCGGGAGCTGCGAGGCGTGGTAGGCGATAAGCCCGGCGAGGCCGATCAGCGCCCACAGGCCGAGCACCACGCCGCCATAGACGATGCGGCCGATCCAGGACCGCCGCGGCTTGCGGCGGGCGGAGCCCCGGCCGGACGCGCCCCTGCCCGCGGAGGCCCCGCGGGACGCCGTGGATCGCTTGCCCGTCTGCCTGCCCACGCGCCCTTCGCTCCTCGCCTCCGCGCCGCCGGCCCGGTCCTCGCGGGACAGGCGCAGGTCGAGGTCGCCGCGCTGGCCGGGACGGCCTTCCGGCACATCGAAATTCGGCTCGCCCCTGCCACGCTTTTGCGCCATCGATACCCGCTACGAAGCCCGTCCGACCGCGTTCCCGCGGGGGACCGCTCCTCAGTCCCGCGCCGTCGCACAACCCGCCCTGGAAGCCCATCCCCGCCTCGCCGCGGCGGTCCGATGGGCGCGTTCTGAGACGATTTAAATGCGGCGGTTTAAGGGGCCGTTAAGGGTCCCGGCGCCGGATCCGGGGCCATCTTTCGGGGCGGGCCGACAACACTATTCCCATCGGCCGCCCCTGGTTTCGGCGCGAGCGTAACCTTATGGTGCGCGCCGTCTCGGGCAGGAGAACGGATATCGTGCGGGCAGTCACCCTTATCGCGGCGGCGGCGCTGGGCCTCGGGCCGGTGCTCCTCGCCGGCCGGCCGGCGCAGGCCGAGATCCGCCTCGACACCGTGAACACCATCGCCTGTGCGCAGGAGGGCGGCGTGTGCCGGATGCCCTACCCGACGAACGTCTATTTCGGTGTGCCGGGCAAGACCCACGGCCGGCCGTTCCCGCAGGGCGGCAGCATCCCCTGCAACGTCCAGAGCTTCGGCGACCCGGCCCCCGGCCAGCCCAAGAGCTGCTGGTATGCGCCGCGCCTCACGGGCAATGGCGGCGGCGGCCGCTACCGGGACGACAGCCGCGGCCGGCGCGGGGACGACCGGGACGATGGCCGCCCCCGTGACGAGTACCGCCCCCGCGACGAGTACCGCTCCAGGGGCGACGACCGCGACCGGTACGACGACCGCCCCCGCCGGGACGCGGACCCCCGGTACGAGCGGCCCCGCCAGGACTACGACGATGCCCCGCCGCGCCGCCGCTACCGCAGCGTGCCGGACGACGAGTGAGCCGGCCGGTTCGCCACCGCGGATCTGAGGGAGGCACGGGATGTCCGACGACCGGCGCGGCGCCTACCGCCGCAACGCCTTCACCTTCGGCGCGATCGAGACCGCCGAAGGGCAGGTCGACTGTCTCGTCTGGGACGTGAACGACACGGGGGCGCTGATCGAGATCGAGACGCCCCTCGATCTGCCCAAGGAGGTCCGGGTGCGCCTCTCCCCGGAGGCGCCGTTCCGCGGGGCGACGGTCGCATGGCAGAGGGAGAAGCGCGCCGGCATCACCTTCGCCTGAGGGAGGCTCAGTCCTTCCGCCGGCTCGCCCGGCGGTCCCGGGTCGGCCGGGTCGGGGCGTGGAAGTCGTCGGGCTTGGTGCGGACCCAGGCGACGAAGCGGGCGAGCTCCGGGTCGGCCCGCAGGGCCTCGGTATCGGCGAGGCGCCGGGCGATCTCCGCCTCGCTGTAGCGGGCATGGATCGCCGAATGGCAGACCTGGTGCAGCCGCACCGTGCCCCGGTGGGTGCCGCCTTTCAGCTTCGGCGTCAGATGGTGCAGGCTCGATTTCGCGCCCCGCGGGATCGGGCGCTCGCACAGCGGACAGATGACGGGGGCGGCGGCCTGGGGGCCGTGGGTCTCCGGATCGTCGTCGCGCCACAGGCGTTCGCGTCTGCCCAAGGTCTCGCCTCTCCCACCATCGCCGCGAGCCTAGCGGCGCGGCCCCCACCCACGCCACCGCCGCCGATGTCGCGCCGGCCGGGCGCCCGGTGGGGGGCCCAGGCGACGCCCCGGAGGCGGGAGCGGGACGCGCTGTCACCCGGCCGAACCCGGCGGCATTGACATCATCCGGCAAACCACAGAGGTTCCCGGCGTTCCGAGGGGGGCCCAGACCGGGCTGAGATTGGGTGAAAGCCCTGACCCTTGAACCTGATCCGGTTCGTACCGGCGGAGGGACGGGAACCTGCGGCTTTCTTCGGAAGCCGTGTCTTTCTCCCATCGTCGTCGCGCAATTGGACCGCTCCAGCGCCAGGAGAGGCCAGATGAACGCACCCGTGCTGCCCAAGGATGTGAAGGGAAGCCCCGAGACCGTGACGACGGGGCCGGTCACGGGCTCGCGCAAGGTCTACGCGGCGGTCGCCGGACGGGAGGATATCCGCGTCCCCTTCCGCGAGATCGTCCTGAGCGATCCGAACGAGGCGCCGGTGCGGGTCTACGATCCGTCGGGCCCCTACACCGAGACCGACGCGCGCATCGACCTGTCCGCCGGGCTGCCCCAGGTCCGCGCCCCCTGGATCGAGGCCCGCGGCTACGCCGTGGCCGAGCCCCGCGCCGTGAAGCCCGAGGATAACGGCTTCGCCTCGGCGGACAAGCTCGTCGCCCCCTGCCCCGCCACCCGGACGCTGCGCAAAGCCGCCCCCGGCCAGATGGTGACGCAGTACGAGTTCGCCCGCGCCGGGATCGTCACCGAGGAGATGATCTACGTCGCCTCCCGCGAGAACCTCTGCCGCGAGCGGATGCTCGACCGGGCCGAGGCGGCGCTGGCCGACGGCGAGAATTTCGGTGCGGCGGTGCCGCCCTTCATCACCCCGGAATTCGTGCGCGACGAGATCGCCCGCGGCCGGGCGATCATCCCCGCCAACATCAACCACACCGAAGTGGAGCCGATGGCGATCGGCCGGAACTTCCTGGTGAAGATCAACGCCAACATCGGCAACTCGGCCGTCACCTCCTCGGCGGCGGAAGAGGTCGAGAAGCTGGTCTGGTCGATCCGCTGGGGCGCGGACACGGTGATGGACCTGTCCACCGGCCGCAACATCCACAACATCCGCTCGTGGATCATCCGCAACTCGCCCGTGCCGATCGGCACCGTGCCGATCTATCAGGCGCTGGAGAAGGTCGGCGGCGATCCGCTCAAGCTCGATTGGGAGGTGTTCAAGGACACGCTGATCGAGCAGGCCGAGCAGGGCGTCGATTACTTCACCATCCATGCGGGCGTGCGCCTCGCCCACGTTCCGCTCACCGCGCGCCGGGTCACCGGCATCGTCTCCCGCGGCGGCTCGATCATGGCGCGCTGGTGCCTCGCCGGGCACCGGGAATCGTTCCTCTACGAGCGGTTCGACGAGATCTGCGACATCATGCGGGCCTACGACGTGTCGTTCTCCCTGGGTGACGGCCTGCGGCCGGGCTCCATCGCCGACGCCAACGACGCCGCCCAGTTCGCCGAACTGGAGACGTTGGGTGAGCTCACCAAGATCGCCTGGGACAAGGGCTGTCAGGTGATGATCGAGGGCCCCGGCCACGTGCCGATGCACAAGATCAAGGTGAACATGGAGAAGCAGCTGCGGGAGTGCGGCGAGGCGCCGTTCTACACCCTCGGCCCGCTGACCACCGACATCGCCCCCGGCTACGACCACATCACCTCCGGCATCGGCGCGGCGATGATCGGCTGGTTCGGCACGGCGATGCTCTGCTATGTCACCCCGAAGGAGCACCTCGGCCTGCCGGACCGGGACGACGTGAAGGTGGGCGTGATCACCTACAAGATCGCCGCCCATGCCGCCGACCTCGCCAAGGGCCACCCCGCCGCGCAGCTGCGCGACGACGCCCTGAGCCGCGCCCGGTTCGACTTCCGCTGGGAGGACCAGTTCAACCTCTCCCTGGATCCCGACACGGCCCGCGCCTACCACGACGCCACGCTGCCCAAGGACGCCCACAAGGTCGCGCATTTCTGCTCGATGTGCGGGCCGAAGTTCTGCTCGATGAAGATCACGCAGGACCTGCGCGCCGAGGTTCTGGCGATGGAGGAGGCCGGCCAGGTGATCGGCCAGGCCCCCGCCATGTCGCAGGCCGAGGCCGAGGCCGGGATGCGCGAGAAGTCGCGGGAGTTCCTGGCCGAGGGTGGCAAGCTCTACGTCGACGCCGCCGAGTGAGGCGGCCCCGGCGCGCCCGTCACGACACGGGCGCGCCGCAGCTCAGGGCGGCATCCCCGCCCCTGGGGGCCTCCACCTCGAGTGTGGACCAATCCCGCGCGCCGTAGGCGTGGAACAGCGCCGCCAGCATCAGGTCGGCGGCGAGGCCGACATTCGGAGGCGTCCCGAGGGGGAGGATCCGCTCGTAGTTTCGCGACGGATCGTTCTGGCGGTAGCCGAGCCTGTGCAGGGCGGCCCGCGCCTCCTCCGGCGGGACGAGGTGGAACGGCTGATCCGTCGCGGGGCCGTAGGCGCCCGAGGACGCCTCGCAGTACATGGCCGTGTCGCGCTCGATGAACATGCACTGCACGTAGCTCTGGGCTACCCCCCGCAGGCTGAGGGAGAGGAACCGGTTCCACGAGCGGCCGACCGGCCCCCGAAGGTGGATCTCGGTCAGGACCGCCACGACCGGGCACCGGTACTTCGCCATGAACGCCGCATGCTGCATCGCGTCGGCCGCCGCCGGCTGCATGCCCGCGCCGATCAGGGCGGCGGAGGCAGGGACGAGTCGCCACAGGCCTCGACGACGGACCGCACGCGCGATCCGGCGGCGGTGGGCGGACGTGGCGGTCATGGGAAGGGACGCCGAATCGGAGGAACGGTCGGATCCTAAGCAGCCGATGGGCGCCGAGCCAGTGTTCCAGCAGTTGTATTGCTCGCTGATCATTCACGCGCAGGGCGCAACCGCTGAAAGTCACGCGAAATTTTATCGGACCGTTCACGAATTCTTCATTGCGAATTCGAAACTGCCTGTCGGTTCAGCCGAGGGCATGTCGGAATTAAGCGCCGCTTAATGGCGAGATGGTGCAATCCTTCCATCACAGGATCGAAGGAGCCTGTCATGGACATGAGAACGATTTCCGGCGTCGCGCAGGGGCCGCAAGGCCTCGACGCCTTGGCCGCCACTGCGGCACCAGCCGCCCCGACCCCCGAATCGACGGCGACCCCGTCCAATTCCCTCGAACCGGCCGTGAAGGTCGATATCGGCAAGGATGCGCACGAGGCGCGCTTCGTGCGCGACATCGATACGAGGGCCATCGTGTTCCAGGTGGTCGATCAGACCTCCGGGGACGTGATCGACCAGCTCCCGAGCGAGGCCGCCCTGCGCCACCGGGCCTATGCCCAGACCGGCGCCCAATCCGCCGGGAGCGGCAACCTCTCGCGGGTCGCCTGAGGGCGGATCACGCGGTCCGGCTGAGCGGCGGCGGGACGGATGCCGCCGCGCCGGAGGGCTTCGCCGTGTCCCGCAGCCCCGTGAGGATGCGGATCGGCACGAGGGCGAGGCGCGCGAGGCGGATCTGCCCCGGCAGTTGCCGCGGGCCGATCGGCCGATAGGCCAGACGGGGGCTCGCCTTCTCGGCCTCCGAGATGGCGTGGCCGAGGGGCAGCGCGGCGATGCGGGCGGCGTCGGCGGGCGCGATGCCGAGCCACATCGCCCAGGCCGTGTCCCGGGAGAGCGCGCCCGTTCCGTGCATCCGCCGGAACTTCGCGCGCCAGAGATAGCGGCGCACGCAGCGCGGGAACGTCTCCATCCGCGCATCGCACAGGGCGTCCGGTTCCTCGCAGCGGGAGCGGATCGTGTCGGCCACGCCCCCCGGCGCCCGGCCGGTGAGGCGGGCCGAGATCGTCACGCAGACATCGGTGGCGTGGCGGACGCGCATCCCGTGGGCGATCAGCCGGGCGATGAAGGCGCCGTCCTCCCCGAGGGGGATTTCCGGCATGCCGCCCACCGCGAGGTAGGCGTCACGGGTGACGGCGAGCGTCGCGCCGATGGTGGTGCGGTGGCAGGGCCAGGGATCGTGCGGATCGGGATCGATGCGCGCCTCCGCCTCGGTGATCAGCGCGTCGTAGAGGTCCTCCAGCCGGCCGCGGGCGTGGAGCGAGTCGGGGAGCAGCTTGCCCTCCTCGACATCGAGCTCCACCCGCCCCGCGACGGCATCCGCCCCCGCGGCGAGGGCGGCGAGGGTGCGCGCCACCCAGTTCGGCGGAACGCGGCTGTCGGCGTCGGTGGACAGGATCGCACCCCCCTCCCCGAGCCACGCGGCGGCGGCGTCCATGGCCCGGCGCCGGGCCCACCCGGCATGGGCCCCGGCAAAATCCTCCGTCAGCACCCGCACCGGCACCGTCAGCGAGGGCAGCAGGCCGGCGATGATCGCCGCGGTCCCGTCCGTGCAGTTGTTGAGGAACAGGACCACGCCCAGCGCGCCGGCGGGGATCCCCTCCTGCCCGTCGATGGCGCGCAGGCAGGCCGCGATCCGCTCGGCCTCGTTGCGCACCGGAACCGCGACCACGGCGGTGGGAGTCGGGGCGGGGCTCGGCATCGGGGCGTCTCGTTCGCGCCGAGGGGCCGGCGCGCGACGGCTTATCGGCCGGGCGACCTGAACGGGAACAGAAGGCGCCGCCCGGTCAGAGCGTCTTCTCCACGAGGCCCTCGATCCATTCCGGCTGGGTCTCACCCACGGAGCGGCCGACTTCGGTCTCGCCCTTGTAGGCGATCAGGGTGCTTTGCATCCGGGCGTTCAGCTGCCTCAGCACGTCCTTCCGGCTGTCGAAATCGACGTCGAAGACCACGAGGTCCTTGAAGCGGGGCTCGGCGGCGAGCTTGGCGAGAACCGGCTTCTGCGTCTTGCAGATCGGGCACCAGGGTGCGCTCACCTCCACCAGGATCGGCTTGCCGGCCTTCTGCGCGGCGTCGAACGCGGCGGGGGTGAAGGGCATCGTCTCGCCCGCGAGGGCGGGGCCGCATCCCGCGGCCAGGGCGAGGGCCACGAGGGCGAGGAGATGGCGCCGGCTGGTCATGGCAATTCCTCCCGCGGACTCTTGTCGGTCCACCCGCCACGGTACACGAAGGCGTCCGCCAGGCGCATGGCCATCACGCCGCACCCGGCGGCGGGGGCGCCCGCTCGTCCGCCACCAGGGCGGCGATGTCGGCCGCCTCCACCGCCTCCATCGCCTTGCGGATGCGGAGGGCGCGGGTCGGGCGACCCGCCCGCATGACGAGGACGACGGTCTCCATGTCCGGGCAGCCCGGATCGGCGCAGGCGATCTCGTTCACGGACAGGGCGTCGTCGGGGCCGAGCCCCAGGGCGGGGGCGATCTCCCCCTTGAGGCGGGCGGCGAGGGCGGCCCGCTCGGCGGACCGGGCGCGCCACGCCTTGAGGCTCACGAAGGCCATCGCCGGTCCATCCTCGCCGATCTGCGGCGGCCCAAGCCGCCGTCGGCGCTTGAAACAATGTTACGTCGCCATCGTCAACCGCCGCCCGGTGCCGTAGTCTTCGCCGGGGCGATGGGGCGTTTTCCACCGTGGCGTGGGGCCACGAAGGCGGTCGTGTTGCAACAAACACGTCCCTCGTCCGTAATGCCATTCGGCCCCGGGCGCCCGGCATTCCGGCGGCCGGATGTCCTGCGACGTCGCGGGGTTTGGGTTCGGAGCAGGAGTATCGGTGTCTTGCGACACTGGCGGGACGGGCCGGGCGACCGGCGGGGCTATCACCACGGCAACCTGAAGGAGGCTCTGGTCGAGGCGGCGCGGCGCTTCATCGCCGAGCGCGGCATCGGCGGCTTCACGCTGGTCGAGGCGGCGCGGCTCGTCGGCGTCACGCCGGCGGCCCTGTATCGCCACTTCCGCGGACGCGAGGCCCTGCTGGAAGAATTGGCCGGGCGCGGCTTCAACGAGCTGGCGAGCCGGCTCGCCCGCGCCCTCACCTCCCGCGGCACCCCGCTGGAGCGGTTCACCCGCATGGGCGAGGTCTACCTGACCTTCGCCGAGGAAGAGCCGGCCTATTACGCCGCGATCTTCGAGACCCGGGGGATCCACGCCGCCCCGGACGCGGACGGGCGGCCGAGCCCGTTCGACCTGCTGGTCGAAGCCCTGCAGGCGACCTTCACGGATGGGTTCGGGGGCGTCACCCCCCGCTTCATCGCCCTCGAAGTGTGGGCGCTGGCCCACGGGCTGGCGACCCTTTCCTCCGCCGGACACCTGCCCACCGGCCCCGGCATCCCCGACAAGTTCGAACTCCTGCGGGCCGGCGTCCTGGCCCTCGTCCACGGGGCCACCCGGTGCGCGTGAGGGGGCCGGCCGGCGCCCGCGCGCCGCCCCCTTGAAAGGCGCCTCCGCGATCCGCATGTTAACATCGTTCACATGAACGCGGAGCTTGCCCGTGAACACGTCCTCGACCTCACCCTTCAGCGCTGGCCGGGTCCCCCGGTCCGGCCCATTCCCCCGCCGCTCCTTCGAGATCGGCGCCATCGTCATCGGCTTCATCTATTGGTGGCCGGTGGGACTCGCCCTGTTGGCCTGGAAGCTCACCGGCTATCCGGCCTTCGCCGAAATGCGGGACACCGCACGCCGGAACTTCACCGACTTCAATGCCAGCCGTCCGGCGTCGCGGTTCGCCCGCGCCTTCGAGGCGGCCAACCGTGGCAGCGGCAACGCCGCGTTCGACGAGTATCGTCGGGCCGAGCTCGACCGTCTCGAGGCGCAGCGCCGCGCCCTCGAGGAGGAGAGCCGTGCCTTCTCGGCCTTCGTGGATGAGCTGAAGCGGGCCAAGGACCGCGAGCAGTTCGACGCCTTCATGGCCCAGCGCCGTGCCGGCGGACACGAAGGCCCGCGCACCGTCTGACGATGCCGACGGACGATTGGCCGTGCCGGACCCCGCGGGGTCCGGCACGGCCTTATTGTGTCGGAGGCCCGCTCACCGCGTTGCGCCGCGTTGCCTCCTCCGGCAATGCTCGCGCGTCACGGGGCGGGAGGGGCGATGTCGAGCGGGCGTGTCACGGTGGTCGATCACCCGCTGGTGCAGCACAAGCTGACCCTGATGCGGGACAAGGACCGCTCGACCCAGGGCTTCCGCCGCCTCCTCAATGAGATCGGCATGTTGCTCGCCTACGAGGTGACCCGCGATCTCCCCCTCGAACCCGTCGAGATCGAGACCCCGATCGGCGGGATGGTCGGCCGCCAGATCCAGGGCAAGAAGCTCGTCCTCGCCCCCATCCTGCGGGCGGGCGTCGGCTTCCTCGACGGGATGCTCTCCCTGCTGCCCTCGGCCCGGGTCGCCCATGTGGGGTTGTACCGGGATCCCGAGACGCTCGAAGCGGTCGAGTACTACTTCAAGGCGCCGTCCGACCTCGCCGACCGGACGGTCCTCGTCCTCGATCCGATGCTCGCCACGGCCAATTCGGCGGTGGCGGCCCTGGAGCGGCTGAAGGCGCGCGGCGCCGTGGACCTGCGCTTCGTGTGCCTCCTCGCCGCCCCGGAGGGCCTCGCCCGCCTGGCGGCGGCGCATCCCGACGTGCCGGTCTGGACCGCCGCCATCGACAGCCACCTCAACGATCACGGCTATATCGTCCCCGGCCTGGGCGATGCCGGCGACCGGATGTACGGCACCCGGTGAGCGGGCTTGCCGAGACGCATCCGGGGCGCAGATGTCCCCCGGCGATTCTTCGGAGAACCTGACATGGGAAGCCCCGCCCTGCCCGAGACGATGCGCCGGATCCGTTATGACGGAACGGGCGGCCCCGAGGTCATCGCCGTCGAAACCGCGCCCGTGCCCCGGCCGGGGCCGGGACAGGTGCTGATCGAGGTCGTGGCCGCCGGCGTGAACCGGCCCGACGTCGCCCAGCGGGCGGGCAGCTACCCGCCGCCCCCCGGCGCCACGGAGATCCCCGGCCTGGAGGTCGCGGGCCGGATCGCCGCCCTGGGGGATGGGGTCACCGGCCTCGCCCTGGGCGATGAGGTCTGCGCCCTGGTGATCAGCGGGGGCTACGCCGAGTTCGCCGTCGCCGAGGCCGGGCATTGCCTGCCGCGGCCCGAGGCGGTGTCCCTGGTGGATGCCGGCGGCCTGCCGGAGACCTTCTTCACGGTCTATTCCAACGTGATCCAGCGCGGGCGGCTCACCGGGGGCGAGAGGTTCCTCGTCCATGGCGGGTCGAGCGGGATCGGCGCCACGGCGATCCAGATGGCGGCACTGTTCGGCGCCACGGTCTACGCCACGGCCGGCTCGGCCGAGAAGTGCCGGTTCTGCGAGGAACTCGGGGCCACGGCCGCCATCGACTACAAGCAAGCCGACTTCGCCGAGGAGGTGCAGCGCCTCACCGACAAGCGCGGTGTGGACGTGATCCTCGACATGATCGGCGCGAGCTACCTCCAGCGCAACCTCAAGTCGCTCGCCCCGGATGGGCGCCTGGTGATGATCGCCCTGATGGGCGGCTACAAGGTCGATGGGCTCAACATCACCCCGATCATGCGCAACCGCCTAACCTTCACGGGCTCGACCCTGCGCCCGCGGCCGAAGGCGGATAAGGAGGCCATCGCCGCCGGCCTGCGCAAGGATGTGTGGCCGCACCTCGCCAGCGGGCGCATCCGGACGGTGACGCACACGACCTTCCCCCTCGACCGGGCCAGGGAGGCGCACGAACTGATGGAATCCAGCGCGCATCTCGGCAAGATCCTGCTGACCACCGGGCGCTGAACGGGCTGCGCCTCGGAACCCCCTCCCGGCCAAGGCGTTGGCGCCCGATAACGCAATCGTGTTGCGGGTCGCCCACCGGGCGTGCCGCGCAACATCAGCGAGGGATGGTCGATGGTCGAGAAACTGACACCGCAGGAGAGCCGTCAGGGCGAGCGCGGCAAGTCCATGCTGTGGGTCCTCATCGGGAGCCTCGTGCTGTTGGCGGTGGCCACGATCGGCCTTCTGACCTGGAACGGGGCGAATTCGCCCAAGGACTACGCGTCCCAGAGCCAGGACGCCTCCCGCAAGGAGATCACCGGCTCGGTAAACGGCACCTCCAACCCGTCCTCGTCGAACACCACGGCGGTGCCCGGCGGCAACCCCTCCTACCCGCAGCCGGCGCAGCAGAACGCGAACGGCGGCAGCGCGAAGTAAGCTTCACCCGCAGCGCCGTTGCGTGCAACGCGAAGCAATCCAGGGAAGCGCCACGTCGGGCGACGTCGCGCCGCCCTGGATTGCTTCACTGCGTGTGCAATGACGGTGGTGCGGAGTATCAGCGGGTCGGGACCGGGTTCACGCCGCGATAATCGTAGAACCCCCGCTTGGTCTTCCGCCCGAGCCAGCCGGCCTCCACGTACTTCACGAGCAGCGGACACGGCCGGTACTTCGAATCGGCCAGCCCCTCGTAGAGGACCTGCATCACCGACAGGCAGGTATCCAGGCCGATGAAGTCCGCCAGCTGCAGCGGCCCCATCGGGTGGTTGGCGCCGAGCTTCATCGCCGTATCGATGGATTCCACAGAGCCGACGCCCTCGTAGAGCGTGTAGATCGCCTCATTGATCATCGGCAGCAGGATGCGGTTGACGATGAAGGCCGGAAAATCCTCCGACATCGTCGCGGTCTTGCCGAGCTTGGCGATAAAGCCCTTGGCGGATTCGTAGGTGGAATCCTCCGTGGCGATGCCGCGGATCAGCTCCACGAGCTGCATCACCGGCACGGGGTTCATGAAGTGGATGCCGATGAACCGTTCCGGCCGATCGGTCGAGGCGGCGAGCCGGGTGATGGAGATCGACGAGGTGTTGGTCGCCACCATCGCCTCGGGGCTCAGCACCGGGCAGAGGTTCGTGAAGATGTCCCGCTTGGTGGCCTCGTTCTCCGTGGCGGCCTCGATCACGAGGTCGCACGGGGCCAGCTCCTCGAAGGTGCCGACCGGCTTGATGCGCTCCCGGGCGACCCGGCTGTCGTCCTCCGCCAGGGCGCCCTTCGACACGAGGCGGGCATAGCCCTTCTCGATCGCGTCGATGCCGTTATGGAGCCTCGTGGCGTCACGGTCGTTCAGGAACACGTCGAGACCCGCGGCGGCGCAGACCTGCGCGATGCCGCTGCCCATCTGGCCCGCGCCGATGATGCCGACCCGCTTGATCTCGATGCCCATCTGAAGACCTTGCCCCCGATCCGTGCCCGCCCCGCCGCCGGCCTGCGGCTCGGCCGAGACCGCGGGGTGGCACGTGGAATTCCATGCCGTCTCAGCTTTGTAGACCAATCGCAAGGGAGGAAGGAACCCAGACGAGGCGTGCGGTGCAATATTCCCCGCTACGCCGTCATCCCGGGCGGCTATGCCCCGCCGGGATGGACAGCTCCCGCCGTCCTTCCCGCCCCGCCTTGCGACCGGGTTGGCCTACTTGGCCTTGGCGATCTCGGACTGGAAATCCGGCACGATCTGGAACAGGTCGCCCACGAGGCCGTAATCGGCCACCTGGAAGATCGGCGCGTCCTCGTCCTTGTTGATCGCGACGATGACCTTCGAATCCTTCATCCCAGCGAGGTGCTGGATCGCCCCGGAGATGCCCACCGCCACGTAGAGGTCCGGCGCGACCACCTTGCCGGTCTGGCCCACCTGCCAGTCGTTCGGGGCGTAGCCCGCATCCACCGCGGCGCGCGAGGCCCCTACGGCGGCGCCGAGGGTGTCGGCCAGCGGCTCGATCAGCTCGTGGAACTTGTCCGCCGAGCCGAGGGAGCGCCCGCCCGACACGATGATCCGCGCCGCGGCCAGCTCCGGCCGGTCGGACTTGGCGATCTCCTCGCCCTTGAAGGTCGCGCCCGAGGCGGATGCCTGCGCCGAGACCGGCTCCACGGGGGCGGCCGAACCGCCCTCCCCCGCCGCCTTGAAGGCCGCCGTGCGGACGGTGATGACCTTCTTCGCGCCCGGCGCCTGCACCGTCTGGATGGCGTTGCCGGCGTAGATCGGCCGCTCGAACGTGTCGGCCGAGATCACCTTGATGATGTCGGAGACCTGCGCGACGTCGAGGCGCGCCGCCACCCGCGGCAGCACGTTCTTGCCGGTGGTGGAGGCCGAGGCCACGATGGCGTCGTAGGGCCCGGCCACCGCCTCGATCAACGCCGCGACCGGCTCGGCGAGTTCGTGATCGTAGGCGCTGTCCTCGGCCAGAAGCACCTTCTCGACGCCCTCCAGCTTGGAGGCGGCCTCGGCCGCCGCCTTCCCCGCGCTGCCGGCCACGAGGGCGTGCACGGGCGCGCCCATCTGGTTGGCCGCGCTCAGCGCCTTCAGCGTCCCGTCCTTGATCTGCCCGTCGGAGTGCTCGACGTAGAGAAGCGTGGTCATGTGCGAAAATCCCGATTGGTGGGGGCCGCGCTCGACCGCCACCGCGGGAGCGCAGCCTCGGTGAGGGGTGTCAGATGACGCCGGCTTCGACCTTGAGCTTCTGGACCAGCTCGGCGGCCGAGCCGACCTTGACGCCGGCGGAACGGCCCGGCGGCTCGGCGGTCTTCAGCACCGTCAGCTTCGGGGTCACGTCGACACCGAGGGCCTCGGGGCTCGATTCGTCGAGGGGCTTCTTCTTCGCCTTCATGATGTTGGGCAGGGAGGCGTAGCGCGGCTCGTTGAGGCGCAGGTCCGTCGTGACGATGGCCGGGAGCTGGAGCGTCACCGTCTGCAGGCCGCCATCGACCTCACGGGTGACGTCGAGGCTTCCCTCCCCGGGCTCGATCTTGAACGCGAAGGTGCCCTGCGGCCAGCCGAGGAGGGCGGCGAGCATCTGGCCGGTCTGGTTCGAATCGTCGTCGATCGCCTGCTTGCCGAGGATGACGAGCTGCGGGCTCTCCTTCTCGACCATTGCCTTCAGGAGCTTGGCCACGGCCAGGGGCTCGCAATGCACGTCGGTCTTCACGAGGATCGCCCGGTCGGCACCCATGGCGAGGGCGGTGCGCAGGGTCTCCTGCGCCTGCTGCGGGCCGATCGACACCGCGACGATCTCGGTCGCCTTGCCCTTCTCCTTCAGGCGGATCGCCTCTTCCACCGCGATCTCGTCGAAGGGGTTCATCGACATCTTCACGTTGGCGAGCTCGACGCCCGAGCCGTCCGCCTTCACGCGAATCTTGACGTTGTAGTCGACCACCCGCTTGACGGGCACCAGAACCTTCATGGCGGTCTCGATCCTTCCCGCTGTTCTTCTTTGTCGTCGCAGGACGGCCACGCGCCGCAGGCGCGCACGGCCGACCCCCGCGAAAGGCGGCGGGACCGTAGCGGCCACATTTCTGCCTTGTCAACGCGGGGCGGCCTCGCCCGAGCGGTTGATTCCGCCCGGCCTCAGCGGTTCGCGCCGGGCACCCACAGCACGTCGTCCGCCCCGTCCCGATTCGCCGCACGGCTCGCGACGAAGAGGAAATCCGAGAGGCGGTTGAGGTACTGGATCGCTTCGGGTGAGACGATCTCCCCCTCCGTCGCGGCGAGGTTCACGGCCAGCCGCTCGGCCCGGCGGCACACCGTCCGCGCGAGGTGGAGGTAGGCCGAGCAGGCCGATCCACCGGGCAGCACGAAGGACTTGATCGGCGGGATCGTGGCGTTGAGCGCGTCGATATCCCGCTCCAGCCGCTGGACCTGCGAGGCGACGATCCGTAGCGGCTCGTAGGGCAGCGGCTTCGGCCCCTCGGGGGTCGCGAGGTCGGCGCCGAGGTCGAACAGGTCGTTCTGGACGGCGCCGAGCATCCGGTCCAAGTGCTCGTCCGCGTGGAGGCGGGCGAGGCCGAGGCAGGAATTCGTCTCGTCCACCGTCCCGTAGGTTTCGACGCGCAGGTCCGCCTTGGAGCGGCGCTGGCCGTCCGCCAGGGCGGTGGTGCCGTTGTCGCCCGTGCGGGTGTAGATCCGGTTCAGCTTGACCAAGGGTTGCTCCCGCGCCGCCCCGCGCCGTGCCGGCGGGGGCGCCTTAGAGCGCCCCACGAGGCGCCCGGTCATCGGGCGCCCTCCCGCCGGCCTGGACGGCGCAGCGGGAGTGTCGTGAGGGGCTCTTAGAACGTGTAGCCGAGCTTGCCGCCGAAATTGGTCAGCCCGCGGTTGTTGGCGCAGAGGCCGGCATTCGACATGTGTTCGACGGTGGCCATGATGGACCAATGCTCGGTCAGGCGATAGCCGAGGGCGGCGGCCTCGCGGAAGAGCGGCGAGCAGCCCAGGGTGTTGAAGCCGTAGGGCGTCGTCGCCTTCGGGCCGGTGTAGCCGTTATGGGCCGCGCCGCCGAAGAACCCGTCGATGAAGACGCGGTGGCCCAGGGTTTCGGGCAGGATCTCGACGGTCCAGGTGGCGCCGAGATAGGCGTAGCTGGTGCGCCCGCCGGTGTTGTAGCTGCCGCCGACCGTCGGCCGCGGGATGAAGGCCTGCCAGAACGGATCCTGGAAGATCACCGGCTTGGCCAGCAGCACCTCGCCGTTCACGTTCTCCGTGCTGAAGCCCCGGGCCTTGCCCTCCGCGCTGCCGGGATCCTGGACCGCGCCGCCGATCCGGAGCTCCGAGACGAAGCTGAGGGGCTGCGCCGGGGCCGCGTAGGCGATGGGGGCCGGCGCGGAGCCGAGGTCGGCGGCGGCGGCGGGCACCAGGGCGGCGCCGATGGCGAGGCCTGCGAGAAGGGCGCGGAAAGAAGCGGTCATGCGGGCTCGGCGGACGGGACGACGGCGTGAAAGTCCGAACAGACTATCACGGAGCTGGGCCGTTGAAGCCGGTTTCATCCCCGGCGGTCCCTGAAAAGCCGGGCATGCGGCGCGGCGGTCACAGTGGCGGGGCGGTCAGGCCGAGCGCCACCACACCACGCCCATGATGAGCACGATCGCCACGAATTGCAGGAGCACCCGCAGGCGCATCAGCCGCTGCGAGACGCTGGCGCTGCCCCCGCGCATCATGTTGGCGAGGCCGAGCGCCAGCACCACCGCGACGGCGAGGCAGGCGACGAGGACGAGGGTGTTGGACGACATCGCGGCGGGATCCCGGTCGGCGCGGCCCTCGGTGAAGGGCACGCCGGCAGCTATAGCGGTCCCCGCGCCACGGCGCAGCCCGGCCGTCGCCGCCGAGTGTCGCGGATCCGCGCGGTGTCAGCGACGGTCGCCGGGCGCCGCGTCGGCGAAGCGGAGCACGACCGCCCGGCCCTCGGCCGGGGGATCGGTCAGGCGGGCGCGGAACCGGGCCGATTCCCCGGTCCCGAGGATCGCCCGGGGGGCCGGGGCGGGGAAGGCGCGCAGCAGCTTGCCGGCGGCATCGCTGATCTCGATCCGCAGGGCCGGCACCGGCATGTCGGCCCGGCCCACCCCCACGAGGTCGCCCTCGACCACCAGTTCGGCGGAGCGATCCTCCACGGCCGGGTGCTGGACCGCGACGACGTCGCGGATCTCCAGGCCCCTCAGGTTCACCGGCAGGCCGACCGTCGCGAAGGCGGAGGCGGTCTGCGGCACCATCCGGACGACGGCGTTCCGGGCGAGGCAGGCCACCGGTAGGGCGGCGAGGAGGGCCAGGACGACGAGCGCCGCCGGCGACAGGGGCAGGGCGGCCGCGGCGAAGGGACGCCGCGCCGGGCGGGTCTTCGTCCCCCTGGCCTTCCGCGTGCGGGGCGTGGGGGCCTCGTCCGGCACGGTGTCCGGCGCCGCGGCCTCGCGGACCGCCGCCGTGGCCTCCTCCCAGGCGGATTCCGTCACCGGGTCGGCGGGGGCCTCGGCGGAGGCGGCGACGTCCGCCTCCGCCGCCTCTTCGGTGGCGTCGCCGGGGGTGAGGAACCATGTCTCGCGGCACGCGGCGCAGCGGACGGACCTGCCCTCCGGCCCGATCTTCGCCGCATCGATGCGGTAGCTGCTGGCGCAGGTCGGGCAGGTAATCAACATCGGCGGGATACTCGACGCAGCCGCTCCGCCGCCCCGCGACGCCGGACGGCAGAAAAACTCTTGAGAAAAGGTGCCGGAACGGGGTTAACCTCGCGTGAAGCCGCAAGGGCTGCCGCCGCGCCCGGCGCGGTGGCTCCGGAACACAGCCCACGGGCGAAGCAGCGGGACGGCGTTGAACCTTCAGGCAACCATGAAGAGCCTGCTGCCGGGGGCCGAACGGCCCGTGGTGCAGTTCGAGCACGTCGGCATGCGCTACGGCCTGGGGCCGGAGGTGCTCTCCGACGTCAGCTTCCGCATCGCGCCCCATTCCTTCCAGTTCCTCACCGGCCCCTCGGGCGCCGGCAAGACGACCCTGCTCCGCCTGATCCTGCTCTCCGTCCGCCCGACGCGGGGCACCGTGGCGATCTTCGGCGAGGAGGTGTCCGGCATCTCCAGCGAGAAGCTCACCCTGCTCCGGCGCCGGATGGGCGTGGTCTTCCAGGATTTCCGCCTCCTCGACCACCTCACGACCTACGAGAACGTCGCCCTCCCCCTGCGGGTGCAGGGCCGCTCCGAATCGGGCTACCGGGGGGAGGTGGTGGAGTTGCTGCGCTGGGTCGGCCTCGGCGAGCGGATGCACGCCCTCCCTCCCCTCCTGTCGGGCGGGGAGAAGCAGCGCGCGGCCATCGCCCGGGCGCTGATCGCCCGGCCCGACCTGCTGCTGGCCGACGAGCCCACCGGCAACGTCGATCCCGCCCTCGGCCGGCGGCTCCTGCGCCTCTTCCTCGAACTCAACAAGCTCGGCACGTCCGTGATCATCGCGACCCACGATTTCGGCATCATGGATGCCGTCAATGCCCGCCGGATGGTGCTGAATGCCGGCCGGCTGCGGATCGAGGAATGAGCATCGCGGCCAAGGCCCGGGCCCGCGCCGCGGCGGCGTTCCCCACCGATCCGACACTCCCGGCCAACCTGCGGCGCAACGCGCCCCTGGTGCCCACCGACACCGCCGCCGGGCGTTCGCTGGCGGCGGTGATCGCCATTCTGACCTTCCTCGCCGGGCTCTGCGCGGGCGCCGCCGAGATGGTGGCGACCAATGCCGCCCAGTGGCAGAGCAGCGTGGCGCAGGAGGTGACCATCCAGGTCCGCCCCGGCCCCGGGCGCGACGTGGACGCCGACGTCGCCAAGGCGGAGGCGATCGCGAAGCAGGAGCCCGGGGTCGCCCGGACCCGCATCTTCTCGAAATCCGAATCGGAGCGGCTGCTCGAACCCTGGCTCGGCAGCGGCCTCGACCTGTCGGACCTGCCGGTGCCGCGCCTGATCGCCCTGCGGATGTCGGGGGACAGGGTCGACCTCGGGAGCCTGAGGACGAAGCTCGTCGCGGCCCTGCCGGGCGTTGCGAGCCTCGACGACCATGCGCTCTGGCTGCAGCGCCTCTCCACCGCCGCGAGCGCCTTCGTGGGCGCGGGCATCGGCCTCGTGGTGCTGGTGCTGGTGGCCACCGGCCTCGCCGTCACCTTCGCCACGAGGGGGGCGATGGCGGGCAACAAGGAAGTGGTGGACGTGCTGCACTTCGTCGGCGCAGGGGACGACTACATCGCCCGCGCCTTCCAGGCCCGGTTCTTCGGCCTCGGCCTCCGGGGCGGCGGGATCGGGGCGGCCTGCGCGATCCTGGCCTTCGTGATCGCCGGGCTCGTCACCGGCTCGGCCTCGTCGGGGCCGGCGGGGCAGGAGATCGAGGCCCTGTTCGGCGCCTTCCATATCGGCTGGCGCGGCTTCTTCAGCATCGCCCTGATCGGGGGAATCGCATCCCTCGTCACGGGGGCCGTCTCCCGCCTCACGGTGCGACGCTACCTCGGCTGATTGCAGTTGGGTTTAGCCCGCAACTCAGCAGTGTGAACCGCGGGGAACCTTAAGTGTTTGGCAACCTGTTGGGAGAGTGATCTGTGGGCAGCCGCACCGGCTGCCTCCACCACGCCGCATTCGGCGCTAGGCTCCGGAGGATGAACACGCGGATGACGCGCGCTCCCGTCTCCCTCGCGACCGATGCCATCGGCTGGGTCTGGCACGAGCGTGCGGACGCGCCGACGACCCAGGGACCGGGCGCCGGGCCGGGCCATGCGGGCCGGGACAGGGCCCTGCGCTGTGGTGCCGTCGCCGCCGGCCTCGGCGTCGTCGCACTGGTCGGCGGCTTCCTCACCTTCGTCGGCACCGTCGCCCGGCAGGAGCGCATACCCGAGGGCCGCACGGACGGTATCGTCGCCCTGACCGGCGGTGCACAGCGGATCGGCGACGCGATCGACCTTCTGGCGGCGGGCTACGGCCGCCGCCTCCTGATCACCGGGGTGAACGAGCGCACGAGCCGCGAGGAGATCGCCCGCCTCAACCCCACCCAACGGGACCTCATCGCCTGCTGCGTCGATCTCGATTACCGGGCGCGGAACACCATCGGCAACGCCATCGAGACCCGGCGCTGGATGCGCACACACCATTTCAGCACCGTGGCGGTGGTGACCTCGAACTACCACATGCCGCGCACGCTGATCGAACTGGACCACGCGTTGCAGGAGAGCGAGCGGATCGTCCCGCACCCGGTGGTGACGGAGGGGTTCGATGCGGACGCGTGGTGGCGTAACCCGCCCGCGGCGCGGCTTCTGGCCTCCGAATACCTGAAGTTCCTGGTGAGCTGGGTCCGGACGCGCTTCGAGGCGGATCCCGAGCGGTCGAGGGCGGCGATCCTGATGGGCCGCCGCAAGCCGGTGAAGATGGTGGCCGAGCCGCTGATACGCGGGATCGAGTGAGCCGTCTGCACCGACTCGGCATGGGAGAACGTGCCCCTTCCGTCATTGCGAGCGCAGCGAAGCGATCCAGGGCAGCAGACCCTCTCAGGACGTGGCGCGTCCCTGGATTGCGTCGCTGCGCTCGCAATGACGGCACGGGATCATGACGGCTGGCTGATTCATCCAGCCTTTTCCCGCCGGCCCACGGTCCGCCCAACGGGGACCACGCCTCCGCGCAGCGCGGTCTGAGCCCCCTCCCCCGCGTCGCGAGGAACGCGCATCGCGGCTCACGATCCAGGGTTCGGAGACGGCGCTCTACAGGCCCTTGCAGCGGTCGCGGATGGCCACCGCGAACTCCTTCTCGGAGCCCTGCACCTGCGCGAGTCCCCTCGTGCGCTCGGTGCCCGAGAGGCAGCGCCCGTAGACGGCGGCGACCCGCCTCATCGTCTCGACATGGCGGCGCCAGACCCGGCAGCTCTTCTCCGTGTCGCTGACGTCGGCCTGCTCCAGCTGGTCGATGGCTTGTCGCTGCATCGACTGGGCGACCAGCACGTCCCGCGGGCAGGTCGCATCGCCGCCCTGGGCCAGGGCGGGTGCCGCGAAGCCGAGGATGGCGAACGCGGCGAACGGACGGCGGAGCGGCATCAGGCGGCCCGGGAGGCGGCGTTGCGCGTGAGCAGGGCATAGAGCGCCCCCGCATCGCGGGCGGCCCGGATGCTGGCGAGCATCCCCGGCTCGCGCAGGACGCGCGCCACCTGCGCTAGGGCCTTGAGGTGGTCCGCCCCCGCCCCTTCCGGGGCGAGCAGGAGGAAGGCGGTATCGACGGGCTCGCCGTCGAGGGCCTCGAAGTCGATGGGACGGTCGAAGCGCGCGAACAGGCCGAATAGCCGGTCGAGGCCGGGCAGCTTGCCGTGGGGGATCGCCACGCCCTCCCCGATCCCGGTCGAGCCGAGGCGCTCCCGCTGGAGGAGCGTCTCGAACACCGCCCTGTCCGCCAGCATCGGCAGGCGGCGGGCCGCGTGGACCGCCAGATCCTGCAGCACCTGCTTCTTCGAGCGGGCGCGCAGGGAGGAGACCACCGACTCGGGGTCAAGAAACGCGAGTAGTGGCATGGAACGACCGTTGCCCCGCCGCCGGGCTCCCCCAGGGAGCCGGCCCCTCAAGATCGCCGTGCCCAACCGGAGACGGACACGCCTCGGTCCAATGCTGGACCACGGAGACGGTTCCGGCTCTGTTCCGCGGCGACCCGATGGTGCTCAGGCGCCGCCAGCCGGAGGATCGACCCAGCCGATCGCCCCGTCACTGCGCCGGTATACGATGTTGACGCGTCCGGTGCCAGCGTGGACGAAGACAACCACCGGAGATCCTGTCAGGTCCAGGGCGGTCACCGCCTCTCCCACCGTCTGGCGTTGGAGCGCTCGGGTGGTCTCGGCCACGATCGGGGGATGGGCATCGCCCTCCGGCTCGGGCTCGATATCCTCCTCATCGGGGGCGGCCAGCACGGCGTAGGCGGCTTCCATCCCGCCCCCGTCCTTCGGGGCCGAGGCGTGCTCCTTCAGCCGGTGCTTGTAGCGGCGCAGGCGCGTCTCCAGCCGGTCGGCGGTCTGCTCGAAGCTCGCGCGGGGGTCATGCGCGGAGCCCACCGCTTCCATCGTCAGCCCGGAGACGAGGTGCAGCACGCAATCGGTGCGATAGGAGCTCCCGTCGCGGCGGAGGGTGACGTGGCCGGTGCACCCGTCCTGCATGTGCGGGTCGAGGTACTTGGACAGCGTCGCCGCCATCCGTTCCACCACCCGGGTGCGCAGGCTCTCACCGAGATCCACCCCGTGGCCGGTGACGCGCAATGACCGCATGCTTCCTCCTCTGCGTCCGAATGTCCAAGGAATTAGAGACCCGTTCCGACGCAAGTCAACGGAGCATCGCCCGTTTCCTTGAGCCGGGGGCCGCGCAATCCGTTAACCAATTCGGTCCAAGGGTCGGAGAGGTTCCGTAAGGGTATCGCGATGACCGTCCTGTTCGTCCTCGCCGTCATTCCCGTCACCGTCGCCATCGTCCTGGCGCGGGGAGAGCCGGTGCGGACCATCAGCTGCCTCGGTGCCATGAGCGTCGGCTGCGTCATCGCCTGCTACACCCTCCTGGGAGCGCTGCGCGGCCGCCTGTCGGGCGAGATTCGCTAGGGCGTCGATCCAGACGAAGGCAACAGCCGTGTCTGGAAAAATCGATGCAAACACGAATAGCGAGTGCTCATGTGCACGAATGAAGTGAGTGCGTCGGAGCGCTAGGGCGCCTCGGCCCCGGCATCCTCCGCCGCCGTCGCCTCCTCCTGAGGGGGCGGATCGCCCCCGGCGCCGATGTCCGGGAAGGGGCTCGGCCGAAACGGCGCGGTGAGGGCGACGCAGCTGCGCATGGCCGAGACCGCCTCGCGCAGGGCGCGTTCCAGGTCCTGGACCCGTGACGTCAGCGCGGCGGCGGACGCCTCGGCGGCGTCGGCGGCCTCGCCCTGCTGCTTGAGGGAGGCCAGGATGCCCTGGGCGGTGGAGCGCGCCTCGTTGCGCTCGCGCTTGAGGCGCTCGGCCTCGGCTTCGGCGATCTGCGCCCGCTGCTTCCAGCCCCCGGCCACCCCCGCCGTCTCGAAGGTCGCCACCCGCTGCCGGGCCTCGTCGAGCTGGCTCCGCACGCGCAGGGCATCGGCCTCCGCCGCCGAGGCACGGAACGCCGCATCCTGAATGCAGGCCAGGGCCGCACGGATGTTCTGGGCATCGATGAGGATGCCGTCTTCGGCAAAGCAATCCGCCAGCGCCGCGAGCGCCTGACGCTGCGTGTCGGTCAGCACCGTCCCATCCCCGGGGAAGACAGCATGGGACAAGGGAGTAGTCTCGCCGGTCCCGCCCTGTCGAGCGCATCGGCGAAGAAGGGCGGGAGAACGTCACCGATCCCGGCGACCGTCGCCCTGCCGGACGGCGGGCCACCGCCGCAATGCGGAACACGGCTCATGCGATGAAAGCGGGAAATTTGGTCGGAGTGGCAGGATTTGAACCTGCGACCCCCACGTCCCGAACGTGGTGCGCTACCAGACTGCGCTACACTCCGAAGGCCGGCGGGCGCTGTGGCGCGACCGGCGAGCCGGCTTATAGCGACGCCATTCCCAGGCCGCAAGCGCCCGGAGCGTCATTTCGCATCGAACTCGTCCGCCCAGCCCGCCGGGAGGGCCGTCGTGCGGATCGTGCAGCCCGCCGCGGGGACCGCCGCCGTGGCGCAGACGCCGGGTCCGGCCTCGATGGCGGCCAGCGTCCAGCCCGCCGCCTCCCCCGCGATCCGCAGCATCCGCGGCGGGGCCGGCGGCACGCTGACCGAGAATGCGGCGAGGGGTAGGGAGAGGCCGGCGCCGAGGGCCTTCACCACCGCCTCCTTGCGAGTCCACAGGGCGAAGAACGCGGCCTCCCGGGCCTCCGGCGGCAACGCTTCGAGGGCGCAGGCCTCGTCCTGGGCGAAGTGGCCGCGGGCGATGCGCAGGGCGTCGGGCAAGGGCCGGCGGACCTCCACATCGACGCCGATCCGCGCGCTGCGGACGAGGCCGACCAGGGCGACGCCCCCCGAATGGGACAGGTTGATGTCGAGGCCGGTGCCGGCGGGCTCCGCCAGGAACGGCCGTCCATCGGCGTCCCGCCCGAAGCGCAGGGAGGCGGCCGGGCGGCCGAGCGCCGCGCCGACGACGGCGCGCAGGGCGGCGTGGCTGGCGAGGAAGCGTGCCCGGTCGGCAGCGCGGAGGAACCGGCCGGCGCGGTCCGTCTCCTCCGGATCCAGAACCCCCGCACAGCGGGCGAGCCGCCCCGGATCGAGGCCGAGGCCGACGACGACCACATCCGCCCGCGCCATGCTCCGTATCCCCCGTCATTCATCGGGCGGGCCGCAGATTCCGGTGCCGGGAGGCCTCCAATCCGGCCCGAAATGCCCTAGAAGCCCGGCATGGCCGCCGCGCAGACCGACCCGTCCCCCGACCTGTCCCCCCTGACCGCCGAGGAGGCGCGTGCGGAGCACGCGCAGCTCTCGGAGCGGATCGCCGAGGCCGACCGCCTCTATCATCAGGAGGACGCCCCCGACATCTCCGATGCCGAGTACGACCGGCTGCGGCGCCACCTCGAGGCCATCGAGGCCGCCTTCCCCGACCTCGCCGGGACAGGCGCCGCCAGCGCCGCGGTCGGGGCGAAGCCCTCGGAGAAGTTCGCCAAGGTCCGCCACGCGGTCCCGATGCTCTCCCTCGGCAACGCCTTCGCCGACGAGGAGGTGGCGGAGTTCGTGGCGCGGGTGCGCCGGTTCCTGGCTTGGCCGGAGGACAGGCCGCTCGCCTTCACCGCCGAGCCGAAGATCGACGGCCTGTCCCTGTCGCTGCGCTACGAGAAGGGCCGGCTCGTCACCGCCGCGACCCGGGGCGACGGCGAGGAGGGCGAGAACGTCACGGCCAACGCGCTGACGGTGCACGACATCCCCCAGCGCCTGAAGGGCACGGGCTGGCCCGACACCTGCGAGGTGCGGGGGGAGGTCTACCTGTCGCACGAGGATTTCGCCGGCATCAATGCCCGGCAGGAGGCGGCCGGCAAGCCGCTCTTCGCCAACCCGCGCAACGCGGCGGCGGGCTCCCTGCGCCAGCTCGACCCCGCGATCACCGCCTCGAGGCCGCTGCGCTTCTTCGCCTATGCCTGGGGCGAGGTCTCGGCGTCGATCGCCGACACGCAGTCCGGCGTGCTCGAACGCTTCGCCGCCTGGGGCCTGCCGGTGAACCCGCGCACCCGCACCTTCACCGACACGGAGGGCATGCTCGCCCATTACCGGGGCATCGCCGCCGAGCGGGCCGACCTCGGCTACGACATCGACGGCGTCGTCTACAAGGTCGACGACATCGCCCTCCAGAAGCGCCTCGGCTTCGTCTCGCGCTCGCCGCGCTGGGCGCTCGCCCACAAGTTCGCGGCCGAGGAGGCGACGACGGTGCTGGAGGACATCGTCATCAATGTCGGCCGCACCGGCTCCCTCAACCCCCTCGCCAAGTTGCGGCCGGTGACGGTGGGCGGCGTCGTCGTCTCCAACGCCACGCTGCACAACGAGGGCTACGTGAGGGGCGTCGGCGCCGACGGCGAGCCGATCCGCGAGGGCCGCGACATCCGCGTCGGCGATACGGTCACGGTGGTCCGCGCCGGGGACGTGATCCCCAAGGTCATGGATGTCAACCTCGCCAAGCGCCCGGCGGATTCCGCCCCGTTCGTGTTCCCCGAGCGTTGCCCCGCCTGCGGCAGCCGGGCGGTGCGGGCGGTCAACCCGCGCACGGGCAAGCTCGACGCGGTGCGCCGCTGCACCGGCGGGCTTATCTGCCCGGCGCAGGGGGTGGAGCGGCTGAAGCACTTCGTCTCGCGCAACGGCTTCGACATCGAGGGCTTCGGCGAGACCTATATCGAGGTGCTGTTCGAGGCGGGGCTCGTCCGCCAACCCGCCGACCTGTTCCGGCTCGATTTCGAGAGGCTGAAGGACGCCGTGGTGGCCCGGCGAGAGGCGCTGTCCGCCGAGCGCCGGGCCGGGGCCGAGCTGCCGAAGAAGGCCGCCAAGAAGAAGGGCGACGACGAGGACAAGGCGATCAAGAACCTGCTGGCGGGGGTCGAGGCCAGACGCTCGATCCCCCTCAACCGCCTGCTGTTCGCCCTGGGCATCCCGCAGATCGGCGAGGCCACGGCCAAGGCCCTGGCCAAGCGGTTCGCCGACATGCCCGCGCTGATCGCGGGGATCGATGCGGCGGCGCGAACGCAGGGCGGGCTCGACTGGATCGAGGTCTCCGCCGTGCCCCGGATCGGCCCGACCACCCGCGACCGCCTGCTCGATTCGGGCCTTCCCCCCGAGGGGGCCGAGCCGATACCGGGCGAGCGGGTGCGCCTGACGTCGAGCCAGCGGGACAGCCTGATCGCCCATTACGGCGACATCGACGCGGCGCGCGCGGCCCTGGAACGGGCCGCGGGGCAGCGGCCCGGCGACGCCTACCGCGCCTTCGCCGACGACGGCGAGGTCGGCCCGGTGGCGACCGACGCGCTGATCCAGTTCTTCGCCGAGCCGCACAACGCCTCGGCGGTGGCGGAGCTCCTGAAGGAGGTCCGCACCGAACCGATGGAGCGCGCCGCCTCCGCCACGGCCTTCGCCGGCAAGACGGTGGTCTTCACCGGCACCCTGGAACAGATGACCCGCAACGAGGCGAAGGCGGTGGCCGAGCGCCTCGGCGCGAAGGTCTCGGGTTCGGTCTCCGCGAAGACGGATCTGGTGGTGGCGGGGCCCGGCGCGGGCTCCAAGCTGAAGGATGCCGAGAAGCACGGCGTCCGCGTCGTCAGCGAGGCGGATTGGCTCGCCCTGGTGGAACGGGCTTGAAGCCGGAGTCGCGGGCGGCGTAGTTTCGGGGAACGCTCCGGGAACGCGCGGCCCCATGATCACCCTCGCCCTCGACTTCGAGACCGCCAACGAGCGGCGCGACAGCGCCTGCGCGGTCGGCCTCGCCTGGATCGCGGACGGGCGGGTCGTGCGCCGGGAGAGCCACCTCATCCGGCCCCCGGAGATGCGCTTCTCCCCCGGCAACATCCGCGTCCACGGCATCCTCCCGTCGAACGTCGCCGGCGAGCCGGGCTTCGCGGAGGTGATGGCGCCCTACCTCGCCGACCTCGCGGGCGGGGTGATCCTTGCCCACAACGCGACGTTCGATCTCGGCGTCCTGCGGGCGGGGCTCGGGCGGGCCGGGCTGCCGGTGCCGGATTTCTCGTATCTCTGCACGGTCCAGGTCGCCCGGCGGGTGTTCCCCGCGCCGGAGGGGTGCGGCCTCGGCAAGGTCGCCCGGCGGCTCGGCATCACCTTCGAGCATCACGATGCGGGCGAGGACGCCTATGCCTGCGCGCGCATCGCGCTGGCCGCCATGGGCGAGACGGGGGCGGCGGATGTCCGCGGCCTCGCCGCCGCCATCGGCGTGCCGGTGACCGCGGTGCCCGGCGAGTCGGCCCGCCCGGCGCCGGGACGCGGGGGGATCAGCGGACGGGCCATGGCTGCGTTCGCACCGACTTCGGCCTCCCTCAGCTTCCAGATGCGCGGCTCCACGGGCAACCGCTACACCGTGACGCTGGAGGAGCGGACGAGCGGCGCCGTCCTGCGCTGCACCTGCATGGCTGGCCGCTTCGGCCAGCGCTGCCGCCACGTGAAGGCCCTCGAGGTCGGCGACGTCACCGACCTCCTGTCCGACAACACCTCGGACCTCGCCACCCTCGCGACGCGGCTGGTCCGGGTGGCGTGAGGCACCCTCCCCCGCGTCGCGAGCCCGTGGATCGCCGCGCCGGGCTCCCGAGGGCGGCGCGGGGGTGGCGGTGAGGCCCTATTATGCCGCCTGCTTCGCGGCGCCGTAGAAGGTCCCCCCGTTCTCGGCCATGGCGGCGAGGCTGTCGGGCACCGCGAAGCGCGGGCCGTGGACGGCTTCGAGGCCGCGGGCCAGGGCGACGAACTCCGGCACGCCCATGAAGTCGATATAGGAGAGCACCCCGCCCGTGAACGGCGCGAAGCCGAAGCCCAGGATCGAGCCGACATCGGCCTCCCGGGGATCGGTGACGACCCCCTCCCCCACCGTGCGGGCGGCTTCCAGCGCCTGCACCACCAGCAGGCGGTGCTTCAGCTCCGCGAAGTCCACCTGCTCCGCAGCCAGCCGATTCGGCTGGAGCGCGGCGAGGCCCGGCCACAGGCGCTTCGGCGCGCCCTCGGGGTAGTCGTAGAAGCCCTTGCGGTTCTTGCGCCCGAGCCGGCCCTGCCCTTCGACCATCGTCGTCAGGATCGTCCTCTGCGCGGGATCCACCGCCTCGGGGCCCACCTGGGCCTCCGTGGCCCTGGCGATCTTCAGGATTAGGTCCAGGGCGACCTCGTCGTTGAGGGACAGGGGGCCGACGGGCATGCCCGCCTGCCGCCCCGCGCTCTCGATCATGGCCGGCGGCACGCCCTCGGCGAGCATCTTGTGGCCTTCGAGGAGGTAGGCGCCGACGCAGCGGTTGGCGAAGAAGCCGCGGGAATCGTTGACGACGATGGGCGTCTTCTTGATCGCCCGGACGTAGTCGACCGCCACCGCGATGGCCCGGTCCCCCGTGGCCCCGCCCTTGATGATCTCCACCAGCATCATCTTCTCGACGGGGGAGAAGAAGTGGATGCCCACGAACAGGTCCGGCCGCCGGCTGTGCTGCCCCAGCCCGGTGATCGGCAGCGTCGAGGTGTTGGAGGCGAACACCGTGTCCGGGCCGATCACCGCCTCGATCCGGCCGATCACCTCGGCCTTGATCCGCGGATCCTCGAACACCGCCTCGATCACGAGGTCGCACCCTTCGAGGGACGCGTAATCCGCCGTGGCGGTGATGCGCGCCAGCAGGGCGTCGCGGTCGGCGGTCTTGGCCCGGCCCTTGTTGATCTGGCCGGTGACGAGGGCGTGGGCGTGGGCCTTGCCCTTCTCGGCCGCCTCGACGCTCTGGTCTATCAGCACGACCTCGAACCCCGCCAGCGCGCTGACATAGGCGACGCCCGCGCCCATGAAGCCCGCCCCGACGACCCCGACCTTGCGCAGGCTGGCGGGCGGCACGTCCTTCGGCCGCCGCGCGCCCTTGTTCAGCTCGCCCATGGAGAGGAACAGGGTGCGGATCATCGCCGCCGCCTCCTTGGTCCGGAGGATCTGTGCGAAGTACCGGCTCTCGACCCTCAGCGCCAAGTCCATCGGCAGCTGCAGGCCCTCGTAGACCGAGGCGAGGATCGCCTTGGCGGCGGGGTAGTTGTCGTGGGTCTCGCGGCGGTAGATCGCGTTGGCCGCCGGCCAGACCTGCATGCCGGCCGGCGAGTAGACCTTGCCCGAGGGCGCCTTGTACTTCGGCACGTCCCAGGGGGCGACCGCCGAGCCGCCGTCCCGGATCCAGGCCTTGGCCTGCGCGACGATCTCGGCCACCGGAGCCACGGCATGGACGAGGCCCATGCCCTTGGCCATGGGCGCGCGGATCTGCTCGCCCTTGAACAGCATCTGGAGGGCGTCGCCGGTCTGCATCAGCCGGGCGACCCGCTGGGTGCCGCCGCCGCCGGGGAACAGCCCGACCTTGATCTCCGGCAGGCCGATGCGGGTATGGGGTGCGTCCGAGGCCACCCGGTGGTGGCAGGCCAGGGCCAGCTCGAAGGCGCCGCCGAGGCACAGGCCGTGGATGGCCGCTGCGAAGGGCTTGCCGCAGGTCTCGAGCCGCCGGAACAGCAGCGTGAGGCGCCGGGATTCCTCGAAGAAGCGGCGCATGGCCGCCTCCTCGCCCTCATCGGCCCGCAGCCGCTCGTAGGCCGCGCGCAGGCCCTGGAGCATGGTGAGGTCGGCCCCGCCGGAGAAGTTCTCCTTCCCCGTGGCGATGACGCAGCCCTTGATCGCCGGGTCCGAGGCGACCGCCTCGATGATGGCGGACAGCTCCTCCATCACCGACTCGGTGATGACGTTCATCGAGCGGCCCGCCATGTCCCACACGGCCAGGGCGATGCCGTCGGCATCCGTCTCTAAGCGGAAGTGATCTGAAGTCATGCCGTCTTTCCTCCGCAAGTCTCGCCTGTCCAATACATGTCGGTCGTTTTTAATCGGGCGTATAGATTTTCCGTCGCATACCCGCGGGCGCCGGGGGGCCGTCGCGGGACATGAAGATGAGAGCAAACCCTGGTTGTGCCGCCTGCCGGGATTCCACGCCGCTGCCGTTCGCGTTCACGATGGCCTTCCAGCCGATCCTGGACATGTCGACCGCGCGGGTATGGGGCTACGAGGCGCTCGTGCGCGGGGCCGGAGGCGAGCCGGCCGGCGCGATCCTGTCTCAGGTCGATGACGACATCCGCTACCGCTTCGACCAGGCGGCGCGGGTGAAGGCGATCGAACTCGCCGGGCGGTTGTTCCCGGCGCATGACGACGTGCGCCTCTCCATCAACTTCATGCCGAACGCCGTCTATGAGCCGAATGCCTGCATCAAAGCGTCCCTGGAGGCTGCGCGGCGGGTCGGCTTCTCCCACGACCGCATCATGTTCGAGTTCACCGAGAACGAGCGCTTCCGGGACATCGAGCACGTGAAGCGCATCGTCGCGGCCTACCGGCGGCAGGGCTTCATGACCGCCCTGGACGATTTCGGCGCGGGCTTCGCGGGCCTCAGCCTGCTGGCGAACTTCCAGCCCGACCTCATCAAGATCGACATGGACCTCCTGCGCGGCATCGATGCCGACCCGCGCCGCCGCAGCATCGTCGCCGGCATCGTGGCGATCGGCCGGTCCCTCGGGATCGCCCTGCTGGCAGAGGGCATCGAGACCGCGGCGGAACTCGACGCGGTGCGCGGCCTCGGCATCGATCTGGTGCAGGGCTACCATTTCGCCCGTCCCCTCATCGAGGCGCTGCCCGCGGTGCCGGGCTTGGCGCCGGCATCCGCCGCGCAAGCCGCGTGACGGAACGCCGAGCCCCGCCCGGTCACCACGGGCCGCCGGCCCTTATTTCGCGGCGGGCGGCGCCACCGGCACCGGCGGCGCGCCGGGGGGCGTGTTGTCCGTCGCCGAGGCGACGGCCAGCATGTTCAGGAGCTTCGTGACCGAGTTCTGCGAGATCGCCGTCACCGAGGAGTTCGGATCGGCGTTCATGGTCTGGAACTTCTCGTAGACCGGGTCGGAATAGATCTCGTCGAGGTGCTTCAGCTCGGCGAGGCTGAACTTCTCCGCGTAGTCCTTCGACAGGCCCTCGACCATCAGGGCGCGCTGCTTTTCGAACTCGGCGTTCAGCTCCTTGCGCACGGCGTCGGCGCGGGCTTCCGGCATGGCCGCGGTGGTCTTCTCCAGGGCGACGCCGAAGCCGGTCTGGAGGTTCTTGATCAGCGTCTTGTTGACGAGCTTGGTCGCAGCGGCGACCCGGTCGCCCATGTCGTCGGCGCGGGCGGCGAGCGGCGCGGACAGGGCGACGCCGAGGCAGAGGGTGGCGATCAGGCGGTTCAAGGGGTGTCCTCCCGTGATGTGGCGTGGATGGGCGGCCGGCTCGTTGTCCCGGCCGTCATGGCGCACCGCCCGTTTCCGTGGAAAACGATACGGCCGCAAGTCCTTGTCCGGCACGTCGCCGTCGCGGCGCGGTCACACCCGCTCGATGATCGTGGCGGTGCCCATGCCCGCGCCGATGCAGAGCGTGATCAGGGCGCGCTCCTTGCCGGTGCGCTCCAGCTCGTCCAGGGCGGTGCCGAGGATCATCGCCCCCGTCGCGCCCAGCGGATGGCCGAGGGCGATGGCGCCGCCGTTGACGTTCACCGCGTCGGGGTCGAGGTCGAAGGCTTGGCAGAAGCGCAGGACGACCGCGGCGAAGGCCTCGTTGACCTCGATCAGGTCGATATCGTCCAGGGTCAGGCCCGCCCGGTAGAGCACCTTCTCGGTGACGTCGACCGGCCCGGTGAGCATCAGCGCCGGATCCGACCCGATGTTGGCGAAGGCGCGGATCCGCGCCCGGGGCCTCAGCCCCGCCGCCTCGCCGGCCTCCCGCGAGCCGATCAGCACGGCCGCCGCCCCATCGACGATGCCGGAGGAGTTGCCGGCGTGGTGGACGTGCTCCACGAACTCGACATCCGGGTGCGCATCCGTGGCCACGGCGTCGAAGCCGCCCATCTGGCCCATCTGGACGAAGGACGGCTTGAGGGCGGCGAGCGACTGCATGTCGGTGCCGGGGCGCATGTGCTCGTCCCGGTCGAGGAGGGTGATGCCGTTCACGTCGCGCACGGGCACCACCGAGCGGTCGAACAGGCCGTCCTGCCAGGATTGGGCGGCCAGCGCCTGCGAGCGCACGGCGTAGGCGTCGCAGGCGTCGCGGCTGAAGCCGTATTTCGTGGCGATCAGGTCGGCCGAGATGCCCTGCGGCATGAAGTAGGATTTGACGGCGATGGCCGGATCGACGGGCCAGGCGCCGCCGGAGGCACCGATCCCGATGCGGCTCATGGACTCGACGCCGCCGCCGACCGCCATGTGGTGCTGGCCCGCCATCACCTGCGCCGCGGCGAAGTTCACCGCATCCAGGCCGGAGGCGCAGAAGCGGTTGATCTGCACGCCCGGGACGTGGATTCCGTAATCGGCCACCAGGGCGGCGGCCCGGGCGATGTCGCCCCCCGCCTCGCCCACCGGATCGACGCAACCCAGGATCACGTCGTCCACCAGCCGCGTGTCGAGGCCGTTGCGGTCCTTGAGGGCGCGCAGGGCGGTCTCGGCCAGGCGCAGGGCCGTCACCTCGTGGAGGGCACCATCCGCCTTGCCGCGCCCGCGGGGGGTGCGGACATGGTCGTAGATGAAGGCTGTCGGCATCGGCGTACCCTTCCCTTCCCCGCCTCTCGGCGATGCGGCCTTACCGCGCCGTTCTTCGTCGTGCCAGTCACATGTGCCGGGGCGGCGTCCCGGTCCGTAACGGTGGGATCGCCCTCACGTTGCCACCCCGGTCATCGTGCGCGCAGCGAAGCGATGACGGGGATGGGAGGGATCACCCCCGCGCTTCGGCGAGCGCCTTCCCGAACGCGTCCGCCACGAGGACGCCGTCGTAGCCGATCGAGGCCAGCTTGAAGCCCATCTGCAGCATCTCCCGGGCGCGGGCGGGGCCGGCGGCGAAGGCACAGGGAATCTTGCCGGCGGCGAGGGTGGTGCGGACGATCTCCCGAAGGGCCTCCGTGACCGCGCTGCCGGTGGGATCGAAGCTGGCGCCGTTCGAGAGCGCGATGGACAGGTCGCCCGGCCCCACGAGGATGCCGTCGATCCCCGGCACCCGGAGGATGGCGTGGAGGTTGGCGATGGCCTCCCTGGTCTCGCACATGGCGATGGTCATGGTCCGGGCGTTGGCCTGCGTCAGGTAGGCCTGCGGGTCGGCGAGGCCGGAGAACCACATCGCCCGGTCCGGCCCCCAGCTGCGCTGGCCCATGGGCGGGAACTTCGTGGCCGCGGCGAGTGCCCGGGCATCGGCCTCGGTGTTGATCATCGGCGCGACGATGCCGGCCGCGCCGACGTCGAGCATCCGCGAGGCCATGGCGAAATCGCCCACCGCGATCCGCACGAGGCCCGGCGTGCCCGCGAGCGCCAGCTCGGTCAGGCCGGCGGTGCAGGTGGCGACGTCGTAGGTTCCGTGCTGCTGATCGAGCAGGACGACGTCGAAGCCCGCCTGGGCCATCAGGCCTGCCAGGGCGACGTCGGCGAGGCAGGACCAGCCGAGCAGACGGCCGCCCTCTCCGCGCAGCATGTCGGGCAGATTCGGCACGGGTGCGGTCACGGCGGAGTCCTGTGGCGTTCCTCTTGGCGCGCACCATAGGGAGACCGCCCCGCCCCGGTCCAGCCGCCGGGGCGGAATCGCCTCAAGATCGCCGGGTTCTCAACGGATCCTTAACCCTGGCAAGCCCTTAAAATCCGGAAGACCACGCGAACGTGCCCGGACGGGTCCGGCCCTTACTTTCGACAGATTCGCGAGCGATAGCATTGATATCGCTCGAATTTCCGGCAGCGGGGCGGTGATGCGCCTGCCCGCGCCGGCCCGGAGCAGGAGACTTCGACGGATGAACCCAGCCGACGCGATGCAGGCCGCCGCCCCCGTGGCCGACATGAGCCTGCTCGGCTTGTTCCTCCAGGCGCACTTCGTCGTGAAGATCGTGATGCTGGGCCTGCTCAGCGCCTCGGTGTGGTGCTGGTCGATCATCGTCGACAAGACGATCCTCTTCCGCCGCATCCGCAAGGAGATGGACGCGTTCGAGGACGCGTTCTGGTCCGGCCGCTCCCTGGAGGAGCTGTTCCGCTCCTTCAACGACCGTCCGGCGACGGGCCTGGCGGCGGTGTTCGTGGCGGCCATGCGCGAGTGGAAGCGCTCCTTCGAGGGCTCCGGCCGCCAGGTGCAGTCGCTCTCCCAGCGGATCGAGAAGCAGCTCGACGTCACCATCCACCGGGAGGTGGAGCGGCTCGAATCGCGCCTGCTGTTCCTCGCCTCCATCGGCTCCGCCGGCCCGTATATCGGCCTGTTCGGCACGGTCTGGGGCATCATGACCGCCTTCACCTCGATCGCGGCCTCCAAGAACACCTCCCTGGCCGTCGTGGCGCCGGGCATCGCGGAGGCCCTGTTCGCCACCGCCATCGGCCTGTTCGCGGCCATCCCGGCGGTGCTCGCCTACAACAAGCTCCAGGCCGAGGTCTCCAAAGCCCAGTCGCGCCTGGAAGGCTTCGCGGACGAGTTTTCGGCGATCCTGTCGCGGCAGATCGACGAACGCCTGTCGCTGGCCGCCTGAGGAGACCGACCGATGGCCATGGCGGCAGGGGCTGGGCAAGGCGGGACGAAGCGGCGGCGCAGGCGCGGCCGACGCAGTGGCGCCATCAACGAAATCAACATGACGCCGTTCATCGACGTCGTGCTCGTTCTCCTCATCATCTTCATGGTGGCGGCGCCGATGATGACGGTGGGCGTGCCCCTGGACCTCCCCCAGTCCAAGGCCTCCCCCCTGAACTCGGACGTGAAGCCGATCACCCTCTCGATCCGCCAGACCGGCCAGATCTTCCTCGGCGAGGACGAACTCACCGACGACACCATCGTGCAGAAGCTCACCGCCTCCGCCAAGAACGGCACCGAGGACCGGGTGTTCGTCCGCGGCGACAAGCGCGTCGATTACGGCCGCGTGGCGCAGGTCATGGCCATCGTGACGGGCGGGGGCTTCCGTCACGTCGCCCTCGTCACCGAGCCCGAGCACTAGAGGGGCGCTGAGTTGGCGATCTCCTTGCCCGCGTTCGACCGCCGGGAGCCCGGCGTCTGGATCTCGGCCGGCACCCACGTGGCCCTGCTCGGCCTCGTCCTGCTCGGCGTCTCCGCCCCCGCCCTCCCCGAGGCGCAGGAGGGCGTGCCCGTCGAGGTGATCACCGAGAACCAGTTCTCCGAGATCACCAAGGGCGAGCGGCAGGCCGACAAGCCGATGCCGAACGCCCAGAGCCGCGCCGACCGTCAGGCCGAGAAGGTCGAGGACCGCGAGCCCGAGAATTCCAAGACCGACGCCCCCACGGCGCCGACGCGCACGGCGCAGATGAAGCTCGCCAACGCGGACGAGATGCCGCTCCGCGCCGAGCCCGACGTGACCGAGGCCGAGATCGCCAAGGCGGCCAAGGCGGCGCAGGAGAAGCGCGAGGCCGAGAAGACGGCCAAGGCCGCCGCCGAAAAGGCCGCTGCCGACAAGGCGGCCGCCGCGGAAAAGGCCGCCGCCGCCAAAGCCGCCGCTGCGGAAAAGGCCGCCGCCGCCGAGAGCAAGGCGAAGGCGGACGCCGCCGCCAAGGCCGCCGAGGCGAAGGCCGAGGCCGAGGCCGAGAAGCGCGAGCAGCTGGACAAGCTGATCGAGCGCCAGGAGGCTGAAGCCGCCGCCCAGGCCAAGGCCGACGCGGCCAAGAAGGCGGCCGAGGCCAAGGCGGCGGAGGCGAAGGCCAAGGCTGAGGCGGCCAAGAAGGTCGCTGAGGCGAAGGCCAAGGCGGAAGCGGAGGCCGAGCGCCAGAAGGAGCTCGCGGAGGCCAAAGCCGAGGCGGAGCGCGAGAAGGCGGAGGCCGCCGCGGAGGCCAAGGCGGAGGCCGCCGAGAAGGCCAAGGCCGAGGCTGCCGCCAAGGCGGAGGCCGCCGCCAAGGCCAAGGCGAAGGCCCTCGCCGACGCGAAGGGCACGGCCGATGCGGAGGCCAAGGCGCGCCAGCAGTCGGCCCTGGCGGACAAGTTCAACGCGGGCGACATCCGCTCCGTGCTGGCGTCGAAGGCGCCCTCGCAATCGACCGGGGCCACGGGCCACGCGGTGCAGAAGATGGCCGCCCTCGGCGCCGCCACGGGCACGGCCCAGCGCCTGTCGCCGTCCCTGCGCGACGCGCTGGTCGGCATGCTGCAGCAGCAGATCGAGCGGTGCTACTCGGCGCCCCCCGGCGCGGCGCAGGGCGTGGTCCTGCCGGTGCTGGATATCCGCCTGAACCAGGACGGCTCCCTCAGCACCGAGCCGCGCATCATGCGCGGCGGGGCGAGTTCCGTGGACCAGTCCATCGCCCAGGCCGCGCTTCGGGCGGTGAGGCGGTGCGCGCCCTATCGCATACCGGCCACCTACGCGCCGTATTACAACGACTGGAAGGCGATCAATGCGGAGTTCGAGTTCACGGCGACGTGACGCCGGAACCCGCGTCGCCGCCGCCACCCTCCCCGTCCGCATGACGACCGAGACGATGATCGACAGCCCGACTCGCCGGCACCGTTCCACGCTGCCCGGCCCTCTCCTGGCCCTGCTCGCCCTGCTCGCGGCGGCCATCGGCTTCGCCGGGCCGGCCCAGGCGCAGCTCCAGCTGCGAATCGGCGGGGGCAGCTTCCAGCCCATGCCCATCGCGGTGGCCGAGTTCGGCGGCGATCCGAGCCTGGGCGGGCTCGTGAGCGGCGTCGTCACCAACAACCTGCGCCGTTCGGGCTATTTCACGCCCCTGGAGCGCGCCCGCTTCCCCGAGAACCCGCCCTTCGACGCCGCGCCGAACTTCGAGAAGTGGCGGGCCACGGGGGTGCAGGGCCTCGTCACCGGCCGGGTCGTGCGCGACGCCGGCGGGCGGCTGAAGGTGGAGTTCCGCCTCTGGGACGTGACCTCCGGCCAGCAGATGATCGGCCAGCAATACGCCACCGATCCGGCCAATGCCCGCCGCACCGGGCACCTCGTCTCGGACCAGGTCTACACGAAGATCACCGGCCTCGGGCCGTGGTTCGACAGCCGCATCGCCTTCGTGGACGAGACCGGCCCGAAGGAGAACCGCCGCAAGCGCCTGATGGTGATGGACCAGGACGGCGCCAACGTCCGCGCCATCACCAGCGGCGAGATGTCGATCGTCGCCCCGCGCTACTCGCCCACCACCCAGGACATCGCCTTCATGGCCCAGGCCAGCGGACACCAGCCGCGGGTGCAGGTCATCAACCTCGAGACCGGCTCCCGGACGGCCTTCGGCTCGGTGGATTCCATGAGCGCGAGCCCGCGCTTCTCCCCCGATGGCCGCCGCCTCGTGATGAGCGTGCAGCAGGGCGGCAACGCCGACATCGTGACCATGGACATCGCCTCGAAGGTGCAGAAGCCGATCACCAGCGGACTGGCCATCGACACCTCGCCGACCTATGCGCCGGACGGCAGCCAGATCGCCTTCGAATCGGACCGTGGCGGCTCGCAGCAGGTCTACGTCATGGGTGCGGACGGCTCGAACCCGCACCGCATCACCTTCGGCACCGGCTCGGCGTCTCAGCCGGCATGGTCGCCCCGGGGGGACCTGATCGCCTACACCCGCCAGCGCAACGGTGGCTTCGCCATCTGCGTCGCCAAGACGGACGGGACCGGCGAGCGCGTCCTCACCGAGGGCTTCCACAACGAGAGCCCGTCCTTCTCGCCGAACGGGCAGTACGTGGTGTTCTTCCGCGATCCGGGCGGCCAGGGCGGCGGCAAGCTGTTCATGGTCGACATCACCGGCCACGTGGAGCAGCCCGTGCCGACCCCGAGCTACGCCTCCGACCCCACTTGGTCGCCCCTCCTGGCGGGGCGCTGAGTCCGGTATCGGACATAGTGTCGCTTCCCCGGCCGGGGCACACGCCGTCAGCTTTTCGCTAACCCCGGTCTGGCAGGAAAGGTGTGGACGATCCGGTTGTGTCATCGCGACCGGACCCGGCGCCCTCGCTCGCGGAAGACCTATGCCCTTCACCGGCTTCCCGCCTGTCCTCCTCGTCGAGGACGTGCCGATGGTGGCGGAGGTGGTGCAGGCCATCCTGGGCCGCCTCGGCTTCCATGAGATCGATTTGGCCGCCGACGGCAGCGCGGCGCTCGACCACTTGGCGGAGCGCCGCTACGGGCTCGTCATCTCCGACTGGAACATGACGCCGATGACGGGCTACGAGCTCCTCCGGCGGGTGCGCTCGGATCGGGCGATGCGCGAGATCCCGTTCATCATCATGACGACGCAGGCCAATGCCGATTGCTTCCCCGCCGCGCGCCGCGCCGGGGTCAACGCCTGCCTGATCAAGCCCTTCACCCCCGCGGCGCTGCGCGAGACCATCGTTTCGGTGTGCAGCCCCGTCCGCGCCCGGGCGGTCTGACGGCGGCGCCCGCCTCTCAGGCCTGCGTCAGCAGCCGGTCCCGCGCCTTCAGCGGCGGGAACAGGCGCCCCCACAGGGCCGCCACCCCGATCGTGGCGAGGCCGCCGAGGACCACCGCCGGCACCGCCCCCACAGCCGCGGCCAGCAGGCCCGATTCGAACTCCCCGAGCTCGTTCGAGGCGCCGATGAACACGGTGTTCACCGCCGCCACCCGCCCCCGCATCGCGTCCGGCGTCTCGCCCTGCACGAAGCTCTGGCGGACGTAGACGGAGATCATGTCGGCGGCGCCGGTGACGAACAGGCAGGCCATGGAGAGCGGCAGGGAGGTCGAGAGGCCGAAGGCCACCGTCGCCACGCCGAACACCGCCACCGCCCGCAGCATCCGCACGCCCGCATGGCGCCGCAGGGGGTAGTAGGCGAGGAGCACGGCGGTGGTGACGGCGCCCGCCGCCGGCATGCTCCGCAGCAGGCCGAGGCCGAGGGGCCCAACATGCAGCACGGAGGCCGCGTAGATCGGGAGCAGCGCCGTGGCGCCGCCGAACAGCACCGCGAACAGGTCGAGGCTGATGGCACCGAGCACCACCGGCTGCGAGCGGATGTAGCCGATGCCCGCGAGCAGCGCCGCCCAGGTGATCGCTGGCCGCTCGGTGACCGGTGCGGGGCGGTGGCGGATGAGGGCGACGGCGATACTCGCCAGGGCGAAGCTCGTGCCCGCCGCGGCGAACACCACCTTCGGTCCGAGGGCGTAGAGCAGGCCCCCCAGCGCCGGCCCCATCACCGAGGCGGTTTGCCAGAGGGAGGCGTTCCAGGCGATTGCCGAGCCGAACAGCTCCGTCGGCACGAGGGTCGGCAGCAGGGCCTGGAGGGCCGGGTTGGCGAAGGCGCGGGCGGTGCCGACCACCACCACCAGGGCGTAGAGCGGCCAGACGGCGCTCGCACCGCTCAGCGCGTAGGCGAGGAGGCCGAAGCTCGCCACGGCCTGGAGGGCGAAGGCGGCGGACCCGACGATGCGCCGCTCGTAGACGTCGGCGACGTGGCCGCTCACCAGGGCGCTGAGCATGGCCGGCAGGAACCCCGCGAGGCCGACGAGGCCGAGGGCCAGGGCGGAATGCGTGAGGTCGTAGACGAACCAGCCGATGGCCACGGCCTGCATCTGATAGGCGAGGCCGGTGAGGAAGCGCGCCCCACCGAACAGCCGGAAATCGCCGATGGCGAAGACGGCCCACCCGGATTCTGTTCTCTCGGACATCCCGCTTCCGTGGGCCTCGGGCCGGGCGAGATCAAGCGCGGCGGTGCGATCCGGTGGCACGACCCATGTTTCCGGATGACATCGGCGCAGGCCGCCGCCGACCTGCGCCATCCTGCGCCCGCGCCACCGGGATGGCGGGCGCGGGGGCGGCCCTAGGCAACCGAGATCCGCGAGCGCTCGGTGCGGGGCATGGGCGTGTGGCGGGGCTCGTCCGGTGCCTGGAGGGGGAAGATGCAGGTGACGCAGGTGCCGATGCCCTGCTCGGATTCCAGCTCCACCCGGCCCCCGTGAAGCTCCACGAAGGAGCGGACGATGGAGAGGCCCAGCCCCACCCCCCGGTGGCGGGTGCCGCGGGTGTGGCTTTCGAATCGGTTGAAGACGAGGTCCCGGACCTCGGGGGTCATGCCGCAGCCGTGGTCGCGCACGCTGAGGATCAGGTCGCGCGCCGAGCGGCGGGCCGCGATCTCCACCCGCTGGCCGGGATCCGAGAAGCCCACCGCGTTGGAGAGCAGGTTGAACAGGATCTGCCGGATCCGTTTTCCGTCGGCCCGGACGCTGCCGACATCCTCCGCCACGTCCACGGAGAGGGCGATGCGCGCCTCGGCGAGCCGGTCCTCCAGGCCGCGCACGGCCGCATCGACGGTGGCCTGCACGTCCACGTCCTCGCGCTGCAGCTCCAGGGAGCCGGCATCGATGGAGGCGAGGTCGAGGATGTCGTTGATCATCACCAGCAGGGCGCCGGACGAGCGCATGATGTGGTCGGCATATTCCCGCTGCCGGGTGTTGAGGTCGCCAACCGTCTCGTCCCCGAGGAGCTGGGTGAAACCGATGATGTTGGTGAGGGGTGAGCGCAGCTCGTAGGAGACGTGGTGGACGAAGGTGTCCCGCAGGTCGGCCGCCTTCTCCAGCGCCTCGTTCTTCTCGGTGAGCATCCGCTCGACGTTCACGCTGGCGGTGACGTCGATGAGGGTCAGCAGGGTCGCGCCCTCCGGCAGGGGCTGTATCGCGCAGTCGAGGACGGTGCCGTCCACCATCTCGATCCGCCGGGCCAGGGCCGCCCGGGCCTCCAGGCCGACCACCGCGTCGCGGATGTCGAGCCACTGGTTCTCGGCCGGGGCGAAGGCCTTGCACCGGGCGATCACCGCATCGACGTGCGGCCTTGCGTCCACCATCTCCTGCTCGAGGCGCCACGCTGTCGTGAAGGCGCGGTTGGCGAGCTGCAGGCGCCCGTCCGCGCCGAACACCGCCACCGGCTCGGCCAGGGTGTCGAGGGTCTCGGCCTGGAGGCGGCGCAGGGCGTTGTAGCGCGACTCGGCGTTGAGCCGGTCCGACATGTCCTCGAACAGGTAGGTCAGGCCGCCCTGTGGGTTGGGGTCGGCCACGACGCGCAGCGTGCGGCCGTCGGGGAGATACCACCACGCCTGGTTCGCCTCGGCGGCGCGGTAGGCGGCGAGCACCCCGTGTTTCCACGCGCGGAAATCCGCGTGCTCCTCCAGCTTCCGCTGGGAGCGCAGGTGATCGAGGATCTCCCCGTCGGAGGGGCGGCTGTCGAGGAAGGCCTGATCGAGGTCCCAGAGCGCCCGGTAGGCGGTGTTGTGGAAGATCAGCCGCTGGCCGACGTCGAACATGGCCACGGCGGTGGGCAATTGATCGAGGGTGCGCGCGTTGGCGTTCATCTGCTGCTGGAGGTCGGCGCGGACGCTCTCCAGTTCCGAGACGTCCACGGCGATGCCGACCTTCCCCCCGTCGAGGGAAGCCTCGTACACGTCGAGGACGTGGCGGGTGCCCGCCACCACTGCGGAGACCCGCGTCGCCCGGCGGGACGCGCCGGCGCTGAGCGTGGCCTCCTCGCGGACGATCGTCTCCCGCGCCGGCCGGTCGAGCAGTTCGAGCCCCGCATCGAGGGTGGCCTCGCGGCTCCCCGCCTCGACGGCGGCCACGTAGGCGGCATTCACCCAGGCGAGCGCCCCATCCCTGTTGCGCCGCCAGACCGGCTGCGGAATCGCATCGAGGAGGCTCGACAGGGCCGAGAGGCCGCGGCGGGTCTCATCGAGGGTGATCCGCAGGTCGGCGATCTCCCGCCGCTCGGAGCTGGTCTCGCGCAGGCGGAGCAGGGCCCGCCCGGCCACCGTCCGCCCCTGGGCCTCGATGCTGCGGCCGGTCTGGGTCCGCAGGTCGAGGGAGAAGCCGCTGCCGCGGGTGAGCAGCGTCTCCAGGGCGGCCTCCACGGCATGGGCGTCGGCGGCGATGAGCCACGCGCCGAAGGCGAGGACGCGCCGGGCCGAGCCCGCCGCCGGGCGGTCGCCGTCCAGGGCGATGCCGACATCGCCCTCGATCACCGGCTCGCTCGCCTCGTCCCAGGTGATGACGACCTGCCGGTCGGCGTTGAGGAGCATCTCCGCCCGGTCGTGCGCGCCGCGCAGGATGTTGAGGGCCGCGACGAGATCCTGCTCCCGGCGGGTCCAGCGGGCGCGCTCGTACAGATAGAGAAGGGCCACGATCACGGCGAAGGCCACGAGCCCGCCGAACACGGCGAGCCCGGCCACGCCGTGCATTTCCCGCGGTCCGTGGGTGGCCGGGACTTCCGGCATTTCCGCAAAGGCCGCGCCTGCTGCGAACAGCGCGAGAATCCCCACGCCGACCCGCAGCTGCGCCGCACGTCCGACCCGCATTCGCCCTGCCCCCAAAGCTCTCGTCACCGCCGGCGTGCGCCCGCGCGGCGCGAAACGCACCGTCGCTGCCGCAGCCCCGTCGGAGCCACGGCGGAACGCCCTGTTACTGAGTCGCGGGCACCTTACCGTGGGGGAGATTCCGGCCGGAAGGAGAACGAAGCGTGGCCGTGGCCGCGGCGGGTAAATCGCCCGTTAACGACACTCAGAAGACACACCCGAATGTGCGGTTTTCGACTTGACAAACGAAAGGCCCGGCGAGGGACGCCGGGCCTTCTGTTGTACCGTGTCTGATAGTTCTAGTAGCGGTAGTGATCAGGCTTGAACGGGCCGCTTTCGGCGACGCCGATATACGCCGCCTGGTCCGGCCGCAGCTTCGACAGGGTGGCGCCGACCTTCGCGAGGTGGAGGGCGGCGACCTTCTCGTCGAGGGCCTTGGGCAGGGTGTAGACCTGCCGCTCGTACCGGCCCGGGTTGGTCCAGAGTTCGATCTGGGCCAGCGTCTGGTTGCTGAACGAGGCCGACATCACGAAGGACGGATGGCCCGTCGCGTTGCCGAGGTTCACGAGGCGCCCCTCCGACAGGAGGATGATGCGGTGGCCGTCGGCGAACTCGATCTCGTCCACCTGCGGCTTAATGTTCGACCACCTGAGGTTCTTCAGGCCGGCGACCTGAATCTCGTTGTCGAAGTGGCCGATGTTGCAGACGATCGCCCGGTCCTTCATCGCCCGCATGTGGTCGAGGGTGATGATGTCGCGGTTGCCCGTGGCGGTGACGAAGATGTCGGCGCGCGGGGCGGCGTCCTCCATCGTCACGACCTCGTAGCCCTCCATCGCCGCCTGGAGCGCGCAGATCGGGTCGATCTCCGACACCATCACGCGGCAGCCGGCGTTGCGCAGGGAGGCGGCCGAGCCCTTGCCCACGTCGCCGAAGCCCGCGACCATGGCGACCTTGCCGGCCATCATCACGTCGGTGCCCCGGCGGATGCCGTCGACCAGCGACTCCTTGCAGCCGTAGAGGTTGTCGAACTTCGACTTGGTGACCGAGTCGTTCACGTTGATCGCCGGGAAGAGCAGCTTGCCCTCCTTGGCGAGGACGTAGAGGCGGTGCACGCCCGTGGTCGTCTCCTCGGAGACGCCCTTGATCGCCTCGGCGAGGCCGGCAAACCAGCCCTTCGGCTTCTCGGCGAGCTTCTTCTTCAGCAGCGCGAAGAAGATCTCCTCCTCCTCGCTCTCCGGCTTGTCGAGGAAGGCGGTGTCGCCGTTCTCGGCGCGCAGGCCGAGGTGGACGAACATGGTCGCGTCGCCGCCGTCGTCGAGGATCATGTTCGGCATGCCGCCGTCATGCCAGTCGAACAGGCGCGAGGTGTAGTCCCAGTACTCCTCCAGGGTCTCGCCCTTCACGGCGAAGACCGGGATGCCGGCGGCGGCGATGGCCGCGGCGGCGTGGTCCTGGGTCGAGTAGATGTTGCACGAGACCCAGCGGATGTCGGCGCCGAGGGACTTCAGCGTCTCGATCAGGACCGCGGTCTGGATCGTCATGTGGAGCGAGCCGGCGATCTTGGCGCCCTTCAGGGGCTGCCGCGCGCCGTACTCCTCGCGGATGGCCATCAGGCCGGGCATCTCGCTTTCGGCGATGGAGATTTCCTTCCGGCCGTACTCGGCCAGCCCGATATCCCTGACGACGTAATCCTTGGCCATGCAGCCCTCCGCGCTCGCGTTGCGATCCGGGGGCCGGACTAGCACTTCGCGGGCGGGGAAGCAATCAAGACATAAAGATGTCTTTATGCGTTGTGGCGGTGGCGCCGGGCCGGTGGCCCGGCGCAGCCCCCTCAGTGGCGGCGGCCGGAGCGCATCAGCAGCCCGAAGCCGAAGGCCACGGCCGCCACCAGGGCGAGGGTGGTCCCGCGGTTCTCGTCGGCGCGGCGGGCGATATCCCGGCCGTGGTGGACCGCCTGCGAGCGGACCTGCCGGCCGCGCTGGACGGCCTCGTCGGCGAAGGCCTCGCCGCGGGAGCGCGCCTCGTCGGCCAGGGCGCGGGCGCGGTTGCGGCCGTCCTCGTAGAGATGCTCACCATCCCGGCGCAGGTCGTGGGCGGTCTCCCGCGCCCGGCCGTAGGCGTACTGGGCGGCACCGGCCGCCTGATCGAGGGCGCCTTCGACCTGCCGGCCGGGCTGCCCGCGCAGGGCCCCCGTGGCGGTCTTCACCCGGCCGCGGATGTGGCGGATCCCGCCTTCCATACGATCTCTGTTCATCGGACGTCTCCGTCGTTGCGGCAGCGGCCCGTGGCCGACTGCCCATTCAGGCGACTCGAACGGCGGCGGGCCGCCAAGGTTCCACCAGAGTGTTTCGCCTTCAGATCTCGATCTCGGTGCCCACTTCCACCACCTGCCGGGTTGGAACGCCGAAGAAAGCCCCTGTACGCTCGGCGTTGCGCTGCATGAATGCGAACAGATTCTCCCTCCAGATCGCCATGCCGCGCTCGTCGTCCTTCGGAATCACGGTCTCGTGACCGATGAATACGGTGACGTCCTCGATGCATTGCGGCGGCAGGTGGCCGGCCTCGACCGCGCAGGCGATTCCCTGCGGGATCGAGGCGTCCTCCATGAAGCCGTAGCGCAGCACGACCCGGTAGAAATCCGGCGAGATCATCGACACCTGGGCGCGCCCTTCGAGGGGGACGGTCGGCGTCTCTTCGTAGAGGGCGGTGACGATCAGCACCCGCTCGTGCAGGGCATGGCTGCGCTCCACGAAGCGGGAGAGATGCAGCGGGATCCCGTGCTCGGCGGAGGACAGGAAGGCCGCCGTGCCCGGCAGGCGGGTGATCGTCTGATGCCGGAGCCCGGTGAGGAACGCATCCTCCGGCTGGCGGAGGGCGACCCGGGCCTGTTCCACAAGCATGTTGCCCTTGCGCCATGTGAGCATCATCAGCGCGACGATGCCGGCGAGGACGAGGGGAAACCACCCGCCCTCCATGAGCTTCACGCTGTTGGCCCCCAGGAACACGAGGTCGATGGCGAGGAAGAAGCCGTTCACGGCGAACACCGCCACCGGGTTGTAGCCCCATTTCAGGGCGATGAGGGCGGCGAGCAGGGTGGTGATCGCCATCAGCATCGACACGGCGATGCCGTACGCCCCGGCGAGGGCGTCGGACGAGCCGAACACGACGACCGCCACCAGGGTGGCGATGCCGAGCAGCCAGTTCACCGCCGGCACGTAGATCTGCCCGCGCTCGTCGCTGGCGGTCTGGACGATCCGCATGGCCGGCAGGAAGCCGAGCTGGATCGACTGCTGCGTGAGGGAGAACACGCCGGAGATGATCGCCTGCGAGGCGATGATCGTCGCCAGCGTCGCGAGGCCCACCAGCGGGATATGCGCCCAGTCGGGGGCGAGGCGGAAGAACGGGTTCTCGATGGCGTCCGGTTCGGCGAGCAGCAGCGCCCCCTGGCCGAAATAGTTCAGCATCAGGGCCGGCAGGACCAGGGCGAACCACGCCAGCCGGATCGGGCGGGCGCCGAAATGGCCGAGGTCGGCGTACATCGCCTCGCCCCCCGTCACGGCGAGGAAGGCGGCGCCGAGCATAGCGAAGCTGACGCCCCAGCCGGCATGGACGAGGAAGTCCACCGCCCGGAACGGGTTCAGCCCTTCGAGGATCTGCGGGGCGCGCAGGATCGCGCCGATGCCGAGCAGCGCCAGGGCGGCGAACCACACCAGCATCACCGGCCCGAAGATCCGCCCGATCCGGGCCACGCCCTGGAACTGCACCGCGAACAGCCCGACCAGGATCACCAGGGTGATCGGCACCACGTAGTGGGCGAGGCCCGGCGCATCGACCTTCAGCCCCTCCACCGCCGAGAGCACCGAGATGGCGGGGGTGATCGCCCCGTCCCCGTAGAGCAGGGCCGCGCCCACGAGCCCGACCACCAGCAGCAGCGCCTGCCACGTCCCCGGCTGGGCCTGCCGGGCGCCGAGGAGGGCCAGCATGGCGACGATCCCCCCCTCCCCGCGGTTGTCCGCCCGGAGGATCAGGATCGCGTATTTCAGCGAGACGATGAGGATCAGCGCCCAGAAGATCACCGAGACGGCGCCGACGACGACGGGCGGCGTCACGGCCCCGCCGCCGGCCGCCTTCACGGCCTCCTTGTAGGCGTAGAGGGGGCTGGTGCCGATGTCGCCGTAGACGACGCCGAGGGCGCCGAGCAGCAGGGCCGGTCTCATGCGCCCGTGGGGCTGGCTGGCGGTCCCGACCCCCGGGGAGGCGGCCGCGTCGGCCGTGGCGAGGGACTGGTTCAACGGACCTCCGGCATACGATCACGGAGGCCGCGTGCCTCACCACACGACAGCTAATCGCCGCCGCGTGACCGTCCAGCGACGCTCCAGGCGTCTCACTGACATTATTGCCGGACGATCCCGATCACATTGCCGCGAAGGGTCCGCGGCGGCGGATACGGCCGGCGGTCACGGCCCCCCGCCGTCCCCGCGGGGACAGCCGCGCGCAAGGACCTGGCGGGTGGGACGGCGTCCTATCCCACCAGCGCCGCGAGGCCCTCCGGCGCGGCCGCGCCCCTGTTCATGCAGAATACGGGGCAGGAGGTGTGCCGTGCGATGGCCCCGGCCACCGTTTCCGGCGGTGTCGGCGCGCCCTCGCTCTCGCTGACCACGACGGCGCCCGTCGTCAGGCCGCGGAGCCGCAACACCTCCGCCGCCGTGAGGGCGTGGCTGATGGCGCCGAGATAGCTGCCGGAGACGAGGACGACCGGCAGGGCCAGGGCCTCGATCCAGTCGAGCCCCGTCGCGGCGTCGGTGATCGGGCTCATCAGCCCCCCGACCCCCTCGATCACCACGGGGCAACCCGCGGTCGCGATCCGCCCGCGGCACCACGCGACGATCTCGTCCAGGGACACGCGCCGCCCTTCCCGCGCCGCGGCCTGATCGGGCGCGAGGGGGGCTGCGAACCGCCAGGGCGAACAGGCTTCGACCGTCCCCGCATCGACCGGGAGGCCCTGTGCCGCCAGCAGGCGGGCCGTGTCGCTCTGTGCGAAGGCGGGGTCGCCCACCGGCGGCACGCCGCTCGCCAGGGGCTTCAGGGCCAGAACCGGCCCGCTGGCGCGCAGGCGGCGCGTCAGCGCCGCCGTCACGTAGGTCTTGCCGATCTCCGTCCCCGCCCCGGCGACGAAGAGCGCCGGAGGGCTCACGCCTGGAAGCTGCCGTGGCAGTGCTTGTACTTCTTGCCCGAGCCGCAGGGGCACGGCTCGTTGCGGCCGACGCGGCCCCAGGTCGATTCGTCGGTCGGGTCGCGCTCCAGCACGGCGGTGTCGGCCGAGAGGGCCTGGGCGGCATAGCCGTAGGCCGGGCCACCGCCGCCGTCACTGCCGGTGCCGCCGGCATAGTCCATCTCGTTCTCGCCGGTCACCGGGTCGAGGTGCTGGGCGAACATCTGCGGCAGGGCGGGGCTCGCCATGGGCGGGGCCTCGTCCTGGTCCTGGAACATCACCTCGATGCGGGAGAGCTGCCCGGTGACCTGCTCGCGCAGGGACGCGACCAGGGCGTTGAACAGCTCGAACGCCTCGGACTTGTACTCGTTGAGCGGATCGCGCTGGGCGATGCCGCGCCAGCCCACCACCTGCCGGAGGTGATCGAGCGTCACCAGATGCTCGCGCCACAGGTGGTCGAGGGACTGCAGCAGCACCTGCTTCTCGATATAGGCGGAGACCTCGGCGCCATTCTTCTCGACGCGGTCCTGGTACGCGTTCTCGGCGAGCCGCATCAGCCGCTCGCGGATCTCCTCGTCGGCGATGCCCTCTTCCTTCACCCACTCCTCGGCCGGGATGTCGAGGTTGAGGATCTGCTTGGCCGACTCACGCAGGCCTTCGGCGTCCCACTGCTCGGCGTAGGTGTCGGCGGGGATGTGCCGGGCGACGATGTCGTCCACCACGCCCTCGCGCATCTCGTCCACGGTCTCGCGGACGCTGTCCTGCCCCATGAAGTCCCGGCGCTGCTCGAAGACGACCTTGCGCTGGTCGTTCATCACGTTGTCGTACTTCAGCACGTTCTTGCGCATGTCGAAGTTGCGGGCTTCGACCTTCTGCTGCGCCTTCTCGATGGCCCGGTTGATCCAGGGGTGGATGATCGCCTCGCCCTGCTCCAGGCCGAGCTTCTGCAGCATCCCGTCCATCCGGTCGGACCCGAAGATCCGCATCAGGTCGTCCTTGAGGGACAGGTAGAACTTCGAGCGGCCGGGATCGCCCTGGCGCCCGGACCGGCCGCGGAGCTGGTTGTCGATGCGCCGGGATTCGTGGCGCTCGGTGCCGATGATGTAGAGCCCGCCCGGCAGGTCCTTCTTGCGCCCCGCCGCCGCGTCCGCCGGCTCGCCGGAGGCCAGCACCTTGGCGCGGTTCTCGGCGATCTCCGCCTTGATCGCGGCGATGGCCGCCTCGCGCTCCGGCCCCTCGGCCACCCCGGCGAGTTCCTTCTCGACGCGCATCTCGACGTTGCCGCCGAGTTTGATGTCGGTGCCGCGCCCGGCCATGTTGGTGGCGATGGTGATGGCGCCCGGCACGCCGGCCTCGGCGACGATGTAGGCCTCCTGCTCGTGGAAACGGGCGTTCAGCACGGCGAAGCGCTTCGTCACCCGGTTCTCGCGGGCGGCCTTGTAGACGTCGGTCAGGGCGTTCGGGTCGGAATAGTCGAGCGGCTCGTAGCCGGCCTTCACCAGCATCTCGGCGAGGTGCTCCGACTTCTCGATCGAGCCGGTGCCGACCAGGATCGGCTGGTGACGCTCATGCGCCTTGCCGATTTCCTGGATGATCGCCTGATACTTCTCCTCGACGGTGCGGTAGACCTCGTCGTCCTCGTCGACGCGCTCGATCTCCTTGTTGGTGGGGATATCGACCACGTCGAGCTTGTAGATCTCGGCGAACTCGTCCGCCTCGGTCGAGGCGGTGCCGGTCATGCCGGCGAGCTTCTTGTAGAGGCGGAAGTAGTTCTGGAAGGTGATCGAGGCCAGCGTCTGGTTCTCGGGCTGGATCGTCACCCGCTCCTTGGCCTCCAGCGCCTGATGGAGCCCCTCCGAGTAGCGGCGGCCCTGCATCATGCGGCCGGTGAACTCGTCGATGATCACCACCTCGTCGTTCTTGACGATGTAGTCCTTGTCCCGCGTGAACAGGGTGTGGGCGCGCAGGGCCTGGGTCACGTGGTGGACCAGGGTGACGTTGTGGGCGTCGTAGAGGTCGCCCTCCTTGAGGATGCCGGCCTCGCGCAGGGCCAGCTCCACGAACTCGTTACCCTCCTCGGTCAGCGAGACGGTGCGCTGCTTCTCGTCCAGGTCATAGTGGGACGGATCGAGCAGCGGCATCACCCCATCGACGGCGACGTAGAGTTCCGAGCGGTCGTCCACCGGGCCGGAGATGATGAGCGGGGTGCGGGCCTCGTCGATCAGGATCGAGTCGACCTCGTCCACGATCGCGTAGTTGTGCCCGCGCTGGGCCAGCTGCGCCATCTCGTACTTCATGTTGTCGCGCAGGTAGTCGAACCCGAACTCGTTGTTCGTGCCGTAGGTGATGTCGCAGGCGTAGGCGTCCTTGCGCTGCTCGTCGTCCAGGCCGTGGACGATGGTGCCCACGCTGAGGCCGAGGAAGCGGTAGACCCGGCCCATCCACTCGGCGTCGCGGCTGGCGAGGTAGTCGTTCACGGTGATGACGTGGACGCCCTTGCCCTCCAGGGCGTTCAGGTAGACCGCCGCGGTGGCGACGAGGGTCTTGCCCTCGCCGGTCTTCATCTCGGCGATGCCGCCCTCGTGCAGCACCATGCCGCCGATCAACTGCACGTCGAAGTGGCGCTGGCCGAGCACGCGCTTGGCCGCCTCGCGCACCGTGGCGAAGGCGGGGACGAGGATGTCGTCGAGGCTCTTGCCGGCCGCCAGCTCCGCCTTGAGCATCCCCGTGCGGGCGCGCAGGGCGTCGTCGCTCAGGGACTGGATCTCCGGCTCCAGGGCGTTGATCTGTGCAACCCTGGGGCGGTAGCCCTTGACCCGGCGGTCGTTGGAGGAACCGAAAATCTTCTTGGCGAGCGAGCCGAGCATCGTAAACCTGCGGACGGGCGGGCCCGCCGACGGACGTGACGTCGCGGGCCGGCCTGGGCGGAATGGGGCTGGCTTATAGAGGTAAACATCGCCCCGTGCACCTGAAAGAGCCCGGGCCCGGATTGGTTGCCGCGGAACCGCCGCGCTTGCCTTCTCCGGCCAGCCGGGCCACCTCTCCCGCCGCCGGACACACGGTGCAGGCGGGGCATCGCCCGCCCCCGTCGCCGACCCGGCGGAACGACATGCCGACCGAGGTATCCCCCATGCCGACCCATGCCCTGCTCCGGCGCGCCAGCGCGCTCGCGCTGTCGCTCGCCCTCACCGGCGCGGCGGCGGCCCAGACGCCCCCGGCCGACAAGGCGCCCGCCGCCAAATCCGCCGACGCCGCGGTGAGCGTCGATCCCGCCGCCGTGGTCGCGACGGTGAACGGCCAGCCGATCACCCAGGCCGACCTCGCCGTGGCCGCCGACGACCCTGCCCTGTCCCTGCCCGGCGTGGACGACGCGCAGAAGAAGAACCTGCTGGTGGATTACATGGTCGACCTGAAGGTCGGCGCGCAGGCCGCCGAGGCGGCCAAGGTCGGCGATACCGCCGACTTCAAGCGCAAGCTCGCCTATTTCCGCGACAAGCTGCTGCTGGACGACTACCTCGAGCAGGAGGCCAAGAAGGCGGTGACGCCCGAGGCCGAGCACGCGATCTACGACCAGTCGGTGAAGCTGTTGAAGCCCGAGGAGGAGGTCCACGCCCGCCACATCCTCGTGGACAATGAGGCCGAGGCGAAGAAGATCGCCGCCCGCATCAAGGGGGGCGAGGATTTCGCCAAGGTGGCCGCCGAGACCTCGAAGGATCCGGGCTCGAAGGCCGAGGGCGGCGACCTCGGATGGTTCACCAAGGAACGGATGGTGCCGGACTTCGCCGCCGCGGCCTTCGCCATGAAGCCCGGCCAAGTCTCCGAACCGGTGAAGACCCAGTTCGGCTGGCACGTTATCAAGGTCGAAGAGGTGCGCACCAAGCCGCAGCCGACCTTCGACGAGCTGAAGGATCAGATCGACCAGCACCTCATCCGCAAGTCGCAGCAGGATCTTATCCTGAAGCTGCGCGCGGACGCCAAGATCGACCGCAAGGACGCGCCCGCGCCCGGTGCGCCCACCCCCGCGGCACCGCCGCCGCCCGCGGTGAAGTAAAGCACGCCCGACGAGGGGGAGCGCGGTTTCGGCGCGAAGGGGCCATTCCCCCCTCCCCCTCGTCCTGAATGTCTGGCGAGGCCGTCAGCGCCTCTTCCGTCTTTGCGAGCGCAACGAAGCAGTCCAGGGTAGCGGGACGCTTCGAGACCGCGCGCGTCCCTGGATTGCTTCGCGACGCTCGCAAAGACGGGGGAATGACGACGAGCGTTCATGGCGCCCGACTCGTACGGCCCGGCTCTCAGATGCGGGCCTGGACCGGATCGAGGGCCGGCGCGGGCCGCATCCCCTCCCCCGCGAGAGGGAAGAGGGAATGCGGCGGAGGGTGCGTCCCGTTCAGTAGGGCCGGTCGGGCTTCGTCAGGTAGGCTGAGGGGCGGGAGACGGCCACAGGGGAAATGCCGAGCGACGACAGCTCGGCGGCCCGGCGCTGCTCCGAGATCCGGTCGAGGAGGATGACCAGAATCCAGGGGCAGGCGATACCGATGAAGAACGCCACGTGATGATCCTCCCGCTTCGGCCGGATAGGGGGCCGTTGGAGAGATCATAGGCCGCGAAGGGCCCGCAGCAAGCGGCGACGCTTGCGCCGTCAGACCCAGCCCTGCAACTCCCGGCGCACCACGTTCTCGATCACCTTCATCCCGAGGTCGCTGTCGTTCAGGCAGGGGATGTAGGCGAACTGCTCGCCGCCGTTGCCCTCGAAGTAGTGGCGGTTCTCGCCGTCGAGCTCTTCCAGGGTCTCCAGGCAATCCGCCGTGAAGCCGGGGGCCACGATGGCCATCCGCTTCACACCCGACTTCGCCAGGGCCATCACCGTCTCGTCCGTGTAGGGTTTCAGCCATTCCTCGTTGCCGAAGCGCGACTGGAACGTCACCCGCATCAGCTCGGGCGAGAGGCCCAGGGCCTCGCGGATGAGCCGGCCGGTCTTGTGGCACTGGCAATGGTAGGGGTCGCCCTTGAGCAGGTAGCTCCGCGGCACACCGTGGAAAGAGGTGAGGATCACCTCCGGCTCGAAATCGAGCTTGGCGAGGCCCTCGCGGATCGATTGCGCCATCGCCTCAATGTAGACCGGGTCGTCGTGGTAGGGCGGCGAGACCCGCACCGTCGGCTGCCAGCGCATGTCCATGAGGGCGCGGAACGCCTGGTCGCAGGCCGTCGCGGAGGTCGCCGCCGCATATTGCGGGTAGAGCGGCACCAGCAGGATCCGGTCGCAGCCCTGGTCGAGGAGAGCCTGAAGGCGGCCCGCCACCTCCGGCTTGCCGTAACGCATCGCCCAGTCGATCACGACGCCGTCGCCCATCGCCGCCTGGAGCTTCTCGCTCTGGCCGCGGGTGATGGTCTTGAGGGGGCCCTCGTCCCGCTCCTTGTTCCAGACGCTGGCGTAGTCTTTCCCCTTCGGCCCCGGCCGCTTCGACAGGATGATGAGGTTCAGGAGCGGCCACCAGATCAGCCGCGGCACCTCGATGACCCGGCGGTCCGACAGGAATTCCTTGAGGTAGCGCCGCATCGGCCAGTAGCTCGTGCCCTCCGGCGTGCCGAGGTTCATCAGCAGGACGCCGACACGGCCCCAGCGGACCTGCGGATGGTCCCCCGGAAGGCTGAACGTGCTGGGTCCCTGCGTGGCGACGGGCCGGTTGTCGGCGAGCGCGGCTGGTTCGATGCGTTCGTTCATCAGAGCGTTCCGGCGCCCCGGCGCCGTATTCCTTCCTGGCTGTGCGGTCGGACCCGCGACGATGCGGGATCGCCCCCCCGGGACCGCGCCCGGGTTCGTCCCTATGTAGGTCGCCTGACGGCTCCGGCGAAGGCGGCGCCGGACTGTGGCCCTGCGCCCCACCCGGTATACGGACACGGCGCGCCGCGGCAACCGCCACCGCATGACGAGGATAGCCCGAAACGATGTCCGACCGGCCCGTCGCCGCCGCCCTCGCCGCCTTCCGCGAGACCGGATCCCCCTGGCTCACGCTGCCCTTCTTCCACGACGGCGCCGCCGAGGCGGTCGCCGCGACGATCGATGGGCGCATCGCCGCAGGGGCGCGGGTGCTGCCGGCGCCCGGCGACATCTTCCGGGCCCTGCGCGAGACACCCCCGGACGCGGTGAAGGCGGTGATCCTCGGCCAGGACCCTTACCCGACCCCCGGGGACGCCAACGGGTTGGCCTTCTCCTACGTCGGCGCCGGCCGCCTGCCCGCCTCGCTGAAGGTCATCCTGGCCGAGGCCGGCTCCCCGCGGGAGGCGGGGGGCGACCTCACCCCGTGGGCGCGACAGGGGGTCCTGCTCCTCAATGCGGCGCTGACGGTGGAGGCCGGCAAGGCCGGGGCGCACCTGCGTTCGGGCTGGTCGGCCCTCACCGACGAGGCCGTCGCCGCCGTGGCGGCGCGGGAGGAGCCGGCGGTCTTCCTCCTCTGGGGCGCGCAGGCGCGGGCGCGGGCCGGGCTGATCGATCCCTCGCGCCACGCGGTCTTCGAGAGCGGCCATCCCTCGCCCCTGAACCGGGCAAGGGACTTCCCGGGCTCCGATCCCTTCGGCCGCGCCAACGCGTGGCTCACCGAGCGGGGGCGCGACCCGATCGTGTGGCGCCTCGGGTGAGGCGCTACTGCGCCGGCTTGGTGGCCTCGGGCGCCTTCGGGGCCTCGGACTGGGGCGGGGCCCCGCCCGGCTGGAGCACGTTGCGGGCGATGTTCCCCTCAGGCCCGTACTCCCCGGCCACGGCGAGGCAGGCGCCTTCGCGGTTGAGCTGCATCTGGTTCGACATCAGCGTGAACATCGTCTGGACGCGGTTACCGAAGGGTCCGCCGGGCTGGACATCGGAGACGCGGGTGTTCTGCTTGGACAGCAGCGCCTCGAATTCCGGGGCACCGATCCGGTAGCCGCAGACGTTCGAGGCCGCGAAGATGTAGGCGGCGAATTCCAGGGCCTTCGGCGAAGGCGCGTTGCGGATCTCCGCCTGTGCCGGACCACAGAGCAGGACGGCCGCGGCGAGCGGGGCGAGATGGCGCATACGGTGTTCCTCCAAGTCGGCGCGGCTTCGTCTTCAGGATCTCGGGCCGCGTCCGCCCGCCACAAGTAGATGCGCCGGAGCGGGGCGCCAGGGCGGTTTCTGTGCGTAATCTTCACGCCGCGTTGGCCATACGCCGCGTCCGGGGCGTCGATCTGCCGTGTTTCGGCCCGATCCGTTGCGCCCGTCTGCGCAGACATCAGAAAGTCTTAACCCGATCGCGCGAACCCGGAATGGCTCAGCTTGAAAGGCCGGTCCTCACCGCATGCTCGGCGCAAGACACATCGTCCCCCTCCCCGCTTCCCCGAACCAGCCGTCGCGTCCGCGCCCGGCCCCGCCGGAGGCCCATTCCTCGCCGATCGTCCCGGGGGCCTGCGCCCGCTGGGCGCGGACGGAGGGCATCGGCTTCGGCGACCTCGCCGTCCTGATGGTCGCCGACCCGCTGGTCTCGGCCGCCCTGCGGCAGGGCCTCGCCTGGGTCGGAGCCCGGACGAGGGACGTCGATCCGGCCACCGGCGCGCACGAGCTGGCCCTGGCCCTGTCCAACGCGGCCGTCGCCATCGTCGACACCGCGCTGGCCCCGGACTACGCCCGCGCCCTCGGCCAGCTGGAGCGGCTCCCGCCGGTCTGGTGGAACGGCCCCGGCGCCGATTTCGCCCGGATCGACGACGCCCTCGCCGAACACGCCGATCCGGCGATGTGCTAGACCGTCTCCCCGAATCCGGAGCCCGGCCGAAGACCGGGACCGCCACAGGGAGACGCCCGTGTCCGCCGCCCAGCCGCTCGCTGCCGCCGATGCCGAACCCGTCCTGCTGCGGCAGGACGAGGGCGGCGTCGCCACCCTGACCCTGAACCGACCGGGGGCCCGCAACGCCCTGTCCCTCGGGCTGATGGGGGCGCTGCTCGATGCCCTCGGCGCGATCCGCAGCGATGATTCCGTGCGGGTCGTGGTGCTGAAGGCCGCCGGGCCCGCCTTCTGCGCCGGCCACGACCTGCGGGAGATGCGGGCGAACCCGTCCCCCGAGGCCACCGAGCACCTGTTCCGCACCTGCGCCCGGCTGATGACAGGCCTCGTCCACCTGCCGAAGCCGGTGATCGCGCAGGTGCAGGGCATCGCCACGGCGGCGGGATGCCAGCTCGTGGCCTCCTGCGACCTCGCCGTCTGCGAGGAAGGGGCCCGCTTCGCCACACCGGGCGTGCAGATCGGCCTGTTCTGCTCCACACCCATGGTGGCCCTGTCGCGGGCGGTGCCCCGCAAGGCGGCGATGGAGATGCTGCTCCTCGGGGAGCCGGTGGATGCCGCCGAGGCCCTGCGGCTCGGCCTCGTGAACCGCGTCGTCCCCGCCGCCGGGCTCGAGGCGGCCGTGGCGGAGTTCGCCCGCCGCATCGCCGCGAAGCCGCGCCGGGTCGTCGCCGTGGGCAAGGAGGCGTTCTCCCGCCAGATCGAGATGACCCTGGAGGACGCCTACGCCTACACGGCCGGGGTGATGACCAAGAACATGGCCATGGCCGACGCGCAGGAGGGCATCGATGCCTTCCTCCAGAAGCGCACCCCGGTCTGGGAGGGGTGATCCGCCGCGGCCCCACCGCGGTAGGCGCCGGCCCGCGGCTGCCGTAAAGTCGCCGGTCTGTCCCGCAACGGCGGGCATGCCGGTGCGGGACGGGCGATGACTGCCACCACCGACTTGATCGGGCTGACCCTGGCCTTCTACGGGGCGATGCCGCCCCCTCGCCCGCCGCGGCCGGAGCGCGACGGCCCGACCTGGGCGGCGGCCCTCATCATCGGCGGCGTCTGCCTCGCGACCGTGGGCCCGATGATCACCATCTGGAGCTTCCACCGCCCCCACGAGGCGGCGAAGGCGCGCTGCCTGCACGGCGGCGGGCGCATCGTCTACGGCGCCCTCGACGGCAGCAGTTTCCGCTGCGATCCGCCGGAGCGCCAGGCGGCGGGCCGGTAGGCCGCCCCGCCGCGACGATTGGGGCGGACTTGGGAGCCAGCTGAGCTATATCGGCGCCACAGTTGTTTCTCGCCCAGGTTGCACGTGGACCAAGTTCTCTCACGCTGGCTGAACTCGACGGCGCTGCTGCGGTCGGACGTCGAGGCCCTCATCGGGGTCGCCATCGCCCTCGCGGTGACCGTCCATGCCCTGTTGCGCAAGCGGCGGGTGAGCGTCGCGGTCGGCTGGATCGGTCTGGCGTGGCTCTCGCCGATCTTCGGCTCGGCCCTGTACCTCCTCCTCGGCATCAACCGGGTGTACCGGCGGGCGCGCCGGATGCGCGGGCGCCTCTCCGACGCCCTCCCCCCGCCCGATACCGACGACGCGGTCGTGCCGGAGGCCCTGTGGCCCCTCGACCGGGCGATCCGGCGCATCACCGGAACCCCGGCCCTCACCGGCAACCGCGTGCAGATGTACCGCAACGGGGACGAGGCCTACCCCGAGATGCTGGCGGCGATCCGCGACGCGAGGGCGAGCATCGGCCTGTCGAGCTACATCTTCCGCGACGACGAGACCGGACGCCAGATCTGCGATGCGGTCGCCGCGGCGCAGGCCCGTGGGGTCGCGGTCCGGGTGATCATCGATGGGATCGGCGGCGGCTACTTCCTCACGCCGGCCTACAAGCGCCTGAGGGCGGCCGGCGTCCCCGCCGCGCTGTTCATGCACTCCGCCCTGCCCTGGCGCATGCCGTTCCTGAACCTGCGCAACCACAAGAAGCTCCTGATCCTCGACGGGAGGGTGGCCTTCACCGGCGGCCTCAACATCGCCCAGGCGAACCGCCTCAGCACCGGGCCGGACCATCCGATCCGCGACATCCACTTCCGCCTGGAGGGGCCGGTGGTGGAGCAGCTCGCCACGACCTTCGCCGCCGACTGGGCCTTCGCCGACGGCGAGAACCTCGACGGGCCGCCCTGGTTCGTGGAGGCGCCCTCCGCCGGGCGCTCGGTCGCCCGCGCGGTCACCTCCGGCCCGGACGCCGACGTCCAGAAGATCGAGCAGGTCGTCATCCAGGCGCTCGGCTGTGCCCGGCGCTCGGTCAAGATCGCGACGCCCTACTTCCTGCCGGACGAGCTCGTCACCGGCGCCCTCACCCAGGCGGCGACGCGCGGCGTCGTGGTGGAGGTCGTGATCCCCGCCGTCAGCGACCACCGCTTCATCGATTGGGCGATGCGGGCGCATCTCGACCTGCTGATCCGCGCGGGCGTGCGCGTCTTCCTCGACCGCGGGGCGTTCGATCACGCCAAGGCGATGGTGGTGGACGACGTGTGGTGCTTCGTCGGCAGCGCGAACTGGGACATGCGCAGCTTCCGCCTGAACTTCGAGCTCAACGTCGAGATCATCGATGCGGAGATCGCCGCCGGGATCGATGTGCTGATCCGGTCCAAGATGGACCTGCCCCTCAGCACTCAGGATCTCGCCGCCCGATCCTTGCCCGTGCGCCTGCGCGACGCAGCCGTGCGGCTGCTGCTGCCATACCTCTGAGGGTCTGCGGCGCGGTCGTCTCCGGCTCGGGGCAGAGATGGACCACGATCGGCCGGTGGTCCGAGGGGCCGCGCGGCAGCACGGCGCTGTCCCGGCAGACGAGGCCCCGGGTGAGGCATCGGTCGAGGCGCAGGGGCAGCACCTCGATCATCGCGTGGGTCGGCCGTCGCGGGCCCACGTCCCGGAACCCCGGCACCAGGGCCGGGCCGACGATGTTGTAGTCGCCGAGCACGGCGGCCCGGGGCGGCAGGCCCGCCACGATCCGGCGAAGCTGGCGGCGGTTCAGCATCTGCCCGTGCGAGAGATGGACGTTGGCGACGCCGAAGGTCCCGAGGTCGAGCACTTGGCAGACCCGGTGGACGATGGCGCCGGACGGCAGGGTCACCGTCCGCGGCGGGGTCGGAAACGGGGTCGGGCTCCACATCGCCAGCCCATGGATCCGCCCCGGCAGGGGCGACCACGCATAATGTCCGCCGACCCGCTCCTTCAGGAAGCCGATCGCCCGGGTCGCCTCCTGCATCAGCAGCAGATCGGGCGATTCCTGCTCGATCAGCGCGATCACGTCCTCGATCGCCGCGCCGACCCGGCGGAGGAGGTTCCAGCTCACGATCTTGAAGGCCGGGGCCTCCGGCGTGAGGAAATCCGGCGCCAGACGTTCGGCGGCGGCGATTTCGGGCGCATCCGTGCGCGTGGGTTTCGTCATCGCCCCCGACCGTGTCCCATCGCCGGCCTCCCTGCCGCCGTGCGCAAACGCGTCACGGCCCCGTCCGTTCGACGGGTCGGCCGCGCCGCTCTGGCCCACGATCCCGGCCCCCGTATGGCCGTAAGCGTCCCGGAAACCACGCTGCAAACACAACTGACGCGCCCGGGCCGAATCGGGGGCCCGCGCCGCGTTCGCCCCGTGCGCCATTCGCCGCGATATGCTTTAGACCGCAACGATATTGCCAAGTGGTCCGTCCGGGCCGCACCAAATCGTGGGAGTCTTCCGTGGCCGCACACAAGCGTCACATCCGCCTCGCCGTGGGCGCGCTCGCCCTCCTCGGCGGTGCCCTCACGCAGGCGCAGGCCGCGCAATGCGGGAACACCTCGGCCGGCTTCGAGACCTGGAAGCGCGAGTTCATCGCCGAGAACCGCGGCAGCGCCAGCGCCGCCAGCCTCGATGCCCTGGCCGGCACCAGCTACTCCACCGCGACGATCTCCGCCGACCGCGGCCAGCACAGCTTCAAGCTCTCCCTCGACCAGTTCATGGCCAAGCGCGGCGCCGCGACCATCGTCAAGCGCGGCCGTGCGCTGAAGCGGACCAACGCGGCCCTGTTCGACTCCATCGAGCAGCGCTACGGCGTGCCGCCCGGCCCGCTCCTGGCGATCTGGGGCATGGAGACCGGGTTCGGGGCCGTGAAGGGCAATGTGAACACCCTCTCGGCCGTGGCGACGCTCGCCTACGATTGCCGCCGCTCGGAATACTTCACCGACCAGCTCCGGGCCGCCCTCACCCTGATCGACAGGGGCATCATCTCGGGCGCCACCCGCGGCGCGGCCCATGGCGAGATCGGCCACACCCAGTTCCTGCCGAAGAACGTGCTGAACTACGGTACCGGCGGCGATCTCAACAACGTCGGGGCGGCCCTGTCCTCCACGGCGAACTTCCTGAAGGCCCACGGCTGGCAGCGGGGCGCCGGCTACCAGCCGGGCGAGCCGAACTTCGCCGCCCTCCAGGGTTGGAACGCCGCCCAGGTCTACGAGCGCGCCATCGCCATCATCGGCAAGCAGATCGACCAGGAGTAGGACGGGCTGCGGCGGAAACCCTCGCCGACGCTCTCGAAGACGGTCTGGATCTCAGAGCCGGCCGCCTGAATGCGCCCTCCCCCCGCAGAGGGGGAGGGCGTCGCGCTGCCCCCTACGCGTGGGCGTAATCCGGCTTCTTGCCCAGCGCCTCTTCCACGGTGCCCGCCCCGTCGAGATAGCCGTGGACCTTCGGGTTCGGCATGATCAGCGAGGCGACGAAGGCGATGGCGAGCAGGATCGTCACGTACCAGAAGAACGTGCCCTCCATCCCGTTGTCCTTGAACCACAGGGCGACGAACTCGGCCGTGCCGCCGAACAGGGCGTTGGCGATGGCGTAGGACAGGCCGACCCCGAGGGCGCGCACGTTGGTGGGGAACAGCTCCGCCTTCACGATGCCGCTGATGCCCGTGTAGAACGAGATGACCGAGAGCCCCAGGGTGATCATCGCGAAGGCGAGGTAGGGATCCTTGTTGGTGCCGAGGAACGACATCAGCGGCACCACCATCAGCATGCCGAGCCCGCTGTAGAGGATCATGTTCGCCTTGCGGCCGATCCTGTCCGACAAAGCGCCGAAGATCGGCTGGATCAGCATGTAGACCAGCAGCACCCACGTCATCACCTGTGAGGCGGAGGTCTTGGGCATGCCGGCGGTGTTGACGAGATACTTCTGCATGTAGGTCGTGAACGTATAGAAGCTCAGGCTGCCGCCCGCCGTGTAGGCGAGGACGACGCAGAACGCCCGCCAGTGCTTGAACAGGGCGCCGAACGTGCCGGCATTCTCCATGTCGCCGCCCTGCTTGGTTTCGGCGAGGGAGCGCCGCAGGTACAGGGCCACCACGGCGAGGCCGGCGCCGATGAAGAACGGGATGCGCCAGCCATAGGCCGTCAGCTCGTCGCCGGTCATGACGGATTGCAGGGTTACGAGGACCAGCGAGGCGAGGAGCTGGCCGCCGATGAGCGTGACGTACTGGAACGAGGCGAAGAAGCCGCGTTTCCCCTTGATCGCGACCTCGCTCATGTAGGTCGCCGAGGTGCCGTACTCACCGCCCACCGACAGGCCCTGGAGCATGCGGGCGAGCAGCAGGAGCACCGGCGCCAGGGTCCCCACCGTGGCGTAGGTTGGCAGGATGCCGATGAGCAGCGAGCCGAAGCACATCATCAGCACCGAGATGACCATCGAGGCCCGCCGCCCGACCCGGTCGCCGATGCGGCCGAACAGCCAGCCGCCGACCGGGCGCATGAAGAAGCCCACCGCGAAGATGCCCGCCGTCTGGAGCAGCTGGCTGGTGGAATCGCCCTTCGGGAAGAAGGCCGGGGCGAAGTAGAGGGCGAAGAAGGCGTAGCAGTAGAAGTCGTACCACTCGACGAGGTTGCCGGAGGAGGAGCCGACGATCGCCAGGATGCGGCGCCGCCGGTCGGCGGCATCGTGGACGTCTGACGTGATGGCGATATGGCCGCCGGGGGGAACGGACATGGCGTCTCCGGATGTCGCGGGCGGGCCGGCCCCCTGGCCGGCTTCTCATGCGCCGGGGGACGTTACAGGCCGAGGCCGCCCCTGCAAGCGCCGTTCACGGTCCCGTGTGGTTTCCCCCGGCTGTTGTCACGGCGATGCGGCGAAGGCGGCCCGGAACGGTTTCCCAGACTCCCCCGTTCCGGCCCGGGTCGAGCGTCCGGATGGCGCGCCCTCTGCGACGGCGGGACGGCACATGAACAGGATTCTTCGCGGTACGGTGACCGCAGCGATCATCATGGCGGGTGCGACGACCGCCTTCGCGCAGGGTGGCCCCGGCGGTGGCGGCGGCCCCGGTGCGGGCGGCCCGGGCGCGGGTGGCGGCCCCGCCGGTGCCGGTGCGGGCGGGCCGGGAGGTGCGGGCGGCCCAGGTGGTCCGGGTGCGGGTGGTCCGGGCGCGGGCGGCCCCGGTGCAGGCGGCGGGGCGGGTGCGCCCGGCGGCATGCGTGGTGGCGAAGGCGGTCGTGGCCCGGCGGCCGGCGGTCCCGCCGAGCGCGGCGGTGCGGCTGAACGGGGTGGCCCTGCCGAGCGCGGCGGTGCGCCGGGCGGTCCCAATGCCCGCGAGGACGGGCCGAACGGCCGGGGCGGCGCCGAGCGCGGCGGTGAACGGTCCGGTGCGGCCGAGCGCGGTGGTCCGGATGGGCGCAACGGCCCCGGAGCCGGCGGCGAGCGCCGGGGTGGGGAGCGGGGCCCCGGCGCCCGTGGCGGACGCGACGCGGGCGGCCCTGCCCGGGGCGGCTATTCGCGCCTGGATACGGCCCGGCGCGGCGAGTTCCGGCAGTCGTTCACGCGCCTGGGCGTGTCGCGCCTGAGCGACGTGGCCTTCGCCCTCAGCGTCGGCACGGCAATTCCGCGCTCCGTCGCCCTGCACCGGCTGCCGCCGGACATCGTCGAACTGGTTCCGGCTTACGAGGGCTACGACTTCATCCTCGTGCGCGACGACATCGTCATCATCGATCCCGACACTTACGAGATCGTGGACGTGATCCCGGCCTGAGGGCTGTTGCCCCCTGAGGGCGCGCGATGAAAAGGGGGCGGCGCCCAGGGCGTCGTCCCCTCACCCACACCCGCCGTCACGCCCTCTATCGTCATTGCGGGCGCGGCGAAGCAATCCAGGAATGCGCGACGTCCTGAGGCGTCCCGCTGCCCTGGGTCGCTTCACGTCGATCGCAATGTCGGTGAGGAGGTGGAGGGCTTGCAGCCCGGTCACCGCCCGCCGTCGAGGAGCTTCGAGACGACGCGGGCGGTGTAGTCCACCATCGGCACGATGCGGGCATAGTTCAGGCGCGTCGGCCCGATCACCCCGACCACGCCGACGATCTTCTGGGAGCCGTCCCGGAACGGCGCGGCGATCAGCGACGAGCCCGACAGGGAGAACAGCTTGTTCTCCGAGCCGATGAAGATCCGCACCCCCTCCCCCTGTTCCGCCCGGGCGAGGAGGTCGATCACGTCCTTCTGGGTTTCGAGGTCGTTAAACAGCAGGCGGATGCGCTCCAGGTCCTCGACCGCCCGGAGGTCGTCCAGCAGGTTGGCCTGTCCGCGCACGATCAGCTGGCGGGCCTCCGAGGGGCCGACCGGCGTCGCGAGCCCGGCATCGACCAGCCGTTCGGTTAACTCGTCGAGCTCCCGCTTCTTGGCGAGGCGGCCCGCCTCGATCTCCGCCCGCAGGACGCCGAGCGTCCGGCCGGCGAGGCGGGCGTTAAGGTAGTTGGTGGCCTCCTGCAGGGCCCCCGCGGGCAGGCCCGGCGGCAGGTCGAGCAGCCGGTTCTCGACGGTGCCATCGTCCGAGACCAGCACCACGAGGGCGCGGGCGGGATCGAGGCGCACGAACTCGATGTGCTTCAGGCTGGCATTGGCCTTGGTGGTGAGCACCACCCCCGCCCCCCGCGACACGCCCGAGAGCAGGCTCGACGCCTCCGTGAGCGCCGATTCGAAGGTGTGGCGCGAGGCCACCGACCGCATCTGGCCCTCGATCCTGTCCTTCTCGTCCTGCCCGACATCGCCGAGTTCGAGCATGGCATCCACGAAGAACCGCAGGCCCTGCTCCGTCGGCAACCGCCCGGCGGAGGTGTGGGGCGCGAAGATCAGCCCGGAATGCTCCAGATCCGCCATGACGTTGCGGATCGAGGCCGGCGACAGGGCCATGGGCAGGATCCGCGCGAGATTGCGCGAGCCCACCGGCTCCCCGGTGGTCAGGTAGCTTTCGACGATCTGGCGGAAGATCTCCCTGGCGCGCTCGTTGAGGGCGGAGAGGGACTGCATCGATGGGATTTGGGAGATGTCGAAGCTCTGATGTGTCACGGCCAGCGTTCCTGCCGGCCGATCATGTCCGCGACGGGGCCTGGGATCAATCCGCCGCTTGCCCGTCGGGGCGGTGCGGCCTATGAGCCCGGCCCACATTCCATCCTTTGAAAGGGCCCCGCATGCGGCCATCCCACCGTGCCGCCGACGCCCTGCGGCCCGTGACCCTCGAACGCGCCGTGGCGCGTTACGCCGAGGGCTCCTGCCTCGTCAGCTTCGGCAACACCAAGGTGCTGTGCACGGCCACCCTGGAGGAGCGCGGGCCGCCGTGGCTGCGCGGCTCCGGCAAGGGATGGGTGACGGCCGAATACGCCATGCTGCCCCGCGCCACCCATGAGCGCACCCGCCGCGAGGTCAATTCGGGCAAGCCGTCCGGCCGCACGCAGGAGATCCAGCGTCTCATCGGCCGGTCGCTGCGGGCCGTCACCAACCTCTCGGCACTCGGCGAGAAGCAGGTGACGGTGGATTGCGACGTGATCCAGGCCGATGGCGGCACCCGTACGGCGGCGATCACCGGGGCCTGGGTGGCCCTGCACGATTGCTTCGCCTGGATGCGCACCCGCTCGATCATCTCGGTCGATCCCCTGCGCGACCACGTCGCCGCGGTATCCTGCGGCATCTACAAGGGCGTCCCGGTCCTCGACCTCGAATACGAGGAGGATTCCGCCGCCGAGACGGACGCCAACTTCGTGCTGACCGGCAAGGGGGGCATCGTGGAGGTGCAGGGCACCGCCGAGCAGGAGCCCTTCTCCGAGGCGCAGCTCCTGGAACTCCTTCGGCTCGCCCGCTCCGGCACAGAGCGCCTCGTCGCCCTGCAGAAGGAGGCCATCGCGTGAGGCGGCAGCTCACCGGCAAGGTGGTCATCGCCACCCACAATGCGGGCAAGCTCGCCGAGATGCGCGAGCTCCTGGCGCCGTTCGGCATCGAGGCCGTCTCGGCGGGGGAACTCGGCCTGCCCGAGCCGGACGAGACCGGCACGATGTTCGCCGAGAACGCGGCGATCAAGGCGCACGCCGCCGCCCGCGCCACGGGCCTGCCCGCCTTCGCCGACGATTCCGGGCTCTGCGTCGATGCCCTCGACGGGGCGCCGGGCATCTTCTCCGCCCGCTGGGCCGGGCCGGACAAGGACTTTGCCGGCGCGATGGCGCGCATCTTCGCCGAGCTCGGTGCCCGCGGCGCCGTGGGCCGCCGGGCGCATTTCGTCTCGGCCCTCGTCCTCGCGTGGCCGGACGGGCACACGGAGCTGTTCGAGGGCCGGGTGTTCGGCGACCTCGTGGAGCCCCGCGGCACGGCGGGCTTCGGCTACGATCCCCTGTTCCGGCCGGAGGGGCACGGGCGCACCTTCGGCGAGATGAGCGCGCAGGAGAAGCACGGGGTCGATTGGCAGGCGGGCGAGGGCCTGTCGCACCGGGCGCGGGCCTTCGTGGACTTGGCGCGGGAGTGTCTGGCCCCGGCGGGCCGGATTTGACACCCGAAGCCTTTGCGAGCGACAGCGGAGCGACCCAGGGATACGCGACGGGCTTCCCACGCGTGCAGCCCTGGATCGCTTCGCTGCGCTCGCGATGACGGCGTCCGGATTCGCCGCGCGACCGCCCTGACAGGCGTGCCATGCCACCGACCGTTCCCGACCACCCCACCCGCGATGCGGGGTTCGGGGTCTACCTGCACTGGCCGTTCTGCGCCGCGAAGTGCCCCTACTGCGACTTCAACAGCCACGTCCGGCATGCGGGCGTGGACGAGGCGCGCTTCCTCGCGGCCTTCCGGGCCGAGATGGCCCACGTGGCCGCCGAGGTGCCGGGGCGCGAGGTCACGAGCATCTTCCTCGGCGGCGGCACGCCCTCGCTGATGCGGCCGGAGACCGTGGCGGGGCTGCTCGACGCCGTGGCCGGCCATTGGCCGGTGGCCCCGAACGCGGAGGTTACGCTGGAGGCCAACCCGTCGAGCGTGGAGGCGGGACGGTTCCGTGGCTACCGCACGGCGGGGGTGAACCGCGTCTCCCTCGGCGTGCAGGCGCTGGACGACGCCTCGCTGAAGACCCTCGGGCGCCTCCACAACGCGGAGGAGGCCTTCGCCGCCATCCGCATCGCGCAGGCGACCTTCGCGCGCACTTCGTTCGACCTGATCTACGCCCGCCCCGGCCAGGGCCCGGGGGCGTGGCGGGCCGAGCTGACGGAGGCCATCGACCGGGCGGCGGAGCACCTGTCGCTGTACCAGCTGACGATCGAACCCGGCACACCGTTCTTCGGCCTCGCCGCCGCGGGCAAGCTGGTGACGCCCGACGAGGACGTGTCCCGCGCCCTCTACGACGTCACGCAGGAAGTCTGCGCCGCCGCCGGGCTGCCGGCCTACGAGATCTCGAACCACGCCCGGCCGGGGGCCGAGGCACGGCACAACCTGCTCTACTGGCGCTACGGCGAATATGCTGGCATCGGCCCCGGCGCCCACGGCCGTCTGGTAACGCCGGAGGGGCGCATCGGCACCGTCACCGAGCGTGGCCCCGAAGCGTGGCTCGCCCGCGTTGAGGCGAGCGGCCATGGCATCGCGGAAACCGAGCACCTTGCGGCCCCAGCCCAAGCCGACGAATTCCTCGTGATGGGCCTGCGCCTGTCGGAGGGGATCGATCCCGCCCGCTACGCCGCCCTCGGAGGCCGGGCCATCGATCCCGCACGGATCGCCGCGCTGGTCGGCGACGGATTGCTCACCGCAAAGCCCGACGGCCGCATTGCCGCGACCGCCGCCGGGGCTCCTGTGCTCAACGCGCTGGTGGCTGAACTGGCGCACTGAGCGCCGGCCTGCGGTCCCCCTACGGATCCCGCGTCAGCGCAGACGCGGGGAAGCGATCCCGGGCCGCGGGGTCACCCGGAGGCGTCGCCGCCGGATCGCGATGACGACGGCGCCGGTGAGGCCGATAGTCAGTTCAGCACGACCACCTTGGAGCCGACATTCACCCGGCTGAACAGGTCGATGGCGTCCTGGTTGATCATGCGGATGCAGCCGGACGACACGCTCTTGCCGATGGAGAAGGGCTCCAGCGTGCCGTGGATGCGGAACAGCGTGTCCTTGTTGCCCTGCCACAGGTACATGGCGCGGGCGCCGAGCGGGTTGCGCAGGCCGCCGGAGACGCCGAGGCCGCTCTGGAGCTTGTCGACCTCGCTGGCGAGCTTCGGGCTGCGGGCGATCATCTCCTTGGGCGGGTACCAGTCCGGCCAGGCCTGCTTGGAGTTCACCGTCGCGGTGCCCGACCACGAGAAGCCCTGCTTGCCCACGCCGACGCCGTAGCGGCGGGCCCGGCCGCCCTCCTGCACCAGGGTGAGCTGGTGGGCCCGCGGGTCCACGATGATCGTGCCCGGCTCGTAGGGGCCCTGATAGGCGATCTCCTGGCGGAGGTAGGCCGGGCTCATCTTCCGGTAGTCGAAGGCGCGCACGGGGTACACGTCGTCATCGATCGGGCCGTAGGCCTTCGCGTAGTCGATCGGGCCGTTGTCGGGCGTGCGGAGCACGGCCTTCGCCTTGGCGGCCTCGATGGGCGAGAGGGCGGGGTCGCCCGACGCCTCGGGCTGGACCAGGGCGGCCTGGCGGGGCTGCGGCGCCAGCGCCTCGGGGGCCGGCGCTGTGGCGGGCGCGGGGGCGAGGGCCCGTGCCGGGGTTGCGGCCTGGCGATCCAGCACGGCGCGGCCGAACTCGACGCGGCCGGTATAGGGCACGTAGCGGTCGCCGCGGCGCAGGTAGTAGGCGCCGTTCTGGTCCTGGTAGAGCCGGTCGGCATCGGCGTCGAACCGGGTGTCGGCCACGGCGGCGCGGCCCTGCGCCAGGACGGGCGAGGATGCCGCGCAGGCAGCCAAGCCGGCGAGGAGGAATAGGCGGAGCGGGGCGGACATCGCGGGACTTTCTGGAAGACGAATGCCGATCGCGGGCGGTACCTTCCGCCGTCGATCCGGCCAAGCTTTCGCAAGACTTACAAAATCGCCCGGGCGGCGCCAAGCGCGACCCGGAACATAGCCGGATCGCGCCGACTTTCGGCGAGCTCTGTTGCACGCGTGCAGCAAGACGTGCCCGGCCGCCCCACCGAAACCAGTCCTGCGCCCGTTTGCGCGGCAGGCCTGCCTCGTTCGGCGGCACCGACACCCGGTGAGGGCCCCTTCCCGCTCGCGGTGACGGCGAAGGTCGGGGCTCGGCCGACCCGGCGGAGACGCTGGCACGCCTCCTGCATTTCGTCCCCCGCCGCCGATGGTGCGGCAGGCGGAGCAACGGCGCTCCGCAAAGCGGACGGTGTGGGTCCGGACCCCCGGCATGTGCGGCCGCGTCGCGGCTCGCCAACTCTGACGAGCACCTCACCCATGGCGAGTTTCAAGACGGTGATGAAGTCGGGGCACCCCCCGACTCTGTTTGCGGCGTTCCTCTACTTCGATTTCTGTTTCGCGATCTGGGTCCTGAACGGCGCGATGGGCCCGTTCATCACGGAGACCTACAAGCTCACCCCCGCCCAGACCGGGTTCATGATCTCCTTGCCGATCCTGGCGGGCGCGGTCATGCGCTTCCCCCTCGGCGTGCTGGCCCAGTATATCGGGCGCAAGAACGCGGCGATCACCGAGATGGGCATCATCGTCCTGGCGATGGCCTACGGCTTCTTCGTCGTCTCCACCTACAACGACGTGCTCGCCATGGGCGTCCTCCTCGGCATCGCCGGCGCCTCGTTCGGCGTCGCCCTGTCGCTGGGCTCGGGCTGGTTCCCGCCGGAGCACAAGGGCTTGGCCATGGGCATCGCCGGCGCGGGCAATTCGGGCACGGTGCTCGCCGTGCTCTTCGCCCCGCCCCTGGCGCAGATGTACGGGTGGCAGGCGGTCTACGGCTTCGCGGGCGTCGTGATGTTGATCCCGCTCGCGGTGATGATCCTCCTCGCCAAGGAGCCGCCGGACCTGCACGGCCAGTCCTTCAAGGACCACATCTCCTGCCTGTTCACCAAGGACGGCTGGGCGTTCTCGCTGATCTACGTCATCACCTTCGGCGGCTTCATCGGCCTGTCGAACTTCCTGCCCACCTTCTTTTACGAGCAGTTCTCGGTGACGAAGGTCGAGGCCGGGCGCCTCACCATGCTGGCCGCCCTGATGGGCTCCGGCATCCGCATCGTCGGCGGCTACTTCGCCGACAAGCTCGGTGGCGTGGCGGTGCTGTCGGTGGTGCTGCTCGCGGCGGTGGCGGCGTTCCTCGCCCTCACGGTGAACCCGTCGCTCGTCCTGACGACGATCCTGTTCATGTTCTGCTTCGCGGCGCTCGGCGCCGGCAACGGTGCCCTGTTCCAGCTCGTGCCCCTGCGCTGGCCCAACAACACGGCGGTGGCCGGTTCGATGATCGGCGAGGTCGGCGCGCTGGGTGGGGCGATCCTGCCGAACGTGATGGGCCTCTCGAAGCAGTATACCGGGCACTTCGCCACCGGCTTCGTGCTCTACGCCGTCTTCGCGGCCGTGGTGCTCGGCTGCCTCTACCTCTGGCAGCGCAACTGGGTCGGCGCCTGGGTCGGCCCCCGGGGCAAGGCCCTCACCGCCCCCGCCCCGGCGGAGGCCGGCAAGCTCCAGCCCGCCACCGCCTGACGGGTTCACCAGCACGACGACGGGACGGGGGCCTCTCGGGGCCCCCGTTTGCGTTTCCTCCGCCGCCGGCCCGAGGCCCGGGGCCGCCGGCCCCCGCATGACTTGTCCAGATGCCCCGGGATCATGAGAAACGATCCACGGTTGCCAACGGCCTCCGGAACAGTTTGAATAACGTATTAGAAAAGGCGTCCCCGGCACGGGACCGGGCGCCGGGCGGGCATGCGGGGCAGAAGCCAGCAGCGCCGCCGGGAGGAGTGGGCGATGATGAAGCGCGTGAGCGCCACGAACGGCGTGCTCGGCCTGCTCTGCATCATGTACTTCATCACCTACCTCGACAGGGTGAACCTGGCGACGGCCGGCACGGTGATGATGCACGACCTCGGCATGTCCAAGACCGAGTTCGGGCTGATGCTTTCGGCCTTCGCCTACCCCTACGCCATCTTCCAGGTGATCGGGGGCTCGGTGGGCGACCGGTTCGGGGCCCGGCGCACGCTGATGATCTGCGGCATCATCTGGGCGGCCGCGACGGTGCTCACCGGCCTGGTCGGTGGGTTGCTCAGCCTGTTCCTCGCCCGGGTGCTCCTCGGCTTCGGCGAGGGGGCCACCTTCCCCACCGCCACCCGCGCCATGCAGAACTGGACGGCGCCCGGCAAGCGCGGCTTCGCCCAGGGCATCACCCACGCCTTCGCCCGGCTCGGCAACGCGGTGGCCCCGCCCATCGTCGCCTTCCTGATCTACCATTTCGGCTGGCGGGTGAGCTTCTACGTCCTCGGCGTCATCAGCTTCGTCTGGGTGCTTATCTGGTATTATTACTTCCGCGACGACCCGTCGGATCATCACCGCATCACCCAGGCGGAACTCGACACTCTGCCGCCGCCGCGCAAGGTCGGCATCCGCCAGAGCGTGCCGTGGGGCGCCCTCACCCGGCGGATGCTGCCGGTGTCGATCACCTATTTCTGCTACGGCTGGACCCTGTGGCTGTTCCTCGGCTGGCTGCCGACCTTCTTCAAGGAGAGCTACGGGCTCGACCTCAAGAACTCGGCGCTGTTCGCCTCGGGCGTGTTCTTCGCCGGGGTGGTCGGCGACACGGTGGGGGGCCTCGCCAGCGACAAGATCGGCCACCGCACCGGCAACGTGAAGCTCGCCCGCCTGTCGGTGATCGTGGTGGGCTTCCTGGGGGCGGCGGCGAGCCTGACGGGGGTGTTCTTCACCCGCGACCTGACCTACGTCGCCCTGCTCCTGTCCTCCGGGTTCTTCTTCGCCGAACTGGTGATCGGCCCGATCTGGTCCGTGCCCATGGACATCGCGCCCAAATACGCCGGCACCGCGAGCGGGCTGATGAACACCGGTTCGGCCCTGGCGGCCATCGTCTCGCCGGTCGTGTTCGGCTTCGTCGTGGACAAGACCGGGAGCTGGACGCTCCCCTTCGTCGGGTCGATCGGCCTATGCCTTCTCGGCGCCGTGCTGGCCTTCACGATGCACCCCGAGCGCGAATTCATCGACCCTCCGGGCGAGCCGGCCGGGCGGATCGCCAGCGTCCCCGCGGGAGAGTAGCCCATGGATCACGCGCCGAACGGACGGCAGGGCCCCCTCACGGGGATGCGGGTGATCGAGCTCGCGCACATCATGGCCGGGCCGGTCTGCGGGCTGATGCTTGCCGACATGGGCGCCGAGGTCATCAAGGTCGAGAAGCTCGAAGGCGACGATACGCGGCGCACGGTACCCCCGGCCCTGGAGGGCGAGAGCGCCGCCTACATGATGATGAATCGCGGCAAGCGCGGCCTCAGCCTCGACCTCAAGGCCCCCGACGGCGTCGCGGTGTTGCGGCGGCTCCTGGCCGGTGCCGACGCGCTGATCGAGAACTACCGCGGCGGCACCATGGAGCGCCTGGGCCTGGGCTACGAAACCCTGCGGAAGGAGTTCCCCGGCCTCGTCTACTGCTCGCTTTCGGGCTTCGGCCGCAGCGGCCCCTATGCGGACCGGGCGGGGTTCGACCTCGTCGCCCAAGGCATGAGCGGCCTGATGTCCGTGACGGGCGAAGGCCCCGGACGGCCGCCGATGAAGTGCGGGCCGCCGGTCACCGACATCACCGCGGGCATCCTCGCGGCGATGGGGGTGCTGGCCGCCTACACCCGGCGCCTGAAGACCGGCGAGGGGCAGGCCGTCGAAACCTCCCTGTTCGAGGCCGGCATCACGCACACCTATTGGCAGTCGGCCATCGCCATGGCGACGGGCCTCGCCCCCGGGCCGATGGGCTCGGCCCATCCCCTGAACGCCCCCTATGAGGCCTTCGAGACGGCCGACGGCTGGATCACCATCGGCGCGGCCAACCAGACCAACTGGCTGCGGCTGCTGAAGGCCGTCGGGATGGAGGAGTTGGCGGTGGATCCGCGCTTCGCCCACAACCGCGACCGCATGGCCCACCGGGAGGACCTCGCCGCGACCCTGGCGCCGGCCTTCCGGGCGCAGGATTCCGAGGCGTGGCTCGTCCGCCTGGAGGCCGAGGGCGTCCCGGCCGGGCCCGTGCTCGACGTGAACGCCATGCACCGGGACCCGCAGACCCTCGCCCGGGAGATGGTCGTCGAGGTCGATCATTCCCGCGTCGGGCCGATGAAGACGCTCGGCCTGCCCGTGAAGTTCTCGGCCACGCCGGGGAAGGTGCACGGGGCGGCGCCGCTCCTGGGCGAGCATTCCCGTGCGATCCTCGCAGAAGCCGGATACGATGAGGCGGCGATCGACGACCTGATCGCCCGGGGCATCGTCCGCGAAACCCTGGCCTGACCTCGCACCCGGCCGCTCGGAGGCCCCGATGAACGCCCACGCCCCGACCGAAGAGTTGCTGTTCACCAAGGACGAGGCGGGAATCGCCCGGATCGTCCTGAACCGGCCGCAGGCGCGCAACGCCCTGACCTTCGCCATGTATCGCGGGCTGATCGCCTCTTGCGAGGACATCGCGGCCGATCCCACGGTGAAGGCGCTGATCATCACCGGGGCCGGCGACAAGGCCTTCGCGGCCGGCACCGACATCGCCCAGTTCCGCACCTTCCAGACGGCCGAGGACGCGCTGGGCTACGAGCGGTTCATGGATCAGGTGCTCGGCGGGCTGGAGCGTGTGCGGGTGCCGACCATCGCCGCCATCGCCGGGGCCTGCACGGGCGGGGGTGCCGCCATCGCGGCGGCCTGCGACCTGCGCATCGCCACCCGGGACGCCCGGTTCGGCTTCCCCATCGCCCGCACCCTCGGCAACTGCCTCAGCCTGGGCAACCTGAAGCGTCTCTCGAACCTGATCGGCCCTGCCCGGGTGAAGGACATCATCTTCACCGCGCGGCTCGTCGGCGGAGACGAGGCCCTGGCTATCGGCCTCGTGGGCGAGGTGGTGGACGACCGGGATGCCCTGAACGAGCGAGCCGAAACCCTCGCCACCCTGCTCGCGGGGCACGCCCCCCTCACGATGCAGGCCACCAAGGAAGGGCTCCGCCGCCTCGCCGAGGAGGACACCCTCCCCGAGGACGCCCCGCGCCCCGGCGATGACCTGATCCTCATGTGCTACATGAGCCAGGATTTCCGGGAGGGGATGGAAGCCTTCCTCGGCAAGCGGGTGCCGGACTGGAAGGGGCGCTGAGCCCGAATCGCGACAGCCGTTCGCCAAGATCGCGGGCGGAGTGAAGCGATCCGGTGGCGCACCCCTATTCGGGGTCGCGCGTCCCGGGATCGCTCCGCTCCGCACGCGATGACGGATTCGGCGTGAAGGGCCGGTCTCTGCCGCAGTGTCCCAGGCCTACCGCTCGCCGGGCGCGGCCAGCTTGTTCTCGTCCTCGTCGAGGAGCGGGACATCGTAGTCGCGCAGCACCTTCTCGATATCCGCCCGGCGCTTGCGCAGGGCGGTGTTGAGGGTGCGCTTCCAATCGTTCTCGCCGAGGCGGACGCCCATCGCGATCCGGTAGGCCATCGGCGGACGCTCGGGCTCCTTGAGCAGGGGCGTCACGGTCATGGCCGTCCCGCTCTGCTTGGCGAGCCAGCCCGCGGCCGGCCCCCAAAGCACGGCGGCGTCGATGTCCTTCGACGCGAGGTCGGCGATCACCTCGGCGGCCACCGTCTGGTGCTTGCGCTGGGGATCGAGGGCGTAGGGCGCATAGGCCTTCATGGACGACACGAGGCCGAGGTCGCCCATGCGGTTCACCGGCGGCGTGCCGGCGATGACGCCGATCTTCTTGCCCTTCAGGCGCGGATCGTCAAGGGCGGTCGCGCCGTCGAACTCGCCGGCCCGGGTCACCAGGGTGTAGGCCGAGCGGTAATAGGGATTGGTGGTCTGGACGAGGTCGCTGCCGAAGGCCTGACCGAGGATCAGGTCGCACAGGCCGGTCCCCAGGGTGTTGCGGACGAAGCCCGGACCCTGCGTCAGCCAGTAATAGCGGACCTTCACCTTCAGTTCGTCGGCGAGGATCGCGGCGATCTTGTTCTCGAAGCCGTCCTCCTTGCGCTCGGAGAACGGCATGTTGCCCGGATCGCCGCAGACGCGCAGGACGTCCGTCGTGACGGTGTCGGGCAGGTGCTGTGCGAGGGCCCCCTGCGCCGCCGTCATCGACAGGGCGCAGAGGATCGCAAGCCTGGAGGCACGAACTATCAAAAGCCCATGCACTCCTTTTCGGTCTTCTTGGCGGCGTCGGGCTTGTCCTCGTGCTCGCTGGGGCGGATGCGGCCGATCGCGCCGGCGGCCCGTGCCTTCAGGTACACGTAGAGGTCGTCCGAGTAGCACATGACGTTCTTGTTGTCGCCGAAGGCCGGCATGACCTTCTGTTCGGCGGCGTTCACGTCCTGCTTGCCGCCGACCAGGATGCCGATGAACTCCTCGTAGGAGAGGTGCTTCAGCGAGTCCTTGAGGGCCGGCGCATAGGTCGAGCCCATGCCGTCGGGACCGTGACAGACGTGGCACTCGGCGTGATAGCGGCGGTAGCCGGAATAGGTGAACCAGTCGAGCTTCTTGCCGTCGTCGGTGACGTGGAAGGTCGGATGGCCTTCCGCATCCATGTACTTTCCGTCCTCGATCTTGACGGCCGCATCCTTCTTGAGAAGCTCGGGGTCCTGCTCGGCGGTCTTGTCGTTTGCGTTGAGCGAGTTGGCGAGGGCAGGATCGGGCTTGGCATCCTCAGCATGTACGGCGACCACGGACACGGTCGCTAGGGCGAGGGCGGCCAGAACAGGCCGCGTGATGATGGTGCTGAGGTGAAGCAACGTGAGCGTCTCCCTAAATGAGGTCTTTCCGTCTCCCTTCGAGCAGAGACCTCTTGGCGCCGTAACTTAATCGCAAGGGTGCCGGCGCGGAAGCCCGCGCCGGCACCCTTTTCTGCGTCTGGCTGCGGCCGATTAGTTCGTCAGAGCGAACACGGTCAGCTGGCCACCGAGGTTGGTGTACTGCGACAGAGCCGCGTAGCCACCCACGGCGCCGAGGCCGGCGTTCGGGTCGGTCAGGCCGGCCGCGAGGCCGATGCCGGCCCAGCCGCCGACGCCCGAGAGGACGCCCACGTACTGCTTGCCCTTGTGCTGGTAGGTCATCACGTTGCCGATGATGCCCGACGGGGTCTTGAACTTCCAGAGCTCCTTGCCGGTCTTGTCGTCGACCGCCTTCAGGTAGCCCTCGAGGGTGCCGTAGAACACCACGTCACCAGCGGTGGCGAGCGCGCCCGACCACACCGAGAACTGCTCCGGATCAGACCACTTGATCTTCCCGCTCACGCCGTCCCAAGCGATGAAGTTGCCCATGCCGCCGTGAGAGTTCGGGGCCGGGTACATCGAGAGGGTCGCACCGACGTAGGGCTGGCCCGGGGTGTAGGTCACCCGGAACGGCTCGTAGTCCATGCAGACGTGGTTGGTGGGCACGTAGAACAGGTTGGTCTTGGGCGAGAACGCCGCCGGCTGCTGATCCTTCGACCCGAGGGCCGCCGGGCAGATGCCCTTGGAGTTCACGTCCTCACCGTTCTGCTCGGTCGAGTACTTCGACAGGACGAGCGGACGGCCGTACGTCTTGGACCCCTTGTCCATGTCGACCTTGGAGGCCCAGTTCACGGCCGGATCGTACTTCTCGGCCACGAGCAGGGCGCCCGTGTCACGGTTCAGGGTGTAGCCGAAACCGTTGCGGTCGAAGTGCGTCAGGAGCGGCTGGTCCTTGCCGTCAACCTTCTGATCCGTGAGGATCATCTCGTTGATGCCGTCGTAGTCCCACTCGTCGTGGGGGGTCATCTGGTAGACCCACTTGGCGACGCCGGTGTCGGGGTTACGCGCCCAAATGGTCATGGACCACTTGTTGTCGCCCGGACGCTGCTTCGGGTTCCAGGTCGAGGGGTTGCCCGAGCCGTAGTACACGAGGTTCAGCTTGGGGTCGTACGAGAACCAGCCCCAGGTGCAGCCGCCGCCGGTCTTCCACTGATCGCCTTCCCAGGTCTTCAGCGAGGAGTCCTTGCCGATCGGCTTGCCGAGCTCGGTGGTCTTCTCGGGGTCGACGAGGATCTGGTCATCCGGACCTTCCGAGAAGCCGCGCCAGGCGAGCTTGCCGGTCTTCAGGTCGTAGGCGGTGACGTGGCACTGCACGCCGAACTCGCCGCCGGAGATGCCGACGATGACCTTGTCCTTGACCGGGAGAACGGTCGCGGTGTTGGTCGCACCCTTGGACGGGTCGCCGTTCTTGACCGACCAGTTCACCTTGCCGGACTTGGCGTCGAGCGAGACGACGGTCGTGTCGGCCTGGTGCAGGATGATGGTGCCGTCGGCGTAGGCGAGACCACGGTTGACCGTGTCACAGCACATGACCGGGATCACGGACGGATCCTGCTTCGGCTCGTACTTCCACACGATCTTGGCGTCGTGGTCGAGGTCGAGAGCGTACACGATGTTCGGGAACGGGGTGTGCACGTACATCATGTTGCCGACGACGAGCGGCGAGCCCTCGTGGCCGCGCAGCACGCCGGTCGAGAACGTCCAGGCGACCTGGAGGTCCTTGACGTTCTTGGAATTGATCTGGTCGAGCTTCGAATAACGGGTGTTGGCGTAATCGACCGTCTGAAGCACCTGCTCGGCAGGGTTGGCGATGCCCTTAAGGACGCTCTCGTTGGCGAGCGCCGGTGCGGCAACGGCCGCAACGCCTGCCCCGAGGGCAAGGAGATGTACCGCTCTCATGGATTCCTCCGACAAGTCATTATCAAGTTCTCAAGACACGCCTGGAGGCAATGCTGGAAGAACTGCAATCTGACTCTTTCGCGACAGGGATAGAACTTCGATAGCGGGCGTATGGGTGACGGAAGTCTTCCCGACTTCCGGCCAGAGGCTGCCCATCCCCTTAGGCTGCCCCCTCGAAACCGAAGCTGAAACGGACCTTAAGAGATTTTTGAGCGCCGTCAACACGCAGTTTCACGACGTATTCCGTCTTCAACGCCTTGATGGTTTCCGCTTGCCGAATACGGCCAAGTTGGTGCCCTGCACAACTCCGTTGTGCGGTGCGGTCAAAAGCTTTCACGGATCCGTGTACGCAGGGGAAAACAGCCCTCACTGGATCGGCTCGACTCAGGAAAGCTCATGCTTCGTCATGAGTATAGCCGCTCGGGCGGGCGTCTTGCGGATCCTTCGGCGGGGGTCGGCCTGCTTGCCGCGGTGCGGGACGCGTCACGGGGCCGCCCACGGCTCAGGACTCGATGCAAGCTCAACGGTTCGCCAGGAGTTGCGCCGTCTCGCCGCATGATCGCCCCGGATGCGACGGGACGATCCGGCAAGCGCCCGCGGCGGCCGTCGGGCCGCACGGGCGGAATCGCGCATAGGTTGTGCGGGTGGATCTAGAGTTCCGGGACGGGTCCGGTGGCCTCGAACTCGGCGACATCCCCGACGAGGTCGGTGAGGGAGATCGCGAAGGTGCGCCCGCTCTTCAGGCGAAGCTGGGCATCCGGCTCCAGCCAGATCGGCCACAGGCCCGTGTGGCGGCCCGTCAGCGTACCGTGGGCGAAGGCCCCTTCGGGCCGCTTCTCGATCACGAGGCGATAGCGCACGCGCACCGGCTCGCACCCCTCGGCCTGCACGAGGCCGCGGCCGCTGTGGATGTTCGGATCGTCCCCAGGCTCGGACATCAGGACTCGGACGTCAGGATAAAACGGCAAGCCCATTGCCGCTTAGTCCCGTCCGGGCCGTGTGTCACCGTCTTGTGATAAGGATCCCGGGAAAGCTCAGACGACCGTCACGGTGAGGTCGTGCACCACGATGCGGTTGCCCCGGGCCGACAGGGCGAGCCGGCCGTGCTTCAGGGCCAGCGCCTTCTCGCCGAAGAGCACCCGGCGCCACCCCTGCAGGACGGGCACCTCCGCCTCGTCGTCCTCGGCGAGGGCTTCGAGGTCGTCCACCGTGGCGATGATCTTGGGCGCCACGCCCTCCGCCTCGCACACGGCCTTCAGCAGCACCTTGAGCAGTTCCACCAGGGCGCCGTTGCCGCCGGAGCGGCGCACGCGTTCCGGCACGGCGATCGCCGACGAGTCGTTGGCGAGGCCGCGTTCCACCGCCGCGAGGATGTCCGCCCCGGTGCGCGACCGTTCGAAACCGGCGGGGATCGTGCGCAGCCGCCCCAGCGCCTCGACGCTGCGCGGCGCCGCCGAGGCGACGTCGATCACCGCCTCGTCCTTCAGCACCCGCCCCCGGGGGACGTTGCGCGACTGCGCCTCCCGCTCGCGCCATGCCGCGACTTCCATCAGCACCGCGATCTCCCGCGGCTTGCGCATCCGCCCGGCGAGGCGGCGCCACGCCTGCTGCGGATCGGCCTGATAGGTCTCCGGCGAGGTGAGGACCCCCATCTCCTCATCGAGCCACGCGCCCCGGTCGGTGCGCAGCAGCTCGGCCACCAGCTCCTCGTAGATCTTCACGAGGTGCGTCACGTCCGACAGGGCGTAGGCGAGCTGCGCGTCCGACAGGGGGCGGCGCGACCAGTCGGTGAAGCGCGAGGACTTGTCGATCTTGGCCTTGGCGAGGTCGTTGACGAGCTGCTCGTAGGAGACCGAGTCGCCGTAGCCGCAGACCATGGCGGCGACCTGCGTATCGAAGAAGGGATGCGGCAGCATCTTGCCCAGCATCCAGACGATCTCGAGGTCCTGCCGGGCCGAGTGGAACACCTTCACCACGCCTTCGTCGGCCATCAGATCCACGAAGGGCTGCAGATCGAGGCCGGCGGCGAGGGGATCGACCAGCACCGCGCTCCCGTCCGGGGCGGCCATCTGGATCAGGCACAACTTCGGATAGTAGGTCGTCTCCCGCATGAACTCGGTATCGACGGTCACGAAGGGCTGCGCGGACAGCCGCGTGCAGACGTCGCGAAGTTCGGCGGTGTCGGTGATCAGGTCCATGATCCGGCTATACGCAAGCCTTGGCGGGTTGGGGAGCCGCGCAGGCGGAAGCCGGCCTATTTCCAGGGGACTTGTCGCATTTTCCCCGCGCCGTGCAGCCGCGCCCCGCCGCGGGCGCGTCCGTCCGCCGCGCCTGCCCGCCCGTCCCGCCCGGGTGTGCGCGCGCGGCATCGACCGGGCGGGACGCGCTTGACTTGGGGACCCCCGCGTGAATGGTGCCGGCCTTCCTCCAAGAAGAAACCGCCATGCACCGTTACCGTACCCACACCTGCGGGGCATTGCGCCCGTCCGACGTCGGGCAGACCGTCCGGCTTTCCGGCTGGTGCCACCGCGTCCGCGACCATGGCGGCGTCCTGTTCGTGGACCTGCGCGACCATTACGGCGTGACGCAGTGCGTGGTGGATTCGGATTCGGCGGCCTTCGCCGCGGCCGAGGCCGTGCGCTCCGAATGGGTGGTCCGCATCGACGGGCGGGTCCGCACCCGCCCCGCCGGCACCGAGAACGCCGACCTGCCGACCGGCGCGGTCGAGGTCTACATCGACGAGCTCGAGGTGCTGGGCCCGGCGGGCGAACTGCCCCTGCCGGTCTTCGGGGATGTCGAATACCCCGAGGAGACCCGCCTCAAGTACCGCTTCCTCGACCTGCGCCGGGAGAAGCTGCACGCCAACATCATTAAGCGCGGCGCGATCATCGACAGCCTGCGCCGCCGGATGCGCGAGGGCGGCTTCTTCGAGTTCCAGACGCCGATCCTGACGGCCTCCTCGCCGGAGGGCGCCCGCGACTACCTCGTCCCGTCCCGGGTCCATCCCGGCAAGTTCTACGCGCTGCCGCAGGCGCCGCAGCAGTTCAAGCAGCTGACGATGATCGCGGGCTTCGACCGCTATTTCCAGATCGCGCCCTGCTTCCGCGACGAGGATGCCCGCGCCGACCGTTCGCCGGGCGAGTTCTACCAGCTCGACATCGAGATGAGCTTCGTCACCCAGGAGGACGTGTTCCAGGCGGTGGAGCCGGTCCTGCGCGGCGTGTTCGAGGAGTTCGCCGAGGGCAAGCGGGTCACGAAGGCGTTCCCGCGCATCACCTTCGCCGACGCGATGCTGAAGTACGGCGTGGACAAGCCGGACCTGCGCAACCCCCTCCTCATCGCCGACGTCACCGACGAGTTCGCCCGCGACGACGTGGAGTTCAAGGCGTTCAAGGGCGCGATCAAGGCGGGCGGCGTCGTGCGCGCCATCCCGGCTCCGGCGGCGGCGGGCCAGCCGCGCTCGTTCTTCGACAAGCTCAACGACTGGGCCCGCTCGGAGGGCGCGCCGGGCCTCGGCTACGTGGTGTTCGAGGAGGAAGGCGGGCAGCTCGTCGGCAAGGGGCCGATCGCCAAGTTCATCCCGGCCCCGGTCCAGGCGATCATCGCCGAGAAGGCGCGGGTGAAGGCGGGCGACGCGGTGTTCTTCTCGGCCGGATCCGAGGCGAAGGCGGCGGGCCTCGCCGGCAAGGCCCGCGTTCGCATCGGCGACGAACTGAACCTGTCCGACAAGGATCAGTACGCCTTCTGCTGGATCACCGACTTCCCGATGTACGAGTGGAACGAAGAGGACAAGAAGGTCGACTTCTCCCACAACCCGTTCTCGATGCCCAACATCGACCGGGAGGCGTTCCTGGCCTTCGACGTCGAGGCCCTGGCGGCCTCGGGCGAGACCGGGGCGCTCACGAAGCAGATCCTCGACCTCAAGGCGTTCCAGTACGACATCGTCTGCAACGGCGTGGAGCTGTCCTCCGGCGCGATCCGGAACCACCGCCCCGATGTGATGGAGAAGGCCTTCGCCATCGCCGGCTACGGCAGGGACGTGCTGGAGGCGAAGTTCGGCGGCATGCTCAACGCCCTGCGCCTCGGCGCCCCGCCGCACGGCGGCATCGCGCCGGGTGTGGACCGCATCGTCATGCTCCTGTGCAACGAGCCGAACATCCGCGAGGTGGTGCTGTTCCCGATGAACCAGCGGGCCGAAGACCTGATGATGGGCGCCCCCAACGAGGCGACGGCGAAGCAACTCCGCGAGCTGCACATCCGCCTGAACCTGCCGGAGAAGAAGGCCTGACGTCGCTCCTTCATGAGTAGCCCAGGCCAAGGCTTGCTCCGTCATCGCGAGGCGGAGCCGAAGCAATCCGGAGCGCGACCTCTTCGGAGGCGGCAGTGCCGGCTGGATTGCTTCGCTCGGCTCGCAATGACGATGGAGAGTGGCGAGGCCAAGGGCTGCACTCGTAGTCGATGGAGGGTATGAGCGACCTCGTGGCCATCGTCGTCGCCCACGACAGCGCCGACGCCCTCCCCGCCTGCCTCGCGGCCCTGGCCCGGGAGGGCGTGCCGGCCCTCGTCGTGGACAATGCCAGCCGCGACGCCACCGTCGCGGTGGCCGGGGCGGCCGGTGCCCGCGTGGTGTGCAACGCCCGCAACGAGGGCTACGGCCGGGCCAACAACATCGGCGTCCGCGCCGCCGCGGGCGCCGCCTGGGTCCTGATCGTCAACCCCGACGTGGAGTTGCAGCCCGGCGCCGCCGCCGCCCTGCGGGACGCCGCGCGGGCCTGGCCCGATGCCGGGCTCCTCGCCCCGCGGATCGTCGAGCCGGACGGGCGGTTCTTCTACCAGCCGCGCTCACTCCTCGCCCCCTACCTCACCAACCCCCCCGGCCGGCGCGACCTGCCCACGGGCGATGCCTGCGCGCCGTTCCTCTCGGGGGCGTGCTTCATGGTCGAACGCGACCTGTTCCTCGCCCTCGGAGGCTTCGACGAGGCGATCTTCCTGTTCTACGAGGACGACGATCTCTGCCGCCGGGTGGCCGATACCGGGCGCTCGCTGGTCCATGTCCACGGGGCGGTGGCGCGGCACGGGCGCGGCCGATCCTCGGCGCCGGCGCGGGGCCGGGTGTTCCGGTCGCGCTGGCATCAGGCGTGGTCGCGGGCCTATGTGAGCCGCAAATACGGCCTGCCGGATCCGAGCCCGTCCACGATGATCGTCAACCTGCCCAAGGCCGCCCTGGCGGTCCTCGCCTTCCGGCGGGCCGGGTTCGAACGCTACGGCGGCTCGGTGGCGGGCGCCTACGCCGCGTGGCGGGGGCGCGGGGCGCTCGGCCGGGAGGGCCTGTCGTGAGCGGCGCGCCGACCATCGCCGAGGCTTTGGCCCGCGGCCCCAACGGCTTCACCGGCCTGCGCCTCGGGCTGGCGCTGGCGGTGGTGGTGTCCCACGCCTTCAGCGTCACCACCGGCGCCGTCTCCGATGAGCCCCTGGCCCGGGCCACGGGCTACACCCTCGGCGAACACGCGGTGAACGGCTTCTTCGCCGTCTCGGGGTTCCTCGTCACCATGAGCTGCGACCGCCGGGGATTGCGGGATTATGTCGTGGCGCGGACCCTGCGCATCCTGCCAGGGCTGGTGGCCGCGACCCTCGTCGTCTCGCTCTTCCTCGGGGCGGCCATGAGCCGGCTGCCGGCCGGCGAATACTGGCGCGATCCGGGCCTGTGGACGTTCATCCGCGGCACCCTCACCACCTTCAAGAGCAACGCCGCGCTGCCCGGCGTGTTCGAGGCGAACCCCTACCGGGCGCCGCTGGGCACCGTCTGGACCCTGAAATACGAGGTGCTCTGCTATTGCGGCGTGGTGGCCGCCTCCCTGTGCGGCCTTTTCCGGCGGCGGTGGCCCGTCGCCCTGCTCTGCCTCGGTCTCGCCGTGGCCCTCGGCTGGGAAATCGCCCTGCACGGCGACGCCCTGCCGAAGGGTACCGAGACGGCCCTGCGCCTGCCCCTGATCTTCGCCGCCGGCGCCGGCCTGTACCTCTGGCGGGACCGGCTGCGCGTCTCCGCTCCGGCGATGCTGTGCCTCGGCATCGCCCTGTTCGTGCTGGCGCGGACGCCCGCCTACCCCCCGCTGCTGTTCCTGGCCTCCGCCTACGCCGCCGTGTGGCTCGCCGTCGGACCCCTGGCGGCGAAGCCCTTCGATCCCCGGGCCGACTTGTCCTACGGGATCTACCTCTACGGCTGGCCGGTGCAGCAGACCCTGCACGCCCTGTGGCCCGCGCCCACGGGCCTCGCCCTGCTGGTGCCCGCGCTGGCGGCGACGCTGCCGGTGGCGGCCCTGTCGTGGTACGCGGTGGAGCGCCCGGCCCTCGCCCTCAAGGCGCGGACCCTCGGGCGCCGGAGCCTCGGTACCATCGAGCCCGCGGGCCCGTGAACGCCACCCTGCCGCCGCGCGCCGCGCTCGATCTGGCCGCCCGTCTGCTCGGCGCGGAGGGGTTTGCGGTCGCGGCCCGGAACGAGCGGGGCGACAGCCTCTATCTCCACCGGCCCGGCAGCCCCTGGCACCTGCGCCTGTCGAACCACGCCCGCACGGCCAAGCAGCGCCGACGGCGCACGGATATCCTCACCAGCCTCATCATCGACGCGCCCCGCTCCGCCGATCAGGTCGCCGCGCTGGTGAGGGGCGCCTTGCGGGATTTCGAGGCGGGGCTCGTCCGGCGGTCGGCGCCCGATCCGTAGACCGCGTGGCCGCCGGGAAGCGATCCAGGGGAGTGCGACGGGAGCCATCGTCCCCCGTCGCGGCCCGCGAAGGGCCTCTTCCTCACTCCGACGTCATGCCCGCGCCGGCCTCGCCGCCGACCCGCGGCGTGCCGTGCACCGACTGGGCCTCCACCACCGCCGCCGCCGTCACGTTGACGATGCCACGGGCGGTCACCGAGGGGGTGAGGATGTGGGCGGGCCTGGCCGGGCCGATCAGCAGCGGCCCGATGGGGAGCGCGTCGGACAGCACCTTGGCGAACTGGAACGCGATGTTGGCCGCGTCGAGATTCGGGAAGATCAGCACGTTGGCGGCGCCCTTCAGACGGGAGCCCGGCAGCACCCGCTCGCGCACCATCTCGGACAGGGCCGAATCCGCCTGCATCTCGCCATCGACCTGAAGGCCCGGGTCCCGCTCCTCGATGATCGCCAGGGCTTCCCGCATCTTCATGGCCGAGGCGGAGTCGGACTGTCCGAAATCCGAATGGCTGAGCAGCGCGATCTTCGGCGTGATGCCGAAGCGGGTCACGTGGTTGGCGCAGGCCTGGGCGATCTCGGCGATCTCCTCGGACGTCGGGTTCGCCCGGACATGGGTGTCGGCCAGGAAGTACGGCCCCTCGTTGGTGATGATCAGGCTCATCGCCGCGAGCTGCTTGATGCCCGGCTGCAGGCCGATCACGTCGCGGATGATCCGCAGCCGCGTCTCGAACCGGCCCTCCAGGCCGCAGATCAGCGCGTCGGCCTCGCCCCGGCGCACGGCGATGGCGCCGATGATGGTGCTGTTGGTGCGCACCAGCGTGCGCGCCGCGTCGGGGGTGATGCCCCGGCGCCCGGCGACGTCCAGGTAGGTCTGGACGAAGGCGCGGTAACGGGGATCGTCCTCGGGATCGATCAGCTCGAAGTCGCGCCCGAGCTTGATCGACAGGCCGAAGCGCTTGAGCCGACTCTCCACCACCCGCGGGCGGCCGACGAGGATCGGCAGGGCGACCCTGTCCTCCACGATGGCCTGCACGGCCCGCAGCACGCGCTCGTCCTCGCCCTCGGCGTAGATCACCCGCTTCGGGTTCTCCTTCGCCTTGGTGAAGAGCGGCTTCATGATGAGGCCGGAGCGGTGGACGAACCGGTCCAGGCTCTCCGTATAGGCCTCGATGTCCTCCAGCGGGCGGCCGGCGACGCCCGAATCCATGGCCGCCTGGGCGACGGCGGGGGCGATGCGCAGGATCAGGCGCGGGTCGAACGGGCTCGGGATCAGCGATTTCGGGCCGAAGGGCCGCGCCTCGCCGCCATAGGCGCGGGCGACGACATCCGAGGTCGTCTCGTGCGCCAGCGCCGCGATGGCCTTCACCGCCGCCTTCTTCATCTCCTCGTTGATCTTGTGGGCACCGACATCGAGGGCGCCGCGGAAGATGTAGGGGAAGCACAGGACGTTGTTGACCTGGTTCGGGAAGTCCGACCGGCCGGTGCAGATCATCGCGTCCGGCCGCTCCTTCTCGGCGAGGTCGGGCAGGATCTCCGGGTAGGGGTTCGCCAGCGCCATGATGAGCGGGTTCGGCGCCATCTCCCGGAGGAATTCGGGCTTCAGCACGCCCCCCGCGGAGAGGCCGATGAACACGTCGGCCCCGGGGATCACCTCCGCCAGGGTCCGCTTGTCGGTGTCCTTGGCGTAGACGTCCTTCCACCGGTCCATCAGCTCGGGGCGCCCCTTGTAGACCACGCCCTTGATGTCCGTGACCGTGATGTTCTCGACCCGCGCACCCAGCGACACGAGCAGGTTGAGGCAGGCGAGCGCCGCCGCGCCCGCGCCCGAGGTGACGATGCGGACGTCCTGCAGGGTCTTGCCGGCGAGCTCCAGCCCGTTCAGCACCGCCGCCGCCACGATGATCGCCGTGCCGTGCTGGTCGTCGTGGAAGACCGGGATGTTCATCCGCGCCCGGCACTGCTCCTCCACCTCGAAGCACTCGGGGGCCTTGATGTCCTCGAGGTTGATGCCGCCGAAGGTCGGCTCCAGGGCGCAGACCACGTCCACCAGCTTGGAGACGTCCTTCTGGTTCACCTCGATGTCGAACACGTCGATGCCGGCGAACTTCTTGAACAGGACGGCCTTGCCCTCCATCACCGGCTTCGAGGCCAGGGGGCCGATGTCGCCGAGGCCGAGCACGGCGGTGCCGTTCGAGAGCACGGCCACGAGGTTCTGCCGGATGGTGAGGGTCGCGGCTTCCTGCGGGTCGTCGTAGATCGCCATGCAGGCGGCGGCGACGCCGGGGGAATAGGCGAGCGCGAGGTCGCGCTGGTTGCCGAGCGGCTTCGTCGCCTGGATCTCGAGCTTTCCGGGCTGCGGCAGCCGATGATAGACGAGCGCCCCGGCCTTGAGGTCATCGGACATGTTGTCGGCCATCGATCGCTCTCCCGCTCGTCCCGTTAGCTGCCGGGCCCTACGGACCGGCGGAGCCGTGCTCTGATGGGTCTGTTGCAACGCCTGCGCAGGGGGCGCAACCCGCTCAACGAAACCCGGCTGCACCTCGCCCGTCTGGCGGGGCGCTACGGATTCTCCATCGGCTCCTATTCCTACGGCCGACCCAAGGTCCGCTTCCCCGAAAGCGGCCGGAAGCTGACGATCGGCCGGTATTGTTCCATCGCCGACAGGGTGGAGATCCTGCTGGGCGGGGACCACCGGTTGGACTGGGCTTCCACCTACCCCTTCGCCGCGATGCGGGGGCACTTTCCGGGGGCCGACGCACCGGAGGATTACCATTCGTCCCGGGGGGACGTGGTGATCGGCCACGACGTGTGGCTCGGCTCGGGCTGCATGATCCTGTCCGGCGTCACGGTGGGGCACGGGGCGGTCGTCGCCGCCCGGGCGGTGGTGACGCGGGACGTGCCCCCCTACGGCGTGGTGGCCGGCAATCCGGCGCGGGTGGTCCGCCACCGCTTCCCGCCGGAGGTGGCGCAGGCCCTCGTGGCGTCGGCCTGGTGGGACCTCCCGCGGGCCGAGGTCGGCCGGCTCGTCCCGCTGCTGCAGAGCGGGCGGATCGACACCCTGCTGGCCGCGTTGCGCGGGGCCGAGGAATCCCGTAACGGCGGGGCCGCGCCCGCACCCCGCGCGGCGCAGGACATCGAACCCGGACCGAGGCGATGAGCGATACGCCCCCCGACCGCCTCGCGGCGCATCCCAGCAGCCCGCATTACGACGAAGCCCTGCTGGAGCGCGGCGTCGGCGTGCGCTTCAACGGCGTCGATAAGACCAATGTCGAGGAATACTGCGTCAGCGAGGGCTGGGTGAGGCTCTCCGCCGGCAAGACCCTCGACCGCGCGGGAAACCCGATGACCGTGAAGCTCAAGGGCACGGTGGAGCCCTATTTCCGCGAGCCGGCAGAGGGCTGACAGGTTTTCCGCGAACCCAGGATCGGGTGGTCCCGCGGCCTCGCGCGAGTCCCCTCCCCCCTGTGGGGAGGGATTGGGGTGGGGGTGGTGCCGGGTGAAGCGCCCCGGTGCCTCCTGAACCACCCCACCTCCCGCTCATGCCCCCCGATCAGTTGAACAGGATCCGCCCGTCGAGGCCGATGATGCGGCCGAGGCCGCGCACCCGGTTCAGGAGCCGGTCGCCGCTGAGGGCGGTCCACTCCACCGGCAGGCGCAGGGTGACGCGACCGTCCTCGACGGTCAGAGGCGCCCGCGGCAGGGCGCCGTCCATCCCCGCCGAGACCGGAAAGGCCACCCGCAACAGCGCGCCGAGCAGCCGGGCCCGCTCGAAGAAGCGCGGCCCGGCGAGGGCGCGCAGGATCGGATTGGCCTTCTCCGGCGCGACGCCGATATGGCGGGAGGACACGGCGAGGCTGAGATAGGCCCGGCCGGGGTGGTCCACGCCGACGAAGGCCGCGTTCTGGATCACCGCGATGCTCTGCTCGCCCCGGTAATCCGGATGCGCCCGCCAGCCGACATCGGCCAGGAGGCACGCGGCGTGGCGCAGGCGGCGCTCGTCGGCCGTCTCCGGCCCGTCGAGGGTCGCCACGAACCGGTCGGTCCAGGCGATCAGCTCCTCGCCATGGCCCGGGGCCCGCGCCCGCAGGGCGTTGAACTCCGCCGCCGAGGCGAGGAGCGGGTCGACGAGCCGCGTGTCCCGGTCGAGCTGCTCGAACAGCAAACCCTCGCGGACGCCCGAGGCGGAGATCGCCACGGCGCGGGGCCGCCCGACCCGGATGATCTCCTCCAGCACCAGCGCGCCGTAGGCGAGGAGCGGGCGCCGCGCCTCGGAGACGGCCTCGACGTCCTGGAGCTGCGACGCGTCGGTCTGCTCCACGATCTGGAGGAAGCTCAGCTCGTCGGTGGGATCGACCGTGTACCCGTGCATCACGTGGACCGGGTAGCCCCGCGAGGCCTGATGCAGCCGGGCGATGGCCCGCCACGTGCCGCCGACCGCGTAGAAGGTCCGGCCCTTCAGGGTCTCCAGTTGCGGGGCAGCCTTGCGCATGTGCTCGCGGACGAGCTTGCCGGCCTTCTTGATGGAGCCGCCGGAGAGGTCCTGCAGGGTGAGGCCCCCGAGGGGCATCGTCACCCCCTGTCCGACGACGGTGCCCCGCACATCCACCAGTTCGAGGGAGCCGCCGCCCATGTCGCCCACCACCCCGTCCGGGGCGTGGAAGCCGGAGACGACGCCGAGGGCCGACAGCTCGGCCTCCCGGCGGCCGGAGAGGAGCTGGATCTGCTGCCCGCAGGCCTCTTCGGCGGCGCGGAGGAAGTCGGGCCCGTTCTGCGCGTCGCGGGCCGCCGCCGTGGCGAGCACGAAGACCTGGGAGACCCGCATCGTCCGGCACAGCACGCGGAACCGCGCCAGGGCCGCGAGCGCCTTGGTCACCGCCTCGTCGGCGAGGCGGCCCGTGGTGAAGACGTTCCGGCCGAGGCCGCACAGCACCTTCTCATTGTACATCGGCGTCGGCGCCCGGTTGAGCCCGTCATACGCGACGAGCCGCACCGAGTTGGAGCCGATGTCGATGATGGCCACCGGCCGGGACCGGTCGGTGCGGATCTTCTCCGCGAAGGCCGCGGGGGTGAGGATGGCGCTGGGGCTTGCCAAGCGGATCGGTCCTAGTCGTTCTGCGTGACGCGGGCACGCCGGCTGAGCGCCCGCGGGCTCGACTTCTTCGAGGACTTGCCGCGGCCCGACAGGCTCGGGTTCGTCATGAAGTACTTGTGGGCGTTGAAGGGCTCCTCGCCGTCCGAGGGCTGGATCCGCTCGCATCCGCCCGAGGCCAGCACGCGCCAGCTCTGCCGGTTGTCGAGCAGGTTCGCCAGCATGATCTGGTCCAGAACCTGTTGATGGACCGTGGGGTTGGTGATCGGCAGCAGGGCCTCCACGCGCCGGTCGAGGTTGCGGCTCATCAGGTCCGCCGAGGAGATGTAGACGATCGCCTTGGGATGCGGCAGTCCGACCCCGTTGCCGAAGGCGTAGATGCGCCCGTGCTCGAGGAAGCGCCCGACGATCGACTTCACCCGGATCGTCTCCGACAGGCCGGGGATGCCCGGCCGCAGGCAGCAGATGCCGCGCACCACGCAATCGATCTGAACCCCCGCCGCCGACGCGTCGTAGAGCGCGTCGATAATCTGCTGGTCCACCAGGGAGTTGCACTTGATCCAGATCGCGGCAGGCCGCCCGGCCTTCGCGTGGGCGACCTCCGTCTCGATATGCTCCAGAAGCCGGTTCTTGAGGGTGAGCGGCGAGACGCCCATGCGCTCCAGTTCGGCGGGCTCGGCATAGCCGGTGATGAAGTTAAAGATCCGGCTGACGTCCCGGGCGATGGCCGGGTCGGCCGTGAAGAACGACAGGTCGGTGTAGATGCGCGCCGTGATCGGGTGATAGTTGCCCGTGCCCACATGGCAGTAGGTGACGAGCCGGTCGCCCTCCCGGCGGACCACCATCGACAGCTTGGCGTGGGTCTTCAGCTCCACGAAGCCGAACACCACCTGCGCGCCGGCCTTCTCCAGGTTGCGCGCCCAGCGGATGTTCGCTTCCTCATCGAAGCGCGCCTTCAGCTCCACCAGGGCCGTCACCGACTTCCCCAGCTCCGCCGCCTCGGCCAGCGCCGCCACGATGGGCGAGTTCGAGGAGGTGCGGTAGAGGGTCTGCTTGATGGCGATGACGTTCGGGTCCCGGGCCGCCTGGGCCAGGAACTGCACCACCGAGTCGAACGACTCGTAGGGGTGGTGGACGATGAAGTCCTTCTGCCGGATCGCGGCGAAGACGTCCCCGCCGCTCTCGCGGATGCGCTCGGGGAAGCGCGGCGTGTAGGGCTTGAACTTGAGGTCGGGCCGGTCGATCCCGACGATCTGCGACAGCTCGTTGAGGGCGAGCATCCCCTCCACGAGGAACACGGCGTCGGACGAGATCTCCAACTCGTCCACGACGAAGTTGCGCAGTTCCTCCGACATGCCCGCCTCGACCTCGATGCGGATCACCACCCCGCGGCGGCGCTGCTTGAGGGCGGATTCGAAGTGGAGGACGAGGTCCTCGGCCTCCTCCTCGATCTCGAGGTCGGAATCGCGCACCACCCGGAACGCCCCCTGCCCCTTCACGAGGTAGCCGGGGAACAGGCGGCCGGTGAACATCACGATCACCTGCTCGATGGCGATGAACCGGGCCTGGGAATCGCCCTCCGCCGCGGGCAGGCGCACGAAGCGGTCGAGCAGGCCCGGCATGCGGATCAGCGCCCGCAGCACCCGCCCGTCCCGGGGGCGCACCAGCATCAGCGCCAGCGTCGTGCCGAGGTTCGGGATGAACGGGAACGGGTGGGCGGGGTCGATCGCCAGCGGCGTCAGCACGGGGAAGACGTAGGTGAGGAAGTAGTCCTCCAGCCACGCGGCCTGGTCGGCCGACAGGTCCGAGGGTTCCACGAGGTCGATCTCGGAGGTGTGGAGCTCCTGCCGCAGCTCCCGCCAGCGCTGCTGCTGGTCGGCCGCCAGCGTCGCCACCTCGGCCCCGATCCGCGCCAGCTGCTCGGACGGGCTCAGCCCGTCCTGCGAGGGCATCGTGATGCCGGCGCGGACCTGATCGTGCAGGCCGGCGACGCGGACCATGAAGAACTCGTCCAGGTTGTTGGCCGAGATCGAGAGGAAGCGCAGCTGCTCCAGTAGCGGGTGGTTGCCGTTGGACGCCTCCTCCAGCACCCGCCGGTTGAACTGGAGCCAAGACAACTCGCGGTTGACGAAGCGTTCCGGCGCGTGGCGCAGGCTGCGCCCGGCCTCGACCACCGGATCCCTCGCCGGGCCGATGGGCGCCGCTGCCGGCTCCGCCACGGCGGGAGAGGTGGGCCACTCGTCGCCGACATCGGCCGCCGGGCTCGCTTCATCGGTCTTCGGGCGCGCCGGGCGGCGGGAGGGCGTCTGCCGGCGGGCAGCCGGGGGCTGGGCCGCCGCGGCAGCCGTGCCATCCGCCGTATCCCCCTTCTCCTTGTCGTCGAAGGGCTTGGGCGTCGAGTCCATCGGAATGTCCCGTCTTTTCGTATCGCCGGTCGCGCGCCCCTTACCACCCGACCTGCGGCGGCGTCACGACAGTTCCATGACAGTCGGTGGCGCTACGGGTCGCCGTCCTCCGCCGCCCCGTCGAGGCCCATGCGCCGCAGGACGGCGACCGCCAGGGGCCGGCTGATCCGCCGGCCGCGGCCGAGGGCGTCCCGGTCGAGTTCGGCGACCACGTCCCGGGCCCGGCCGAGGGAGCGGTCGATGCGCAGGGCGACGGCCTCGATCACCCCGAGATCGACGATGAGCTGCCGATCCACGAACAGTTTCACCAGCACGGCCCTGAGCAGGGCGTCGTCCGGCGCCTCGATGGCCACGCCGGGGGCCAGCCGCAGGCGCGAGCGCAGGTCCGGCGTCGCCAGACCGAGGGCATCGATGGCCCGCCCGCTGGTGAGGAGGACCGGGCTGCCCCGCTCCCGGGCGAGGTTGAGCAGGTGGAACAGGGCCGCCTCGTCGCGGCCCTCCGGCCTGTCCACATCCTCCACCACGAGGGCTCCGTTGGAGGCGAGGTGCTGCACCCGCTCGTGCGTCACGGCGGAGGCTGGCACGGTCCAGGCATGGGCGCGCTCCGCCCAGATCGCCGCGAGGTGGCTCTTGCCGCTGCCCGCCGGCCCGGTGAGCATCAGCACCCGGTCGGGCCAGTCGGGCCATGCCTCGATCAGCCCGTAGGCCGCCTCGTTGGCGTCGCCCACGAGGAAATCCTCGCGCCCGTAGCGGGGATCGAAGGGCAGGTCGAAGGTGAGTTGCCGGGGCGGGGAGTCGTTGGGCATGTCGCGCGAGGGTCGGGACTCGGCCCGCGCAGGTCAAGTCTCCCGGCGCCGGCATATCAGGGGCGACTCGCGCGACGGGCCGCGACCCGCTAGAGCGGTGCCGCAATCAGTTCGGGATGGCGCTGGCATGACGGCGGACGAGAAGGGCCTCACCTACGCGCAGGCGGGCGTCGACATCGACGCCGGCAACGCCATGGTGGAGACGATCAAGCCCCTGGTGCGCTCGACACGCCGGCCCGGGGCCGATGCGGAGATCGGCGGCTTCGGCGGCCTGTTCGACCTGAAGGCCGCGGGCTTCCGCGATCCGATCCTCGTGGCGGCCAACGACGGCGTCGGCACGAAGGTGAAGATCGCCATCGAGACCGGCCGGCACGACACGATCGGCATCGACCTCGTGGCGATGTGCGTGAACGACCTCGTGGTGCAGGGCGCCGAGCCCCTGTTCTTCCTCGACTACTATGCCACCGGCAAGCTCGTCCCCGGCGTCGGCGCCGACATCGTCCGCGGCATCGCCGAGGGCTGCCGGCAGGCGGGCTGCGCGCTGATCGGCGGGGAGACCGCCGAGATGCCGGGCCTCTACGACGGGTCGGATTACGACCTCGCCGGCTTCTCGGTGGGCGCGGCCGAGCGCGGCACGCTGCTGCCGAAACCCGGGATCGCCCCCGGCGACGTGGTGTTCGGGCTGCGCTCCTCCGGCGTCCATTCCAACGGCTACTCGCTGGTGCGGCGGATCGTGGCCCGCACCGGCCTCGGCTGGGATGCGCCCGCGCCCTTCGATCCCGCCCGCAGCCTCGGCGACGCCCTGCTGGAGCCCACGCGGATCTACGTGAAGCCCCTCCTCGCGGCGCTCCGCGCCACCGACGGCATCCGGGCGCTGGCCCACATCACCGGCGGCGGCTTCCCCGACAATCTCCCCCGCGTCCTTCCCGACGACATCGGCATCGAGGTCGATCTCGGCGCGCTGACCCCGCCGCCGGTCTTCGGCTGGCTCGCCCGGGAGGGCGGCGTCGCGCAGGCCGAGATGCTGCGCACCTTCAATTGCGGGATCGGCATGGTGGTGGTGGCCGCCGCCGGCTCCGACGATGCGGTCGCGCAGGCGTTGACCGCGGCGGGCGAGGCGCCGGTGCGGCTCGGGCGGATCACCGCCCGGGGCGCCGAGCCGGTGACCTTCACGGGCAGCCTGAAGCTCTGATGGCGGTGCCGGCCAAGGTCCGCGTCGCGATCCTCATTTCCGGCCGCGGGTCGAACATGGTCGCCCTGGTCGAGGCCGCCCGCGATCCGGCCTTCCCGGCGGAGATCGTCCTCGTCCTGTCGAACGACTCCGGGGCCGAGGGACTGTCCCGGGCGGCGGCCGCGGGCATCCCGACGAAGGCCCTCGACCACCGGTCCTATCCCGACCGCGCGACCTTCGATGCGGCCATCGACGCGGCACTCCGCGAGGCCGGCGCCGAGCTGGTCTGCCTCGCCGGCTTCATGCGGATCCTGACCGACGGGTTCGTGGAGGGATGGGCCGGGCGGATGCTGAACATCCACCCGTCCCTGCTGCCGCTGTTCAAGGGCACGCACACCCACGCCCAGGCCCTGGCGGCGGGCGTGCGCCTGCACGGCTGCACGGTGCATTTCGTGGTGCCCGAGCTCGATGCCGGCCCCATCGTCGCCCAGGCGGCGGTGCCGGTGCGCCAGGGCGACGACCCCGACAGCCTCGCCGCGCGGGTCATCGTGCAGGAACGCCGCCTCTACCCGGCAGCCCTCGCCCTGGTGGCGGGCGGCAAGGCCCGCCTCGACGCCGGCCGCGTGGTGATCGACGCCGTCCCGTCCGAGGGCGTGCTGTTCAGCCTGTAGGGAGCCGGCCCCTTCCCCTCCCGACCTCGGGAGTGGCAGGCGGGGCGGGCTCTCTGCAGGGCTCGGCGTCCCTCTCCGTCATGACGAGCGAAACGAAGCCATCCACGGACGCTTCCGACCGTGGCGGATGCCTAGGTTGCTTCGCTGGCGCTCGCCGTGACGGCGCGGGAAATCAGACCGGGCGCTGCAGCTTGCAGGCGTCGAGGGCCGAGAGGGCCTTGGCGCGGGCGCTGTCGTTGAAGTAGCCGGTGGCGCGGTAGGCGTCGAGCTCGGACTCGTCGAGGCTGCGGAGGGTCTGCTTGGCGTAGCAGCCGCAGGGGCGGTCGAGGGAGGCTTCGGGGGCGCTGGTGATGCGGGCCTGGACGACGGCGCAGGCGTGGCGCACGCGGCCTTCGAGGTTGGTCTTCGACGCGGTCTTGAGGGCCGGGTCGGGCTGGTACTGCTCGAAGGGTGCCGAGGACCCGCTCGCGAGGGCGGCGGTGGCGCCGAGGGCGAGGAGGCCGGTCGCGATCAGCAGGCGGAGGCGGGTCGTCATCGTATCGTGGTCCCAGGGCTCAAGGTGTTTGACCGGGTTCCCTGGTCGCCCCGGCGCTCCGCGCCGTCAATGACGGGGCGGACACACCCTGCGGTCTTCATGCCGGCGGCCCCGTTGCGGGGGCGAGCCGGCGGGGCTGTGTGCCCCGCCGGCCACCGTCGCCTCAGGCGGTGATGTCGGAATCCTTGAAGAACTGCGCGATCTCGAGCTGCGCGTTCTCCTGGCTGTCGGAGCCGTGGACGGTGTTCTCGCCGACGGACTCGGCGAACTGCTTGCGGATGGTGCCCTCGGCGGCCTGGGCCGGGTTGGTGGCGCCCATCACCTCACGGTACTTGGCGACGGCGTTCTCGCCTTCCAGCACCTGCACCACGACGGGGCCCGAGGTCATGAACTCCACGAGCTCGCCGTAGAACGGACGCTCCTTGTGGACCTCGTAGAACTTCTCGGCCTGGGCCTTGGTCATCTGGATGCGGCGCTGGCCGACGATGCGCAGGCCCGCGCCCTCGATCAGGGCGTTGACCGCCCCGGTGACGTTGCGGCGGGTCGCATCGGGCTTGAGGATCGAGAAGGTGCGCTCGGTGGCCATGGTCCGTCGTCTTTCTGTCGGGAAATCGGGCTGGGCGGAAAGTCGGGCGTGGATCGGGCGCACGAACCGTGTCCGCATCGCTCCGCGGCCCAAAGTCTCCGCAAAAACGCGTCTCTCGCGAAATCCCTTGGGCGGCGGGCTTATAGCCTTGCGCTCCCCCTGCCTCAACCCGGGCCGCTACCGGACGGGGGCGGCGTGGGAAAACCGGGGAAACGTGGCGGTGCCGCAACACCGCCGGAAAATCGCCCGATTGCGGGGGCCTCATCGCCGCATCGGGTCCGGCATCGCCGCCGGACCATTCAACCGGAGCTGTCCATGAAGCCGATCCTGCGCATCGCCCTCAGCCCCGCCTTCGTCCTCGCCGGCCTCACCGCCGCCCAGGCCGAGATGCCGAAGGACCCGTCGGGGACGTGGCTGACCGGCGACGGCCGCGCCAAGATCCAGATCGACCGTTGCGGCGCCAACCAGCATTTCGTCTGCGGCAAGGTGGTGTGGCTGAAGGTGGCGACCACCGACGCCGGTGCCCCGCGCACCGACATCAAGAACCCCGATCCCAAGAAGCGCGCCCGCCCGGTGATCGGCCTCCAGCTCATCGACAGCCTGAAGCCGGAGGAGGACAAGTTCTCGGGGCAGATCTACAATGTCGAGGAGGGCAAGACCTACGACGTGAGCATGGAGCGCGAGAGCGAGTCCGAACTCAGCGTCTCGGGTTGCCTGCTGAAGATCCTCTGCGGCTCGCAGACCTGGACCCGCGTGCCGGGGGTGAACCAGCAGGCGAACAAGAACTGACGCCCGGCCCCCGCCCCGCCGCCCCCCGCGCCGGGACGGGTTCGGGGCGGTCGGCTAGGGCCCTCGAACCGGCCCGGCCCCTCAGATCGCGGCGAGGCCCCGCTGCACGGCGGGCCTCGCCAGCACCCGCTCCAGCCAGCGGGCGACGTTCGGCAGGGTGGCGATCTCGACGCCCTGCTTGAAGTTGAGCTTGGCCCAGGTCACCGTGGCGATGTCGGCGATGGAGTAGGTGTCCGCGATGTACTCGCGGCCCTCCAGCCGGCGCTCCAGCACGCCGTAGAGCCGCCGCGCCTCCGTGGTGAACCGGTCGATGGCGTAGGGCACCTTCTCGGACGCGTAGATCTTGAAGTGGTGCGTCTGCCCGAGCATCGGGCCGAAGCCCGCCACCTGCCAGAACAGCCATTCGTCCACCACCACCCGCGCCCGCTCGTCGGTGGGGTAGAGCTGGCCCGTCTTGCGGCCGAGATACTGGAGGATGGCCCCCGACTCGAAGATCGAGATCGGCTGGCCCCCGGGGCCGTCGGGATCGACGATGGCCGGGATCTTGTTGTTGGGCGAGATCGTCAGGAAATCCGCCGCGAACTGCTCGTTCTTGGCGATGTTCACGGGCATGACCCTGTAGGGCAGCCCGCACTCCTCCAGCATGATCGGGACCTTCCAACCGTTCGGCGTGCTCCAGGTGTGCACGTCGATCGGCCGGGCGCTGACCGCTGCCATCACACGATTCTCCTCGGACCGACACCGGCGGTCCACCCCGGTCTTCGCGTCCTGCGGAGTGAAGACGATTTCGGCCGCCCGCTCAAGCCGCTTGGCGTGGGAGTCTCACGTGTTCGTGACGGGACGGTGCCGCGACGCGGGCGGTTCGGGCTCGACCTTGGCCGGAACCCGTGCCTCGTTTTCACCGCCGCCGGCCCAAGGCGGCAACCTGAGGACGCCACGATGATCGTTCGTTTGCTCCGGGCCTCCGTTCTGGCCCTGACCCTCGCCGCCGCCCCGGCGGCCCTCGCCAAGGACGCGGCCCCCGCCCCCGCCGCGCCTGCCGCGACCCCGGCACCCGCCGCCAAGGCCCCGAGCGCCGGGCAGACCGCTGCAAGGGACCGCCAGAAGACGTGCGGCGGCGAGTGGCGCGCGCTCACCGATGCGCAGAAGACGGCGCAGGGGCCGAAGTGGCCGCAGTACTGGAGCAAGTGCAACAAGCGCCTGAAGGGCGGCGACAAGGCCTGACGACCCGGCGCCGTCATCCCGCATCGCCGCATCGGTGAACTGCGGTGCCGCAGGCGCGTTTGGCTTTTCCGATCGTACCGCATCCGGTGGAGAAGCGATGAGCGCCCGCCTTCATGGCGTGGCCGCGCCGGCCCATGGCTGACGCGGCCTCCGAGAGATCCCGCCTCGAACGGGTGATCGACTTCGCCGATGCGTGGGTGCCCAAGCCCGCCGCCTGGGCCTTCGCCACCCGCATCTGGATCGCGATGATGCTCGCCCTCGGCGTGGCGTTCTGGCTCCAGCTCGACAGCGCGTCCTCGGCCGCCACCTGCGTGGCGATCCTCGCCCAGCCGAAGCGCGGGCAGGCCCTCTCGAAGGCGGTGTACCGCCTCGTCGGCACCCTGATCGGCGCCGTGGCGTCCATCGTGCTGATCGCCCTGTTCGGGCAGGACAGGGTGCTGCTCCTCGTCTCCGTATCCGTCTGGCTCGGCCTCTGCGTGTTCGTGGCGCAGTACCTTCAGGACACCCGGGCCTACGGGGCGATGCTGTCGGGCTACACCGTCGCCATCGTCGCCCTGGCGCAGATCGATACGCCGCAGGACACGTTCGACTCGGCCACCGCCCGGGTGGCGGTGATCGTCCTCGGCATCGTGTCGATCACCTTCATCAACGACGCCCTCGCCTCCCCGAGCACGTGGCGCTCCCTGCTGCCCACCATGACCGATGCTTGGAGCGCGACCCTTGCCTACGCCCGCGAATCGCTGGCGAAGGGGGATCTCGGCGTCTCCCGCACGGCGGCGCTGATCCGACAGATCGCGCCCATGCGCGCCGACGCGAGCGCCATCGCCGGGGAACTCGATGACGGGCCCTACCGGGCCGCCGGGGCACGCAGCTGCATGGCCGCGCTCTACGCCATGGCCGCGGCGATCCGCACGGTGGCGGCGGCGGCCGCGCATCTGCGCCGGCCCTCCCCGGCCGTGCAGGAGGCGCTCGCGATCTGCCGCCGCATCGCCGCCGGCCAGGACGCGCGGAGCCTCGACGCGGAGGACGAGCGGCTGCGCGAGCTGGTCGATGCCGCGATCCGCGACAGGGACCGCCCCCTGGACGAGATCGTGGTGCTGCAGCGGGCCCTCGATTTCGCCTGCGCCGCCACCTTCGCCCAGGACGGCCTGAAGGCCCTGGCCGACGGGCACGAGCCCCTGCGCGACGCGCGCCTGCCGACCCACCGGGATTTCCCCGTCGCCCTGCGCGGGGCCTTGCGGGTGATGATCGGGTTCGCCGTCACGGCTGCGGCCTTCGTCGCCCTCGGCCTCCCCCAGGCCTCCTTCGCCCTGGTGCAGGTGGCCTCGACGGCGGCCCTCTCCTCCGTGACCCCGGACCCCAAGAAGTTCGCCAACGGCGTGCTCATCGGCATGGCCATGGCCGCGACCTTCGCGGGCATCGCGCGGTTCGGCCTGCTGAACGACGCCCAGGGCTTTCCGATGCTCGCGATCGCCATGGCGCCGGTGATCTATTTCGGCTGCTTCCTGTCCCTGAACCCCAAGACCTTCGGGATCGGCTTCATCCTGATCGTCTTCTTCCCCGTCCTGCTCGGGCCATCGAACCCGCAGACCTACGACGCCCTGACCTTCCTCCTGAACGCGTTCCTCGTCATGGTGGCGGCGGTGATCCTCAGCGTGGTGGTGCGGATCGTGCTCCCGGTGAGCCCGGCGCAGCAGCGGGTGTTCGCCCTCGACTCAGCCAAACGGTCGCTCGCCGACGCCCTCCTCGGCGAGGGCGGCGACGCCACCACCCGCACCAGCCTGAATGCCGACCGCCTGTTCCAGTTCGCGGGCTACAGCTCCGGCAGCGGCGCGGTGCGCCGGGCGAACCTGTCCCACGCCTTCGCCCTCGCCCGGCTGGAGGCGGCGGCGGCCCGCGCCCATGCGGAGCTGCGGTCCCTGTGGCAGGTCGCGCCCCTGCGGGGCGTGATCCCGGACGCCCGCAACGCCCTCGCGCAGGGGGACGACCGCGGGTTGGAGAACGCCGCACGCGCCGTCGTCCGGGCAGCCGGAAGCCACGAACGCAGCGTCCGGCTGCTCGGCGCCCGTGCCGCGAGCGATCTCGTCAGTGCAGCCCGAACCATTGCGGGCCATAGACGCTTTCTACAGCGGCTCGACATCGCGCCATTCTGAGTTTCTAGCCGGCACCACGGACCCATGCATCAGGATCTCCACTTCGGCGGGGTATTTGTCTCCTCCTTCGTGGGGTACGCCCTGATCGCCTTCGCGGTGCTGATCGTGCTGCGTCTCGTGTTCGCCCGCATCCGCTTCAGCCGCTACGTCGCGAATGCCCCCCTCGCCGAGGCGGGGATCTTCGTCTGTGTCCTCGCCCTCCTGATCGCCCTGACCTGATGCCGCAGACCACCGCCGACGAGGACGACCCCAAGAAGGTCGCGCCCCAGGATTCGGAGAGCGGCCGCTCGGACCCGCCCCCCGTCGATCCGCCCGCCACCCATGTCCGGTTCACACGTGCCACCGGCCGCGGCCGGGCCGCGAAGGTGTTCCGCCTCGCCGCGACGGGGCTGATCCTGCTCGTCTCCTTCGTCGCGGCGGCCTTCGTCTGGCAATTCTATGTGGAGGCGCCCTGGACCCGGGACGGGCGCGTGCGCGTACAGGTCGCCAACCTCGCGCCGCAGGTCTCCGGGCAGATCGTCGAGGTGCGGGCCCGAGACAACCAGAACGTGAAGAAGGGCGACATCCTCTACGTGATCGACCCGGTCGACTTCGAGGTGTCGGTCACCTCCGCCGACGCCGAGGTGAAGAACCGGGAGGCGGACCTCTCGGTCAAGAGCGCCCAGGCCGCCCGCCGCGAGGCGCTTTCCACCGTCTCGACCTCGATCGAGGAGAAGCAGATCTACGCCGGCAACGCCAAGATCGCGTCGGCGGCGCTGGAGGGCGCGCAGGCCCAGCTGAGGCAGGCCAAGGTCAACCTCGAGCGCACGAAGGTCCGCTCCACGGTCAACGGCCGTGTCACAAACCTGCTGATGCGGGTGGGGGACTACGCCCGGAGCGGGACCTCGAACGTCAGCATCGTGGATACCGATTCCTACTGGATCGACGGCTACTTCGAGGAGACGAAGATGCCCAACATCCACGTCGGCGCCACCGCCGACATCTCGCTGATGGGGTATGCGCCCCACCTCAGCGGCACCGTCGCCAGCATCACCCTCGGCATCTCCACGGACAACGCCGCCCCGAGCACCCAGGGCCTGCCGAGCGTCAACCCCGTCTACACCTGGGTGCGGCTGGCGCAGCGCGTGCCCGTCCGCATCAAGATCGACAAGGTGCCGCCGGAGGTGCCCCTGGTGGCGGGGATGACCGCGACGGTGGTGGTGGGCGACGGGCGCGCGCCGCCCCCCGCCTGGTTCATGGATCTGCGCGACCGCTGGACCGGCGGCCCCACCACGACGGTCGAAGCCGACCGGCGCTGAGGGGCGTGCGACGGGCGGGCGCCCCTTTCTATCGGGTCCACTGCCTGGACGGGCTCGTGCCGGCGCACGCCACGCGCGGTTCAATCGCGGGCTAAATGATCGCCGGCACGAAGTCATTCCCCGGCCTGTGGAACAGACCGATCGCGTTGCCCCCTGCTTCGAAAGCGAAGGCGGCTTCATTTTTCGAGTTGACGGGTCCGAAATACGGGCGCAGTCTCTCAATGTGCTTCGCAAATGCGGGCACGGGCCACCCGGCACCCTACTGATAGTGAGGGCGGCCAGCCGATTACTCGCAACGGGCTGAAGGAGACAGGCATGACTCCACCTCAGCAGGACGCCGCCACGATGGGCGCGGGACCGTTCGGCCCGTAACCTAGCGGCCACTCGACGGATAACCGGACGGGTGCGGCCCCAGGGGCATGGAAGCGGCCTTCCAGGCACGACTTCGAACATGCGAGACGCCCCATCTCAGCCGCCCCGCCTCGGCTTCGGTCAGCACTACGGACGACCAGCCCGCACGGCTTTGCCGTGGCGGGATGTCCGGCTGGGCTCCGTCAGGTCGCCGGCCCCATCCAGTCCGTCACGATGCGGATCTGGCCCGGGTCGAGGAGCGCGGGGGCGTGGCCGCAATCGGGGATCTCGACGCGGTAGGTTCGCGGCCCCCGGCGCATCATCTCGTCGGCGGTCTCCGGCAGCAGCAGGTCGGACTGCGCGCCGCGCAGCATCAGCACCGGGCAGGTGATGGCGTCCCAGTCCCGCCACATGCTCACGCTGTAGACCCGGCCCGGCCGGAACGCCTGGCCGATGGCCGGGTCGTAGTGCGGGCGCCAGCCTCCCGCGGGTTCGGGGAAGAAGCTGTGGACGGCGATATGGCGCCACTGCTCGTCGGTGAGCGGCCCGAAGGAGCCGAGGACGATCCGCAGGCGCGATTCGCCGGAGGCGAGGTTGTGGTGCAGCCGCGGGGCGTCGCGCAGCCGGTCCCCGATATGCCGGACCGGCGCCCAGGGCAGGAACGGCCCGATGTCGTTGATGATCAGCCGGCGGATGGGCGTGTCCTGCGCGGAGGCGAGCACCATGCCGGTCAGCCCCCCGAGGGAGGTGCCGATCCAGTCGATCTCGGTCTCGATGCCGAGATGGGCGATGAGCCCCGCCATGTCGGCGGCGTATTGCGGCAGGCCGTAGAGCTCGGGGTCGCGCAGCCAGCCCGAGAGGCCGCGCCCCGGAAGGTCCGGGCAGACCACCCGGTAGCCCATCTTGGCGAGGGCGTAGGCGAGCGGGTCGAAATCGCGCCCCTGGCGGCTGAGCCCGTGGACGCAGACGACCACGCGGCTCGCATCCACATCGCCCCAATCGACGTAGGCGATGCGGTGGAAGTCCTTCGGGGCGTAGGCGAGGAAATGCCCGGTCCGGAACGGCACGTCGGCCTCGCTCAGCTCGTCGAGCCGCAGGGGCCGCGTGCCGCGGGGCGCCGGGTCGGCCATCCCGCTCACTGCGATTCGGCGCGGGTGGCGGCCTCCCGCGCGAGGCGCGTCGTGGTCTTGTGCAGGTCCACCACCTGGTCGGTGATCCGCTGCGACTGGTCCTGCAGGAAGGTCACCTGGAGCTGGAGCATCTCCCGCGGGTCGGAGGCGGCGGCGAGCTTCTCGGCGAAGTCCAGGGATGCGCGCACGTTCGTGTCCGAGGCCACAAGCATCCGGTGGCCGATCTCGCGCATGGCCGAGAGCATCTGGCTCGCGTTGTCCTCGAAGGCGTTGTAGAGGCGCGCCCCCGCCGCCTCCCACTGCTCCCGCGCCTTGCGGGCGCCGGTGACGTTGCTGTCCATGAGCTGCGTGGCCGCCTCGCGGGTGGCGCCCGTCACCTGCCGCCAGCCCTCGAAGGCCTGCGCCATGGAGACCTCGATGGCGTTGAGCGCCTGCTCGCCGGCATGGGCGTAGCGTTCATAGGCGTCCCGCGCCTTGGCGACGGCGCCTTCGGCTATCTCGCGCCGGGCGGCCTCCTGGACGGCGGGCAGAGTGTCGTTGTTCACCGTCGGCTCCCGTGTGAGACGAAACCGGTTCCGGGCCGGCACCGAGGCATCTGCCATCGATGGGGACTGCGTCAACCGGGCCGCAGTGACGGGAGGTCGGGCTTCGTCACCGGGCGGCAGCGGCGCCGAAGTGTCAGCCTCCGGCGATTGACAGCGCCGCGCGCCGGGAAATCATGATCGACAGGGGCGAACGCCACGCCCACCGCCTGACCGAGAGGGCCCGCCATGCCGGACACCGAGACCCCGCCCGAGGGCGGCGCCGCGCATCGCTTCGAGGCCGGGCTCGAGAAGCGCGCGGCGAACTACGTGCCGCTGACGCCGGTGAGCTTCCTCGCCCGGGGGGCGTCGGCCTTCGGCGCCCGGATCGCGGTGATCGACGGCGAGCGCCGCATCACCTACGCCTCCCTCTACGACCGCTGCCGCCGCGTCGCCTCCTCCCTCTCCGCCCGCGGTGTCGGGCGCCTCGACACGGTGGCCATCCTGGCCTCGAACAGTCCCGAGATGGTGGAGGCGCATTTCGCCGTGCCGATGCTCGGCGCCGTCCTCAACCCGCTGAACACCCGCCTCGACCCCGCCACCATCGCCTTCTCCCTGCGCCACGGCGGCGCGCAGGTGCTGATCGTGGAGGCGGCCCATGCCGGCCTCGCCGCCCGCGCCCTCGGGGAGATGGCCGAGCCGCCCCTCGTGGTCGCCATCGGCGACGGCGGCATCGCCGGGTCCCTCCCCTACGAGGGGCTGATCGCGGACGGCGATCCGGCCCATGCCTGGACCGGCCCCGGGGACGAGTGGCAGTCGCTGTGCCTGCTCTACACCTCGGGGACCACCGGGGATCCGAAGGGGGCGGTCTACAGCCACCGGGGCGCCTACCTGCAGGCCCTGGGCAATGCGGTGACCTTCGGCCTGTCGGGGGAGAGCGCGTATCTCTGGACCCTGCCGATGTTCCATTGCAGCGGCTGGTCCTACCCCTGGGCCTGCGTGGCGGCGGGGGCGACGCAGGTCTGCCTGCGCAAGGTCGAGCCGGGGGAGATCTTCCGGCTGATCGCCGAGCACCGGGTGACGCATCTGTGCGGCGCGCCCATCGTGCTGTCGATGATCGCCCACGCGGCCCCCCAGGAGCGCCGGAGCTTCCCGCAGGCCGTGCGCGTGGCGGTCGGCGGCGCGGCGCCCTCCTCCACGATCATCCGCACCATGGAGGAGATGGGCTTCCGCATCACCCATCTCTACGGCGCGACGGAGAGCTACGGCCCGGCCACCGCCTGCCTCGCCCAGCCGGACTGGGCCGCGCTGAGCGACGAGGCACGCTACCAGCGCATGGCCCGCCAGGGCGTGGCCCTGGCGACCCTGGACGCGGTGACCGTCACCGACCCGGAGACCGGCGAGCCCGTGCCGCAGGACGGCAGCCGGATCGGCGAGATCCGCCTGCGGGGCAACACGATCATGAAGGGGTATCTCGGCAACCCGGACGCCACCGGGCGGACCTTGGCCGACGGATGGTACGCCACGGGCGACCTCGGCGTCTGGCACCCGGACGGCGCGGTGGAGATCAAGGATCGGTCGAAGGACATCATCATCTCCGGCGGCGAGAACATCTCCAGCCTGGAGGTGGAGGAGGTGCTGATGCGCCACCCCGCGGTGATGTTCGCCGCGGTGGTCTCCCGCCCCGACGCCACCTGGGGCGAGACGCCCTGCGCCTTCCTCGAGACGAAGCCGGGGGCGGACGTGCCGAGCCAGGACGAGGTCATCGCCTTCTGCCGGGAGCACATGGCCCGCTTCAAGGTGCCCAAGACCGTCGTGTGCGGCCCCCTGCCGAAGACCTCGACGGGCAAGATCCAGAAGTTCGTGTTGCGGGATCGGGCGAGGGAGCTGGCATAGCCTCGCCGCCATCGCGACCGGAGGAACGCTGGGGGCGGGACGTTCGGAAGCGCCGCGCTGCCTTCACGCGCTGCGCGTGCCATGGCGAGGGCGGAGCGGCTCAGTCCGGCTGCTTCACCCGGCGGCATTCCGTCTTCAGGTAGGCGGACTTGCCGATATCCTCGCGCAGGTCGGTGCGGGCGATGATCTCCTGCCATCCGGTGGCGCAGCCGAGTTCGTTGGCGACGCGGACCTTGCGGACTTCCAGGGCCTCGGTATCGGTGCAGGCCTCCTGGGCGACGGTGTTCGCGCAGACCAGAACCACGGCGATAAAGACGTTCACGGCGTATCCTCCCGTTCCTCTCGTTGCGGTGAGTACGCGGCGATGCCGCCCCCGGTTTCAGCCCCGGCCGCCTCGCCGCACTTTACCGGGGCCCACGGGCCGCCTAGCGTCGCGCCGATGCCCCTGGTCCCCCCTCCCCGCGCCAAAGCGCCCCCCCCTTCGACCGACGTCCCGCCCGCCGCCGTGCTCGCCGGCAACCAGCCCGAATGGTCGGTGGGCGACCTCGCCGCGGCCCTGAAGCAGACCCTCGAAGAGCGGTTCGGCCATGTCCGCCTGCGGGGCGAGATCTCCGGCTTCCGGGGCGTCCACGGCTCCGGGCACGCCTATTTCTCGTTGAAGGACGGGCAGGCGCGCATTGACGCGGTGGTGTGGAAGGGCGTCTACGGACGGCTGCGGCAGAAGCCGCAGGAGGGGCTGGAGGTCATCGCCACCGGGCGGATCACGACCTTCGCCGGCAAGTCCTCCTACCAGATCGTCATCGACAGCCTGGAGCCCGCCGGCATCGGCGCCTGGATGGCGCTGCTGGAGGAGCGCCGGAAGCAGCTCGCCGCCGAGGGCCTGTTCCTCCCCGAGCACCGCAAGCCGATCCCGTTCCTGCCGCGGGTCGTCGGGGTCGTCACCTCGCCGACCGGCGCGGTGATCCGCGACATCCTGCACCGGCTGCAGGACAGGTTCCCCCGGCCGGTCCTGGTGTGGCCGGTGCGGGTGCAGGGCGACGGCGCCGCCGAGGAGGTCGCCGCCGCCATCCGCGGCTTCAACGCCCTCGCGCCCGGCGGCCCGATCCCCCGCCCCGACCTGCTGATCGTCGCCCGCGGCGGCGGGTCGATCGAGGACCTGTGGGCGTTCAACGAGGAATGCGTCGTCCGCGCCGCCTTCGAGAGCGCCATCCCGCTGATCTCGGCCGTGGGCCACGAGACCGACACGACGCTGATCGACCACGTCTCCGACCGCCGGGCGCCGACGCCGACCGGCGCCGCCGAGATGGCCGTGCCGGTGCGCGCCGACCTGATCGCCACCGTGGCCGAGCTGGCCGCCCGGGGCGGCGGCGCCGTCCGCCGCCGGGTCGAGCGCGACCGGGCCGACCTGCGCGGCCTCGTCCGCGCCATGCCCGGCCCCGACATGCTGCTGGCGGCCAAGCGCCAACGGCTCGACCTCGCGGAGGCGCGGCTCGCCCCGGCCTTGGCCGCGGGGGCGGCCCGCCACCGGGTGCGGCTGCAATCCCTCCTCGACCGGCTCGTGCGGCGCTCGCCGGAGCTCGCCCTCGCCAACGCCCGGGCCCGGCTCGACCGGATCGACGACCGCGCCGCCCGGGCGCTCGCCGTCGATCTGCGCCGGAGGCAGGATCACGTCGGGGAACTCGGCCGGCGTCTCGTGCTCGCGAAGGGCGCCGGGCTGGAGCGCGCCCGCGCCGTCGAGGCCCGGCGCCGCGACCGCCTCGCCGCCCTCACCTCCCGGCTCGCCCAGGCGGGCACGCGCGGCATCGAGCGCCGCCACGACCGGCTGCAGGCCCTCGCCGGCCTGCTCGGCAGCCTCAGCTACCGGGCCGTGCTGGACCGGGGCTTCGCCCTGGTCCGCGACGGCGACGGCCGCCCCCTGCGCCGGGCCGAGGAGGCCGAGGGCGCCGCCCGCCTCAGCCTGCAATTCGCCGACGGGACTGTGGAGGCTTTGCCCGTGAAGGGGGACCGGCCGGTGAAGCGCCCCCGTGCCAAGGCGGCGCCCCTGCCGGAGAAGACCCTGTTCGACTCCTAGGGGCGGCCCTCACGCCGTCACCGCGCGCCGGACGAGGCGATCCGGTGGCGTCCCGCACCCCTGGAGCGCGTCGCTCGCCCACGGGGGCGGCGGCGGTTCAGTAAGCGCCCGGAGCGGGGGAGGCCTCGTCCCGCACGCGGTAATGGTACCGGTACAGCTCCCGCGCGAAGCCGAGGCGGGCGTAGAGGGCGATGGCGGGGGAATTGCCGGCCTCGACCTGCAGGCAGACGCCCCTCGCCCCCGTTGCCGCGCCCCAGCCCATCAGGGCCGTGACCGCCCGGCGGGCGAGACCCCGGCCGCGCAGGGGCGCGGGCACCGCCACCGATTCGATGACGAGGAGGCCCCCGTCCCGCACGCCGAAGGCGATGGCGCCGAGGCCGCCCGGGACGGAGACCGAGGCGTAGGCGCAGGGCAGCGCGATCGCCCCCGTCACCGTGCGGAAGGCCCGGGCGGTGGCCGGGTCGTGGCCGCTGACGGCGTCGCGCAGGGCGAGCCAGTCCGTGGAGGGTGTCTCCGCGACGGTCACCTCCGCATCCTCCGTCACCTGCAGGCCATCGAAGGGGCGGTACAGGGTGCGCGTCTCGCCGATGGCCCGGTAGCCCCGCCGTTCGAGACCTTCGCGCATCTGCGCCGCGATGTCGGGTACCCGGAAGATCGGCCGCTGCCCGAGCGTGGCATAGATCGCCTCGCAGGCGGGGATCGCGGCCTCGGGGTCGCCCGCGCCGCGCATGGGGTTGCAGGAGTTGATGCGCTTCGACGGGCCGCCCGCCGCACGGAGCAGGTAGCCGTGGACGAGGACGTGGCGCGGGCTCGGCCACGCATTGAGGCAGGCCTCTTCGACCTGCCAGTTTAGGGCATCTCCGGTGCTCAACGGCCGCTCCGCATCGACGCCCTGCGATGTCGCACCGGCTTGAACTGTGTCAAGTTCGCGCGATGTCCGGCCGATGACCGGCCATCCCCCTGAAACTCTGTTCTGCCTCCATTTCCTGGGCGGCAGCGCCCGTACCTGGGACGCCCTCGTCCCGGCCCTCGGCGGGGCGGTGCGCATCGTGCCCCTCGACCTGCCGGGCTTCGGGGACGCGAAGGGCGACACGGGCTATTCCGTCGATGCCATGGCCGACCGGGTGAGCGCCGCCATCGCGGCGGACTCGCCCGGCCCGTTCCGCCTCGTCGGGCACAGCATGGGGGCGAAGGTCGCCCTCACCCTCGCCCGCCGCGCCGAGGACGGCGATGCGCGCCTGAAGGGGCTGAGCGGCGTGGTGCTGGTCTCCGGCTCGCCGCCGAGCCCCGAGCCGATCCCCGAGGACCGCCGCAGCCACATGCTCGCGTGGATCGGGGCCGACCCCGAAACCCGGCGGCGCGAGGCCAGGGCCTTCGTGCGGGCGAACGCCGCCGCCGACCTTCCGCAGGCGCTGGAGGAGACGGCCGTGGCGGACGTGCTGCGGGCCGAACCTGCGGCCTGGCGCGCATGGCTCGAATCGGGCGCGGCGGAGGACCGGGCCCGGCATGTCGGAGTGCTGCGGCTCCCCGCCCTGGTCATCGCGGGCGCGGAGGATGCCGATCTCGGCCCCGACGCGCAGGCCGCGCTGACGATGCCCCACCTCGCCAACGGCCGTCTCGTCACCGTCGAGGGGGTGGCGCACCTTCTGCCCCTCGAAAAGCCGGAGGAGCTGGCCCGCCTCATCGCCGAATCCGCGGAAATGCGGGCGGACGCCCCCGCCGGGCTTCCCGTCCCGCCGGCCTATGCGGACCTCATCGCGTCCGACCGGGTGAATTCCCGCCTGCGCCACGCCCTGGCCGAGCGCGCCGAGCCGGACGATCCCGCCTACGCACCCGCGGCCCTCGACGCCGTGGAACTGGCGATCCTGCGGGCGGTCTTCGCCAGGGTGCTACCGGCGCCCGGCCTCGATTTCGCCGCCCGGGTCGATGCGCGCCTCGCCGCCGGCCAGGGCGATGGATGGCGCTTCGTCGCCCTGCCGCCGGACCGGGACGCCTACCGCGCGGCCCTGCGCACCCTGGATGCGGCGGCCCGGGCCGCGCAGGAACGTCCGTTCCTCGCCCTCGGCGCCGCGGAGCAGGACGCGTTGCTGACGCTGGCGCAGGACGGCGAGCTGACGGTGCCGGCCGCCCTCGGCGGGCGCCTCGATGCCGGGCAGATGAAGTTCTGGTTCGAGGATGTGCGCGGCGACGCGATCCGCCTCCACCTCGCCCATCCGGCAGGGCTGGCCCGGATCGGTTTTTCGGGGATCGGCGCGGGCGGCGACAGCGCCGCGCCCATCGCCAGCGGATTGCCGGGCTTCGTGAAGACCGGCCTCGATTCACCCGAACCTTGGGAGCCCCGCACCGGGGAATCCGCACGATGAACCTCGACGCGATGCGGACGTATTCCGAGGACGACACCGTCGATGCGGTGGTGGTCGGCACCGGCGCCGGGGGCGCGCCCCTGCTGGCCCGCCTCGCCGCCGCCGGCCTCCGGGTGGTGGCCCTCGAAGCCGGGCCGAACTTCACCCCGTCGCGCTTCGCCTTCGACGAGACGCTGGCCGACGAGATCTATTGGACCGAGGAGCGGCTGAGCGGCGGCTCCACCCTGGAGGCCTTCGGCGCCAACAACAGCGGCACCGGCGTCGGCGGTTCGACCCTCCATTGGGGCGCCTTCGTTCCCCGGGCCGACGCCCGGGACATGCGCCTGCACACCGAGACCGGCCAGGGCGCGGACTGGCCCCTGAGCCATGACGAACTCGTGCCGTACTACGCGCAGGTCGAGGGCTACATCGGCGTCTCCGGCCCCGGGCGCTATCCCTGGGACGAGACCCGCCGCTATCCCCTCCCCCCCGTGCTGCGCAACGGCCCGGCCGACCTGATGGCGGATGCCTGCGACCGCCTGGGGATCCGCGCGGCGGACGCGCCGGCCGCGGTGGTCTCCCGGGACTACACCTCCGAGGGCGGCCCCCTCCGGCACGGCTGCATTAATTGCGGCTTCTGCCACCAGGGCTGCCGGAACGGCGCCAAGACCAGCATGGACGTCACCTACCTTCCGCTCGCGGTCTCGCACGGGGCCGAGATCCGGGCCGAGAGTTTCGTCCATGGCCTGGAGCGTGGCGGTGACGGGCGCATCGCGGCGGTGGTGTATTCCCACGGGGGCCGCGAGAGGCGCCAGCGCTGCCGGGCGGTGTTCCTCTGCGCCGGCGCGGTGGAAACCCCGCGCCTCCTGCTGCATCTCGGCCTCGCCAACGGCAGCGGGCAGGTCGGCCGCAACTACATGGGCCATGTGGCGACGCAGGTCTGGGGCACCTTCGACCACGAGGTGCGGATGAACCGCGGCTACCCCTCCTCGCTCATCACCGAGGATTTCATCCGGCCGAAGGACGCGGATTTCGCCGGCGGCTACCTCATCCAGAGCCTCGGCGTGGTGCCGGTGACCTTCGGCAACGCCGTAGCCCGGGGCCGCGGGCTGTGGGGGCAACCCCTGCTCGACTATCTCGGCCGCTACAATCACCTCGCGGGGATCGGCATCAACGGCGAGACGCTGCCCCGGGATGACAACGTCCTCACCCTGTCCGACGAGGTCGATGCCCGCGGGATCCGCAAGGCACGCATCGATTTCGGCTACAGCGACAACGAGGAGCGCCTGAACGCCCACGCCACCAAAGTGATGCGCAACATCTGGGAGGCGGCCGGCGCCGACGATATCTGGGTGATGGAGCGCGTCGCCCACACCATCGGCACCTGCCGGATGGGCCGGGATGGCGACACCGCGGTCGTCGATCCGTTCGGGAAGAGCTTCGAGATCGACAATCTGTGGATCAGCGACGGCTCGACTTTCCCGAGTTCGCTAGCCGCGAACCCGGCCCTGACGATCATGGCGCTGGCGCTGCGCACGGTGGATCGGTTCCTGGCCGAGGGACGGTAAGCCGCGCTCGGTTCGGCGAGGCGCCCGCTCCCCGCCCTGGCGTGGGGGGCCGACGAGAACGTCACCTTCCGTGCGCACGCGGTGGTGTGCGGGTCCCCTCCCCACAGGGGGGAGGAGAGCGCGTCGGGTGTCGCGCGCCGGATACTTCCGAACACCCTCGGACTGAGCGACATCGTTTGAGGCCGCCTCCGGTCCCCTGAGCGGCGTCGCTCTGCCCGCACAATCGGTGGAGGGTCAGGCGGCGTCCCGGATTTCGGCGAGACCGCGACGCTGCCGGCCATCGGTGTCGAAATTCGCCGGGTCGAGCCAGGCCGCGAAGGCGTCGCGCAGGCGCGGCCATTCCGTGTCGGTGACGGCGTACCAGGCGGTGTCCCGGGACCGGCCCTTCACCACCACCGCGTTGCGGAAGATTCCCTCGAAGGTGAAGCCGTAGCGCAGGGCGGCGGCGCGGGAGGGGGCGTTGAGGCTGTCGCACTTCCACTCGTAGCGGCGGTAGCCCAGCTCATCGAAGACCCGGGCCATCATCAGCGCCATCGCCTCCGTGGCCGTCGCGCTGCGCCGGAGGCCGGGGCCGTAATGGATGTTCCCCACCTCGATCACCCCGTGGGTCGGTTCGATCCGCATGTACGAGGCGAGCCCGAGGGGCGCGCCGGTCCCGGCATCAAGGATCGTGTGGAAGAGGGGATCCTGCCCGGCCGCCTGCCGGTCGAGGCGCTCCCGATAGGCGGCCTCGGTCTCCGGCATCTCATCGAACAGATAGGTCCAGCCGCTCCGGTCCGGGGCCGCCGCGTAGAGGGCGTAGAGCGCTGCCGCATGGGCGGCCGGGTCGAGGGGCACGACGCGGCAGGTGCGTCCGGCCATCGGCGTGCGCGGCGGAAGCGGACGGGGCGCCCAGTCCGGCAGGGCCGGGCCGATCGGTTGGCCGAACGCGTTCAGGCGAGGGGCGGACTGAGTCGCTGACATGGTTCCGGTATAGCTCCCGTCGCGCTCGCTGCATCCCCTCCCCCCGCGGGGGAAGAGGGACAAGCGGCGCTCAGGCCATCTCCACCGCCGCCACCGGCTGCGGCCCGGCGCGGTAGGCGGCGGAGGCCTCGTCCGTCCGCCAGCAGGCGACGTCGTGGCCAGGGGAGATCGTCCCGACCGGCGGCATCTCCCGGTGGCAGCGGTCCGCCGCGAGGAAGCAGCGCGGCGCGAAGGGGCAACCCGGCGGGCGGTTGGCGAGGTCGGGCGGGCTGCCGGGGATGGTCTCCAGGCGGCTGCCCTTGTCCAGGGCACCCTCGGCCCGGCTGCGCAGGAGGCCGATCGTGTAGGGATGGTGCGGATCCCGCACCACCTGCCGGGCCGTCCCCACCTCCACGATCTTGCCCGCGTACATCACCGCGATCCGGTCGGCGACCTCCACCGCCGCGCCGAGGTCGTGCGTCACGATGATGATCGACAGGCCGAGATCCCGCTGCAGCTCACGCAGCAGGAGAAGGACCTGGATCTGCACCGTGGCGTCCAGCGCCGTGGTCGGCTCGTCGGCCAGCAGCACCTGCGGCCGGCAGGCCAGGGCGAGGGCGATCATCGCCCGCTGGCGCATGCCCCCGGACATCTCGTGCGGGTAGTTGTCGAGCCGCCGCTCGGGGCTCGGGATGCGGACCCGCTCGAACAGGGCGAGCGCCCGCGCCCTCGCATCCTGCGCCGAGATCGTCTCGTGGCGCCGGATCGACTCGGTGATCTGCCGGCCCACCGTGTAGACCGGGTCGAAGGCGAGCAGCGGTTCCTGGAAGATCATCGAGACGTCGCCGCCGCGGAAATCGGCCAGCGCCCGCGGGTCGAGGGCGAGCACGTCCTTGCCGGCGGCCGAGATCGTCCCCTCGATACGGCTTCGTCCGGCCGGGAACAGCCGCAGGATGGCGCGGAGCGTCACGCTCTTGCCCGACCCCGATTCGCCGATCAGGGCCAGGGCCTGCCCGCGCTCCAGCGTCAGGTCGACGCCATCGACCACCTGCGTCTTGCCGAAGGCGACGCGCAGGCCGGACAGCGCCACCGCCGCGCCGGGGGGAATGTCGGTCGCGCTCATGCTGCCAGCACCTCGGTGGGGGCCGCCGAATGGCCGGAGCCCGGCTGGCGGGCGAGGCAGGCCACCCTGTGCAGGGGCCGCACCGGATCGAGCGGCGGCTCGACCTCGGCGCACACACCCTCCGCGAGGGTGCATCGCGGGTGGAAGCGGCATCCGCTGGGCGGGTCGATGGGGTTCGGCGGATCCCCGGCCAGCAGGGCCTCCTGCGTCCGGTTGTCGGGATCGAGGGAGGGCATCGAGGCGAGGAGCGCCTGGGTGTAGGGATGGGCGGGGGCCGCCAGCACCGAATCCGAGGGGCCGATCTCGGCGACGCGGCCGAGATACATCACCATCACCCGGTCGGAGATGAAGCGCACCACGTTCAGGTCGTGGCTGATGAAGATGTAAGTGAGCCCGAACTCGGCCTTCAGGTCGAGCAGCAGGTTCAGCACCTGCGCCTCCACGGACTTGTCCAGGGCCGAGACCGCCTCGTCCAGCAGCACGAGGCGCGGCTCCAGGGCGAGCGCCCGGGCGATGTTCACCCGCTGCCGCTGGCCGCCGGAGATCTCGTGCGGGTAGCGGCCGGCGAAGCGCTTCGGCTCCAGCCCGACGCGGGCGAGCAGGGCGCGGGCGCGCTCCACCGCCTGCCGGCCGGGCACGCCGTTCACCTTCGGCCCGAAGGCGATGGATTGCTCCACCGTCATCCGCGGGTTGAGGGAGGCGTAGCTGTCCTGGAAGACCATCTGCGCCTGGCGGCGGTAGCTCCGCCAGGGCATGGCCCGCTCGCCGATGGCCTGCCCGTCGAACAGCATCTCGCCGGTGTCGCGCTCGATCAGCCCCATGATGAGCTTGGCGGTGGTGGACTTGCCGCAACCGGACTCGCCGACGATGCCGAGGGTCTCGCCCTTGAGCACGGAGAGATCGACCCCGTCCACGGCGCGCACGACCTTCTTCGGGCCGGTGCCCTTGCGGATGGGGAAGTGCTTCACGAGGCCGGAGACCGAGAGGAGCGGCTGGGCCGGGCCGCCCCGGTCCGCGGCGAAGGGATCGGCCCCGTTCGGGATGACGCTCACTGGCGGATCTCCATGGCGCTGCGCAGCCCGTCCGAGAACAGGTTGAACGAGATCGAGACGAGGAAGATCGCCAGCCCCGGCAGCGCCGCGACAAGCGGGTTCACGTAGATCGCCGTCCGCAGGGTGTTGAGCATCAGGCCCCATTCCGGCTCCGGCGGGCGCACGCCGAGGCCGAGGAAGGACAGGCCCGAGGCGAGGATCATCGAGACCGAGATCAGGCCGGTCGAGTACACGAAGATCGGCCCGATCACGTTGCCGAGCACCTGCACCCGCATGATCGTCAGCGCAGAGGCGCCGGAGAGCTTGGCGGCGTCGATGTAGTCCCGCCGCCGGATCCCGGTGGTGACGCTCTCGGCGACGCGGGCGATCTGCGGAACGAACACGCAGGTCAACGACACGATGGAGTTGAAGATGCCCGCCCCCAGCGCCCCGGACAGGGCGATGGCCAGCAGCACCGACGGGAAGGCGAAGAACACGTCGATGGTGCGCATCAGGATCGTGTTGGTCCAGCCGCCGACGTAGCCGGCGAGGATGCCGATGCCGGAGCCGAGCACGAAGGCGATCAGCACCGGCGTCACGCCCATGAACAGCGACAGGCGCGAGCCGAGCATCAGCCGGCTGATCATGTCCCGCCCGAGTTCGTCGGAGCCGAGCCAGTAGGTGGCATCGCCCACCGGCTTCAGCCGGCGCAGCATCGAGCCCTTGTAGGGGTCCATCGGCGTGATCCACGGCGACAGGATCGCGATGGCGATGACGATCACGATGACCGCCCCGGCGGCCATCGCCACCGGATCGCGGACGAGGCGATGGCCGACATGGCCCCAGAAGCCCCGGGAGGCCACGAAGGCTTCCGGCGCGTCGGGACCGGCGGCGAGAGTTCCGTCGAGGGCGACGGAGGCGGCGGTAAGGGGGGCAGTCATGGCCGATCCTCCTTGAATCAGCCGCGCTCGATGCGCGGGTCGAGGGCGGTCTGCATCACGTCCACGATGAGGTTGAGGGCGACGAAGAACATCGCCAGCACGAGGATCGAGCCCTGCAGGAGCGGAAGGTCGCGCTGGAAGATCGCCGCGTTGAGGAGGAAGCCCGTGCCGGGCCACGCGAACACCGTCTCGATCAGGATCGAGCCGCCGAGCAGGTAGCCGAGCTGCAGGCCCATGATGGCGAGTGCCGTGGGGGCGGCGTTGCGCACGACATGCTTGAACACCCCGAACTCGCTCATGCCCTTGGCGCGCAGGGCTTCCACGAAGTCCTGGCCGAGGATGTCGGCGACGAGCGCCCGCACCGTGCGGGCGATGATGCCCATGGGGATCACCGCCATCGTGACGGCGGGCAGGATGATGTAGCGCAGGTGTTCGAAGTCCGGCCGCCAGTTGCCCGAGCCGTCCGGCCCCGCCCCCGTCGGCGGGAGCCAGCCGAGGGTGGCCGAGAACACGATGACCAGCACCATGCCGAGCCAGTAATGCGGCACGCTGACACCGAAGACCGAGAGGGCCGAGGCCACCCGGTCCAGGATCGAGTTGCGGTGGTAGCCGGCGACGAAGCCGAACAGCACGCCGAAGGTGAAGCCGATCAGCGTCGCCACGCTGGCGAGGATCAGCGAGTTGACGACCGCCCGGCCGACCTCCTGCGCCACGGGCCTGCCCGTGGCGATGGACACGCCGAGATCGCCGTGAAGCACGTGCCACAGCCAGATCGCGTACTGGACCGGCAGGGGCTTATCGAACCCGTAGGACGCGCGCATCTCGTCGATCGTGGCCTGCGTGGCATCCGCCGGCAGCACGGCGCTCAGCGGATCGCCCGGCGCGAGGTGGACCAGCAGGAAGCACACGACGCTGACCCCGAACGCGACGGGGGTGACGGTGACGAGGCGTTTCAGGATGTAGAGGAGCATGTGCTTCTCGATTGCGTGAACATGTCGCGTTCCACTTCCGCCTCCTCGCCGTCTTTGCGAGTGTCAGCGAAGCAATCCAGGGCAGCGGGACGGTTCGAAACCGTGGCGGATCCCTGGATTGCTTCGCGTTGCTCGCAAAGACGGTGGCGGAGGTGTGTCGCTTGTGCATCGATCCAGACGAAGGCGTCAGCCGTGTCTGGAAAAATTGATGCAAGAACAAAAAGCTAGGGCAGAGACGCATGAACGGAGTGAGTGCGTCACTGCCCTAGCGGCCAGCCGGTGCCATGGTGATCGTCGAGAAGTCCTGGAACCAGTTCTGCGCCTGGACGAAGCCCTTCACCTTCGGGCTCATCGCCCGGGGGTTCACGTCGTGGGTGATCATCACGAACACCGCGTCATCTACGTACTTCTCGTGGACCTTCTGCAGCACCTTCAGCTGCTCGCCCTTGTCGAAGGTATTGCGGACTTGGTCGAACAGCTTGTCCATCTCGGGATCACAGTAATACCCCCAGTTGGTGCCGTTCGGCGGCGCCAGATTGCACTGGAGGTGGCGGATGAAGCCGGTGAAGGGGTCCTGGATGAAGTACGAGTAGTTGATCGCCGTGACGCCCCGCGAGATGTCGGCCTTCGCCCCGGCCCGCCAGATGTTGATGAGGGTGTTCCACTCCACGACCTGATAGTCGACCTCGACGCCGACATCGGCGAGGTTCTGCTGCACGAACTCGTTCATCGGCAGCGGCTGCATCTGTCCGGAGCCCGAAGCAGAGATGGCGACCTTCAGCTTCAGCGGCTTCGCCTTGCTGTAGCCCGCCTCCGCCAGGAGCTTCTTAGCGGCCTCCGGATCGTACTTCACAACGAAGGTCGGGTGGCCGAACCATTGGTGGTTCGGCGGCATGAAGCCCTTGGCCGGGATCGCGAGGCCCCCGAGCAGCTCCTTCAGCCCCTCCCGGTCGATGGCGAGGTTGACCGCCTTGCGGACGCGGACATCGTTCCAGGGCGAGCCCTCGACCCGGGAGAGGTGCCATGTCCAGTTGTGCGGGTAGGCGTTGGTGACGATGGTGAAGCCCGCCCCCTTCAGGGAGGCGACGGCGTCCGGCGCCGGGGCCTCGATCCAATCGACCTGGCCGGAGCGAAGCGCCGCGACGCGGGCGTTGGCCTCCGGGAGGGGCACGAGGACGAGCTTGTCGAGCTTGGGGATGCGCTTCGTGTCCCAGTAGGCCGGGTTCGGCACCATCTCGGCGCGTTCGCGGGGGGCGAACAGGGTCAGCTTCCACGGGCCGGTGCCGGAGGGATGCTTGGCGAACTCGTCCCAGGACTTCCCGAGCTTCTCCCACTGGGCGGGGGAGGACATCATCACCCAGGCGATCTGGTAGGGCAGCGTCGCGTCGGGGGCCTTGGTGACGATCTCGACGGTCAGCGGATCCACCGCCCTGTAGCTCGCCACGGAGGGGATGCGGGTCTTGCCCTGGGCGGACTGGCGCGGATCGTACTGAGGCGAATCGGACTTCAGAAGCTTGTCGAGGTTCCAGACCACCGCGTCGGCGGTGAACGCGGACCCATCGTGGAATGTCACGCCGGGGCGGAGCTTGAAGACCCACTTCGTCTTGTCGGTGGGATCGACGGCATAGCTTTCGGCGAGGCCGGGGACGAGGTCGGAGGCCAGCTCGGCGCTGGACAGGTCCCAATTGATGAGCCCGTCATAGACCGTGTAGCCCATGAAGCGCATGCCCTCGCCGCCGTTGTCGGTCTGGCCGGTGGTGAGGGGGATGTCGGAGGCGGTCATGCCGATCCGCAGGGTGCCCTGGGCGAGGGATGCGGAGGAGGCGGCCAGCAGCAGCGCGCCGGCCAGCGCCGCACGGGCGCCGATTCTCTGGATGACGACGGACATGGGGATACGGGTTCACTCCTGAGCCCAGGCCTGTCACGCCCGGTCGGGAAACCCTTGATGCAAGCCCGCGGCCAACCGGGTGGATAGTGAATGCAGCCGTCCGGGCCGCCGACCCCGGCCCCGGCGGTCCCGCGTGTCGCTGCGCTGCACTGCAGCAAGTGCCCAACGTTTAGGCACGCCGTCGTCGTGCCAAAGGACAGGGCACGGCAGCGGGCGGTGGGCGAGCGGGCCGCGCCCCGATGACAGGCATTGCGAATCGAGACGCCGCGCGAATGCTGTTGGCGCCCGGCGCTCTGGTGTAACGTTTCGCACAGCCCGTCAGCGTTGCTGCGGCGTTAGTGCGTCCCGCATCGCCGGGGACGTTCGCCCTGGCTTGTCCTCGGGCGGGTGCTGCCCCATTTCTTGGCTACAGACAGCGTTGTTGCTGAACGTTGCGGTGCGCAGGTTCAGGGGCGCTCCACCGGGGGAGCCTGAGGCTTTTCCGCATCTCAGGGCGAAACTTTCGTTGAATTCACGGCATTTGTGCCGAAGTGAACGCCAGAGGCCTGCGCCTGCGGTTGCGTTACCGGAGAGGGGCGTGGCAAGGGCTGGCTCGTTTCCCACCATGGTTCGACCCGAGCGCTCGACGGCGGCGCGAGCGTTCGGGTCGAACCATCACCCTCCGATGGTTCGAGAGGATCCTGCGCCCCGGGGACGGCGTGAGGGTCAGTCATCAGCATCGCTGACCGGTCATCGTGCCGGCCGTCCCCGCAAGACGCGTGACGCACTTACGAGAAAGGTCAAATGAGCGCATTCGACTACAGGAACTTCAACGACCGACGCGAGAATTCCGCCGCCGCCAAGGCTGCCCTGCTGGCGAAGTTCAAGTCCCGTCCCCCTTCGGATGACCCCGAGGTCCAGGCCCGCGCCCAGGCCCGAGCCGAAGTCGCCCGCGCCCGCGACGAGCGTATCCGCGAGCGTGAGGCCGCCCGGATCGAAGCCGAGCGCAAGGCCGCCGAGGAAAAGCGCATCCGCGAGGAAACGGAACTCGCCACGAGGCTCGCCCGCGAGGCTGCGGAACTCGCCGCCGCGCAGGAGCGGAAATCCGCCGAGCTCGAAGCCAAGAAGGCCCTGCGCGATGCGCGCTACGCGGCCCGCAAGGCGAAAGCCAAGATCAAGCGCTGACGCCAAGCCCGGTCATACGGGCGCGGCCAGCCGCCGACCGGTCCGCCGGACCTCAGAACGCCGCCCGCCTCGCGGGCGGTTTTCTTTTGTCCGGTGACATTCGGCGCAGAGCCCCGCGTCCACGCAGGAATTTTCCCGCGACAAAGCTTCACCGTTCCGACCGCCGAACTATCTTCACCCCGGTGGGGAGCAATCAGCAGTGACGATGCAGCGGTACAAGCAGGGTCTACGTCTGTCGTTGGGGTTCGCGGCCTTCGCCGCATTCGGCCTCGCCTCCGCCCGCGCGGAGCCGCCGATCCGCAGCCCGGAAGACGCGGCCTGCCGCGCCGAGGCGAAGGGCCGGGTCTTCGGCGCGCCGAACCCGCGCAACCTCCCCCTCGAGGAATTGGGCAAGGGGATCTATTTCGCCTGCATGGACCGGATCGCCCCCAAGGCGAAGGCCCCGCGTCCGCGCAGCCGCCGTCACCACGCCCGGTGACGGCGCCGCTCCGGCGGTCACGCGTCGAGCGGAGCGCCGATCCGGCTGCGCAAAATCTGCTTCAGGCGGTCATCGCCGCCCTGTGCATCGACCGCCGACATCAGCCGCAGGAGCTGGCTGAGGGGTGTCGCCCGGCTGCGGACGGCCTCGGCGATCTGTTCCGCCAGGTTGTGTCCACGGGGGCTGAAGCATGGCTTGCTCGCGACGTCGCGGGTCTGAAGCATGCGCGGCAGGTCCTTTGAAGGATTCCAGGGGCGGGCGGGTCGCTAAACCTTTCGCTGGCTCAGCGCCAGCCCGTCCCAGGGCTTTCCATAGCCGGCATCGAAGAGAGTCGCCGGGAAGCCACAGGGGCTGGGGTGCACTCCGGTCGCCCCGGGCACGGCCGCAGCAAAGCCGCCTGCTCGCCGGATAAGGCTGCGTTGTCAGGGCCTTGAACGTCTTTAGCCCACCTGGGCCACCACCCGTCGGACGCCGTCATCCACCGGCCTTTGCCTGCATGGGACGCAGGACAAAGGCGCGAATTGTGCACTACTGGTTTGCGAGCGGCGACGAATCGAACCCGTCGAGAAGGTCCTGAGGGTCGTGGTAGATCGCGACACACCCGGACCCGGAGAGGTCGGCCTCGGGAAAGCCGCCACACAGGAAGCCGATCGTCCTCAGCCCGGCCTTGCGGGCGGCCTCCGCGTCGTAGGGCGTGTCCCCGATCACGATCATGTCGGCCGGCGCGATGCCCTCCAACTTGTCCATGGCGGCCTGTAAGATGTCGGGATGCGGCTTCGAGCGCTCGGCGTCGTCCGAACTCGTGGCGACGTCCACCAGATCGCCGATCCCCAGAAGCTCCTGATAGTGCGCGACCTCGTCCTTCTTGCCCGACGAGGCAAGGGCGATGGTCAGCCCGGCCTTCCGTGCCCGCTCGAACAGCGGGCGCACCGCGGGGAACGGGCGGACCTTGTCGAGGTAGGCGCGCTTGAACAGGTCGGAGCGGTAGGTTTCGATCTCCTCGCCATCCCGGGCGACGCGCTCCTCCGAGAGGAAGACCGGCATCAGCTGGTCGCCGCCCTTGCCGATCTGCCGGCGGACCTCGGCCTCCTCCGTCTCCACGCCGAAGTGGCGGAAGGCCTCGACCCAGGCCCGGGCATGGAGATCGACGCTGTCCAAAAGCGTCCCGTCGATATCGAAGATCACCGCCCGCATGCGCCCCACTCCACTCCGGCGCCCGATCCTGTGCGCCGGCAGGGCCGGCGGGAAGGCGTTCTCGGCGGACAACCGCACGGGGACGGCTCCGTTCCGGCCCCCGAAACGGCGAAGGCCCGCCCCATCGGTGGGGCGGGCCTTCGGCACCGGCTCGGGGAGCGAGGGTGGTTCAGTGCAGCGAGGCGGGGCGGGCCGGCTTGGCCTTGCCGACCGCGGCTGCGGCGACGGCGGCACCCGCGGTCGCCTTGGGCTTGGCGATCCGCTTGGCCGGGGTCACCGGGGCGACGGCCGCGACCGGCTTCGCCTTCGCTGCTACGGCCTTCGCTGCGGCGGTCTTCGCTGCGGCGGGCTTGGCCGCGGCGGGCTTGGCGGGCTTGGCGACCGCCTCGGCCTTCACGGCGGGCTTCTCGGCGGCCTTGCGGGCCGGCTTCTTGGCGGGCTCGGCGACCGTCAGCTCGGCCTCGGCGCGCATCCAGTGGATCTCCGCGCGGCCGTGGGTGCGGCCCTCGCCTTCCCAGATGTAGTAGGCGCGCTCGCGCACGGCCTGCTCGTTGAACTGCATATGCGGTCTCCCGATGGGACGATCGTGCACTCTCTCCCGGTGGATCGGTGTCGGTCCCGCCGGAGAGCGCCCTGTCGGCGACGATCGATCCGGCTGGTTAAAGGTTGGTTAAGTCCGTCGGCCCGGCCGGTGCCGGGCCGCGGTTGAGAAAATCCGCCGCGCGGTCCACATGAAGGGCGGCGCGCCGGCCCGGCGCACCGCCCCTTCCCCCGCCGGCCTTGAACCGGTGCAGCGGAGCCCGAGCATGTTCATCCAGACCGAAGCCACCCCGAACCCCGCCACCCTGAAGTTCCTGCCCGGCCGGGTGGTGCTGTCCGATTCGACCTTCGAGGCCCGGGATGCCGAGGCGGCGACCCGCTCGCCCCTGGCCTCCGCCCTGTTCACGGTGCCGGGCGTCACCGGCGTCTATTTCGGGCACGACTTCATCTCGGTGACGAAGGCCGACGATGGCTCCGAGTGGCCGCAGGTGAAGCCCGCCGTGCTCGGCGCGATCATGGAGCATTTCCAGTCCGGCGCGCCGGTGATGGATGAATCGGCCGGGGCGCACCACGACGAGGCCGGCGACGAATTCTACGACGAGGCCGACCACGACACCGTGGTGACCATCAAGGACCTGCTGGAGACCCGGGTCCGCCCGGCCGTGGCCGGCGACGGCGGCGACATCACCTTCCGCGGCTACAAGGACGGGATCGTCTACCTGGAGATGAAGGGGGCCTGTTCGGGCTGCCCGTCCTCCACGGCGACCCTGCGCCACGGCGTGCAGAACCTGTTCCGCCACTTCCTCCCGGACGTGCGCGAAGTCCAGGCGGTCTGAGCCCGTTGCCGGCGCAAGCCGGCAACACTGCTCACGAGACAGGGGATGGAGCCGCCGGACGGCGCTGACGGTGCGGCGGATCTGTTTTATGCCATACCATTCGCGTCCGACGGCGCGACGGGAGTTGGCGTGCGAGTACTGGCCATCGATACGGCGCTGGATTTCTGCGCCGCCTGCGTGATGAGGGGCAGCGAGGCCGAGCCTCTGGCCTCCGAGTCCCTGCCCATGGCGCGCGGCCACGCCGAGGCGCTGCTGCCGCTGATCGAACGGGTCATCGCCCGCGTCGAGGGCGGGTTCGAGGCGTTGGACCGCATCGCGGTCACGGTCGGCCCCGGCAGCTATACCGGCCTGCGGGTCGGCCTCTCCGCCGCCCGGGCGATCGGCCTCGCCACCGGCCGCCCGGTGGTCGGCGTCGGCACCCTCTCCGCCCTCCTCGCCCCCCTGCTGGCCGACGCCACCGAGGGGACGCTCGCCGCCGCCATCGATGCGCGCCACGGGGCGGTCTACGTCCAGGCCCTGACGACGGCCTCCGGCGAGGGGCTGGCCCCCATCTACCTCCCGGTGGCGGAGGCGGCCGCGCGGCTCGGCCCCGGGCCCGTGACCCTGACCGGATCGGGCGCGCCGCTGCTGGCGGCGGCCCTGGCCGAGCGCGGCATCGCCGCCACCCTCGCCGGCATCGGCGGGCCGGACATCGCCGCCGTGGCGCAATTGGGGATGGTGGCCGACCCCACCCATGCCCTGCCGCGGCCCCTCTACCTCCGCGGGCCGGATGCGCGCCCGCAGAATCACGCTCGGGTCGCCCGGCAATGAACCGTCCCGCTTTCCCGTTCTGGCCGATGGAATGGTGGATGGCGTGGTGGGAGGCGCTGACGCCCCCGCCGAGCGTCTCGCTCCTTTCGGACGCGTCCCAGGCCGGCGCCCTCGCCCGGATCCACGCCACCGCCTTCGCCCGCCCGTGGGAGCCGCACGAATTCGAGCGCATCCTGTGCGAGCGCTCCAGCTTCGCCCACGGCCTGTGGCGTTCGGGGACCCTCCAGGGCTTCGTCCTGTCGCGGCGGGCGGCGGATGAGGCCGAGATCCTCACCGTCGTCATCGCCCCCGCCCTGCGCGGCGGCGGCCATGCCCGCGGTCTGCTCCGGGAGCACATGAACGGCCTCGCCCTCGCCGGCACGCGGCGCATCCACCTCGAAGTGGACGAGGGCAACATGCCGGCCCTGAAGCTCTACAAGCGGATGGGCTTCACGCAGGTCGGCGCCCGGACGGGCTACTACCTGAAGGCGGACGGCAGCCGGGCGACCGCGCTGACGATGTCGGCCGAGCTGTGACCGCGTGAGCCGTATCGGCCTCGCCCTGCGCGTCGCGGCCCTGGCCCTCGCCTTCGCCGTCCTCGGGCCGCTGCACCTCCTCGCCATGCGGGTGAAGGGGCGCGGCGCGGGCCGGGCCCCGGTGCTGTTCCACCGCGCCTTCCTCCGCCTCTTCTCGGTGCGGGTGACGCAGAGCGGCACGCCGCCCGCGCCGGACGAGGCGGCGCTCGTCCTGGCGAACCACGTCTCCTGGCTCGATATCGTGGTGATCGGCGCGCTCCGGCCGCTGTGCTTCGTGGCGAAGTCCGAGATCGCCGGCTGGCCGGTGATCGGCCAGCTCGCCGCCCTCCAGCGCACCCTGTTCATCGACCGGGGCCGCCGGAGCGCCACCGCCGTCGTCAGCGCCGAGATGGGGCACCGGCTGGCGGGGGGCGAATTGGTGGTGCTGTTCGCCGAGGGCACGACTGGCGACGGCACGCGTCTGCTGCCGTTCCGCTCCTCGCTGGTCGGGGCCGCCCGGGCCGCGCTGCAGGCGGAGGGCGACCGGGGCCGGGTGCGGTTGCAGCCGCTGGCCATCACCTATCCCCGCCGCAACGGCCTGCCGGTGGTGCGCGCCGAGCGCGCCGAGATCGCGTGGTACGGCGACATGGAACTCGCCCCCCACCTCGCCGCCTTCGTGAAGGGCGGCCCCATCGACGTCCACGTCGTCTGGGGGGATCCGATCCTGTTCGAGGCCGACAGCGACCGGAAGGTCGCCACCGCCACCGCCGAGGCGGAGGTGCGCCGGGCGATCCAGGGCGTCGTCACCGGGCGCCCGGGCCGGGAGCCCGCCCCCGCCCCCGCCCGGGCGGCGGATCTCGGCGCGATGGGAGGCCTGTCCGCCGCCTGACCGGGCACGAATTCTGTGCTAGAGCCCCGCGCAGATCACGACGTTCCACCGCACGCCCCGAACCGGATCCGGCCCGTTGAAGAAAGCCTACGTCAAGTCCTACGGCTGCCAGATGAACGCCTACGACGCGGCGCGCATGGCCGACGTGCTGGGCGCCGAGGGCTACGCCGCCACGGACAGCGCGGACGATGCGGACGTCGTCATCCTCAACACCTGCCACATCCGCGAGAAGGCGGCCGAGAAGGTCTATTCCGAACTCGGGCGCCTGCGCGTCCTGAAGCAGGAGCGCCAGGGCCGCGGGCTCGACACGCGCATCGTCGTGGCCGGCTGCGTCGCGCAGGCGGAGGGCGCGGAGATCCAGGCCCGCCAGCCGGCCGTGGACGTGGTGGTTGGCCCGCAGAGCTACCACCGCCTGCCGGACCTCCTCGCCCGCTCGGCCGGCGGCCGGGTGGTCGACACCGAATTCCCCATCGAGGACAAGTTCGGCAGCCTGCCCGCCCGGCGCAGCGCCGGGTCGTCGGCCTTCCTGACGGTGCAGGAGGGGTGCGACAAGTTCTGCGCCTTCTGCGTGGTGCCCTATACCCGCGGAGCCGAGCTGTCCCGCCCCGTGGCCGCCGTGCTGGACGAGGCCGGGCGGCTGGCGGCGGGAGGGGTGCGCGAGCTCACGCTGATCGGGCAGAACGTCAACGCCTATCACGGCGCCGGGGCGGATGGCGGGCCGGTGGGCCTCGCCGCCCTGGTGCGCGAGGTGGCGCGCATCCCCGGCATCGCGCGGATCCGCTACACCACCAGCCACCCGAACGACTTCGCCGACGACCTCGTGCGCGCCCATGCCGAGGTGCCGGCGCTGATGCCCTACCTGCACCTGCCGGTGCAATCGGGCTCGGACCGGGTGCTCGCGGCCATGAACCGCAGGCATACCGCCGACGCCTATCGCCGGCTGGTGGACCGGGTGCGCGCCGCCCGGCCGGACATCGCCCTGTCGTCGGATTTCATCGTCGGCTTCCCCGGTGAGACCGATGCGGACTTCGCCGACACCCTCGCGCTGGTGCGCGACATCGGCTTCGAGAGCGCCTTCTCCTTCAAGTACAGCCCCCGCCCCGGCACCCCGGCGGCGGAGCGGGCCGATCAGGTGCCCGAAGCGGTGATGGCCGGGCGGCTGGCCGAGCTGCAGCGGCTGCTCGACGACCGCCGTTACGCCTACCAGCGGGAGGCGGTGGGGCAGGTCTTCGACGTGCTGGTGGAGAAGGCCGGGCGGCGTCCGGGCCAGGTGGCCGGCAAGACGCCGCACCTCCTGGCAGTGCAGTTCGACGCCCCGCAGGACCATATCGGACGGATCGTGCCCGTTCGGATCACCGAGGCCGGCACCAACAGCCTGTTCGGCGAGCGCCTTGCGGAGGCCGCCGCCGCGTGAGGACGAGAGACGTGAGAGAGCGCGCTTGACTGCGACGGACGGTGGACGCGGGGGGGCACCCCCGCGCGGGCGGCCCCCCGGATTCGGGAGGCCCGGTCTCGACGAAGCCGTCGAGGTGCCGTTGACCTTCGACGACAACCGGCTCGCGAGCCTCGTCTTCGGCCAATACGACCAGAACGTCGCCCATATCGAGCGGCGGCTCGGCATCACGGCAACGGCGCTGGGCAACCACCTCGTCATCAAGGGCCCGGCGGATTCGGCCGAGAAGGCCCGGCGGGTGTTCCTGAAGCTCTACGCCCGGGTGCGCGGCGGCGGCACCGCCCTGAGCCTTGGGGACGTGGATGGCGCGATCCGCGAATCCACCGCCCAGGCGACCCTGTTCCCCGCGGCGGAGGTCGCCTCCGAGGCGGACACGCCGCATTTCGATCAGATCGCCACCCGCCGCCGGGGCGCCGTGCGGGCCCGCAACCCGGCGCAGGATGCCTACATCAAGGCCCTCCGCACCAACGAACTGGTTTTCGCCGAGGGGCCGGCGGGCACGGGCAAGACTTGGCTCGCCGTGGGCCATGCCGTCTCCCTGCTCGAACAGGGCCATGCCGAACGGCTGGTCCTCTCCCGCCCCGCCGTCGAGGCCGGCGAGCGGCTGGGCTTCCTGCCCGGCGACATGCGCGAGAAGGTCGATCCCTACCTTCGGCCGATCTACGACGCCCTCTACGATTTCATGGAGGCCCGGCACGTCGACCGGGGCCTGCAGACCGGCCAGATCGAGATCGCGCCGCTGGCCTTCATGCGCGGGCGCACCCTGACCAACGCCGTGGTGCTCCTCGACGAGGCGCAGAACACGACCTCCATGCAGATGAAGATGTTCCTCACCCGCCTCGGCGAGGGTTCGCGGATGATCGTGACCGGCGATCCGAGCCAGATCGACCTGCCGCCCGGCCAGAAGTCCGGCCTCGTGGAGGCCGTGCAGGTGCTCGACGGGGTGGAGGGAATCGGCCGGGTGACCTTCAAGGACGTGGACGTGGTGCGCCACGACCTCGTCCGCCGGATCGTCACCGCCTACGAGAGCGCGTTCCACGGCGGCAGCGAGGCAGACCGTAATCCCAACCCGCGGCGGCGGCCGCTGGCGTGATGGGCGCGCATGACATCGACATCGCCGTCGAGGACGAGCGGTGGACGGGAGCCGTCCCCGACCTCGAATCGCTGGTGATCCGGGCGGTCGAGGCCGGGCTCGCCATCGCCCCCGCGCGGCCGGACGGCCCCGTGGAGGTGAGCGTGCTGCTGGCCGACGACGGGACCGTGCAGGACCTCAACCGCACATGGCGCGGCAAGGACAAGCCCACGAACGTGCTGTCGTTTCCGGCCGCGCCGCAGCCCCGCCATGCGGAGGCCGCGACGCCGCTGGGCGATGTGGTCCTTGCCTACGAGACGATGGTGCGCGAAAGTGCCGAGCAGAGAAAGCCGCTCCAGAATCACCTCGCCCACCTCCTCGTCCATGGGACCTTGCACCTTGTCGGACAGGACCACGAACTCGGCGAGGCCGAGGCCGAGGCGATGGAAGCCCTCGAAGTCGCGGCCCTCGCGACCCTGGGTATCCCGGATCCCTATGCCGACTGAGCGGGCTACCACCGTCCCTTCCTTGATCCGAGAGACATGAGCAACGATCGAAGTCGCGGCGCGGCCCTGGCCGCGCCGAATGTGTCCGAGGCCGACGCCCCGCAGCGTGAGCCTTGGTACGACCGCCTGCTCCAGGCGCTCCACCTGAAGCCGCGGGAGACGCTCCGCGAAGGCCTGGAAGAGGCCCTGTCCGAGCCGGACGAGAGCGAGACCGGGCTGTCGCCCCTCGAACGGGCGATGCTCAAGAACGTCCTCGGCCTGCACAAGGTGCGGGTGGACGACGTGATGATCCCCCGGGCGGACATCGTCGCCGTCTCGAACGAGACCAACCTCGGCGATCTGCTCAAGCTGTTCCGCACGGCGGGCCATTCCCGGCTGCCGGTCTACGGCGAGACGCTGGACGACCCCCGCGGCATGGTCCACATCCGCGACCTCGTGGACTTCATCGCCGCCAAGGCCGAGCCCTCGAGCCGACGCCCGCCCGCGGCCCGCACCGTCGCCACGCCCGGCGAGGCCGTCGCCGGGGGCGAGGAGCCGAGCCCCGCGCCGCGCCCCCGCCGCCCGGCCGTGCGGCTGCCCCGCAGCCTCGATCTCGGCAAGGTCGACCTCGGGACGACGCTCGCCGCCGCCCGGATCCAGCGTCCGGTCCTGTTCGTGCCGCCGTCCATGCCGGCCATCGACCTGCTGGTGCGGATGCAGGCTACTCGCACCCACATGGCCCTCGTCATCGACGAATACGGCGGCACCGACGGGCTGATCTCCATCGAGGACCTGATCGAGGTCGTGGTCGGCGACATCGAGGACGAACACGACGTGGCCGAGGCCAAGCGGGTCCAGCGCGTGGAGGGTGAGGGCGACGTGTTCGTGGCCGATGCCCGCACGCCGCTGGCCGACGTCTCCGAGGCGACCGGCATCGACCTCATCGCGGCGGTGGGCGACATGGCCGAGGAGATCGACACGATCGGCGGGATGATCGTCACCCTGGCGGGTCGGGTGCCCTCGCGGGGCGAGCTGATCACCGGCCCCGGCGACCTCGAGTTCGAGGTGCTCGACGCCGATCCGCGCCGGCTCAAGCGCCTGCGCTTCCAACGGGGGCCCGCCCGCATCGCGGCGGTGGTGCCCCTCGCCCTGCCGCCGCCCTCCCCTCCGCCGGCCGCCGAGACGCCGCACCCGTGACGGTGCGGACCGGGACCTCGTACCGCGACGCCGGCCTTCGCCACGGGGGTGCGGGCACCGGCCGCTCCGGGGGCCTCGCCCGCCGCGTCGCCTTTCTGCGCGGCTGGCGGCGGCTCGGTGGGGCCTGGGTCGCGGGGGCCTTCGGGGCGCTCGCCATGCCGCCCTACGGTGCCCTGCCCGCCCTCGCCGTCTCGCTCTGCCTCGCCGTCTGGCTCATGGACGGGGCGCTGGCGGGCCGCCGGGCCCCCGGCCGGGCGGGCGCGGCCTTCCTCATCGGCTGGGCCTGGGGGTTCGGCTTCCTCACCGCCGGCCTGTGGTGGCTGGGCTCGGCCTTCCTGGTCGAGGCGGACGAGTTCCTCTGGGCCCTGCCCCTCGGCGTCATCGGCCTGCCCTTCGGGCTCGGCCTGTTCTACGGCGCGGGCTTTGCCGCCGCCGGGCTCCTGTGGAGCCTGGGGCCGGCGCGGATCGCCGCCCTGGCCTTCGGGCTCGGCGGCGCCGAATGGCTGCGCGGGCACGTGCTCACCGGGTTCCCGTGGAACGTCCTCGGCATGGCGCCCGGCCAGAACCTCTGGCTGATGCAGGCCGCCGCGGTGATCGGCCTGTACGGGCTGACCCTGCTCGCCGTCCTGATCTGCGCCGCCCCCGCGACGCTGTTCGACCGGGCGCCGCCCCGGGGCCGGTTCGGGCCCTCGGCGGCGGCGGCGATCCTCCTCGCCGCCCTCGCCCTTGCTGGCGCGGACCGGCTCGGCCCCGCCGACCCGGCCGTGACCGGGGTGAGGCTGCGCCTCGTCCAACCCAACCTGCAGCAGGATGCCAAATTCCGGCCCGAGAACCGGGACGATATCGTCGACCGCTACGTCGAACTCAGCCGGCGCCCCCCCGAGGCGGGCGGGGCGGCGCCGACGCATGTGGTCTGGCCGGAATCGGCCTTCCCGTTCCTGATCCAGCGTGACGCCGACGCCCGGGCGAAGATCGCCGCCGGCCTCACGCCGGGGCGCGTGCTGATGACCGGCGCCGCCCGCGCCGACGAACCGCTGCCCGGCGAGCGCCCGCGGATCTTCAACGCCATCATGGTGATCGAGGCCGACGGCACCATCACCGACACCTACGACAAGGTGCATCTCGTGCCCTTCGGCGAGTACCTGCCGGGCTTCCTCGACCGGGCGCTGCGCGCCGTGGGGCTGCGACAGTTCGTGGCGATCCCCGGCGGCTTCACGGCGGGCACCCCGGCGATGCAGCGCATCCTCACCGTACCGGGCCTCCCCCCCGTGGTGGGGACGATCTGCTACGAGGCGATCTTCTCCGGGGCGATCCGCCCGGTGGGCCAGCCCATCGATTCCACCCGGCCGCCGGGGCTGATCCTGAACGTGACCAACGATGGCTGGTTCGGCGACACGCCGGGGCCACGCCAGCACCTCGCCCAGGCCCGGCTCCGGGCCGTCGAGGAGGGGTTGCCCCTGGTGCGGGACGCCAACACCGGCATCTCGGCCGTGGTCGATCCCCACGGCCGCATCACCGCAGAGACCCCCATCGACGTGGAGACCGTGCTGGATGCCGACCTCCCGGCACGGATCATCGGCGGGACGCTCTACGCCCGCTTCGGTGACCTGCTCTTCGCCGTCATGCTCATCGTCTGCGCGGGCGGCGCCCTGACGGGGCGGAAGACGGCGTGACGAAGCCGAGGGCAGCCATGGGCGGGTGGGTGCTGGGCCTCGCGATGATGCTCGTCGCGTTCAACCTGCGGCCGGCCCTCAGCACCGTCGGGCCGCTCCTCGGCCAGATCCGCGAGACGACGGGGCTGACAGCGGCGGGGGCGGCCACTCTCACCACCCTGCCGGTGCTGTGCCTCGGCCTCGCCTGCGCGCTGGCCGCGCCGGTGATCCGCCGGATGGGGCCGGATCTCGGCGTGCTGGCGGGCATGGCCCTCGTCGCCGCCGGCCTCGCCCTGCGCGGGGTCGGCACTCTGCTCTTCCTGTTCCTCGGCACCGCCATCGCCGCCACGGGGATCGGCTTCGCCAACGTGCTGCTGCCCGCCCTGGTCAAGCGCGACTTCGCCACCCGGGGCGGACCGATGACCGGCCTCTACACCATGACCCTCTGCCTCGGGGCGGCGGCGGGCGCGGGCGCGGCGGTGCCGGTGGAGCGGGCGCTGGAGGGGTGGCCCGTGGCCCTCGCCGTCTGGGCCCTGCCGGCGGTGGTGGCCTTCCTGGCGTGGCTTCCCTTCGCCCGGCGCAGCGGACCCGCCCGCCCGCCCCAGGCGGGACGGCTGCTGCGCGATCCCCTGGCCTGGCGGGTCACCGCCTTCATGGGCCTGCAATCCTCGCTGGCCTACATCCTGTTCGGCTGGCTCCCCCTCCTGCTGCAGGGTCGTGGGCTCGACCCACTCCATGCCGGCCTCTTCGCCTCGCTGACCACCCTGAACCAGGCGCCGGGCGCCCTCATCACCGCCACCCTGGCCGCCCGCGCCGCCGACCAGCGTGGGTGGATCGTCGGCATCCCGGCGCTCACGGCGGTCTCCTTCCTCGCCCTCGCCTTCGGGGCCGAGGGCCTGCGCGTGCCAGCCGCCTGCGCGCTGGGGTTCGGCATCGGCGGCTGCTTCGGTCTGGCGCTGACGCTCATCATCCTGCGCGCCGCCGATGCGGCGAGCGCCGCGGGGCTCTCCGCCATGGCGCAGGGCATCGGCTACGTCTTCGCCGCCCTCGGCCCCCTGGCTTTCGGCCTCGCCCACGAGGCGACGGATGGCTGGGGTCTCGCCGGGTCGCTCTTCGCCGCGATCACCGTGGTGGCGATCGTCGCCGGCCTGCCCGCGGGGCGTGCCCGCACCGTCGCCGCGCTCGCCCCGGCCACGACCTGATCGTGGCATCCGCCGTCGTCCCCGGCGGCGAATACGGAGCGGTCTGCCTTAAATCGATCTGTCCTGTCGCTTTCTCAGGCGAACGGGCGATCAAACGGCGCAGTCGCGCGTTCACCCATCACGATACACGGCTCGATGGTGACAGGAATGACGCGCAAAACTTACGGCTTCGCTCTTCTTTCGGCGGCGGCGCTCAGCCTCGCGATGATCCCCGCGGGCGCTGACGCCCAGGGTCGCGGCAATGCCCTGTCGGGCGGCGGCGTGTCGGTCGGTAACCCCGGCGGCGGCTTCGGCCATGGCGGCGGCTTCGGTGGCGGCCATGTCGGCGGCGGATTCGCGGGCGGCCGTGGGGGCTTCGGCGGTGGCCATGTCGGCGGCGGTGGTTTCAACCGCGGCGTCGGCTTCAACCAGGGCGCCGGGTTCAACCGGGGTGGCGGGTTCAACCGCGGTGCCTACGGGCGCGGCTATGGCCGGGGCGGCTACAGTGGCTACGGCCTCGCCGCCGGTCTCGGCGGGCTCGGTCTCGGCCTCGCGGCTGGCAGCCTCTACGGGGGATACGGCGGCTACGGCGGGTATGGCTACCCGGCGGGCTACGGCTACGATGACGGCTATTACGGCACCGAGTATGGCCCGGCCTATGCCCCGGCGGGTTACGGCACCGTCGGTTACGCCCCGGTCGAGACCGAGGCGACGGGTGGCGACGAGGCGGCGATCGCGGCCTGCGCGGCCCGGTTCAAGACCTACGATCCGCAGAGCCAGACCTATGTCGGCCGGGGCTACGTCCGGCACTCCTGCCCGTAATGGTTCGACCCCGCCTCCGTTGTCACGGGCGGAGGTGGGGTGATCGAGGCACGCCGCGTCGTCCGACGTGGCGCCGGCCTGGGTCGGTCCGCATCCCCCACGAAGACGGCGGCGTGCTGATCTCTTGGTCCGAAAATATAAAAACCCCGCGCGGTCGCACCGCGCGGGGTTTTTCCATGGGGGCCCGGCGAACCGGACCCCTTCGCGTTCTTACTCCGCGGCGACCCGCTGGGCCGACTCGGTGTAGGTCTCGGCCGGCAGGCGCTTGCCCGGGGCGGCACGGCCCGGCAGCGGCGGCAGGGCCTTGGCCTTCTCCAGATCGATCCCGGCGCCTTCGGCGACGCGGCGGCCGTAATCCTCGTCCGCATGCCAGAAGTGCCAGACCATCCGCAGCTGGATCGGCTCCGGGCACTGCTTCATGTCGCCGACGAGGTTGGCGATCAGGTCGTCACGCTCCCAATCCTGGAACGAGCGGTAGCGGACGCCGGCCTGGGTGTAGTCGTCCTCGGTGCGCGAGGTCTGGAAGCGGCCGAGGCGGCCCTCCACCGGCTGGTGGTAGTCCTTGGCCGGCTTCGGCGCCTCGGCGAGGCCCTCGGCCAGCGTCGAGGGCTCGTAGTTGATGTGCCGGTTCGGGCCGGTGCCATCGACCGCGTAGGTCATCTGGCCATCGCGCTGGTTCGAGTACACCTTCACGCCGGGCTGCGGCGCGTTGATCGGCAGCTGGAGGTAGTTGGCGCCGACGCGGTAGCGCTGCGTATCCGAGTAGGACAGCGTCCGCCCCTGGAGCATCTTGTCGTCCGAGAAGTCGATGCCGTCCACCAGCACGCCCGTGCCGAAGGCCGACTGCTCGACTTCCGCGAAGAAGTTGTCCGGCACCCGGTCGAGCACCATCCGGCCGCAGGGGAGCAGCGGGAACTGGTCCACCGGCCACAGCTTCGTGTCGTCCAGCGGATCGAACGACAGGTGGTCGTTCGGGCCGTCCGGCATGATCTGCACGCAGAATTCCCACTCGGGGAAGTTGCCGGCCTTGATGTTGTCGTACAGGTCGCGGGTGGCGTGGCCGACGTCCTTGGCCTGGATCTCGGAGGCCTGCTGCGAGGTCAGGTTACGGATGCCCTGCTTCGGCTCCCAGTGGAACTTGCAGAGCACGGCCTCGCCCTGGTCGTTGACCAGCTTGTAGGTGTTGACGCCCGAGCCTTCCATCTCGCGGTAGTTCGCGGGGATGCCCCACGGCGACTTCAGGTGCGTCACCATGTGGATGGCCTCAGGGTGCTGGGCCACGAAGTCGAAGAAGCGCCAAGCCTCCTGCCGGTTGGTCACCGGATCGGGCTTGAAGGCGTGGATCATGTCCGGGAACTTGATCGCGTCGCGGATGAAGAACACCTTGAGGTTGTTACCCACGAGGTCCCAGTTGCCGTCGACGGTCTTGAACTTGACCGCGAAGCCGCGCGGGTCACGCTCGGTCTCCGGCGACTCCTTCGCACCGGCGACGGTGGAGAAGCGCACGAACATCGGGGTCTTCACGCCGGTCTCGGTCAGCACCCGGGCGCGGGTGTACTTGGCGGCCGGCTCGTTGCCGATCTTGCCGTAGGCCTCGAAGTAGCCGTGGGCGCCGGCGCCGCGGGCGTGAACGACGCGCTCGGGAATCCGCTCCCGGTCGAAATGGGTGATCTTCTCGATGAACTGGTAGTTCTCGAGGGTCGCCGGGCCACGCTCACCCACGGTGCGGGTGCTCTGGTTGTCGCGGACCGGGTGGCCCTGCCGGGTGGTCAGGATCGGGCGTTGATCGCTCATGCGTCTCGTCTTTCCTCGGGCCTTCGGCCCGTTGCAGGGACGGCGTGTCCAGACTGGAACCGTTCTGGCATCCTTATGGACCCGCCGGGCATGCATGACAAATGCATCGTCACAAAGGATGTGATAGACGGCGTCTATGAACCTTTCAGGACTGTCCCTGCGGGATCTGGAATATGTGGTCGCCGTCGCCGACGAGGGGCACTTCGGGCGCGCGGCCGATCGCTGCAACGTCAGCCAGCCGACGCTCAGCGTGCAGGTGCGCAAGCTCGAAGCGGCCCTGGGCCTCACGCTCTTCGAACGGTCGAACCGCCGCGTGCTGCTGACGGAGGCGGGGCAGGCCATCGTGCGGCAGGCCCGGACGGTGCTGGCCGAGGCGCAGCGGCTCCTCGCCATGGCCACCGAGGGCCGGGGGGCGCCCCTCACCGGCCGGCTCTCCCTGGCGGCGATCCAGACGCTGGGGCCGTACTTCTTCCCGCTGGTCCTGCGCCCGCTGCGCGAGGCGTTTCCGCTGTTGAGCCTGTCGCTGTCCGAATCGCGCACGGCCGACATCGTGGAGGGCTTGCGCGAGGGGCGGATCGACGCCGCCCTGGTCTCCCTGCCCCTGGGGCCGGGGACCCTGTCGCTCTCGCCCCTGTTCATCGAGCCGTTCCTGCTGGTCTGCCCGGCGGAACATGCCCTGGCGCAGGGCGGCGCGCTCTCGGCCGGCGCCATCGCGGGGCCGGATCTACTCCTCCTCGACGAGGGCAACTGCCTGCGCGACCAAGCGATCGCCGCCTGCGGCGCGGGATCCTCGGTCGGGCGCCACGCCACGAGCCTGGAGACCCTGCGCTCGATGGTGGCCGCGGGCGCCGGCTACACGTTGCTGCCCGCGCTGGCGGTGCCGACCGGGCCAGACCCCAACGGCCTGACGGTGATCCGCGACTTCGACGTGGATGGGCCGGGCCGGACGATCGCCCTGGCATGGCGGGCGAGCGACCCACGGGCGGCGGGGCTGGCGCACCTCGCGGCCTTCTTCCGGGCGCATGCCCCGCCCGGCACGGCCGCCTGCCGGGATACCGCCGGGTGAGGCTCTGCCGGTGGGCAACCGCGCTCCGAGGCTCTATCAGGCGATCGCCCCGACGAGCGGATGGAGGTGTCGATGCGCCCGGTGATGCAGGCCGTTCTGGCGGTGCTGGTGTCGGCGATGCCCGCCCTGGCGGCCGGGGACGAGCGGCCCCGCGACGTGTTCGCGCGGATCGACGAGATCGACCGCGCCTCCCTGGTGATGACGGTGGAGACGGGAATCGTCCCGCCGGCCCTGGGCCGGGCCATCGCGAAGGCCCTCGATCAGGTCGCCGTCGATGCGGCCCAGCCCGGCGCGGCGCGGCCCGACGACTACCTGAAGATCGAGCCGCTGATCACGGCCATCGCCGGCCCCGATGCGAGCCGGATGCATGCCGGCCGCAGCCGACAGGACATCATCCCCACCGTCCTGAAGCTGGAGGAGCGGGACCGCCTCCTCGCCCTGGCCGCCGCCCTCGATGCCGCCCGGGCGAGCCTGCTCGACGTCGCCGCGCGGGAGGCGCGGACGGTGATCCCGGCCTACACCAACGGTGTCCAGGCGCAGCCGACGACGCTCGGCCACTATCTCCTGGGCTACGCCGCCGCGATGGCCCGCGCCTCCGACCGCCTGCACGAGGTTTGGGCGCGGACCAACCTGTCGCCGCTCGGCGCCGCCGCGCTCGGCACGTCGAGCTTCCCCGTCGACCGCAGGCGCCTCGCCGCCCTCCTCGGCTTCGATGCGCCCGTGGAGAACAGCTACGATGCGGGCCAGCTCGCCCCGATGGACCTCGGCCTCGAACTGACCGGGGCCGCCGCCAACCTCGCGACGACGGCGGGCAGCTTCGCGCAGGATCTCTACGCCCAGTACCACCAGACCCGCCCGTGGATCCTGCTGCGGGAGGGGGCGCTGACCGGCCCGAGCAGCATCATGCCCCAGAAGCGCAACCCCGTGGCGCTCTACAGCCTGCGGATGAGGGCGAGCGACGTGGTGGGCGGCGCGATGGCCTTCACGGTGATGGCGCACAACGTCGATTCCGGGATGCCGGACTACAAGCGCAACCAGATGATCCCGCCCGCGCAGACCCTCGCGGCGGCCACCGAGATGTGCAAGCGCTGGAAGGCCGTGCTCGACGGGCTCGTGGTGGACCGAGCCCGCGCCGCCGACGAGGTCGCGGCGGATTACTCGACCACGACGGAGCTGGCGGACACGCTCCAGCGCGAGGCCGACGTGCCGTTCCGCCTCGGCCACCACTTCGCCTCCGAGCTCGTCACCTACGGCCGGAGCCATGACCTGCGCCCGGCCGACCTGCCCTTCGACGAGGTGAAGCGGATCTACGCGGAGGCTGCGGCCGCGCCGGGCCTGCCGCAGGACATGCCGAAGGCGCTGCCCCTGACCGAGGCGCGCTTCCGCGAAGCCCTCTCGGCCACCGGCATGATCGCGGCGGCCAAGGGCCTCGGCGGGCCTCAGGAGGCGGAAGTGACGCGGATGCTGGGCGCGGCCCGGGACAAGCTCGCGGACGACCGCGCGTGGCACGCGGCGAAGCGGGAGGGGATCGCCGCCGCCCGCGCCGGCCTTGACCGGGCGTTCGCCGCCCTGGCCGCTTCACCTTGACGTCGATTGGGCGGTGACAGCGCGGCCTTAGGGGTGTAGCGGGCGGGGCGCCCCGTCACGCCCGGCGGGACCGTCCTTCCCGATCGATCGCCGTGCCCCCGCTCCGCACCATCGGCCTCTGGCTCGCGCTCGTCGCGGCCTCGGCCGCCGTCGCCTTCGGCCTGACGGCGGCCCAGTTCCCCGCGGCCCTGCTCCTCGGACCGATGATCGCGGCCATCGCCTTCGGGGTCGGCGGCTCGCACCTCACGGTGCCCCGGCCCGCCTTCCTCGCCGCCCAGGCGATGATCGGTTGCCTCGTAGCCCATGCCGTCACGGGACAGATCGCCCAGACCCTGTTCGAGGACGGGCCGTTGATCGTCGCGGTGGTACTGGTGACGGTCGCGGTCTCCGGGCTCGTCGGCTGGATGCTGACGCGCCTGCGGATCCTGCCGGGCACGACAGCCGCCTGGGGGTCCTCCCCCGGCGGCGCGTCGGCGATGGTCGCCATGGCCGAGGATTTCGGGGCGGACCCGCGTCTCGTGGCCTTCATGCAATACGTCCGGGTGGCGGCGGTCGTCTTTTCCGCCTCGCTTGCGGCCCGCTTCCTGATGAGCGCGGCGCCCCCTGGCGCCGGAGCCGGCGCGGGCGATGCCTCGGCGGCGAGCTCCGTGGTCGCGACCCTGCTGGTGGCCGTCGTGGGCGCCGTGGTCGCCCTGAAGCTGCGGGTGCCGGCCGGGGCGCAGATCGGGCCCATGGTGCTGGGCTCCGTGCTGCACGCCACCGGGCTGGTGCGGATGGCGCTGCCGGTGACGATCCTCGAACTCGCCTATGCGTGCATCGGCTGGTACGTCGGCCTGCGCTTCACCCGCGAGACCCTGCGCCTGACGGTCACCGCCCTGCCCGGCATCCTGACCGCGACCTTCGCGGTGATCGCCCTGTGCGCGGGATGGGGGTTCCTGCTGACGCTGCTCCTGCCCATCGACCTGCTCACCGCCATCCTGGCGACGAGCCCCGGCGGCCTGGATTCGGTGGCGATCATCGCCGTGGGCTCGCAGGCGGACGTCTCCTTCGTCCTGGCGGTGCAGACCCTCCGGCTGTTCGTGGTGCTCCTGACCGGGCCGCTGCTGGCGAAGTGGATCAGCCGGTCGGTGCCCGGCGGGGCGGCGTCCTAGATCCACCCGCCGTCTTCGCACGGAGCGACGCGATCCGGGGTTGCGCCCTTCGCCCTCGCATCGGGGGGCGGAAGGGTCTATGGCGCGGGGCCCATGCCCGAACCCGCCCCCATGACCGATTACATCAAGAAGATCCTCACCGCCCGCGTCTACGACGTGGCGATCGAGAGCCCGCTCGATCCGATGCCGCGCCTGTCGGGCCGGCTGGAACGGCCGGTCCTGCTGAAGCGCGAGGACCTGCAGCCGGTCTTCTCGTTCAAGCTGCGCGGGGCCTACAACAAGCTGTCCGGCCTGGATGCGGAACAGGTCGCCCGGGGCGTCGTCTGCGCGTCGGCCGGCAACCATGCCCAGGGCGTCGCCCTGGCGGCGGCCAAGCTCGGTGCCCGGGCGGTGATCGTGATGCCGCGCACCACCCCTTCGATCAAGGTCGATGCCTGCCGGGCAAGGGGCGCCGAGGTGATCCTGCACGGAGACGCCTTCGATGAGGCCCTGGCCGAGGCCCGCCGCCGGGAGCACGCGGACGGCCTGACCTTCCTCCACCCCTTCGACGACCCGGACGTGATCGCCGGCCAGGGGACGATCGGCAAGGAGATCCTGCAGCAGCATACCGGTCCCATCGAGGCGATCTTCGTGCCCGTGGGCGGCGGTGGACTGGCCGCGGGAATCGCCACCTTCGTGAAGTACCTGCGCCCGGAGACGAAGGTCATCGGCGTGGAGCCCGAGGACGCGGCCTGCATGAAGGCGGCGCTGGAGGCCGGCGCCCTGGTCGATCTGCCCTCGGTCGGCCTGTTCGCCGACGGCGTCGCCGTGAAGCGGGCGGGCGAGGAGACGTTCCGCCTGTGCCGGGAATACCTCGACGGGGTCATCACCGTCGACACCGATGCGATGTGCGCCGCGGTGAAGGACATCTTCGATGACACCCGCGCGGTGTCGGAGCCCTCGGGAGCGCTGAGCCTCGCCGGGGCCAAGCTCTACGCCGAGCGGGAGGGGGGGACGGGAACCCTCATCGCCGTCTCCTCCGGCGCGAACCTCAACTTCGACCGGCTCCGGCACATCGCCGAGCGGGCCGAGATCGGCGAGCAGCGGGAGGTCCTGTTCGGGGTGACGATCCCCGAGAGGCCCGGCGCCTACCGGGACTTCATCAACGCCCTGGGCCCTCGGGCCATCACCGAGTTCAACTACCGGCAGGCGCCGGGCTCGGCCGCGCAGATCTTCGTCGGCATCAACCTCGGCGGCGGCAAGCGCGAGAAGCTCGAACTGATCGGTGCCCTGCGCGGGGCCGGCTACGCCGTGGCCGATCTCAGCGACAACGAGATGGCCAAGGTCCATGTGCGCTACATGGTCGGCGGCCGCAGCAGCGGCCCGGGGCACGAGCGGCTGTTCCGCTTCCAGTTTCCCGAGCGGCCGGGGGCGCTGATGAAGTTTCTCGATGCCCTCGGGCCGGGCTTCGACATCACCCTGTTCCACTACCGCAACCACGGTGCCGATTACGGGCGGGTGCTGGCCGGCATCGCCGTGCCGCCGGGCGAGCGCGCGCGCTTCGACGACGCCATCGAAGCCCTGGGGTACCCGGCCACGGACGAGACCGACAATCCCGCCTATCGGCTGTTCCTCGACGGGGGGGCGTAAGGCGCTCCGGGCCCCGCCGATCCCTCCCCCCGCGGAGGGGTGGGCGGCGCGTTTCGATCACCCGTCGAGGGGCTCGACGGAGATCACGTCCGGTGCCTCGCGCAGCGTGCGCTCGATGGTCTGGAGGGCGGCGGGGGGCAAGCGGGAGAACAGGACCGTCGCCACCTCGCGGTCCGGATCCTCGTCGGGCGCCAGGACGAACTGGCGGATCCGGGAGGCGTAGCCGCCGAGCAGACCGTGGAGGGTATCGACGGAGAGCGCCCCCCGGCGCACCGTCACCCGCAGGCCGTGGCCGCGCATCCGGTCGCGCCAGCGTTCCTCGAAGGGCTTCACCCCCGCCAGGATGGCGACCACGATGGTCGTGGCCGCCACCGCCGGGACGTAGAGCCCCGCCCCCACGGCGAGCCCGACCGCCGCCACGGCCCAGAGGCTCGCCGCGGTGGTGAGGCCCTTCACCACTTCACCCTTCAGCAGGATCGTGCCCGCCCCGAGGAAGCCGATGCCCGAGACCACCTGCGCCGCGATGCGCGAGGGGTCGAGCACCACGTTGTGCGCCCCGAGCGCGTCGGCGAAGCCGAAGGCCGAGACGAGCATGATGAGGCACGAGCCGGTGCAGACCAGCATGTGCGTGCGCAGGCCCGCCGCCCAGAGCAGGCGCTCGCGCTCCAGCCCAACGATGCTGCCGCACAGGGCGGCGACCGCCAGCCGTGCGATCATCTCCCCGTTGCCGATCAGGACCGTCCTCCTTCTCGCCGCTGCGCCATCGTCCGGTCAGGCCGGGCCGAGGGCCGCCTTCTCGACCTCGTAGGCCGCCCGGACCGCCGCGCCGCCATAGGTCCGCTCCAGGCGGCGGATCGTGAAATGCGCCCGTGCCGTCGCCTGGAAGTGGCTCATGAACACGGTGTTCACCGCCGCGCCGCCCACCGCGCCGAGGATCGGCACCGCCTGGGCGGCGACCTTCTCCGACACGACGATGCCGAACCGCGCGGCGACCTGGGCTGCGAAGCGCATCAGCGCCGGGCCGGACTGGTCCGCCAGGGCGATGGTGCCGGCATATTTCGCCGCCTCGGCCATGGTCTTGGCCAGTGCCGCACGGACGGCGAAGTAGCCGCTCTCGGTCAGGGTCGAGCCCGTCTCCGCGGAGGCCGCGAGCTTGCCGCCGCCGAGGGCGAAGACCTGGATGCAGGCCAGGGCGCCCTCCGGCGTGGCGATATCCTCGCCCTCCTCTCGGGCGATCTCGGCGATGGAGCGAAGCATGAGGGTCGTGGAGACGGGGAGCTCCACGGCGATCGTCGCGAGGCCGAATGCCCCCCCGAGCGCCCCGGACACCGCGGCCATCGCCCGGTGCCTGCCCTCGCCCGATCCGAAGAGGCGCGAGAACCGCCCCTCGGCGGCGGCGGCCGGCGGCGCGGGCAGGCCGGCGGCGGTCGCGACGGCCTCTCCCTTGGGCAGCGTCGCGAGGGCGACGCGGATCGCCGTGCGCAGGGCCGCCTCCGTCCCCTTGGCGACCGCATCCATCACCGGGGTCGGGAGGGAACGGCCGAGCATCTCGATGGGCGTGCCGGCCGCCGCCGAGAGGCGGGCGGCCAGGCCGGGCCGTTCGAGGGCCTGCACCGCCCGGCGCAGGGCGGCGACATCCGCCTCGCTGAAGGGGGGAGCCGCCGGATCGGCGGCCGGAAGGATCTCACCGGAGAGGATCACATCGCCGCTGCTCATCACACCACCGCTCCAGCCCACGCCCTTCGTACAGGACCCTACGCCGTTTCGGGTTCCCCCGCCGACGCCCTTGCGGGGGAAGGAAGCGGGGAGACGCTCGGGGAGTTCCCGTCCCCGCCCCCCTCTTTCGGGGCCGCCTCCGCGCCTGTCCGTCGTCCGACCGCAATGCACAACGCGAGGACCGGCAATCCGATCAACGAGGTGAAGACGAAGAAGGCGGGGTAGCCCACCGAGGCGACGATGAACCCCGCCGAGCCGGCGATGAGCTTGCCGGGCAGGGCATAGAGCGAGGAGAACAGGGCGTACTGCGTCGCCGCGAAGGCCGGGCTCGTCAGGCTCGACATGTAGGCGATGAGCACGATCCCGGCGAAGGAGCCGCAGAAGTTCTCGACGGAGATGGCGACGGTGAGCCGCCAGATCTCGGGCGCGCCCGCCGAGAGCCACGCGAAGGCCAGGTGCGAGGACGCCGCCAGGAAGGCGCCGAGCACCAGGGTCGGGAACAGGCCGAGCCGGGCCAGCGCCCAGCCGCCGACGAAGCCCCCGGCGATGCCGACCCACACGCCATAGAGCTTGGTGACGGTGGCGATCTCCTTCAGGTCGAAGCCCAGGGTCCGGTAGAGGGGGCTCGCCATCACGCCGGAGAGGAAGTCCGGCAGGCGGTAGAGGGCCACGAGGAGCAGGATGGCGTAGAGGGCCGGGCCGAAGCGGGAATGCAGCTCGGTCAGCGGTTCGGCGAGGGCGCGGCGGGCCGACCAGAGGCGCGATTGCGGCACGGCCTCCGCGGCGGCGGCCACCCTGCGGTCGTAGGCGGGGGCGAAGAGGGCCGCCACGAGCCCGACGAGCATGAAGGCGCTCATGCAGAGATACGCCACCTTCCACCCGCCCGAGGCGGCGATGAACAGGGCGCCGGCGCCGGCGGTGATGAGGCCGAGGCGGTAGCCGAGGTTCGAGGTGGCGGCGAGGATGCCCTGCATGTCGCTGCCGGCCGCATCGATGCGCCACCCGTCGATCACCACGTCCTGGCTGGCGGCGCAGAAGGCCACCAGGAAGGCGCCGAGGCCCAACAGGGCGAGGTCGGTCTTCGGGTCGGCGAAGGCCATCAGGAACAGGCTCGCGGCGGTGGCGACCTGCGCCGCCACCATCCAGGACCGGCGGCGACCGAGCGCCCGCGACAGCAGCGGCACGTCGAGCCGGTCGATCATCGGCGCCCACAGGAACTTCAGCGAGTAGGGCAGCGCGACGTAGCTGAACAGCCCGATGGTCCTGACATCGATATCCGAGAAGGCGAGCCGCAGCGTAAATGTGCCGAGCACCAGCAGAAGCGGCAGCCCCGACGAGAAGCCGAGGGCCAGCATCAGCACGATGCGCTTATCCTCCACGATGTCCCGCAGCCGAAAACGACGCGGATGCTTTTGAGCGGCGACGGGCATTCGTGGGAACTCCTCGACCAGCTCGGTCTTATCAGGCAGAATCATGGCGACCTCACGCCGCGCATGTCTTGCCGCGCGGGCCGACCTCCCCTTTATGGTCAACGTCCGCTTAACGGGCCTTTTACTCCGGGGCGCCATGACCGGACGACGGGGCAGAATGGATGAGGCGTTGAGTAACGGGTCCGAGGGTGCTCCTGCCGCCATTACCCTGGCGAATGCCTTCGCGACGTCGCCCTCGCCGATGCTCGTCACGGATGCCCGCGCGCCCGACCATCCCATCGTCTGGGCCAACGCGGCGTTCCTGGCGCATACCGGCTACGGCCTCGACGAAGTCCAGGGGCGCAACTGCCGGATGCTGCAGGGGCCCGGCACCGACGCCGCCGAGGTGGCCCGCCTCCGGGACGCCGTCACGACCGGCCGGCCCGTCACCAGCGAACTCCTGAATTACCGCAAGGACGGCACGGCGTTCTGGAACGCCATGACAGTGACCCCCGTCCACGACGAGCGGGGGCTCGCCTTCTTCTTCGCCGCCCAGATGGACACGACGCATGTCCACCAGGTCCAGCTGGCAATGCGCAACAGCCGGGACGAGCTGGAGCGGCAGGTGGCCGAACGGACGCGCGACCTGAGCCACGCCCTCGAACAGAAGACGGCGTTGCTTCACGAGATCGACCACCGGGTGAAGAACAACCTGCAGGTCATCTCGTCGCTGATGCTGCTGAAGGCCCGGCGCACCCCCGAGGGCGAGGCGCGCGATGCCCTGGAAGGCATGGCCGAGCGGATCGGCGCCCTCTCCATCGCCCACCGGCTGCTGTACTCGGAAGAGGACAGCACGCATTTCGCGCTCACCGAGTTCGTGGGCGAGCTGCTCTCGGACATCGACACCGGCATGGCCGACGACCGGGTCGGGATCGAGACCCGCGTCGATCCGCTCAAGCTCCCCGCCTCCATGGCGGCACCGCTGGCGCTGATGATCCACGAACTGGTCTCCAACGCCCTGCGCCACGCGTTCCCCGGCGGCCGGGCGGGCCGCGTGTCGGTGACCGCTTGGCGGACCGAGACGGGCATGGGCGTCGAGGTCAGGGATACCGGTATCGGCATCGCGCAGTGCCCTCCGAACGAGGCGGGCTTCGGCCGCGGCCTCGTGGAGATGGTGACGCGGCAGCTGCGCGGCTCCGTCCGCTGGGCCGACACCGCTCCGGGCACCCGGGTGGAGATCGCGATCCCCCTGCGCTCGACTTCGTAAACCTTAGCGATGGAACGCGTGGTCCCTCCGGCCCCTTTCATCTTCCGTGGCCGGCCGAGGAACCCTGGATGACGTTACACGCTGCCGAGGGGTTCCTTGCCCTGCGAATCCTCGTGGTGGAGGACGAGGCGCTGATCGCCCTCGAGCTCGAGTGCCTGCTGGAAGACCTCGGCCATGTCACCGTGGGGATCGCGGCCACGTCCCGGGAGGCGATCGCCCTCGGCCACTCCATGACGCCGGATCTGGCGCTGGTCGATGTCCACCTCGTGGACGGGCCGACCGGCGTGGAGGTAGCGCGCGCCCTCGCCCTCGATCCGCGCATCACGGTGGTGTTCATGACCGCCAACGCCAAGCGCATCCCGGACGATTTCGCCGGTGCCTTCGGGGTGATCGCCAAGCCCTACTCCCAGCGCATCGTCGCCAACGCCCTCGACTTCGTGGCGGACAGGCGCTCCGGCCGCAACGATACCGCCCGGGTGCCGGAGGGCCTGCGCCTATCTCCTCTTCACTAAGCCCGCCTCAGCCCGGAACGCGACGTTCCTCGCGCTCGCGCTTGAGGCGATAGAGGGCGTCGAGCGCCTCGCGCGGCGTCAGCGCGTCGGGGTCGATGGTGTCGAGCAGCAGCGCCAGCCCCTCTTCAAGCAACTCGGCCGGCGGCTCCGGTGGGGGCGGCGGCGAGAGGGTGGCGAACAGGGGAAGGTCGTCGATCCGCGCCCGGGCCGAGCGGCCGCCCTGCGACTTCTCCAGGCTCTTGAGGATCGCCCCCGCCCGCGCCACCACGCCCGACGGCAAGCCGGCCAAGCGCGCGACCTGCAATCCGTAGCTGCGCTCGGCGATGCCGGGCACCACCTCGTGCAGGAACACGACGCCGCCCCGGTGCTCCGCGACCTTCAGGGTCGCGTTGTCGATCCGCGCCATCCGGTCGCCCAGGGCCGTCAGCTCGTGGAAATGGGTGGCGAACAGCGCCCGGCAGGCGTTCGATTCGTGGAGGTGCTCCAGGCATGCCCAGGCGATGGACAGGCCGTCGAAGGTCGCGGTGCCGCGGCCGATCTCATCGAGGATCACCAGCGAGCGCCGGGTCGCCTGATTGAGGATCGCTGCGGTCTCCACCATCTCGACCATGAAGGTCGATTGCCCCCGGGCGAGGTCGTCGGCGGCGCCAACCCGGGAGAACAGCCGGTCGACCCGCCCGATATGCGCCGAGGCCGCGGGCACGAAGGCCCCCATCTGCGCCAGCACGACGATCAGCGCGTTCTGGCGCAGGAAGGTCGACTTGCCGCCCATGTTCGGCCCGGTGATGAGGCGGATGCGGCCCCGCCCCTCCCCCGACAGGTCGCAATCGTTGGCGATGAACGGCTCGCCCGTCCGGCGCAGGGCCGCCTCCACCACCGGGTGGCGGCCGCCGACGATGGCGAAGGCCAGGGAATCGTCCACGACGGGACGGCGCCAGTCGCCCTCCACCGCCAGCTCCGCGTGGCTCGCCGCCACGTCGAGGGAGGCCAGCGCGTCCGCCACCGCGCCGAGGCCCGCCACGGCGGAGACCACGCCCCCCGCGAGGTCGTCGAACACCTCACCTTCGAGGACGAGCGCCCGGTCGGACGCCCCGGAGATCTTCCGTTCCAGCTCGCCCAGCTCCACGCTGGTGAAGCGCATGGCATCGACCATCGTCTGCCGGTGGACGAACTCCTTCTGGAGCCCCTTCAGGCAGGCCTCGCCGACCGATTGCGGCACCTCGATGAAATAGCCGAGCAGGTTGTTGTGCTTGATCCGCAGGGTGCGACAGCCCGTCTCCTCGGCATAGCGGGCCTGAAGGGCGGCCACGACCTTGCGCGAATCCTGCCCCAGCAGGCGGGCCTCGTCGATCTCCGGATGGAAGCCCGGCCGGACGAAGCCCCCGTCCCGGCGGGAGAGGGGCAGCTCGTCGGCGAGCGCCGCGCTCAGGGCTGCCGCGAGCTCGGGATCGACGCCCGCGAGCGCCCGGCCGATCTCGGTCAGCGCCGCCGGAAGGTTCGGCGCGGCGGCCAGGGTCTGCGCGAGGCGCACCGCCGCCGCGAGGCTGTCGCGAATGGCGGCGAGGTCGCGTGGGCCTGCCCGGCCGAGGCCGATGCGCGACAGGGCGCGGGGCAGGTCGGGGGCGGCGGCCAGGGTTCCCCGGCAGGCCTCGCGCAGGGCCGCATCCTCCGCCAGCCGGGCCACGGCCTCCTGGCGCCGGGTGATCCGGGCGAGGTCGGAGAGGGGGCCCGCGAGGTGCTCGGCCAGCAGCCGCGCCCCGTTGGAAGTCACCGTGCGGTCGATGGTGGCGAGCAGGCTCCCGGTCCGCTCGCCCGACAGGGTGCGGGTGAGTTCGAGGTTCGCGCGGGTGGCCGCGTCGATGGAGAGCGTCGCGCCGGTCTCCTCCCGGCTCGGCACGGCGAGCGGAGCCCGGGCGGCGAGCTGCGTCCGGGCGATGTAGAGGAGGCCGGTGCCGGCCGCCGCGATCTCGGCGCGGCTGAACCGGCCGAACCCGTCGAGAGTCGAGACGCCGTATTGCTCGCGGATTCGCCGTTCGGCGGCGGACGGCTCCAGCTCCGCCTGCGCCAGGGGCACGATGGCGGCCTTCGAATCCTGCCACAGGCGGGACAGGGACGGGTCGGCGTGGATCGCCTCGGAGAGGACGATCTCCCGCGGGTCGTGCCGGGCGATGGCGCCGGACAATTCACCCGCCGGCACCTCGCTGAGGGAGAAGCGTCCGGTTGAGATGTCGATGGCCGCGAGCCCGTAGACGAAGCCGCTCTCCGACGCCTTCTGCCGGCCGATGGCGAGCAGCAGGTTCGCGCTGGCCGGGTCGAGGAGCCGGTCTTCGGTGATCGTGCCCGGCGTGACGAGGCGCACAACCTCCCGCCGGACGACGGATTTCGGCCCGCGGCGCTTGGCCTCCGCGGGGTCCTCCGTCTGCTCGCAGACGGCGACGCGGTGCCCGAGGCCGATCAGGCGGCTGAGATAGTCGTCCGCCCTTTCCACGGGCACGCCGCACATCGGGATCTCCGACCCCCCATGCTTCCCGCGCTTGGTGAGGACGATGCCGAGCGCCCGCGACGCGATTTCCGCGTCCGCGAAGAACAGCTCGTAGAAGTCTCCCATCCGGTAGAACAGGAGGCAATCGGGGTTGGCCGCCTTGATCTCGATGTACTGCGCCATCATCGGCGTGGCGCCGACCGGGTCGAGCCCGCCGGCTTCTTGCGGCGGTGGGAGAGAACGAGGTGAGCGGCCCATGCCGCGGTCTTACCAGAGCCCCGCCGCCGAATCAGGCCCGTCGCGACGCTTGGCTGGGGACGTCGTGGCCCGGCGCGGGCGCGCGCCGGGCCTGCCGAAGGACGGAACCGATCAGTAGCGCGGGCCGCCGGTGGTGTTGCCGAGCTGCTGCGCGGCGCCCGGCTGGCTCGGGTTGCGCGCGTTCGGGTTGCCGTGGCGCATGGTGTTCATCCGGCGCATCCGACGCTCGTGGCGGGTCGAGTGGTGGCGGTGCATCCGGTGGTGGTGATGGTGGCGCATGGCCACGGTCTCCAGGAGACCGTTCTGGCCGAGGCCCGGCTGGACGGGGGCCGGGGCGGCCTGGGCCGAACCGGCGAACAGCGCGCCGAGCACGAGGCCGGCGGCGAGGGAAGTACGGAAAGTGATCACGCGGTTCCTCCAGACGAAAGATGTCAGGCGCCGGCGTAAGGGTTTGGGGACGCGTGAAGTTCCACCCGACGGGTCGAAAATATTCCTGCGAACGGAGGCAGTGCGGGAGGATTATGTGCGCCCGGAGAACGATGGGCGGACGGGATCATCGGCCCGTCGGCGTCGGCTCCCCGCGGAAGAAGGCATTGAGGGCGTCGCCCACGGCGCCGGCCTCCTCGTGCTGGAGCCAGTGCGTGGCCTCGGGGAACCAGTGGATCCGGCCGTCGTCGCAGAGGCGGAGGCTCGCCTCCGCGAGACCGGGCTGGAGGGCATGGTCCCTCGCGCCCCATAGGACGAGTGTCGGCATCCGCACCCGCGGCGGGTCGCGCCGGGGCAGGCGCACGAGGGCGCGGTACCATGCGAGCATCGCCATCATCGCCCCCGGCGCCGTCCAGTCCGCCGCATAGGCGGCGAGCTCCGCCCCGGAGAACGTCCCGGGCCGGCTGGTGGTGGCGAGCGCCCGGCGCAGGGCGCGGGCGTCGTCGGCGACGAGCAGGCGTTCCGGCAGGCCGGGGATCTGGAAGGCGGCCACATAATAGCTGCGCAGCCACTGGCCGGGGTGGCGGCGCATGTAACCGCCCACGATGCCGGGATGGGGGGCGTTGAGGATCGCCAGCCGGGCGATCCGGTCCGGATGGAGGCTCGCCGTCCACCACGCGACGAGCCCACCCCAATCGTGCCCCACGAGGTGGAACCGCGTGACGCCGCAGGCGGTCACCAGGGCGACGACATCCCCCGCGAGCCGGTCGAGGTGGTAGGCGGCGATCCCCTCCGGACGGTCGCTGCGCCCGTAGCCGCGCTGATCGGGCACGATCACCCGCCAGCCGGCCTTCGCCAGGGGGCCGATCTGCCGCCGCCAGCCGGCCCAGCTTTCCGGGAAGCCGTGCAGCAGCATCACGACGGGGCCGTCCGCCGGCCCCGCCTCGGCCACATGCAGGCTGACTGCGCCGAGATCGACGCGGCGGAAGGTCAGGCCGTCGGGGAGCGGGCCGAGGTCGGCGAAGGAGGGCTGCGGGCTCATCACCTGCTCCGACGCCCCGGCCCGGAAACCGTTCCCCCGCGCCAGGGCGAGACAATCCCGGCCGGGAATCGCCGGGGGGCGATTGCAAGCCGCTCGGCCCCCGCACTACAGGCTGTCGGCAACGAGAACCGGGAGGACGAGATGAGCGGAACGGACAGGATCGCGATCGTGACGGGGGCCGGCACCGGCGTCGGCAAGGCCGCCGCCGGCGCCCTCGCCGGGGCGGGCTGGAAGGTCGTCCTCTCCGGGCGCCGCCGGGAGCCCCTGGAGGAGGTCGCCGCGCAACTCGGGGCCGACAACGCCCTCGTCGTCCCCACCGACGTGACCGATCCGGACTCCATTCGCGCCCTGTTCGAGGCCACCCTCGCCCGGTTCGGCCGCCTCGACCTGCTGTTCAACAATGCCGGGATCGGCGCGCCGGCCGTCCCCCTGGAGGACCTGCCGCTGGAGACGTGGCGGCAGGTGGTGGACACGAACCTGACCGCGATCTTCCTGTGCACCCAGCACGCCTTCCGGATCATGCGCGACCAGACCCCGCGCGGGGGCCGCATCATCAACAACGGCTCGATCTCGGCCTACGCCCCGCGTCCGAACTCCATCGCCTACACGGCCACGAAGCACGCGGTGACGGGCATCACCAAATCGACCTCCCTCGATGGCAGGGCCTACGACATCGCCTGCGGACAGATCGACATCGGCAACGCCGACACGCCGATGGGCGGCCGGATGAAGGAGGGCGTCCCCCAGGCCGATGGCAGCGTCCGGGCCGAGGCGGTGATGGACCCGGCCCATGTGGGCGACGCGATCCTGATGATGGCCAACCTGCCGATCGAGGCCAACGTCCAGTTCATGACCGTGATGGCCACCAAGATGCCGTATGTCGGCCGGGGATGAACGGACGGTCCCGCCACCCTCGCGGTCATCGCGGGCGCAGCGGAGCGACCCAGGTCAGTGGGCCGCCGCCGAATGGGGCGCGTCCCCGGCTCGCTTCGCGCCGCTCGCGATGACGGGGTCGGCGGGCGGGGCCGGTCGATGGACCGGCCCCGCGCCCCTCAGGTCTTGCGAGCGACGGTGAAGCGGGCGGCGTCGCGCAGGACGCGGGCCTTCTCGCCCCACTGGGACACCGCATCCTCGCAGGCCGCGACGAGGCGGTCGCATTCGGCGCGGGCGCCGTCGAGGCCGAGGCGGTCGACCAGGGTCGCCTTGCCGGCGTCCTTGTCCTTGCCGGTCGCCTTGCCCATCGCCTCCGGTGACGCCTCCCGGTCGAGGATGTCGTCGGCGATCTGGAAGGCCTGGCCGAGGGCGTGGCCGTAGCGGAGCAGCGCCGCGCGCTCCCCCGCGTCGGCGCCGCCGACCAGGGCGCCCGCCTCCACCGAGAAGGCCAGGATCGCGCCGGTCTTCATCGCCTGCATCCGCAGGGTGTCGTCCACGTCGAGGTCCACCGCGCCGAACCGCCCCTCGGCGGTGAGGTCCAGCAGCTGCCCGCCGACCATGCCGCCGAGGCCGGAGGCCCGGGCGAGGCCCAGCACGAGGTCGGCGCGGATCGCCGGGTCGGGCTGCCATGTGGGGTCGGCGACGACCTCGAAGGCCAGGGTCTGGAGGGCATCGCCCACGAGGATCGCGGTGGCCTCGTCGTAGGCCTTGTGCACCGTCGGCTTCCCGCGGCGCATGTCGTCGTCGTCCATCGCCGGCAGGTCGTCGTGGACCAGGGAGTAGCAATGCACCAGCTCGACGCCGGCCCCGGCCGCCAGGGCGGCCGCCTCGGTGCCGCCCAGCATCCGCGCCGTCTCGATGGCCAGGAACGGGCGCAGCCGCTTGCCGCCGCCGAGCACCGCGTGCCGCATCGCCTCCATCAGCCGGGGCGGCCGGACGATCTCGCCGGGACCCACCTCGGCGCCGAGGCGGCCGACGAGGAAGGTCTCGACCTGCTGCGCAACCTGCGCGAGCCTGTGGGAAAAGTCGGGGGCGGACGGATCCACCTTGACCGGGCGGCCTTCCGACTGCGTTGAGGGTTTCGAGTTCATCGGGCGCTGCGTCCGGATTAGGCCGTGCGGGGTGAGTTGAGCATCGGCGTGGGGGAGGATGAGATCAGAGCCGGCACGGCCGACACCCCTTCCGAGGGGGCGGGGCGGCCGCGTCCGCTCGCCCGGCCGCGGCGGCCGGCCCCGTTCCGCCGGGCGGTCGGGCTGGTGCTGCTCCTCCCCGCCATCGTCGTCGTCCTCATGCTCACGCTGGCGCTCGTCTATAGCGCGGTGACGCCGCCGTCGACCCTGATGCTCGGAAGGTGGTTGACGCTGCAGCCGGTGGAGCGGCAGGCCGTGCCGCTGGCGCGGATGGCGCCATCCCTGCCGCTGGCGGTCCTGACCTCGGAGGACCAACGGTTCTGCCTCGACCACGGCGTCGATTTCGGCGCCCTGCGCGATGCGGTGGACGACGAGGATTCCCCCTCGCGGGGCGCCTCGACCATCGCGATGCAGACGGTGAAGAACGTGTTCCTGTGGCCGGGGCGCTCCTACCTGCGCAAGGCCATCGAGATCCCCCTGGCGCTCGCCCTCGACACCCTGTGGGGCAAGCGCCGGATGATGGAGATCTACCTCAATGTCGCCGAGTGGGGCGACGGCATCTACGGCGCCCAGGCCGCCAGCCGGCACTGGTTCCGCAAGGACGCCGCCGACCTCACCCGGGGCGAAGCCGCCCTCCTCGCCGCCGTCCTGCCGAACCCCATCCTGCGCAGCGCCGGCCGCCCCTCCCCCGGCGTGCGCCGGCGGGCGGCGCAGATCCAGGGGATGATGGGGCGGACGGAGGGGCTCGCCGGATGCCTCAGGCGGTGATCAGCCCTCGCGCTTCTTGCGCTGGGCCAGCGTCCGCAGGCGCAGGGCGTTGAGCTTGATGAAGCCCGCCGCGTCGCGGTGGTCGTAGGCCACCGCGCCCTCCTCGAAGGTGACGAGGTCCTGATCGTAGAGGGAGTGCGGGCTCTCCCGGCCGATGACGTGCACGCCGCCCTTGTAGAGCTTCAGCCGCACGGTGCCGGTGACCTTCTCCTGGCTCCGGTCGATCAGCGCCTGGAGCATCTCGCGCTCCGGCGAGAACCAGAAGCCGTTGTAGATCAGCTCCGCATATTGCGGCATCAGCTGGTCCTTGAGGTGCGCGGCGCCTCGGTCGAGCGTGATCGATTCGATGGCCCGGTGGGCCGGCAGGAGGATGGTGCCGCCGGGCGTCTCGTACATGCCGCGGCTCTTCATGCCGACGAAGCGGTTCTCGACGAGGTCCAGGCGGCCGATGCCGTTGGCCCGGCCCAGCTCGTTCAGCTTGGCGAGCAGCGTCGCGGGCGACATCGCCTCGCCGTCGATGGAGACCGCATCGCCCCGCTCGAAGCCGATGGTCACGACGGTGGGCTGGTCGGGCGCCTCCTCGGGGGAGAGGGTGCGCGAGTAGACGTAGTCCGGCACCTCGACGGCCGGATCCTCCAGCACCTTGCCCTCGGAGGAGGCGTGCAGGAGGTTGGCATCCACCGAGAACGGGCTCTCGCCGCGCTTGTCCTTGGCGATCGGGATCTGGTGCTGCTCGGCGAAGGCGATGAGCTGCTCGCGCGAGCGCAGGTCCCACTCCCGCCAGGGGGCGATCACCGTCACGTCGGGCTTGAGGGCGTAGTAGCCGAGTTCGAACCGGACCTGATCGTTGCCCTTGCCGGTGGCGCCATGGCACACGGCGTCGGCCCCGACCGCCTCGGCGATCTCGATCTGCTTCTTGGCGATGAGCGGGCGCGCGATGGATGTGCCGAGGAGGTAGATGCCTTCGTAGACGGCGTTCGCCCGGAACATCGGGAACACGTAGTCGCGGACGAACTCCTCGCGGAGGTCCTCGATGTAGATGTTCTCCGGCTTGATGCCGAGCAGTTCGGCCTTGCGGCGGGCCGGCTCCAATTCCTCGCCCTGGCCGAGATCGGCGGTGAAGGTCACCACCTCGCAGCCATAGGTGGTCTGCAGCCACTTCAGGATGATGGAGGTGTCGAGGCCGCCGGAATAGGCGAGCACGACCTTCTTCACGGCGGGCTTGGCGGGATCGGTCATGCGACGTCCGGAAACGGGAGGGCCTCGGTCGCGGCGGCTTATCGCGGGCGACCCCGACCTGCAACACGGTCCTGCAACCGGCATGCCGTCTTGAGCGTATGCCCCGCGGAGCCTTGGATCGAATCGGTCTCCGGAGCGCCTTGAGCCCTGGCGCACCCGGCCCAACTCCGACAAAGCGTTCCCGTGAGACAAGCACCGAGAGGCCGAACAGATGGCGCGCCAGCCCACGTTGGAGTTCTGGTACGAATTTGCGTCGACCTATTCCCACCTGGCGGCGCAGCGCATCGAGGCGGCGGCGGAGGAGGCGGGGGTGAGCGTGCGCTGGCGACCGTTCCTGCTGGGGCCGCTCTTCGCCTCGCAGGGCTGGACGACGTCGCCCTTCAACCTGTTCCCGGCGAAGGGCCGGGCCATGTGGCGCGACTTGGAGCGGATGGCCGCCGCCTACGGCCTGCCGCCGATCACCCGGCCGGACCCGTTCCCACAGAACAGCCTGAACGCCGTGCGGGTGGCCGTGTTCGGCCAGGACCAGGACTGGCTCGTGCCGTTCTCCAAGGCGGTGTTCTCGGCGAGCTACGCGAAGGGCCAGTCCATCGCCGAACCCGCCGCCGTGGTGGCCATCCTCGATTCGCTTGGCCTCGACGGCACGCAGGTGCTGCGTGCGGCCGCCGCCGACGCCAACAAAACGAAGCTGCGGGTGAGCGTGGAGGAGGCCCGGTCCCGGGGCATCTTCGGCGCGCCGACCTTCCTCACCGACGACGGCGAGCTGTTCTGGGGCAACGACCGGCTCGAACAGGCGATCGCCTGGGCGAGCGGCGACCGGCCGCCGGGCTTGAGGTGACGCGAGCCGCGCCGCGGCCATAAATGCGCCGGGGGGCGGGGCGAAAGGCGCCCTTCCTGCCCTGGACGGTTCCGCCCCATGATCCTCACCCGCCGCCGCCTCCTTGCGGCCTCCGCCGGCCTCGCCCTCGCCGGGCCCGCCGCCGCCCAGTCCTACGGCCAACGCGTCGCCGTGACGGGCGACGACGGCAAGGCGGTGGCCAATTCCGTTCTCCCCGGCGAGATCACCGGCCAGATCCCCGCCCTCCGCGGCGTGACCTATGCCGGCCCGAAGGACGCGGAGACGGTGCTCTACGAGTTCTTCGACTTCAATTGTCCCTGGTGCCGGAAGGCGGCGGCGGATGTCGTGGCCCTCCACGAATCGGACCCGTCCCTCCGGATCGGCCTCGTGGAAAACCCGATCCTGTCGCCGGAATCCGCGCAGGCGGCCAAGGTGATGCTCGCGGTCCAGCGCAAGCTCGGGTCGGCGGCCGCCTTCGGGTTCTACCGCACGCTCCTGTCGCGGCCCGGCCGCATCGACGGCCCCGGCGCCCTCGCCGCGGCGGCCACCCTGGGCGTGCCGCAGGCGGAGGTCGAGGAGATCGCCGACAGCGACGAGGTCCGCCTCGCCCTCAAGAGCCACATGCGGATGGCCGCCGACCTCGGCCTCTACGCGACGCCGTCCTACGTCCTCGGCAATGCGGGGATCCTCGGCCATCCCGGCGCGAACGCGATGGCCAAGATGATCTCCAGCATGCGCCGTTGCGACCGGCTGGCCTGCTGAGCGCCGCTTCGGCCCTGGCGGACCCGTCGTTTTCGCCGGGAAAACGCCCGTCACACTTCTGCCGCCCTGTCGCGCTGGCCGCGGGCTCGCCTTGCGTGCATCCGCTCAGCCATGCTAGGCGGTCGCCGCGCCGGACGGGGGCGAGAGCCGCCCTGTCCGTTCCCGGCGCGATCCAAAAACCATTGCCCAGGGCCGCGAGGTCTTGCGCAGCGCCCGGACGGCTCCTTCGGGGCTTCGGACGGGCGGGCAACGAGAGAAGAGAGCGACGGGTGGCGCAGAACGGTTCCGAGGCTGGTCCCCTGATCTCAGGCGTGTCGGGCCGGTACGCTTCCGCCCTTTTCGAGCTCGCGCGGGACGAGCGGCAGGTCGATGAGGTCGCCGAGGGCCTCGAGCGGTTCGACGCCCTCCTCAAGGAGAGCGCGGACCTTCGCCGCCTCGTGCGCAGCCCGGTCTTCAGCGCCGAGGAACAGGAAGCCGCCATCGGCGCCATCCTCGAGAAGGCCGGCATCACCGGTCTCGCCGACAAGTTCATCCGCCTCTCCGCCGCGAACCGCCGCCTCTTCGCCCTGCCGGGCATGATCAGCGCCTTCCGCGCCCTGGTCCAGGAATCGCGGGGGATCGTCCGCGCCGAGGTGCGGGTGGCCGAGCGCCCGTCCGATGCCCTGGTCGAGGAGATCAAGGCGTCCCTGAAGGACATCGCCAAGGCCGAGATCGACCTCGATCTCGTCATCGACCCGAGCCTGATCGGCGGCCTCATCGTGAAGATGGGCTCCCGCATGGTCGATGCCTCGCTGAAGACCAAGCTGAACGGTATCCGCCTCGCGATGAGGGCTGCGCGCTAAGCGCGCCACCACCCCGCGACCCGTAATTCGACCAGACGCAAAGCCACAGGGGCACGAGCATGGACATCCGCGCCGCCGAGATCTCCGCGATCCTCAAGGACCAGATCAAGAACTTCGGCGAGGAAGCCGAAGTCTCCGAAGTCGGTCAGGTTCTCTCCGTCGGCGACGGCATCGCCCGCGCCTACGGCCTCGACAACGTCCAGGCCGGTGAGATGGTCGAGTTCGAGTCGGGCGTGCGGGGCATGGCCCTGAACCTCGAGCAGGACAACGTCGGCATCGTGATCTTCGGCTCCGACCGTGAGATCAAGGAAGGCCAGACCGTCAAGCGCACCGGCGCCATCGTGGACGTGCCGGTCGGCAAGGGCCTGCTCGGCCGCGTCGTGGACGCGCTCGGCAACCCGATCGACGGCAAGGGCCCGATCGTCTCGACCGAGCGCCGCCGCGTCGACGTGAAGGCGCCGGGCATCATCCCGCGCAAGTCGGTGCACGAGCCGATGGCCACGGGCCTGAAGGCCATCGACGCGCTGATCCCGGTCGGCCGCGGCCAGCGCGAGCTGATCATCGGCGACCGGCAGACCGGCAAGACCGCCATCGCCCTCGACACGATCCTGAACCAGAAGCCGGGCCACGCCGCGGGCGGCGACGAGAAGTCCAAGCTGTTCTGCATCTACGTCGCCATCGGCCAGAAGCGCTCGACGGTGGCCCAGTTCGTGAAGGTCCTCGAGGACCAGGGCGCCCTGGAATACTCGATCGTCATCGCCGCCACCGCCTCGGACGCGGCGCCGATGCAGTTCATCGCGCCCTTCGCCGGCTGCGCCATGGGCGAGTATTTCCGCGACAACGGCATGCACGCCGTGATCGTGTATGACGATCTGTCGAAGCAGGCCGTCGCCTACCGCCAGATGTCCCTGCTGCTGCGCCGCCCGCCTGGCCGCGAGGCCTATCCGGGCGACGTGTTCTACCTCCACAGCCGCCTGCTCGAGCGCGCCGCCAAGATGGGCGATGCGGCCGGCAACGGCTCGCTGACCGCCCTGCCGGTCATCGAGACCCAGGCCAACGACGTGTCGGCCTACATCCCGACCAACGTGATCTCGATCACCGACGGCCAGATCTTCCTCGAGACCGACCTGTTCTACCAGGGCATCCGCCCGGCGGTGAACGTCGGCCTCTCGGTGTCGCGGGTGGGCTCCTCGGCCCAGACCAAGGCGATGAAAAAGGTCGCCGGCAAGATCAAGGGCGAGCTGGCGCAGTACCGCGAGATGGCGGCCTTCGCCCAGTTCGGCTCGGATCTCGACGCCTCGACCCAGCAGCTGCTGAACCGCGGCTCGCGCCTGACCGAGCTTCTGAAGCAGCCGCAGTTCTCACCGCTGAAGATGGAAGAGCAGGTCGCGGTGATCTATGCCGGCGTGAACGGCTACCTCGACAAGCTGCCGCTCGCGAAGGTGCGCCCGTTCGAGGACCAGCTCCTGAGCACCCTGCGCACCAAGCACAAGGACCTGCTGGACTCGATCGCCGCCTCGAAGGACCTGTCGGACGAGAACGCCGGCAAGCTGAAGGGCATCGTCGAGGGCGTCGCCAAGTCGATCGCCTGACCGCTGGTCTGAGCACACGCCCCTCCCCTCCGCGGGGAGGGGACCGGAGGTGGGGGTGGTCCCGGTCGAGGCGCTGAGGCGCCTCCCGTGCCGCCCCCGCCTCCCCGTTCTTCCCCACGAGGGGGAGGAGCGGTCCGCGCCCGAAATCGAACGGCCTGGAAAGGCAGCAGATGGCGAGTTTGAAGGACCTGCGGAACCGCATCACCTCGGTGAAGGCGACGCAGAAGATCACCAAGGCCATGCAGATGGTCGCCGCGGCCAAGCTGCGCCGGGCCCAGATGGCCGCCGAGGCGGGCCGTCCCTATGCCGAGAAGATGGCGGGCGTGCTCGGCAACCTCGCGGGCAACCTCATCGGCGGCGTCGGCGCCCCGAAGCTGCTCTCGGGCACCGGCGCCGACCAGGTCCATCTCCTGGTGGTCTGCACCGGCGACCGTGGCCTGTGCGGCGCGTTCAACTCCTCGATCGTCCGCCTCGCCCTGCGCGAGCACGCCACGAAGCTCCAGGCGGCGGGCAAGACGGTCAAGTTCATGACCGTCGGCAAGAAGGGGCATGACCAGCTCCGCCGCGTCTACCGCGACCAGATCGTGGAGAGCATGGACATCCGCGGCAACAGGCCGGTCGATTACGCGTTCGCCGCGGAGATCGCCGACAAGATCGTCCGCCGGTTCGAGGCGGGCGAGTTCGACGTGGCGACGCTGTTCTTCGCCGAATTCCGCTCCGTGATCTCGCAGATCCCGACGGCGCAGCGCCTGATCCCGGCGGAGCTGCCGGCGACCACCGAGAGCGCCGCTCCGGCCGGCGGCAGGGCGGCGCTGGAGTTCGAGCCCTCCGAGGAGGCGATCCTGGAGACGCTTCTCCCGCAGAATCTCGCGGTGCAGGTGTACCGGGCGCTCCTCGAGAACGCCGCCTCCGAACAGGGCGCGCGCATGAGCGCGATGGATTCCGCCACCCGCAACGCGGGCGAGATGATCAAGAAGCAGACGCTGGTCTACAACCGGACCCGTCAGGCGATGATCACCAAGGAGCTCATCGAAATCATCTCCGGCGCTGAGGCCCTCTGAGGTCATCCGCACCGTCCGCACGAATTGAAGGGTAGGCAGACAATGGCGAACACCGCACTCCCCGGCGCCGGCTCCAACAAGGTCGGCAAGATCACCCAGGTCATCGGCCCCGTGGTCGACGTGCAGTTCGAGGGCCACCTGCCCGAGATCCTGAACGCCCTGGAGACCAAGAACAACGGCGCCCGCCTCGTCCTCGAGGTCGCGCAGCAGCTCGGTGAGAGCACCGTCCGCTGCATCGCCATGGACACGTCCGAGGGCCTGACCCGCGGCCAGGAGTGCACGGATACCGGCGAGCCGATCAAGGTGCCGGTGGGCATGAACACCCTGGGCCGGATCATGAACGTCATCGGCGAGCCGATCGACGAGCTCGGCCCGGTGGTGTGCGACACCTACCGCGCCATCCACCAGCCGGCCCCCTCCTACGCCGACCAGTCGACCGAGGCGCAGATCCTCGTCACCGGCATCAAGGTGGTGGACCTGCTGGCCCCCTACTCCAAGGGCGGCAAGGTCGGCCTGTTCGGCGGCGCCGGCGTCGGCAAGACCGTGCTGATCATGGAGCTGATCAACAACATCGCCAAGGTGCACTCGGGCTATTCCGTGTTCGCCGGCGTCGGTGAGCGGACCCGCGAGGGCAACGACCTCTACCACGAGATGATCGAGTCCAAGGTGAACGTGGACCCGAAGGAGCATGGCGGGTCGGCCGAGGGCTCGAAGTGCGCCCTGGTCTACGGCCAGATGAACGAGTCCCCCGGCGCCCGCTCCCGCGTGGCGCTGACCGGCCTGACCATCGCGGAGCAGTTCCGCGATGAGGGCCAGGACGTGCTGTTCTTCGTGGACAACATCTTCCGCTTCACGCAGGCGGGCTCCGAGGTGTCGGCGCTGCTCGGCCGCATCCCCTCGGCGGTGGGCTACCAGCCGACGCTCGCCACCGACATGGGCGCCCTGCAGGAGCGCATCACCACCACGAACAAGGGCTCGATCACCTCGGTGCAGGCGATCTACGTGCCGGCCGACGATCTGACCGATCCGGCGCCCGCCGCCTCCTTCGCCCACTTGGATGCCACGACCGTGCTGTCCCGCTCGATCGCCGAGAAGGGCATCTACCCGGCGGTGGACCCGCTGGACTCCACCTCGCGCATGCTGTCGCCGACCATCCTCGGCGAGGAGCATTACGACGTGGCCCGCCGCGTCCAGCAGACCCTGCAGCGCTACAAGGCCCTGCAGGACATCATCGCGATCCTGGGCATGGACGAGCTTTCGGAAGACGATAAGCTCACCGTGGCCCGCGCCCGCAAGATCGAGCGCTTCTTCTCGCAGCCCTTCACCGTGGCCGAGGTGTTCACCGGCTCGCCGGGCGTCCAGGTCGCCCTCGAAGACACGATCAAGGGCTTCAAGGGGCTCGTGAACGGCGACTACGACGACCTGCCTGAGGCCGCCTTCTACATGGTGGGCACCATCGAGCAGGCCCAGGAGAAGGCCAAGAAGCTCAAGGCGGCGTAAGCCGAAGCCTCCCCTCCCCCGCGCGGGGAGGGGTTCGGGACGGTTCGGGCGATCCGGTGTCGCCTGAACCGTCACCATCTCCACCTCCTCCCCATGCGGGGGAGGAGCGCGCGAGCCGGATGCGGGACACCTTCGACCGATGGCCACCTTCCACTTCGATTTCGTCGGCCCCGAGCGGACGCTGTATTCCGGCGAAGTGAACGCCGTTCAGCTGCCCGGTATCGAGGGCGAGATGACCGTGATGGCCGGGCACGCCCCGGTCCTGACCTCCCTGCGGGTGGGCGTCATCGTCGTCACGGAGAGCCAGGGCACGGGCAAGCGGATCTATGTCCGCGGCGGTTTCGCCGATATCGGCCCGCAGGGCGTCACGGTCCTCGCCGAGCGCGCCGCCCCGATCGAGGAGCTGAGCCCCGAGTCGCTGGATCGCGACATAGAGGCGATCCAGCTCCAGTACGATTCGACCGAGGATCTGCAGCGGCGCGAGGAGCTCAACGCCCAGATTGTCCAGCTCCGCGAGACCAAGGCGCTGCTGAAGCTCTAATCCATCTCGTCCAGACTGGGTGTGAAGCGTCCCCGGCCGAAAGGCTTGGGGACGTTTTTCGTTTGTGGCCCTCCCACGCCATCCCTGCGAGCGCGGCGCATGGCGTCAGGATGGCACGACATGTCGATTCCGGCCGGCAGAGGTGTCCGGCCGTTCCCATGGGTCGGCCGATCCGGGCCCTCGCCCTGGGCGCGCCCCGGACCGATGGGGGACATCACGGGCTCCGTCGTCCAAGAGCCGCGCCGGGCCGCCTGGAAACCGGAGCCGCCGGTATGCGCACGGTCATCACAGCCCGTCGCGTCCGATCGGCGGGACGGCCTTCGAGGCGACACATCCCACGATGCCGCGCTTGTCGGGTCCCTCGCTGCGCCCCTGAGGCCGGGAGTGAATCACCGGGTCGCGGCGGCGATGGCCTGTTTAAGAAGCGCGGCGCGGGCGGCGGCATCCTCCGGGCAGCCGCGGGCGAGCCATTCGGCCTTCGCGGCGGCAAGCCCTGCGCCGATGGCCCGGCCGGCGGGGATCCCCGCGGCGACGAGGTCGCCGCCGGCGAGGGGGAAGACCGGCTCGCCGACCGTCGCGAGCCTTGCGGCTTCCGCCAGGGCGTCGGGCTCCGGCTGCGGGCGGGGTTCGCCCTCGAGGATCGCCAGGGTGGCGGCGATCGTGCGCGCCCCATGCCGCGCCGCGAGGGCGCGGATGTCGCCCACCTGTAGCGTCGCGCGGCTGTGCAGGGCCGCGAGGGCGCCGGCATAGGCGGCGAGGTCAGCCGCCTCGGCCTTCGACAGGCGCAGGCCCTCGCGCAGGCGGGGCTCGTCGTGTCCGGCGTGGACGCAGAGCGCGGCGAGGCGCATCGGCGCGTCCTGCCCGGCCGCCGCGCTGCGGGCGAGGCGCCCCACCTCGCCGACCCCGCCGGTGATGCGCGGGAGCAGGCCCGTCCCGGCGAGGAGCGCCGCCACCGGCACACAGCCCGGAGCGAGGAGCAGCTTGAGGAATTCGGCGCGCACCCGCTCCCGCGACAGGCCCCCCAGGGCGTCCCGGGCGGCGATGCAGGCGGTCAGCGCCCCGGCGTCGGGCGTGTCGCCCCCGAAGCGGGCGTGGAACCGGAAGAAGCGCAGGATGCGCAGGGCGTCCTCGCGGATGCGGGTGGCGGCCTCCCCGATGAAGCGGACCCGGCCCGCCCGCAGGTCATCCAGCCCCCCCACCGTATCGTGCAGCCGCCCATCCGCCCCGAGGGACAGGGCATTGATGGTGAAGTCGCGCCGCGCGGCATCCTGGGCGAAATCGCCGCCGAAGCGGACGACGGCGTGGCGCCCGTCCGTCTCCACATCCTCCCGCAGGGTGGTGACTTCCAGGGGCTCGTGGGCGGTGACGAGGGTGACGGTGCCGTGCTCGATGCCGGTCGGCACCGCCTTCAGTCCGGCCGCCCGCGCCCGCTCCATGACCGCCTCGGGCCGGAGCGTGGTGGCGAGGTCGATGTCGGAGGCCGGGGAGCCGAGGAGCGCGTCACGCACGCAGCCGCCCACCGGGCGCGTCTCCTCACCGGGGGCATCCAGGGCGGCGAGGGCCGTCCGCACCCCCGGCCGGGCCAGGAGGGCGGCAGGGCCGGACGGGTCGAGGCGGTGCATCACCGGAAGCGGCCGGGGACGAGCTGGCCGTTCTCCATGTGCGGCGGCACGTAGCCGCGCTCGCTGCGGTCGGAGAACAGGCCTTCGTAGAGGAGCGAGGCGATCACCACGAGAAGCCCCGCCAGGACGAGGCGGCTGGCCTGCGCGCTCCAATGGTGGAGCCGGATGGGGTTTCGCCCCGTCACCAGCAGCAGCACGAGGAACAGGCCGAAGGGGATCAGGAAGAGGCCGAACTCTTCGATGGCGCGGCGAAGCATGGTGGTGTCGTGTCAGGCCATGTCCCGCCCGGTCGGGGCGGTGCGATGCGGCATGGGCAGTCCTAGCGTGTCCCGGCGCTGCTGTCGCCGGAAACCGCGGCGTCCCCGGCATAGAGCCGTTCGCGCAGGTTGTTCAGGATGCCGGCGGTGACGCCCCAGATCAGCCGCTCGCCGAAATGCATGGCGTAGAACCAGCGCTGCCTCCCCTGCCATTCGCGGGAGCGGAGGAAGTACCGCTCGCGGTCCATCAGGAAGGCGAGCGGCACCTCGAACACCTCGGCCACCTCCGTGGGGTTCGGCCGGAACGGCGCCCGAGGGGCGGCGAACGCGATCACCGGCGTGACGAGGAACCCCGTGCCCGAGAGGTAGGGATCGAGGTAGCCGAGCACCCGCACGTCGGCCGGGGCCAGGGCGATCTCCTCGTGGGCCTCGCGCAGGGCCGCCTCGGCCGGACCGGGGTCGGACGGGTCGATCTTGCCCCCCGGCAGGGCGACCTGCCCCGAATGGTCGCGCAAGCCTGTGGCCCGCTGGGTCAGCACCAGCGCCAGCCCCTCCGGGCGGTGCACCACCGGCACCAGCACCGCCGCCCGGCGGTGGGGCGGCGGCGGGATCAGGGCGGCGCCGTCGGGGTCGATGCTGTGGTCCCCCCGCGGGTTCGAGGTGGGGTCGTCCGGCTCCGGTGGGCGGGGCGAGAGACCCGCCTCGGCGCGGGCGAGGAAGTCGGCGAGCAGGGTGCTCACGCGGGCCCGGCCGGGGCGATCCGGTGGAACTGGCCCCCCGCCGCGATGCCGAGCCAGGGCTGCCCGTCGATCTCCCGCTCTTCGGCGAGGTCCACGAGGTCGTAGGTCAGGGCGCGGGTCACCAGGGCCCACAGGCCGCGCCGGACATGGAGATAGGGCTTCAGCCCGCCCTCCGGATCCTGCTCGAAGCGCAGGGAGTGCCCGGCATCGAGCTGGACGAGGTCATCGACATTGGTGCGGAAGGCGATGCTGCGGCCCTCGCCCTCCCCCTCCACGGCCATCTCCACGGCGAGGAAGGGGGCGTCATCGACGGTGATGGCGAGGCACTCGGCGGGGGTGACGAGGACGGTGCGCCCGTCCGCCTCCCGGCGCAGGATGGTCGAGAACAGACGGACGAGCTTCTCCCGCCGGATCGGCGAGCCGTTGTGGTGCCACGTGCCGTCGGCGGCGATGCGGATGTCGATCTCGCCGCAAGAGGGCGGGTTCCACGCCTCGACCGGCGGCAGGCCCCGCTTGGGCAGGGCGCCGAGCGCCGCGGTCAGGCGGCTCAAGGCCGGGTCGGGGGCGGCTTCTTCGCTCATGGACCAGAGATAGCGCTGCGGCGGCGCGGCAGCCATGGGGGTGTGTCAGGCCGGACGGCGCCGCAGGATCTTCCAGACGCCGTCCGCGCTCGCCACGAGGCGTTCGCCATCGTGCACCTCGCCGCGCATGAAGACCAGCGAGCCTGTCCGCTTCACCACGATGGACCGGCAGGTCAGCCAGTCGCCCATCCGGCCGGCGTCGAGGAACTTCATCTCGAGCTGGATCGTCACGCAGCTCGCCCCGTCCGCGGCGGCCATGGCGGTGACGCCCAGGGCCCGGTCGGCGAAGCTCATCAGCATGCCGCCATGGACCACGCCGATCAGGTTGGCGTGCTTCTGGCCGGCCCGGAAGGCGTAGATCCCCTCCCGCACGTAGAGCGGGCCGACCGTGGCGATGAAGCCCTCGTCCTCCACCAGTATCCAGCCGTCCCGGGCCGGATCGCCGCCTGCCGTGTCGTCGGTCATGATTCGCTATGATCCCTGTGAGGGGCCCGGGCCCCGGTGGATTATCACCGGGGCGGCCCGGTGCGGAAAGGCGGGGTGCGGGGCGGCGTCAGGTCCCCCGCGGCTTGGTCCGCCGGGTCGGGGCCTCGGACAGGGGGTCCTCCGGCCAGGGGTGGCGGGGGTAGCGCCCGCGCATCTCCGAGCGGACGGAGGCCCAGGAGCCCCGCCAGAAACCCGGCAGGTCGCGGGTGATCTGGATCGGCCGGTGGGCCGGCGAGAGCAAGTGCAGCACCAGTGGGCGGCCCCCCGCCTGGGGATGGCGGTCGAGCCCGAACAGCTCCTGCACGCGCACCGCCAGGGCCGGCTCCTCGGCGGTGTAATCGACGGGGATGCGCGAGCCCGTCGGCACCTCGACATGGGTCGGGGCCGCAACATCCATCCGCCCGCGCAGCTCCCAGGGCAGCAGCGCGTGCAGCGCGGTGGCGAGGTCGTCCGCACCGACCGCGCCGAGGCTGGAACGGCCGACGAGCGCCGGGGCGAGCCAATCCGGGGCCGTCCCGGCGAGGGTCGGGTCCGACAGGTCCGGCCAGGGCTCGCCCTCCGCGGCGCGGAGGTAGTTCACCCGGGCGCGCCACTGGGCGAGGGCCGGCGTCCATGGCAGCCGGTCGAGGCCGAGCCGGGCGATCCCCTCGGCCAGGATCCGGGCGGATCCCTCGTCGACCGGGACCGGCCGCGTCTTCTCCCCAAGGCTGACGGCGCCGAGGCGGCGCACCGAGCGGGCGCGCAGGGCCGAGGCGGCGGGCTCGAACGTCACCAGCGTCGCGGCCTCGATCCGGTCCGCGAACAACGCCTCGATCACCTCGATCCCGATGGCGGCGGCGGCGAGGATGCGCGCGTTGCCCGCGCTGCCGACGAGGTCGGCGACCACGAGGAACGTCTCCCGCGCCAGGGGGCTCGCGGGGTCCAGGCGCCCGGCCCTTCCGTTCGCCATCACGAACTCGCCGTCGCGCCCCCGCGCCCGGGCGATGCGGTCGGGATAGGCCAGGGCCAGGAGGGGGCCCGCCGGGGCCGGCCCCGGCACGCGCGCTCCCCCGGCGATCCGCGCCCAGTTCTCGGCGAGGCGACGCATGTCGCCGGCCCGTCCCCCCCGGTCGCGGGCGAAGCGCTCCACCCGGTCGTCGAGGTCGATGCCGTCGCCGCCGAGGCCCCGCTCCACGAGCACGGCGGCGAGCTGGGCCGCGGCGAGGCCGCGCCCGTCGCGGGCGGCGGTCGCGACCATCCGCGCGAGGCGCGGCGGCAGCGGCAGGGCGCGCAGCCTCGCGCCGGTCTCCGTCAGGCGCCCGTCCGCATCGAGGGCGCCGAGCCCTTCGAGCATCCCCCGCGCCTCGGCCAGGGAGGGGGCGGGCGGCGGATCGAGGAAGCGCAGCGCGCGCGGATCGGAGACGCCCCAGGCCGCGCAATCGAGGAGCAGGCCGGCGAGGTCGCTCGACAGGATCTCCGGCCGGGCGAAGGCATCCAGGGAGCCCGTCGCCGCCTCCGGCCACAGCCGCCAGCAGATGCCGGGCTCGGTGCGCCCGGCGCGGCCCCGCCGCTGGTCCACCGCCGCCCGGGACGCCCGCGCGGTGACGAGGCGGGTGAGGCCGAGGTCCGGCTCGTAGACCGGGACCCGAGCGAGGCCGGAATCGACCACGATCCGGACGCCCTCGATGGTCAGCGAGGTTTCGGCGATGGAGGTGGCGAGCACCACCTTGCGCTGGCCCGCCGGGGCGGGGCTCACCGCCCTGTCCTGCTCGGCCGGGGTGAGCGCGCCGTAGAGCGGGGCGAGGATCACGTCAGGGCCGACCTTGCCCGAGAGGGCCTCCGCCGTGCGGCGGATCTCGGCCTGCCCCGGCAGGAACACCAGCACCGAGCCGGGGTCCGCCCGCAGCGCCCGCAGCACGGCCTCGGAGACGCTGTCCTCGATCCGGCGGTTCGGGTCGCGGTCGAGGTGGCGCGTCTCCACCGGGAAGGCCCGGCCCTCGGAGCTCACCACGGGGGCGTCGTTCAGGAGGCCCGCCACCCGCGCCCCGTCGAGGGTCGCCGACATGACGAGGATGCGCAGGTCCTCCCGCAGGCCGCCCTGGGCGTCGAGGGCGAGGGCGAGGCCGAGGTCGGCATCGAGGGAGCGTTCGTGGAACTCATCGAACAGCACGGCGCCGACACCGGACAGTTCCGGATCGTCCAGGATCATGCGGGTGAACACGCCCTCCGTGACCACCTCGATCCGGGTGCGCCCGGTGATCTTGGAGCCGAGGCGGACGCGCAGGCCCACCGTGCCGCCGACCTCCTCGCCCAGTGTCTTCGCCATCCGCGAGGCGGCGGCCCGGGCCGCGAGGCGGCGCGGTTCGAGGAGGATGATCTTGCCCCCGCCGAGCCAGGGGGCGTCGAGCAGATCGAGGGGCACCCGCGTGGTCTTGCCGGCGCCGGGGGGCGCCACGAGCACGGCGGCGTTGCGGGCGCCGAGCGCCCGGCGCAGGTCGGGAAGCGCCGCCTCGATCGGCAGCGCGGGGAACAGGTCGGCCATCGCCGCCGCTGATGGCGCGGCCGGGCCGGTGGTGCAACCGGGGCGGGCCGGTTCCGGGCGTCCCATCTCCCTGGATTACTTCGCTCCGCCCGCAAGGACGGCGGTTGCGCGGGTGACACCCTGTCCGTCATTGCGAGCGACGCGAAGCAACCCAGGGCAGCGGGCGGCTCCCGGACCTGGCGCGTCCGTGGATTGCTTCGCTCCGCCCGCAAAGACGGCGGGGGTTCGGGTGCCCCTACGCCGTCGTCAGCGCCACCGAGAGGGCCGGCTTGTGGTTCAGGGTCTGGAATACGACGCAGTACCGCTCGGTGAGCTTCAGCAGCTGCGCGAGCTTCTCTTCCGAGGCATCGGTGTCGAGCTCAAACGACAGGCGGATGTCGCGGAACCCCACCGGGGCTTCCTTGTCGACGCCGAGCGTGCCCCGGAAGTCGAGGTCGCCTTCGGCGGAGACCGTGCCGGCGCGCAGGGGGATTTCGAGGGCGGTTGCCACCGCCTTCACGGTGACGCCCGCGCAGGCGACGAGGGCTTCGAGGAGCATGTCGCCCGAGCAGAGTTCCGCCCCCGAGCCGCCGGTGGCCGGATGCAGCCCGGCCACCGCCAGGGCGCGGCCCGTCTCGACCTTGCAGGCGATGCTGCCGTCGTCCAGCGTGCCCTTCGCCTTGAGGGTGACGACCGCCGAATCCGGCGCGTTGCGATACTGGTCCTTGAGGGGGGCCTGGAGGCTGCGCAGGGTCGTGGCGTCCATCGTGTCGGTTTCCTCCGGTTCGTTATCGCCCGGCGTAGCCCCTCGCGCCGTCCGGCTCAACCGGCGGTGAGACGCGCCACCGCTTCGGCCAGGGCATCGACCTGCGATTCGCTGTGGGCCGCGGAGAAGGCCACCCGCAGCCGTGCGGTGCCTGCGGGGACGGTCGGCGGGCGGATCGCCACCACGAGGAAGCCTTCCGCTTCGAGGCGCGCCGACAGATCGAGGGCCTTCTGCGCGTCGCCGACCAGGACCGGCACCACGGCGCTCTCGGCCTCGGCCAAGCCGAGCCGCGCGGTGAAGCGCCGGGCGAGGGCGAGGGGCCGGGCACGGCGCTCCGGCTCCCCTTCGAGGATGACCAGGGCTTCCAGGGCCGCCGCCGCCGAGGCCGGCGGCAGGCCGGTGGTGTAGATGAAGCTCCGGGCACGGCTCGTCAGCAGGTCGATCACCGTCTGCGAGGCACAGAGATAGCCGCCGTAGGAGCCGAGGGACTTCGACAGGGTGCCCATCTCCAGGGGCGCGCGCGGCCCGTCTTCGACCACGCCGAGTCCGTGGGCGTCGTCCACCAGCGTCCAGGCATCGAAGTCCCGGGCGACCGCCAGGATATCCCCCATGGGCGCCCGGTCGCCGTCCATGGAGAAGATCCGTTCGGTCAGGATCAGGGCTCGGCGGTGCTGGGCCCGCGCGGCGGAGAGCGTCGCCGCGAGGTCGGCGGCGTCGTTGTGCCGGAAGGTCAGGATGCGCGCCCCGGAGAGCTTGGCGCCGGCCCACATGCAGGCATGGGACAGCTCGTCCAGGACGACGAGGTCACCCGCGCCGGCCAGGGCGGGGGTGATTCCGAGGTTGGCGAGGTAGCCGCTGCCGAACACCATGGCGGCCTCCTTGCCCTTGTGGGCGGCCAGCCGCGCCTCCAGCGCGCCGAGGATCGCGTGGTTTCCCGTCACCAGCCGGGAGCCGCCCGCGCCCGCGCCGTGGACCGCCACCGCGTCCTGCGCCGCCGCGATCACCCGCGGGTGCTGCGAGAGGCCGAGGTAGTCGTTGCAGGAGAAGGACACGAGGACGTGTCCCCCCCGCGTCGCCGCGGCCTCCGCGCCCCGCCCGGTGGTGGTGAGGCGGCGGCGCAGGGTGCCGGCGTCGAGGGCGGCGAGCTTGTCTCCGGCGAAGGCGTCGAGGCTGTCCATGCCGGCGAGAGGCCAGGGCGGTCCGGTGAAGTCAAGGCCGGCGGTTGACCCCGGCGGCGGCGCTGTCCATCCCCCGGCGATGACCCGGTCTCCGTCCACCCACCTCTGGCGCCCCTATACGCAGATGAAGACGGCCGCCCCGCCCCTGGAGGCCGTGGCCACCGCGGGCACGCGCATCCGCCTCGCGGACGGGAGGGAGCTGATCGACGGCATCGCCTCGTGGTGGACGGCGGTGCACGGCTACAACCACCCCCACATCGCCCAGGCGGTGGCGGGGCAGCTTGCCGCCATGCCCCACGTGATGTTCGGCGGCCTGACCCATGCGCCCGCCGAGCGGCTGGCCGCGCGCCTGGCCGCCCTCCTCCCGGGCGATCTCGACCACGTCTTCTTCAGCGATTCGGGCTCCGTCGCCGTCGAGGTCGCGCTCAAGATGGCCGCGCAATACTGGCTCAACCGCGGCATCGCCGGGCGCACGAAGGTGCTGGCCTTCCGCGGCGGCTATCACGGCGACACGATGGGGGCGATGTCCGTCTGCGACCCCGAGGAGGGGATGCATCGCCGATTCGGCGCATGGCTTCCGGAACAGGTGTTCTGCGATCTGCCCCGCACCGCCGCCGGGGTCGACGCCCTCGACGCGGCGCTCGCCCGGCACGGGGACACCCTCGCCGCGATCATCGTGGAGCCCCTGGTCCAGGGGGCGGGGGGGATGCTCATGCACCCGCCGGAGGTGCTGGCCCGCGTCGCGTCGCTGGCCGAGCGCCACGGCCTCCCCCTCATCGCCGACGAGATCTTCACCGGCTTCGGCCGCACCGGCAGCCTGTTCGCCTGCGAGCAGGCCGGCATCGTGCCCGACATCGTCTGCCTGTCGAAGGCCCTGACCGGCGGGACCCTGACGCTCGCCGCCACCGTCGCCCGCCGGGAGATCTTCTCCGCCTTCTTGTCGGACGATCCGGCGGCGGCGCTGATGCATGGGCCGACCTTCATGGCCAACCCCCTCGCCTGCGCCGCGGCGAATGCCAGCCTGGACCTGTTCGCGCAGGAACCCCGCCTTGCCCAGGCCCAGGCCATCGGGGAGCGCCTCGCGGAGGGCTTCGCGCCCCTGCGCGGCCTGCCCGGCATCGCCGACGTCCGGGTGCTCGGTGCCATCGGCTGCGTGCAGTTCGCGCGGGCGCCGGACCTCGCCGCGATGAAGGCGCGGTTGCTCGGCCGGGGCGTCTGGGTGCGCCCCTTCGGCGATATCCTCTACCTGACGCCCGCGCTCACCGTCGGCGAGGCGGACCTCGCCCACCTCGTGGCGGCCGTCGTGGCCACCGCCCGGGAGGAGGCGAGCCGCACGAATTCGTGAAGCCGGGATGGGACAGGCGCCGCAAGCCTGCAACTACGGCGCGTTTCTCCCGTTGGGCTTTCGGCTGGAGGCGCCGCGAAACGGCTTTGCCGTGAGGTGACGCGGCGGGAGGAGCGTGACGTGACGAGCGAGCAGCAGACTGCGGACGATCGGCCGGTAATCCTCCTCGTCGAGGACGAGGCGTTGACCATCATGGATCTCGGCGACGTCCTTGAGGACGGCGGCTACGACACCATCCAATGTGCCTCGGCGGAGCGAGCCCTGAGCATCCTGCAGACGCGGCCGGACATCTGCGGCCTCGTGACCGACGTGCAGCTCTCGGGCAAGACCGACGGGTTCGACCTCGCCTCGTCCGTGGCCGAGGCCCGGCCGCAGCTGCCGATCCTCATCGTCTCCGGCCGGGCGGCGCCCGATCCCGATCGCATGCCCAAGGGTGCCGAATTCATCGCGCGGCCCTGCAGCGGGGAAGACATCCTCCAGCGGCTGCGCCACCTCATGGATTGCTGAGCTGCTTCGCCCTTCGGCGCTCTGTCATTCCACCGTCACCGGTCTTCCCCCAAGAGCCTCGTGCCGGAAAAAGGACGGGAATCGAAGGGTGCAGGTCTTTGATCTTCCGGCGGTCGCCGCCGGATCCGATACAGGCTCGCCCATGGGCGACAAGGTGAAGCTCGATCGCGTCGCGGATGCGGACGGTGCCATGTTCGATCCCGGCTCGAAGAAACTGCGGACGCCGGGCTCGCGCAGCGTCGGCTGGGCGCTGATCCAGGCCGCGCGCCTCCACCGCGCGCGGACGGGGGACCGCCTCGCCAAGATCGGGCTGTTCGCCGGCCAGGAGCAGGTGGTGCAGGTCCTCGCGGCGGCCGGCACCATGACCATGGGCGACCTCGCCATGCTGCTGCGGGTGCGCCCGCCCACCGCCTCAAAGACGGTGACGCGGCTCGCCGCCCTCGGCATTGTGGAACGTCGGGCCGAGGCGGGCGACGGCCGGATCGTCCGGGTGCGCCTGACCGAGGCGGGGCTCGCCAAGGCCCAGGCCATCGAACTGATCCAGGAAGAGGTCGAGGCCGAACTGCTCGACCACCTCGACAAGAGTGACCGCCGCCGCCTGCGCAAGCTCCTGCGCAAGGCCGCCAAGGGCCTCGCGCAGGCCGCGGGCGCGGCCGGCCAGGCGACGGAGATCGATGCCGAGATCGACGGCGACGACGAGGCCGACGCCCTGGCCCCCTGAGCCCCGCGCCGGGTCCACCCGGCCCGGTTGCCGCACCGTCCGCTTGTCACCCCACCGCCGAGCCCTTTCCGGCACCACCCTCACCCCTTCCCCGCAACGGGGAGGGACCCGCGCGGGGCCGTGCGGACACCTGATCCAAAAGTCTCACGCGCGAAGATGGAAGGGGCGTCGATGTCCCGGCCAGACGCTTGGGATGAGGGAGGGCGAGCGGGATCGGCATGCCCCGATCACGCGCCGAATTGTTGCAACCATGTAACATTGCAAAGGCGTCTGAGACCGGCGTCGTCGAGGCCCTTGCGCCGCCCCGGAAATTCGCGGAAATGAAACGTTATAACAACCCCGCGAGCTCTGATGTCGTCCCCGCGTCACGCCGCCCTCCTGGCCGGCACCGCCCTCCCCGCCCTCGCCTGCGCGGCGATCCTGGCCGCCGGGTCCGCCCGCGCGCAGGGCGCCGTGACCCTCGACCAGATCAGCGTCACGAGCCCGACGCCGGTCCAGCCGAGCCGGGCGGCGGTGGCGGCCGACGCGACGGTGCCGATCGGCATCCTGCCGGTGGCGACCGACACGTTCTCGCCCGTCACCGTCGTGACCAAGGAGCAGATCGCCCGGGACCAGCCCCGCACCCTGGGGGACGCCCTGTTCGACCGGCCGGGCATCTCCGGCACGAGCTACGCCCCCGGCGCCGCCTCCCGGCCGATCATCCGCGGCCTCGACAACGCCCGGGTGCGGATCCAGGAGAACGGCATCGCCAGCGGCGGCGTCTCGGACCTCGGCGAGGACCACGCCGTGCCGGTGAACCCGCTGGTGGCCGACCGGATCGAGGTGATCCGCGGCCCGGCGACCCTGCGCTACGGCTCGGGGGCCATCGGCGGGGTCGTCTCGGCCGACAACAACCGGGTGCCGACCTTCATCCCGGCCAACGGCATCCAGGGGCAGGTGACGAGCGGCTATTCGACGGTCGACAACGGCCGCCTCGGGGCCGCCACCGTCGATGCGGGGGGTGACGGGATCGCGGTCCATGCGGACGGGTTCAAGACGGCCGCCGACAACTACGCCATCCCCGGCGGCATCCAGCGCAACTCCTACAACGAGTCCCAGGGCGGCGCCTTCGGCATCTCCGCCATCGGCGACCGCGGCTTCGCGGGCATCTCGTTCAGCCACTACGATGCGGTCTACGCCATCCCCGGCGGCGTGGCCGAGCAGGACCGCACCCGCCTCACCCCGAACCAGGACAGGGTCCTCAGCCGCGGCGAGTATCGCCCGGTGGACGGGCCGATCGAGGTGATCCGCTACTGGGCGGGTTACTCGGTCTACAAGCACAACGAGGTCGGGATCGGCGGGGACGGGATCGAGGGGATCCAGGCCACGTTCAAGAACCGGGAGGCCGAGGCGCGGCTGGAATTCCAGCATGTCCCCGTCTTCACCGCCCTGGGCAAGCTCACGGGCGCCCTCGGCTTCCAATCCGACCGGCGGGTGATCAACACCGCCCTCGAATCGTTCCTGCCGAAGACCGAATCGCGGGCCAACGCGGTCTACCTGTTCGAGGAACTCGAATTGCAGCCGGGCACCCGGCTCCAGGCCGCGGGGCGCTACGAGGTCGACCGGATCTCCGGCACGGCGGCGCAGTTCCCGGGGAACTTCACCCCCGTCGATGGGGAAGAGCCCCTCCAGTATGCCCGCACCCGCCGGTTCGCGCCGAAGAGCGTGAGCCTCGGCGCCCTCCAGGATCTGCCGTTGGACATGGTGGCGAGCCTCACCGGCTCCTATGTCGAGCGCGGACCGAGCGGCTACGAGCTGTTCTCGCAGGGGCCCCACGACGCCACGGCGACCTTCGAGATCGGCAACCCCAACCTGAAGCGCGAGCGGGCGCGGACCATCGAGGCGAGCATCCGCCGGGCCGTCGGCCCCCTGCGGCTCGACGCGACCGGCTACTACACGCGCTACACCGGCTTCATCTACCGCAACTACACCGGCCTGCTCTGCGACGACGACTTCGCCTCCTGCGGCATCGGCACCGACAACCGGCAGATCGTCTACCAGCAGCAGAACGCCACCTTCTACGGCGCCGAGATCATCGGCCAGTACGACATCCTGCCGGTGGGCGACGGTTTCGCGGGCGTCGAAGGCCAGTTCGACTTCGTCCGCGCCCAGTTCGACGACGGCACCAACGTCCCGCGCATCCCGCCCTACCGGGTCGGCGGCGGCGTCTATGTCCGGGCGGACGGATGGTTCGCCCGGGTGAACCTGCTTCACGCCTTCGCCCACACCGAGATCGCCCCCTTCGAGACGACCACCGCCGGCTACGACGACCTGCGCGCCGAGGTGAGCTACACCGCGCCCCTCGACCCCAAGGTGTACGGCGCCACCTCCGTGACCCTCGGCGTGCAGGGCCGCAACCTCCTCGACGCCGACATCCGCAACTCGGCCTCGTTCAAGAAGGACGAGATCCTGCTGCCGGGGCGCAATGTGCGCCTGTTCCTCACCGCGCGATTCTGATCGTCGCGGGTGTGGCGGACCGATCCGAGGCGGGCGCTGCCGCGGCGGGCGTTGGCTAGAGTCGCTTCGCTGCGCTCGCGAAGGCGGTGTGAGCCATACCCGCTGCCTGCCACATCCCTCCCCGTCATCGCGAGTGAAACGAAGCGACCCAGGGCAGCGGGACGTCTCCGAAGGCAGCGCCTCCCTGGATTGCTTCGCTGCGCTCGCAAAGACGGTGGTGGGTGCTCGCTTCTTTGGCGGTGGCCGTTGGCCAAGCTTGGCGGTGACTGCGATGCCCCTCCCCGTCATCGCGAGCGGAGCGAAGCGACCCAGGGCAGCGGGACATCTCCGAAGGTAGCGAGTGCCTGGATTGCTTCGCTGCGCTCGCAAAGACGGTGGTGGGTGCTCGCTCCCTGGACGGTGGCCGATGGCCAAGCTGGCGGTGACTGCGATGCCCCTCCCCGTCATCGCGAGCGGAGCGAAGCGACCCAGGGCAGCGGGACATCTCCGAAGGTAGCGCGTCCCTGGATTGCTTCGCTGCGCTCGCAAAGACGGTGGTGGATGCTCGGTCCAATGGCGGTGGCCGTTGG
>NZ_JAKSXW010000140.1 GCF_022829405.1 Methylobacterium sp. J-076
CGGCGGGGGTGACGTCGATGATCTCGTAGCGGGCCAGCAGGCCGCCGCCGGCCTCGGGCACCTCCGCCCCCGCCTGGATCGCCGTGGCCGTCGGTCCCGCCGCGGGCAGGAGCGTGCAGCCCGACAACGCCGCCGCGGCGATGCAGGCCGACGAGACGGCAAGGTTGCCCAAACGCATCATCCAGAAATCCGTTGTGCCGGGCCCGTCGACGCGGCCCGCCGACCCATAAGCGGTCGTGAAGACTGCTATCAGCTTAACGGTGAATTGAGGCCGGTTCGAGGATCGCAACTCATTGGCCGGACGAGCGTGCCCTCTCGGCAACAATGCCGCCCGACCCACCGCCCTTTCGTCCCGCGACCATCATGCTGCCGCGTTTTCCGCGCCAGGACGGAGACAGGAATGCGGTGGCGACCGGCGCGACGACGCGTCGACCCCGCCCAGACGGTGCGCGATCGGAAAGTGTTGCTTTCATGGCATTGATCCCCGCTCACGGCTCTGTAGCCTCTCCCCTGGACGACGATGCCGCGCGCAGCCTTCGCGACGCCGGCCGGATGGGCGGCGGTGACATGAGCAACGAGCGCAGCGCGCCTCCGAAGGCCGGCCAGCGTCAGGCCGGGCGGCAGGTCTTCCTGTTCCTGCAGGGGCCGATCACCCCGTATTTCGCGCATACCGCCGACGCCCTCGAGGCGCGCGGCCACCGTTGCCTGCGGGTCAACCTGTGCTTCGGCGACACGCTGTTCTGGCGCCGCCCCGGCGCCGTCAACTACCGCGGCCGCCGGGAGAACTGGCCCGCCTTCATCGCCGATCTGATCGACCGCGAAGGCGTGACCGACCTGATGCTCCTCGGCGAGCAGCGCTTCTACCACAAGGTGGCGATCGCGGCGGCCAAGGCCCGGAACCTCAACGTCACCGTCACCGATTTCGGGTACCTCCGGCCGGACTGGATCACCCTGGAGCGGGACGGCATGTCGGGGGACAGCTGCTTCCCCCGCGATCCCGAGGCGGTGATGGCGCTGGCCGAGGGCCTGCCCGAGCCGGACCTGGAGCCGCGCTTCAAGGACAGCTTCAAGACCCAGGTGTTATGGGACATCGCCTACCACATGCTCACCAACTGGCTGTGGTTCCTGTTCCCGTTCTACCGGTCCCACCAGCTCTACCACCCGGCGCTGGTCTATATCGGCACGGGCCTGCACATCCTGCGGGCGAAGTTCAGCACGCCGAAGGTCGATCGCTACGTCGACACGCTGAAGGCGGAGAAGGCCCCGTACTACGTGCTGCCCCTGCAGATGGAGAACGACTTCCAGCTCAGGGCCTATTCGCCGTTCTTCGACTTCAAGGCGCCGATCCACACGGTGGTCGCCTCCTTCGCCAAGCACGCCCCGGCCAATACCCGCCTCCTCATCAAGGCCCATCCCCTCGATCCGGGCATGCGCAACTGGGCGCGGATCGTGCGGCGCTCGGCGGCCAAGCACAACGTGTCCGGCCGGGTGGACTTCGTGGACGGCGGCAACCTCGCGATGATGCTCGATGCCTCGAAGGGCTGCATCACGGTCAACAGCACGGTGGGCCTCTGGGCCATGCGCGTGGCGGTGCCGACGATCACCCTCGGCACGGCGGTCTACGACATCGAGGGCCTGACCTTCCAGGGATCCCTCGACCGGTTCTGGACGGAGGCGCGCCCGCCCCGGAAGGACCTCTGGCACGCCTTCGTGCGGGCCATCGTCGGCCACATCCAGATCCGCGGCGTGTACTACGCCAAGGAAGGCCTCGCCGCGGCCGTCCAGGCGACGGCCTCCCGCCTCGACCTGACCGAGGGCGCGTGGCTGGAGATGCGCTCCCGCGCCCGGCGCAGCGCACCGGCCGGGGAGCCCGCCCTCCCCGAGCACGGCTTCGGCCTCCAGAACGTCTGAAAGACCGGGCCCGCCGAGGGGAGATCCCTCCGGCGGGATCCCCCCGCGGTAATCCCCGCGGGGGGACGGCTACCGCCGCCTGAGCAGGTGCCGCGAGGCCAGCGACCAGACCTGCTTCATCGCCGCCTCCACGGTCGGCTCCCGGCGCGTCAACCCCGCATCGCCCTCGGCCAGGCGCTGGATGATCAACTCCGGCGGGCAGGGCAGGCCGGTGCGCGGATCGACGTAGTGCGGGTAGACGATGAGCGCCGCGGCGACCAATTCGTCGAGGGTGATCCTCCGGGTTCGGCGCGGGCAGGCGGGGCTCTCGGTGAGGCCCCAGCCGGCGTAGAACGGCAGCCCGTGGGTGGTGACGCTCTTGCCCCGCAGCAGCGCCTCGAAGCCGATCAGCGACGAGATCGTCTCGACATGGTCGCTCGCGTCGATGGCGTCGGCCGCCGAGACGTCGCGCAGGACGATGTCGGCCAGCGCCGAGACCGCCTCCGGCGGGACCCGGCCGGGGCGCAGGCCCGCCTCCACGTCCGGATGCGGCTTGAAGGCGATCACGGCGTCCGGGTGGCGCTCGCGGGCGAGGCGCAGGAGGTCGGCGTTCCGGGTCACCGTCGCCGCGCAGAGCTTGACCGAGGCGTCGTTCTCCACCTGCCCGGCGACGAGCACCACCCGGCCCGGCCGCGGCATCGGCGGCAGGGCCGCGGCGCCGACATTGTACTTGCTGAGCCGGGCCTCCACGACCGCCACCCGCAGGCGCTGCGCCCGCTCCAGCACGTCGGCGGGAAAGCCGCCCCGCTCCAGCAGGGTCTCCAGGTCGCTGGGCGCCGTGGCGTCGTAGTAGATGCCGGTGGCGTCGACCACGTGCGAGGCGCCGGGCCGCAGGGCGACGCCGAGCCCGATGGAGCGGATGAACCCGTCCTCCATGCGCAGCAGAGGCACCTGCGCCTTGCCGCAGGCCCGCGCGAGGTTCAGCGGCGCGCGGCTCGCCCAGGCCACCACCCGCTCATAGCGGGCGATCTCGGCGGGCTTCGGATCGTGGCGCGGCGCGGCGATGGCGGGCACCCGGCCTGGCGAGGCCAGGGCCTGGGCCAGCCAGCGCCGCTTCCACGACGCGAAGCCGATGCACAGCGTCCGGGGGGCGTTGGCGCGCTGCTCCTCGACGATGAGGCGCAGGATCGCCGCCGCCTCCTCGAACCGGCAGCTCTCGCCGCCATAGGGTTCGAAGTAGCGCGAACAGATGAGGTAGGCGCCCGCGAAGACCTCGGCGGGGGTGCGTGCCCGGGTCCGGCGGATGGGGTCCAGCCGGTCGTCGGTGAAGCCCCAGCCGGCGTAGAACGGCACGCCGAAGCAGGCGACCGGGCGCCCGGCCAGGGCCGCCTCGAACCCGATATGGCTCGTGACGACGTAGAGCCGGTCCGCCGCCTCGATGGCCGACCACGCCTCGACGGGCTGCGTGACGACCTGCGCGCCCGATGCCTCGATCTCGGCCCTGGCGAGGTGGCCGCCGGTGCCCGGCCGGGCGGCCGGATCCATCACGACCACCCGGTCCGCCTCCGGGTGCTCGGCGGCGGCGGCGGCGAGCATGGTCGAGAACGCCGTCTCGCTGGCGAGGCCGAAGCCGATGGTCGGGTCCCTCGGCACCTGATCCACGATGACCACGAGGGGCCGGGTGCGGTCGCGCGTGGCCAGGAGAGCCGCGAGGTCGGCCCGGCGGGGGTCGTTGTCCAGGCTCAGGCGCGCCTTGCGCAGGAGGGCGATGCCGGCCTCGGCGCGGGTGAGGATCTCGTCGCTCTCCCAGCCGCCTTCCTGCAGCATCGTCTCCAGTTCGCTGCGCGCCGTGGCGTCGTAATAGATGCCGAGCCCGTCGATGATGGAGCTCAGCGGCCGCAGCGTGCGCGCGCCGGGCAGGCGGAGGAAGCCCTCGTCCCAGCGGTCGGCATGGCCGACCCGGCGGGAGACCGGCTCGCTTCCCAGGCGCCGCACCGGACGGCCCCCGGGCATCTCACGCTCCGAGAGTGTCCGCGGCCACAGGCGCTTGAGCTTGCCACCTTCCATCCGAATGTCATCCATCTCCGGAGCTGAGAGAGCCTTGCCTGCCGAGGGGACGTGCGGCTCGAAACGGCGGGTGCGGGGGAAACCGAGACCGGTGCCGCGCGACCCGAATGTGTCGCCGTCGGGCATAGCACCAGAGCGGCCCGCGCCGAAATCGGCTTCCCCTCCGGCGGGGAGCACTCTACGAGGCCCGCGGCGGGGGGCGTTCCATATCGCCGTCACAGCGTCAAGCGAAGCGGAGGCGACCACCGGCCCGGCCGGCGGCGGGCTCGTGCGGGGAAGGTCGGGCGCGCCGCGCGCCGGAGACGGGAAGGCGGGGATGATGGCGGGACCAATCAGTGCAGGGCCGGGCGGCGTTTGCCCCGCCGCGGCCCGCCGCCGGATCGTCGCCCGGTGAGGACGATCGTCATCACGGGGGCATCGAGCGGGATCGGCGCCGCCCTCGCCCGCCACTACGCCGCGGCCGGCACCCGCCTCATCCTCGTGGCGCGCAACGCGACGCGCCTCGAACGCGTGGCCGAGGAATGCCGCGCCCGGGGCGCCATCGCCGAGGCGGCGCAGGGCGACACCCGCGACCGGGCGGCGATCCGCACGCTCCTGCGTGAGGTGGATGCCCGCACGCCCATCGACCTCGTGGTGGTCAACGCGGCGATCAACGGCGGCGGGCGCGAGGGCCGGGTCGAGACCGAGGAGACCGCCTTCGAGACCGCCGACACCAATTACACCGGCTCGCTCAACGTGATGCTGCCGGCGCTGAGCCTGATGCTCGAACGGGGCCGGGGGCAGATCGCGCTGATGTCGTCATTGGCCGCCTACGCGCCGCTGGCCGACGCCCCGACCTATAGCGGGGCCAAGGCGGCCCTCGTCGCCCACGGCCTCGCCCTGCGCCAGAAGGTCCGCCCCCTCGGCGTGAAGATCAGCGTGGTGACGCCGGGCTACGTGAAGACGCCGATGGGCGGCGAGCTGAAGGGGTGGCGTCCCCTGGAGATGAGCGCCGACCGGGCGGCCGTGGTCATCGCCCGGGGCCTCGCCCGCGACCGCGACGTGGTCTCCTTCCCCCTGCCGCTGGCCGTCCTGGCCCGTTCGGTGCTGCTGTTGCCCGAATGGGTGCGGCGGATCAGCCTGTCGGCTTTCCGGTTCAACAAACGGTGACGGCTTTGCGGATCGCCCTCCTCGTCCTCGAGGCCCTGCCGAACGCGAGGGTCGTGCGGCGGCTCGTCGCCGACCGGGCGCACGAGATCGTCCTCGTCGGCCTCTCCAACGCCGAGCGCCCGTCGAGCGGCGGCCTGACGGGGCAGGTGCGCCGCCACCTCTCCCGCTCGGGGGTGGGGATCCTGCCCTATCTGGCGGTGAATTTCGGCCTGCCGGACCTGCTGAGGCCCCTCGCCCCCCTCACCCAGATGGCGACCGGGAGCGGCGACCTCCCCGAGGCGACGCCCCTCGCCACCCTCTGCCAGCGGCTCGGAATCCGCACCGCGAAGGTGGACGACGTGAACGGGCCCGAGATGCACCGCGCCCTGCGGGAGGCCGCCCCGGACCTGATCCTCACCTACCATTTCGACCAGATCCTGAAGCCGGAGACCATCGCCCTGGCCCGGCTCGGCGGAATCAACGGCCATCCGGGGCTCCTGCCCCGCCACAGGGGGCCGGTGCCGACGATCCACGCTTTGGCGGACGGGCCCGAGACCTTCGGCATGACCCTCCACCGGCTGGCGGCGGCCATCGATGCGGGGGCGATCCTCGATCAGGAGGCGGTGCGCCTGCCCGCCGACGTGACGGCGACCCGCGCCGCGGTGATGCTGCACGCCCACGGGCGGGGGATGCTCGACCGGCTGCTCGACACGGTCGCCGCCACGGGCGCGCTGCCCGAGGGCAGGATGGCCGACGTGCTGCCCTACTGCCCGTTCCCCGACCGGGCGATGCTGGCCGGCCTCCGCCGCCGGGGCCTCCGGCTCACCGATGCGGCGGACCTCGCGGCGGCGGCGAAGCTGTCGCTGCGGTAGGGGCGGCCTCCGTCGTCCCCTCCCCGACTTCGCGGGCGGAGCGACGCCAGGCATGGTGGCGGGCGCCCCCGAACTCGGCGGGTGCGCGTCGGGTTCAGTCCGGTCGTGCTATCCCGCTCCGGCCGACGGCGCGCCTGCGCCCGTATCCGTAAAAGATCGCCAGCCCGATCCCGAGCCACGCGGCCAGCCGAAGCCACGTCTCCGGCGGCAGGGAGGCCATCAGGGCGAGGCAGGCCAGGAGGCCGAGCCCGGCCACGAGGTCGGCGGCCGGCACCCGGAACGGGCGCCTCCGGTCGGGCTGGGTCCGCCGGAGGATCGACACGCTCGCGCAGACGAGGCCGAAGGCCAGCAGGGTGCCGATGCTGACCAGTTCGCCGAGGACGTCGATGGGCACGAGGCCCGCCACCACGGCGGTGCAGAGCCCGATGGCCCACTGGCTTGCGGCCGGCACGCGGGTGCGGGGATGGACCCGCGCGAAGGCATCCGGCAGCAGGCCGTCCCGGGCCATGGCGTAGAAGATCCGGCCCTGGCCGTAGAGGGCCGTGAGCGTCGCGGTGGTGAGGCCGACCAGGGCGCCGAGCTTCACGAACAGGGCGAAGCTGGGATGGCCGATCCTGTCGACGGCGAGCGCGATCGGGTCCGGCACGCCGAGCTCTTGGTAGGGCACGAGGCCGGTGAGGATCGCCGCGACCGCGACGTAGAGCAGCGTGCTCAGGGCGAGGGACCCGAGCAGACCCACCGGGGCGTCGGACTGGGGGTCGCGGCACTCGCCGGCCGCCGTCGAGACCGTCTCGAAGCCGATGAAGGCGAAGAACACCACCGCCGCCCCGCGGAAGATCCCGCTCGTCCCGAAATGGCCGAAGGACCCGGTGTTCTCGGGCACGAAGGGGTGCCACAGGTCCGGCCTCACCGAGCCGGCGCCGAGGCCGACGAAGGCCAGGATGATCGCCACCTTCAGGGCGACCAGCGCCGCGTTGACGCCGGAGGCCGCGCGGATGCCCCGCGTCAGCAGGAGCGTGAGCGCGAGCACGATCCCCGCGGCGGGCAGGTCGATCACGCCCCCCGCCCCCGGCGCGGCGGCCAGCGCCCGCGGCAGGTGAAGGCCGAAATCGGCCATCAGGGATTGTGCGTAGCCCGACCATCCGGAGGCGACGGTGGCCGCCGCGAAGGCGAATTCGAGGACGAGGTCCCAGCCGACGATCCAGGCCGGCAGCAGGCCGAGGCTGACGCGGGTATAGGCGTAGGTGGAGCCGGCCTCCGGGATCATCGCCGCCAGCTCGGCGTAGCACAGGCCGACCAGCCCGCTGACGAGGCCGCCGACCACGAAGGACAGGATCAGCGCCGGCCCGGCATAGTGGGCCGCCGCGGTGCCGGTGAGCACGAAGATGCCCGCGCCGATCGTCCCCCCGAGGCCGATGCAGACGAGGCCGGGGGCGGTGAGCGCCCGGGCGAGGCCCCGCTCCGGTGTCGCGGCTATACCGTCCGTCATCGCCATCCCGGATCCCCCGCCCACTCGTCATCGTGCACGCAGCGACGCGCGAGGGGAGCGCCTCCCCCGCCCACGTCCCGCTTCCCCCGGTCGCGACGCCTGCGACGACGGCGGGCCCGCGCAATTCCCGGGCCCGGGCCCCCGCCGCGCCCCGGGGGTGGCAACCGCACCGGTTTCGTGTATGCATCGCCGGACCTCGACCCGGTGACGGGCGGGGCTTGAACCGCTTGCGGCAGACCGTGCTGGACGACATCCCGGCACAGGCCGTTCCGCAGGCAGCGGCGCTCCGATGGGGCGCTCTACCGAACTCAAAGACCCGAAAGGTATGCGATGTCGATCACGGCAGAGCGCAAGACCGCGCTCATCAAGCAGCACCGCACCGATGCGAAGGACACCGGCTCCCCCGAGGTGCAGGTGGCCATCCTCTCGGAGCGCATCTCCAACCTGACCGGCCACTTCAAGACCCACAGCAAGGACAACCATTCCCGCCGTGGCCTCCTGAAGCTGGTTTCCCAGCGCCGTTCGCTTCTGGATTACCTGAAGCGCAAGGACGAGTCGCGCTACCGCTCGCTCATCGAGAAGCTCGGCATCCGCCGCTGATTCTCCTTTGACGCGGCTCCGGGCTCCGGGGCCGCGTTCCACGATGGCAGGTCCGGGCATGGGGCTCGGGCAGGCCGCGGGCCGCTTCGAGGCACGAGAGCGGGGCAGGATCACAGGGGGCTTTCCGAAGCCTCCCGTCGTCTTGCCCCCGCCGTGCCGGGCCGGGCCCGCCGCATGAAGGCAAGGATAGACAGACCATGTTCGACGTACAACGCGAAGAGTTGATGTGGGGCGACCGTAAGCTCGTCCTCGAGACGGGCAAGGTGGCCCGCCAGGCGGACGGCGCCGTCGTCGCCACCTACGGCGAGACCTCGGTCCTCGCCTGCGTCGTCGGCGCCAAGGAGCCGAAGGCCGGCATCGACTTCCTCCCGCTCACCGTGAACTACCAGGAGCGCGCCTACGCCGCCGGCCGCATCCCGGGCGGCTACTTCAAGCGCGAAGGCCGCCCCTCGGAGAAGGAGACGCTGGTCTCCCGCCTCATCGACCGGCCGATCCGCCCCCTCTTCGTCGAGGGCTGGCGCAACGACACCCAGGTCACGGTCACGGTGCTGACCCACGACCTCGAGAACGACCCCGACATCGTCGCCATGGTGGCGGCCTCGGCGGCCCTCACCCTCTCGGGCGTGCCGTTCATGGGCCCGATCGGCGGCGCCCGCGTCGGCTACATCAACGGCGGCTACAAGCTGAACCCGCTGGTCACCGAGACCAAGGAGGAATCCTCCCTCGACCTCGTCGTCGCCGGCACCCAGGACGCCGTGCTGATGGTCGAGTCCGAGGCCAAGGAGCTCTCGGAAGACGTGATGCTCGGCGCCGTGATGTTCGGCCACAAGCACTTTCAGCCGGTCATCGAGGCGATCATCCGGCTGGCCGAGAAGGCCGCCAAGGAGCCGCGGGACTTCAAGGCCCCCGAGAACGCCGACGTGGAGTCGGCGGTGCTGGAGGTCTGCGAGGCCGAGCTGCGCGCCGCCTACACCAAGACCGTCAAGCAGGAGCGCTACGCCGCCGTCGACGTCGTGAAGACGAAGGTGATGGCCGCCCTCTGCGCCGAGGGTGCCGAGCGGTTCCCCGCCGAGAAGGTCAAGGCCGCCTTCAAGGAGGCCCAGTCGAAGGTGGTCCGCTGGAACATCCTCGACAGCGGCGCCCGGATCGACGGCCGTGACGTGAAGACGGTGCGCCCGATCCTCTCCGAGGTCGGCGTGCTGCCCCGCGCCCACGGTTCGGCCCTGTTCACCCGCGGCGAGACGCAGGCCCTCGTGGTCGCCACCCTCGGCACCGGCGAGGACGAGCAGTTCATCGACGCGCTGGAAGGCACCTACAAGGAGCGCTTCCTGCTCCACTACAACTTCCCTCCCTATTCCGTCGGTGAGACCGGCCGGATGGGCTCCCCGGGCCGCCGCGAGATCGGCCACGGCAAGCTGGCGTGGCGGGCGATCCGCCCGGTGCTGCCGCCGGCCCACGAGTTCCCGTACACGATCCGCGTCGTGTCCGAGATCACGGAGTCCAACGGCTCGTCCTCGATGGCCTCGGTCTGCGGCGGCTCCCTGTCGCTGATGGATGCGGGTGTCCCCCTGCGCCGTCCGGTGGCCGGCATCGCCATGGGCCTCATCCTCGAGGGTGAGCGCTTCGCGGTGCTGTCCGACATCCTCGGCGACGAGGATCACCTCGGCGACATGGACTTCAAGGTGGCCGGCACGGACGAGGGCGTGACCTCGCTCCAGATGGACATCAAGATCGCCGGCATCACCGAGGAGATCATGCGGGTCGCCCTCGACCAGGCGCGGGACGGGCGTGCCCACATCCTCGCCGAGATGGCTAAGGCCCTCACCGACGCGCGTCCCGAGCTCGGCGAGTATGCCCCGCGCATCGAGACCATGCAGATCCCCACGGACAAGATCCGCGACGTGATCGGCACCGGCGGCAAGGTGATCCGCGAGATCGTCGAGAAGACCGGCGCCAAGATCAACATCGAGGATTCCGGCACCGTGAAGATCGCCTCGGCCGACGGCAAGGCGATCAAGGCGGCCTATAACTGGATCCGCTCGATCGTCGCCGAGCCTGAGGCCGGCATGATCTACGACGGCACCATCGTGAAGTGCATGGAGTTCGGTGCCTTCGTGAACTTCTTCGGCGCCAAGGACGGTCTCGTCCACATCTCGGAGCTCGCCGCCCAGCGGGTCGCCAAGGTGACCGACGTCGTCAAGGAAGGCGACAAGGTGAAGGTGAAGTTCCTCGGTCAGGACGACCGCGGCAAGATCCGCTTGTCGATGAAGGTCGTCGATCAGCAGACCGGCGAGGACATCACCGAGAAGGTGAAGGCCGAGCGGGCCGATCGCGGTGAAGAGCCCCGCGAGCCTCGGGAGCCCCGCGAGGGCCGCGAGAACGGCAGCCGCCACCGCGGCGAGCGCCGCCGCGAAGCGGGCGAGTAATCGCCCCTTCCCCCTCCCCACACCGAAGTCGGAGCGCGGTCCCCCCCGGGGGCCGCGCTTTCGTTTTGGGCCCTGCCGCGGGCCGACATGACGCGGTGATCGCCCGTCCGGTAAACTCTTCCCTCAAGGCGAATCGCGGAGAGCGGCATGGCGGGCGAACTCGTTTTCTACACCCACCCGATGTCCCGCGGGCGAATGGTCCGCTGGATGCTGGAGGAGGTGGGCGCCCCCTATCGGACCGAATTGATGGCCTACGGCCCGTCCATGAAGGACGGGTCGTTCCGGGCGGTGAACCCCCTGGGGAAGGTGCCTGCGCTCCGCCATGGCGACGCGACCGTGACCGAGACGGCGGCGATCTGCGCCTACCTCGCCGACGCCTTCCCGGAGGCCGGGCTCGCCCCGCCGCCGGGCGATCCGGCGCGGGCGCCCTATTACCGTTGGCTGTTCTTCTGTGCCGGGCCGGTGGAGGCTGCGGTGACGAACAAGGCGCTCGGCGTCGTCGTCCCGGACGATCCGCGGATGCGCGGCATGGTGGGATACGGCTCCCTGCCGGAGGTGCTCGACGCCCTGGAGCGTGCGGTGACCGGGGTGCGCTGCGTGGCGGGGGACCGCTTCTCGGCGGCCGACCTCTACCTCGCCTCGCATCTCGGATGGGGCATGGCGTTCGGCGGCATCGAGAAGAGGCCAGCCTTCGAGACCTATGTCGCCGCGCACTACGGGCGGCCCGCGGCGGTGCGGGCACGGGCCATCGACGATGCCCTCCTCGCCGAGCCGCAGCGGGCGGGCGGCTGAGGTGAGGCCGACGGTACGCGGAACGCCCTGGCCCCCTCCGCGTTCGCCGTGCGACCCGTAGCGGAGGAACCTGATGGCCAACGACATGATCCACGACATCTTCAGCGGCGAGCCGAACCTGACCACCACGGAGCGGGCGGTCTCGGTGGCGCTCGGCCTCGGTATCGCGGCGGCGGCGGCCCAGCCGCGTCCGAACAAGTGGCTGAGCCTCGCGGCGCTGGTGGTCGGCGTCGGGCTGGCCATGCGCGGCGCGACGGGCCATTGCGCCGTCAAGGCGATCGCGCACGAGATCTGAGGCCGCCGGAACCGACAAAAAAAGGGGCGCCCTGGGGCGCCCCTTTTCTCGTCCCTCCGGGTGGAAGTCTCAGTAGGTCGTGGTGCGGCGGCTCGCGATGAAGCCGTAGATGAACAGCACGACCACGGCGCCGACGATGGCACCGATGAAGCCTGCCCCCTGGTTGGGCCCATACCAGCCCACCGCCTGGCCGATGAAGGTCGCCACGAAGGCGCCGACGATGCCGAGAATCGTCGTCAGGATGAAGCCCGCAGGCTCGTTCGGCCCGGGCATGATGAACTTGGCGATGACGCCCGCCAGAAATCCGATGATGATCGTCCAGAGAATGCCCATAAATCTCCCCGCGTTTGGGCCGCTGACGCCTTTTGAACGTCTGGCTTTTCCAACCGGTTGCCCGGAAGCGTCGCCGTAAGCGGGTTTTTTTTCGCAGGTTCCCGTCTGCGACAACGTTTGCCGGCCCGGCCCTTTACGCCGGGCCGTCCTCGACGGCAGATACGCCGCCGCCGGGCCGTCGTCCGTGACGGCCTCAGGACGGATGGAGAGAGCGTATGGCGATCAGGCGGATCGAGCCCGGGGCGCGGATGTCCCAGGGCGTGGTGTATGGCGATACCGTCTACTTGGCCGGGCAGGTGGCGAACGAGCCCGTCGGCATGGGCGTCACCGCCCAGACCCAGAACATCCTGGAGCAGATCGACCGGCTGCTCGCCGCCGCGGGCACCGACAAGGAGGGCCTCCTGACGGCCACGATCTACCTCGCCGACATCGCCCACTTCGCCGAGATGAACGCCGCCTGGGACGCCTGGGTGTCGAAGGACAACCCGCCGACCCGCGCCACCGTCGAGGCGAAGCTCGCCGCCCCCGAATATCTCGTGGAAATCGTCATCGTCGCCGCGCGGGCGGCCTGACCATGGCGGTCCGTCTCCCGGGGCGGGGGCGGCTCGCCGCCCTCGGCGCCTGCCTCGCCGTGGCGCTCGGCACGGCCCTGTTCGCCGGGGCCGCGCGCCCGGCGAGCGGGAAGGTCGTCAACATCTACAACTGGTCGGACTATATCGACCCGCAGGTGCTCGACGCCTTCACCCGGGAAACGGGCATCAAGGTCGTCTACGACACCTACGACAACAACGAGATTCTGGAGACGCGGCTCCTGGCCGGCCGCTCGGGCTACGACATCGTGGTCCCGTCCGGCCCCTATCTCCAGCGTCTCATCCGGGCGGGGGCCTTCCTGCCCCTCGATAAGGCGAGGCTGAAGAACCTCGGCAACCTCTGGCCGGAGATCACGAGCCGCCTCGCGGGCTACGATCCCGGCAACGTCTACGCCATCGATTACATGTGGGGCACCACCGGCATCGGCTACAACGTCGCCATGGTCCGGGAGAAGCTGGGCGCCGGCACGCCGGTCAATTCCTGGAACGTCGTGCTCAACCCCTCCTCGTCGGCCAAGCTGAAGGAGTGCGGGCTGATGATGCTCGACAGCCCGGAGGACCTGATCCCCAGCATGCTGCCGTTCTTCGGTGCCAAGGCGGACAGCAAGCGCTGGGACGACCTGACCCTCGTCACCGATGCGCTCTTCAAGGTGCGCGGCAACGTGCGGAAGTTCCATTCGTCGGAATACGTTCAGGCGCTCGCCAACGGCGACATCTGCATGGCCGTCGGTTATTCGGGCGACGTGCTGCAGGCGAAGAAGCGCGCGGACGAGGCCAACAACGGCGTCGAGGTCGCCTACGTGGTCCCCCGGGAGGGATCGCTGATGTGGTTCGATTCCTTCGCGATTCCGAAGGACGCGCCGCATCCCCAGGAGGCGCTGGCCTTCCTCGACTACATGATGCGGCCGGAGGTGGCGGCGGCGAACACGAACTTCGTGTCCTATGCCAGCGGCAACCTCGCCGCGAAAGCGCAGGTGAAGCCGGAGATCTTGAACAATCCCGGGATCTATCCGGACGAGGCGACGATGCAGCGCCTCTCGGTGAACACCGCCTGGGACGAGCGCACCCAGCGGTTCGTCACACGGCTGTGGACGCGGGTGCGGACGGGGCGCTAATGCATCGATCCAGACGAAGGCGTCAGCCGCGTCTGGATAAATTGATGCAAGACAAGGAGCTAGGGCAGATACGCATGAACGGAGTGAGTGCGTCCCTGCGCTAGAGCCGCCCCGCCCTGCCCCGTTCCCCCCGCGATCCGGGGATCGCGGGAGGGGGCCGGCGCCTAGTGCTTGAGGTCGTCCGGCACCTTGCCGCCGTTCTCGGCGAGCTTCTGCATCACCTGCTTGTGCAGCCAGATGTTCATGGAGGCCGAATCCTCCTTGTCGCCGGTGTAGTGCAACTCGTCGGCGAGCTGCTTGCGCGAGGCGAGGCCCGAATCGAGGCTCAGGAGCTTCATCAGGTCCACGATCGAGTGGCGCCAGTCGAGCTTCTGCGCGTTCTTCTCCGCCATCCCCGTGAGGACGGCCTCGACGTCCACCGGCTCGCCGCCGCCGCCGCCCCCTGCGCTGCCGGTCGGGGCAGGCGTGCTGGTCTGGCCGGAGCTGGACGTGGTCGCCGACGGAGACGCCTCCGCCTCTCCGCCGCCGAACGGGTGGAGGATCTTGCTGACGATGTTGCCGAGAAGGCTCATGGGGGTCTACTCCGTCCTGCACTGCGCCCGCTGCGGCGCAGTACCCCGACAACATGTCGCATCGCCCCAGCGTTCCACCAGGGGGCGCATCAGCGGGAACTGCGTAGGGCGACGCCCAGGAGGCAGAGGCCCACGACGAGGCAGACGCCGCTCCAGCGTTCGAGAAATCCCGCCCGCACGGGGTCCTTCAAGGACAAGGCGGCGAGAATCACGCCGGCCAGGAGGCTCCCCAGGCAGATCACGATCGCGAAAGCTTCGAATTCGGTATGAGCAGGCACCCTGCATCCATAGTTGCCAACGCAGCCTACGCGAAGCCAGAATTTACGAGTACGACTGCGTATTCGCAATGACCGATTGTATGAGACGATTCACATCACAAGTCGACCCAATGAATATCAATTCAAGTTGCTCGTAGCAGTATCGTACAATCACGAGTTGCTTCGTGTGTGTTCGCCGATCATGTGGGGTGGCCCGCGAGTACAGCGGGTCTGATCGATCGGGTTCTCTGCGTCGAGTGTTCGGCCGGACAAGACCTTGCACCTGAGACGGCGGCCCCCGGCACAGGCGCGGCGGCGCAATCCTTGGGCGCGACCCGGTTGCGCAAAGATCTGTCGTCCAATTGCCAAATGTGCCCGCCCGTCCCCCGCCGGTGGACGAACGGCGAAGGTTGCGGCCACGGAGCGTTGACAGGAGCCGACCCCCTGACCATAAGGGCGGCGCGGGGCGCCGAGCAGGCGTCTTCGACCTTGGGGGAATGTCCCGAGCGGCAAAGGGGGCGGACTGTAAATCCGCTGCGTAAGCTTCGTAGGTTCGAGTCCTACTTCCCCCACCAAGTTCTTCGCATCACCGCAGGCTCTTCGCATCACCAATGAGAGCGCAACGGTCCGGGTGACCGCGCGCCCGGGTGAGACGTTCGCCCTTCAGCGCGCCTTCGCCAGGGCGGCCTCGATCCGGGCGGCGGCGGCGGCGGAGTAGCCCTTCCCCTCCAGAGTCTGGCCCGCCTGCGCGACGCCCGACAGGTTGCGCGGTGCCCGGCCCGGCAGGTGGCGGGCCCGGAGGGCATGGGCGTCCCTGTGGCTCGAGTGGGTCACGGCGATGGCGAGGGCGTCCGCCGCGTCGGCCACGCGGAATTCCGCCTTCGGGAGCAGGAAGCGCACCATCGCCTGGATCTGCGCCTTGTCGGCATGGCCCGAGCCGGCCACCGTCTTCTTGATGAGGTTGGCCGCGTATTCGAACACCGGCACACCGGCCAAGGCCGGGATCAGCAGGGCCACGGCTCTGGCATGGCCGAGCTTGAGGGTGGCCTGCGCATCCTTGTTGACGAAGGTCTCCTCCACGGCGACCTCGTCCGGCTGAAGCGCGTCGCAGATCCGCTTCAAGCCCTCGAACAGCTCGCGCAGGCGCAGGGCCAGGGGCAGCTCGCCGTCGGAGGTGACGACCCCGCAATCGTGGTAGGTAAGGCTCGTTCCGCGGGCGGTGATCAGGCCCCAGCCGGTGCGGCGCAGGCCCGGATCGATCCCGAGGATCCGGATCGGCGTGTTCGTGCCCGTCTTCATGGCGGTGCTCATGGTGCGCTTTCAGGGCTGTCAGACACCCGGTTCGAGGACGACCGCCGGCGGGCCTCCCTAGCGCGATCGCCCGCCCCCGCCAAACGAGGACGACCATGCGCCAAGAGGGTCCGATCAGCCGTTTCCCGGTGCCGGCTCTGGCCGAGATGCCGGACGATCTGCGGGCGCGGATCGCGCAGGTGCAGGAGAAGGCGGGCTTCGTGCCCAACGTGTTTCTGGCCCTGGCCCACCGGCCCGACGAGTTCCGCGCCTTCTTCGCCTATCATGACGCCCTGATGGACCGGCCCGGTGGCCTCACCAAGGCGGAGCGGGAGATGATCGTGGTGGCCACCAGCGCGGCCAACCAGTGCCTCTACTGCGTGGTCGCCCATGGGGCGATCCTTCGGGTGCGGGCCAAGGACCCGCTCCTGGCCGACGAGATCGCGGTCAACTACGCCAAGGCCGCCATCACCCCGCGGCAGAAGGCGATGCTGGACTTCGCCGTGACGCTCGCCCGGGATCCCGGCGCGGTCGGTGCGGCGGACCACGCGGCCCTGGAGCGCGAGGGCTTCTCCGCCGACGACATCTGGGACATGGCCGCGATCACCGGCCTGTTCGCCCTGTCGAACCGCCTCGCCAGCGCCGCCGACCTCCGGCCCAACGGGGAGTTCTTCGGCATGGGCCGGGGCTGATCCCCTATCGCCCCCGGCCGGAGAGGATGAGCGCCGCGCCCGCGAGGCAGATCGCCCCGCCCAGCCCGTCCCGCATATCGGGCCGCTGCCCCTCGGCGAGCCACATCCACAGAAGCGAGGCGCAGATGTAGATGCCGCCATAGGCCGCGAAGGTGCGGCCGGCGGCCTCGCTCTCCACCAGCGTCAGGAGGCCGGCGAAGGCGATGAGCGAGACGGTGCCCGGAAGCGCCCACAGGGCCGAGCGCCCGAGGCGAAGCCACGCCCAGAAGGCGTAGCACCCGGCAATCTCCGCCAGCGCCGCCGCCGCATACACCGCGTATGACATGATACAAAATACACTAAGTTTCTTTGTCTATCATATGCTTTTTGCGACTTGTGTCACCCGAAAGAGATACGTCCATATCAACATAGGTGAATATAACCGTACGGTTGGACGATAAAGGGTGGATCTCGTGGAGATCAGACGGAGCGGTGCGCGGTCGTGCAGGATCGGGACCGAGGAGTGGTTCACGGGCCGCGTCGAGATCGATCCCCTGTTCGGCCCCACGGACGCCTCGCGGGCGGGAGGGGCCTGGGTCACCTTCCAGCCCGGGGCACGGACGGCGTGGCACACCCACCCCCTCGGCCAGGCGCTGATCGTCACCGCCGGGGTGGGCTGGGCGCAATCGCGGGGCGGACCGGTGGAAGAGATCAGGCCGGGGGACGTGGTGTGGTTCGGCCCGGACGAGATGCATTGGCACGGGGCGAGCGATACTGTGCCGATGAGCCACATCACCGTGCAGGAGGCCTTCTACGGCTCCCCCGTCGTCTGGCACGGCAAGGTATCGGACGCGGATTACCGGCGCTGACGCCACTGGAAGCGGGGCGTTAACGGCGGCGGGTTCTGATGGGCCCATGCACCCCGCGCCAGACCACGCCGCCATCGCCGCCTCCCTGCTCCCGCCGGGGGGTGCGGATCTCCGCAGGGCGATCGAGGGCTGGAGGGTGGCCCTCGCGCAGGAGCGCCGGATGGCCGACAACACGGTCGAGGCCTATACCCGCGACCTGCGCCAGTTCCTCACCCACCTCGTCGGGCGGCGGGGTGTCCCCACGATCTCCCTGCTCACCGACCTCAAGGTCCGGGACATCCGCGCCTTCATGGCGGCCCGGCGGGCCGACGAGATCTCCGGCCGCTCGCTGATGCGGATGCTGGCGGGGCTGCGCTCCTTCGCCCGCCATCTGGAGCGGGAGGGCCACGGGACGGTCTCGGCGCTCGCGGCGGTGCGGTCCCCGAAGGTGCCGCGGCGCCTGCCGCGCCCCCTGCCCATGGCGGCCGCGGTGGCCCTGACGGATGTCGCCACCCGGGCCGGTGAGGACCGCGAGCCCTGGATCCTCGCCCGCGACGCCGCTGTCCTGGCCCTGCTCTACGGCGCGGGCCTGCGCATCTCAGAGGCCCTGGGCCTTCGGCGGATCGACGCCCCCGTCCCCGGCACGGATCAGGTGACGGTGCTCGGCAAGGGTGGAAAGGAACGGATGGTGCCGATCCTGCCGGTGGTGGCCGAGGCGGTGGCCGCCTACCTCGCCGCCTGTCCGCTGCCCCTGCCGCCGGAGGGGCCGCTCTTCGTCGGCGCCCGGGGCGGCCCGCTTTCGCCGCGGATCATCCAGTATGCCGTCGCCCGCCTGCGGGGCTCCCTCGGCCTGCCGGATGGCGCGACGCCCCATGCCCTGCGCCACTCCTTCGCGACGCATCTGCTGGCGCGCCAGGGCGAGCTGCGGGCGATCCAGGAGTTGCTCGGCCACGCCTCCCTCTCGACCACGCAGCTCTACACGCAGGTCGACGGGGCCCGCCTGATGAGCGCCTACGAGGCCGCACATCCGCGGGCGCGGATGCGGGCGGCAACGTGAGTAGCGCCCTTCCGCCCCCGAAGCCGGGGCGGGAGGGCCATGGTCGCCTCACACGTGGATGGCGCGCTTGGACACCGCCAGGGCGGCTTCCTTGATCGCCTCGGTGAGGGTCGGATGGGCGTGGCAGGTGCGGGCGATGTCCTCCGACGAGGCGCCGAACTCCATCGCCACCGCCACCTCGGCGATGAGGTTGCCCGCATCCGCCCCGACGATATGGACGCCGAGCACCCGGTCGCTCTGCGCGTCGGCCAACACCTTCACGAAGCCGTCCGTGGTGCCGTTGGCCTTGGCGCGGCCGTTGGCGGTGAAGGGGAACTTGCCGACGTTGTAGGCGGTGCCGGCCTTCGTCAGCTCCTCCTCGGTACGGCCGACCGAGGCCACCTCGGGGAAGGTGTAGACGACGTTCGGGATCACCTCGTAGTTCACGTGGCCCGACTGCCCGGCCAGGATCTCGGCCACCGCGACGCCCTCGTCCTCGGCCTTGTGGGCGAGCATCGGCCCGGCGATCACGTCGCCGATGGCGTAGATGCCGGTGACGTTCGTGGCGAAGTGCGAATCCACCAGGATCCGGCCCTTCTCGTCCTTCTGGACGCCGGCATTCTCCAGGCCCAGGCCCTCGGTGTAGGGCACCCGCCCGATGCAGACGAGCACGACATCGGCCTGAAGCGTCTCGGCGGCGCCGCCCGCCGCCGGCTCGACGGTGACGCTCGCGCCCTTCTTGCCGACTTCGACGCCGGTCACCTTGGTGGACAGGCGGAATTCCATGCCCTGCTTGCCGAGGATGCGCTGGAACTGCTTGCCGACCTCGCCGTCCATGCCGGGCAGGATCCGGTCGAGATACTCGACCACCGTCACCTCCGCCCCGAGGCGCCGCCAGACCGAGCCCAGTTCCAGGCCGATGACGCCCGCGCCGATGACGAGGAGCTTCGTCGGCACCTGATCCAGCTCAAGGGCGCCGGTGGAGGAGACGACGACCTTCTCGTCCACCGTGATGCCCGGCAGGTTCGCCACGTCCGAGCCCGTCGCGATGACGACGTTCTTGGTCTCCAGCATCCGGTTGCCGCCGTCCTCGGACAGCACCTCGACGCGCCCCGCCCCGGCGATCCGGGCGGTGCCGTGGAAGGTATCGACCTTGTTCTTCTTCAGCAGGAACTCGACGCCCTTGGTGTTGCCGGCGACGCCCTCGGCCTTGAAGCCCATCATCTTCTTCAGGTCGAGCTTCACGCCGCTCACCTCGATGCCGAGGGTGCCGAAGTGCTTGGTGGCCTCCTCGAACGCCTCGGAGGCGTGCAGCAGCGCCTTCGACGGGATGCAGCCGACGTTGAGGCAGGTGCCCCCATGGGTCGCCCGTTTCTCGACGACGGCGGTCCGCAAGCCGAGCTGCGCCGCGCGGATCGCGCAGACGTAACCGCCGGGGCCGGTGCCGATGACGACGAGGTCGTAGGACATGGTGGTTCGTTTCCTTCGCTCCGGCCGCGGGGCCGGACGGGTTGTCCGCGCGCGGATGTGGCGGTCAGCGACCGCCGGAAATGTCGAGGTTGGCGCCCGTCATGTAGGCGGCCTCGTCCGAGAGGAGCCACACGATCGGTGCCGCCACCTCCTCGGCCGTGCCGGCCCGGCCCATCGGCTGGTCCGGCCCCATGCGCGCGACCCTGTCGGGCTGGCCGCCGCTCGCATGGATCTCCGTATCGATGATTCCCGGTGACACGGCGTTGACACGGATCCCCTCCCCCGCGACCTCCCGGGCGAGGCCGCGTGTGAAGGTGTCGATGGCGCCCTTGGAGGCGGCGTAATCGACATACTGACCGGGTCCGCCGAGGCGCGCCGCGGCCGAGGACACGTTGACGATTCCCCCGCCCCGACCGCCGTGCCCCGTGGACATCCGCCGCACCGCCTCGCGGGCGCAGAGGAAGCTGCCGACGACGTTGGTGGTCATCATCCGCTGGAGCCGCGCGGCGCTCATCTCGGTCACGCGGGCGGCGACATCGACGACGCCGGCATTGTTGATCAGCGCCGTGACGGTGCCGAGCCGGTCCGCCGCCTCGAACAGGGCGACCACGTCCGCCTCGACGCCGACATCCCCGCGCACGGCGACGGCCGTGCCGCCCCTGCCCGTGATCGCCTCCACCACCGCCCGGGCGGCGGCGTCATCGGACACGTAACTGAGGGCCACCGCGTAGCCCCGCTCGGCGAGCAAGAGCGACACGGCGCGGCCGATGCCGCGGCTGCCGCCTGTGACGACGGCGACGGATGGGGATTGTCCGCTCACGTCCGCGCTCCTGAGCTTCCTGTCAGCCGACCATCAGTTTGTGAATTTCTGCCTGCCGCTCACAGTCGCGACGCAGACCGTCTGCACTGAGATCGACCACGTATCCGCTGTCATCGGTCCAGCTGATCGAGTGGCCGTACTCGTCGATGCGGACCGTACGAAAATTCTCCGGCGTGCGAAGCCACCCGAAGACCTTGCCTTTGGCAAGAAGCGGGCGAAGATCGACCACGCCTTCGTAGCCATCGACGAAGACCAGTTTCAGCACGCCGTGGATGACCGGCTCGGCCGACGTAACCCGCGGCAACCGCTTCATGCGATCGGCTCCACCTTCTCCTGAGACGTGGCTTGTATGAATGCCCGACGAAGTGCGTCTTGCCGAGTCGCGGCCCAGCGCAAAACCTTCTTCCGTTTGGCGACAGGAAGGAAGCCTTCGGTCACGGTCAACGTTTCGATGTCGATGACGGCCCGATGCTCGGCGAACCAAGCGTGGAAATGGGGTGGCGGATGCTCGTTCGCGTAGAGCATGATCCGCACCCCATCCAGTTCCGCCACGACCGGCATGGGTCACATCGGTCGCCGCGCCGCCCGCGATGCCCGATCAGAGATCCAGCACGAGCCGGGCCGGGTCCTCCAGAGCTTCCTTCACCCGCACGAGGAAGGTGACGGCCTCCTTCCCGTCCACGATCCGGTGATCGTAGGACAGGGCGAGGTACATCATCGGCCGCGCCTCGATCTTGCCGTTGCGGACGACCGGGCGCTCCTCGATGCGATGCATCCCGAGGATGCCCGATTGCGGGGCGTTGAGGATCGGCGTCGACATCAGCGAGCCGTAGATGCCGCCGTTGGTGATGGTGAAGGTGCCGCCCTGCATCTCCTCGATGGAGAGCTTGCCGTCGCGGGCCTTCTTGCCGAAGCCGGCGATCTTCTTCTCGATCCCGGCGATGGACAGGTCGTCGGCGTCGCGCACCACCGGCACCACGAGGCCCTTATCGGTCCCGACGGCGATGCCGATGTGGTAGTAGTTCTTGTAGACGAGGTCCTGCCCGTCGATCTCGGCGTTCACCGCCGGCACGTCCTTGAGGGCGCCGATCACCGCCTTGGTGAAGAAGCCCATGAAGCCGAGCTTCGTGCCGTGCTTCTTCTCGAAGATGTCTTTGTACTGGCTGCGCATCGCCATCACGGCGGACATGTCGACGTCGTTGAACGTCGTCAGCATCGCCGCCGTGTCCTGCGCGTCCTTGAGGCGCCGGGCGATGGTCTGGCGGAGCTTGGTCATCCGCACCCGCTCTTCGCGGGAGGCGTCGTCCGGGGCGGACGGGGCGCGCGGCATGGTCGGGCGTGCCTCCTTCGCCGGGGCGGCGGTGGCCCCCCTGGCGATGGCGCCGAGCATGTCGCCCTTGGTGACGCGGCCGTCCTTGCCCGAGCCGTTCACCCCGGACGGGTCCATGCCGGATTCCCGGGCGAGCCTGGCGACGGCAGGGCCGTTGTCGCCCACCGGGCGCTGCGGGGCCGGGGCGCCCTCGCTGTGGTTGCCGTAGCCGGCGCCACCTTCGGGGGCCTTCGCCTCCGGCGCCTTCGCCTCGGCGGGCTTCGGGGCCTCGCTGCGGCTCTCGCTCTTGGTCTCGGCGGCCTGCTTCGGGGCGGCCTTGAGCTCGGCCTTCTTGGCGCCGCCCGAGCCTTCGACGATCGAGCCGAGGATGGCGCCGGGCTCCACCGTCTCGCCGTCCTTCACCAGGATCTCGCCGAGTTCGCCCGCCGCCGGGGCGTTGACCTCCAGCGTGACCTTATCGGTCTCGAGTTCCACCAACGGCTCGTCGGCGGCCACCGCGTCGCCCGGCTTCTTGAACCAGCGGCCGATCGTGGCTTCGCTCACGGATTCCCCGAGCGTCGGGACGAGGATGTCGGTTGCCATGGTCTCGCTCTGTCAGGTCGGTGGGTCCGCAACGGACCCGGGCAGGTCGGCGGGTCCACCGGGGACCCGGGATCGGTTCGGCGGCCGCTGAGCGCAGCCGCCGAGGTCTCGGGGGATCAGACGGCCAGCGCCTCGTTGAGGAACGCCTGCAACTGCGCCTGGTGCTTGGACATCAGCCCCACGGCAGTGGAGGCCGAGGCCGGGCGGCCGACGTAGCGGGCGCGGGATACGGGGGAGTTGGCCTGGCCCAGCACCCATTCGAGGTAGGGCTCCACGAAGGCCCAGGCGCCCATGTTCTTGGGCTCCTCCTGGCACCAGACCACGTCCGCGTTGCGGAAGCGGGCCATCTCGTGGGCCAGCGCCTTGAGCGGGAACGGGTAGAGCTGCTCCACGCGCATCAGGTACACGTCGGTAATGCCGCGCTTCTCGCGCTCCTCCAGCAGGTCGTAATAGACCTTGCCCGAGCACAGCACGACGCGGCGGATCTTGTCGTCGCGGACCAGCTTGTACTCGCTGCCCTCGGTCTCGGCCTCGTCCCACAGGACGCGGTGGAAGGTCGAGCCCTCGGCGATGTCGGCCAGCGTCGAGACCGCCCGCTTGTGGCGCAGCAGCGACTTCGGCGTCATCAGGATCAGCGGCTTGCGGAAGTCGCGCTTCAGCTGCCGCCGCAGGATGTGGAAGTAGTTTGCCGGGGTGGTGCAGTTGGCGACCTGGATGTTGTCCTCGGCGCAGGCCTGCAGATAGCGCTCCAGGCGGGCCGAGGAATGCTCCGGCCCCTGCCCCTCGTAGCCGTGCGGCAGCAGCAGCACGAGGCCGGACATGCGCAGCCACTTGCGCTCACCGGAGGCGATGAACTGGTCGAACACCACCTGCGCGCCGTTGGCGAAGTCGCCGAACTGCGCCTCCCACAGCACCAGGGCGTTGGGCTCGGCCAGCGAGTAGCCGTACTCGAAGCCGAGCACCGCCTCCTCCGAGAGCATCGAGTTGATGATTTCGATGGAGGCCTGCCCGTCGCGGATGGCGTTGAGCGGGGTGAAGCGCTGCTCGTTCTCCTGATCGATCACCACCGCGTGGCGCTGGGAGAAGGTGCCGCGCTCGACATCCTGGCCCGACAGGCGGACCCGGTTGCCGTCGAGCAGCGTCGCGCCGAAGGCTAGGGCCTCGGCGGTCGCCCAGTCGATCCCGGCGCCGGTCTCCACCGCCTTGGCGCGGTTGTCCATGAAGCGCTGGATGGTGCGGTGCAGGTGGAAGCCGGGGGGCGCCTGGGTGATCTTGCGGGCGATCTCCTGCAGGGTCTCGGTCGGCACGGCGGTGCGGCCCCGGCGCGGATCGTCCACATCCTCGTGGACGGCCTTCATGTTCGACCAGCGCCCGTCCAGCCAATCCGCCTTGTTGGCCTTGTAGTTGGTGGCGATATCGAACTCGCTGTCGAGCATCCCGCGGAACTCGGCCTTGCGGGCGTCCAGCGCCTCCTGGGTGAGGGTGCCGTTCTCCACCAGCTTGCGGCCGTAGGTCTCCAGCGCGGTCGGGTGCTTGCGGATCCGCTGGTACATCTTCGGCTGGGTGAAGGCCGGCTCGTCACCCTCGTTGTGGCCGAAGCGGCGGTAGCACAGCATGTCGATGACGACGGGCTTGCCGAACTTCTGGCGGTACTCCACCGCGATCTTGGCGGCGAAGGTCACGGCCTCCGGGTCGTCGCCGTTGCAGTGGAAGATCGGCGCCTCCACCATCTTCGCCACGTCCGACGGGTAGGGCGAGGAGCGCGAGAACCGCGGATCGGTGGTGAAGCCGATCTGGTTGTTGATGATGAAGTGGATCGAGCCGCCGGTGCGGTGGCCCTTCAGCCCCGAGAGGCCGAAGCACTCGGCCACCACGCCCTGACCGGCGAAGGCGGCGTCGCCGTGGATCAGCAGCGGCAGGACGGTGCGGCGCTCGACATTGGGCTTCGCCCACTGGTCCTGCTTGGCGCGGACCTTCCCCAGCACCACCGGGTCCACGATCTCGAGGTGGGACGGGTTGGCGGTGAGCGAGAGGTGGACGGTGTTGCCGTCGAAGGCGCGGTCGGACGAGGCGCCGAGGTGGTACTTCACGTCGCCCGAGCCCTCGACCTCGGCCGGGGAGGCCGAGCCGCCCTTGAACTCGTGGAACACCGCCCGGAAGGGCTTGGCCATCACGGTGGTGAGGGTGTTCAGGCGGCCCCGGTGGGCCATGCCGAACACGATCTCGCGCACCCCCAGCGCGCCGCCGCGCTTGATGATCTGCTCGAGGGCCGGGATCATCGCCTCGCTGCCGTCGAGGCCGAAGCGCTTGGTGCCGGTGTACTTGAGGTCCAGGAACTTCTCGAAGCCCTCGGCCTCGATCAGCTTGTTGAGGATCGCGCGCCGGCCCTCGGGGGTGAAGGAGATTTCCTTGTCCTTGCCCTCGATGCGCTCCTGGATCCACGCCTTCTCGGCGGGATCCGAGATGTGCATGAACTCGACGCCGAGCGTCTGGCAGTAGGTCCGCTCCAGGATGTCCACGATCTCGCGGATCGTCCCGAACTGGAGGCCGAGCACGTTGTCGAGGAAGATCGGCCGGTCGTAATCGGCTTCGGTGAAGCCGTAATGCTGCGGATGAAGCTCCTCGTGGTCGCCCCGGGGGGCGAGGCCGAGGGGATCGAGCTTGGCGTGGAGGTGGCCGCGCATCCGGTACGAGCGGATCAGCATGATCGCCCGCACGGAATCCTTGGTGGCCTGCTCCACGGAGACGCCCGTGGTCGCCAGCACGCCGCCGGAGGCGGCATCGACCGGCTTGCCCGGCAGGGCGTCGGCCTTCTTTTCCTTGGCGACGATCTTGTCGCCGATGGCCTTCTCCAGGGCGGCCCAGTTGCCGTCCATGGCCGAGACCAGCTCGCCGTTCAGCGGCACCGGCCAGTTCGGCTTCTCCCAGGAGGCCCCCTTGGCGTTCTTCTCGACGAGGGTCTCATCCTCGCCCAGCGCCTTGAAGAAGTTCTGCCACTCGGGATCGACGGAGTGCGGATTGCGCGCGTAGGCGGCCTGCAGTTCCTCGATGTAGGCGGCGTTCGCGCCGTAGAGGAACGAGGTTTCGAGGAGCGCTTCGTTCACGTCCTGGCGTGCCATGGTCCGTCCATCCTGTCGCTCGGGCGAGCGGCGGAGCCACCCGCATCGCGGTGCCGGGTCTTCGCCGGCTCTGAAAGCGGTGAAGGGCGCCGCGCGCCCCTCACCCGGTTGTCGTGTCTCCGATCGGGCCGGAGCGCTCAGCCTTTCAGCACCTCGACCAGGGTCGAGCCGAGGCGGGCCGGCGACGGGGAGACGCGGATGCCCGCCGCCTCCATCGCCGCGATCTTGTCCTCGGCCCCGCCCTTGCCGCCGGAGATGATGGCGCCGGCATGGCCCATGCGGCGGCCCGGAGGCGCCGTGCGGCCGGCGATGAAGCCCACCATCGGCTTGCTGCGGCCGCGCTTGGCCTCGTCGCGGAGGAACTGCGCCGCCTCTTCCTCGGCCGAACCACCGATCTCGCCGATCATCACGATCGACTCGGTCTTGTCGTCGGCCAGGAACAGCTCCAGCACGTCGATGAACTCGGTGCCCTTCACCGGATCGCCGCCGATGCCGACGGCGGTGGTCTGGCCGAGGCCGGCGCTGGTGGTCTGGAACACGGCCTCGTAGGTCAACGTGCCGGAGCGCGAGACGATGCCGACCGAGCCCTGCCGAAAGATGTTGGCAGGCATGATGCCGATCTTCGACTGGCCCGCCGTGACGATGCCGGGGCAGTTCGGGCCGACGAGGCGCGACTTCGACCCCGTGAGCGTTCGCTTCACCCGCACCATGTCGAGCACCGGGATGCCCTCGGTGATGCAGACGATCAGCGGGATCTCGGCCGAGATCGCCTCGCAGATCGCGTCCGCGGCGCCGGGCGGCGGCACGTAGACCACGGAGGCGTCCGCGCCGGTGGCGTCCCGCGCCTCGGCCACGGTGTCGAACACCGGCAGGCTGAGATGGGTCGAGCCGCCCTTCCCGGGGGAGGTGCCGCCGACCATCTTCGTCCCGTAGGCGAGGGCCTGCTCGGAGTGGAAGGTCCCGTTCTTGCCGGTGAATCCCTGGCAGATGACCTTGGTGTTCGCGTCGATCATCACCGACATGATCAGGCTCCCTTCACGGCGGCGACGATCTTCTGGGCGGCGTCATCCAGGTCGTCGGCCGGGATCACGTTGAGGCCGGAGGCGCGGATGATGTCCTTGCCCTGCTCGACGTTGGTGCCTTCGAGGCGCACCACCAGCGGGACCTGAAGGCCCACCGCCTTCACCGCGGCGATCACGCCGTTGGCGATCACGTCGCACTTCATGATCCCGCCGAAGATGTTGACGAGGATGCCCTTCACGTTCGGGTCGGCGGTGATGATCTTGAACGCCGCCGTCACCTTCTCCTCCGAGGCGCCGCCGCCCACGTCGAGGAAGTTGGCCGGGCTTTCGCCGTAGAGCTTGATGATGTCGAGGGTGGCCATGGCCAGCCCCGCGCCGTTGACCATGCAGCCGATGGTGCCATCGAGCGCGATGTAGGCGAGGTCGTACTTCGACGCCTCGATCTCCTTGGCGTCCTCCTCGGTCTCGTCGCGCAGCGCCACGATGTCCGGGTGCCGGTAGAGGGCGTTCGAATCGAAGGCCATCTTCGCGTCGAGGCACTTGAGGTGCCCGTCGCCGGTCAGGACCAGCGGGTTGATCTCCAAGAGGCTCATGTCCTTGGCGACGAACGCCTTGTAGAGCTTGTCGGTGACGTCGGCCGCCTCCTTGGCCTGGGCTCCGGTGAGCCCCAGCGCCTTGGCGACCGCGCGGCCGTGATGGGGCATGACGCCCGTGGCCGGATCGACCGGGATGGTGTGGATCTTCTCCGGCGTGTCGTGGGCGACCGCCTCGATGTCCATGCCACCCTCGGTGGAGACCACGAAGGCGACGCCGCCGGTCTCACGGTCCACCAGCATCGACAGGTAGAACTCGGCGGCGATCTGCGCGCCTTCCTCGATGTAGAGGCGGTTCACCTGCTTGCCGGCCGGGCCGGTCTGGATCGTCACCAGGGTCTGGCCGAGCATCTCGCCGGCATACTGCTTCACCTCGTCCACGGACTTGGTGACGCGCACGCCGCCCTTGGCGCCGGCCGGGGCGCCGACGAAGGTGCCCTTGCCGCGGCCGCCCGCATGGATCTGGCTCTTCACGACCCAGACCGGGCCGCCGAGCTCCCTGGCCGCGGCTTCCGCCTCCGCGGCGTCGAAGATCGCCACGCCGCGGGAGACCGGCAGGCCGAATTCCTTCAGAACCGCCTTGGCCTGATATTCATGGATGTTCATCGGGGCCTCTTTCAGAGGAGCGAATAGGGGGGCGAATAGCGAATAGCGAATAGGGAGTAGCGCATAGCGAGGAGTTGGGACGGTGCGGCGGGGCCAAGGCGCCCGCTTTTCGCTACTCCCTATTCGCTATTCGCCCATCCCTCCCTGTTCGTTGGTCGCGAATGAATTACGCCAGGCTGGAGTCCACACCCTTGCACGCCTCGATGAGGCCGGTGACGGAGCCCACCGACTTCTCGAACATCGCCTTCTCGTCGGCATTGAACTCGACTTCGAGGACCTTCTCCACGCCGCCCGCGCCGATCACCACCGGCACGCCGATGAACATGCCGCTGACGCCGTACTGGCCGTCCAGGTAGGCGGCGCAGGGCAGCACGCGGCGCTTGTCGCGCAGGTAGCTCTCGGCCATCGCGATGGCCGAGGAGGCGGGGGCGTAGAAGGCCGAGCCGGTCTTGAGCAGGTTGACGATCTCGCCGCCGCCCTTGCGGGTGCGCTCGACCATCGCGTCGAGCTTCTCCTGGGTGGACCAGCCGAGCTTGATCATGTCGGGGAGCGGCACGCCCGCGATGGTGGAGTAGCGCACCAGCGGGACCATGTCGTCGCCGTGGCCGCCGAGCACGAAGGCCGTGACGTCTTCCACCGAGACCTTGAACTCCTCGGCCAGGAAGTGGCGGAACCGGGCCGAGTCGAGCACGCCGGCCATGCCGACGATCTTGTTCTTCGGCAGGCCGGAGAACTTCTGCAGGGCCCACACCATCGCATCGAGGGGGTTGGTGATGCAGATCACGAAGGCGTCCGGCGCGTGCGCCTTGATGCCCTCGCCCACCGCCTGCATGACCTTCAGGTTGATGCCGATGAGGTCGTCGCGGCTCATGCCGGGCTTGCGCGGCACGCCGGCGGTGACGATCACCACGTCGGCGCCGGCAATGGCGGAGTAATCGCTCGCGCCGGCATATTTGGCGTCGAAGCCCTCGACCGGGGCGGCCTCGGCGATATCCAGCGCCTTGCCCTGGGGCACGCCGTCGACGATGTCGAACAGCACGATGTCGCCCAGTTCCTTGAGGCCGGCCAGCAGGGCCAGGGTTCCGCCGATCTGGCCGGCACCGATGAGGGCGATCTTGCTGCGTGCCATGTCGGTTCTGCTCCTCCTGAAACCCTGCGTCCCGGCCTTGGGGGGCTTGCGCCTGCGTGCGTTGGGCCGGGTCGGTCGAGTCCGAAAATCTGCGCGGCTGTGTGGCGGAAAAGCACCGTCCCATCAAGCCGATGCAGCTTGGCCAAATGGCCGGTTCGAAGTGCCGGGCGGCGGCCGCGGCAACGACGACGCCGGGGAAATCGCTGTGGTGCGAAGGTTTTAGGTGCGGTGCAGCGTGATCGGCCACGCGCAATGACAGAATCTTTCGGCTGTCATTTTGGTTTTCGTGGGAGGGCCGGCCACCTCCATCGGGCGGGGTGACGGCGCCCCATCCAAGCGGGGCGCGACTCGCCACATCCGGTCCTCACGGCGCGCGCCGTGACGGCGGCGGCCGATGCGGTCCGATTGGGGCAAGCCGTCGTGGCAGGGGCCGCGCGGACGCGGCCCCGGGTTCGCCAGGCTAGAGGATGCCGGCCCGGAGGACGCGCTGGATGGCGTGGATCACGGCACCGAAGCGGGCTTCGATCAGGTCGCGCGGCACGTCGGCGTCGTGCTGGATCGCCAGGGGGTGGGTGAAGCGGTAGCTCGCGTCGAAGATGTAGGCGATCGCCCGCTCCCGGTCCCGTGCCGAGAAGATGCCGGAGGTGATTCCCTCCTCCACCACCCGTTCCACGAGGCTGCGCAGGCGCACCCGGTGGCGGCGGGCGATGGGCCGGGCGGCGACCGTGGCGTCGAGGTGGACCGCGAACAGGTTCGGCTCGTGGGCGAGGGCATCCCGCTGCAGGGCGGCCAGCGCTACCAGCAGCCGCTCGATCTTGTCGTCGGCGGGATCCGGCGCGTCGGCGATGCCGGCGAGCCGCGTCTCCACGTCCCGCAGCCAGCGGCCCGCCACCGCGTCGAGCAGGGCATCCTTGGAGGGGAAGTAGCGGTAGACGTTGGCGTGCGTCATGCCCGCTTCCGCCGCGACGGCGACCACCGTCACGCGTTTGGGGCCGAGCCGGGCGAGGTGCTCGGTTGCGATGCCGAGGAGGCGGATATCCGCGGAAACCGGGGCGCGCGGCGCCTTGGCGGGTCCGCCAGCGTCTGCGCCTTCACGCGGGGAGGCCGGGACAGCGCCATCGGTGCCGGGAAGGGTACCCCTCAGGTCACCCTCGTCATCCTTGGACGGTTCGACCTCTGGCCTGAGAAAAGGAAGCGGGAGGCGGGAGGAGGACAGGTGGTAGGGCGAGGCGGACCCCCATCGTTCCGGATGAAGCGCTCACACGCTTCTGGTTGACGTCGCGGCTTCCCCCCGGGATCCCGCATGCTTGCGCGGCTTCATGACCGCTTATTTGTCGTATGTTCAAAAAGATTTGAGAACGCAACAAATTTTTCCCGCGAATTCACGATCAGAAACGATCTTTCCACGACCTTAAAGTGACGAAGACCTGCTCCGGGGTGCTGCCTGCTGGCAGATCCACGCGGCGCGCCAGTTCTGGCGCGCCGCTCCTGAGGAAGGGATTGGTCCTTCGCTCCGTCCCCAGGCTGGACGGGATGAGGAAGCGCCCCTCCCGCGCGGCCGTCTCGGCCTCCGCGACACGGGCGCGCAGGGCGGCGTTGTCGGGGTCGGCGGCGAGGGCGAAGCGCCCGTTGGATAAGACGTAGTCGTGTCCGCTGAACACCATCGCCTCGTCCGGAAGGGCCGCGAAGCGCTGGAGCGAGCGCCAGAGCGTCTCCGGCGGTCCTTCGAGGACCCGGCCACAGCCCAGGGTGAACAGCGTGTCGCCCGCGCAGACGATGCCGGCCTGCGCGAACCAGTAGGTGATGTGGTCGTCGCAGTGCCCCGGCGTCTCCCAGACCTCCGCGGACAGGGACCCGACGCTGACCACGTCCCCCTCCCCCACGCTCACATCCACCTCGGGGATCGCGCCGCCGGCCTTGCGCGGGGCGGTGACCCGGGCGCCGGTCGCGGCCTTCACCTCGGGGATGCCGGCGATGTGGTCGCCGTGGCGGTGCGTGACGAGGATGTCGGTGAGGCGCCAGCCGGTCTCGTCGAGCGCCTTGAGGACGGGGGCCGCCTCCGGCACGTCGATGGCGGCGCAGGCACCGGTCTCCGGGTCGCGGATCAGGACGCCGATGTTGTCGGACCGGCAGAGGAAAGTGCGGACCTGAGCTTCCACGTCGTCGTCTCTTCCGTTTCCGCCGGGCGGGACCCGTCGCCCCTCCGTGCGTGCCTGTGGCGAAAAACCGGGTTTCGCAAGTCGGGGTTCCGCCACGGCTTGTCGCAAGCGCCTCCGGCACCCATTGATGGCGCTGGATGCGGCGCGCTTGCCCTGGGCCGGGCCGGGGACGCGCCAGGGGAGCGGTTCAGCCCGCAGCGCGTAGAACGGCCATGCGTCTCGACGTCAACGGCCTGAGGGCCTTCTATGCCTCGCCGCTGGGCGCCACGACCCGCCGGGTCGTGGGCCGGTCGGTGCACGCCTTCCTCGGCTCGGTCTCGGGCCTGCGGGTCCTGGGGATCGGTTACGCCACGCCCTACCTCGCCCCGGTGCATTGCATCGCGGAACGGACGCTGGCCTTCATGCCGGCCTCGCAGGGCGTGGTGAACTGGCCGGGGAGCGGGCGGTCCTGCACCGCGCTCACCGACCCGACGATGATGCCCCTGCCGGAGGCGGCCATCGACCGGGTGATCCTCGTCCACGCCCTCGAATCGGTGGAGAGCCCGACGGAGCTGCTCCAAGAGGTCTGGCGGACCCTGACGCCGGGCGGGCGGATGGTGCTCGTGGTGCCGAACCGGCGGGGGATCTGGTCCCGGCGTGAGGCGACGCCCTTCGGGCATGGCCAGCCCTACAGCCGCTCCCAGCTCGGGCGGTTGATGCGCGACACCCTGTTCTCGCCGGAGGGCTGGGCCGAGACCCTGTACATGCCCCCCGTGCGCTCGCGGGTGCTCCTCCGGACCGGGCCGATCTGGGAAGCCTGCGGCACGAGCCTCGCCATGCCCTTCGCCGGCCTGCACGTGATCGACGCGACCAAGCAGCTCTACCGCCCGATCCCCGTGGCGCAGGTGCGGCGTTCCCGCCGCCTCGCCCCGGCCCGGGTGCTCGTCCCGGCGCCCGCCCCAGTGTGATCAGATCACCGGCAGTTCCGAGAGACCGCCGTAGATGGCGGCGTGGCCGAGGTAGTAGAGCAGCAGGAAGCCCGCGAGGGAGGCCGCGTACCAGGCCGGCGCCAGCACGGTATCCCGCACCCGGACCTTCACCCGCATGTCGTCGGCGGCGATGCCGAGCAGGACCACGATGATGCCGGAATGGCCGATCGCGTCGATCTTGCCGAACTCGAACACGGCGGAGACGAACACGCCGGCCAGGATCAGGGCGGAGGTGCGGCGCACCAGGGGGGTCCAGACCAGGGCGAAGGCCAGGGTGAACTCGACGACGCCCGCCGCCTGCATGAAGAGCGCGGGGGTCGCCCCCATGGTCATCGACGGCTTGGCGGCGATCAGCGGGTCGGTCCACTGGGGGTAGGCCCACTTCTCGACGGAGGCCCACATCAGCGTGACGGCGGCCGTCCAGCGCACGATGTCCAGGGGGCGGATGCCGAAGGGGGCGACGTCGAGGCCGCGCAGGATCAGGTACACGGCCACGCCGAGGAAGATCGGGTAGTCGGCGAGGTGGAACACGCCGTACTGGGCGGTGGCGAAGGCGAACAGGAACACGATCCCAAGCCCGGTGAGCGGCATGGTCCGCCGCCAGATCAGACAGCCCGCGAGGCCGAGCTGCAGCCACGGGATCCAGGCCACATCGGTCGTCAGTTCCGGCGTCAGGATGACGTTGCCGAGGTTCCAGAGCGACACGAAGAAGAACCCGACCGTGGCCCGCACCAGAAGCTCGGTGTCCGTGCGGATCCGCGTCGTCACCCGGTCGAGGGCGTTCATCAGCGCCGTGCCGAGGGACGTGCCCTCGGCGAGGCAGCCGACCATCAGGCAGAGCAGCGCGAGGCCCACCAGCCATTCGAAATCGAGGCAGAGGACGTTCTCCAGCCCCCGCGGCTGCCCGGCGACGTCGTAGGCGCAGAACCATTTCACGTGCGCGCTCGCCTCACCGATCGACAATGGCGTCGATGCCATCGCCAGCCCCAGCGCGGTGAGAGGTCCAGAAAACGATTTCCTGGGGGACTGCATAAGACCCTCGCCCTGAGCGGCAGCGTTCTATGAAATCAATTTAAGTCGATTCCGGTCACCGGCGCTAAGTGTTTATTAACGGGCGTGGCCAAAAGGTTAACGCTGTGGATTCTGGTGAACGCCCCGGCCCCCATGCGGGGCGGGCCCCGGTCCACCCCCGACCATCGCAGGAACGCTCCCAGGAAGCCTTGGGTTAAGGCTTGGCGGTTAGCGTGGCCCGTGGCCGCGTGAACACGACCCGAGTCGCGTAAGGGGGACATCTTTGATGATCGGATTGGCGAGCGTCGTCAGCCTCTGCCTCGGTGTGGCGCTGGCGGCCAAGGCACCGTCCGCCGGCCTGCGGGCGCAGGCTTTCGAGACGTCGGGCGGGGTCTTCCTCGTCTCGGGGCTGATCCTGCTCGGATCCGGGCTCCCGGTCTTCCACTGATCCCGTCGCGGTGGGGCCTCCCCCTCCCGGCCGGAGCCCTCGTCCCGCGGGATGGAAGGGCGGCTTCCCCGTCAGACCTTCAGGCGCTGCGGCAGCCCGACGGAGAAACCCTGCGGGGTGTGCCGGATCAGGGCTTCGGCGCGGCCGGCGGGAACACCGCCGAGGTCTCGTCCCGGTCGGCGCCGGCCGTCAGGGTCGAGAGGAAGGCGAGCAGGTCGGCCTTCTCGCCGTCGCTCAGATGCAGGGGCTTGATCTGGCGGGAACGGCTCGGGCGCGCGATGCCGCCGCGGTCGTAGAGGTCGATCACCGCCGAGAGGGTGGCGACGGAGCCGTCATGCATGAAGGGCGCCCGCTTGTCGACGTCGCGCAGGGTCGGCGTCTTGAAGGCGTAGCGGAGGGCGGGGGAGGTCGGCATCAGCCGCCCCCGGCCGATGTCGGCGCCCTGGCCGACGCCGATGTCGTGGAACGAGTTGTCGGTGAAGGTCCAGCCGGAATGGCAACCCGCGCAGCCGGCGCGGCCGTTGAATAGGTCGAAGCCCCGCTTGGCGGTTTCGGGAATGGCCGCCTCGTCGCCGCCGATCCAGCGGTCGAACGGGGCCTTGCCGGCCACGATCAGGCGCTGGAACGTCGCCAGCGCCGCCTCGAGCCGGTCGGCGCTGACGGTGGGGTCGCCGAAGGCCGTGGCGAAGGCCTCGCGGTAGCTCTCGTCCGCGGAAAGGCGTGCGACCGCCTCCGTCATCGACAGGTTCATGTTGCCGGGGGCGGAGATCGGCGCCCGCGCCACCGATTCGAGGGTGCGGAACTTGCCGTCCCAGCCGAGCGGCCCGTCCTGCCACGCGACGTCGAGGAGGGTGGGCGTCCGCAGGTCCATGTCGCCGCTGCCGCGGGTGGCGGCCCGGGCGCGCCCGTCGCCCCAGGCGAGGTCGGGCCGATGGCAGGTCACGCAGGCGCGGGTGTTGTCCCCCGACAGGACGGGATCGAAGAACAGCCTGCGGCCGAGCTCAGCCTTGGACGGCGAATACGGGTTGGATTCGGGGAACGGGATGGCCTCGGGCGGACGATAGTCGGCCCGCCACGTGGCGCGGCGCGATTCGTCCTCCGTCCCTGCCGAACCGGCAACGGCGGCCAAACCCATGAGCGCCACCGCGGCGGCGCCGAATGTCTTGAGCCTCGACAACATCACAATCGTCTTACCGACGCGGACGTTGATATTTTGTAAAATCGTTCTCGCGGTTTACAGCAACAGTGCTTCGAGAATGAGCACTTGGCCTCACTCGATGCGCACGGAGACGCTGTCGCTGGCGCCCGTGGCGTCGAGGACCGAGATCCGCGCGAAGCCTGCGCCCTCCGGAACCCAGCTCGACTGCCGCCGGATCGTGCGGGCGACGGGCATGCCGTCGATCATCCACGTCAGCGGCGGCACACCGCCGGACGCCTTCAGGACGACGCCCTCCCCCTCGGGTCGGGCCCCCCTCCCCGCAGGCGAGGCCAGCCCGAGATCGACCCGCGCCCCGTCCGGCGGGTAGGCGATCCGCAGGCCGGCTCCCCCCTCCGCGGGCTGGTCCTTCGCCAGGCGACGCAGGGGCGGCGGCAGGTCCGCGCTGGCGGCGAGCAGCGCCTCCGGCGGGCGGGGGCCGATGACGGTCTCCCCGCCGTAGCGGGCGAAGGCGTCGAACAGGATGGGGGCGGCGACGAGCCGTCCCACGAGGCCCGGCACCGCCGCCCCGTCCGGCCGGCCGACCCAGACCGCGATGGTGACGCGGCGGTCGAACCCCACGGCCCAGGCGTCCCGGTAGCCGAAGGAGGTGCCTGTTTTATAGGCGAGGCGGTTCGGGAGGGCGTTGTCCGGCGGCGGTGTCCCGCGCAGGATATCGGCGACGTACCAGGCGGAGACGGGCCCAGCGATCCGCCGGCCGGAGGCGGCCGGGGCCGGGCCGGTCCCGGCTTCGGGGGCGAGGGGCGGCATCTCCCCGTCGCGGGCGAGGCCGGCATAGAGGCGGGCGAGGTCGGTGAGGGTGAGGCCGAGGCCCCCGAGGGCGACGGGCAGGCCGGGGGCGGCCTCCCGGGGCAGGCGCAGGTCCGCGCCGGCGCTGCGCAGATGGGCCACGAACCGCGCCGGCCCCACCGCCTCCATGAGCGCGACGGCGGGCACGTTGAGGGAGAGCTGCAGGGCGCGCCGCGCGGTGACGGTGCCCTGGAAGGTGAGGTCGAAATTCTCCGGGGCGTAGCTCGCCGAGAAGCGAGAGGGCCGGTCCTCCACCAGCGTCTCGGGGTGGGCCAGCCCGGCCTCGAAGGCCATGGCGTAGACGAAGGGCTTCAGCGCCGAGCCGGGGGAGCGGATGGCCCGGGACATGTCGATGGCGCCCCGGCGGCCCGCATCGAGGTAGCCGGCGCTGCCGACGCGGGCGAGGGTGCGGCCGTCGCGGTTGTCGAGCACCACGATGGCCGCCGACAGGGCCGGGCCGGCGGCGGCGGCGCGTTCGGCGGCCAGGGCCTCCAGGCTCGCCTGGAGGCGCCCGTCGAGGCCGAGGCGGATCACCTCGCGCGACGGCTCGGCGGCCAGCGCCTCCTCGGCGGCGTGCGCGGCGAGCATCGGGAATGGGCGCCGGGCCGTGGGCACCGGCTCGGCCCTCGCCTCGCGAGCCTCGTCGTCGCCGAGGAGTCCGCGCCGCCGGGCGATCTCGATCACCCGGTCCCGGGCCGCCCGCGCCCGGTCGGGGAAGCGGTCCGGCCGGCGGGCCTCGGGCGATTGCGGCAGGGCGACCAGCAGGGCCGCCTGCGCCGCGGTGAGGCGGGCCGGCTCGCGCCCGAAATAGGCGAGGCTCGCCGCCCGCACCCCTTCCAGGGACCCGCCGAACGGCGCGAGCGCGAGGTAGAGGTCGAGCACCTGCGCCTTGCCGAGCCGCTGTTCGAGGCCCACCGCGCGGATCGCTTGGCGCAGCTTCGCCACGGCCGTGCGCTTCGCCCTCGGCTCGACGAGGCGGGCCACCTGCATCGACAGGGTCGAGCCGCCGGACACGATCCGGCCCTGGCGAAGTCCCTGGACGGCCGCCCGCAGCACGGCGACCGGATCGATACCGGAATGGCGCGCGAAGCGACGGTCCTCGTAGACCTTCAGCATGGCGAGGTAGCGCGGATCCACGGCCCCGGCGGTCGCGGGAAGCCGCCAGCGTCCGTCGGCGGTGGCGAAGGGGCGCAGCAGCTCCCCCGCCCTGTCGAGGACCACCACCGAGCGCGCCCGGGCGGCGCTCAGGTCCAGGGGCGGCAGGGTGGCGGCGTAGATCGCCACGGCGGCGAGGGGGGCCGCGGCGCAGGCCAGGAGGAGCGGGAGCCACCGCCGGGCCGGCACGATTCGGGACCCGCCTCCGCGCACGCCGTCACCCCCGCAAGCCGGGTCGGTCCCGGCCCGGGGCAGGATGCCGGTTCCAGGCCCGGAGGCAAGCGGACCGAGCCCGCTCACCGTTTCCGCGCGTGGGGGCCACGGCCGCGACCGTCCCGGCTCAGGCGGCCTGCGCCTCGGCCCGCTCCCGGGCGAGCTTCGCCACCGCCACGAGATCGACCTTGCCCGCCCCGAGCAGGGGGATCGCGTCCAGCACGACCACCTCGGCGGGGATGGACACGTCCGAGGCGCCCTTGCCCTTGGCGAAGCTCTGGAAGGCGGAGCGCGTGGCGTCCTTGGCCTGGGTGAAGAGCACCAGACGCTCGCCCTTGCGCGGGTCGGGAACCGCGGCCACCGCGCTCGGGCGGTCGGGCCACAGCTCGGCGGCGAGGGCCTCCACGGCGGCGAGCGACACCATCTCGCCCGCGACCTTGGCGAAGCGCTTTGCCCGGCCCTTGATGGTCACGAAGCCCGCACCGTCGATGGCGACGATGTCCCCGGTGTCGTGCCAGCCCTCCGGCGGCGGTTCGAGCACGCCGGGCCGCTCCGCCCTGAGGTAGCCGAGCATGATGTTCGGCCCCCGCAGCGACAGGCGGCCCCCATCCTCGATGCCGGGCACGGGGGCGAGCCGGAACTCGATGCCGGGGAGGATGCGGCCCACCGTGCCGAAGCGGTTGAACATCGGCGTGTTGAGGGCCACCACCGGCCCGCATTCGGTGACGCCGTAGCCTTCGAGGATGCGAAGGCCGAACTTCTCCAGCCACGTCCGGCGGGTCGTGTCCTTGATCGCCTCGGCGCCGGCCACGACGTAGCGGAGGGAGCGCAGGTCGTAGGCGTGCGCCGCCCGGGCGTAGCCCTGGAGGAACGTGTCCGTCCCGAACAGGACGGTGCTGTTCGTGCCGTAGATCAGCTCCGGCACGATCCGGTAGTGCAGCGGCGACGGGTAGAGGTAGACCGGCACGCCCGAGACGAGGGGCAGCACCAGCGCCGCCGTGAGGCCGAAGGCGTGGAACACCGGCAGGACGTTGAACACCTTGTCCATCGGGCCGAAATCGATCCGCGCCGCCACCTGCGCCACGTTGGCGAGGATGCAGCGGTTGGCGAGCACGACGCCCTTGGGCGTGCCCTCGCTGCCGGAGGTGAACAGCACCGCCGCGGGGTCCGCGCCGACCCGCGGCACGAGGGGCCGCCGCGGTGCCAGGAAGCCGCGGACCTTGTCGGTGGGGGTGATGCCGGCCCGGATGTCTTCGAGGTAGACGAGCTTCACCGCGCCGGCCATGGCCTCGGCGAGGGGGCCGAGGCGTCCCTTCTCGATGAAGGCGCGGGAGGTCAGCACCGTGCCGACCTCCGCCGTGGCGCAGGCCGAGAGCACGTTCTTCACCCCCGCCGAGAAGTTGATCATCGCCGGCACCCGCCCCGCCGAGGCGAGGGCGAAGAACGTCACCGCCGTGCCGTTGGCGTTCGGCAGCATCACGCCGATCCGCCCGCCCTCCGGGGCCAGCGGCATCAGCTTGCGGCCGAGGATGTTGGCCGCCATCACGAGGCGCCCGTAGGTGAGGCGACCCGAGACCGGGTCCTCCAGGGCATTGCGATGCCAGCCGTGGGACTCGCCGGCATCGATCAGCGCGGCCATCAGCCCACGGTCGATGATGGAGGTGCGGAACAGCAGCTCGGACATGGCATCGTAGAGCTGCGCGCCGGCGGCCTGCCGCCGGTTCTTGCCCTTCAGGGCCGGATCCACGGTCAGCCGCAGGGGCGGCATGACGGTGACGGTCACCTTCGGCCACCAGCGGCGGCGGACCTGCCGCCGGGACAGGCGCGAGAAGACGGTCTGCTCCAGCCCGTCGATCTTCACCGGCACCACCATCACGCCGGACTTGTCGGCGATCAGGCCGGCGCCGTCGTAGACCTTCATCAGGCTGCCGGTGACGGTGAGCCGCCCCTCGGGGAAGATGATCAGCGTCTCGCCCGACTTCACCGCATTGATGAGCGTGCGGGTCGCCAGCGGCTTGGTCGGGTCGAGGGGCATCGCCCGGGTCATGCTGAGGAAGGGGCGGACCCACCAGCGCCGGGCGATGCCGCTGTCGATGGCGAAGACCGGCTCCTGGTCCAGCAGCGACAGGGCGAGCGGCGCATCGAGGAACGAGACGTGGTTCAGCGCCACGATGCAGTTGGGCCCGGCCTTCTCGATGTTGTCGAGCCCGCGCACCTCCAGGCGGTAGAAGGCCCGGAACAGGATCGACAGGGCGTCCCGGAACGGGCTCGTCGGCAGGGTCGCGAGCACCACGGCGCCGACCACGAGGTTGAGCACGGCCACGATGGCGAACAGGCTCGCGATCGACAGGCCCGCCGCCTGCATCGCCGCCAGCGCCAGGGTTCCGCCGACCATGAAGGCCGCGGTGATGACGTTGACCGCACCGATGATCCGGGCGCGCATGGCCTTCTCGGCCCAGGCCTGCACCGCCGCGAAGGACGGGACGATGTAGAGCCCCCCCGCCATGGCGAGGCCGAGGAAGTCCACCACCGTGCGCAGGCCGTGGCCGCTCTCGAGGAAGGCCAGGGGGCCCACCATCTCCGCGGGCGGCGGCGGGACGTGCCCCACGGTCCAGGCGAGGTCGAAGCCGAAGGCGGCCATCAGCACCGCGCCGACGGGGGTGGGCAGCAGCACGATCCGCCCGCTGGCCAGCCAGGAGGCGAGGCCGGAGCCCAGCGCGATGCCGATGGAGAAGGTCGCCAGCAGCAGGGTGATGACCGTCTCGGAGCCGTTGAAGGACTGGCGCACCAGCACCGGCAGGAGGGACAGGATCACCACCCCCACCAGCCAGAACCAGCTCACGATCAGCGAGCCGCGCCACAGCCGGGTGTCGATCCACAGGTCGTGCAGGAGGGAGGCCGTCGAGCGGGCGATGTTCACGTCCACCTTGAGGTCGGGGGCGCCCTCGCCGGTCTCCGGGATCATCCGCGCCGAGAGCCAGCACAGCACGGCGAAGGCCATCACCAGCGTGCCGAACAGCAGCCCCGAGCCGCCCATGGCCGAAGCGGTCCCCGCGGCGATGGTGCCGAGCAGGATGGCGAGGAAGGTCGCGGCCTCCACGAGGGCGTTGCCGGCGGGAAGCTCCTCCCGCCGGAGGTGGTCGGGCAGGATGCCGTACTTGATCGGGCCGAACAGGGCCGCGATCGTCCCGAACAGGCCGAGCGCCACGAACAGCACCGGGATCGAGTGGAGCAGGAAGCCGGCGACGGCGCAGGCCGCGGCGAAGATCTCGGCGAACTTCAGCCGCCGGGCCATCAGCGCCTTGTCGTAGCGGTCGGCCCATTGGCCGCCGAGGCCGGAGAGGATGAAGAACGGGCCGATGAACACGGCGCTCGCCAGGGTGACGAGCACGCCCCCGTGGCCCCCATCACCCGCCCCCGCCTCGCCGCCGATCCCGAAGAGGATCAGGAAAGCCAGGGCGTTCTTCAAAAAATTGTCGTTGAAGGCCGAGAAGAACTGGCACCAGAACAGCGGCGCGAAACGTCGCGCGGTCATCAACGAACGGAACATGGTGGTCTCCGGCCTCCCGCCATGACTGACCCAGGCGCGGCGCCGAGGTCAAATCTGGCGTGATCCGGAAAGGGTCCGGCTCAGCGGCGGCCGATCCACAGCGGCTTGGCGCCCCGCCCCCATGGCAGCGCCCGGCGGTCGAACCCCGCACGCAGGGCGGTGCCGAGGTCGTAGGACCGGTAGGCGTGCTGCACGAGGATCACGGCCAGGGCCAGGACGAGCGCCGCCGCGACGCAGGGCAGCGCCAGCAGGAGGACCAGCACGGAGCCGACCGCGGTGCGCTCCCCGAGGGAGGCCTGGGGCCAGGGGTCGATCGGGAGCCTGAACGGGCGTGCTGTCGGCATGGAGGTGTGCCCCCTTCGCCTCGGACCACGAGGGTGTCGCACCGGCCCGGTCGGATCGGGCCGCGTTCCGAGTGGCGATACTGTGCCCAAGGGTCTCCGGCGTCGAGGACGATTTTTGGGCAGCGTTGTCGCGGTGCAACGCCCGCTGGACAGGACGGAGTTCGGGCACAGTTTCTGGCGAACCCTTCGCCGAGGATGCGAGACGATGCCCGGATACCTGCCCTTCGCGGGCGCGCTCAACCTGCCCGCCTACACCTGCGACAATTGCGGGTTCTGGCAGCGCCACTTCGCGCCGCCGCCCTCCTGCCCGATGTGCCTCGATGCGCGCCACGTCGTGCCTCAGGACGGTTGGCGCTTCCGCACCGCCGCCGAGGCGCAGGACGCCTTCCCCTGCCACTGGCGGGAGCTCGAGCCGGGGGTCTGGCGGTTCTGGAACGAGCCGGTCTCCGGCATCGGGCCGTCGGCCTATCTGATCCGGACCGACGACGGGAACATGGGCTTCGAGGGCTGCCCGGTCTTCAGCGAGGCGGCCCTCGACCAGATCGCGCGGCTCGGCGGCATGAGGGTGCTCTCGGCCTCGCATCCGCATTCCTACGGGGCGCTGGTGCAGCTTCAGGACCGGTTCGATCCGGAACTCTGCCTCCCGGCGGCGGACTTCACCTGGAGCGCCGCCCTTCAGGTGAGCTGGCCCTACGACGACTTCCTCGAGCCGCTGCCCGGCCTCGAACTGCACCGCACGGCGGGGCATTTCGACGGGCACGCGGTGCTGTTCGACCGCACGCGCAAGATCTGCTTCTGCGGCGACGCCCTGAAGTTCGAGCTGGCGCCAGGCGATTTCCGGCGGGCGCGGACGATCTCCGCGCACAAGGCCTTCGTGCGCGGGGTGCCGCTGACGGTGAACGAGCTGCGCCGCTACCGGGACGTCTTCGAGCGGCTGGACTTCACCCAGACCTGGACGCCCTTCGAGCCCGCCGCCAATTGCGGCCGCCCCGAGGTGCTGGCGCTGATCGACGGGATGCTCGCCACCCGGCCGCACGCGGCACCCGTGCCGCTGGAGGAGCTGGCGCGGTCGGTTCCGCTCCTCCCCCCCCAGCGGGGGAAGGAGGATGGCGCCTAGGTCGCCGCGAAGTTCGGATCGTTCTCCAGCCGGATCGGCTGGCCGTGCGGCGTGGCGTGGGCGGCCCGGTGCCAGGCGGCGGTCCGGGAGTCGAGGCTGGCGCCGTCCGCCACGCCGCGCTCGGCCAGGAGGCGTTCCAGCGTCTCCAGCCAGCGTCCGTAATCGGCCGCCTGCTCCCCCTGCCCCGCGGGGCGGATCGTGCGGCCGAGGGCGGCGGCCCACTCGGTCCACGTGAACAGCCCCGCCTCCTGCAACGAGACGACGAGGCCGAAGACCTGCGCCTCCCACGGCGCGGAGAAGGGGCCCTGTGGTGCGGGGGTGCTCATGCCGGGTCGAGGTAGGGTTCGAAGGCGGCAATGGTGACGCGCCCGCCGGGATCCGCCTCCGGCCCCCACAGCTCGGCCGCGTCGAAGGCCACCGTGTAGAGCCAGGCGGGGTTCTCGCCCTGTTTGGAGGCGTTGGTATCGGGGAAGACGAAGGCCCCGTGGACCGCCTCGACCCGGCCGCGCCGGCCGCGGACGTAGCGCGGCAGGCGCGTATGCCCGACCGGGTTCATCACCTTCGCGATGACGGCATCGCCGAGGGCGAAGCGGGCCGGGCCGCCGGGGGGCCGGTCGCTGGGAAAGCCGGCCCGGAAGCGCGGTGCGAGGATGTCGGCGGTGAGCACCCGCGCGACGGGCGCCGGGGGTTCGAGGGACCGGCCGGCGGCGACCTCGTCGCGGGTGGCGAGGCCGGACGCGAGGATCTGCTTCTCCAACGCTTCGAACCAGATCTCATAGTAGCTCGACGCGAGATACTCCGCCGGGGGCAGCGATTCCCGCATGGCGCGGCTGCCGTCGAGGTTCCAGGTGCCGGTGAAGCCCATCGCCATCGCCATGGCGAAGACGCGCTTCTCCCATTCCGCATGGAAGACCGGCTCGCCGGGCTCCGGCATGACCGGCCCGAAGCCGTGGCTCCCGCCGAGGTCCTGCGGGCCGTTCATGCCGGGATCTCCGAGCCGGGGGAGAGGGGCAGGCCGGTCCCGATCATCGAATCGCGGGTCACCAGGGCCGCCAGCGCCTCTTCCGGGAACCCCTCCGTGCCGGCCGGGCGCATGGGCAGAACCATGAACCGCGTCTCGGCGGTGGAATCCCACACCGTGATTCGGGTGGTCTCGGGGAGGCCGACCCCGAAGTCGGCGAGCACCCCGCGGGGGTCGATCACCGCCCGGGCCCTGTAGGCGGGCGCCTTGTACCAGACCGGCGGCAGGCCGAGCACCGGCCAGGGGTAGCAGGAGCACAGGGTGCACACGACCATGTTGTGCGTGTCCGGCGTGTTGGCCACCACCACCATGTGTTCGCCGCCCCGGCCGCCGATGCCGAGTTCGGCGATGGCCGGCGTCGCGTCGGCCAGGAGCCGGTCGCGGTAGGTGGGGTCGACCCAGGCGCGGGCGACCACCCGGGCCCCCAGATGCGGCCCGACCTTCGTCTCGTACATCTCGACCAGGGCATCGAGGGCGGCGGGGACGATGTACCCCTTCTCCACCAGCAGCGATTCGAGGGCCTTCACCCGGGCTTCGACCGGGGTCAGGTCGCTGCCGTGCCCGTGGTGATGGCCATGGCCCGAACCGTGGGCGTGGTCGTGATCGTGCGTCATGCCGGCGTCCTCGGCCCGAGGATGCACATTCGCCCACCTCCGCGCCACCCCCCTCGCCCCGGGCTTCGCGGCGGCCACCGGGACGATCCGGCAATCGTGGCCGGGCTTGTTTAGCAACGGTTCATCCGAAGCCAGTTAGCCGTGATTAGACCAGTTCCAGAATGCAGTATTTCAGGGGGAGCGAATGCCCATCGCACTGCCGGGATTTCCAGGGGATCGGAACCCCCAGGCCGCGGGTCCGCGGGGCGCCAGCGATGTCGGACGCCACCTGATGGCACCGCTGCGGGACTATTTCGCCGTCACCCAGAACGATCCGATTCCCGAGCGCCTGTCGGGGCTCGTGGGCCGGGTCGAGGCTCTGCTCGCGGCATCGGCCGCCGCATCGGCGTTCGATTTCCGGGCGGACATCATCAAGGCCCTGCCGGCCCTGCGGACCTTCGCCCTGTCCCTGTGCGGGGATGCGACCAGGGCCGACGACCTCGTGCAGGAGGCCTTCGCCCGGGCCTGGGCGAATCAGCACCGCTTCCGCCCCGGCACGAACTTTACGGCGTGGGTGTTCACGATCCTGCGCAACCTGTTCTACTCCGACCTTCGCAAGGCCAAGCGCGAGGTGGAGGACGCCGACGGCTCCCATGCCGAGCGGCTCGTCGCCCTCTCCGACCAGGAGGACGTGAGCACCCTCAACACCGTGCGGCAGCACCTCGACCTCCTCCCCGTCGCGCAGCGGGAGGTGCTGCTCCTCGTCGGCGCCGAAGGCTTCACCTACGAGGAGGCTGCCGACCGGATCGGCTGTCAGGTGGGGACGGTGAAGAGCCGCGTCAGCCGTGCGCGGGCGACCCTCCTCGCCGGCCTCGGCCTTCCGGGGGCGGATAGCGCCAGTCGCCCGACGATCCGGTAGCGGCCGGACGGCCCCGGCGCCGTCCCGGCGGACGCCGCGAGGCCTTCCAGGGGAGCGAGCCTTACAGAACCGGCTCCCGCAGGTGCCACTGCGTGGCGCCCTGGTAGGCCTGCCCGATGCGCAGGGCCATCGCCTCGTCGTAGCCCCGGCAGGCGATCTGAAGCGACATCGGCAGGCCCCCGGCCGTGAAGCCGGCCGGCAGCGCCAGGGCGCAGAGGTCGAGCAGGTTGCCGAAGCGGGTGAAGCGCGAGGGCATCATCCCCTCGTCCACCGCGTCGAGGGGGATCGCCGCGCTTTCCGTCGTCGGGGTCAGGAGGGCGTCGATTCCCTCCATTGCGGCCGCGAACCGTGCCTTCATCTCCGCCCGGCGGCGCTGGGTGCGCAGATAGGTCTCCGCCGAGACCGAGGCGCCGGCCAGGATCCGCGCCCGCACCGCGTCGCCGAGGGGAGAGGCCGCGTCCTCGGCCAGGGCGCCGTTCTCCAGATAGGCTTCCGCGCTGGTGATCCCGTTCATGGCGACGATGTCGGCGAACCGGAACGGCAGGGCGATCTCGACGATCTCGGCCCCCTCCCCCGCCAGCACGGCGAGGGCGCCGTCGTAGGCCGCGAGCACCTCCGGCGCGGTGCCCTGGCGCTCGGCCTCCGGCATGCGGGCGAGGCGCAGGCCCCGGACACCGCGGTTCAGGACGCCCCACGGGTCGGCCGGCACGACGCCCCGCGTCGTCGGGTCGAGGGGATCGGGGCCGGAGATCGCCTCGTAGAGCAGGGCCGTGTCCTCGACGGTGCGGGCCAGGGGGCCGGGGGTGTCGAGGGTCGCCGAGAGCGGCACGATCCCGGAGGTCGAGACCCGGCCCACCGTGACCTTGAGCCCGGTGAGGCCGCAGAACGCGGCGGGCAGGCGCACGGAGCCGCCGGTGTCGGTGCCGATGCCCCACGGAGCGAGGCGCGCGGCGACGGCGACGCCCGTGCCGCTCGATGAGCCGCCGGGGGTGCGCGCCACCTCCGGATCCCAGGGGTTCCAGGGCGTGCCGAGATGCTGGTTCGTGCCCCAGCCGCCATAGGCGAATTCGACGGTATGGGTCTTGCCGAGCACGATCATGCCCTGCGCGATCAGCCGCCGGGCGACGGTGGCCGTGCGGGTGGCCCGGCGGGTCCGGTGGGCGGCCGAACCGCCCATGGTGATCCGGCCCTCCATGTCGATCAGGTCCTTCAGCACGACGGGCACGCCGTGCAGGGGGCCGACCGCGTGCCCCGACCGGATCGCCCGGTCGGCGCCCTCGGCGGCCAAGCGCGCATCCTGCCAGAAGACCTCGGTGAAGGCCTGCAGCTTGGGCTCCAGCCGCTCGATCCGGCCGAGCATGGCCTCGACGGCCTCCACGGGCGAGACTTTCCGGGCGGCGATCGCGCGGGCCAGGGCCGCGGCGGAAAGGGTGTGCAGGTCGGTCATGGCGTGGCGGTTCCCGCTCCCTGGACGCTGACGAGGGTGAGATCGACGAACCAGGATTGGGGCGAGACGAAGCCTTTCACCGTCTTCGCCATGCCCCTCGGGTTGAGGTCGTGGACGATGTAGAGCCAGGGCGGGTTGTCCACGAGGCGCTCGTGGGCGATCCGCGTCTGCGCGTCGATCACCTTCTGGTCCGTGGTCTCGGCCAGGGCCTTGAGCGCCGCGTCGAACCGGTCGTCCTTCCAGTTGGGGAAGTTGAACCCGCCGGGCGGGAACCGGGACGAGGAGAAATAGCGCTCCATCACCGCCGCGTCGGAGGAGGGCGAGGAGACGTTCAGGGCGTTCGCCCCCTGGAGCCCGCCGGCATCCGGCGGCAGGCGGCTCGAATTGAGCAGGACCTGCCATTCGACCACGTTGAACGACACGTCCACATTGCAAGCCTGCTTCAGGTTCTCCTGAAGGTACTCGTTCATCGGCATCGGCAGCATCTGCCCGGAGCCCGAGGACGAGACCATGACCTTGAGGGCCAGCGGCTTGCCGGGACCGTAGCCCGCCGCCGCCAGGAGCGCCTTCCCCTTCGCCGGATCGGAAACGTAATGATTCTCCGGCGAGCCGAAATTCGGGTCCTTGTCGTTGAGCCAGCCCGAGGCGGGCTCGGCGGTGCCGTTGAGCAGGGCGACGATGCCGCTGCGGTCGACGCAATAGTTGAGCGCCTGCCGCACCCGCACGTCCTTGAGCGGGCTGTCGGCGGCGGCGATGTTGAAGATCCACGGCCAGACATGCGGGTAGGAGCCGGCGGTGATCGTGAAGCCGGCCTGCTTGAGCGAGGGGATCGCGTCGGGGGCCGGCACTTCGATCCAGTCCACCTGCCCCGAGCGCAGGGCGGCCACCCGGGCATTGGCCTCGGGGATCGGCAGAAGGCGGACCCGGTCGACCTTCGCCATGCGGTCGGGATCCCAGTAGCCGCCGTTGCGGGCGAGATCGACCGATTCCCGGGGGCTGACCTTCACGATGCGGAACGGGCCGGTTCCGGCGGCGGGCAGGGCCGGCACCTTCGTCCAATCCCGGCCCGCCTTCTCGAAGGATTGGGGCGAGGTGAACAGCAAGTACACCGCCATGTAGGGGAAGTACGAGGCGACCTGCGTCGTGGTGATCTGCACGGTGGCGTCATCGACCTTGCGGTAGCTCGCGACGATCGGCGCCCGCGCCCGGGAGATGCCCGCCGCCTGAGGCTCGAATTGCGGGCTGCCGTTCTTGAAGTAACGGTCGAGGTTCCAGACCACGGCGTCGGCGTCGAAGGGCGTGCCGTCGTGGAACGTCACGCCCTGGCGCAGGTGGAAGGTCCAGACGTGGGCGTCGGCCGGGTCCTGCTCCCAGCTCGTGGCCAGGGCGGGCTTGATGCCGGAGGGCTTGTCGGTGCTCCTCAAATCCCACTGCGTCAGGCCCTCGAAGATCGGGTAGCCCAGGAAGCGCATGCCCTCGAAGCCGTTGTTCGGCATGCCGGTGGCGGTGGGCACGTCGGTCGCCGTCATGGCGATGCGCAGGACGCTTTCGGCCCGGGCGGGGGCGGCGAGGGCGAGGAGCCCGGCGAGCGTCAGGGCAGTCCGTCGGTGAAGCTGCATGGCATGTCCGGTGACCGTGGCAGACGCGCCGCCCCCGGCAAGTCCCGCGCCATCACGGCCGCCGCCGTCGGGGGGCCGCGCCCGTCCGGCGTGCATCCGAGGCCCCTTGCGCCGGAGCCCTGCCGTGCGACGATGCCGGGGTTGCGACTGGCGCAGGAGGGACCGCGTGGCTGAACCGACGGTGGAGGCGGCGGCGGCGTCGATGAACGGCGCCGAGAGCCTGGTGCGGACCCTGGTGGCAGGCGGCGTCGAGGTCTGCTTCACCAATCCCGGCACCTCCGAGATGCACTTCGTGGCCGCCCTCGACCGGGTCGAGGGGATGCGCTGCGTGCTCTGCCTGTTCGAGGGCGGGGCCACCGGCGCGGCCGACGGCTACGCCCGCATGGCCGACAAGCCGGCCTCGACCCTGCTCCACCTCGGGCCCGGCCTCTCCAACGGGTTGGCCAACCTGCACAACGCCCGGCGGGCGCGCTCGCCCCTCGTGAACATCGTCGGCGAGCACGCCACCTACCACCGGCAGTACGACGCGCCCCTCACCTCGGACATCGAGGGGCTGGCGCGTCCCATGTCGGCCTGGGTGCGGACGGGGATGAGCGCCGAGGCCATCGCCCGCGACGGTGCCGACGCCATCGCCGCCGCCCGGACGGCGCCGGGGCAGGTGGCGACGCTGATCCTCCCGGCCAACACCGCCTGGGACCCCGGCACGGGCGTCGCCCCCGTGCCGCCGGTGCCGGAGCGGGCGCGGGTGGAGGACGACGCGGTCTCGGCCGCCGCCCGGGCGCTGGCGAGCGGCGAGCCGGTGCTGCTCCACCTCGGCGACCGGGCGGTGCGCGGGCAAGGCCGCGTCCTGGCCGACAGGATCGCCCGGAAGACCGGCGCGAAGCTGCTCGCCATGACCTCGAACGCCCGGATCGACCGGGGCGCGGGCACGGTGCCCATCGAGCGCCTGCCCTACCCGATCGATCAGGCCATCGAGGCGCTGAAGGGCTTCCGCCACATCATCCTCGTGGGCGCCACGCAGCCGGTCGGGTTCTTCGCCTATCCCGGCAAGCCGAGCCTGCTCGCCCCCGAGGGCTGCCGCACCCTCACCCTCGCCACCCCCGCCGAGGACCAGATCGACGCCCTCGCGCGGCTCGCCGAGGCGGTGAATGCGCCGGAGGTCGCCCTCCCCGATCTCGGCCGGCGGCCGGAGATCCCCTCATCCGGTGCCCTCGAACAGGACGGCATCGGGGCCGTGCTCGGCGCGCTGATCCCGGAGGGCGCGGTGATCTGCGACGAGTCCCTCACCACGGGCCGCAACTTCTTCGGGCTCACCAAGGCCAGCGCGCCGCATTCCTGGCTCCAGCTCAGCGGCGGCTCCATCGGCGTCGGCATCCCCATGTCCACGGGGGCCGCGGTGGCCTGTCCCGGCCGGAAGGTGATCAACCTCCAGGCCGACGGCAGCGGCCTCTACACGGTCCAGGCGCTCTGGACGCAGGCCCGGGAGCGCCTGGACGTGGTGACGGTGGTCTGGTCGAACCGCGCCTACGCGATCCTGCGCGGCGAGCTCGCCAATGTCGGCGCCCACAATCCCGGCCCGAAGGCCATCGGGATGCTGAGCCTCGACGATCCGGCCATGGACTGGGTCTCCCTGGCCCGGGGCTTCGGCGTCGATGGGCGCCGGGTCGAGACGCTGGCCGAATTCGCCGACGCCCTGCGGCACGGCCTCGCCGAGAGGGGGCCGTACCTCATCGAGGTGGTCTTGTGAGTTCCGGCTTCACCCTGCCGGGCCTCGGCGGCCCGGCGGAGATCCGCATCGACCGCTGGGGCCTCGCCCATATCCGGGCGGGGAGCGCCCTCGACGCCTACCGCGTCCAGGGCTTCAACGCCGCCCGGGACCGGCTGTGGCAGCTCGACCTCTGGCGCAAGCGCGGCCTCGGGCTGCTGGCGGCGGATTTCGGGCCGGGCTTCCTCGCCCAGGACCGGGCGGCACGCCTCTTCCTCTACCGGGGCGACATGGAGGCCGAGTGGGCCGCCTACGGCCCGCAGGACACGAAGGCCATCGTCACCGCCTTCGTCGACGGCCTCAACGCCTTCGTCGCCCTGACCGAAGGGCGGCCGGACCTCCTCCCGCCGGAATTCGCCCTGACGGACACGGTGCCCGCCACCTGGGCGCCGGAGGACGTGGTCCGCATCCGCAGCCACGGGCTGGTGCGCAACGTCCTCTCCGAGGTGGCGCGGGCGAAGGTGCTGGCCCGGGGCGGCGGCCTCGCCACCGACGACCTGCGCAAGCGCCTGAGCCCGCCGCACGAGCCCGTGGTGCCGGAGGGTCTCGACGCCTCCGACTGGCCCGACGACCTCCTCGACACGTTCCGCCTCGCCACGGCGCAGGTGAATTTCTCGCCCGCGCGGATGGCGGCCACCCGCGCGGAGGCGTGGGACTGGTCGAAGGTCGATGCCCACGGGGCCGTGGGCCGCCGGGGCGCGGCAGCCCCGCCGGAGCTGAGCGAAGGCTCGAACAACTGGGTGGTCGGCCCCGGCCGCACCGTGACCGGGCGGCCGATCCTGGCGAGCGATCCGCACCGGATCTACCTCAACCCCTCCCTGCGCTACGCCGTGCACCTGACCGCGCCGGGTCTCGACGTCATCGGGGCGGGCGAGCCGGCCCTGCCCGGCATCTCCATCGGCCATAACGGCCACGCCGCCTTTAGCCTCACCATCGCGCCGATGGACCAGGAGGACCTGTTCGTCTGCGCGAAGCACGCCGACGACCCGGACCTCGTCCGCCACGGCGACGGCTGGGAGCCGATCCGTCGCGTGGCCGAGACCATCCCCGTCCGGGGGGGACCGGACGAGGCGGTGACCTTCGGCTTCACCCGCCATGGCCCGGTCGTCGCGGAGGATGCGGCCCGCGCCTTCGCCCTCTCCACCGTCTGGTCCGCGCCGGGCTCCGCCGCCTATCTCGGCAGCCTTGCCTATCTCGGCGCCACCAGCCCCGAGGCGTTCGGCCAGGCCCTGCGCCACTGGTCGGCGCCCTCCGTGAACCAGCTCTACGCCGACCGGGACGGGCGGATCGCGTGGTTCATGGCGGGCAAGGCACCCCGGCGCCCGGCCCATGACGGGCTGCTCCCCGTCCCCGGCGACGGCCGCTTCGACTGGTCCGGCTTCCTCGACGCCGCCGAGCTGCCCTGCGCCATCGACCCGGCCGAGGGCTGGATCGCCACCGCCAACGAGATGAACCTGCCGCCCTCCTACCCGGCCGAGGCGCGCAAGATCGGCTTTGAATGGCATGAGCCCTGGCGCGCCGACCGCATCCGCGCGGTGCTCGGCGGGCAGACGGCCCACCGCCTCGCCGATTCGCAGGCTCTCCAGGCGGATGCCTATTCCGAGCCGGCCCTGCGGATCGCCCGGATCGCCTGCGCCGTCCCGGCCGGGGAGCGGGGGGAAATCCAGCGGGCGCAGGCTCTGCTCCGGGGCTTCGACGGCGTCCTCGCCGCCGACAGCGTCGCCGCCGCCCTGGTCGAGGTGCTGTGGGTGCGCCACCTGCGCCCGGCGCTGATCGCGGCCCTGGTGCCGGACGGGGCGACGGCGAGGCTGATCCCGCCCGGCGACGCGCAGAGCCTGATCGAGCGCCTGGAGACGGGCCTCGCCCCGGAGCGCCGGGCGCCCCTGGTGGCACAGGCCCTCGCGGCGGCTTGGGAGACCTGCCGGGCGACGATGGGCGAGGACCCCGCCGTTTGGGCCTGGGGGCGTCTCCACCGGGCGCTGTTCGCCCATCCCCTCTCGCCCCTCGGCGGGGACGGGGCGTGGGATGTCGGCCCGTTCCCCCTCGGCGGGGCCGGGGCCAGCCCGATGAACGCCGAGTACCGGACGGACACGTTCCGGGTCACGAACGGCGCGTCGTTCCGCATGGTGGTCGATGTCGGCGCCTGGGACGCCTCGGTCTTCGTCAACGTCCCCGGCCAGTCGGGCGACCCCCGCAGCCCGCATTACCGCGACCTCGCGGGGGTCTGGTCCCGGCAGGACCACGTGCCGATGCCCTACACCCGCGAGGCGGTGGAGGCGGCGACGCGGACGACGATCCTCCTCACCCCGGAAGCCGGCGCGTGACTTGCTGGTTGCCCGCACGCAAAGACACGAAGGACGACCTTTGAAGATCTTCATCGCCGGGCTCGCCACCGAGACCAATACCTTCGCCCCCCTGCCCACCGGCCGCGCGGCCTTCCTGGCCGACTATTCCCGCCGGGACGGCACCCGCGCCCCGCCCTCCCTGAGCAACATCGGCCTGAAGGCGTGGCGGGAGTTGGCCGAGGCGGACGGGCACACGGTGGTGGAAAGCCTCTCGACCTTCGCCCAGCCCGGCGGCACCACCCTGCGGGCCGTCTACGAGGAGTTGCGCGACACGCTCCTCGACGACCTGCGCGCGGCGATGCCGGTGGATGCCGTGCTGCTGTTCATGCACGGGGCGATGGTGGCCGAGGGCTACGACGATTGCGAGGGCGATACGCTGGAGCACGTCCGGGCGGTGGTCGGGCCGGAGGTGACGGTCGGCGTCGAGATCGACCTGCACTGTCACCTCACCGAGGCGATGCGCCGATCCTCCGACGTGATGGTGATCTACAAGGAATACCCGCACACCGACATCGTGGACCGGGCGCGCGACCTCTACCCCCTCGTGGTCGGGGCGGCGCAGGGGCGCATCCGCCCGGTGATGGCCTATGCCGACTGCAAGATGGTGAGCATGTGGCGCACCACCCGCGAGCCGGTGGCGGGCTTCGTCCGCCGGATGACCGCGCTGGAGGGGCGGGACGGGATCCTCTCCGTCTCCTTCGGGCACGGCTTCCCCTACGCCGACGTGGCCGATGTCGGCGCCAAGATGCTCGTCGTGGCCGATGGCGACGGGGCGAAGGCGCAGGCCCTGGCGGACACCCTCGCGGGCGAGGTCTGGGCGATGCGCGAGGCCGCCTCGACCGCCTTCGACACGATCGACGCCGCCATCGACGCGGCGCTGGCCTCCGACGACCCCCGGCCGATGGTGCTCGCCGACACCGCCGACAATGCCGGGGCCGGGGCGCCCTCCGACAACACCGCGATCCTCGCCCGCCTCGTCGCCCGCGGGGTGAAGGGGGCGGCGCTGGGGATGATCTGGGACCCCGGTGCGGTGGGCATCTGCCACGAGGCGGGGCTCGGGGCGACGTTCGACCTGCGGATCGGCGGCAAGTGCGGCCTGACCTCGGGGGATCCCGTGGACCTGCGCATCACCGTGCGCGGCCTCTCGGAGGACCACAGCCAGGGCGGGCTCAGCGGCGGGCGGGCGAATCTCGGCCCGGCGGCCTGGGTGGAGGCGGACGGGATCCACCTCGTCCTCACCCACAAGCGCCAGCAGCCCTTCGCCCCGGATGCCTTCACCGGCCTCGGCCTGGCCCTGGATGACAAGCGCATCGTCGTCGTGAAGTCGATGCAGCACTTCTATGCGGGCTTCATCCCCATCGCCTCGGCCGTGCGCTACGTGGCGGCGCCGGGGGCGGTGCCGCCGGATTACGGGGCGATCCCCTATACCAAGCGGGACCCCCGCTACTGGCCGCGGGTGGCGGACCCGTTCTCCGGCCCGGCCTCGGAGGGCGCCCGATGACCCTGCAACTGCACTTCGCGGTGGACGAGATCCTGGCGAACCTGCGCGCCTGGGTGGAATGCGAGAGCCCCACCCACGATGCGGCGGCGGTCAACCGCATGATGGCGCTCGCCGCCCGCGACCTCGCCCTGCTCGGCGCGCAGGTTGAGACCATCCCCGGCCATAGGGGCCTCGGCGACTGCGTCCGCGCGCGCCTGCCCCACCCGCGCCGGGACGAGCCGGGCATCCTGATCCTCGGCCACCTCGACACGGTCCATCCCGTCGGCACCCTGGCGCGGATGCCCTGGCGGATCGAGGGGGACCGCGCCCACGGCCCCGGCGCCCTCGACATGAAGGGCGGCAACGTCATCGCGCTGGCCGCGATCCGCGCCCTGGCCCGCGCGGGGGCGCGGACGCCCCTGCCGGTGACGGTGCTGTTCACCAGCGACGAGGAGGTCGGCAGCCCCTCGACCCGCGACCTCATCGAGGGCGAGGCCGCCCGCCACGCCTTCGTCCTCGTGCCCGAGCCCGGCCAGCCCGGCGACGGGGTCGTGACCGGCCGCTACGCCATCGCCCGGTTCGACCTGGAGGCCCTGGGCCGGCCGAGCCATGCGGGGGCGTCGCCCGGGGAGGGTCGCTCGGCGATCCGCGCCATGGCCCGCAAGGTGCTCGCCATCGACGCCCTGTCGGACGCCGACTGCACGGTCTCCACGGGCATCGTGTCCGGCGGGCAATGGGTGAACTGCGTGCCCACCACCTGCCGGGGCCAAGCCCTCAGCATGGCCAAGCGGCAGGCCGACCTCGACCGGGTGGTGGAGCGGATGCTCGCCCTCTCCGGCGAGGAGGACGGCGTGCTCTTCACCGTGAGACGGGGCGTCACCCGCCCGGTCTGGGAGCCCGATGCGGGCACCCTGTCCCTCTACGCCCTGGCGAAGGAGATCGCGGCGGAGGCCGGCGTCGCCCTCACCCACGGGAGTGCGGGGGGCGGGTCGGACGGCAACTTCACCGGAGCCGTCGGCATCCCCACCCTCGACGGCCTCGGCGCCCTCGGCCGCGGCTACCACACCCTGGAAGAGCACGTCCTCATCGATTCGCTCCCGAGCCGGGCGCGGCTCTTCGCCGGGATGCTGATGCGGCTCGGGGGCTGAGGAGGCCCGCGCCGCCGCCGACCCCTCTCCGCCCTTGCGAGCGGAGCGATCCGGTGCGGCGCGGCATGGAAAACCGTTCCGCCGCCCTGAGTCGCGTCGCTCGCGATGACGCCGCGGGTCAGTCCCGCCCGGGGCCCACCGGATCGACTGGCATCGGCGGCACGCCGCCCGCCTCGATGGCTTCACCCGCCGCGAGGCACAGGTCCTCCCGGAACCGGGCGGCGACGATCTGGACGCCGACGGGGGTGTGGCCCACGAGCCCGGTCGTCACGGTCAGGGCCGGGACGCCGAGGGGTGCGAGCCCCACCTGCAGCAGGTTCGCCTCGAAGGCCCGGGCGATACCCTCCGGCGTCCGGTCGAGCCCGTCCGGGAACGGCAGCTCGGCGGAGACCGGCACCAGCAGCACCGGGTGCTCGGCCAGGAACACGGACCATTGCCGGGCCAGCGTCGCCCGGCGGACGAGGGCCTGGGGAATCGCGTCCGGCGTCAGGGCTTCCGCCGTCGCCCGGAAGGCTTCGAGCAGGCCGATGGCCTCCGGGTCGCCCTCCCGCTCGGCCAGCGCCCGGACCGCGGCGTAGCCGTCACCGAGCCAGAGGATCAGCTGGATGTCGTTGGCCTCGCGGATCGGCGGCGTGTCGGCGATCTCCTCCACCTGCCAGCCGGCTGCGTCGAGGCGGGCGGCGGCGTCGCGCAGGGCCGCCTCCACCTCGGGCACGATGGCGAGCCCGCCCGGCCGCAGACAAAGGGCCGCCCGGCGCGGCCGGGCCGGGCCTTCGAGGGGGGCGGGCACCCACCACGGATCGCGGGGGTCCGGCGCGGCCATGGCGGCCAGCGTCAGGCGGATGTCGCCGATGCTGCGCGCCAGGGGCCCGGAGACGGCCATCAGCTGCGGGCCGATCCCGCGCTCGGGGGAGGAGGCGTTCCAGGCCGGGATGCGGCCGAAGCTCGGGCGAAGGCCGTGGACGCCGCACGCATAGGCCGGGTAGCGCACCGAGCCGGCGATGTCGGTGCCGTGGGCGAAGGCGCCGATCCCCGCCGCCACGGCGGCCCCGGCCCCGCCCGACGAGCCCCCCGGCGTCAGGGACGGGTCGCGCGGATTCTTCGTCGCCCCGTGCAGCTGGTTGGTGGTGAACCAGCGCAGCGAGAAGGCTGGGGTGTTGGTCCGCCCGAGGATCACCGCCCCCGCCCGCTTGAGGTTGGCCACCACCGGGCTGTCGGCCTTGGCCACCAAATCCTTCTGCAGGCGGAGCCCGTTGGTGGTGGCGTAGCCGTCCTGGTCGGCATTGACCTTGGTCGTCACCGTCACCCCGGCGAGCGGACCCAGGGTCTCGCCCCGCTGGCGCGCGGCATCGACCGCCTCGGCCTCGCGCAGCACTTCCTCGGGCCGATGCTCCACCACGGCGTTGATGGCGCCGTTCACGGCGGCGAGCCGATCGAGGGCGTCCACCGCGACCTCCCGGGCGGAGACGTCACCGGTGCGGATCCGGGCTGCGAGGTCTGTCGCGGACAGGCGCCAGAGTTCCATGCATCGCTCTCCAGGTTGTTGAGACTTGGGTGATTCGGATGGTGTTGATCCGGCTAAATCACTGCGTCTTCGCTTTATTCAAAATGCACGCACTGTGCCGTTAATTTGGGCATCGTCAGGATTGCACGGAGAATCAAGCGTTTCCCGCATTGCAACGTCGGCGCGCTCGGTACTTCACCACAGCCCGGCCTTGCCTCCAAGCGGCCATTGCCTAACCTCACCTCGTGACGTGCGTTCGAAACGGCGCCGGCCCAGAACGGGTGCTGCGCCTCGTGAAAACCCTGCGGCAGCTTTCTCCAGCAAGAGGCAGGTTCCCATGTCCGATTCCATCCGCGTCAAGCCGACCCACGACGGCACCTACACGGTCTACCAGGGCTCCCTCGCCCTGGTCAGCGGGCTGACCCGCGTCCAGGCCGAACGCTACGAGGCGAGCATCACCCGCCGCCCGGCGGGCATCCTCGCCTCCGGGACCTGATCCGTCTCCGTCAGGCCGGCGCCTGCAAGGGCGCGGCCAGTCCGAGGTCGAGGGGGCCGAGGTCGGCCATGATGCCGGTGTCGTCCAGGCCCCGGCGCCACGCGGCGATCGAGAAGCCCTCTCCCGCCCGCGCGATCTCGTAGAGCGCATAGCCCGCACGGCGCCCCGGCAGGGCGCCGTGCCCTTCGGCCAGGGCCGATGCGGAGGGCACCCCCACCACGGGCACGGCCCGCCCCCCCGGCCCCGGAAGCCGGGCGAGGCTGGCGACGTGGTTGTGCCCGTGCAGGATCAGTTCGGCGCCGGCCCGGCCAATCATGGCGGCGAAGGCCGCGGAATCCTTCAGCTCCCGACCCGGCGAGGCGCCGCCGGGATGGGGCGGGTGGTGGATCATCACCACCCGGCAGAGCCGCGTCGGCTCGGTCGCCAGCGCCTTCAGCAACGTCTCCGCCGCCGCGAGCTGCGGCGGGCCGAGGCGTCCGCTGGCGACGAACGGCTTCGTGGGGATCGCGCTCGACAGGCCGATCAGCGCCACGGGCCCCCGTCGCCGGAGGTAGGGGAACTGTGCCAGCGTCCCCGAATCGTCGGAGGTATAGGCGCCGCAGGTGGCCAGCAGGCCTTCCAGGGAGCCGCGCACGTAGGCGTCGTGGTTGCCCGGCACGAGGCTCACCGCATCGGGCGAGCCGAGGGCGCCCATGAAGGACTGCGCCGTCGCCCATTCGCTGGGCAGGCCGATGTTGCACAGGTCCCCCGTGCAGGCGATGTGCGCCGCGCCCTGCGCGCGCATGTCCGACACGAGGAGGGACAGGGTGCCCATGTCGTGGCTGCGGGAGCGGCCCCGGCGCCAGTTGGCGTAGCCGGTCGCCCGCTTGCCCAGGAGCTGGCTGAAACGCGGACGGCCGAGCGGCCCCACATGCGGGTCGCTGAGATGGGCGAGGCGAAAGGTCAAGGCGAAGGGGCGCTCCGGACTTCGCCCCGGCATCGCGGCGCCGGGGCGCCGCGTCAAGCGCTGCCGATGACGATCCCCGTGACGAGGACGAGGAGGCTCCCGAACATCACCTGAAGGGCCGCCCGCCAGAACGGCGTCGCCATGAACCGCGTACGGATGGCGGCGATCACCGCCAGCTCGACGATGACGACGGCGACCGCGAGGCTGGTGGCGAGGGTGAAGGCGTTCGGCCAGCCCGCCGGCAGGGTGTCGGGGATGGCGTAGGGGAGCGTGTGGCCGAGCCCGCCCACCGTGGTCATCACCCCGCAGACGAGGCCGCGCATCAGCGGGCTGCCGCGCCCCGTCACGCTGCCGTCGTCCGAGAGGGCTTCCGTGAATCCCATGCTGATCCCGGCCCCGACCGAGGCGGCGAGACCCACGAGGAAGGTGGACCAGTTGTGGCCGGTGGCGAAGGCCGCCGCGAAGATCGGCGCCAGGGTGGAGACAGACCCGTCGATCAGCCCCGCGAGACCGGGCTGCACGTAGCGGAGGACGAACTCCCGCCGCGCTTCGGCGAGGGCCTCGCCCGTCTCCTCCAGAACCATCGACATCGGCCACTCCCCTCCTTGGAACGTTTCCAATCTACAATCTGGAATTACTCCAAACAAGGCCCCAAACGGTTTTGTGAGCGGGTGCGGGATGTCTCGCGGGGACATGGCCGATGCCCGCCCGGCGCATTGCCGGCCCTCGGGCGGGTTGAACCCATCGCCCTGTCGGGGCTATGCCGCCGGGCCTGACGGGCGGGCAACGATGAGTCTCTTCAAGCGCCTCCTTCGACAGCCGCTCGTGAAGCGGGCGCTCGGCCGCCTCGCCGCCGGCTACCTGCGTCTCGTCCGGGCCACCAACCGCTTCACCATGGAGACGGGCACGGGGATCTCCGGCGACGGGGCCGCGGCCCATGCGTGGCTCGATGCGCAGCTCCCCGCCATCTTCGGCATGTGGCACGGGCAGCATATCCAGATGCCGCTGATGATGCGGGCCACCGACCGGGTCGCGACCATCATCTCCCGGAACCCGGACGGCGACATCAACACCATCGCCCTCGAGCGCCTCGGCGTGCGGGTGATGCGGGCCTCCGGCGCCCGCGGGCGGCGGCGGGCCGCCGATGCCCGCGCCAAGGGCGGAGCCGAAGGGCTCCGGGCCATGCTGAGGGCCCTGAAGGCGGGGGAATGCGTGGCGTTCAGCGCCGACGTGCCGAAGGTCACGCGGCGTTGCGATGCGGGCATCCTCACCCTCGCCCGGTTCTCGGGACGCCCCGTGGTCCCCTCCGCCGTGGTGATGAGCCGCCACCTCCGCTTCGGCTCCTGGGACCGGGCCTGCCTCGCCCTGCCCTTCGGCCGGGCGGCGATCGTGCTCGGCGACCCGGTCTTCGTGCCGCGGGACTGCGAGGGCGAGGCGTTCGAGCACCTACGCAGCCATGTCGAGGCGGAGATGGACCGGGTCCATGCCCGGGCCTACGCCCTGGTCGGCCGGCACGACCGGGCCGCCTACTACGCCTTGGCCGCCGCAGCCGCTCCGACTTCCGGCGCGTCGGAGGGAACCGCGTGAGACAGCCCGCCCTCACCCTGCCCCTGCGGCTCTACCGCACCGGCCTGCGGATCGGCGAGCCGGCGGTGGCCGGCCTGCTCGCGTGGCGCGCCCGCCGGGGCAAGGAGGATCCGCGCCGCCTCGGCGAGCGGCGGGGCCTGCCGGGCCGGGCGCGGCCGGTGGGTCCGCTGATCTGGATGCACGGGGCGAGCGTCGGGGAGGTGCTGTCCCTCGTCGCCCTGGTGGAGGGCATGATCGCCCGGCGCTATTCCGTGCTGGTCACGACCGGCACGCGCACGGCGGCGGACCTGATCAGCTCCCGCCTGCCCCCCGGCGCCGTCCACCAGTACGTGCCCCTCGACGCCCCCCGCTGGATCGACCGGTTCCTGGAGCACTGGCAGCCCGACATCGCGGTGGTGGCGGAATCGGAGATCTGGCCCAACACGATCATCGCCCTGGACGAGCGGGAGATCCCGCTGATCCTCGTCAACGGCCGCATGTCCGAGCGGTCGTTCAAGGGCTGGGAGCGCTCCCGGCGCACGGCGGCGGCCCTGCTGTCGCGCATCGCCGTCTGCCTCGCGCAGACGGAGGAGGACGGATCGCGGTTCGCCAAGCTCGGCGCACCGCGGGTCTCGATCACCGGGAACCTCAAGTTCGATGCGCCGGTCCCCCCGGCGGACCCGCAGCAGCTCAACTATCTCCGGCCGATGATGGCCGGGCGTCCGGTCTGGCTCGCGGCGAGCACCCATCACGGCGAGGAGGCGGCCATCGCCTACGCCCACGCGGAGCTGAGGTCGCGCTTCCCGAACCTCCTCACGGTGCTCGCCCCCCGGCATCCCGGGCGGGGTGCCGACGCCGCCGCCTGCGCGGCCGCCGTGGGCCTGCGCAGCGCCCGGCGCTCCGCCGGCGGCCGGCCGCATCCCAGCGTCGAGCTCTACGTGGCGGACACGATCGGCGAACTCGGCCTGTTCTACCGGCTCAGCCCGCTGGTCTTCGTCGGCGGCTCCCTGGTGCCCCGCGGCGGCCAGAACCCCATCGAGCCGGTACGCCTCGACGCGGCGGTGCTGCACGGGCCGTATACGGGCAACTTCACGCAGGTCTACGACGCCCTCGACCGGGCGGGTGGAGCGGCGCTCGTGGCCAACGGCTCCGAACTCGCCGACCTCGTCGGGCAACTGCTCGCCGACAAGCCCCGCCTCGCCCGGATGGCGCGGGACGGGCAGGCGGCCCTGCGGCCCTTCGAGGGCGCCGTGGCGCGCACCCTGGCGGTGCTCGACCCGTTCGTGGCGCAGATGAAGCTTCAGGGCCTCCACCCGGTCGGCCGCCCCCGGGCCTGATGCGCCCCCCCGCCTTCTGGCAGGCCCGGCCGGGCCACCCCACCGCGAGGCTGCTGGCACCGCTCTCCGCCCTGTATGGACACCTCGGGGCCCGGCGCATGGACCGGCCGGGGGCGAAGGCCCCCTGCCCCGTGGTCTGCCTCGGCAACTTCACCCTCGGGGGGGCGGGCAAGACCCCGGCCGCCCTGGCGATCGCGGCGATCCTGCGGGACCTCGGCGCCGAGCCGGCCTTCCTGAGCCGGGGCTATGGCGGGGGCCTCGCCGGCCCCGTCGTGGTCACGCCGGGCGCGCACGGGGCCGCCGACGTCGGCGACGAACCCCTCCTCCTCGCCCGGCTCGCCCCCACGGTCGTCGCCCGCGACCGGCCCGCCGGGGCCGCCCTGTGCGCGAGACAGGGCGCGACGGTCATCGTGATGGATGACGGCCTCCAGAACCCGAGCCTCGCCAAGGACCTCGCCTTCGCCGTGGTCGATGGGACGGCCGGCATCGGCAACGGGCGGACCTTCCCGGCGGGGCCTCTGCGCGTGCCGATGGCGCGGCAATGGCCCCATGTCGCCGGGGTGATCGTCGTCGGCGGGGGCGAGGCCGGAGAGGCGGTCGCCGAGGCGGCGCACGGGCGCGCCCTCCCGGTCCACCGGGCGCGGCTCGTCCCGGATCCGGGTGATCTCGCCGGCCGGCGCTGTCTGGCCTTTGCGGGGATCGGCCGGCCGTCGAAATTCTTCGCGAGCTTGGAGGAGACCGGCGCCATACTCGCCGGCACGCGCGCCTTCGCGGATCACCACCCCTACCGCCCCGCCGACCTCGCGGCCCTCGCCGCCGGGGCGCACCGCCTCGGTGCCATCCTTGTGACGACGGAGAAGGACGCCGTCCGCCTGCCGCCGGACTTTGCGGCGCGGGTCGCGGTGTTGCGGGTCAGGCTCGCCTTCGCCGACGCGGACGCCGTGCGCGCCCAGATTGCGGAAGTTATGTAAGACGCAACTGGGAATTGTTCTGTGCCGGCTCAGGCTTAGGGGCGAGACTTCACCCGGCGTCGCAGCTTCCGGTGGAATGCTGCCAGTATCCTCGAACTTCGGGTGTCATCCCCTTGGCCGGTCGGCTGTTTCAGCCCCGTCGTTATGGCTGCGAGGCGGCGGGAGATCCCACTTCGCGGGACCATCCGATCACCGTTCTCGGAGACGCGTGTCCACGGCCCGTCGAACGCATGAAGCGCCGCGTTCGGTCACGCGTCCAAATCGTTGCGAGGACAGGGAGAGGCGACGGATCCGCTTTGGGCTGCAGCGGCCCGCTACGGCCGCCCGGATGTCTTGAGGCGGGTCATCAGCGCGTCGGGCGAGACATAGGCCTCCTGCCGGGCGACGCTCCAGTAGCGGAGCTGATCGAGGGCGATGGCATCCCCCGTCACGGCACAGCGCACGAAGCTGCCCGGTTTCACCACCCGCATGGTGCCGTCGCCGTAGGCCACGACCGCCTCACCCGAATTTCCACGATCCAACCGGCCCAGCACATCCGCCTCCGACAGAGATATCGTCGCCTACTATACCGATGGCGCCCGTTCAGGCGAGCATCGAGGGCACGGAGTCGGCCGCCAGGAGACGCCGGGCTTCGTCCGCATCGAGGTGCATGCGGGCGATCAGGTCGTCCGCGCTGGCGAAACGCTCCTCGCCGCGGATGTACCCGACGAACTCGACCGCCAGCTCCTGCCCGTAGAGGTCGCCCGTGAAGTCGAACAGGTTCACCTCCAGCAACGGGGCGCCGTCATCGAAGGTCGGGCGGCGCCCGTAGCTCGCGACGCCGTCCCGCAGCCCGCCGTCGGGGAGCCGCACCCGCACGCCGTAGATGCCATGGGCGAGGCCGCACTCGGTGAGCATGAGGTTGGCGGTGGGGTAGCCGAGGGTCCGCCCGCGCTTGTCGCCGTGCCGCACCGCCGCCATCACGAACCAGCGGTAGCCCAGCAGGTCGTTGGCCCGGGCGATGTCCCCCTCCGCCAGCGCCGCGCGGATCTTGCTGGAGGAGACGGGCACCTCCTCGCCCGCCAGGGCGACGGGATCCACGAGGCGGCAGGTCAGGCCCGCCTCGCGGCAGAGGTCCTGAAGCAAGGCCGGCGTCCCCTCGCGGGCGCGGCCGAAATGGAAGTCGTGCCCGACCACGACCCCCGACAGGCCGAGCCCGTCTTTCAGGAACTCCATGACGAAGGCGCGGGCGCCGGTTGCGGCCAGGGCGGCGTCGAATCGCCGGATGATGAGGCCGTCGAGGCCGCTGCGGGCGAACAGGATCTCCTTGGCTTGCGGACCGGTCAGCCGGAACATCGGCGCTTCGGGGCGGAAGAACGCCCGCGGATGCGGCTCGAAGGTCAGGGCCGCGGCGGGGTGGCCGCCGGCCTCCGCCTCCGCCCGCACGGCGGCCGCGAGCGCCCGGTGGCCGCGGTGCACGCCATCGAAATTGCCGATTGCCGCCACGGCGCCGCGCAGCGCCGCCGGCACGGCCTCGTCCGCACGGCAGAGGATGAAGGGCCGCACGGTCGTCTCGTCGCCAGGGGCCATCGGATCAGGGTCGGTGCTCTCGGGCGCGCCGGTCGGCGGGTGAAGCCCCCGCGGAACCCGCGCCGCGGGACCCTGCCGAAACGGGCAGGGCCGGTCAAGCGAGCTCTCTGCCGCCGCTTTAACGGCTTTGCAACAAGCTCAACGGTAGGGTCAGTGAAGGTCCAGCGAAATCAATCCGCAGGACAGCGAAATCAATACAGGCCGGGCGCCCAGCGTCCCGCGTGACCTCGGAGCATTTGGTTCATGGCTCTCGATCTGAGCATGCCGATCCTCGTCGTCGACGATTACCAGACGATGGTTCGGATCATCCGTAACCTCTTGAAGCAGCTCGGCTTCGAGGAGGTGGACGACGCCTCCGACGGGACGGCGGCCCTCGCCCGGATGAAGGGCCGCAAGTACGGCCTCGTCATCTCCGACTGGAACATGGAGCCGATGACCGGCTACGAACTCCTGCGCCATGTCCGCGCCGACGAGGGCCTGCGGACGACGCCGTTCATCATGGTCACCGCCGAGTCGAAGACCGAGAACGTCATCGCCGCCAAGAAGGCCGGCGTGAACAACTACATCGTCAAGCCGTTCAACGCGGCCACGCTGAAGTCGAAGATCGAAGCCGTCTGCGGAAGCTGATGCGCCATCCGGGGCCGGCGGGAACCTCCGCCGCGCATCCGGGACGACCGTGGCGGCACGGGCGGGTCATGCGTGACGATCCGGCATTCAAGGTAAAGCAGATGGCTCAGGCGCAGCGGCACATACCTGCGGACATCCGCGAGTTCGAATCGGCGGCGGTGGTCTCCGAACTCATCCAGATCGCCGAATACATCACCCACATGCGCGAAGAGATCGCGGCTCTGCGCGCCAACGAGATGAGCCGCGACAGGATCCCGATGGCGCATGAGGAGCTCGGCAGCGTCCTCATGGCCACGGCCGGCGCGACCAACCGGATCATGGCCGCCGCCGAAGCGCTCCTGAACCTCCCCGAGGGGCCGGAGCACCGCCCCGCGCTGGAGGAGCATGTCGGGACGATCTTCGAGGCCTGCGCCTTCCAGGACATCACCGGCCAGCGGATCTCGAAGGTGGTGGACGCGCTCCAGAGCTTCGAGCAGCGCCTGGACCGCTTCATCGGCGCCGTGCGCGCCCGGGACGCGGCGATCTCCGATCCTTCGGAGCGCGCCCGCCGCGACAGGGCCGCGGAGCTGATGCTGAACGGTCCCCAGGCGGAAGAGATCGCCACCAGCCAGGACGACATCGACGCCCTCTTCGCCTGACGGTCGACTCCGGCCGCGGGGGGCGGCTACATCACCCCCGACGTCCGGGTTCGAAAGGGGTTAGAGAATGACCGCGCGGCTCTGGTCCGACCTGACCACGGCGGAGTTCGCCGCCCGGGACATGGCGCGGACGGTCGCCGTCCTGCCCGTCGCCGCCACGGAGCAGCACGGCCCGCACCTGCCGCTTTCCACCGACACGGACATCGCCCAGGGATACCTCGACCGGGTGGTCGCGCTGACGCCCGACGACCTCGACGTGCTGATCCTACCGATCCAGGCGGTCGGCAAGTCCGACGAGCACGACGCCTTCCCCGGCACCCTGAGCCTTACCACGGGCACCGCCCTCGCCGCCTGGACGGAGATCGGCGCGGGCCTCGCCAGGGCCGGATGCCGCCGGCTCGTCCTCGTCACCAGCCACGGGGGCAACAGCACGCTGATCGACCTCGCGGCGGGCGAGCTGCGGGCCCGCCACGGCATGGTCGCCGTCACCACCTCGTGGAGCCGCCTGGGCTATCCCGCCGGGCTGTTCCCGGACGACGAGATCGCCCACGGCATCCATGCCGGCGGGATCGAGACCGCGTTGATGCTGGCCCTGCGGCCGGACCTCGTGCGCATTTCGGAGATCGCGAACTTCCCGTCCCGGGGGGCCGACATGGCGCGCGAATTCGCCGTCCTGCGCACGGGCCGCCCGGCCGCGCTGGCCTGGAAGGCCGGCGACCTCAACCCGGCGGGGGCGATCGGCGATGCCCGGCTCGGCACAGCAGACGGCGGCCTCGCCCTCCTCGACCATGGGGCGCGGGTCTTCGTCTCGCTCCTGCGCGATGTGAGCGCGTTCGGGGGCGCCGCGGCGTAACCGGACCGCGGATGCCGCCGAAATGGTCGGCGTGGGCGCGGTCTGCGTCCCGCCGGAGCCGTTCGACCCATGCGACCGAAGCGTTCGACCCACCGCCTTCCGGGCCTCGCCGCCGCCGCCGTCTTTCTCGCCGGGCTCGTCCCCGCCGCCGCCCGCCCCGTGGTGGTGGAGCTGTTCACCTCGCAGAGCTGCTCGTCCTGCCCGCCCGCGGAGGCGCTGATCGGCGACCTCGCCCGCGAAGGCGGCGACGTGCTGCCCCTCGCCTATCACGTCACCTACTGGAACCACCTCGACTGGCGCGACACATTCTCCTTGCCCGCCGCGACGGAGCGCCAGCATGCCTATGCCGAGCGGCTGGGCGACTCGGTCTACACCCCGCAGGCGGTGATCGACGGGCGGACCAGCCTCGTCGGCTCGCAGGAGTCCGCGGTGCGCGCCGCCATCGCGTCGGCCCGGGGCGGCGGGGACGGGGTGAGCGTCAGCCTCGTGCGTGAGGGCGGCCTGTCGGTGAGGCTCGGGGCGGGCCAGGGCAGCGGCAGGATCACCCTCGTCGGCTTCGATCCGAGCCACGTCACCCCGGTGGCCCGCGGCGAGAATGCGGGGCGGACCCTGGTCCAGGCCAACGTGGTTCGCTCCGTCGCCGGGATCGGGCGCTGGACCGGCACGCCGCAGACCCTGACCGTGCCCTGGCCCGCGGGCGAGGCGGCCGCGGTGATCGTCCAGGACGAGGCCGGGCACGTCGTCGGCGCGGCACGGACGGGAGGGTAGCGGGTCATGCCCATGCCCCTGCCCATGCCCCTGCCCATGCCCATGCCCTTGCCCATCGCCCTCGGGGCCGGAGGCTTCGCGGCGGCCCGCGCCCCCCGGCCGCTGGCGGGGTCCCGCCCGCCTGCGCTAGACTATGCCCGGGGCGGGGCACGGGCCGGCACCGGGATGGCGCGAGAAGGTGATCTGGCGGCCCTGATGGCCGCCGCCCAGCGCGGCGACGCCGCGTCGTACCGCGCCCTGCTCAAGGCCTGCCTTCCGGTCGTCGCGGGCATCGCCCGCGCCCAGGGCGTGCGCGGCGAGGCGGTGGACGACGTCGTGCAGGACACGCTGATGACCATGCACGCGGCGCGGGCGAGCTACGATCCGGCGAGGCCGTTCCTGCCCTGGCTGCGGGCCATCACCCAGCGGCGGGCCATCGACCGCCTGCGCCGGGTGTCCCGGCGGCCGCAGGAGGTGTTCGACCCCCTCGCCTACGAGGCCGAGATCGACCCCGTCCCGGCGCCGGGCGCGGGCATCGAGGCGCGGGAACGCGGCGCGGCCCTGGCCCGGGTGGTGGCGGCCCTGCCCGAGGGGCAGCGGCAGGCGGTGGAGCATCTCGGCCTGCGGGAGCTGAGCCTCGACGAGACCGCAGCCCTGACCGGGCGGACGAAGGGGGCCCTGAAGGTGAACCTGCACCGGGCGCTCAAGTCGCTCCGCGCGAGCCTGAGGCCGGGGGGAGAGTGATGGACACGCGGCACGACCGGTTGGTCGAAGAACTCGCCGGCCGCCTGCAGCCGGTGCGCCCGCTCCAGGACCCGGCCCGGCGCACGGCCCTGTGGCTCGGCGCGGCCCTGGCGATCGGCCTCGTCCTGGCCACACGGCTGGCGATGATCGGGCTGGATGGCCGGGGAGACCAGGCCGACATTTGGCTCGCCGCCCTGGGCGGGGCGCTCACCGCCGTCACCGCCGCCTATGCCGCCTTCGCCACCAGCGTGCCGGGGCGGTCCCCCGCATGGTCGCTCCTGCCGGTGCCGCCCGCCATCCTGTGGATCGGCGCGAGCGGCCTCGGGTGCCTGCGGGCGTGGTTCGTCCCGCCGGCGCAGTCCGCCGAGCTGCACGAGCCGGTCCACTGCCTCAGCTTCCTCGTCTGCGTCTCGGTCCCGCTGTCGCTCCTGATCGTCGCGATGCTGCGGCGGGCCTGCCCCCTGCGGCCGAACCTGACCGCTGCGCTGGCCGGCCTCGCGGTGGCGGGGGCGGCGGCGACGCTCCTCGTGCCGTTCCACCCGCACGAGACGACCGCCACGGATCTCCTCGTCCATGCGGGCGTGGTGGCGGGCGTGATCGGGCTCAACACCCTCGCCGGGGGAAGGCTGCTGTCGCGGGGGTCAGCCTGGGGTCTAGGCTCCATCAGCTTGGCTGTATGGGTGGAGGCTTGCGACCCCAACCCGGCCTCGAAGTTCACCGCCGGCGTTTCCGATAAGCCGCCATTCGTAGGTGATCGGGCAATCACAGCTCCGGGTGATTTGCAGAGCCGACAGCTTGACTATTCGTTGTCGGCCGGTTGGTTCGCCCTGTCCTGCCGTCGGGCGATGTCGGAGCGGTCCATGTCACTGAAAGAGCGGCTTCGAGGGCTCAAGTCCCTCGCCGGTCCCTTCGCGCCGTTCGATGCCGGCGCTACCCCCGATGACCCGCGGGGTCTTTTCGAGACATGGCTCTCCGAGGCTATCGATCGGGGCATACCCGAAGCCCATGCCATGACGCTCTCGACTGTCGATGAGCAGGGGTACCCTGATGCCCGCGTCTTGATCCTCAAGAACGTGGATGCCGATGGGTGGCACTTCGCCAGCACGACGCTCAGTCCCAAGGGCCGCCAGATCGCCGCCCGGCCCCGCGCTGCCCTGACATTCTACTGGCAACCGCTGGGTAGGCAGGTCCGCCTGCGAGGTCCGGTCGTCGAAATGGGGCGAGAGATCTGTGAGGCAGACTTCTTGGCCCGCCCCATCGGTTCGCGCGCGGGCGCTTTGCTCGCCCGGCAGAGCGACGTCCTCGTGAGTGACGCCGCATTGGATGCGGGCTTGGCCGAGCAGCGGCGTCGGATCGAGGCCGACCCATCCACCGTCTCGCCGACCTGGGCGGTCTACGCCGTCAAGCCGGACGAGGTCGAGTTCTGGCAGGCGGACGAGGAACGCAGACACACGCGTGTGCGATACCGGCAAGAGCACCACGGTGGCTGGACGCGCGTGCGACTATGGCCGTGATCGTCCGAGGAGCAGGGCGAGCCCACGCGACGGTCCGTGACAGGGCGTGAGCGCGTGGGGCAGCGAGGCCAGCTCTGAGACCGTCGTCGGCCCGATAAGGTGGTTCCGGCAAGGACACCCTCCGCCGTCATTGCGAGGCGGCGCCGGCTCGATTGCCTCGCTCCGTTCGCAATGACGAGTTTGGCAGGCGGCAAGCGGTACCGCCTCAGCCTTCCTCGTCGGCCCCGAGCGCCGGCCAGTCCACGATCCGCTCGGGATATTCCTCCTCGGCGAACTCCTCCTCGTTGCCGGAGAGGCGCCCGCGCACCGAAATGCCCGCCTCGTGGACGCTCGACGCCCGCCCCGAGACGAGATGGTGCCACGGGTAGAGGGGCAGCCCGTCGCGGACGAGGCGGTAGGCGCAGGTCGGCGGCAGCCACGCGATGCTCCGCACGGCCTCGGGCGTCAGGCGCACGCAGTCGGGCACCTTCTTCTGCCGCCGGGGATAATCCCGGCAGCGGCAGGCGAAGCCGTCGAGCAGCGTGCAGCCGATATCCGTGTGCAGGACCTCGCCCGTATCCTCGTCCTCGAGCTTGATCAGGCAGCAGCGGCCGCAGCCGTCGCACAGGCTCTCCCACTCGGCGGTACTCATCTCCTCGAGGGATCTGGTCCGCCAGAAGGGCTCGTCCGCGCCGGGAGTGTCCCCTGCGGGCGCGGTTCGGGGGTGCTGAAATGGGGGCATGGGTGCGGATTTGTCTGCCCGAGGTGCCGGCGCGTGGCAAGCGGTCCCACGGTCGTGGCACCGCCGCGTTCCCGGCATTAACGCTGCACGGCATCGTGCGACCCGGGGATGGGCCGGCTTGGGAGGCCGCACGTTGGGTATGAGCATCGCGCCGCCTCGCGGCAGCCGCGCAATCCTGCTAAGACCGGGCAGCCGAGAGGGCGCCCGAACACCGGATCCGACACCGTGCGCCTGCCCAACCTGAACGCGATCAAGACCCGCATCGAGCGCGCGGCTCTCGCCTTCGACGCCTGGGTCAATGCGTCGCTGTACGACGGCGGCCGCTCGACCGGCGAGGCGTACGAGCGGTTCCAGCGGTTCATGAGCCGCTTCGCCGTGCGCGGCTGGAAGCGGATCGGCCTCGATCTCACCAGCGAGGCGCTGACCCTCGGCACCGGCGGCGTCCTGGGGATGCTGGCCCTGGCGCAGCCGGCCTTCCAGCTCACCAGCGACAACTGGCTGAAGCAGCAGGACCTCGCCGTCACCTTTCTCGACCGCTACGGCACCGAGGTCGGCCGCCGGGGCATCAAGCACGACGATTCCCTGTCCCTGGACCAGTTCCCGGACATCATGATCAAGGCGCTGATCTCCACGGAGGACCGGCGCTTCTACGATCATTACGGCATCGACCCGATCGGCACCGCCCGCGCCCTCGTCAACAACTCGAAGGGCGGCGGCGGCACGCAGGGCGGCTCCTCCATCACGCAGCAGCTCGCCAAGAACCTGTTCCTGACCAACGAGCGCTCCCTGGAGCGCAAGATCAACGAGGCGTTCCTGGCCTTCTGGCTGGAGAGCCACCTCACCAAGAACGAGATCCTGAAGCTCTACCTCGACCGGGCCTATATGGGCGGCGGCACCTTCGGCGCGGTGGCGGCGGCGGATTACTATTTCGGCAAGCCGCTCAAGGACATCAGCCTCGCCGAGGCGGCGATGCTGGCGGGGCTGTTCAAGGCGCCGACGAAATACGCGCCGCACGTGAACCTGCCGGCCGCCCGCGCCCGCGCCGCGGACGTGCTCCACAACATGGTGGAGGCGGGCTTCGTCACCGAGGGCCAGATCCAGACCGCGCTGCGCAACCCGGCGACGCCCGTCACCCGCAGCCGCGACATCACCGCCGACTATTACCTCGACTGGGCGTTCGGGCAGGTGAAGGCCATGGCCGACGGCGGCAAGCTGCGCGGCGACCGGGTGCTGACGGTGAAGACGCCCCTCGACCTCGCGGTGCAGAAGCGCGCCGACGAGGTGGTGGCGGATATCCTGCGCAAGTCCGGCGACGCCTTCGACGTGGACGAGGCGGCCATGGTCGTCCTTGACCCGGACGGCGCCCTGCGCGCCATGGTCGGCGGCGCGGATTACGGCGAGAGCCAGTTCAACCGGGCCACCGACGCCCTGCGCCAGCCCGGCTCGTCCTTCAAGCCCTACGTCTACGCGGCGGCCCTCGCCTCGGGCCAGTTCAAGCCCGACACCCCGGTGGTCGACAGCCCGGTCTGCATCGGCAACTGGTGCCCGCAGAATTACGGCCGCTCCTACACCGGCCGGGTGCCGATGTGGCTCGCCGTGGCGAAGTCCATCAACACCATCCCGATCAAGATCTCGATCGCCCTCGGCAAGGCGATGGGGATCAGCCACGAGGCGAGGGCGGCGAAGGCCGGCCGCGCCAAGATCATCGCCATGGCCCACAGCATGGGCATCACCACGCCGCTCATCGACACCGTCTCCCTGCCGATCGGCTCGGACGAGGTGACGGTGATCGATCAGGCGGCGGGCTACGCCGTGTTCGCCAACGGGGGCTTCAAGGCGAAGCCCTACGCCGCCACGGAGATCCGCAACTCGTCGGGCGAGGTAATCTACCGCCATTCCGACGAGGCCCCGGACCGGATCCTCTCGCCGCAGGTCGTGGCGGACATGAACTACATGCTGAACAAGGTGGTCGAGGAGGGCACGGGCAAGCGCGCCCAGCTCGAGGGCATCAAGGTCGCCGGCAAGTCGGGCACCACGAACGCCTACCGGGACGCGTGGTTCGTGGGCTACACCGGCAACTACGTCGCCGCCGTCTGGTACGGGAACGACGACCACACCTCCACCAACAAGCTGACCGGCGGCTCGCTGCCCGCCCAGACCTGGCACGACGTGCTGGAGCCGGCCCACCAGGGCATCGAGATCAAGGGCCTGCCCGGCCTGAAGGACAGCCCGAAGGCGGCGGCCCAGCAGGCGGCCGGCGGCGCGACCGCGCCGACCGACCCCAACGCCAGCGCCTTCGGCAAGATCTCGCGCCGCTCCTTCGAGGTGATCGGCGGCCTCAACGGGCTGTTCCGCGCCGCCGAGCGACCGCGGGCCGGCGCCCCGTCCGCCCCGAAATCCGGCGGCGTGGACGACCGTGCCTCCGCCACCCCCACCCGCGAGATGGCCGAGGGCGCCCGCGCCGTCGGCGGCCGCATCGCCGTCCCGTGAGGCTCGGCGCCATGAAGCTCGCGCGTCCCGGGCGGGACGCCCGCCTGCCCGCGCCGGGAAGGCCGACGGCGGACCCGGTCCATCGGCCGGTGACGCCCGGCGGCGTGGGCCGGCTCGTCATCCGGTTCGCCCGGAAGAGCGGGACGCCGCTCCTGGCGCTCTATGCCCTGGTCCTCGGCGCGGTCCTCGGGCTGGGCAGCGCCGACTGGGCGACGAGGGGCGGCTACCCGTTCGGCGGCGTGCGCATCGGGGCCTGGACCGCATGGCCCCGCGCGGGCGCCCTGACCGCCGACCCCTACACCCGCGCCGTGAATGCCCGGCGGGGGGAAGTGCCCCTGGCGGTCGGCGAGGGCCTTCTGCTCACGGCGGCCGAGGACGACGAGGGCAGGACCCTCGACGCGGCCTGCACCTATTCCGTCGCCGGGGCCGTGCCCCCCGCCCGCGCCTGGACGCTGACCGTCGCCGGGCGCGGCCCGCGGGACCCGGCGCGTCCGCATATCCGTGACGGGTTCACCTCCACCGAGATCCTGCGGCAGCAGAACGGGCGCTTCGTCATCGTCGTCGCCCCCGAGGTCGAGGCCGGCAACTGGCTCCCGAGCCCCCGGGCGGAGGGTCCGATGCGCCTCGCCCTCCGCCTCTACGACACGCCGGCCGCCGCGAACGCCGCCTCCCTCGACAGGGGCGCGGTGCCCTCGATCACCCGGAAGGGTTGCGCGCCGTGAGACTGCGCCTCGTCTACGCGACCCTCACGGGCCTCGTCCTCGCGGGGATCGTCCACGTCGCCGCGATCCTCGCGATCCCCCGGCTCGCCGAAACCGATGCCGTGTCCCGCGCCCGGTCCAGCGAGAGCCTGGACCATCCGCAGGCGATCTACGCCGTCGCCACGGGGGATGCGCCCGCGCCCCAGGAGGTCTGGCTCCCGATCCCCGACCCGGCGGTGGCGGTGGGCGTCTGCGCCTACGACCTTTCGGACGGCCCGATGCGCGTCTCGGCCCGCACCGGGAGCCTCGCCCTCTCCCTCGCCGCCCACGGCCGCCAGGGGGCCTTCTACGCCGTGACCGACCAAGCCGCGGTGCGCGGTGCCCTCGACCTCGTGATCCTCACCCGCGCCCAGTACGATCAGGCCCTGGCCGACGACGACGACAACGAGCCGAGCCGGGACGTGAGGATCGTCGCCCCCGAGGGGCGCGGCTTCGTGGTGGTTCGGGTCATCGCCGGCCTGCCGAGCCAGCGCGAGGCGGCCAACGCCGCGGTGAAGGCCGTCTCCTGCACCACCGACGCCCCCGCCGACGAGCCGAACAAGCCCGCCGGGCGGTAGCCGCGCCTCAGCCCTTGACCACCAGGGGCCCCGCGACCGCCGCGGGGGCGGGGGCCGGCAGGAGGCCGCAGCGCGTCGCCGCATCCGGCGGCAGGATCGGATCGAGCAGGGGGCGACGCCCGGCCAGCATCGCCAGGGCCCGTTCGGATTCCGCGGCGCTCGCCTCCGGGGCCTCGGCGAATAGGTGTTCGAGGGCGTAACGGTAGGCATCGAGCCTGACGCCCGTTTCCAGCCGCACCCAGGCGACGAGGCAGCGGTTCTCCGCCACCCGCATCACCGCCTGCCGCACGTCCCAGTCGTCCAGGGTCTTGGCGAAGGGCAGGCTGCGCAGCCGCCGGGCGTCCGCATCGGCGACCCGGGCAGCGAGGGAGGCGAAGGCCGGGATCAGCCGGGCATCGGCCACGGCGTCGTCGGTCAGGCGGCGGTAGCGGGAGACCGGAGAGCGGAACCCCTCCCCCAGCAGGGCATCGTGGTAGCGCGCGGGCTCGTCGATCCGCCACGTGGGCGGCAGCACCCGGGCGCGGGTGAGGTTGGCCAGGATGTCGAGGAAGGCCTCGTGGGTGATCGCGGGCATCAGGAAGCGCCACGCCCGGTTGCGCAGGTCTTGCTCGTCGTCCGTGAGGGGCGAGGCCGAGGCGGGGCCGCCGCGCTCGCCCGCGGCGACCGTGCCGGTGGTGTCGATCAGGCTGTTCCACACGCCGGCCTTCGGACGCCCGAAATCGCCCTGCTGCGCGCAGGAAACCAGGGCGGCGAGGGTGAGGGCCGGGGCGAGCGTCCGGACGGCCCGTCCCAGGCCCGGCGCGACGGAGAGAAGGGATCTCGGCTGGCGGATCATGGCGCTACTGGGGTCGCGTGCGTCCACGCGCATCCGCCGGCGGCGCCGACGCGCGTTGGGGTGAGGTGTCCCGCCGGGCGCGGCGGAGCGTCGCTCAGGAGGCGAGGCGCTCGTAGCGGACGCCGAGGAACAGGAGGATCTGGCCGCGGGCCTCCCCGGACGGCGGGGCTTGGCGGACCGGGCGCAGGGCGCGGGCTGGGAACTCGACGACCACGCCGTCCCTCGCGACGGCGGTGGCGGGTTCGGCGGAAGCGGGGCGGCGGCGCCCGATCGTCTGGCAGCGGTTCATGGGTCTGGCTCCTGTCGGCGATCCGGGCGGTTTGCCCAGGCCCGGCAATGGGCGTCGGCAAGGGCTTGCTTGGGTGGGGGTCGAATTCTGGTCTTCCGTGGCGAATTCAGATCATCACGGGATGGTTAACAGAAGCTTGAGGGTCGCCCATGGCACCCGGCGGAGGTTGGCGCGGGGCTTGCTACGAGGGTGTCGCCCATGGCGGGCGTTTCCTCCCTTCGACTGGCCCTGCCCGGATGCGGGCGGGGCCATTTTCGTTCAAAGGGTGAGCCGGCGTATTTCTGCAACGCGCGTCACAAGTGCGGGTGGGGCGCTTGCCTCCGGCCCGGCTGGCCCGATATGCCCTCGCAACACAGGGTGGTCCGCCGCCCGCCATTGATTGCTTAAGGACAAGGCTGGATGCGACTGGTTCCGGACCATTCCCTTCGTTCGCCGCGTGCCGCTGCCATCGCAGCGCTGACGGTCCTGGCCCTGACGGCCGGCCCGGCCCAGGCCCAGCGCGACGACCAAGGGCTGCAGCTCGGCTGTGCCGACGACTATTTCCGCCTCTGCATCGGCGTCGATCCCAACAGCCAGGACGCCGACCGCTGCATGACCCGCAACCGGTCGAAGCTCTCGCAGAAGTGCCGCGCGGCCATCGGTGACTACGACCGGCGGACCGGCGGCAAGTCGATGCAGAACGACTAAGAACCCGCGTCGCGCACGCACGGGACCGCTGCCATGAGCTTGACCGTCGCGGTCCAGATGGACCCGATCCAGAACATCCGGGTCGCGGGCGATACGACCTTCGCCCTGCTGCTCGAAGCCCAGCGGCGGGGCCACCGTCTCTACTATTACACGCCCGACCGCCTCTCGATGCAGGGCCGTCGGGTGACCGCCCGGGTCGAGGGCCTGACCGTGAAGGACGTGCAGGGCGATCATTTCGCCCTGCAAGCGCCGGAGCGGATCGATCTGGCCGAGTGCGATGCGGTGCTGATGCGCCAGGATCCGCCGTTCGACATGGCCTATGTCACGGCGACGCACATGCTGCAGCGGATCCATCCGCGCACCCTCGTGCTCAACGACCCGTTCGAGGTGCGCAATGCGCCCGAGAAGCTGTTCGTGCTCGACTACCCCGAACTGATGCCGCCGACGCTGATCAGCCGGGACCGGGCGGAGATCGAGGCGTTCCGCCGGGAGCACGGCACGGTGGCGATGAAGCCCCTCCACGGCCATGGCGGCGCGGCGGTGTTCAAGGTCACTGCGGACGATCCGAATTTCGGCTCGATGTTCGACATGTTCGCCACCACCTTCCGGGAGGCCTGGGTGGTCCAGCGCTACCTCGAGCGCGTCACCGAGGGCGACAAGCGCATCATCCTCGTGGACGGCGTGGCGATGGGCGCGGTGAACCGGGTGCCGGCGGCGGGGGACATCCGCTCCAACATGGTCCGGGGCGGTGCGGCCTCGGCCTCCGAGCTGACCGAGCGCGAGCGCGAGATCTGCGCGACCATCGGCCCGGAACTCTCCCGCCGGGGCCTGATCCTCGTCGGCATCGACGTGATCGACGGCAACCTCACCGAGATCAACGTCACCTCCCCGACCGGCATCCGCGCCATCGAGCGCCTGGGCGGCCCGAACCTCGCCGTGGCGGTGTGGGACGCCATCGAGACCCGCATCGCCGCACGCAAGGGCTGAGGCGCGACCCCGGCCGACGACCGAGGTCGGTGCGGCGGGCCGTCAGCCGACCCTGAAGAGTATGCTCTTCGGGCGGGGTTTGCTGATCGCTTCGCCGGGACCGACGCGGGCCGATAGCCCGACCGGCGTCACGCATCCCCCCGGGGCGTGGCGCTGAGCTCCGCCCAGTCGAACTCCTCCTCCAGCAGGAAATAGGCGTCGTCGCCGATCTCGCCCCGGCGGCGCATGTCCAGGACCTTCGTCCGCGCCGCGAGGATGGAGGCCCGGCGGGCCGCGTCCGCCGGGAGGCTTTCCGGGGCGCGGCCTTCCTCGTGCGCCTCCGCCTCGGAGAGGGCCGACCGGAACTCGGCCCGGAGGGCGTCCGTCGCGGCGCAGGCCTCCCCCGCTTCCAGGCTCTCCAGGGCGGCGCCGTAGGCCGCCGCCCGGGCGCGCCCGGCTTCCTGCCCGACGGGATCGTCGTCGGGAAGCTTGAGGAGGCGCAGCAGCGGGCTCAGGGTCAGGCCCTGGAGGATCAGCGATCCGAGCACGGTGAAGAAGGCGGTGAAGACCACGAGGTCCCGGTGCGGGAACTGCTCCGGCAGGGCGAGCGCTGTCGCGACGGTGACGATCCCCCGCATCCCCGCCCAGGCCACCGCGACGCCCGCCCCGAGGCGGGAGCGGTCGCCATGCCGGCCGAGACCGAAGCCGCGCAGGCCGCTCGTCGGCAGCACCCACACGATGCGGGAGACGATCACAGTGGCGAAGACGGCGGTGGCCAGGATGATCGCCTGCCACTGGTCCGTCCCGTTCAGGCGCGCCAGGATCGGGTCGATCTGGATGCCGATCAGCACGAAGGCCAGCACGTTGATGACGAACACCGCCGTGTCCCACACGGCGTAGGAGACGATCCGCGCCCGGGGCGCGGTGACGCCGGGGGCGCGCCTCGCCACCATCATCGCGAAGGTCACGACCACGAGGACGCCGGACATCTCGACCCGCTCGGCGGCGAGCCACAGGCCGAAGGCGGCCACGAACTGCAGCACGATCGCCGTGGGCGGATCGGTGATGCGGCGCGTCGCGGCCACGAAGGCGATGCCCAGGAGCGGCCCGGCGACGACGCTCCCCGCGACGCCGAGCGCGAAGCCCGGCGCCACCTCCCACGCATGGAAGCTGCCGGCCACCGCCGCGCCGACGGCGAGGCGGTAGAGCAGCAGGGAGGCGGCGTCGTTCAGCAGGCTCTCGCCGCGCAGGATGGTGGCGAGGCGGTGGGGCATCGGGGCATGGCGCAGGACCGCCAGGGCCGCCACCGCATCGGGCGGCGCGACGATGGCCCCGAGGGCGATGCAGGCGCTGAGCGGCATGTCCGGCACGATGATCCGCGCCACGGTGGCGACCGCGAGGGTGGTCACCACCACGGCACCCACGGCGAGGCCGAAAACCGGCTGCCAGCTCGCCCGCAGGTCACGCAGGGAGGCGTCGAAGCCCGCATCGAGCAAGACCGGGGCGAGGAACAGGGCGAGCGCCAGCTCCGGATCGAGGCGAACGTTCGGCACCCCCGGCACGAAGGCGAGGCAGATCCCGCCGAGCGCGAGGAAGGCCGGATAGGGAGCGCCGAGCCGGCGGGCGAGGGCCGTCAGGATGACGGCGCCGAAGAGGACCGCCACGGTCCATTCGAAGATCAGCATCGGCCGTCATATAGGGCGGCGAATCGCGGGGGGCGCCGGGTTGGCCTTTGCCTTGCGCGGCGCCCTCGCCTATTCGGCTGAGAGGCCCGCCGGACCCGCCATGCCCGAGACACCGATCTTCTCCACCGCCGCCGTCGCCGCGCCGCACGGCCTCGCGGCCCAGGCCGGGCTCACGGTGCTCGCCCAGGGCGGCAACGCCATCGAGGCGATGGTGGCGATGGCCGCATCCATCGCCGTGGTCTACCCGCACATGAACGGGCTCGGCGGCGATGGGTTCTGGCTGGTGCGCGAGCGCAGCGGACGGGTGCGCGGCATCGAGGCCTGCGGCCCGGCGGGGCGGGCTGCGACAATCGCCCGCTACCGGGAGAAGGGCTACGACGCCATCCCCTCCCGGGGCCCCGAGGCGATGGTGACCGTGGCCGGCGCGGTGGGCGGGTGGGACCTCGCCCTCGCCCTCTCGAAGGCGCTCGGCGGACGCCTGCCCCTGGCGACGCTCCTCGCCGACGCGGCGAAGCAGGCCCGCGAGGGGGTGCCCGTCTCGCCCAGCGAGGCGCGCTACCGGCCCCAGCCCGGCGACACGCTCCACGCGGCCCCGAACTTCGCCGCGACCTTCCTGAAGGACGGCGAGCCCTACCCGGCGGGGGAGATGCGCCGCCTGCCGGCCCTGGCCGCCACCCTCGACCAACTGAGCCATGCCGGCCTCGGGGACTTCTACCGGGGCGACATCGGCCACGAGATCGGCATCGACCTGGAGCGGCTCGGTGCGCCCGTCTCCCGCGCCGACCTCGAAGCCTACCGCCCCGCCGAGCGGGCGCCCCTCACGCTGCGCCGCCGGGACGCGACGCTCTACAATTTCCCGCCGCCGACCCAGGGCTTGGCGGCCCTCATCATTCTCGGCCTGTTCGACCGGCTGAACATCGCCGAGCCGGAGACGGCGGCGCACTACCACGGGCTGATCGAGGCGACGAAGCGCGCCTTCGCCATCCGCGACCGCGTGGTCACGGACTTCGCCCACCTGCGGCATGACCCGGCCGCGTTCCTCGAAGCCGGCCGCCTCGCCGCCGAGGCGGCCCGGATCGACCGAGGCCGCGCCGCCTCCATCCCGGTCGTGTCGCATAGCGGCGACACGGTCTGGATGGGCGCCATCGACAAGGACGGGCTCGCCGTCTCCTACATCCAGTCGGTCTACTGGGAATACGGATCGGGCACGGTGCTGCCGCGAACCGGCCTCGCGTGGCTCAACCGCGGCGTGTCCTTCTCCCTCGATCCGGCGTCGGTGAACCCGCTGGAGCCCGGGCGGCGGCCGTTCCACACCCTGATCCCGGCGCTGGCCTGTTTCGATGACGGCCGCGTCATGGCCTACGGCTCCATGGGGGGCGACGGGCAGCCGCAATTCCAGGCGCAGATCTTCTGCCGCTACGCCGATTACGGGATGTCGGTAGCGGAGGCGGTCGATGCGCCGCGCCTGCTCTATGGAAGGACCTGGGGGGCGCCCTCCCTCAGCGTGAAGGTCGAGGACCGGTTCGACCCCGCCTGCCTCTCCGCCCTCGAACGGATGGGCCACGAGATCGAGCCCGTCGGCGTGCCCTACAGCGACACCCTCGGCCATGCGGGGATGCTGGTCCGCTACGCCAGCAACGGCCGGGTCGCCGCGACGCACGATCCCCGCTCCGATGGCGGTGCGCTGGGGCTGTAACCGCTCGACATCCGCCGCGGCGGCGGGCTTTAAGCGTTTCGAACCGACGCGCCCTGCATCGTGGCGGCGGCCGAGCACGGCCCCGCCCGGACCAAGACCGACCCGCCATGCTGATCCACGAGGACCCCGCCAGGACGTATCGGAACGACGAACGTCTCGCCTGGACCTTCGCGGGCATCGCCGGAGCCCTGAACGTCGCCGGGTTCTACGCCTTCGGCACCTTCTCCTCGAATATGACCGGCAACGTCTCGGCCCTCGCCGACCATCTCGGGCTCGGCGAGGTGCGACTGGCGCTGTTCGGCCTGATCCTCGTAGTGGCCTTCGTCGCCGGCGCCTTCGCCGCGACGCTGGTGATCGATGCCGGGCGCATGCGCCGCCTGCCGGGGGTCTACGCCTACGGGGTGCTGGGCGAGGCGGCCCTGCTCCTCGTGCTCGGGGCCGTCGCCCCCTTCCTGCCCGAGGAGTCCCGCGGGGCGATCCTGGCGATGGGCCTCAGCTTCCTCCTCGGCCTGCAGAACGCCACCGTCACGCAGATCACCAACGCGCGGGTGCGCACCACCCACGTCACCGGCATGGTCACCGATATCGGGATCGGCCTCGCCAACCTGGTCGAACGCCACCCGGACGCGAACCGCGCCAAGCTGCGGCTGCACGCCGTCACCGTCGCCGCCTTCCTCGGCGGCGGCATCGTGGGCGTCCTGCTGTTCCGGGTGATCGGCACGGCCCTGCTCATCGTCGCGGCGGGGCTGCTCGCCGCCCTCGCCATCCCCGGCATCACGATGGCCCGCCGGTTGCGGGCTGGCTGATACGCCGCCGCCAAGCTGAACGATGGCTGCCAGCCGGCTTCAGGACCGGTGCATGCGGCCGGAGGCATTCTCTTCCTCACAGCCGGACGGGGTCCGGCGCCACCTTCGGGACCGGGCTCTCAGGGAGCCGGCCACCGCGAAGCGAGAGGGATGGGTCATGAAGACGTTTGCCACTCTGGCCGCCACGGCGCTGGTCATGTTCGGAACCCTCGGCGCACCGCAGGCGCAGGCCCGCGGCGGCGGGGCGATCGCCGCCGGCGTGATCGGCGGCCTCGCCGCGGGCGCCCTCCTCGGCGCCGCGATCTCGGACGCCCACGCGGCCCCCGGATATGGATACGGCGACGGTGGCGGCTATGGCGGCCCGGGCTACGGCTACGGCTACGACTACCCCCCGCCCCCGCCCCCGCCCCCGCCCCGGCGCGTTCGCGCCTACGAGTACGACGCCGCCCCGGTCTATCGCAGCGAGCGGATCGTCTGCAGTTACGAGGAAGAGCCGGAATACGGTTACCGCCGGGTCGGCTACGGCGGACATCGCCATTGCGACCGCCCCTACGGCTACGGCGGCTGGTGAGAGGTGAGGGGCCGCCCGGCACGACCGGGCGGCCCCTTTCGGCCTCATCGATCTGTCAAGTTTTCGACAGTGCAACCGGAGCGGTTAGATAAAATTCACATTGCACTTTTATGCATGGGGGCAGTCATCATTCCCTCCGGCGTCCTGTATCATGCAGATCTCGATCAAGGCTGCCCTCGCGGGCTTGTTCGGCTTGGCGGCGCTGGCCTCCGTGGGGCAGGGAGTCGTCAGCGTCCGCAACCTTTACGAGATGGAACACAACGTTCGAGAGATCGGGACGGCCCGGCTCCCGGCGGTCAACCTCGTCAACCAGATCAACACGGCGATCCGCGACCACCGCGTGAAGCTGTACCGCCTCGTCCTCTCCTCGAACACGGCCGCGGATGTCGAGGAACACCGCAGGACCCTCGACGGCGTCGGCGCGACCATCGATGCCATGCGGCGCGCCTATGAGGCCATGGACAAGTCGCCGGAGGAGCGAGCCCTCTACGACCAGTTCTCCACCCTCTGGGCGAAGTATCTCGCCCAGCAGACGATCGTAGTGGAGATGCTCGCGGCGGGCCGGAAGTCCGACGCGGTGGCGATGCTCCTCGGCCCGGACCTGCTGCAGTTGGCCTCCGGTGCCTCCGACGCCCTCAAGAAGAATGTCGCGGTGAACAAGCAGGCCGCCGAGCGCGCCGTGAGCGATTGCCTCGCGGGGACGGAGGAGGCGGTGCGCACGGCCCTCGTCGCCACCGCCTGCGTCCTGCTGCTGTCGGTGCTCGCGGCCCTGTTCAGCTTCTTCCGCATCTCCTTGCCCATCGCGCGCATGACCACGGCCATGCGGGTCCTGGCGGCCGGCGACACCGGGATCACCGTCCCCGGGGCGGGACGCGGCGACGAGATCGGCGCCATGGCCTCGGCAGTGGAGGTGTTCCGGGACAATCTGGTCCGCGCCCGCCGGCTGGAGGCCGAGACCAGCGCCGCCCGCCAATCCGCGGAGGAGCAGCGCAACGCCGGAATGCGCCAGATGGCGGAGGGGTTCGAGGCCGCGATCGGCGGGATCGCGACGCTGGTCTCGTCGTCGGCCACGGAGTTGCAGGCCACGGCGCAGAGCATGGCCGGCACGGCTGCGGCCACGGCCCGGCAATCGACCACCGTCGCCACCGCGGCGGAGGAGGCGGCCGCCAACGTCACCACGGTGGCCGCCGCGGCGGAGGAGCTGGGATCGTCGGTGCAGGAGATCGGCCGCCAGGTCGCCGGCTCCGCCGAGCTCGCGCTGAAGGCCGTGGAGGAGGCGGGCCTGACCGCCAGCCTCGTCAAGGAGCTGAACGAGGCGATGTCGCATATCGGCGACGTGGTGACGGTGATCGCCTCCATCGCCGGCCAGACCAACCTGCTGGCCCTGAACGCGACGATCGAAGCCGCCCGGGCGGGGGATGCCGGCCGGGGCTTCGCCGTGGTCGCCTCGGAGGTGAAGCTCCTCGCCGGGCAGACCGCCCGGGCGACGGAGGACATCTCGAACCAGATCGGCCGCATCCAGGCCTCCACCGGCCTTGCCGTCCAGGCGATCGACTCGATCGGCGGGCGCATCCGCGAGATCAGCGGCGTGGCGACGGCCATCGCCGCCGCGGTCGAAGAGCAGGGGGCGGCGACGCAGGAGATCGTCCGCAACGTGGCTCAGGCGGCCACGGGGACGGGCGAGGTGACCACGACCATCGCCCACGTCGCCGGAGCGGCCGAGGATACCGGCACGGCGGCGTCCCAGGTCCTCGAGGCGGCCTCCGCCTTGTCGCTCCATTCCGAGCGCCTGCACGCGGAGATGAACCGCTTCGTGGCGACGGTCAGGGCCGCGTGAGGGCCTCGGCCCCGCCGGCCGGAGGCAAGGGTCAGGGCAGCTTCCAGGTCGCCTTATGCGGCACGATCGTCATGGGCCTCGCGCCTTCGGGGACCTTGACGGGCTGGAGCGTGTACTCCGCCGTTCCGGTGATGCCCTGGTATTTGCCCGTTCCCCCCACGAAGACATGGCGGCCGGTCTTGGCGTTCGCTTCGTAGGTCGAGAAGACCTGATCGCCGTCCGTGTCGGCGTCGATGCAGCTGCCGCGATTGATCACCTCGGCGCCGTTGGCTTCGCGCATTCCGACGCAGCGCGTGCCCATGTCGTGGAAGGCCCCCTCCCCCGCATCGTTGCGCGTGATGCCGGAGCTTTCGTAGATCGCCACAATCCTCTCGCCCATCTTCATCGGCGTCGCGGACATGCTGACGTAATGCGTCGTGTACGACGCGCTGCCTTCCTTCGGAAATTCACCCGCCGACGCACCGGTGCCGGCACACAACATCAGCAAGAGAGCTTTCTTGACGCTTCGCATCGTGTCCTCCTGCTGTGATTGTTCGGTGCGGATGTTCTTTTATCTGCCGATTTTGTTTGATGAAGCGGTGGATCGATCATGCATGACTGAAGTGTGACATCAAGGGCGAAAAGAGTTCTTTCGCCCCGGCAGCGCGGGCCAAACTTTGCACGTTCTCGGGCGGAGGATAGCGGCTGAATGCAGCGGGCGGACGGCTCCCGCTGCGGAAGGAATCACCGTCTGCGGTGCAGCGACGATGGGCGCCGGCCAGACCGGGCATCCGGCCGGGAGTGCCGCGCTCGAAGGTCTGGGGATCGGGGATGTGGTGCGGACGGCGGGACTCGAACCCGCACGGCCTTGCGGCCGCAAGATTTTAAGTCTGCCGGATCTTGGAACACCGGCATGCCTGGAAATGCACCCATGTGCACAAACCGCTGATTTTCATGCGGTTTCTTTGTCGGGGCTTGCATCCTGTGTCGGCAAATTGCAGCTTCGGTGCCGACATGGTGCCGACGCGGAGGCCATGTCGGCACCCTGCGAGGCTGGCGAGATGGCGAGGATAACGAAGCGGTTCGTCGATGCTCTCGGCGACGAGGACGCCGGTCGCATCCATCGTGACGACGAGCTTCATGGCTTTGCAGTCCGCCGGAATGCTGACGGGTCGCGAACCTACCTCGTTGAATACCGCGCCGGCCGAGGGCGATCTTATCCGACACGACGAATTTCTCTCGGCCGACACGGTGCGCTTACGCCGGACGAAGCTCGCCGAAATGCGAAGCAGATCCTGGCGCGGGTCGCGGGCGGCGAGGATCCGGCTGCGAGTCGGGCTCAGCACCGTCGGGAACCCACTGTCCGCGATGCCCTAATCACCGCTCTTGATCAGCACTGGCGACCCAAGCGGCGCGCGAGCACCGCGAAGGTGTTCGAGGAGATGATCAACCGGACGCTGATTCCGCAATTCGGCGCCGTCCGCCTAAGCGACCTAAGCAGAGCCGAAATTCGTCGGTGGCATGCTCAGCAGCAGCATCGGCCCCGAGCCGCCAATCACGAACTAGCCGTCTTGCGTAAGGCGCTTTCCCTCGCGGTGTCGGACGAACTGATCTCCGACAATCCAGCGCGTGGCATTCCGCTTCACCATGAGGAAGAGCGCGACCGCGTGCCGACCGACGCGGAGTTGAGTGAGATCTGGAAGCAGTTATCTGCGCCTGGGCTCCGGCCGGAGGCGGCGACGCTGATCAAGCTCTTGATTGTCACCGGCTGCCGCGTTGGAGAGTGGCAGAACGCGCGCTGGTCGGATGTTGATCTGAAGGCTGCTCTTTTGAGCCTCCGGGCGCTCACAACAAAAGCCGGGGCGAGGCACGTCCACCTGTCGGGGCTAGCGGTCGAAATCCTCACCGCCCTCCCCCGTCGATCCGATTTCATTCTCTGCAACGACGTCGGGAACGGCCCCATCACAAAGGACGTCATCCGCCGGACCTGGGAAGGCGTCCGCGAACGTGTGGGCGCCCCTGATCTACGCCTGCATGATCTGCGGCACGGCTTTGCTACTCGCGGCGCAGCACTTGGAGCCAATGCCCTGATTCTGAGGGACGCCCTCGGTCACAAGACGCTCGCGATGACGGGACGGTATGTGTCTCGGCAGAATGAGCCAGTGCGTTTGCTGTTGGAGCAGATCAGTCATGAGCTTACCGCGCTGCTCATTTATAGCGGAACAAAGACGTGATCTCCGATAGGGATACCGTTTCTCATCACGAAGACATTACAGTCGATGTGCTTGCCGCTGTAGCTATTATTCAGCTGGGCGTTTCAAGATCCCCAGACGATAATTTGATAATTGAGGTTGCTGTCGATCATTCTGACGATAGGCATAGGCATGTAACTGAATTGCTCCGTGGCTTGAACCGAGTGGAATTGCGCGAGAGTATTTTAGTACGACTAAGCTCGCTTATCCATTTGTCATGTGAATGGGCGTGGCACTATCGACAGAGCAGTAAAACTAGCATTACTAGAACAAAAACAGGCTGGAAGGTTCGTTCGCATATCCGAAGTTCATCATCTGGCCGAGATCTCAGAAGGCTTGCTGAAGTAAGTCGAGGGAATGACGCGGTGGCAATCGCAAAGGCAATTGTCGATCTGAGCCCACATACATTTGCCGAACTTCGACAGGCAGCAAACGAAATCGGCATCAAATTCGTGGGCCCTGCGTCTCTGTTGTGTGGTGAGTGCACCTCAAGAGCATCGTCTCTCGCACTTAAAAATCTCAATTCCGGAAGACCTCGGTTGAGAGAGATGGATAGAGCCGCCCGTGCAGTGAAGCTCGCGTATCAGACCCTCACTGGTAAGACCGGTTCGGGTCGCGGCACTGTATCAAGTGCGTCCGATGAAGCTGGCAGGCCGACCGGGGAGCTTCACAGTCTGCTGCTTCGCGTCGGGGAATTGTACGGGATCAAACTTGTGACCCCGGCGTCCGACGACCGCTTGCGGAGCCGATGAAATCGGGGGTTTTCCCCATGTTTGGATAAGATGCGACAAGGCCGAACATGCGGGGGCATCTCAAAGGGAGCCCCTGCAAATGTCTGCAAAGAGCGTGGAAGAGGCCGCACAGTATCTACGGGTGAGTCAGTCGTTTCTCAATCAATCTCGCATCCGTGGCGACGGTCCTGTCTTCTACAAAATTGGTCGTCGCGTTGTTTACGAGACCGCAGATCTGGACCTCTGGAAAGAGACCCGTCGGCGGCGCTCGACCTCCGAATATAGCCAGGAGGCCGCTTAGCATATGGCCAAACAGAATGAAGGCCGCGCGGCTCTGGCAAGCCGGCGGCCCTCGGAATGTCTTTCTCGGCAGAACGACATCACTGAGGTAGCACTTTCGCCCCTCGAAATCCAGACCGCGCGCCTTCGCGCCAAGTACGATTTCAGCCCCAGCCTTGCCGCCGTCGTTGCGGCTCACGCCTTTGTTGTGGCGGATCGTTGGGGGCGCGCATGACTGTCCCTACTCTGATCGCGTCGGTGGCGAAGAACAATCAGGAGGAGGTCAGGGTCAGCCTGACCACTTCCCACGGTGTGGATCTCATCGACGTTCGTACCTTCACGCGGCCGGTTGGATCGCGCGGTGAAATGGTACCGACGAAGCGCGGCATCTGCCTCTGCCGCGACCGACTTCCCGCTCTCATCACTGCACTCATTCAAGCACAGGAGGGCGGCGCATGCTGAGCCTCGACGGTATCGCCCGCGCCACGGGTGGCGAAGTCAGTGGCGACAAGGTGCGCGCGCCGGGACCGGGTCATTCGCCAGCAGATAGGTCGCTTGGCATTTGGATCACGGCAACGGGTGATGACATCCGCGTCGATTCAAAGGCCGGCGACGACCCTATCCAGTGCAAGGACTATGTGCGTCAAAGGATTGGTCTGCCGGGTTGGGAGCCCGACACGGCAAAAGCAGACGGCAGCATCAAGCGGATGTCGGCACGGGCGCGCGGCTGTCGCCTCGGCAATGCGAAGGCGGAGCCGGTAGCGACGAATGACGACACAGCCGAGTCCATCGTCATGCCGATCCCAGAGGACAAGCAGCGGGGACACTTCCGGTCGCCGAAGCTCGGCGCCCCGGCGGCGGTATATACCTATCGCAACGATGAGGGTCGCGACCTCGGCTACATCGCCCGGTTCGAGACGGCCGAGGGCAAGGTATTCCTGCCGACGACGCTTTGGCAGTCCAAAGATGGGTTGGCTTGGCGCAATAAGTCCTGGCCGAAGCCGCGCCCACTCTATGGCCTCGACCGACTTGCCGAACGGCCCACCGCATCGGTGATTGTGTGCGAAGGCGAGAAGTCGGCCGAAGCCGCGCAGCGGGTGTTTCCGAATTCGGTGGTGATCACCAGTCCCGGCGGGTCGAAGGCGGCGAAGTCAGCCGATTGGACGCCCCTAGCCGGCCGCCCGGTGATGATCTGGCCGGACTGTGACCCTGCTGGCCTTACCTATGCCCTCGATGTGCAGCGTGAGCTTGCAGCGGTCGGCGCTGGCACCGTCACGGTGATTGATGCCATGCGCGTCGCTGCCCTGATGCCCAATAGCCAGGGTCGTCGTCCGCCCGAAGGATGGGACGCCGCCGACGGTCTCGACGTAGATGGATGGGAGCCGGTGGCGCTCGCTTCTGTAGTGTTGCAGCACGTCGAGCGCGCCGAGCCAGCACCGAGCTACCGGTCGTTCGATCCGTTCACAATGAGCTCGGACGGGCTCACCATAGAGGTAACCCGAGGCAAGGGGGAGAACGCCACCGTTGAGGAGGTGTGGTGCTCCGCCCCGTTCGAGGTCATTGGGCGGGCCCGAGATCCCCATGGTTTCGGGTGGGCACGCTGGTTGCGCTGGCGCGATCCCGATCAGCGTGTTCACGAGTACGCGGTGACAGATGCCGCCCTGCACGGCGACCTCGGCGCACTCGCCGCCGATCTCGCATCGCGCGGACTGATCGTGTCGCGAAGGGGACGGAACTACCTCGGCGATTACCTGAACAGCGTGAAGGTAAAAGCCCGAGTCACCACCGTCGGCCGGACGGGTTGGCATTTGATCAATGAGCAACGGGTGTTCGTGCTGCCGGATGCGGTAATCGGCCAGCCCGAGGCCGAGACGGTTATCCTGACGGGGGCGACGGCGGCACCCTACAGCCGTCGCGGCACCCTACAGGATTGGCGCGAAGGCGTCGGCGGCCTCAGCGCTGGCCATGGGCGCCTCGTCCTTGCGATCTCTACGGCATTCGCCGGCCCTCTGGTCGATCTCGTCGGCGGTGAAGGCGGTGGCCTCAATTACTACGGCCAGTCGTCACGGGGTAAAACGACCTGCCTGAAAGCTGCTGCCTCCGTCTGGGGGCGTGGCGCATCCGACCCTGGTTTCGTTCGTTCCTGGCGAGCGACAGCCAACGCGCAAGAGGCGACCGCTGCCATCGTCACCGACACCCTGTTGTGCCTTGATGAGATCGGTGTGGCGGAAGGGCGCGACGCGGCGGCGGCGGTCTATCAGTTGGCTTCGGGCGTCGGGAAAGGCCGCTCGGCTCGGGACGGCTCAATGCGGGCACCGATGACGTGGCGGGTGCTGACGCTATCAACCGGCGAACTGCCGATGGCGGCGAAAATCGCCGAGGACAAGCAACGCAAGGCTTACGCGGGTCAGGCGGTGCGACTGCTCGACGTACCGGCCGACGCCGGGCGGGGCTTTGGAGTGTTTGACGGGCCTGGGCCCGATGGCGATGCCGCCCGGCTCGCCGAGGCCCTGCAAAAGGCTTCGCTCTCTGCTTACGGCGAGGCTGGACCCAGCTTCGTTCGTGCTTTGATGGATACAGGGCTGGAGGATGCCCGGCGAATCGTCTCCGATATCGTTGAGGGCTTCGTCGCTGAGCATGCGCCTGCGGACGCGGATGGACAGATCCGTCGTGCTGCGGCTCGACTCGGCCTCATTGCTGCTGCTGGCGAGTTAGCAATCGAGTTCGGCATCGTTCCTTGGGCCGAAGGCGAGGCAGAAACTGCGGCGGCGAGGGCGCTGACCGACTGGATTGCTTCGCGCGGCGGCACTGAGCCTGCAGAGGTACGAGAGGCTATCGCCCAAGTCCGCCGATTTTTTGAGGCGCATGGTGAGGCCCGGTTCGAGCCCACCGACGAAACGGAGGGGAGGCCCGTCTTGAACCGTGCGGGCTGGCGGCGCGGACATGGAAGCAGCCGTGTCTGGCTCGTGTTGCCGGAAATGTGGAAGTCGGAAGTCTGTGCCGGCATCGATCCCACCGCCACGGCGAAGATCCTGGCCGAGCGCGGCATGCTGAAGCGCGATCCGAACAATCGCCTTCAGCGATCAGAACGCACCCCCGGCGGCACGACGCTGCGGGTCTACGTCATGACCTCGGCGGTGTTTGATGGAGGGGCCGATGCGTCCTGATTTACGCCTCCGACTCCGGGAAATCGCGAAGTCCATCTCTACTGCGGAAAAACGCGTGACATGTGTGACACGCGTGACGGGCGCCGATGGCCACGCACTGTCACACGTCGGTGTCACACATTCTGCGAGCCAAAAAGCCGAACAAAATCAATCTGTCACACATGTCACGCGTGTCACGCCTGCAAAAATGGAGGTCGGGGTTTCCTGTCACGCGTCATCACGTGTGACGGAGGTGGTGACAGCCCGCGTGATGACGTGTGACGCTGAATTCGCCGACTGGATTGCTCACTTCGAAGAGCGCGCGGCGATCCGAGAATTTGAGGGTGGATTCGACCGCGCCGAGGCCGAGCGTCTGGCCTTAAGTGAGACGATCTCTGCGCTTGGGCCGCAGCCCGGCACCATTCACTGAAACATGCCGCCCCGGATCGCCGCGCTGATCAACAATATTACTGAGATAAGGGATCAAAATGAACAACGTTTTCGACTTTCCTGCCAAGCCTTTCAAGCTATCAGACTCCACCGTGGTTTCTCGATGGGAAGAGATCTGCTGCTACGGTGAGGTCGGCCCGATCCGTGTGACCCTCGCCCGTCGCCTCGATGCGATGCCCGATCTCATTCACGTCGTCGTTCTCGGATCGTCTTGTTGGGTCGGTGTCGCCCCCGTTGCATCAATGCCGGACAACGCGAATGGCCGCGCCGTTGCAGACATCACCGGCGCGGCCGTGGTGCGAGCTATCGAACATGCTGAGGTTGAGTTCGCCGCCGAACGGACGACGTGTTAAGCGGCCAACAAAATCAAGTCAGTAATGCGACAGAACAACGCATAGCGTACATAACAAAACACATCAGTGAACTACAGTGCATAACGGTATATGACCATGCACCCGTAGGCATGTTGATCTGATGAAATAACTACTATTGCCGTTGATGTTTGGGCGCCCCATCGTAATGGCCACGCAAATGCAACGTCGTGGCCCCAACGATGACCCTACCTCTTAGAAGAGATGCGCTGCTGAAGCTGAAGGTCGAGTCCGATCTCGCCCGAGCCGTCGAGGCTACGGCTCGCCAGCGCGGCCAGACCACTTCCGAGTTTGTTCGACAGGGCGTTCGCGCTCACCTCGCTCGTCACGGTGTTCGGCTCAGCCCTGATGACGGCCCCCGCACGCCGCCGGCCTCTCCCGCCCTCGCTCGCGCAGCTTGAGGGAGGGCGGCATGCATCACGTCAACATCCGCTACAACAACCACGACGGTAACGTTGCACCGTTCGTCGCTATCGGCCGCAGCCGTCCTGATCTCGTGCAGCAGGCTCCGC
>NZ_JAKSXW010000141.1 GCF_022829405.1 Methylobacterium sp. J-076
CTGATCGTGCCGGTGGCGATGGAAGAGAAGCTGCGCTTCGCCATCCGCGAGGGCGGCCGCACCGTCGGCGCCGGCGTCGTCGCCGCCATCAACGACTGAGCCCACACCACCAGAACCTGAAGGGAGCGGCGGGGATCCGCCTCCCCGTCCTCCCTCTCAAGGCCCGAAGGTCATGAACGGTCAAAACATTCGCATTCGCCTCAAGGCGTTCGATCACCGCATCCTCGATGCGTCGACCAAGGAGATCGTCTCCACCGCCAAGCGGACCGGCGCGACGATTCGCGGCCCGATCCCGCTGCCGACGCATATCGCCAAGTTCACCGTGAACCGGTCGCCGCACATCGACAAGAAGTCGCGCGAGCAGTTCGAGATGCGCACGCATAAGCGGGTGCTCGATATCGTCGATCCGACACCGCAGACCGTGGACGCGCTGATGAAGCTCGACCTCGCCGCCGGCGTCGACGTGGAGATCAAGCTCTGACCCGCTGAGGGTTAGAGCTTACCGTTTCACCGCGCGAGGGGAGACACCTATGCGCTCAGGGGTCATTGCACAGAAGGTCGGCATGACCCGCGTCTTTACGGACGCGGGGGAGCATGTGCCGGTCACGGTGCTCAAGGTTGATCAGTGTCAGGTGGTTGCCCACCGCACGCTGGAGAAGAACGGCTACGTCGCGCTGCAGGTCGGCGTCGGCAAGGCCAAGGTCAAGAACGTCTCCGCCGCCGAGCGTGGCCGCTTCGCGGTCGCCAAGGTGGAGCCGAAGAAGAAGCTCGCCGAGTTCCGCGTGTCCGAGGACGCGCTGATCCCGGTCGGCGCCGAGATCACGGCCGATCACTTCATCCCCGGTCAGTTCGTCGACGTGACGGGCACGACCATGGGTAAGGGCTTCGCCGGCGGTATGAAGCGCTGGAACTTCGGCGGTCTGCGCGCCACCCACGGCGTGTCGATCTCGCACCGCTCGATCGGTTCGACCGGCGGTCGCCAGGATCCGGGCAAGACCTTCAAGAACAAGAAGATGCCGGGCCATCTCGGCGTCGAGCGGGTCACGACCCAGAACCTACGCGTCGTGCGCACCGATCCCGAGCGGGGCCTGATCCTGGTCGAGGGTGCGGTGCCGGGCGTGGCCGGCGGCTGGATCCAGATCCGCGATGCGGTGAAGCGCAAGCTCCCCGCCGACGTCCCGCTGCCGGGCAAGTTCCGTGAGAACGGTTCCTCCGCTCCGGCTCCCGAGGCCCCCGTGGCTGAGGAGACCGTGTGATGAAGCTCGATGTCACCACCCTCGACGGAGCCGGGGCCGGCTCGGTTGAGCTGAACGAAGAGATCTTCGGCCTGGAGCCCCGCGCCGACCTTCTGCAGCGCATGGTCCGCTGGCAGCTCGCCAAGCGGCGTGCCGGCACCCATGCGGTCCAGAATCGTTCGGACGTGAACCGGACCCGCAAGAAGCTGTACAAGCAGAAGGGCACCGGCAACGCCCGTCACGGCGCCGCCTCCGCCCCGCAGTTCCGCGGCGGTGGACGTGCCTTCGGTCCGGTCGTGCGCGACCACAGCCACGACCTTCCCAAGAAGGTCCGTGCGCTGGCCCTGCGCCACGCGCTGTCGGCCAAGGCCAAGGCCGAGACGCTGATCGTCGTTGACGACATCAAGGTCGACAACCACAAGACGAAGGGCCTCGTGGAGACCTTCGGCAAGATGGGCCTGTCGAACGCCCTGATCATCGGCGGTGCCGAGGTCGATGTGAATTTCGGTCGCGCCGCCCGCGCCATCCCGCAGATCGACGTGCTACCCGTCCAGGGCATCAACGTCTACGACATTCTGCGCCGGGAGAAGCTCGTGCTCACCAAGGCGGCGGTCGATGCGCTGGAGGAGCGCTTCAAATGAGTGCTGATCCGCGCCACTACGACATCATCGTCTCCCCGGTCATCACCGAGAAGGCGACGAACCTCACCGAACAGAACAAGGTTGTCTTCCGGGTCGCCCCGAAGGCCACCAAGCCGCAGATCAAGGAAGCGGTCGAGAAGCTGTTCGACGTCAAGGTGACGGGCGTGAACACGCTCATCACCAAGGGCAAGAAGAAGGTTTTCCGCGGGCTTCGCGGCCAGCGCTCGGATGTGAAGAAAGCGATCGTGACCCTGGCCGAAGGCCACACGATCGACGTCACCACCGGGCTCTGAGGACGGATCGAGGACGAGCCGATGGCTTTGAAGACATTCAAACCGGTCACGCCGAGCCTGCGTCAGCTCGTGCTCGTTGACCGCCGTGAGCTCTACAAGGGCAAGCCGGTAAAGTCGCTGACCGTGGGCAAGAGCTCATCGGGCGGCCGCAACAACCTGGGCCGCATCACGGTGCGGTTCCGCGGTGGTGGGCACAAGCGTTCGCTGCGTAACGTCGATTTCAAGCGGCGCGACCAGCTCAACGTGAGCGCGACGGTGGAGCGGATCGAGTACGATCCGAACCGCACCGCCTTCATCGCGCTGGTCAGCTATCCCGACGGGAAGCAGAGCTACATCCTGGCTCCCCAGCGGCTCGCCGCCGGTGACAAGGTGGTGGCCGGTGAGAACGTGGACATCAAGCCGGGCAACGCCGGCCCGATCGGCTCCATGCCGGTCGGCACGATCGTCCACAACGTCGAGCTGAAGATCGGCAAGGGCGGCGCGATCGCCCGGTCGGCCGGCAACTACGCCCAGATCGTCGGACGCGACCAGGGCTACGTGACGGTTCGCCTGAACTCGGGCGAGCAGCGTCTCGTGCACGGCCAGTGCTTCGCGAGCGTCGGTGCGGTGTCGAACCCGGACCACATGAACATCTCGCTCGGCAAGGCCGGGCGGAATCGCTGGCTCGGCAAGCGCCCGCACAACCGCGGCGTGGCGATGAACCCGGTCGACCACCCGCACGGCGGTGGTGAAGGCCGCACCTCTGGCGGCCGTAACCCGGTCACGCCGTGGGGCGTCCCCACCAAGGGCAAGAAGACCCGGTCCAACAAGCGGACCGACGTCTTCATCCTGTCCAGCCGTCATAACCGCAAGAAGTAACCACCATGGCACGCTCTCTCTGGAAGGGGCCGTTCGTCGACGGCTACCTCTTCAAGAAGGCCGAGGCGGCGCGGGGTTCCTCGCGCTCCGAGGTCATCAAGATCTGGAGCCGCCGCTCCACGATCCTGCCGCAGTTCGTCGGGCTCACCTTCGGCGTTCACAACGGCCAGAAGCACATTCCGGTCTACGTCACCGAGGAAATGGTCGGTCACAAGTTCGGCGAGTTCTCGCCGACCCGCACCTTCCCCGGCCACGCGGCCGACAAGAAGGCGAAGAGGCGCTGATATGGGCAAGCAGGCTACCCCCCGCGCGCTCCCCGAGAACGAAGCCAAGGCGGTGGCGCGCATGTTGCGCGTGTCCCCCCAGAAGCTGAACCTCGTGGCGCAGCTCATCCGCGGCAAGAAGGTCGAGACGGCGCTCGCCGATCTCCAGTTCTCCCGCAAGCGCATCGCCACCGATGTGAAGAAGTGCCTCGAAAGCGCGATCGCCAACGCCGAGAACAACCACGATCTGGATGTCGACGACCTCGTCGTCAGCCAGGCCTTCGTGGGCAAGGCGTTGGTCCTGAAGCGCTTCCACGCCCGTGCCCGCGGTCGCGGCGCGCGCATTCTGAAGCCCTTCTCGAACCTCACCATCGTGGTTCGCGAAGTCCGCGCGGCGGAAGCGGCGTGAGGAGGATCTGATGGGTCAGAAAGTCAACCCGATCGGTCTCCGGCTCGGCATCAACCGGACCTGGGACTCCCGCTGGTACGCCGGCAAGGGCGAATACGCCAAGCTCATGCATGAGGACGTCGCGATCCGCGCCGCCCTCACCAAGCAGCTCAAGCAGGCCGCGGTCTCCAAGATCGTGATCGAGCGCCCGCACCGGAAGTGCCGCGTCACCATCCACTCGGGTCGTCCGGGCGTGGTGATCGGCAAGAAGGGTGCGGACATCGAGAAGCTGCGTAAGCTCGTCGGCACGATGACCAAGGCCGACGTGACGATCAACATCGTCGAGGTGCGCAAGCCCGAGATCGACGCCACCCTGGTGGCCGACTCGATCGCCCAGCAGCTCGAGCGTCGTGTCGCCTTCCGGCGCGCCATGAAGCGCGCCGTGCAGTCGGCCATGCGCCTCGGTGCCGAGGGCATCCGGATCAACTGCTCCGGTCGTCTTGGCGGTGCCGAAATCGCCCGTCAGGAGTGGTACCGCGAGGGCCGCGTTCCGCTGCACACCCTGCGGGCGGACGTGGATTACGGGACCGCCACGGCGTTCACGACCTACGGCACCTGCGGTATCAAGGTGTGGGTGTTCAAGGGCGAGATCCTCGAGCACGATCCGATGGCCCAGGACAAGAAGGCCCAGGAAGAGGGCGGCCGCTCCGGCGGGCGCCGCGAGCGCGACGGTGAGGGTGGTCGTGACCGCCCGCGTCGCGAGCGCGAGCACGCGTGAGGTAAGCCATGCTGCAACCCAAGAAGACCAAGTTCCGTAAGCAGTTCAAGGGCCGCATCCACGGTGCGGCCAAGGGCGGCTTCGACCTGAACTTCGGGCAGTTCGGCCTGAAGGCGATGGAGCCCGAGCGCGTCACCGCCCGTCAGATCGAAGCCGCCCGCCGCGCCATCACGCGTGAGATGAAGCGTCAGGGCCGTGTCTGGATCCGGGTGTTCCCGGACGTGCCGGTCTCGACCAAACCGACCGAAGTCCGCATGGGCTCGGGCAAGGGTGCGCCGGACTTCTGGGCCGCGCGCATCCACCCCGGCCGCATCATGTTCGAGGTCGACGGCGTGGCCGCCGAGGTCGCCCGCGAGGCGTTGCGCCTCGGCGCGGCGAAGCTGCCGGTGCGTACGCGCATCATCACGCGCATCGCCGACTAAGGAGATCGCACGTGAAGACCACCCAACGCCACTCCGATCTGAAGGCGCTGTCGCCTGATCAGCTCGCCGATGAGCTGCTCAACCTGAAGAAGGAGCAGTTCAACCTGCGCTTCCAGGGTGCCACCGGGCAGCTCGAGAACGTTGCGCGCATCCGTGAGGTGCGTCGCGACATCGCCCGTGTGCGCACGCTGCAGCGTCAGAAGACGCTCGCGGCCGCCAAGGCTTGAGGAGAAGACCATGCCGAAGCGCGTCCTGCAGGGCGTCGTCGTCAGCGACAAGGGCGAGAAGACCGTCGTCGTGAAGGTGGAGCGTCGCTTCACCCACCCGGTGATGAAGAAGACCGTCCGCCGCTCGAAGAACTACCATGCGCACGACGAGGCCAATGCGGCCAAGGTCGGGCAGACGGTGTTCATCGAGGAATGCCGCCCCTTCTCCAAGCTCAAGACCTGGAAACTGGTCGAGGGCGAGGCTGCTCCGGCAGCCGAATCGGGCGAAGCCGCCTGAGGTGCGGTCGGGCGTTTCGTCCGGCCTCGCTCACTCTCAGTCAGTCATCACGGCGAAGCGATCCTGCTCGGGATCGCTTCGCCGTTTTGCGTCCTGATGATGGGTTCGTGGTTGTCGATTGCGGGGCACCACGTCGTCCCTCGGCGTGATGGTCTGACCGAATAGGCCACGCCATCCGGCCCACCCTGTCATCCTGAGGTGCTCACCCTCGGCGGGCGTCGGGGGAGGGGGGCTGAGGCCACGCGGCCGACCAGTGAGCCTCCTCCAAGGCGGCTCATGCCACACCGTGATGTCGGAGCCGACGAGGCCCCTCGTCTCCGTCATTGCGAGCGCAGCGAAGCAATCCAGGGACGCACGCCGTCCTGAAGCGTCCCGCTACCCTGGATTGCTTCGCTCCGCTCGCAATGACGGGGTGGATGGCGACGAGCTCAGTCATGCGGACTGCGTTGTCCCGGCAGACGGCCGGGATAAGGGCTCGGGCTGGAACGGACGGCCGGAGTCGGCGCGCCCGGCTCGAAACGAAGACGGCCCCGGATCATCTCCGGGGCCGTGTATCGAAGTGGGTTCGTTCCCCGCCTCAGCAGGCGGGTGAGATCAGGCTTCGCCCGGATCGAGGTCGTCCTCGGTCGGCTTGGCGTTCTCCAGGATGCGCTCGGCCACGAGGCCCGAGTTCTGGCGGATCATGCCCTCGATCTTGGCGGCGACCTCCGGGTTGTCCCTCAGGAAGCCCTTCGAGTTCTCGCGACCCTGGCCGAGGCGCTGGCTGTCGTGGGAGAACCACGCCCCCGACTTCTCGACGATTCCGGCCTTCACCCCGAGGTCGATCAGCTCGCCGACCTTCGAGATGCCCTCGCCGAACATGATGTCGAACTCGACCTGCTTGAAGGGCGGCGCCACCTTGTTCTTCACCACCTTCACGCGGACTTGGTTGCCGATGGCCTCGTCTCGCTCCTTGATCGTGGAGATGCGGCGGATGTCGAGGCGCACGGAGGCGTAGAACTTCAGGGCGTTGCCGCCGGTGGTGGTCTCCGGCGACCCGTACATCACGCCGATCTTCATGCGGATCTGGTTGATGAAGATGACCATGCAGTTCGAGCGCGAGATCGAGCCCGTCAGCTTGCGCAGGGCCTGGCTCATCAGGCGGGCCTGGAGACCCGGCTGGCTCTCGCCCATCTCGCCCTCGATCTCGGCGCGCGGCGTCAGCGCCGCCACCGAATCGACCACCAGCACGTCGATGGCGCCGGAGCGCACCAGCGTGTCGGTGATCTCCAGGGCCTGCTCGCCGGTGTCCGGCTGGGAGATCAGCAGGTCATCGAGGTTCACGCCGAGCTTGCGGGCATAGACCGGATCGAGGGCGTGCTCGGCATCCACGAAGGCGCAGACGCCGCCCTTCTTCTGGGCCTCGGCGATGGTGTGCAGGGCGAGCGTCGTCTTGCCCGACGATTCCGGTCCGTAGACCTCGATCACCCGGCCTCTGGGCAGGCCGCCGACGCCCAACGCGATGTCGAGCCCCAGGGAGCCGGTTGAGATCGTCTCGACCTCCTGCACCTTGTCGTTCTTGCCCAACCGCATGATCGAGCCTTTGCCGAAGGCCCGCTCGATCTGCGACAGCGCGGCGTCGATGGCCTTCGACTTGTCCTTGTCCACGGGCGGCATGTTCGCGACTTTCACAGCGGGCTGGGCCATCTGGCGAGGCTCCTTATGGAGAGGTAGGGCGCCGATCACAACGCGCCCGCATCGGTCATTCCGTACTTGATTTGTTCTCGTCGGGCAAGGGCGAAGGGGTGGTGGGGTGGTGGGGCTGACCGGGGGTTGAGGGGGTGAAGTGGTGTTCGTGCGGAGGTCGGTACTTCCTCCATCGTTCCGGGGTTCGCCGGAGGCGAGAGCCCGGAATCCAGACGCGCCGGCAGCCGGTATCCCGCGACGCTGGCGCTTCGTTCCGGTGCGCTGAGGGTCTGGGTTCCGGGCTCCGCTGCGCGGCCCCGGAGTGACGGTGGGGGGAGTCCCCAAAAAAGTTACTTCACAACGATCCAGTCCTCCACGACCAGCGCGTCGAGGCCGGTGGTGTAGAACATGAGGATCGCGTCCTCCGCGGTGTGGAGGATCGGCTTGCCCATCACGTTGAAGCTGGTGTTGAGCAGCACCGGCACGCCGGTCAGGTCGCGGAATGCCGCGATCAGGGCGGCGTAGGCCGGGTTCCGGGCGGCGGTCACCGTCTGGAGACGGCCGGTCCCGTCCTCGTGGACGACGGCGGGCACCCGGTCACGGACGCTCTCCTTCCAGACCAGCGTGCGCTCCATGTAGGGGCTGTCCGCGAAATCCTCGAACCAGTCGGGTCCCGCTTCGGCCAGGATCGACGGGGCGAAGGGCCGGAACGCCTCCCGGTACTTCACCTTGGCGTTCAGGGCGTCCTTGGCGCCCGCCGGCCGCGGGTCGGCCAGGATCGAGCGGTTGCCGAGGGAGCGGGGACCGAACTCCGCCTGACCCTGAACCCAGCCGACGAGGCCGCCCGCGGCGAGGATGCGTGCCGCCTCCTGGGTCACGGCGCCGTGGCCGAGCCTGCGCGCCCGGGGCTCATGCTCGGCGAGGCGCTCCATCGCCCCCGTCGAGACCCTTGCGCCGAGATAGGGCGTGAGGGGCCGCGCCGATTCCGGCGGGCCGGTCCAGTCCGGGTTGTCCTCGTGGAACGCGAGCCACGCGGCGCCCACGGCGTTGCCGTCGTCGGCTGGGGCCGAGGGGACGTGGAGCTGCGTGAACGGCGAGCGGCCGAGCACCCGGCCGTTATAGGAGGAGTTGAGGGCGCAGCCGCCCGCGATCACGAGGTTGTCGGAGGGCGCCAGGGCGTGGGCTTCGGCGACCAGGGCGTCCATCAGCGTGCCGAACAGGTCTTGCCCGCAGCGGGCGAGGTCGGCCCAGCCGTTCTCCATCGCGTCCGCCGGCCGCCGGGCGAGGAGGTCCGCGGCGACGGCGCGGATCGTGTCCGCATCGGCGAAGCGCAGGCGTGTCCCCTCGATCCGGCAGAGCCGGGCGAGGGTCGCGGCGAGCTCCGGGTCGGGGCGACCATAGGGGGCGAGCCCCATGATCTTCCATTCCTCGCCCTTCACCTGATCGAACCCGGCGAGGTCGGTGATGAGGCCGTAGAGGAACCCCAGCGAGCCGCGCCCCCGGTGGCGCTTCACCTCCGTGATCCGCCCGTCCGCGAGGCGGTAGATCGCCGAGGCGCCGGTCTCGCCCATGCCGTCGACGACGAGGGCCGTGGCCTGGGTGAAGGGGCTACCCCAGAGGCCGTAGGCGGCGTGGCAGAGGTGGTGCGGATAGCGCCGCTGCCCGGTGACCCGCGCCCGGGGAGAACCGCCCCCGGTGCGGACGTCCTGGGAGAGGGCCAGGAGGGTGCCGAGCCCCGCCCGCGCCTGGGCGAGGTGGAGGTCGGCGATGAACACCCGTTCGGCCTGCTCGGGCACAAAGGAGGCGTTCAGGTCCACGGAATGCCCGGCCAGCGTCGGCAGGTCGAAGGTCCCGGCCTGGGCCTGCCCCCGGAGGAAGTCGCTGAATTGCGGCCCCCAGGTCGAGGCGACGACGATCTCGGAGCCGGGCGGGACGTGCTCGCGCAGCAGGGGGGCGATCCGCGCCGGGGCATCGGGCTCGCAATTGGGCGCCCGCTTGTATTGCAGGAAGCGCTCCGTCGCCTCGGCGAAGAGGAGCGTGCCGTCCGGCCCCACCAGGGCGAGGGCCGGATCGTGGAAGGTGGTCGCCAGACCGAGATAGAACCGCATCCCCACCGGGTTAGCCCGCACCGGCCATGCGATCAACGGCGTCCCTCACCTCCCGCTGCGCTCGCCGTCATCGCGCGCGCAGCGACGCAACCGAGGGACACGCCATATTCGTCAAAGTCGGCCTCCGCCCCGGGATTGCTTCGCGTGCGCTCGCAAAGACGGGGTGGGGCACCGGGGCGCCCCCGATCGCCTGCGGACGACCCTCAGGACGTCCGGCCCAGGGCGGCGCGGATCAGGGTGAGGCCGTCGGGGCTCGCCCAGTCCGCCCCGCCCTTCATCACGCCGATGGTGCAGCCGGCGCCATCGATGAGCAGCGTCGTGGGCAGCCCGGCCGAATCGGCGTGGTGCTGGACCACCGGAAGCACCCGGCCGGCGGGGTCGGCGTAGAAGGGCAGGTGCGCGATCCCCGCCTGTTTCAGCCATTGCGGCGGCTTGTCGAGGTTGCGGGTATCGACGTTGATCGCCACCACCGCGAAGTCCGGGCCGCCCAGGGCGCCCTGGAGACGGTCGAGGGCGGGCATCTCGGCCTTGCACGGGGCGCACCACGTCGCCCACAGGTTCACCAGCAGCAGCCGGCCCTTCAGGGCGGCGAGGCTCGTCTCGGCCCCGTCCGGCCCCTTGAAGGCGATATCGGGGGCGGGTTTGGCCTGCTTGGGGGCCTGCATGGCCGCCACCTCGCCCCGGGCGGCGGCGTCGATGCGGGCGAGGGCGGGGGCCGAGCCGGCGCAGGGCCCGGAGGCCACCCCCCCGTTGCCGCCCCCGAGACCGCTCCCGTATAGGGCAAACCCGGCAAGGCCGAGGGCGGCGAGCCCGGCGCCCGCAGCGAGACCTTTGCGGACGGGCATCAGGCTTGCCTCTGTGGAACGGCGCGGCGCGGAAGGATCGACATGAGCAACCGGATGTGGGGCGGGCGCTTCGCGAGCGGACCCGCGGAGATCATGGAGGAGATCAACGCCTCCATCGGGTTCGACAAGCGGCTCGCGCCCCAGGACATCCGCGGCTCGCTGGCGCATGTCGCGATGCTCGGGGCGGCGGGCATCCTGCCTGCCGACGATGTGGCGGCGATCGAGGCCGGGCTCAAGTCCATCCGCGACGAGATCGAGGCCGGCACCTTCGTGTTCAAGCGCGAGCTGGAGGACATCCACATGTCCGTGGAGAGCCGGCTGACGGAGATCGTCGGGCCCGGGGCCGGGCGCCTGCACACGGCGCGCTCGCGCAACGACCAGGTCGCCACCGACATGAAGCTGTGGGTGCGCGACACCCTCGATTCCCTCGACGCCCAGGCCGCCGACCTGCAGCGGGCGCTCGCCGACAAGGCGCTGGCCCATGCGGGCACGGTGATGCCGGGCTTCACGCACCTGCAATCGGCCCAGCCGGTGACCTTCGGCCACCATTGCCTCGCCTATGTGGAGATGCTGGCCCGCGACCGGGGCCGGTTCCGGGATGCGCGGGCGCGGCTCAACGAGTGCCCCCTCGGCGCGGCGGCGCTGGCCGGCACCTCCTTCCCCATCGACCGGCACGCCACGGCGGCGGCGCTGGGCTTCGACCGGCCGACCGCCAACTCGCTCGACTCCGTCGCCGACCGGGATTTCGCCCTGGAAGCGCTGGCCGCCGCCTCGATCTGCGCCGTCCACCTCTCGCGCTTTGCGGAGGAGCTGGTGGTGTGGACCTCGGCCCAGTTCGGCTTCGTGCGGCTCTCGGACGGGTACACGACCGGCTCCTCGATCATGCCGCAAAAGCGCAACCCCGACGCCGCCGAGCTGGTGCGGGCCAAGGCCGGGCGGATCGTCGGCGCGCTGACCGGCCTGCTCATCGTGATGAAGGGGCTGCCGCTCGCCTATTCGAAGGACATGCAGGAGGACAAGGAGGGCACCTTCGACGCCCTCCAGGCCCTGTCCCTCTGCCTCGCGGCGATGACCGGCATGGTCAGGGACCTGGAGCCGGTGGCCGAGACCCTCGCCCGGGCGGCGGGCTCCGGCTTCAGCACCGCCACCGACCTCGCGGACTGGCTGGTGCGCGAACTCGGCATGCCCTTCCGGCAGGCGCACCACGTCACCGGCCGCCTCGTCGGCGTGGCGGCGGCCAAGGGCGTCGGGCTGGAGGCCCTGTCGCTCGCCGAGATGCAGGAGGCCGAGCCGAAGATCACCGATGCCGTCTACGCGGTGCTTGGTGTCGAGAATTCCGTGGCGAGCCGGACGAGCTACGGCGGCACCGCCCCCGACAACGTCCGGCGGCAGGCGGGCGCGTGGATCGCGCGGCTGGAGGGTGAATCACGGTGAAATGATGCGCCGCAACCGCCGGGCCGTTCGCGCGTTCACAGTCTAGCTAGGTGCGCTGCGCTACGGGGACCGTCGCCCGACCGGAGAGACCGTACAGCATGTCGATCGAGAGCTGGATGAAGCCCGAGGACGCGGCGGAACTGGCAGCCCATGCCTCCGCGATGATCGATGCCGCCCTGGTGGGCACCGACCTGTCGCGGGAGGTCTTCTGGGCGGCGGTCCGCAAGGGCTACAACACCCCCTACAACGATCCGCCCCGGCGGCGGCCCGCCCCCGTGGCGGCCCTCGCCGAGGAGACCGTGACGGTGCGGGTGGAGGAGGTCGCCCCCGTGGTCGTCGCCCCGGCGGCGATGGCGGCCGAGCTCCGCGTGGGCTGAGGACGGCGTCTGCCCGGGATTCAGTCCACGGCGCTCGTCGCCGCCCGCCTTGCTGTCGTCCCAAGCGAGGTTCATTACTCATTTCCTAACGGCACAGCTCGTTTCGGCTGACGCTCGCAGGGAATGAATATGGTCCGCGTCTCCCATCTGGTTCCGGTCGGCATCATCGCGCTTCTGGCCTGTGCCGCGCCGCCGGACCCGATGGCGGGCCGCCTGTTCGGGGCGGGCGCGGCCCAGGCGCAGGATGCGGAGGCCCCCGCCGACACGGCCCCCTCCCGGCGCTCGCGCCATGCCGCCCGCCGGAGCAGCCGGAAGAGCGAGCGCAGCGCCATGTCGCCCCCGGGGATGCAGCAGGCCGTGCCGGTGGCGATCTTCGGCGGCTGGAACGTCTTCGTGAACGGCGACGGCCCCACCCGCATCTGCTACGCCATCGCCCAGCCGCAGAGCCGCTCCCCCAAGACGCTGAAGCGCGACAGCGCCTACCTCTTCGTCACCGTCCGGAAGGCGGAGAACGTCGCCAACGAGGTGGCGGTGATGCTGGGCTTCCCGCCGAAGCCCGCCGCCGCCCAGATCAAGGCCGGCACCCCCGCGGCCCCCACCGACCCGAGCCTGAGCCTCGGCGCATCCCGCTACGGGCTCGTCGTCAAGGACGGCAACGCGTGGCTCCAGAACCCCACGGAAGAATCGCGGGTCGTCACCGAGATGAGCGGCCGTTCGCCCAAGCTCACGATCAAGACCACGTCGCTGCGCGGCAATCCGACGAGCGACGAGTACGAGCTGGCCGGCTTCGCGGACGCGATCAAGCGGGCCCGCGACGAGTGCGCCAGATAGGTTTCGTGCACCCGCAGGGGCGGGCGCACGGCGGCTGAGCCGGGGCGCCGCGCCGGCCGATCACACCGCCACCGGGCGCGGGGCCTTGCGCGCGCCGGGCCGGGTCAGCTCGCGGACGGCCCGGGCCGCCTGCTCCGGGCTGCGGAACAGCTGGCCGTCCAGGCCGTCGAAATCCCGCGACGCCGAAAAGAACCGCACGCCCTTTTCCTCGGGGACGGCGATGCCTGCGGCCACCTCGCCGATCTCGATGACCCGCGCCAGGGCGGGCCCGGGCGGGAAGGGCGGAGGCGGCTCTGCGGCCGGAAGGGCGGTGCTGGGCTGATCCACGGGCGTGACGAGCGTGAGTGAAGGGGGCATCGGACGAGCGACTCCCAGGGCCGGCGCAAGAGCCGTGCCCGATTGCGGTGACGGGCCGGTGACTTCCGAAACGAACGGAGAAACCGCTAGCGTCGACAGCGTGCGAGGGGAGAATTCGGTGTGCGATGCGGGACGGGCAGAACAGTCACATTGTCCTCCTGACCGAAGGACCGCGAGGCATTCGTGAGCACTCGCAGTGCTTTAGCGTTTGGTGACGCGGCGCAAGCGACGCTCATCAAATCACCGCGGCCGACGAATGCCTCGTCGGCCCGGTAAAGATGCTCCCTGGGGCGGCGAACGTCAACGGAATTGTCTTCCGCTTTCGGGACGGAATCGAGTGGAACTGTCACGTTCCAAGCATCGCGGGCGGGAACACAACTCTCAGATGCGAATCTAACTTATGATGACTTTAGACAGGTTCGAATAGTCGGAGAAGATGGTGGCGGCACCGGCCCGGAGCAAGTCCGCCCCCGCCGGATCGTGGCCCCAGTGGCCGCCGCCGGTGAAGCCGACGACGCGCATGCCCGCGGCCACGGCGGCGGTCACGCCGGGGACGCTGTCCTCGATGACGAGGCACGCGTCGGGGGCGGTGCCCATCCGTTCGGCGGCGAAGAGGAACAGGTCGGGATACGGCTTGCCCCGCGCGACCTGCGCCGAGGAGAAGACGTGGCCTGAGAACAGGGGCAGCAGGCCGGTCAGGGTCAGCGAGTGCCGCAGCCGCACCGGATCGCTGCTGGAGGCGACGCAGCAGGGTATGTCCAGCGCCCGGATCGCCCCGGCGACGCCCCGCATCGCCTTCAACTCCCGGTCGAAGGTGGCCAGGGTCTCGGCCTTCACGTCGTCCACGAAGCCCGGCGGGGCGGGGACGCCGTAGTCCCGCTCGATATGCCCCATGATCGAGACCATGGAGGTGCCGGCGAAGCGGTCCCGGACGGTGTCGAGGTCGATGGAAACGCCGATGCGGTTGAGGCCCGCCGTGAGGCAGGCGAGGCTCAGGGGCTCGCTGTCCACGAGCACGCCGTCGCAGTCGAAGATGACGAGGGCCGGTGCCGTCTCTGCCATGCCCGCCATCGTTCCCCCGTGCCGGAGGGGGGCCCTCCGCGGGCCGGGCTGTGGCACGGGGCCCGCCGGCCCGCAACCGCTTGCACCCGCCCGCCGCAGCCCGTAGGCGGAATGCCGCGCCGCCCCGGCGCGGTTCGATGACCCGGTGATGCTCCGTTTCCTCGCCCGCCTGCTCGGCCTGCTGTCGATGGCCGGCGGCTTCGTCGCCCTGGTCTATGACGGCGCCCGCTCCATCGCGAATAACGGCCTGCGGATCACCTCCGTGTCGGACGTGATCGTCTCGTTGTTCAAGGACAAGGCCGGGGCACTTCAGACGGGGGTCGAGGGGGCGGCGCCCTGGCTGTGGCACGTGCTGGGCCTGCCCCTCACCCTGGCGCCGGCCTCCGTCGTCGGCCTCGCCCTCGGGGCGTTCCTGCTCTGGCTCGGGCAGCCCGGCCGCGAGCCCATCGGCTTCCTCACCCGGCCCTGAGGGGCGGGGGGATCAGAGGCCCTGGGCGGCGAGCTTCGCCTCGGCCGCGGCGAGCCTGACCTTCAGCGCGGCGATCTCGCTCTCCAGCCGATGGTGCTCGGAGACATCGAGCTGCGAGGCGAAGAAGTAGACGACCCGCCCCTGTTCGTCGCGCACCGGGCCGACATAGAGGGCGTTGTGGAAGGTCGAGCCGTCCTTCCGGTAGTTCAGGATATCGATCTTGATATCGACTTCGTCGCGGACCGCGCTGCGGATCCGGTCCACGGCAGCGGGGTCGGTGTCGGGTCCCTGGAGGAACCGGCAGTTGCGCCCGGCCACTTCCAGGCGCGTGTAGCCCGTCAGCTGCAGGAACGCGTCGTTGGCGAAGACGATCGGGTTGTCGAACTGGCGCGGGTCGGTGACGATCATCGGCATCCGCGTCGCCCGCACCGCGGCCGAGAACGGATCGCCCAACACCGCCTCGGCTTCGAGGATGTCGCGCTGACGATTGCCGGCCTGATCCGTCCCCAAAGCCCATGTCCCCGGATCTATGCGGCGCCGTGCGGCCGCTTTCACTGCCCAGGCAGACGGATGCACGACAAGTCCACCCGCGCCATGACTTTCGTCGATGCGGCGAGGATGCACCTGCACTCGGCTTCCGCAGCGCGGGTTGCCTTCCCATATTGAACGCAGTCCAATCAATCCCATGGGGCGAGCGATGTTCCTGTTTCGCAAGAAGGCCGAAATGCCCGGTGCGGCCGATGCCCTCCCCGGCAGGCCGACGCCGCTGCCCACCGCCGAGCGGCACTACGTGAACGGCAATCCCCTGAAGGGGCCATATCCCGACGGCACCGAGACGGTGGTGCTGGGGCTCGGCTGCTTCTGGGGGGCGGAGCGGCGTTTCTGGCAAATGCCGGAGGGCGTGTTCGTGACGGCGGTCGGCTACGCGGGCGGGTACACCCCGAACCCGACCTACGAGGAGGTCTGCTCCGGCCAGACCGGCCATAACGAGGTGGTGCTCGTGGCCTTCGATCCCGCCGTGCTGCCCCTCGAATCCCTGCTGCGCACCTTCTTCGAGAGCCACAACCCGACCCAGGGCATGCGCCAGGGCAACGACATGGGCACGCAGTACCGCTCGGGCATCTACACCGACGGCGATGCCCAGGCGCGGACAGCCGAGGCCGTGCGCACGGCCTATGCCGGGGCGCTGCGCGAGAAGGGGTTCCCGGAGGTGACCACCGAGATCAAGCCGCTCGAGACGTTCTACTTCGCCGAGGCCTACCATCAGCAGTACCTCGCCAAGAATCCCGGCGGCTATTGCGGCCTCGGCGGCACCGGCGTGAGCTGCCCCGTGGGTGTCGGCGTCCCCGCCTGAGGCCAGCGGGCGCCGTTCTCAGGCGGCGCCCTTCGGCGCCACCGTCTTCATCACCCCCGTAGCGCTCGCCACGGGGGTGCCCTGCGCGTCCCGGATGGTGGCCTCGCAGAACAGTACCGAGCGCCCGCCCCGCGTCACCCGTCCCTCCGCCTCCAGGGTGCCCCGGCCGGGGTTGAGGAAGCGGGTCTGCATGTCGAGGGTGACGACGGGGCCGCCCGCCGCCAAGCGGGCGGCGGTGCCCATGGCCACATCGAGCAGCGTGCACAGGATGCCGCCATGGGCGATGCCGAGGTTGTTGGCATGGTCCGGCCCGAGGACGAGGCGGAGGCGGGTGCGCCCCTCCGTGACGTCCAACGCTTCGATCCCGCAGTACCGCACGAACGGAATCTGCGCTCCGAACACCGTTCCGGACTCCCAGTCGCCCATCGGCGCCACCTTTCCCATCGCCCCCGGAGCCCATTCCCCGGACCGCACAAGACACATTTGTGCAGTGCAGGCATACAAAATATGGCAAGTTTAAACCGATAGTTGTTGGGCTCCGTACTGCTCCCGGGAGGCCTAACGAAAGCGTGAGGCGACAGCTAGCGGACTCACGAGGCCTTCACCGGGTGCTTCGGCTTTGAAAAGCCCTTCTGGACGACTGGCGTTGGATCGTTCGCGAATAATCACGACAGATTTCTATGGGTTTGTGCAAAATTGTCTTCTCATGTCTCTTGATTTTGGCACGCAAACGTTAGAACCGTCGCTGAAGCCCCAAGGAGAGGGAATCAACGATGGACGATACGGCAGCAGTCCCCTACGAGAGCTTGATCGAGCAAGCGTCGGATATCGTATCCGCTTACGTCTCGAATAATTCAGTACCGGTCGGGGAACTGCCGGCGCTTCTGGCTGGCGTGCACGAAGCGCTCCTGAAGCTCGCCCTTCCCGCGCCGGCGGCGCCCGAGGTGGCGGACAAGCCGACTCCGGCTCAGATCCGCAAGTCGATCACGCCGGATGCACTGATTTCCTTCATCGACGGCAAGCCCTACAAGACGCTGAAGCGTCACCTGTCACGCAACGGGCTGACGATCGAGCAGTATCGCGAGCGGTACGGCCTGCCGCGGGATTACCCGTCGACGGCGGCGAGCTACTCGGCGCAGCGCTCGGAACTCGCCCGCAGCCTCGGCCTCGGCCAGCAGCGCCGCAAGTCCGCCGCGGCGAGCGAGGCCGCGACCCCGGCGCCGGCTGCGGCCAGCGAGGGCGCCGAGAAGCCCAAGCGCGCCGCCCGTCCGCGCAAGTCGAAGGAGCCGGCCTAGTCGCCGTGCGGCCCTTCCACGGGGAGGGCACAGGGCGGGGGCGGCATCGCGCCCCTGCTGTTCCAGGAACGAAGACGCCTTGAAAGGTGCGGGCCCATCCGGGCCGGCACCTTTTGTCGTTGAGGAGCCGGTCCCGAGGCCTCAGCGCGAGTTCCCGCCGCCGCCACCGCCGCCACTGCCGTTCGGCACCGCGAGTTCGGGCCGGCCGGCATTGCCCCCTGCGGCGGAGTTCGATGTGTAGGTCTCTGCGCCCGTGGCGCCGCGGGGGATCGTCACGTTCAGGTCGCCGCCCGTGTTGTTGCGGCTGTAGATGGCGAACCCGCCGGGCGGGGGCGCGATGCCGGGCGGGAGGGGCTGGGCCAGAAGCCCGGTCGTCGCCACCGGCAGCATGACCAGGGATGCGGCCAGGGACAATCCGGTCTTGGTCATCGTCGTCTCCATTGCGTCTTTCCTCTGAGATGGTGGCCTGCCGCGGCGGACGGTAGGGCGGCGGATGCGCCGTGTCTCAGGCGAAATCGGCGATGTCGTCGGCCACGTCGCCGGCGTCGCGGTCGAGGCGGGCCTGCTCCTCGGCGGAGGGACCCTCCGTCTTCGGCGCCGTCGCCTTCTCTCCATCGCCGTCCCGCGCGGGAGCGTCGGCCTCCCCAGGGCCGGTTCCGGTGTTCTTCGACGTTTTGCCCATCGGGATTGTCCCTTGCGCGAGGCCACGATGCCCCGTCAAAGCCGACGGGTGCGGCGACGTTCCGTCGGGCGGGGGCTCGTGCGCGCAGCGCCCGTTCCCATCTGTCGCTTCGGGACGATGGACAGTCCGGAGGCGAGGTTGGGCCAGCGCTATGGGCTTGAGATCCGCGCCGCGTCGGGTGCGGACGCGGCCGGCATCGCGGCCCTGATGACGGATCTCGGCCTCGGCAAGGTCGAGCCGGGGGACCTCACAGGGCGCCTCGACGCCGCCCTCCGGGCCGGTGGGGGCGTGCTCATCGCCCTGGAATGGGGGCCGCCGAGCGGCCTCATCGCCCTCCAGACCGTGCAGGACATGATGGCGGCGCGGCCGGCGGGGTTCGTCAGCACCCTCGCCGTGGCGCCCGACGCCCGGCGCCGGGGGATCGGGCGGCTGCTGGTGAAGGCCGCGTCCCGGTCGGCCCGCCTCGCCGGATGCGACCGCCTCCTGCTCGCCCCCGATCCCGCCGCGCCGGGCCTCGCGGCCTTCGCGGCGGCCACGGGCTTCCTGCCGGAAAACGGCCTCCTCGCGCGCCCGCTCCTGCGCCGGGGGGCGGCGGCGGACTGAGGTTTCGGCGCGATAGGGTGGGGATAAACGCCGTTTTGCTGGGGACGGTCCCAGGCTGGTGCAGGTCGACCGGGGTGCCGCTTAAAGGTCGATTCACGCCGCTGGCTTAGGTTCGGCTAACGGTACTTCTGCGTAAACCGGTCCCTGATGCCTGCATCCGATGCGCTGCCGGACCTTTCCGGGCTCCTCGAATTATCGAGGATCGAACAGCTTGATCTCAAGCCAGTGATCCTGCGCGTGCAGACGGACCTCTTCCTGCGCGCACCGCGCCGAGACCGGTCCGCCCTTGAGACATTCACTTCGTTGGCCTGCGGCCTGATCCCGACGGTCGATCAGGAGACCGTCCGCATCGTCGCCGAAAAGCTCGCGGTCCATCCGGAGACGCCCCCGGCGGTGCTGGAAGCCCTGGCCGCCCGGAGCGCATCCCTCCAGGCGACGATCCTCGCGGGCGGTGCACCCGCCGCCGAGGGGCCCGGCGCCGAGACCGCGGCGGACGAGGCCCCCCTTCCCGCGATGCTGACGGCGCGCCTGGCCTCGCTGCCGGCCCTGCGCCGGGAGGCCATCGAGGACCTGTCCAGCGACGGGCGGGCGGAGGTCGATCTGGCGCTGGCCCTGAACCACGGGATCACCCTCGCCGGAGCGCCCTTGCGCCGGCTGGTGGAGCGGGCGCGCCGGTTCGGCGACCTCGCCCGGGTCGTCCTCGCCCGCCCCGACGTGACGGCGGCGGACCTCACGCCGCTCTATCTCCACGCCGATCCGGCCCGGCGGGAATCGATCGTCCGCGCGGTCGAGGCGACGGCCGGGCTCCGGCCGTGCCCGCCGGTGCCCCGCGGTCTCGGCGCCGCCCTGACCGCTCTGTCCACCGACCGGGACGTCCCCGCCTTCGTGGCGACCCTCGCGGAATCCCTCGGCCTGCCGGCCGATTTCATCACGGCCGTGGACGAGGCCGACGCTCGCTACGACCTCCTGACCCTGGCCATCCGTGCGGCGGGCCTGCACGAGGACGAGGCCGTCTACGTGTTCCTGACGCTCAACCAGGGTGTCGCCCGCTCGGCGCAACGGGTGGCGAGCCTCGTGGCGGTGTTCCGCTCCCTCGGGCGCGCCGCCGCCCGCGACCTGCTCATGGCGGTGCTGGACATGCCCCTGGCCGAGCGGGCGCCGGGCCTGCACCGGCCCCATCACGGGCCGGAGGCCTCGTTCCGCCACAGCGCCGAGTCCGCTGCCCCGCAGCGGGTGCCCCTGCCGACGCGGACCCGGCAGGACGCCAACCGCTAGCGCGGGTTCTGGAAAAACCTGGATCGTGAAGCCCGACGCGCGCTCCTCCCCGCCCATCTCGGGCTCGCCCGGGAGGAGCGGGAGGTGGGATGGGTCAGGGGGCACCGCCGAGCCTTCTCCGGCACCACCCCCACCCCTCCCCCTCCCCACAGGGGGGAGGGGACCCGCACCGGGACGCGGGGACGCCTGATCCAAGGTTCGCGGAAGACGCGCTAGTTCTTCCTGAGATACATCTGCCAGAGACCGGCCCCGGCGAAGACGGTGAGCTGGTCGTAGAAGATTTTGACGAAGGCATCGATGGCGGGCTTCGGCGTCTGGTTGACGTGCCCTCCCTTCGCCAGGGGATCGTTCCAGAGGTAGTCGTCGAAGATCAGGATGCCGCCCCGCTTCAGGAGGCGGAAGGCCCCGGCGGCATCGAGGAAGACATCCTTCGCCTCGTGCGATCCATCGACATAGATCCAGTCGAAGCTCTCGCTTTCCCCCTCGTGGATGAGGCTCGCCATCGCGCGGAACGAGTCGGACTTGATCTTGCGCAGCTGCACCGGATTTTCGGCCTTGCGCACGGCGATGGCCACGTTGGCGTCGAACCGGGCCTCGTGGGTCGGGTCGACCCGCTCATCGAACAGGATCGCCCCCGCCCAGCTGTCGATACAGGTGATCTCGATGGGGGATCGGTCCGCGAACAGGCGGATCATCGCGCTGGTCGAGTAGCCCTCGAAGGACCCGACTTCGAGAATCTTCCGGGGGCTCTCGGTGACAGTCCTGATCCGGTCCCATATCTCGAAGATGCTGATCCCGACATGGCGTCCGTCCCAAGTATGGGAGAAAATGGGTTCGTCCGCCGTCATGGAAAGCGTATCCAGCCTCGATCACCGTCGATGGGACGACGTTTAGGCGGCGGATTCGCCCGGAACAACACGAAAACGCAAAGTCTTCGTCTGCTGCAATCAACGATTGTTATTGGCAGAAAGATTCGCGGAAGACTTGTCGATCTCCGCCGCGCTCAGTGCCGCTCAACACCCCGCCACGCGGGCGTGCGGTCGGCGTCGTTGAGCGTATCCCGGGACGCGGCCATGATTTCCGGCGCGCCCGCCCGCCGGCTGAGCTCCGCCATCAGGCCCCGGGCGAGGACATCGCGCATCACCCGCTCGCGGGTCTCCGCCGGAACGGCCGCGGCCACGGCCGGGACCACCGCCCCGGGGGAGGGGAGGGTGACGAGCCTGCGCATCTCCGCCGCGGGATCGCCACCGCCGCGCGTGAGCGCGAGATAGGAGAGCGCGCCGACGACCAGGACGACGCGCAGGATGAAGTACATCGGGCGCCCCTTTCATGAACCCCGCGCGGACAATTCGCCGGGCTTCGTGAAACGCGCGTCAACCCTCGTCCGGAATCGCCGGGGATGGTGAACGCCTCCTGCGACGGTCGCGGTTACTTTGTGGAAAGCATCTCTGACGGTCGCGGAAGTTGCGCAACACTCGTTTAAGGGCGGTCTGAGACCGTAGCCCAGTCGTTCGAAGTCGAACCGGAGGCGCCTCGGCTGCCTGACAAGCATCCTGCGCCGCGCGTGTGAGTCTTGACCATTAACAAAGTCCTGACCAGCCTGTTCGACGAGCGCCTCGCCGGTCTCGTTCACCGCTCGGCGAGCGAGGATGCCGGTATCCGGCATCGGCACGAGCGCTTCCTCGTCTCCCGCCTCGCCACGGGGCTGGTGACGATGGCGGCGCTGCCGCCCTACCTGCTGTGGCGGGGCGTGCCCTCCGCCATCGAGGCCGCCGCCTTCGCGAGCCTTCTCCTCCCGGTCATGGCCGCGGTGCTGCTGTCGCGCACCGGCTCCCTGTGGCTCGCCCACGCGGTGTCGTCGGCGGGGCTCACCGGCCTCGTCGTCTGCCTCGCCATGATGACGGGGGGCCCGGCCTCGCCCGCCGCCGTCTGGCTCGCGGTCATCCCCCTGGAGGCCCTGGTCTCCGGGTCATGGCGCGCCACCGTCGCGGCGACGGGGCTCGCCGCCCTCGGCATCGGGGCCGTCCTGCTCGGGGCGATGTGGCTCGGCACCGATCCGGTGATCGCCCTTCCGGTCAACATCGCCCTGCCGGTCTTCGCCCTCGCCGCCCTCGGCCACGTGGCGGCCCAGGCCCTGGAGCACCTGCGCAACGAGGGCGCGTGGCGGGAGCGGCTGCGGAGCAACGAGGCCCGGGACCGCCTGCTCCTCTCCGCCATCGACGATCTCGTGACCTGGCACGATTGCAATGGCCGGGTGATCGAAGCCTCGGCCTCGGCGATCAAGCTCGTCGGCAGCGAGGCGGCGAGCCTGCGCGGCCACGGCCTGCTGAAGCGCGTCCACGTCGCCGACCGGCCCGCTTTCCTGAGCGCGGTCAGCGACGTCGCCGCCACCGGCCGCCCCGCGACGCTGGCGGTGCGCCTGCATGTCGATCCGGCCGCCCACCGCGCCGACCGGTCGGAGCTGATCCACGCCGAGATGCGCGCGCACCGCATCGCCGGGGCGGGCGTGGCCGGTGAGATGACCGTCGTGGCCGTGACCCGCGACATGACCGAACACCATCGCTACGCCCAGGAACTGGAGGCCGCCCGCACCGCGGCGGAGATGGCCGACGCGGTGAAGGGGCGCTTCCTCGCCAACGTCACCCACGAGCTGCGCACGCCGCTCAACGCCATCATCGGCTTTTCCGAGGTGCTGTCGGGGGAGGGCGGCGTGACGCTCGGCGCCGAGCGGTCGCGGGAATACGCCAGCGTCATCCAGCATTCGGGCCGCCACCTCCTCGACGTAGTCAACACGCTGCTCGACATGAGCCGGATCCAGAGCGGCAACTTCGACTACAAGCCCGAGGCGATGGACGTCTCCGAGCTGGTGCGCTCCTGCTGCAACCTGATGAAGCTCAAGGCCGGCGAGGGCGAGGTCCAGCTGATCGCCAACCCGGTCGGCCCGATGGAGATCGTCGCCGATCCGCGCGCCTGCCGTCAGGTGCTGCTCAACCTCGTCTCCAACGCCCTGAAGTACACGGGCGTGGGCGGGACGGTGGCGGTGGGCCTGCAACGTCAGGTGGACGGGCTGGAGATCACCGTCGCAGATACCGGCATGGGCATCGCAGCCGAAGACCTGCCGCGGCTCGGCACGCCGTTCTTCCAGGCCGGGACCGGCGGCTACGCCCGGGCCCACGAGGGCACCGGCCTCGGCCTCTCCGTGGTCCAGGGCCTCGTCGGCCTGCATGGCGGCTCGATCCGCATCGAGAGCGCCCCCGGGCTCGGAACCGCCGTGACGGTGACGCTTCCTTATGCCGGCCGTGACCAGGATGCCCCCGGCGGTCCGGCGCCGATCTACACCGCGGTGCGCGGCGCGGCGAAAATTAAACCAAAGGTTGTGAGACTTCCCCTAGGCCTGTTCGATCCGGAGCCGGTCACCGGCGCCGTGGCGGCATCCGATCTCACCGCGTCCGCGCCGTTCCGCCGGGCCGGCTAAGGGAAGCAGTAGGAGGATCGATGGCAGGCTATCGCGAGATCACCGTCGCGGGCGACGGGCGCCCCCGGCGCCCGGCCCGGGAAGCGGGCAGGGCCGTGCCGAGCGTGCGGCAGGCCGGCTGGCGCGGTGTCGCGATGCAACTGCTGCGTTCCGGCCTCGCGGAGGGCAAGGTGCAGTGCCGGGAGCGCCCCGGCTCGGTCTTCGGGGCCGCCGTCGCCGTCGCCGCCGCGGGCTTCATCTGCGTCAACGCCCTCGATTCCCAGAAGGGACGCCACCCGGCGCCGATCCTGCCCAAGGTCGCCCCCAAGCTGGCGGCGAAGGCCCCGCCCGCGCCTGCCGCCGCCGCGCCCGCCCCGGTGCGGGATGTCGTCGCGAAGGAGCCCGCCCCCGCGCCGAAGCAGGCCGCCGGGGACACGATCGGCGAATTGATCCGCGCCGAGGACACCACCGCCTCGGTCAACCCGCGGGCGAAGCCGGCGCCGGCGAAGGCCGAGGCCAAGGCGGCGACCCCCGCCGCCCCGGCCGCGGACCAGGCGGTGATGCGCGCCCAGCGCGCCCTGGCGAAGCTCGGCTACGGCCCGGTCAAGACTGATGGCGCCATGGGCCCCGCCACCAAGGCGGCGATCGAGAAGTTCGAGCGCGACCGCAAGCTTCCCGTGACCGGCGAGGCCGCGGGCAAGACGCTGCGCGCCCTGGAAACCGGCGCGGCCAAGGGGTAGGGGGAGCCCCGGCCCATCCGGGAGTTCCACCGCCATGCCGCGCCTGCGCTCCGATTTCTGGGTCTCGGCGCATCTGCGCCGGCTCAACGATCTGTCCATCCCCGCGGTGCTTCGGCGGCGCGGGGCCGCGGAGGCGGGGGCGGTCTTCGTGAAGGTCGACCGCCTCGACGGCACCGCCGACCTCTACGGGCCGGCGCCCCAATCGCTGATGGCCGAGGCGGAGGACCTGGGCGAACGGCGCTTCAGCCCGATGCTGGCCGGCGTCATGCCCCTCGATGTCGAGGAGCGCCTCGGCCGGGAGATCCGCTTCGATTCGGACCTCTGGATCATCGAGATCGATGACCGCTCGGGGCGGCATTTCCTGGAGCTGGCGCCCGAGTGAACGGCCTCCCGGCGCCGGGGGCGCGGGGCGGGAACCGCGATCCCCGTGATGTCCGCGAGGCGGCTCCCGCCGCTTCTCATCGTTCGACCGGGAAGTCCGAGCCCTCTTCCGTCATTGCGAGCAGGGCGAAGCAATCCAGGGAAGCGGGACGCTTCAAGACGTAGCGCGTCCCTGGATTGCTTCGCTGCGCTCGCAATGACGGCGTCGGATCGCGACGGGCGATCCACTCTGCCGGACCATTCCAGCGAGATTTTCTTCGGATGCTCCGCCGCCGACAACCGGAGAGGGCGCCCCTGGCGCTATCCCCACAGCTCCGGCTCGGGGGGATAGACGGTGCTGCCCTCGTAGAGCAGGGGCGAGCTCCGGTCCTTGGCCAGGAGGAGCGGACCGTCGAGGTCGATATAGGCGGCGTGGCGGGTCAGCAGCGTCGCCGGCGCCATGCCGAGGGAGGTGCCGAGCATGCAGCCGACCATCACCGTCAGGCCCCGCGCCCGCGCTTCTTCCGCCAGCTTCACCGCCTCGGTGAGGCCCCCGGTCTTGTCGAGCTTGATGTTGATGGCGTCGTAGCGGCCGGCGAGGGCGTCCAGGCCGGCCCGGTCGTGCAGGCTCTCGTCGGCGCAGATCGGCACGGGGTGGGGGATCCCGGCCAGCAGGGCATCCGCGTCCGCGGGCAGCGGCTGCTCGATCAAGGCGACGCCGGCCGCGACGCAGGCGGCGAGGTTCGCCTCCAGGTTCTCCGGACGCCATGCCTCGTTGGCATCCACGATCAACCGCGCCCCCGGCGCTCCGGCCCGGACGGCGGCGATGCGCGCCGGATCGCCATCGCCGCCGAGCTTCACCTTGAGCAGGGGGCGGGCGGAGGCGGCGCGGGCGGCCTCGCCCATGCTCTCGGGCGTGCCGAGGCTGAGGGTATAGGCGGTCGTCGCCGGCTCGGGCGCGGGCAGGCCGAGGATCTCCCAGGCGCGGCGCCCGGCGGCCTTGGCGTCGAGATCGAGGAGGGCGCAGTCGAGGGCGTTGCGGGCGGCGCCCGCCGGCATCCGCGCCATCAGCTCCGCCCGGCCGATCCCCGCCGCGACCGCCCCGGCCTGTGCCTCGATGAGGGCCGACACGCTCTCGACGCTCTCGCCGTAGCGCGGATAGGGCACGCACTCGCCCCGGCCGGCATGGGCGCCGTCCTCGATCCGCGCGACGACGACGGCGATCTCCGTGCGGCTGCCGCGGGAGATGGTGAAGGCCCCCGCGATGGGGAACCGCTCGACGGCGAGGCTGAGGCGACGGGCCATGTCAGGCCTCCGGGAAGTCGGCGACGATCCGGTCCACCAGCCCCTCGACACCGAACCGCACCGGGTCGGTCGCCGGCAGGCCGTGCTCGGCGGCGAGGGCGTCGAGGAGCGTGCGGGCCTCGCCCTCGGCCAGGGCCTGGGTGTTCACGGCGATGCCCACCGCCCGGATGCCGGGGTTCGTCAGGCGGCCGAGCTGCACGGTCAGGTCGATGACCTCCGCGATCGTCGGCAGCGGGTGCGAGACACCGCGCATGGTGGTGCGGGTCGGCTCGTGGCAGACGACGAAGGCATCGGGCTGCGCCCCGTGCAGGAGCCCGAGGCTCACCCCCGCGAAGGACGGGTGGAAGAGGGAGCCCTGGCCCTCGATCAAATCCCAGTGGTGCGGCCCGGCGGCCGGGGAGATCGTCTCGACCGCGCCGGAGATGAAGTCGGCCACCACCGCGTCGATGGCCACGCCCCTGCCGCTGATGAACACCCCGGTCTGGCCGGTGGCGCGGAAATCCGCATCGAGGCCGCGGTCGCGCATGCCCTTCTCCAGGGCGAGCGTCGTGTACTTCTTGCCGACCGAGCAGTCGGTGCCGACGGTCAACAGGCGCCGGCCCGGGCGGCGGGTGCCCTTGCCGGTCGGGAAGGTCTCGCTGCTGTGGCGGACATCGTGGAGCTTGCTCCCCCGCTTCCCGGCCGCCTCGGCGATGGCCGGGACGGCGCCGAGGCGGACGTGCAGGCCGCTCGCCACGTCGAACCCCGCCTCGATGGCGGCGACGATCTCCTTCACCCAATGGTCCGGCAGGACGCCCCCCGCATTGACCACCCCGACGACCAGGGTCCGGCAGCCCTTGGCCAGGGCTTCGGGGAGCGTGAGGTCCGGGATGCCGAGGTCGGCTTGGCAGCCCGGGAGGCGCATCTGCCCGATGCACCATTCCGGGCGCCAGTCCTTGATGCCGTAGGCGGTCTTGGCCGCCAAGGCGTCGGGCACGTCACCGAGGAACATCAGATAGGGTGTGGCGATTTGCATCGGACGGACCTCTCGCTTCGGTCCGTCTATGGGCGATCGGGCCGCGGTCCCGCAAGGTAAGACCGCGGCCGTCCCACAGGGATGCTCCGGCGGGCCTCCGCCCTCAGAACACCGGCATCGCCCCGGCCACGGTGATGAGAGCCCCCGACGTGTAGCTGCTCTCCTCCGAGGCCAGCATCACGTAGGCGGAGGCGAGTTCGGCGGGCTGGCCGGGGCGGCCGAAGGGCACTTGGCTGCCGAACGACTTGACGGCATCCTCGCTCATCCCGGACGGGATGAACGGCGTCCAGATCGGCCCCGGCAGCACGCCGTTCACCCGGATCCCCTTCTCCGCGAGCAGCTGCGACAGGCTGAGCACCATGTTGCTGAGCGCACCCTTGGTGGCGCTGTAGGCCATCAGGTTCGGCATGGGATGCTTGGAGTTCACGGAGGAGGTGAAGATCACCGACGCGCCGGGCTTGAGGTGCGTCAGCGCCGCCTTCGTCACGTAGAACGAGCCGAACACGTTGGTGCGGAAGTGGGTCTCGAAGACCTCGTCCTCGATCTCCTCCAGGCTCTTGCCCGGCTGCTGGAACGCGCCGTTGTTCACGACGATGTCGAGCCGGCCGAAGGTCTCCGCGGTGCGGGAGACGATCTCCTTCGCGTAGCTCGCCTGCTTCAGGTCTCCCGGAAGCAGCAGGGCCCGGCGGCCCGCCTTCTCGATCCACTGGCTCACGGCCTCCGCGTCGGCCTGCTCCTCCGGGAGGTAGGAGATCGCCACGTCGGCGCCCTCGCGGGCATAGGCGATGGCCACCGCCCGGCCGATTCCCGAATCGCCGCCGGTGATCAGGGCGACCTTGCCGCTGAGCTTGCCCGACCCCTTGTAGCTCTCCTCGCCATGGTCCGGCTCGGGGCTCATCTTGCCGGTCTTGCCGGGGAAGCTCTGCGGCTGGCCCTCGAAGGGCGGACGGGGATACTTGTGGAGCGGATTGGTCACGGGCTTCTCCATGGGGCTGTGAGTCGCCCGCACAACCGGTCGTGGGAGGGGACGTTCCCCGTCCGGAGCGATCCGTGGCGATGGGACGCGAAGCCGAAGGACGGGGAAAAGCGATGGTCGCCGACCTGACGGGACGCCGCGTCGCCTGCTTCGGCGAGGGCATGCTGGAGCTGCGGACCCGGCCCGACGGGCTGCTCTCCCGGGCCTTTGGCGGGGACACCCTCAACACCGCAATCTACCTCGCCCGGCTCGGGGCGCGGGTGGATTACGTGACCGCCCTCGGCGACGACGATGTCAGCGGGGAGATGCTCCGCGCCTGGGAGGCCGAGGGGGTGGGGACCGGCGAAGTCCGCCGCCTGCCCGGCTGCCTGCCGGGGCTCTACATCATCGAGACCGACGCCGCGGGCGAGCGGCGCTTCCTGTATTGGCGCGACGCGGCCCCGGTGCGCCGCCTGTTCGATGCGGATCATGCCGAAGGCACCGCCGCGGCCCTCGCCGGGGCGGGGCTCGTCTACCTGTCGGGGATCAGCCTGTCGCTCTTTGCCGGCCCGGCGCGGGACCGGCTGTTCGCCGCCCTGGAACAGGCCCACGCCGGGGGCGCCCGCATCGCCTTCGACACCAACTTCCGGGCCCGCGGCTGGCCCGACCTCACGGCGGCGCGGGCCGCCTACGACCGGATGATCGGCTTGAGCGACGTGGTGCTCGCCGGCTGCGAGGATCTCGCCGCCATGACCGGCCGCGGTGCCCCGGAGGACGTGCTCGCGTGGCTCGATGGGGCCGGCGTCGGGGAGGCGGTGGTGAAGCTCGCCCGGCCGGGCTGCCTCGTCCGCGCCGCCGGGGCGCCGGTCGAGGTGCCGGTGCCGCGGCGCGTCACCCCCGTCGACACCACCGCCGCGGGGGACAGCTTCGCGGCGGGCTACCTCGCCGCCCGCCTCGCGGGCCGGGACCCGGTCTGCGCGGCCGGCGAAGGCCACCGCCTCGCCGGGGTGGTGATCGCCCATCCGGGGGCGATCATCCCGCGGGAGGCGATGCCGGTTTAGGAGCCCCCGAAACCCGCGCCGTCATCGCTTCGCGGCGCTCGCAATGACGGGGGCGGCTGGGATGGGGGAGGGGGACGCGCGGACGCCCGCGAGCCTTGGGTCCTACGGCGCCTTCAGGACCGCCCGGCAGGCGGCGGGGAGGGCGGCCATGGTCATCGGCGGCTTGGGCTTCGGGGCCACCTTCGGCGGCTTCGGGTGGAGCACGGCGTCGGAGAACCAGTAGCCGAGGTCGTCGCAGCCGTCGCCCGAGGGCGGTGGGTCCTGGGACTGGCAATCGCCCTGTCCGGCCGGGCAGCTCAGGCGGATATGGTAGTGATAGTTGTGCCCGTACATCGGGCGCACCTTCGACAGCCAGCGGCCGCCGCCGGACTCCCGGCACAGCGCCTTCTTGATCGCCGCGTTGACGAAGATCCGCTCCACCTCGGGCTGCTCCGCCGTGAGCTTGATCAGCTGGAGGTGGTTCGGCGTCCAGACGTCGGGGTCGATGTCGAGGCGGTCCTGGCGGACCATGTCCGTGGCGGAGGTCTCCTCCCGCTCGGCCCGGCTCATCCGGTGGTCCGGCATCGGCGTCAGCCACACGTCGGCGTCGATGCCGATCTGGTGGGAGGCGTGGCCGGTGATCATCGGCCCGCCCCGGGGCTGGGCCATGTCCCCCACCAGGAGGCCCGGCCAGCCGACCCGGGTCGCCTTCTCCGACAGGCGCTCCAGGAAATCGACCATCACCGGCAGCCCGTACATCCGGTTGCGGGAGGGGCGCATCACCTGCCAGTGCGCCCCGTCCATGGGCAGGGCCTCGCCCCCGGAGAAGCAGCCCTTGGCGTAGAAGCCGTAGATATGCGGAGATCCCGAACTCGGGTGGGTGACGCGGCCGAACAGCGCCTTGGCCGGAGTGGAGGGGGCGTCCGGGTTCGCCAGCGGCGGAAGCGGCTTCGGGTTCACGCTCCCCCTGTCCTGGGCACGCGCCGCCCCGGCGAGGGCGAGGGCGGCGAGGGTCGAGAGGCAGACGAGGCGCGGGAGCGTCATGCGGGCGTCGGTCCGGGGGAGGGCGGAGGCCGCAGGGTCGCGGGTCAGCGCGGCGATTTTCGGGCGGGGACCGCCCCCTTTGCCGCGAGGCGAAGGGGGGGAGGGGGGCTCAGCCCTTCGAGGGGCCGCACCAACCCGGCAGGTAGCCGGCATCGCCGGACTTCGCCAGCGCCATCGCCTTTTCGAGGGCGGCCGAGAAGTCGTCCTCGACGCGTTTCTCCTTGATGTTCCGCCGCAGGAAGTCGGCCCACAGGAACTCGCTGAACGGCGTGGTGTCCTTGGCGAAGCCGCCCGACCGGCGCAGCTCGCCCGCGAGGCTGCGGAACGGGTCGTCCTTCAGGTCGGCGATGCCCTTGGGGATGTCCTTGAAGGTCTGCCGCACGCCCTCGGCATCGTAGGGATGCACCCAGGACTTGTGATCGCAGACGGTCCAGAACGCGTCCTTGTCGAGGTGGTGCAGGTCGGCGACCACCGTCACCAGCACGTCCGTCACGCCTTCTTCGTGCAGGGCGCGGGACAGGTGGTGATGGTCGATGACGTAATGGCGCTTCTTCGGGCCGAGCAGGGTCGGGATCGTGTGCGCGCCGAGGAAGGCGCGCTTCTTCTCCTCGTCGTAATCCTTCCACCGCCGCCGCTTCTCGGCGACCTCCCGGTAGCCCACGGTCATCTGCGTCGGGCGCAACTCGGTGATCGGTACGGGGCTCAGGAGCGGTTCGCGGTTGGCCATGGGTCCTCGGCGGGTCTGCGTCTATTTCCCGCGGTCTACGTCACGCGACCGTCATGAACCACCCTGGCGGGGGCGTCGGCGGGGGAATGCGCATCACGATTTGCCGAGCCGTCCCCCGCGGGCCGCGTCGAGGACGTGCAGGCGGATCGCCGAGGAGAGGTTCTGGCCGCCGCGTCCGGCATCGATGATGCCGACCAGGGCCTGGACCGAGCGTCCCTCGCCCGCCGCAAGGTCCGTGAGGGCCTGCCAGAACGGGTCCTCCAGCGAGACGCTGGTGCGGTGGCCGGCGATCATCACCGAGCGCTTGACGATGCCTGTCATGGGGCGGGGCGCCGGGCTACTCCGCCGGCCCGTCTTCCGGGCCCTCGAGGCGATGGCCCTCGTGGCGGGATTCCTCCAGGGCCTTGCGCTTCTGCTGCAGGGTCTTGGCCTTCTTCGGACGGCCGAAGGCGATGCGGTTCGCCTCCGCCTGGGCGTCCGCCTCGGCGCGGGCGCGGTCCTTGCGGACCTGACGCAGGTTGACGATCTCGCCCATCGCTCGGCGTCCTCAAGCCTCGGACCGGCGCGGGGGCCCGCGCCGGTCCGTCGTTATGGCCTCACTCCGCGCTCGGCGCGAGCATCGTCTCGGGCCGGACCACGCGTTCGAACTCCTCTTCGGTCACGTAGCCGAGGCGCAGGGCCTCCTCCTTTAGGGTCGTGCCGTTCTTGTGGGCGGTCTTGGCGATCGTGGCGGCCTTGTCGTAGCCGATCGAGGGCGCCAGCGCCGTCACCAGCATGAGCGAGCGGCTCATCAGGTCGGCGATCTTGTCCTCGTTGGCCTTGATGCCGACGACGCAATTGTCGGTGAAGCTCACCGCCGCGTCGGCCAGCAGCCGCACGGATTGCAGCACCGCGTTGACGATCACCGGCTTGAACACGTTCAGCTCGAAGTTGCCCTGGCTGCCGGCGAAGCTGACGGTGGTGGCGTTGCCGATCACCTGGGCGCAGACCATCGTCAGGGCCTCGCACTGGGTCGGGTTCACCTTGCCCGGCATGATCGAGGAGCCCGGCTCGTTCTCCGGCAGCGACAGCTCGCCGAGGCCGGAGCGCGGGCCGGAGCCCAGCAGCCGGATGTCCTGGGCGATCTTGAACAGGCCGGCGGCGAGCGCCGCCAGGGCGCCCTGGGTGAAGACCAGGGCGTCGTGGGTGGCCAGCGCCTCGAACTTGTTCTGCGCCGAGGTGAAGGGCAGGCCGGTCAGCTCCGCGACCTTGGCGGCGAAGCGCTCGGCGAATTCGGGATGGGCGTTGAGGCCGGTGCCCACCGCCGTGCCGCCCTGCGCCAGGGCGAGCACGCCGGGCAGGGTCGCCGCGACACGGGACCCGCCGAGGGCCACCTGCGCGGCGTAGCCGGAGAATTCCTGGCCGAGGGACACGGGCGTCGCGTCCTGCAGGTGCGTGCGGCCGATCTTGACGATGCCCTCGAACGCCTTCGCCTTCGCATCGAGGGCGGTGTGCAGGTGCGTCAGCGCCGGCATCAGCCGGTCATGGATCTCCCGCGCCACGGCGATGTGCATCGCGGTGGGGAAGGTGTCGTTGGAGGACTGGCCGCGGTTGCAATGGTCGTTGGGGTGGATCGGGCTCTTGCCGCCCCGCTGGCCGCCGAGCGACTCGTTGGCGAGGCTGGCGATCACCTCGTTGGCATTCATGTTCGACTGGGTGCCCGACCCGGTCTGCCACACCACCAGGGGGAACTCGTCGTCGTGCTCGCCCGCCACCACGGTGGAGGCCGCCGCGGCCACCGCGTCGGCGAGCTTCGGCTCGAGAACGCCGAGATCCTTGTTCACCAGGGCCGCCGCCTGCTTCACGAGGCCCAGCGCGTGGACCAGCGGCGCCGGCATCCGCTCGGTGCCGATCTTGAAGTTCTGGATCGAGCGCTGGGTCTGCGCGCCCCAGTAGCGATGGGCCGGAACCTCGATCGGGCCGAAAGTGTCCGACTCGGTGCGGGTCGCGGTTTCGGTGGGCGACATCGTGGCCTCTACGTCTGGTGCGGTGCGGTGCCTACTTAACGGAGGCGCGAGGCAAGCGCGATGCCGCGAGGTCCGGGCCGACCGACATCCATGCCGCTCTGTCCACGGCAAAAACGGCCCCGGCACCGCACGTCACGAGCCTGGGAGCGACGAGCCTGACCATCGACCTTTCGGCCCCCACGGGGGATCTCGCACCCGCGAACCGGTTCCGGCCGGTGGTGCCGCCGCGTCTCACGCAGCCCCTCGGCCTGCTCGATTTTCTCCGCGCCGCCCGGCGCAACCCCATCACCACCTGGGCGGACGCGCATTTCCGCCTGCCGGTCGTGGCGGCCGACGGGGTGATGGGCCGCATCACCGTCGTGAGCGAACCCTCGCTCATCCGGCAGGTGCTGATCGACAACACCGACGCCTACCGCAAGGACGACCTCCAGCGCCGGGTGCTCGCCCCGGGCCTGGGCAACGGGCTCCTCAGCGCCGAGGGCGACGAATGGAAGCTCCAGCGGCGGACGCTGGCGCCGATCTTCTCGGCCCGCACCGTGCGCGGCTTCGAGGCGGCCATGAACGCCGCGGGCGCCCGCATCGCCAAGCGCCTCCGGCGGCGCAATGGCATGCGGGTCGACGTCGCCCTGGAGATGACCCGCGCCACCCTCGACGTGCTGGAGCGGACGATCTTCACCCAGGGGCTCCCCGGCGATCCGGACGCGCTGGGCCGGGCCATCACCCGCTTCCTGGAGGCGGTCGGCCCCATCGACCCCCTGGACGTGTTCGGCGTGCCCGACTTCGTGCCGCGGATCGGCCGGCTGCGAGCCCGTCCCGCGGGGCGGTACTTCGCCGAGGTCGTGGACGAACTGATCACCCGGCGCCGGGCGGTGATGGCGCAGGGCGAGGGTCCGCAGGACCTCCTGACCCTGCTGCTGGCCGCCCAGGACCCGGAGACCGGCAACGGGCTGTCCGACCTCGCGGTGCGGGCCAACATCGTCACCTTCATCGCCGCCGGCCACGAGACCACGGCCAACGCCCTGACCTGGGCGCTGTACTGCCTGTCGCAGGACGAGGCGGCGCAGGAGCGCCTGGAGGCGGAGGTGGATGCGGTGGACGGCGAGGATTTCACCCTCGACGCGCTGCCCTTCGCCCGGGCGGTGGTGGAGGAGGGGATGCGCCTGTTCCCGCCGGTGCCGTTCCTCAGCCGGCAGGCCCTGCGGGAGGACCGATTCGGGAGGATCAAGGTGCCGCGGGGCTCGCTGGTGCTGATCGCGCCCTGGGTGCTCCACCGGCACCACCTGCTCTGGGACGACCCGGAGGCCTTCGTGCCCGAGCGCTTCATGCCGGGGCAGCGGGAGCAGATCGCGCGCTTCACCTACCTGCCGTTCGGCGCGGGGCCACGGGTCTGCATCGGCCAGACCTTCTCGGTCCAGGAGGCGGCGATCCTGCTCGCCCACGTCGTCCGCGCCGCCCGCTTCCGCATGCCGGCCGACCACCCGCCGATGACGCCCCTGCACCGGGTGACCCTCCGGCCGGAGCACGGGCTGAAGATGGACGCGACGGTGCGGGGGTAGGCTGCAACGATCCCGTCATTGCGCGCAACGCGACGCAATCCAGGGCGGCGGGACGCCTCGGATCGTGGCGGATCCCTGGATTGCTCCGCATGGCTCGCAATGACGATCAGGGTGTCAGGGGCGCCTGAATCCGGCGACGATCGTCGCAGACGGATGGGCGAACCGCGCCTCAGCTCTTCTTGCGGAAGGCGTCCAGGCTGACGACCTCGGCGGTGCCCTCCTCGCCGTCCTTCTTGGCGGCGGGGCGGGAGGCCTTGTCGTCCGCCTTGCCGGACTGGGCGGCGGGGGCCGGCAGGACGGTGGGGGCGCTGCTGCTGTTCGAGCCGATGGTCGCGAGCCCCGTCCCGATCTTGGGCTTCACCTCGCCCGGCTCGGAGGCCGCGCCGCGAGGCCCGGCCTTGGCCGCGGGCACCTCAGGCTCGCCCGCCGCCTCCTGGCCCGCCTCGCCGAGGTCGAACTTCAGGCCGAACTGCACGGAGGGGTCGAAGAAGCCGGAGAGCGCGTCGAACGGCACCAGCAGCCGCTCCGGCACGCCGGAGAAGGACAGCCCGACCTCGAAGGCGTGCTCCGTCACCGACAGGTCCCAGAACTGATGCTGGAGGACGATCGTCATGTCCTGCGGATATTTCTCGCGCAGGGCCTGGGAGATGCGCACGCCCGGCGCCTCGGTCCGGAACGAGACGTAGAAATGGTGCTCGCCCATCAGCCCGCTATGCGCGGCGTCGGTGAGCACCTTGCGGACGACGCCCCGGAGGGCGTCCTGCACCAGAAGGTCGTAGCGGATCAGGTCGTCTGCCATTCTGCGTTCGCTTTGCCCGACCCGTCCGCCGCCTCGACCCGGTGCGATGGGCCGTGGAAATCCTGAGTGGAAGCTTCTGTTGCCAGGCGCTTCCGAACCCCGCCCGTGCGGGGCGACCCGCTGGGACCTCAATTCGCTGGGGCGAACCGCTTACGCGGCCACCGCCACCGGCGCAAAGTTGTCGTCAGCAACTCTTGCAAAGGCCCGATGAAGGCGGAACCCTGCCGAGCGAAAGCTCACCGGTCACGCCCTCGTCGGTCCTATCTCGCCCCCGCCGAAGCCCAGTCAATGCCCTACGGCCTTGCGGCCATCGGTCCTGGGCTTGGGTGGAGGCGCCGGGTACCGCCCCCGGGTCCGATCGGTTTATTCCGGAGAACGTTTATCGCCATAGCCGGCCTCGCGACCGGCGAAACGAATATAGAGGGGATCGGCCCGCTTTTGAAGTCCGATCACGCCGTATCCGTCAGCGAGGGGATGGGGGACCCGGCCGGCATGGCCGCTGGCGTGCCGTCGCATCCCCGGTCCAGGTTCCGCGCGGTCGCGGCGACCTGCCTCGCCCTGGCGGGAATGGTCTGGGTCGGCCTCGTCTGCCTCGGCACGGCGAGCCTGCTGGCGCTTCTGATCGTCCGGGTGGGTTTCGACCTCTCGTACGGGATCGATCCGTTCCTGCCCCCTTCGCGGCGGCCCTTCGTGGGCGTCGTCCAGCTGGCCCATCGCGCCTTCGCCGTCGATGTCCTGCGGCAAGTGCTGCTCGCCGCCATGGTGGTGGGATGGGCATGGTGGCGTGATCGCGCCGGCTGGTGGCGCCGCCTCGCCCTGGACCGGGAGCGACCGAACGGCCTCAAGCCCGTCCTCCTCCTCAGCATCCTGCTCTTCTGGCCGATCCTGCACATCGCCTGGGTCACCGGCACGTCGGAGGTGTTCGGGGCGGGCTTCGGGCGCAACATGCGCCTGTCGCCGTTCATGGACCGGACGGCGGTCGTCGCCTGGCTCGTGTATCTGAGCGTCCTCGCGCCCCTGGCGGAGGAGCTGCTGGTCCGGGGCGAGATGTTCCACCGGGCGAGCCGCGCCCTCGGGCCGGGGCGGGCCGTGGTCGCGACGGCGATCGTCTTCGCCGCCGCCCATGTCTCGTCCTTCGGCCTCGCCCGGCCGGTCTCGCTGCTGCCGCTCGCCTTCGCCCTGGGGTTCCTGCGCTGGCGCACGGGCCGGCTCTGGCCGGGCATCGCCCTGCACGGCTGGTCGAACCTCGCCCTCGTGGTCTACCTCCTGTGGCCGCGCTGACTTTGGGATCCGGGCCCCGTCGTCATTGCTTCGCTGCACCCGCGATGACGGAGAGTGCGCGAAGACGCATTGTGGACGACACCAAACATCCGGCCCCTGGCGGACTCCACCCTCGCGACGACATCCCCTAATCGTGCCGGATCGGTACGGCGTCCGAGACGAATCCGCACCGGTCGATTAACGAGCCTGCCGCCATCGTCTGCGGGCGGGAGTGCCCATGGACGCCTACCAGAACCTACTCCGGAAAATCCTCGACGAGGGCGTGGCCAAGGAGGACCGCACCGGCACCGGCACGCTGTCGGTCTTCGGCCACCAGATGCGGTTCGACCTCGGCCGGGGTTTTCCGCTGGTCACCACCAAGCGCCTGCACCTGAAGTCCATCGTCCACGAGTTGCTGTGGTTCCTCGCCGGGGACACCAACGTCGCGTATCTGCGCGAGCACGGCGTGACGATCTGGGACGAGTGGGCCGACGGGGCGGGCGACCTCGGGCCGGTCTACGGGCGGCAATGGCGCTCCTGGGAGAAGCCCGGCGGCGGCACCGTCGACCAGATCCGCTGGGTGCTGGACGAGATCGCCCGCAACCCCGATTCCCGCCGCCTCGTGGTTTCGGCCTGGAACCCGGCCGACCTCGACAGGATGGCGCTCGCCCCCTGCCACTGCCTGTTCCAGTTCTACGTGGCGGAGGGGCGGCTCTCCTGCCAGCTCTACCAGCGGTCGGCCGATGCCTTCCTCGGCGTGCCGTTCAACATCGCGAGCTACGCGCTGCTGACGCAGATGGTCGCGCAGGTGTCGGGCCTCGCCCCCGGCGACTTCGTGCACAGCTTCGGCGACGTCCACCTCTACCGGAACCACCTGGACCAGACCCGCACCCTGCTGCAGCGGGAGCCCCGCCCGCTGCCGCAGCTGCGCCTGAACCGGGCGGTGCGCGACCTTTTCGCCTTCCGGTTCGAGGACATCGCCGTGGAGGGCTACGCGCCACATCCGGCGATTTCGGCGCCGGTCGCGGTCTGATGGCGGACGGACCCATGATCGCCCTGGTCGTCGCCGTCGCCCGCAACGGCGTCATCGGCCGGGACAACGGCCTCGCATGGCACCTGTCTGGCGACCTGAAACGGTTCAAGGCGTTGACCCTGGGCACCACCCTGCTGATGGGGCGGCGGACCTGGGATTCCATCGGAAGGCCCCTGCCGGGCCGGCGATCCCTGGTCCTCACCCGCGATCCCGCCTTCCGGGCCGAGGGCGCGGAAACCGTCCACGATTGGGAGACCGCGATCCAGCTGTCGGGCGGGCGGCTCATGGTCGTCGGCGGCGCGGAGATCTACGCACTCGCCCTGCCGCATGCGGACCGGATCCACCTGACCGAGGTCGAGGCCGAGCCCGAGGGCGACGTGCGCTTCCCGGCCTTCGACCGCTCCCGCTACAGGGAAGTCCTTCGCCAGGAGCACCCCGCCGGACCCCGCGACGATTATCCTTACGCATTCGTCGACTTGGAACGGTTGCGCTGAGGCGGCCCGCCGCGGTTGCGCTGGGCGACTCACGTGCCCACCTCCCAGCCTTGACAGCGAGGGGGACGGACCCGCAGGTGCCGGGGAGGTCCGCTGGATGCTTTCGGTTCAGCGGCGGTCGCCGGGCGATCCCCAGGTGATCGGGTGGCACTCGGGATTGACCCGCCGGGTGCACCCGTTGGCAGGGGGCGTCCCGTTGCGGGCGCGACGGGTGCGGCAGGTCAGGAGACGACGGCCAGAATGCCTTGGAGCAATCAGAATGGCGGTGGCGGCGGCCCATGGGGGCGCCCCAACGGCAACGGCGGCGGTCCCTGGGGTGGTGGAGGCGGCAACAACACGCCCCCCAACCTGGAGGATCTGCTGCGGCGTGGGCAGGACCGGCTGCGGCGTCTCATCCCCGGAGGCGGCGGCCCCAGCGGGCCGTCGGGCGGCGGCAGCGGGTTCGGCGGCGGGCGTGGCGCCCTGGTGATCGGCGCCCTGGCGGCGGCCGTGTGGCTCGCCACCGGCTTCTACACCGTCGCCCCCAATCAGGTCGGCATCGAGACGATCTTCGGCCGCTACGTCGGTTCGACGGGTGAGGGCCTGCGCTACAACTTCCCCTACCCGATCGGCGGGGTGGTGAAGCCGAATGTCGGCCAAGTGAACTCCATCCAGGTGGGCTATCGCACCGGGCCGGGCCAGACCCGCAACCGCGACGTGCCCGACGAGAGCCTGATGCTCACGGGCGACGAGAACATCGTCGATCTCGACTTCGAGGTGCAGTGGCGGGTGAACCCGCTCAAGGCATCCGACTTCGTGTTCAACATCCAGAACCCCGAGGGCACCATCAAGGCCATCGCCGAGAGCGCCATGCGCGAGGTGATCGGTCGCCGGAACATCCAGGCGATCCTCACCAACGAGCAGGCGAGCGTCGCCCAGGAGGTGAAGGAGATGGTCCAGAAGGCGCTGGACGAGTACGGCGCGGGCGTGCGCATCGAGGTGGTGCAGCTCGTCTCGGTGAACCCGCCGCCCGAGGTCCGCCCCGCCTTCGTGGACGTGAACGCCGCGCAGCAGGACGCGGACACCGCGCAGAACGAGGCCAAGACCTACGCGAGCCGCGAGGTCCCCCAGGCCCGCGGTAAGGCGTCACAGATCGTCCAGGCCGCCGAGGCCTACAGGACGAAGGCGACGGCCGACGCCACCGGCCAGGCGGCGCGCTTCAACGAGGTCTACGCCTCTTACAAGCTCGCCCCGGACATCAGCCGCGAGCGGATCTTCCTGGAGACGATGGAGAAGGTGCTGGGTTCCGTGAACAAGGTGATCATCGACCAGAACGGGTCGCCCGGCTCCTCCGCCACGGCGGCGGGCGTGCTGCCCGTGCTGCCCCTGACCGAGTTCGGCGCCCGGGCGCAGGGCCAGACGGGGGTGGCCCGATGAACCAGGCAGTGCGCACCGGTCTGATCGTCGTCGCGGCGATCGTCGCCATCGGCCTCTACGCGTCGGTCTTCGTCGTGGGCCAGATGCAGCAGGCCCTCGTCCTGCAGTTCGGCCGCGTCCGCGCGGTCCTCAACTCCACCGGCGAGGACAAGCCCGGCCTCTACTTCAAGATCCCCTTCGCCGAGACGGTCGTCTTCTTCGACAAGCGGGTGCTGGACCTCGACCTGCCGGTCCAGACGATCCTGACCGCCGACCGCCAGAACCTCGAGGTCGATGCCTTCGCCCGTTACCGGATCCTCGATCCGCTGCGCTTCTACCAGTCGGTGGGCAATGTCGGGGTCGCCAACCAGCGGCTCCAGAGTTTCACCAATTCCGGCCTGCGCAGCGTGCTCGCCCGTTCCACCCGCGACGCCATCGTCAAGAACGAGCGCGGCCAACTGATGCACACGATCCAGGAGGACGTGAACCGTCAGGCCAAGGCGCTCGGCATCGAGATCGTGGACCTGCGCATGACCCGGGTCGACCTTCCGGCCCAGAACTCGGCGGCGGTGTACCGCCGGATGAAGACCGAGCGCGAGCGCGAGGCGGCGGACATCCGCGCGAACGGCGAGCAGGCCGCGGCGACGATCCGTGCCAAGGCCGACCGCGAGGTCACCGTGATCGTGGCCGAGGCGACCCAGAAGTCCGAGCAGCTGCGCGGCCAGGGCGACGCCGACAAGAACCGCATCCTCGTCGAAGCCTTCGCCAAGGACCGGGACTTCTTCGCGTTCTACCGCTCGATGCAGGCCTACGAGACGGGCCTGAAGGGGCCCGACACCCGCCTCGTCATCAGCCCGAACACGGACTTCTTCCGGTACTTCAGCGATCCGCAGGGCCGCGGCGTGCCGCAGCCCGCCGCCGGCCGCCCGGCCCAGGACCCCGCCGCAGCCACGGGCTCCACCGCAGGCGCGGCCCGCTGACCCGGCGAGTGGACGCGTGGCTTTCGCGGGCTACCTTTGACGACGAACGCCGGCCGCCTCGATGCGGCCGGCGCTGACGGGAAACGCGTTGTTGAAGAGGTCGATCATGCAAGCCGTCGAGGCAGCCCGCCCCGGGCCGTTCACTCGCCTGCGCCCCGCCGCGGCGGCCATCCTGCTCGGTGTGTCGGTCCTGGGCGCCGCCCTGCCGGTGCCGGCCTTCGCGAAGGGGCCCGCTTCGTTGGCGGACCTGTCCGAGCAGGTCACCGACGCCGTGGTGAACATCTCGGCCTCCACCACGGTGGAGGCACGCTCCAGCCGCACGATGCCGCAGCTCCCGCCGGGCACGCCCTTCGAGGACCTGTTCGAGGAGTTCTTCAACAAGCGCAACGGCCGCGGCGGTGGTGGCGGCGGCGGCAACGACGAGGCGCCCCGGGCGCGCAAGTCGAACTCCCTGGGTTCGGGCTTCATCATCGACGCCTCGGGCATCGTGGTGACGAACAACCACGTGATCGGCGACGCCAACGACATCCAGGTCATCCTGCACGACGGCACGAAGCTGAAGGCGGAGATCGTCGGCAAGGATTCGAAGATCGACCTCGCCGTGCTGCGGGTGAAGCCCACCGCCGACCACCCGCTCAAGGCGGTGCCGTTCGGTGATTCCGAGAAGATGCGGCCGGGCGATTGGGTGATCGCCATCGGCAACCCGTTCGGCCTCGGCGGCTCGGTCTCGGCCGGCATCGTCTCGGCCCGGGGCCGCAACATCGAGTCCGGCCCCTACGACAACTACATCCAGACCGACGCGGCCATCAACAAGGGCAATTCCGGCGGCCCGCTGTTCAACATGGACGGCGAGGTGATCGGCATCAACACGGCGATCCTCTCGCCCACCGGCGGCTCCGTGGGCATCGGCTTCGCCGTGCCGTCGAACAACGCCAAGACGGTGATCGACCAGCTCCGCGAGTTCGGCGAGGTCCGGCGCGGCTGGCTCGGCGTGCGGATCCAGAACGTGGATGACGCCACCGCCGAAGCCCTGGGCCTGAAGGGCGGGGCACGGGGCGCCCTGGTCGCCGGGGTGGACGAGAAGGGCCCGGCCAAGACGGCGGGGATCGACGTCGGCGACGTGATCGTGAAGTTCAACGGCACGGCTGTGAAGGCCTCGAGCGACCTGCCGCGGATCGTGGCTTCCACCCCGGTCGGCCAGAAGGTCGACGTGGTGGTCGTGCGCAAGGGCGACGAGGTGACGAAGGCCGTCACCCTCGGCCGGCTGGAGGACAACGAGAAGCCGCAGCAGGCCAACCTCCGCCAGCCTGACGCGGACAATGCCGTGCGGCAGGCGCTCGGCCTCAACCTGTCGAGCGTCACCGACGAGCTGCGCAAGCGCTACAGCATCAAGGACGGTCAGAAGGGCGTCGTCGTCACCCGCGTCGATCCCAACTCGAACGCGGCCGACAAGCGAATCCAGCCGGGCGAGCTGATCGTGGAGGTCGGCCAGGAGGCCGTCTCCACGCCGGCCGACGTCACCAAGCGGATCGATGCCCTGAAGAAGGACGGCCGCAAGTCGGTGCTCCTGCTCGTCGCCAGCGCGAACGGCGACGTGCGGTTCGTCGCCCTCGGGCTGGAGTGAGGCGATCCGGCGGCGCGATTTCACCGCAGAGGTCGCGCCGCCTCGTATCCCATCACGCGAAGGGTGCCGGTCCCCGGACCGGCGCCGCCGTCGTTGCGAACGGCAGTGATGCCATCCAACGGCGGGACGCGGCCGGGGCGGTCTCGCGGACGGGGCCTCAGCCGATGAATTCGGCCGCCGCGTAGCCTTGTAGATAGAGAAGCGCGGTGAGGTCGCCGTGCTCGACCCGCACCTGCGCGGCGGCGGCGACCGCCGGCTTGGCGCGGAAGGCGACGCCGAGCCCGGCCTCGCCGAGCATGTCCAAGTCGTTGGCCCCGTCGCCGACCGCGAGGGTCGCAGCGGGGGGCAGGCCCGCCCGCTCCCGCAACTCGATGAGGGCGGCGCGCTTCTCGGCCTTGCCGACGATGGGGTCCTCGACCGCGCCGGTGAGCCTGCCCCCGGCCACCGCGAGGCGGTTGGCCCTGTTCTCCGCAAAGCCGAGCCGGTCGGCGATCGGCCCGGTGAACAGGGTGAAGCCGCCCGAGACGAGGCAGGTATGGGCGCCGTGGGCGGCCATGGTTTGCACCAGCGTCCGGCCGCCGGGCGTGAGCGTCAGGGTGTTGGCGATGAGCCCGTCCACCACCCCCACGGGGATGTCCTTCAGCAGCGTGACACGCTCCCGCAGGGCCGGCTCGAAGGCGATCTCGCCGCGCATCGCCCGCTCGGTGATGGCCGCCACGTGGTCCTTCAGGCCGAGCGTGCCGGCGAGCTCGTCGATGCATTCCTGCTCGATCATGGTGGAATCCATGTCGGCCAGGAACAGGCGCTTGCGGCGGTGGGCGTCGGCGGGCAGCACGGCGAGGTCGATGGGCTCGCCCGCGAGCGCCGCGCGGAGGCGTCCGGTCATCGCCGCGGCCGCGGCCGGTTCGCCGGGGACCAGGATCTCCGCGGCGACCTCCCGGTGGAGGATCCGCGGCTGGTGCTCCGTGCCGAGCACGGCGCGGGCTTCGGCCAGGACCGCATCGGTGATGGCCGGGCGGTCCGGGTTTGCTATCAGGACCGCGACCAGCATGCGGAGGTGAGCCTTGCCGTTGTGGGAAGCCGGGGATCGCGCGGCGGCGGTTCTCATCGCAGGCCCGACAGCCTCGGGCAAGTCGGCCCTGGCGAGCCGCATCGCCCGCGAGCAGGGCGGGGTCGTCGTCAACACCGACTCGATGCAGGTCTACTCGGACCTGCGCGTCCTCACCGCGCGGCCGGACGCGGCCGAGGAGGCCGCGGTCCCGCACCGGCTCTACGGCCACGTGGACGGGGCGACGAACTACTCCCTCGGGCACTTCGCCCGGGACGTGGCGGCGTTGCTGGACAGTCTCGGCGGGCGTTTGCCGGTCTTCGTCGGCGGCACCGGCCTGTATTTCCGGGCCCTGGAGCAGGGCTTCTCGGAACTGCCGCCCGTGCCGGAGGAGATCCGCGCGGAGATCCGCCGGGAGGCCGAGGGCCGCCCCACGGAGGCACTGCACGCCGACCTCGCCCTGCGCGATCCCGGGGGCGCCGCCCGCCTGCGCCCCAGCGACCGGATGCGGGTGATGCGCGCCCTGGAAATCCTCGCCGCCACCGGCCGGCCCATCGCGAGCTTCTACGGCGACCCCGTCCCAGGGCCGCTCGCGGGCCTGAACCTCAAGAAAATCTTCCTCGCCCCCGACCGCGCGCTGCTGCGCGCGCGGATCGACGCCCGCTTCCGCACCATGATCGCCGCCGGGGCGCTGGACGAGGTGGCGGCGCTCCGCCGGCGGCGGCTCGATCCGATGCTGCCGGTAATGCGCGCCCACGGGGTGCCGGGCCTGATCGCCCATCTCGACGGGAGCCTGAGCCTGGAGGACGCCATCGCCCGGGGGCAGGCCGATACCCGCGCCTATGCCAAGCGGCAGGTCACGTGGTTCCGCCACCAGATGGGGGAGGGGTGGCGCTGGGCCGATCCCGAGGCCGCCCCCACCCCGTGAGGGACGGGGTGCCGCCCGGTGCCTGATTTGCTAGAGAACCGGGATCCCGACGATCCCCGAAGAGCGCCGCAGGCGAACGACGTGACATCCCCCGCCGACTTCACGACCGAGCCCGTCACCCTGCCGGGCTGGCGCTTCTCGGTCGCCCCGATGATGGACTGGACCGATCGCCATTGCAGGGCGTTCCACCGGGCGCTTTCGGGCCGGGCGCGGCTCTATACCGAGATGGTCACCACCGGGGCGGTGCTGCACGGCCCGCGGGAGCGGCTGCTCGCCTTCTCGGCGGGGGAGCATCCGGTGGCGGTGCAGCTCGGCGGATCGGACCCGGCGGATCTGGCCGAGGCGGCGAGGATCGCCGTGGATTTCGGCTACGACGAGGTCAACCTCAACGTCGGCTGCCCCTCCGACCGGGTGCAGGAGGGCCGGTTCGGCGCCTGCCTGATGCGGGAGCCCGCCCTGGTGGGGGAGTGCGTCGCCGCCCTGAAGGCCGCGGTGCGGGTGCCGGTGACGGTGAAGTGTCGCATCGGCGTCGATGACCAGGACCCCGAGGTGGCCCTCGACGCGTTGGCCGATACCGTCGTGGCGGCGGGCGTCGATGGGCTCGTCGTCCATGCGCGCAAGGCGTGGCTCAAAGGCCTGTCGCCGAAGGAGAACCGGGACGTGCCGCCCCTCGATTACGGCCGGGCGGCCCGCCTGAAGCAGGCGCGGCCGGGCCTGCCGCTGGCGGTCAACGGCGGCCTGCGGACCCTGGCGGAGGTGCAGGCGCGCCTCGCCGAGGTCGACGGCGCCATGGTCGGGCGCGCGGCCTATATGGAGCCCTCCCTGCTGCTCGCCGTCGATCCGGTGCTCTACGGCGTGCCGGCACCCGCGGCCGACCCGTTCGCGGCGGTCGCCGCGTTCGAGCCCTATGTCGCGGGCGTGCTCCAATCCGGCGAGCGGCTGCATGCCGTCACCCGGCACATGCTCGGCCTGTTCAACGGCCGCCCGGGGTCCCGCGCCTTCCGCCGCCATCTCTCCACGCACGGGATGCGGCCGGAGGCGGACCTGGACACGCTGCGCACGGCGGTGGGGCTGGTCTCGCGGGACCGGCCGGACGCGCGGGTGGCGGCCTGAGGCCACCCGCCCTCACCGCGCGGGCGTCATGATGAGACGGTCGCCCCGCACCTCGTAGCGGCCGAGGCGGTCGAGGAACGTCTGGCCGAGGAGGTTCTCGCCGAGCGCACCCGGCCGCGCCACCATCGCGTTCACGTTCCGCTCGGTGATCGTGCCGACGGCGAGCGAATCGAGCTGGATCGGCGCGGCGCTGGTCGCGCCGTTGGCCGTGGAGACCCGGGCGTTGAACTCGTCGGGCCGTGGCGTGAAGCCGAGGGCGGCGGCGTTCTCGGCGGTGAGGACGACGCTGCTCGCCCCCGTGTCGAACAGGAAGTTTTGGCTTCGCCCGCCGACGCGCCCCTCCACCCGGAACGTGCCGTCCGAGCGGCGGACGAACGAGACCGACCCGTCTGGCCCGGGCACCGCCGAACCGGGCCGCAGGTCGCCGAGGACGCGGGCGGAGACCTCCTTCATCCGGTCGCGGTAGCTGTACCCGAGGACGAGGGCGGCCGCGATCAGCCCCCAGGCGGCCAGCGCCTGGACATGCCGGAGGGGTGCGGCCCGGAACTGCCGCCAGAACCCGGCCACGACGAGGGCCAGGATCGTGCCCGTCCAGGCGAGGTTCGCCAGCATGTCCGGCGACATCGCGCCGCCGGCGCCGTCGCCGCCATCCGCCAGGGCCAGGGCGACGAGGACCAGCGCCAGGGCGCCGAGGCCGAGATAGATCATGCGCCCGAGGGTTCCGGCACGGGGTAGGCGGCGCGCAGCCGCGCCTCCAGCCCGGCCATGACGGTCCGGCGTTCGGCCTCGCCCATCAGGCCCCAGGCCGCGATCTCCTCACGGGTGCGCCCGCAGCCTCGGCACAGGCCGTTCACGGCGTCGAGGACGCAGACCTTCGTGCAGGGGCTCGACGGTTTGGGCGGGGTGGCGGGCATGGCCACGGTGTGGCGGGGCGAAGACGGCGCCGTCAAGGCGGCATCCTCAGGGTGCGACCGAGGCGTCCGCGCCGCCCTCCGTCATCGCAGGCGCTGCGTAGCGACCCATAACGGCAGGAGGCCTCCGGACGAGGCGCACCCTGGATCGCCTCGCCCCGCTTGCGAGGACGGTGTGGGAGCACCGGGGTCGATCCATTCTGCCCGACCCGTCCGGCCCCACGCCTAGGGTGCGACGGCGGCGACGAGGCCGAGCAGGGCGGCGATCTCGGCGGCCTGCTGGCACGCGCCGATCACGTCGCCGGTCTGGCCGCCGAGCCTGCGCCGGGCGAGGCCGGTCACCGACAGCGCCGCGAGGCCCGAGAGGAGAACCATGGTGACGACCCCCGCGGCGTCGAGCCCCAGGGCCAGGGCGGCGAGGCAGAGGAGGATACCGAGCCCCGCGGCGGTGACGAGGCTCCCGCCCGCCGGCCGCCCCGCGGCGGCGGAGAGGCCGTCGCTCCGGGCCGGCGGCAGGAGGGCCATGGGCGCCAGGGCCGCCACCCGCGACAGGGCGGCGGCGAGCACGAGGCCCGTCGCGGCGGCCAGCCCGGTGCGGTCGAGGAGGGTCGCCAGGGCGCCGATCCGCAGGGCCAGGGCGAGGAACAGGGCGAGGGCCCCGTAGGAGCCGATCCGGCTGTCGCGCATGATGGCGAGCATCCGTGCCCGGTCCCCCCCCGCCCCGAGCCCGTCGGCGAAATCGGCGAGCCCGTCCTCGTGCAGGCCCCCCGAGGTCGCGGCCATGATCGCCACGGCGAGCGTCGCCGCGAGGAACGGGCCGAGCCCCGCAAGCCACGCGGCGGCCAGGGCCAGGGCGGCGGGCAGCGCCAGGATCACGCCGGCCAGGGGCAGCATCCGCGGCAGCCTTGAGAATTCCGGGGCGCGGTGGGGATCGGCCTCGCCGGGCATTTGCGGGACCGGCAGGCGGGAGTAGAAGCGCAGACACGCGGCGAGATCGTGCAGGGCCTCGCGCCCTGGCCATTCGGCCTCGCCGCCGGTCTGCCTGTCCATCGCTGCGGTCCCGCGCGCCGGGTTCGATGCACCGGCCTACCTTCATAGCGGGCGGGGCCGGTTTCGTCCGCCCGGATCGGTACAACCCACAGGATCGAGGCAGCGATGAGCGGCCCCTTCGACGATATCCGCAACCTCGTCCGGTCCATGCCCGGGGCCGACGCCGAGGCCGCCGCCATGGTGGCCGCCCGCGACGCGGTGCTGACCAAACCCGCGGGCGCCCTCGGCCGGCTCGAAGGGCTCGTCTCCTGGATGGCGGCGTGGCAAGGCAAGGCCCCCCCGAGTTTCGACCGGCCGCTGGTCTGCGTCTTCGCCGGCAGCCACGGGGTGACGCGCAAGGGCGTCTCGGCCTTCCCGGACGCGGTGAACCGCCAGATGCTCGACAACTTCGCCGCCGGGGGCGCGGCCATCAACCAGCTCTGCGCGGCCTACGGCCTCGGCTTCAAGGTGTTCGACCTCGCCCTCGACATGCCCACCGGGGACATCACCGAGGGACCGGCCCTCGACGAGCGCGCCTGCGTCGCCACCATGGCGTTCGGCATGGAGGCGGTGGCCGCCGGCACGGATTGCCTCGGCATCGGTGAGATGGGCATCGGCAACACCACGGTGGCCGCCTCGCTCTACGCCGCCCTGTTCGGGGGCGAGGCGTCCCACTGGGTCGGGCACGGCACGGGCGTCGATGGCGCCGGGCTCGCCCGCAAGGTCGCGGCGGTGGAGGCGGCGCTCGCCTGCCATGCCGGGCACCTCACCGACCCGCTGGACATCCTGCGCCGGCTCGGCGGACGGGAGATCGCGGCGATGGCCGGGGCGATCCTCGCCGCGCGCCTGCAGCATGTGCCGGTGGTGATCGACGGCTACGTCTCCACCGCCGCCGCCGCCGTGCTGCACGCCCTGGATCCCTCCGCCCTCGACCATTGCGTGGCGGGCCACCTGTCGGCGGAGGGCGTCCACGCCGAGGTGCTGGAGCGGCTCGGCCTGACGCCGGTCCTGTCTCTCGGGATGCGGCTGGGCGAGGGCTCCGGCGCCGCCATGGCGATGGGCGTCATCAAGGGGGCGCTCGCCTGCCACACCGGCATGGCGACCTTCGCGCAGGCGGGGGTTTCGGGGCGGGACGGGGCTTGATACCGTCCCTCCCGTCATTCAGCCGCCGCCGTCATTGCGGGCGCAGCCAAGCGATCCAGGGCGGCGGGCCGCTTCAGAACCCGGCGGATCCCCGGTTTGCTCGGCTGCGCTCGCAGTGACGCCGTGGGTCCGGCCGTCATCACGCGAAACGACCTGTCCATGAGAATCACCCAAGCTTTCACGTTCGAGGCGGCGCACCGCCTGCCGAACGTGCCCGCCACGCACCGCTGCCACCGGATGCACGGCCATTCCTACCGGGTCGAGCTCACCGTCGAGGGGCCGGTGGACGAGACCACCGGCTGGGTGATCGATTTCTACGACATCGAGTCGATCTTCGGCCCGCTGCTGCTGCGCCTCGACCATCATTGCCTCAACGAGATCGACGGGTTGGAAAACCCCACCGCCGAGAACATCGCGGCCTGGATCTGGCATCGCCTGCGGCCGGACCTGCCGGGCCTCGCCCGGGTGAAGGTCGCGGAGACGCCGATGTCCTGGGCCGAGTACGATGGCGACTGACGCGATCCCCGGTGACGGCGCGGCCCTCGTCCTCTTCTCCGGGGGGCAGGATTCGGCGACCTGCCTCGCCTGGGCGCTGGACCGGTTCGCCCGCGTCGAGACGCTGGGCTTCGATTACGGCCAGCGCCACCGGATCGAGCTCGATTGCCGCGCCGGCCTGCGCAGCGGCCTCGCCGGGGTCGACCCCGCCTGGGGGCGGCGGCTCGGCGAGGACCATGTGCTCGGTCTCGACGCCCTCGGCGCGGTATCCGACACGGCGCTGACGCGCGAGACCGAGATCGGCTTCGAAGACTCCGGCCTGCCCAACACATTCGTGCCGGGGCGCAACCTCGTCTTCCTCACCTTCGCCGCCGCGCTCGCCTACCGGCGGGGCATCCGCCACATCGTGGCCGGCATGTGCGAGACGGATTATTCCGGCTATCCGGATTGCCGCGACGACACGGTGAAGGCCCTGCAGGTCGCGCTCAACCTCGGCATGGAGCGCCGCTTCGTCCTGCACACCCCGCTCATGTGGATCGACAAGGGCGAGACATGGCGCCTCGCGCAGTCCCTCGGGGGGGCGCCGCTCACCGACCTCATCATCGAGGAGAGCCACACCTGCTACCTCGGCGAGCGCGGGGCGCGCCACGCCTGGGGCTACGGCTGCGGCCGGTGCCCGGCCTGCAGACTGCGCGCCGAGGGCTACGCGCGGTTCGTGGCGACGGAGTAGGGCAGGGGGCGCGCCGTTTCCCTCCGGCACGTCATCACGATTCGGTGGGATTCGGCCCGCCAGGACGCGGTGCCCGTGAAAAAGCGCCCACCGGCGCTTAAATGGTCAAAAAATAACACGCGGGAGGTCCGGTATGGCGGCGCAGGCCGTTGGTCCGAAGGGTGAGGCGTTCGCGCAGTCGCGGGGCCTGAGCCGGCGCCATGCCCTGTTCGGCGGGCTGTGCCTGTGCTGCCTCCCGACGGCGGGGATGTCGGCGGGCGCCTATGCCGAGGCCTTCACGATGGAGGAGGTCGCCCCCGGCACATTCATCCGCAAGGGTCTGATCGCCGACGCCACGCCCGAGAACGCCGACGCCATCGCCAATATCGGCTTCATCGTCGGCAGGGATGGCGTGCTGGTGACGGAATCCGGCGGTAGCCTCGTGGACGGGCAGTGGCTGCGGGGCGAGATCGCCAAGCGCACCGACAAGCCTGTGACCCATGTGGTGCTGAGCCACGTCCACCCGGACCACGCCTTCGGCGCGGGGGCCTTCACGGCGGACAAGCCGGTCTTCATCGGCCATGCCAAGCTGAAGGAGGCCCTGGACGCCCGGGGCGAGTTCTACCGCAGGCGGCTGGTGGAACTGTTCGGCGAGGAGCGCACGGGACCCGTCGTCTATCCGACGATGGCGGTGGCCGACACGGCCGAGGTGAACCTGGGCGACCGCACGCTCAGCTTCACCGCCCACGGCCCGGCGCATACCACCAGCGACCTCTCGATGCGCGATTCCGCGAGCGGGCTGCTGTTCCCGGCCGACCTGCTGTTCGTGGACCGGATTCCCTCCCTCGACGGCAGCCTGAAGGGCTGGCTGAAGGAGCTGGAGCGGGTGAAGGCGAGCGGCGCCACCCACGCGGTGCCGGGCCACGGCCCGGTGCGGGTCGAGCTCGCCCCGGCCGTCGCCGCCCTGACCGCCTATCTCACCGCCCTGCGGGACGGGACCAAGGCGGCCATCGCCAAGGACGTGCCGATCGACAAGGCCGTCGATACTGTCGCCCACGATCAGGGCGACAAGTGGAAGCTCTTCGAGCACTATAACCGGCGCAACATCACGGTCGCCTACCAGGAACTCGAGTGGGACTGATCAGTCGTATCACTGAAACCACAACGATGGGAGACAACGCCATGCGCCCGACCCTCGCCCTTGCCCTCGGCTTGACCCTTTCGGCCGCCGCCCTGTCCGGGCCCTTCGCCCCCGCCGTCCACGCCGCCGGCGCCTCGGACACCGAGCAGGAGCGGGCGGCGCGCTGGCAGGAGATCGCCAAGTCGATCTTCGGCGACCGCACGATCGAGCCGACCGACAGCCTCGTGAAGCTGGAGGCGCCCAAGCGCGCCGAGGACGCCGCGCTGGTGCCGATCACCCTGACGATGCCGGAGAAGGACAAGATCAAGGCGGTGTCGTTGATCATCGACGACAACCCGGCGCCCTACGCCGCCAATTTCGAATTCGGCCCCGCCGCCGATACCAGCGAGCTTAAGCTGCGGGTGCGCGTCAACAACTACACCGACATGCACGCCGTGGTGGAGACGACGGACGGCAAGCTCTACGAGGCGAAGCAGTTCGTGAAGGCCTCGGGCGGCTGCTCGGCGCCGATGGGCATGAGCGAGGAGGAGGCGCTGAAGGGCATGGGCGACATGCGCATGAAGTTCGCCGACGCCCAGCCCGGCAAGCCGGTGGAGGCGACCCTGATGATCCGCCACCCGAACTTCTCCGGGATGCAGATGAATCAGGTGACCCGCGACTACACGCCGGCCCGCTACATCGACAAGCTCACCGTCTCGGCCGGCGACCGGAAGGTCTTCACGATGACGGGCGACATCTCCATCGCCTCCAACCCGGTGATCAATTTCGGGCTGAAGCCGGACGGCAAGCCGATCCAGGTGGCGGCGGGGGACAACCAGGGCGGAGCGTGGACGCACAGCTTCACCGCGCCGAGCCCCACGAACTGACCATGGCGGGGCGCTCGATCCTCCGGCGGGGGGCGGCGGTGGCCGCCGCCGCCCTCTGCCTCGCGGCGGGGGAGCCCGCCGATTCGCCCGTGAACGTCCCGGAGCCGGCGGAGCTCTATGCCGGCCCGCCGCACGGCTACACGCCGCCCACCCTCAAGGGCGCCCAGGTGGTGGACGCGGCCGCCGTCGCCGCGATGCTCGATGGCCCGGACAAGCCGGTGCTGATCGATGTCGCCGCGCGGGAGCGCAAGCCGTCGAACTTCCCCGAGGGCCGCCTGTGGCTGCCGGTCCACCCGTCCATCCCGGAGGCGGTCTGGCTGCCGAATGCCGGCGCCGTCCCGCTGCCGCCGGAGCGCGAGGCCCTGTTCTACGACCGCGTCGCGGCGTTGACCGGGGGAAACAGGGCCAAGCCCATCGTGGTGTTCTGCCACGTGGAGTGCTGGGGCAGCTGGAACGCCGGCAAGCGCCTCGTGGAGAAGGGCTACACGGCGGTGCACTGGTTCCCCCTCGGCGTCGAGGGTTGGCAGGACGTCCACGAGACGCGCAACCTCTCCGAGGACGCGGCCTGGAAGGCCGCCGCCCCCTGACATCCCGGCGATTCCTCCGGGCGGCGGCCCTGTCGCCCGGCGCCGCGTGTCGTATAAGGCGCCGCGCCGGATCCCGGCCGACACCGTTCTGGAGCGCGGGTATGTCCCAGGTCATCCAATCCCGCCGCCTGCGGGCGGTGGATATGGGCAAGCGCAAGGCCGAGGGACGCAAGATCGTCGCCCTCACCGCCTATCACGCCCACACCGCCGGCATCGTCGATGCCTTCTGCGACTTCATCCTCGTCGGCGACTCGCTCGGCATGGTCATGCACGGGATGGAATCGACCATCCCCGTGACCTTGGAGATGATGATCCTTCAGGCGCAGGCGGTGATCCGCGGCACCACCAAGGCGCTGATCGTGGTCGACATGCCGTTCGGCTCCTACGAGGCGAGCCGCGAGCAGGCCTTCCTCAGCGCCTCCCGGATCCTGAAGGAGACCGGCGCCGGGGCGGTGAAGCTGGAGGGCGGGGCCCATTTCGCCGAGACGGTGGCGTTCCTCGTCCAGCGCGGCGTGCCGGTGATGGGCCATATCGGCCTCACCCCGCAGGCGGTGAACGTGATGGGCGGGTTCAAGGTGCAGGGCCGGGCGCCCGACGACGAGCGGCGCCTGCTGGAGGATGCCAGGGCGATCTCCGAGGCCGGGGCCTTCGCCATCGTGCTGGAGGGCATCGTCGAGCCCGTGGCCCGGGCCATCGCGCGCTCCCCGCAGGTGAGCGCCGCCACCATCGGCATCGGCGCCTCCTCCGTTTGCGACGGGCAGATCCTCGTGCTGGAGGACATGCTCGGCCTGTCCGAGCGGACGCCGAAATTCGTGCGCCAGTTCGGCTCCCTGCGCGGGCATATCGAAGGCGCGGTGAAGGCCTATGCGGAGGAGGTCCGCGCCGGCACGTTCCCGAGCGAGGAGCAGACCTACGGCTGACTGGGGGCCGTCATCGCCTTGCGACACGCGCGGTGAGGCAACGGCTCATCCGACCCGCCGCGAGGGCAGCCGCAGCCCCGGCGCCGGGCGTTCCAGCAGCACCTCCCGCCGGAACCGCACGAAGCGGGCGGGGCGCCCGGCCGCGCCGCTGGTCAGGCTCTCCGTCTCCTCGACGAGGCCCTGCTGGGCCACGAGGCGGCGGAAGTTCTGCTTGTGGAGCTGGATGCCGGACAGGGCCTCCACGGTGCGCTGCAGCTGCAGCAGCGTAAATTCCGGCGGCATCAGCTCGAACACCACCGGCCGGTACTTGATCTTGCCCCGCAGCCGGCCGATCGCCGTGGCGAGCACCCGGCGGTGGTCGAAGGCCATCGGGACCCCGGTCGGATCCCCCGCCCGGCCGGGGCCGGGATTGCCCCGCGACTCGGGGACGAGGGCCGCCTCGAACAGGAGCTCGTAGCGCTCCAGCACCCGCTCCTCGTTCCACGTCCCGCCATTCATGCCGAAGGTGAGGCCGAGGCGGTCGAGGCGCCGCTGGCGCAGGGCCTTGTCCGCCGCCTGCCCGGCCCAGGCCGTGAGCCGGGGCTCGATGGCGTCGAGCTCGGGCGGGCGGCCCCGGCGGAAATCCTCGTAGGGAAGGTAGCGGTACCAGTTGTGCCACGAGGCCTCGGCGAGGCCGGCGGGGCGCTCCTCCCGCACCAGGGCGAGGTAGGCCACCGACAGGGCGTGCGCCGCCGGGGCCTCCTCGCTCCCCGAGCGGTCCCGGTCGCCGAAGGTGTAGAGCTGCTCGACATAGCCGAGGCGCTGGTTGGTCTGCTGCTCGACCCAGGCCCGCAGGCCACGCTCCAGGGTGGCGTGCTCGGGCACGAGGGGGCCGGCGGGGAGCCCGTCGCCGCGGCAGGTCGCCTGCCCGGGGACGCGGATCGTCAGGGCGCGCGGCTCGCCGTCGGTCGCGGCGACGATCACCGCGACGAGGCCCACGGCCGAGCGATCGGTCACCGGCTGCCCGGCACCGCCCACCTCCGTCACGTCACCCGTCGTCTCCTCGGCGACCGGCATGCGTCCCGCGTCAGCCTCCAGCCTGCCCATCGCCGCCAGATGCGGGGCCATCCGGCGGGTATAGGCGCGACGACGGGGCATCCGTCAACGCGGCGGGTTGAACGGCGGGCCCCGCCGGGGCGGAAAACGTCCCGAACGAGGCGCGCACCCGGCCTGCGGGCCTCATCCGCCCGGCAAATGGGGAGGCCACGGGAATGTCATTGGGAAAAAAACGGCAAACACCGTTGCGTTTGGCGGGAAACCTAGATTGATTCCAAACTCAAGATGCCTGAACGCACCGCACCACAACTCTGGTGGCAATTGACCCCCGCGCAAAGGGCGATGCTGCGGCGCGTCTGGTGCGAGGGGCCCCTGCCGCCCCCCGATCCCAGCGAGATGCGCACCGTGCGCTCCCTCGTCCGCCGTGGCCTCCTCCGCACCCGTGACCGGGGGCGTGATCGGGCGTGCGAGCCCGGCTGCTGGTTCCTGACCGCGCGGGCGACCCGGCTCCTGGGGCAGGCGGAAGGCATGCCGCAGCCCGGCCCGTCGAAGATCGCGGCCCCCCGGGCGAGGGAGCGGGCGGGCGAGGGGGTGTGACGCCGGTTCGGGGCGGCACCGCTCGCCCGGGACCGCGCCCGTCTCGGCCTGTGCCGGGAGGCGACATGGCGCCCCCCGGATCGCTTCGTTGCCTCCGCGCCGCCGCCGACGGTCAGGCGCCGAGACCGCCGAGGCAGATGTACTTCACCTCCAGGTAGTCCTCGATCCCGAGGCGGCCGCCCTCGCGGCCAAGGCCCGATTCCTTCACGCCGCCGAAGGGCGCGACCTCGGTGGTGATGATCCCCTCGTTGACGCCGACCATGCCGTATTCGAGGGCCTCGGACACCCGGAAGGCCCGGCCCAGATCCTTCGTGTAGAAGTAGCAGGCGAGGCCGTACTCGGTGTCGTTGGCCATGCGGATCGCCTCGGCCTCGTCCCGGAAGCGGAACAGGGGGGCCAGCGGCCCGAAGGTCTCCTCCTTGGCGACGTCCATCGCCGGGGTGGCGTTCACCACCACCGTCGGCTCGAAGAACTGGCCCCCGAGCGTGTGGCGGTGGCCGCCCGCGATCACCCGGGCCCCCTTCGCGACGGCGTCGCGGATATGCGCCTCGGTCTTCTCCACGGCGGCCATGTCGATCAGCGGCCCCTGGGCGACGCCCTCTTCGGTGCCGTCGCCGACCTTCAGCGTGTTGGCGGCCTCGGCCATCCGCTCGGCGAAGGCGTCGTAGATGCCATCCTGCACGAGGAAGCGGTTGGTGCAGATGCAGGTCTGCCCGGAATTGCGGAACTTGGCGAGCATCGCCCCCGCCACCGCCCGGTCGAGGTCGGCGTCGTCGAAGACGATGAACGGCGCGTTGCCGCCGAGCTCCATCGAGACCTTCTTGACCGTGCCGGCCGCCTGCTGCAGCAGCACCTTGCCGACCTCGGTGGAACCGGTGAACGTGATCTTCTTGACCAGCGGGTTGCCCGTCAGCTCGCCGCCGATCGCCCGGGCCGGGCCGGTGAGGATCGACACCAGGCCGTCCGGGATGCCGGCCATCTGGCAGAGCTTGCCCCAGGCGAGCCCGGAGAGCGGTGTCTGCGAGGCGGGCTTGATGACGATGGGGCAGCCGGCCGCGAGCGCCGGGGCGAGCTTCCGGGCGATCATCGAGGAGGGGAAGTTCCAGGGCGTGATCGCCGCCACGACGCCGATCGGCTCCTTGGTGACCAAGATCTTCCGGTCGGCCCAGGGGGAGGGGACGGTCTCGCCGTAGACCCGGCGGGCCTCCTCGGCGAACCACAGGACGTAGGCGGTCGACATGCCGACCTCGCCCCGGGCCTCGGCCAGGGACTTGCCCTGCTCGGCGGTGAGGATCTGCGCCAGATCCTCTTGGTTCTCGGTGATGACCGCGGCGAGCCGGCGCAGGAGCACGGCCCGCTCGTTGGCGGTCTTGGCACGCCAGGCCGGATAGGCGGCGTGCGCCGCGGTGATCGCGCGCTTGGTCTCCTCGGCGCCGGCGCTCGGCACCCGCGCGATCACCGCGCCGGTGGCCGGGTTGGTGACGTCGATCCGGCCCGACCCGGATGTCGACCATTCCCCGCCGATCAGGCAGGATTCGACCAGAAGCTCGGGGTTCTTCAGCGTCGGGCGCGCACCGGTCTCAGGCATCCATCGGTTCCTTGGGCGGCGACGGCTCCGTCTGCGGCCGCAGGGGGACGCTTCGGGCCGCGCTGCGGGCCTGGGCCTCCGCGCGCGTCTCGAACACGTGGGGCGCAAGATCCCGCGATTGCAGGGAGACGCCGAGCTTCAACCGCATAAAGGCACTCGTCGTATATCGCGAGGCCGTGGCGTAGTAGCGGCTTTCCAGGTAGGCGATCATCGAGAAATAGGCTTCGGAAACCGCCGGATCAAGCTCGAACCCGTCGTAGTTGGCGATCAGGTGGACCCGCTTGCCGATCTCCTGACAAGTCCGCTCGAACTCGCGCCGGACCAGATCGACATCCTCGACAGTGCGGACCTGGAAGCCCTCGTAATTGGCAAACAGCGTATTGCGTTCGGCGTCGTAGGACATGCGCTCGGACAGGCTGAAACCCAGCAGCCACTGTTCGAGGCCCATCGCCTCGTCGCGGAACAGCCGCGTATCCATCGGCACCGGGTCGCGCACGATGGGCGTGAAATCCATGTGGGCGAGGATGTCCCGGTCGATGTCGATGCCGGGGGCGACCTCGACCAGCTCCATGCCCTCCGGCGTCCGCCGGAACACGCAGCGCTCGGTGACGTAGAGCACTGGCTGCCCGCGCTCGGCGGCGTAGGCGCCGGAGAAGGTCACCTGCTCCACGGTGCGTACGAACTTCTTGGAGCGCCCTTCCTGCACGATCCGCAGCCGGCCCTCGTCGATGGCGACGTCCAGGCCGCCCGCGGTGAAGCTGCCGGCGAAGACGAGGCGCTTGGCGTTTTGCGAGATGTTGATGAAGCCCCCGGCCCCGGCGAGCTTGGCGCCGAACCGGCTGACGTTGACGTTGCCCTCCGCGTCGGTCTCGGCGAGCCCGAGGCAGGCGAGGTCGAGGCCGCCGCCATCGTAGAAGTCGAACTGCTGGTTCTGGTGCAGCACCGCCGCCGGGTTCAGGGCGGCGCCGAAATCGAGCCCGCCCTGGGGCAGGCCGCCGATCACGCCGGGCTCGGCGGTCAGCGTCAGGTATTTCAGCACCCGCTCCTCGGCGGCGACCTTCGCGACGCCCTCCGGCACGCCGATGCCGAGGTTGACCACGCCGCCCATCGGCAGCTCGAAGGCGCAGCGCCGGGCGATCACCTTGCGGATGTCGAGGGCGAGGCCGCCGATCCGGTCGAGGGGCACCCGCTGCCGCCCGGTGAAGGCGTGGTTGTAGGGCGTCGCGTAGGTCTGGTGGTGGTTCTCCGGCTTGCTGAGCACCACGCAATCCACCAGCACCCCCGGCACCTGCACCTCCCGCGGGGCGAGCGACCCGTTCTCGGCGATGCGCTCCACCTGCGCGATGACGAAGCCGCCGGAGTTCTTCGCGGCCATGGCGGCGGCGAGGTTGTCCAGCGTCAGGGCCTCGCGCTCCATGGTGATGTTGCCGGCGGGGTCCGCGGTGGTGCCGCGGATCAGCGCGACGTTCACCGGGAAGGTCCGGTAGTGCAGCCACGGCTCGCCGTGCAGGTCGATGAGGCTGACGAGGTCCTCCGTCGTCCGGTCGTTGAGCTTGCCGCCGCCCTTGCGGGGGTCGACGAAGGTGTGCAGCCCCACCTTGGTGATGTGGCCCGCGGTCTTGGCCGCGATGTCCCGGTAGAGGTGCGAGACCACCCCGAGCGGCAGGTTGTAGGCTTCGATCGTCCCGCCGATCGCCATCGCCCCGAGCTTGGGCACCAGCGACCAGTGGCCGCCCACGACCCGGCGGATGAGGCCCGGCAGCGCCAGCCGGTTGAGGCCCCGGTCCTTGCCGTCGCCGGGGGCGGCGGCGAACATCAGGCCGAGGTCGCGGGGGCTGCCCGCATCCGTGAACCGGCGGGCCAGCGCCAGGATCAGCTCGTCCGGCGTGCCGATGCCGACGAAGCCCGAGACGGCCACCATGTCGCCGTCCTGCACGATGGCCATGGCCTCGTCGGCGGTGACGATCTTGTTCTTCAGGCCGGAGGGGATGCGTTGACCGTCAGCCACGGGCGGCGATCCACTCTGCGATGCCGGAGCCCAGCAGCTTCTGCGCCTTGCCGCCGACGAAGACGCCGACATGCCCGCCGGGAAGCCCGAGTTCGGTGTAATCCTCCGTGCCGATCTTGCCGCGCAGGGCCTGCGAGGTGGCGGGCGGGATGATGTGGTCGTCCTGGGCGAAGACGTTGAGCACGGGGCAGGTGATGTTCTTCAGCTCCACCGTGCGTCCGCCGAGTTCGAACGCGCTCCGTACGAGCTTGTTGTCCTGATACAGGTCCTTCAGCCATTGCTTGGCCGCCTCGCCCGGATGGTCCGGCCGGTCGGCGATCCATTTCTCCATGCGCAGGAAGTTCAAGAACTTCTTGCGGTCGTCCATGGCTTCGAGCAGATCGAGATTGTACTTGGTCATGGTGCGCATGGGGGTCATCATCGAGAAGATCGAGCCCATGAACTCGCCGGGGAGCGACCCCTGCGCCGCGATCAGCTGGTCGATGTCCTCGGCCGAGAGCGAGCGCACCCAGAGGTTGATGAAGCCGTGGCCGGGCCGGCTGTCCACCGTGTCGGCATGGAAGTCGACCGGGGTGATCGTCAGCACCATGGCGTTGACGGTGTCGGGGTAGAGGGCCGCGTAGCAGGTGGTGAAGACGCCGCCCTCGCAGATGCCGAGGAGGTTCACCGTCTCCCGCTCCGTCGCGTCGTTGATGAAGGCGACGCATTCGGCGAGGTAGCCATCGACGTAGTCGTCCATGGTGACGAAACGGTCGGCCCGGCCGGGATTGCCCCAATCGACCACGTAGAGGTCGAGGCCGAGGTTCAGCAGGTTGCGGACCAGGGAGCGGTCCTCCTGCAGGTCGGCCATCGTGTAGCGGCCTATGAGGCCGTAGACGATCAGCACCGGCGGCAGGCCCCGGCTCTCGGCCAGCGGCCGGTAGCGGTAGAGGCTCACCTTGTCCTGGCGCCAGACGAGGTCCTTCGGCGTCGTGGCGATCCGCACGTCCTCGTCGCGGATGCTGGCGAACAGCGTGGCGCCCTCGGCCATCTTGCGGCCCAGGGCGCTGACCTCCGCCAGCAGCTCGGCGGGCGTGAGGTCGAGGGGGGCGGCGACCGGCTTCCCCCGTTCGCCGCCATCGGTGGTGTCAGCCATGGCTTGCCTCCCCTGTCGCCCCGGTCTTCGCGCGCCGCGCGGCTGACCGCCGCTCTTTCTTGAGGGCCCGGACCTCCCGGCGAAGCTCGGTGAGGCTGCGGTGGACGTCGTCCAGTTCCGCCCGGGTCGGCTGGCCGTAGAGGTCGGCCATGAAGCCGGCCACGTCCTGCTGCGCGAGCCGCAGGTCGGTGGCGGCCTTGAGGACGTCGCGCTGGGACGCGAGGAACGGCTCGGAGCGCTGCACGTCGAGGAGCACGCCGTTGGCGGTCTCGATCCAGTGCTGCATCATGTCCCGGCCGGACGGGTAGGTCTGGCCCCGGGCGGCCCTGGCGTTCGCCTCACGGGCGAAGGCGCCCGCCGCCCGCGTCCAGGCGTCGAGCATCACGGCCTGATGCTTCCCCTGCGCCTGCCGGAGGGCGGCGAAGGCGTTGAACAGGGCGCCGAAGCGCTTCTCCGTCTGCCACAGGTCGGCGAGCTGCGGCCCCTCGGCCATCCGGTTGAGGGCCGCGCCGACATCCGTGGTGCCGCCGAGCCAGGCCTGCGGGTCGAAGATCCGCGCCAGCACGGCGCCCGCGGTCGGGTCGCCGGCGGGGCCCGCCCCCTGGACGGACGCGGTCAGCGTCTGCGACAGCGCCGTGGCCGCCGCCCAGGCGCGGGTGAGGGAACTCTGCGCCTCGGTGAAGCCGGCGAGGTCCGTGGCCTGCGGGAACGCGCCCCAGCCCCCCGTGCCGGGGCCCATGCCGGGCTGGGTCAGGAAGCCCAGGCCCGTCCGGGTCCAGAACTCGCCCATCGCCTTCAACGCGTCGAACTGGTCCATCCTGGCGTGTCCCCCGTCCGTGCTTATTCCGCTCTCGACCGCGGAGACTCACCGGAAAGCCCTTCGTTCCGATCCGTCCCCTCATCCTGAGGTGCCCGGCTTGCCGGGCACCTCAGGATGAGGTTTGGCGCAGGGAAAACGGGCTTCCCGATCGGGATCTCGGAACGAATCGGAGGATGGGCAGAGCCAACCCATCCTCCGGCATGGTCGTCAGGCCGCCGGGCGCGCCTCGCCGAGAGCCCCGGCATAGATCGCGTAGGCGTCGTCGTAGGTGACCTCCCGCGGGTTGTTCACGAGGAGGCGGGTCTGCTTCATGGCATCCGTCGCCATGCGCTCCAGATCGCCCGTCTTGACGCCGACTTCGGCGAGGGAGGCCGGCACCTTGCAGTCGTGGCAGATCGCCTGGAGGCACTCCACGAACCGGGCGGCGGCCGCGTCCTGCGGCAGGTCCGCCGCGGCGGGGTCGAGGATCGGCGCCAGCTCCGCGTAGAGCGCCCCGGCATGGCTGAGGTTGAAACGCATCACCCCCATCAGCACGAGGGCGTTGGAGAGGCCGTGCGGCACGTGGAAGATCGCCCCCACGGGGTAGGCGAGCGCGTGGACGGCGGCGACCGGCGCGTTGGCGAAGGCCATGCCCGCCAGCATCGAGCCGAGCAGCATGCCCGCCCGCGCCTCGACGTTCCGGCCATCGGTGCAGGCCGTGCGGATGTTGGCCGAGAGCAGGGCCAGCGCCTGCTTGGCGAGCTGGTCCGAGATCGGGTTCTTCTTGTTCTTGCTGGTGAACGCCTCGATGGCGTGGACCATGGCGTCGATGCCGGTGGCGGCGGTGACGGGGGCCGGCAGGCCCAGCGTCAGCTCGGGGTCGAGCACGGCCCAGTCCGGCAGGAGCTTGGGGGCGACGACGCCCTTCTTCTCAGTGGTCGGGGTGGTGACGATGGAGATCGGCGTCACCTCGGAGCCCGTCCCGGCGGTGGTCGGCGCGAGGATCAGGGGCAGGCGGTCACCCTTGGCGAGGCCGACGCCGTAGATGTCCTCCAGCCTCTCGTCGGACTTGGCGAGGTAGGCCACGAGCTTGGCCGTATCGAGGGCCGAGCCCCCGCCGATGGACAGGACGAGGTCCGTCCCCAGCTCCCGCGCGCGGGCGGCTGCGGCCTCGATCACCGTCGAGGGCGGGTCGGCGACCACGTCCTCGTAGACGTCGATGGTGACGCCCGCGGCGGCGAGCGCCTCCTCGGCCGAGCGGGTCAGCCCGGCCGCCCGGACACCCTTGTCGGTGACGAGCATCACGCGCTTGGCGCCGTAGCCCGCGACGATGTCGGGGAGCTTTTTAACGGCGCCGGCCTCGAACAGGACGTTCGGTGTGGTCTGGAAGGTGAAGGGATTCATGGGTTCGCCTCTCTTCCGTTTCAGTGCGCGTGCTCGAACGGCTTCACCTTGGCGCGCAGCTCCTCGACCAGCACGCGGGTGTTCTCGGAATAGTCGATCGGCACGGCCACGAGGTGGACGCCGCCCGCGTTGAAGGCCCTGTCCAGGGTCGGCACGAGGTCCTCCACCGCCTCGATGCGGTGGCCGCTGGCCCCGTAGGACTCGGCGTACTTCACGAAGTCCGGGTTGCCGAACGTCATGCCGTAATCCTCGAAATGATCGACGGCCTGCTTCCAGCGGATCATCCCGTAGGCCGAGTCGTCGAGGATCAGCACCACGAGGTTGAGCCGCATGCGCACCGCGGTCTCCATTTCCTGGCTGTTCATCATGAAGCCGCCGTCGCCGCACACGGCCATGACGCGCCGCTCAGGATAGAGCATCGCCGCCATCATCGCCGAGGGCAGGCCCGCGCCCATCGTGGCGAGCGCGTTGTCGAGGAGCAGCGTGTTGGCGACGTAGGTGCGGTAGTTCCGGGCGAACCAGATCTTGTACATCCCGTTGTCGAGGCAGACGATTCCGTCCTCGGGGATCACCTGGCGCACGTCGTGGACCAGGCGCTGCGGCGTGACCGGGAAGCGGTCCTCCGTGGCGCGGTCGGCGATGTGGCCGAGGATGTGCTCCCGGAGGGACAGGAGCGCACCCGCGTTCTTCAGCTTGCCTTCGAGCTGGTCCGCCAGGAGCTTCAGCGTCGGGCCGAGGTCGCCCACCACCTCCGCGTCGGGATAGTACACCTCCTCGACGTTGGCCGGCATGTAGCCGATATGGACCACCTTCTGGTCCTTCTGGCCCATGAAGAACGGCGGCTTCTCGATGGTGTCGTGGCCGATGGCGATGATCAGGTCCGCCCGGTCGATCGCCTCGTGGACGTAGTCGCGCTCGGAGAGCGCCGCGGTGCCCATGTACAGGTTGGTGCCGCTGCCGACGGTGCCCTTGCCCATCTGGGTGGTGAAGTACGGGATCCGGGTGCGATGCACGAAACCGCCGAGGTCGCCCGTGGCGCGGGGCCGGCTCGCGGCGGCGCCGAGCATCACGAGGGGCCGCTCGGCCTGGAGGATCATCTCCGCGGCGCGGGCGATGGCCCTCGGATGCGCCACCGGGATGTCGATCGGGTGCGAGGGCACGAGGCTGGCGTCGGCCTGCTCGGAGGCGATGTCCTCCGGCAGCTCGAGCAGGACCGGGCCGGGCCGCTCCTCCATGGCGACGCGGAAGGCGTCGCGCACGATGGTCGGGATCGAGGCGGCGGAGACGATCTGCCGGGCCATCTTGGTGATCGGCTTCATCGAGCTGATCACGTCCACGATCTGGAACTTGGCCTGCCGCGAGGACAGGATGCCCTTCTGGCCGGTGATGATGATCATCGGCATGGCGCCGAGATGGGCGTAGGCCGCGCCCGTCGAGAAGTTCAGCGCCCCCGGCCCGAGCGTCGAGAGGCAGACGCCGGGGCGGCCGGTCAGGCGCCCGTGGGTCGCGGCCATGAAGGCGGCGGCCTGCTCGTGGCGCGTCAGCACCAGCTGGATCTTGGAGGTCCGCAGGGCCTCGACCACATCGAGGTTCTCCTCGCCCGGGATGCCGAAGATGCGATCGACGCCCTCATTCTCCAGGGCTGCGACGAGGAGGTCTGATCCTTTGGGCATCGGGTCTTCCGCTGAGGTGACGGGGGGGCGGAACGGAACGTTCGGCTTGGCAGCGCAGCCGCCCGTCTCCTCGGCGGCCCGCTCGGCGGGATCGTGTCGGTCGGGAAGAAGCGCTCTTTCCCAGGTCCCCCGTTTAGAGGATTCCCCCGCCCGCCCGGTCAAGGGCCGGATCGGGCTGCGGGTCACAGATGGTGCCGGTTCTCATTCCAGGGCCGCGATGGTGCCGATCGGATCGGCGGCGGCATCCTCCCCCGCGAGCCGAACGAGCAGGTTGCGCAGCCAGCGGTGGGCCGGATCCCCATCGTAGGAGGCGTGCCACAGCATCGAGACCGCCACCTCCTCCAGGCTCACCGGCACGGGGCTGACGCTGAGGCCGAGCGAACCGGCGAAGGAGGTGGCGAGCCGGGCATGCATCGTGGCCAGCACCGGCGCCGCCCTCACGAGGAACGGCACGACGAGGAAGCGCGGGGTCGTCACGGCCAGCACCCGCGAGCGTCCGATCAGCGCCAGCGCGTCGTCCACCACCCCGTGGGCGGTCTCCCGCAGGGAGGTCAGGACGTGGGGGAAGCGGAGATAGTCGTCCAGCCCGATGGGTGACGACAGGCCCACGAGTTCGGCGTTGAACAGCACCACGTAGCTGTCCCGATAGAGCCGGCGTTGCTTGTGGTGGACCTGCCCCTTGCTGAACAGGCCCAACGCGAGATCGACCCGGTCCGCGTCCAGTTCGTCGAGGATGCGCACCGCCTCCACCGAGCGCAGCAGCAGGTGGATCCCGGGGGCGTGGGCGCGCAGGTAGGCGATCAGCCGCGGCCCCAGCAGGATCTCCAGGCTGTCCGGCAGGCTGACCGTGAAGGTCCGCTCCAGGGTCGCCGGGTCGAAGTGCTCCTCCCGGTGGACCAGGGCCTGGACCCCCCGAAGCACCCCCCGCAGGGGTTCGGCCAGGGCGATGGCCCGGGGCGTCGGCCGCATGCCCTCGGGGGCGCGGGTGAGCAACTCGTCATCGAAAAGGCGGCGCAGGCGCGCGAGGCTCGCGCTCATCGCCGACTGGCCGACCCCGATGCGGGCGGCGGCCCGGGTGACGCTGCGCTCCTGAAGCAGGGCGTCGAGGGCCACGAGGAGGTTCAGGTCGAGCCGGGCGAGATCGACGTAATCGATAGCCATTACCGATACAATCGATTTGAATCATGCTGCGGCGCACAGCACATTGCGAACAACGGCGGGGCCAAGGGGCCTCGCCACAGACGAAGAGAGCCAGCCATGACCGTTCGCCCCCTCATCCTCGCCGCCGCCCTCGCCGCATCCGTCGCCTCGGCTAACGCCGCCGAGATCCGCTCCGGCTCCGGCGGCAGCATCGACCTCGGCACCCTGGCCGGCGTTGCGTATTACACCCCCGACGCGAAGGGCTACCACGTCGTAGTGACCCTCGCCCCCCGCGGGGCGGCCCCGGCCCTGCGCCTGGAGACGACCCTCGCGGCCGAGCAGAGCGTCACGCTCTCGACCCCGCGGATGCAGGACGAGCCCGCCACCGCGGTAGAGATCGCCCGCCGCGGCGAGCAGGTCTTCGTCTCGAAGTCCGGCGCCGTCGAACTCCGCCAGGAGGCCGACGCGACGCATTGAGCCGGTGACCGACCGTCCCGGACGGCCGGTCACCCCCGACCCCCGGCGCGTCGCGCCGGGGGAGGAACCGCCCGGTGCGGACGACGTCGTCAGGACGATCCGTCCCGCCCGTCCTCCCCCGCGGTCCCCAGGGCTTGCGGGGGCTTGTACTCGGCGGCGGGCTCGGCCCGCTGCAGGGCGGCGTGGGCCGCGTGGAACCACCAGAGGGGCAGGTCGCGGTTCAGGCCGGCGAGGTCCGACACCCAGCCCTCCTTCGGCATCATCTCGGCCCTGTCGGCGAAGAGCCTGAGGGCCCCCTCGATCCGCTCGCGCTGGGCGCGCTCGCGGATCGCCTCGCGTTCCGCCGCGGCCTGGGCCTCGCCGGCCTCCACGAGGCGCTGGGTGGCGAGATCGTCCGCATCAAAGGCGAATTGCTGCCAGAACGCCTCCGCCTCCCGGGCGACGTCCCGCTCCCGTTCGAGGGTCGCGCGGGCCGTCTCGGCCTCGGCCCGGGCGGCCTCGGCCGTGCGGGCGCGGTCCAGCATCCGGTTGTTGGCCGCGAGGAGCTCCCGCTCCCGTTCCGCCGCGATCCGCTGGCGCCGGAGGACGCGCAACTCCTCCTCCAGTTCGCCGCTGTGCTGTGCCCCAAGCGCGATCCCGGCCAGGAGGTCGGCGACGGGGCCGTCGAGGAGCGCGTCGGCCCGCCCGCGATAGCGCCCGCGCAGGCCGGGATGCTCGGCATCGAGCCGGTCCCCGTCCCAGGGGGGCGCACCGCCGAGCCCGCTCGCGTCATGCTCGTACAGGGTACGGGCGATGGCCTCGCCCAATGGCGAAGAACCGGAGGCGGGCGCGCTCATGACTCGATACTCGGGGCTTGCGAGACGCTGACGATGGCGGCGCCGGTCCCGCGCCACCGGTGCAAGATTCGCTGCAGGGGGAGGATGCCGCCTCGCGGCTCACACGGGAAGGGCCTCGCGCGGCTCCGTGTGGTCGAACAGCCGGGGCGCCGGGATCTCGTCGAGGGCACCCATGCGCGCGATCAGGCGGTCGGCCACCCGCAGGGCGTTGGCGATGATGGTCAGCGTCGGGTTCACCGCGCCGATCGACGGGAAGAAGCTCGCATCCGTCACGTAGAGGTTGTCGAGCCCGTGGGCCTTGCAGTCCCGGTCGAGGACGGAGGTGGCGGGGTCGGTGCCGAAGCGCAGGGTCCCGGCCTGGTGGGCGGTGCCGCCGATGGGCACGTCCTTGCCGAGGTAGAGCGAACGGTCGAACAGGTGCGGGTGGATGTGGGTCTTGTCGCAGATCTCCTGCAGCTTGCGCCGCAGGCGCTTGTGCGCCTCCGCGTTGGTCTCGGTGAGGTCGAGGTGGACCTTGCCGTCCTTGTAGAACACCCGGTTCTCCGCCTTCGGGATGTCCTCCGAGGTCAGCCAGAAATCGACCGAGTGCTTGGCGATCCAGTCGAACGGCTTCTCCGGGAACCATTGCAGGAAGCCCGGCAGCCCCTCGCCGTGGACCTGCGCCCCGTCCGACTTGCCGACCATCTGGATGTGGCCGAGGGGGAAATCCCAATCGTCCTTCGTCGGGTTCGGGTCGCCGAAATAGAAGTCGTTGATCCCCAGCGTCTTCTGGAATCTCGTCGGGTTCGGGATCTTCGAGATCGCCAGCACCGTCGAGTTGTTGTGGCGCATGTAGTTGCGGCCGACCTGCCCCGAGGCGTTGGCGAGGCCGTCCGGGTGGCGGTCCGTGGCCGAGCGCAGCATCAGCAGGGCGGAGGACAGGGCCCCGCAGGCGACCACCACGAGGTCGGCGCTCGCCTCGAAGGGCTTGCCGGCGCGGGTGCCGGCGATCCCGGTGACGCTGGTCCCGGCGGCGTCGGTGACGAGGCGCTCCACATAGGTGCGGGTGGAGAGGGTGAGGTTCGGGCAGTCGCGCAGCGCCGGATCGACGCACATCACCTGCGCGTCGGACTTGCCGTTGGTGGGGCAGGGGAAGCCGTCGAACGATTCGCACTTCACGCAGGGCGACGTGGAGAGCGGCTGCCCGTCGCGCTCCTGGAGGCGCACCCCCACCGGCAGGTGGAACGGGTGGTGCCCCTCGCGCTTCAGGTCCTCGGACAGTTGCTCGATGCGCGGCTCGTGCGTGACGGGGGGATGGGCGTAGGGCTTCCTCGCCCAGGGCTCCGTCGGATCCTCGCCGCGCAGGCCGTGGACGTGGAACAGCTCCTCGGCCGCCTGGTAATAGGGCTCGAACTCGTCGTATCCGACCGGCCATGCCGGGGACAGTCCGTCCTGGTGGCGGATCTCGCCGAAGTCCCGCTCGCGCAGGCGGAACAGGATCGACCCGTAGAATTTCGAGTTGCCGCCGACGTAATAGTGCAGGCCGGGGCGGAAGCTCTTCCCGGCGGAGGAGTACCACGTCTCGTTGGTCTGGTAGTAGCCATCCACGATCACCGCCTGGCTGTCCCAGTTGCGCGGCTCCCGGCGCAGGTAGTCGCCCCGCTCCACGAGCAGGATCCGCTTGCCGGTCTGAGCGAGGCGCCACGCCATCGTGCCCCCACCGGGGCCCGAACCGATGATGATGACGTCGTAGCGTTCGCCGGGCATCCATGTCTCCGAAGGGCCGTGTCCGCGCAGGCAACGCCCGACTTGGCCGTCGGATCGCCAGCCCGTCCCGTTTTCACGTGTGGCGTGTATCCACAGCAACCAGTGGTTAAGTGCTTTTCCTGACGTCACCTTCAGGTTCGCCTGCGAACGTCCCCGCGACTACCCGGCGCGGAGGTGTTCATGCCGATCTTCGAACTCGTCCTGGCTGCCATCCTGCTCGTCCTCGCGGCCGGCGTCGCCGGCCTGTCGCGGGCGCGGCGGTGGAAGGGCACGGTCAGCGAGACCGAGGAGGAGAATTTGCACGACCTCGTCTGGCGCGCCAGCGAGGGCGAGGAGCGTTACCGCACCCTGGTGGCGGCGACCACCGACCACGTGGTGCAGCGGGACGTGGACGGCCGCATCACCTACGCGGACGAGGGCTATGCCCGCCTCCTGGGCCGGGGGACGGACGAGCTTCTGGGCGAGGCGATCGAGCCGGAGATCCTGGAGGGTGAGACGGTCGCCGTCCGGGACGACGGCCTGCGCCGGATCGAGACCCGGATCCGCGCCGCCGACGGGCGCGAGCGGTGGTTCGACGTGGTCGAGGTGCCCGTCTCCGCCGGGGAGGGCCCGATGCAATGGATGCGCGCGGGCCGCGACATCACCGAACGCGTCGAGGCGGTGAAGGCCCTTGACGCGGCGCTCGCCCGGGCCGAGAGCGCGAGCGTGGCGAAATCCCGCTTCCTGGCGACGGTCAGCCACGAGATGCGCACCCCCCTGAACGGCATCCTCGGCATGACCGACCTGCTGATCGGGACCGGGCTCGACCCGGAGCAGCAGACCTATGTCGAGGCGGTGCGGGCGAGCGGCAAGGCGCTCCTCGGCCTGATCGACGGCATCCTCGACTTCTCGCGGATCGAGGCCGGGCGCATCGACCTCGCCGCCGAGCCCTTCGACGCCGCCGCCGTCGCCGAGGGCGTGGTGGAGCTGCTGGCGCCCCGGGCCCAGGACAAGGGCCTGGAGATCGCCCTGGACGTCGCCGCCGAGGTGCCCGCCGCGCTGATCGGCGATGCCGACCGGTTCCGGCAGATCCTGCTCAACCTCGCGGGCAACGCCATCAAGTTCACCGAGCGCGGCGGCATCGGCGTCGCCCTGTCCTTCGGGGGGGAGGGGCTGGTCCTGTCCGTCACCGATACGGGTCCCGGCATCCCCGAGGAGCGGCTTCCGCGCCTCTTCGAGGAGTTCGAGCAGGGCGAGGACAACGCCGCCAACCGCCACGAGGGCACCGGGCTCGGCCTCGCCATCTCCCGGCGGCTCGCCACCCGCATGGGCGGGCGGATCGACGCGCAGTCGCGGGTGGGCGCCGGCTCCACCTTCCGCACCGTGCTGCCCCTCCCGGCCGCGCCGGCCGAGGCCGAGGTCGCGCAGGAGGCGCCCCGCCTCGCCGGGCGCCGCTGCCTGATCGTGGCGGACTCGCCGTTCCAAGCGCCCTACCTCGCCAGCGCGCTCGCCCGGCACGGGGGGAACGCGGTGATCGTCCGCGGGCTGGAAGAGGGGCTCGATGCCCTGTCCGCCGTCGCCTTCGACGCCGTCATCGCGGACCGCGCCCTCGGGGACGCGGCGGTGCGCCGGATCGCCGAGGCCGCCCGCAGCTGCGGCGTGCGCCGCCGCCTCGTGCTGCTGTCGCCCTTCGACCGCCGGGATTTCGGGGCGCCCACCTCGGCCGGGTTCGACGGCTACCTCATCAAGCCGGTGCGCGCGCGCTCCCTGGTCGAGCGGCTGGCCGCCACCCCCACCGTCGCCCCGCCGGTGCGCACGGCCCCGCAGCCCGCGCCGGCCAGCGCCGGCCTGCGCGTGCTCCTCGCCGAGGACAACCCGATCAACACGCTGCTCGCCACCCGCGCTCTTGAGCGCCTCGGCTGCCATGTGGTGCACGCCCCGGACGGGGTCGATGCGATGGCGTGCTTCAGGGATTCGGGCCCGTTCGACCTCGCCCTCATCGACATCCGCATGCCCCGGCTCGACGGGCACGAGGTGGCGCGGCACATCCGCGAGGCCGAGGCGGGCGGGACGTCGCGGCTGCGCCTCATCGCCCTCACGGCCAATGCGAGCCGCGACGAGGAGGCGAAGGCCCACGCGATGGGGTTCGACGGGTTCCTCGCCAAGCCCCTCGACCTCAAGGTCCTGCCGGAGCTGCTCGCCCTCCATCGCCGCCGGGCGGCGTAGCAGGGGCCCTTAGTCGTCGTCGGAGACCGGGCGGCGCGCCTCCGGGGGCGCCTCCTCCTCGTCGTCCTCGACGGGGATCGCGTAGCGCTCGTTGAACCAGCGGCCGAGGTCGGCGTCGGCGCAGCGCTGGGAGCAGAACGGGCTGAACTCCGGCACCGGGGGGCGCCGGCAGATCGGGCAGGGTGTGGCGCGCCCGCCCGTCACGCCGCCGTGCCCCAGGTCGCCCGCACGGGATAGCCCTCGCCGTCGAGCAGGCTGACGGTCTCGTAGAGGGGCAGGCCCACCACCGCGCTGTAGGAGCCGACGAGCTTCACCACGAACGCCCCGGCGATCCCCTGGATCGCGTAGCCGCCGGCCTTGCCGCGCCACTCACCGGAATCGAGGTAGCCCTGGATGTCCCGGCCGGAGAGGCGCTTGAAGCGCACCCGCGTCTCGACCACGCGCTCCCGCCGGCCCTTGGGCGAGAGCAGGCACACCGCCGTGTAGACCCGGTGCTGCCGCCCGGAGAGCAGCCGCAGGCAATCGGCCGCCTCGTCGGGCAGCTCGGCCTTCGGCAGCACCCGGCGCCCCACCGCCACCACCGTGTCGGCGGCGAGCAGCCAGGTCGGGGTGGCGTCCTGCGCCCCGTGGAGGGCGGCCTCCGCCGCCGCCAGCTTGTCGCGGGCGAGGCGGCGGGCGAGGTCCCGCGGGGGCTCGGACTTGCGCGGCGTCTCGTCGATGTCCGCGGGCAGGAGCGAGTCGGGCTCGATCCCCACCTGCTGCAGCAGGGCGAGCCGGCGCGGCGAGGCCGAAGCGAGGACGAGGCGGGTGGCGCGTGGGGGGGCGCCGACGGGATCGGGGGAGGCGTCCATGATGCTCCGGTTCGGGCCGGTCCAGGCCACCGCTCGGCGCTTGATAGGGGAAGGCGCCGGGCTTGTGAACCACGCCGGCCGGGACAGCCGCCGGGCGGCAACGAGGGTGCGAACAACTGAGAACGAGGGCAGCCATAGGCGCAAATGCCTCGCGTTAACGGCGTTTTAACCATGATCGACCACGCTCGTCTTCACGCCACCAGGTTCGAGCCCATGCCGAGCACCGACCCCCGCATCCTCCGACCGGTCCTCGTCAACACCTTCGGTGTCGCCCGCGCCATGGACGAGCTGCGGCAGAAGGCGAACTCCACCGGCGAGATGTGGCGCCTCCTGACCGAGCGTTTCGTGGTCGATCTCGATGCGGTGGCGACCCTGCTGCCTTCCGAGGAGCCCGAGACCTTCTGGTTGCCGGCCCGGGCCTGACGCATACCGGGCCGCGACGGCCCCCGCCGACACGCCGCAATCCCGCGTGGCACGGCCCATGCTTATGCTTTTCACGGATGGGGAGGACGTCCAGGCAACCAGAACGCGGTAGCTCGCACGCCGGAGCACTCCGCGGACCTTTCGATGTCTCGAAGACGAGGTCCGTCATGCCCGAGTTGTTGTCCGTCGCCCTGGTCTGTGCCGGGACCCTCATCGCCCAGGATTGTTCCCGGGACACCGCCCTCGACATCATGGTCTCGCCGGCGCACTCGCCGATGGAGTGCCTGATGCACGCCCAGGCGATGGCCGCCCGGGCCGGGTTGCCCGGCGGCGGAGACCGCTACCTCAAAGTGGCCTGCGAGCACCGCCGCGGCGATGCCGGCCGCCCGGCCGTCGCCCGCCGCGCCTCCTGAGCCGTGCCCGGATCGGGGCGCCCCCGTCGGGGACGCCTGTAAAGTATCCGCACGCGAAAATACCGGTATCCCGACGTTTCGGGAGCGTCACGGCCTTTTCGGCTTTCGCAGTGCGGTCGGTTTCTATACGGCAAGCCCATCGAGAGACCGACCGGAGCACGCGATGTTTCCCAAGCCTGCCTCGGGCCTGCGGCCCAACACCTTCACCTACGAGCAGCAACCTCTGGTGAAGCCGACGGGCTTCCGGGAATACGACGCGCGCTGGCTCTACCCCGGCGAGCTGAACCTGATGGGCGTCCAGGCGCTGGGCCTCGGCATCGGCACCCTGGTGCACGAGCTGGGCGTGCGGCCCGACATCGTCACCGGCCACGATTTCCGCAGCTACTCCTCCGCTATCAAGCTCGCCCTGATCGCCGGGATGCAGGCGGCGGGCCTGCGGGTGAAGGATATCGGCCTCGCCCTGTCGCCGATGGCCTATTTCGGCCAGTTCGCCCTGGATTGCCGCTGCGTGGCGATGGTCACCGCCTCGCACAACGACAACGGCTGGACCGGCGTGAAGATGGGCGCCAACCGCCCGATGACCTTCGGCCCCGACGAGATGGGCCGCCTGAAGGAGATCGTGCTGGGGGGCACCTACCAGTACCGCAGCGGCGGCTCCTACGAGTTCGTGGAGGGCTTCGCCGAGACCTACCTGAAGGACCTTAAGTCCCGGGCCAAGCCGATCTCCCGCAAGCTCAAGGTCGTGGCCGCCTGCGGCAACGGCACCGCGGGCGCCTTCGCCCCGCGCCTGCTGGAGGCGCTGGGCGTCGAAGTCATCCCCCTCGACGTCGAGCCCGACTACAATTTCCCCCGGTACAACCCGAACCCCGAGGACATGGAGATGCTCCATGCCATCGCGGCCAAGGTGAAGGAGACCGGCGCCGATGTCGGCCTCGGCTTCGACGGTGACGGCGACCGCTGCGGCGTGGTGGATGACGAGGGCGAGGAGATCTTCGCCGACAAGATCGGCGTGATGCTCGCCCGCGACCTCGGCAAGCTCCACCCCGGTTCGACCTTCGTGGTCGATGTGAAGTCCACCGGCCTCTACAACACCGATCCCGAACTCCAGGCGCTCGCGATCAAGACCGACTACTGGAAGACCGGCCATTCCTACATCAAGCGCCGGGTGAACGAGCTGGGGGCCCTGGCGGGGTTCGAGAAGTCCGGCCACTTCTTCTTCAACGAGCCGATCGGGCGGGGCTACGACGACGGCCTGCTCACCGCGATCAGCGTCATCGAGATGCTCGACCGCAACCCCGGCAAGTCCATGGCGGACCTCTACCGGGCCCTGCCCAAGACCTGGGGCTCGCCGACCATGTCGCCCCATTGCGACGACGAGGTGAAGTACGGCGTGGTCGAGAAGGTCACCGAGCGGTTCCGGGCCATGCAGGCCTCGGGCGAGCCGATCGCCGGCTCGCCGATCACCGACCTCGTCACCGTCAACGGCGTGCGGATCTCCACCGAGGACGGCACCTGGGGGTTGGTCCGCGCCTCGTCCAACAAGCCGGAGCTGGTGGTGGTGATCGAGAGCCCGGCTTCCGAGGCACGGCTGCATGCCATGTTCCAGGCGGTGGACGCGGTGCTGCGGGAGAACCCCGAGGTCGGACCCTACAACCAGACGATCTGAGACCCGGCCGAGGGCCGCTCCGGGGCGTGCCTCAGGAATCGGGGCGGGGTTGGCGAAACCCTGTCTCTGTCCAAGTGGTGGCGCCCGGGGGCGGCCTAACCCTCGCTCAAGGCCGCGGCCCCCCGCGGGATGTCGGCAGTTTCCTGCCGGAATCCCGGGGAGGTGGGCGAGGATGTCGCGGGCTACGCACTAAAATTGGTGCACCGAAGCCACAGGAGAGCGGTTTCAGGAGCATATTCTCCCGGAGGGGAGTTGCGGGGCGGACGGGCACGGCACATCGTCTGCGGCCATGCAGATGCATTTGTCCGTAAGGCCTTCGCCTCCGCCTCCTGACCTTGTCGCCCGCATCGCGGGCCGTGCACCTGCGAGCGCCCGACCGATGCTGTACGATGCGTTCGATCTGCAAAGCGATGTCGCCGCGCAGATGAGGGGCTGGGGCCGCCTGATCGATTCCGCCTGGACGCCCTGGGCGTCGTTCGGCCAGCCCATCGCCTGGATGTCGGCCAGCGCGCGCATGATGATGCGGGCGGGGCTGACCTTCTCCCGGCCCGCCTACGGCATCGAGACCGTGATGGTCGGCAACCGCGAGGTGGCCGTGGCGGAGGAGAAGGTCGAGGTGACGCCCTTCGGCACCCTGCTGCGCTTCCGCAAGGACATCGTGACGGAGCAGCCGAAGGTGCTGGTGGTGGCGCCCCTCTCCGGCCATTTCGCGACGCTGCTGCGGGCGACGGTGCGGACGATGCTGCCGGACCACGACGTCTACATCACGGACTGGCACAACGCCCGCGACGTGCCCCTCTCGGAGGGGCGCTTCGGCTTCGACGACTACGTCGCCCACCTCGTCGGCTTCCTGCAGACGATGGGCGAGGGCTCGCACCTCGTCGCCGTCTGCCAGCCGGCGGTGCAGGCGCTGGCCGCCGCCGCGGTGATGGCGCAGACGAAGGACGCCGCCGTGCCGCGCAGCATGACGCTGATGGCAGGGCCGGTGGATTGCCGCATCAACCCCACCGGCGTGAACGAGCTCGCCACCTCGAAGCCGATCGAGTGGTTCGAGAAGAACCTGATCTCCACGGTCCCGTCCCGCCACAAGGGCGCGGGCCGGCGGGTCTATCCGGGCTTCGTGCAGGTCTCCGCCTTCATGTCGATGAACGCCAAGCGGCACATCCAGGGCCACAACGACCTGTTCTGGCACTTCGCCAACGGCGAGGACGACAAGGCGGCGGCGATCGAGACCTTCTACGACGAGTATTTCGCCGTCCTCGACCTCGCGGCGGATTTCTACCTGGAGACGGTCAAGACCGTGTTCCAGGACTACACCCTCGCCAAGAACGAGCTGACGTGGCGGGGCGAGCCCATCGACATGCGCTCCGTGCGCAAGACCGCGCTGATGACCGTCGAGGGCGAGCGCGACGACATCTGCGCCGTCGGCCAGACCATGGCCGCCCACGACCTGTGCACCAGCCTGCCGCCCTACATGCGGACCCACCATCTCCAGGCGGGCGTCGGCCATTACGGCGTGTTCGCCGGCCGGAAGTGGGAGAACCAGATCTACCCGCAGGTGCGAAACTTCATCCAGTCGCACGCCTGAGTTGTCGCGTTGATTTGACCCGGCGTCGGGTCCGGCCCACCATGCTAGCCTTGCGGAATGGGCGCTCGGGTGCCTGGGCGGGGCGGCGGATTGGGCAGCGTGAACAGCAGCCAACGCGGTGACGAGACGGGCGGCGGGCAGGAGAGGTCCGGCGACGCCGCGCGGCTCGACCGTCTCGTCGCCCGGGCGAAGGCCGTCGTCCTGTGGGAGGCGGCGTGGCCGATCCTCTGGCGCAGCCTCGCCATCGTCCTCGCCTTCCTCGCCCTGTCCTGGGCCGGGCTGTGGCTCGACCTGTCGCCGGTCTGGCGGAAGGTGGGGCTCGCCCTCTTCGCCGCCGCCCTCGTCGCCACGCTGATCCCCCTCGCGCGCCTGCCGCGCCCCGGCCGACGGGCCGCCCTGGCGCGGCTCGACCGGGAGGCTGCGGGCCGCGACCCGATCTTCGCCCACGGCCCCGCCTCGGCCGCCGAGGACGTGCTGGCGGTCGGCGCGGCCGATCCGGGCACCCGCGCCCTGTGGGCGCTGCACCGGGCCCGGGCCGCCCGGGCCGTGGCGGCGCTGCGGGTCGGCCCTCCCAGGCCGGGCATGGTCCGCCGGGATCCCTTCGCCCTCCGCGCCGGGCTCATCGTGGCCGCGGTCGCCACCCTGTTCGTGGCCGGGCCGGAATGGCGCCAGCGCCTCGGCGCCGCCTTCGACTGGAGCACGCCGCCCGCGCCGGGCCCGAACTTCCGCATCGACGCCTGGATCGATCCGCCGCTCTACACGCGGATGCCGCCGCTGTTGATCTCCATCGGCGCGGGTGACCAGCACCTGCGCGCGCCGGTCAACTCGCAGCTCATCGTCCGCATCGCGGGGGCGGGCGAGGGCGTGCAGACCGCGCTGATGCCGGGCCGCGGCCTCGCCCCCATCCCGGGCCAGGCCCCGAGGCCGGACCTGCGCGAGGAGCGGTTCCGCGTCACGGGCGCCGCCGAACTGACGCTCAGTACCCCCGCGGGCACGCAGCGCCTCACCGTCGAGGCGATCCCCGACCACGCCCCCGAGGTGACGCTGGTCGGCGGACCGGAGGTGAACGGCCGCGGGACCTTCACCCTCACCTACCGGGCCAAGGACGATTACGGCATCGCTTCCGCCGAGGGACTGGTGGAGCCCCTGACGCCGGGGCGCTCCCTGGTGCCGCCGCCGCACATCGCCCTCGCCCTGCCAGCCGATTCGAGCGGCCAGGCGGACACGAAGTCCCTCGTGGACCTCACCGACAACCCCTGGGCCGGGGCCAGGGTGCGCTTCCACATCGCCGTGAAGGACGAGGCGGGGCAGGAGGGCGCCACGCCCGTCTCGGAGATGACGCTTCCGGGCCGTCCGTTCCGCGATCCCCTCGCCCGGTCCCTCGCCGAGGAGCGGCGACGCCTCGTCACCGAACCCGATGCTGGTCGACCGCGGGTCCAGACCGGGCTCGACGCCCTGCTCATCGCCCCGGACCTCTTCACGCCCCAGCCGGCGATCTACCTCGGCCTGCGGACCGCCGCGGGCCGCCTGCGCCGGGCGAGGACCGATGCCGACCTCACCGAGGTCGCCGACCTCCTGTGGGAGATGGCCCTCAAGATCGAGGACGGCGACCTGTCGGATGCCGAGAAGCAGCTCCGCCAGGCGCAGGACCGCCTGAAGGAGGCCATCGACCGGAACGCGCCGGACGAGGAGGTCAAGCGCCTCACGCAGGACCTCAAGCAGGCCCTCGACAAGTTCCTGAACGAGATGGCCCAGAAGCAGGGTCGCGAGCCCGGCGAGCAGAGCCAACAGCAGCGCGGCGACAATCAGAACTCGAAGACCGTCACGCCCGACGACCTCAACAAGATGATTCAGCAGATGACCGAGGCGATGCAGCGCGGCGACACCGCCGAGGCGCAGCGCCTGATGGAGCAGCTGCGCAACATCCTCGAAAACCTCCAGACGGCGCAGAAGGGCTCCCGCGGCAACGAGGCGGCCAAGCAGATGCAGCGCCAGATGCGTGATCTGGACCAGATGTCCCGGGACCAGCAGGAGCTGCGGGACGAGACGTTCAAGGAGGGGAGCGAGCCGCGCAAGGGCCAGCGTCCCTCGAACCGGGGCGAGTCGCAACAGCAGGGCCAGCGCGGTGGCCAGCCGCAGCAGCAGGGGCAGCCGAACTCCCCCGGCCAGCAAGGGCAGCAGGGCCAGCAGGGCCAGCGGCAGGGCAAGAATCAGAACGGCAGCCCCGGCGATCGCCAGCAGGCCCTGCGCGAGCGGCTTCAGGACCTCGAGCAGCGCATGAAGGAGAACGGCATGCGCGGCGAGCAGGGCCTTGCGGACGCCGAGGACGCCATGCGCGAGGCGGAGGAGGCCCTCAAGCAGGGCAACGAGGGCGACGCCGTCGATGCCCAGGGCCGCGCCCTCGACGGGCTCCAGCGCGGCGCCGAGGGCATGTCCCAGCAGATGCAGGAGATGGCCCAGGGCCCGGGCGAGGGCCAACAGGGCGAGGGCCAGCAGCCCGGCCAAGAGGGTCAGGCCGGTGCCCGCGACGACGACCCGCTCGGCCGCCCGACCCGGGGCCGGGAGATGAGCGACGGCCGGGTCCGCGTGCCCACCGCCGACGAGTCGGCCGTCCAGCGCGCCCGCCGGATCATGGAGGAGTTGCGCCGCAAACTCGGCGACCCGAGCCGCCCCCAGGAGGAGCTCGACTACTTCGAGCGGTTGCTGCGCCGGAACTGACGCGCGGGCGGTGATCGCGGGCGCAGTGCGGCGTCCCGGGGCGGTGGGCCGTTCCCGGAAGTGGCGCGTCCCTGGATTGCTTCGCTTCGCTCGCAAGGACGGCGGTGGCGTTTGTATGCACTCCCGTCACTGCGAGCGCAGCGAAGCAGCCCAGGGCGGCGGGCTGTTCTCGGAAGTGGCGTGTCCCTGGGTTGCCGCTCTGCGCGCGAGGAGGCCGGTGCCGGGTCCCGCCTCGGTCAGCCCGTGGCGTAGCCGGCGAGGTAGAGCATCAGCCCCGCCGCCGCGCAGCCGCCCAGCACCGTGGCCAAGCCCAGGCCGAACCGCAGGGTGGCCACGACGGCGACGAGCGAGAGTGCGAGGGCCGCGGGGTCGAGGCTGCCCATGACCGGCACGTCGAGGGCGAAGCCGAGGCCCCGCACGGGCTGCACCTCCCGGAAGATCGTGTGCAGGGAGAACCAGACGGCGAGGTTGAGGATCACCCCGACCACCGCTGCCGTCACCGCGTTGAGCGCGCCGACGACCCGGGCGTTGCCGCGCAGGGCCTCCGCAAAGGGTGCGGCCAGGAAGACGAACAGGAAGCAGGGCACGAAGGTGACCCAGGTGGCGAGCAGGCCGCCGAGGATGCCCGCCGTCAGCGGCGCCAACTCGCCGGAGTTGCGGTAGGCCCCCAGGAAGGCGACGAACTGCATCACCATGATGAGCGGCCCCGGCGTCGTCTCCGCGAGGCCGAGCCCGTCGAGCATCTCCCGCGGCTGGAGCCAGTGGAAGTTCTCCACCGCCTGCTGGGCCACGTAGGCCAGGGCGGCATAGGCCCCGCCGAACGTCACCACCGCCATGGTGGAGAAGAACGTCGCGATCCGCGCAAACACGTCGCCCGACCCGCGCGCCAGAAGGATCGCCCCCACCGGCACGAGCCAGAGGGTGAGGCAGAGGGCGGCGGTGCGGAAGGCGCCGCGCCGGTCCCTCGTATGGGCGGGGAGCGCATCGCCGAGCAGGCTGCCGCCCCCGGCCGGTGGCCCCGTCCCGGCGAAGGCGGCCGAACCGGCCTGCGCCGCGGCGAAGCCGATCAGCCCCGCGGCCAGCACGATGGCGGGGAAGGGCAGGGCGAACAGGAAGATGCCGAGGAACGAAGCGGCGGCCAGGGCCCATTGCGCCCGCGTCCGCAGGGCCCGGCGACCCACCCGCAGCACGGCCTGCAGCACGATCGCCAGCACGGCGGCCTTCAGCCCGAAGAACAGGGCGCCGATGGCGGGGACCTGGCCGTATAGGGCGTAGACGATGGACAGCGCCATGATCGAGACGGCGCCGGGCAGGACGAACAGCACCCCGGCGATCACCCCGCCGGCCGTCCGGTGCATCAGCCAGCCGAGATAGGTGGCGAGCTGCTGCGCCTCCGGGCCGGGGAGCAGCATGCAGACGTTGAGGGCGTGGAGGAAGCGGCCCTCATCGACCCAGCGCCGTTCCTCCACGACGATCCGGTGCATCACGGCGATCTGCCCGGCCGGGCCGCCGAACGACAGGGCGGCGATCCGCGCCCACACCACCGTCGCCTCGCGGAGGCTCACGCCGTGGTGGGGCGGGGGGACGGTCATGAGGTCGGCGGCATCCACGACGCCTCCGCCTCGACCTTGCCGAGGCAGCACTTCTTGAACTTCTTGCCGGAGCCGCAGGGGCAGGGGTCGTTGCGGCCCACATCCTTGTACGGGTTGCGCTGGGGCTCGCCGAAGCCCTCCCGGGTCCAGTCGAGGGCGGCGACGGCGTCATCGAGATAGCCGTACTGCTCCGGGGGCAGCCGCTCCCGATCCTCCGGGTGCCGCTCGGCCTCGCGCAGGGCCTCCCGGAACCAGTCCGGGTCGCTCGAGGCCGGGTCGATGCGGCCATCCTTCCGGGCGGCCTCGACCCGGGGGGCGAGGTCGCGCAGGCCGAGATAGGCGATGGACTCCTCCCAGGCGCCCCAGCCGATGTCGCCCTCCACGGCGGCCTTGGCATCGTCGAACCGCACGAGCAGCCGGTGCAGCCGCTCCCGCTCGATCCGCCCGTCGATGCACAGGAAGGTGCAGGCGTCGAGGACAGCCTGCCGGATCGCATCGTCCAGGCTGCTGTCGAGGATCAGGCGGAAGAGCGGCTCGGTCTCCCCGTCGAACAGGCTCGCCAGCACCCGCGCGAGGGTGCCCGAGACCGCATCGCCCAGCACCGCCTCCACCACCTCGAGATCCTGCCGGAGGAGGGCGAGGAGCGGGGTAAGGGCGCGGGTGTCCCGGGCCTGCGCCATGACGTGCACGCCCCAGAACAGGAGGTTCGCCTCCCGCTCGTCCAGCTCGGCCCCCGTCGCGGCCTTCTCCAGCAGCGGTAGCGCCGCCCCGGCGATGGCATCCGGATGCTCGCACGCCTTGCGCAGGGCGGCGGCCGGCAGGTGGACCGCCCCGGCCAAGTCCTCGATGAGCAGTGCCAGGGTGGTCATGCCGGCGTCAGCCTCTCAGGGTCGCGCCGGTGCGGCGGGACACCTCCGCGACGATCTTCGCGCTGACGGCCTCGATCTCCGCATCGGTGAGGGTCTTGTCCGTGGGCTGGAGGCGCACGGCGACGGCGATGGACTTCGCGCCCTCGGCCACGCCCGGCCCCTCGTAGAGGTCGAACACATCGACCCCGGCGATCAGCTTGCGCTCGGCGTTCTGGGCCGCCTTCACGACATCGCCCGCCGGCACGTCCCGGCCGACGACGAAGGCGAAGTCGCGGGTGAGCGGCTGGAACTCGGACAGGGCCAGGGCCGGCTTCGCCTTCGTCGGCCTGGGCTTGGGAAGGGGCAGGGCGTCGAGCACCAGTTCGAAGGCGACGAGGTTTCCCTTGAGGTCGAGGGCCTGCATCGTCCGCGGGTGGACTTCCCCGAACCAGCCGATCTCTGTCTTGGGCCCGAACCGCAGGGTGCCGGACCGGCCGGGGTGCAACCAAGCCGGGCCGCCGGCCGCCACCTGCAGGCCGCCGGTGGGGATGCCGAGGCTCGCGAGCAGAGCCATGGCGTCGGCCTTGGCGTCGAAGGCATCGACGCCGCGCGCCGCGCCGTCCCAGTGGCGGCCCGCGCCGAGGAGGGCGGCGGTGCCGCGCCGCACGCCGGCCGCGCGGGTGGTCTGGCCCTCGGGCTCGTCGGTGGCGAAGCACTGCCCCACCTCGAACAGGGCGGCATCGGGGTAGCCCCGGTCGGCGTTGCGCTGGGCCGCCCGCAGCAGGCCCGGCACGAGGCTCGGGCGCATGTCCGACAGGTCCGAGGCGATGGGGTTGGCGAGCCGCAGGTCCTCCCCGCCGCCGCCGAACCGCACGGCGTCGTCATGGGGGATGAACGACCACGTCACCGCCTCCATCAGGCCACGGCTGGCCAGGGCCCGCTTGGCGGTGCGGGTGCGCTTCTGCATCGGCGTGAGCAGGGGGCGGCCGACGCCCGCCGGGCGGGGGAGGGGCTTCGCCTCGATCCGGTCGAGGCCGGCGATGCGGATCACCTCCTCCACGAGGTCGGCCTTGCCCTCGATGTCCGGGCGCCAGGAGGGGGGCAGCACCGTCACCCGGTCGCCCGTGCCGGAAACGCGGAAGCCCAGCGCCTCCAGCGTCCCCTTCATCTCGGGCGTGGGCAGGTCGAGCCCCGCGAGGCGGCGCACCTCGGTCCAGGGGAAATCGATGGTCCGCTCCGTCGCGGGGGGCTCGCCCGTCACGCTCGCCTCGGTGGCGGTCCCGCCGCAGAGGTCGAGGACGAGGCGCGTGGCGAGATCGAGGCCCGGCAGGGTGGAGAGCGGATCCACGCCCCGCTCGAACCGGTAGCGGGCATCGGTGACGATCCCGAGCCGCCGCCCGCTCTGGGCGATGTTGGCCGGGTCCCACAGGGCCGACTCGATCAGCACGTCGGTCGTGCCTTCGTCGCAGCCCGACGCCTCGCCGCCCATGATGCCGGCGATCGACTCGACGCCGGCCTCGTCGGCGATCACCACCGTATCGTCGGTGAGCGCGTGCGTCTTCCCGTCGAGGGCCAGCAGGGTCTCCCCCGCCCGCGCCCGGCGGAGGGTGAGCGCGCCCTTCACCTTGGCCGCGTCGAAGACGTGGAGCGGACGGCCCCGGTCGAAGGTGACGTAGTTGGTGATGTCCACCAGGGCGTTGATCGGCCGGAGGCCGATGGCCCGCAGGCGCGCCTGCATCCAGGCCGGCGACGGGCCGTTCTTCACCCCGCGCACGAGGCGCAGGGCGAACATCGGGCACAGCCCGGCCTCCTCCGCCGCGAAGTCGCGGACGACCGGCACGGGGCAGGGGCCTTCGCCCTGGATCTGCGTCGCGGTCTCGCGCTTCAGGACGCCCACGCCCGCCGCCGCGAGGTCCCGGGCGATGCCGTGGATCGAGGTGCAGTCCGGCCGGTTCGGGGTGAGGTTGATCTCGATGACCGGGTCGTCCAGCCCGGCGAAGGCGGCGTAGGGCGTGCCGGCGGGTGCCTCGGTCGTCAGGTCGATGATGCCGTCATGGTCCTCGCCGAGGCCGAGTTCGGCCGCCGAGCAGAGCATGCCCCGGCTCTCGACGCCGCGGATGGTGCCCACCGACAGGGTGATGTTCTTGCCCGGCACGTAGGTGCCCGGCGGCGCGAACACCGTGCGCATCCCCGCCCGGGCGTTCGGCGCGCCGCAGACCACCTGCACGGGCGCGCCCTCGCCGACATCGACGGAGCAGACCCGCAGCCGGTCGGCGTTCGGGTGCTGCTCGGCGGTGAGGACATGGGCGATGACGTAAGGCCTCAGCGTCGCCGCCTTGTCCTCGATTCCCTCGACCTCCAGGCCGATGCGGGTGAGCGCTTCGGCGACGGTGTCGAGGGACGCCTCGGTCTCGAGGTGATCCTTGAGCCAGGAGAGGGTGAATTTCATGGAAGCCGAGCGTGGAGGATGGGTTAGCGTGTCTTCGCGATGAGGAGGATCGCGAGTTTGAGGCGATCTTGGGCGGGAAGGCCCTCGATCATGTCGACGATCCGTCGCGCGTCAGCAATAAGGCTGAGCGCCCAATCGCGGCTGACGGGCATGGCCGGAGTCCTGTAGTCGGATTCGTGTCGCGCCTCCTGCAGGTCTTTGAAGAGCGTGCCGATCTGCAAGATGGCGGGCGAGATGGTGGCTGCGTCCTTGCCGGTCAGGCGATTCCGGGCCGCTCCATGGTCGAGAAGGCGGTAGACGGGCTCTAGCAGTTCGGTCGGTTTCGTCCATATTTTGAGCTCGTCGGCGCAGACGTAGCAGAGTTCGTGGAACACCGCATAGTAGGCGCTGCTCACGGCCCGACGCATGGCCGCTTTGCGCAAGTTCAGCCTGCCTTTTTGCGCGACGAGAAGTTCGGCGACTTCGAGCAGATCTGGAACCAGCGGGTTCTTCAAACCCGCCATTACGGCGTCTCCGCCTCGTCGTCCCCGAGGATCTCGTCCCCTGGGAAGTGCTTGCGCACATAGGGAAACCGATCCTCATCGAGATCGAGCAGCCGTTGTCTCAGTTCCGCATGCGCCCTTGATGTATCAGCGACATCGCGCGGGTCGACCCCCGGCTTGAGATAGAGGGCCACAAAGAACGACGGATCGCCGTAATGATCCCGCCCAAGCTCGACATCGAGGTGGTCGAAACGATCCGGTCCCAGGGCCCTTGAGAAGATATCGCGGGCCACATCCCGCACGTCGGTCTGCTTCAACATCTCCCGTCTCCTGAGCTGGATAGCTGGCTCAGTAAATCACCCCGTCAGCCCGCCCACCAGACTCGGCACGTCGAGGGGCCGGAAGCCGTAATGGTCCAGCCAGCGGACATCCGCCTCGAAGAACGGCCGCAGGTCCGGCATCCCGTATTTGAGCATGGCGATGCGATCGAGGCCGACGCCGAAGGCGAAGCCCTGCACCACGTCCGGGTCCAGCCCGCAATTGCGCAGCACGTTGGGGTGAACCATCCCGCAGCCGAGGATCTCCAGCCAGTCGGTGCCCTCGCCGAAGCGGATCTCGCCGCCCTTGCGCGAGCACTGGATGTCCACCTCTGCCGACGGTTCTGTGAAGGGGAAGAACGACGGGCGGAAGCGCATCTTCACCGCATCGACCTCGAAGAACGCGCGGCAGAACTCCTCCAGCACCCACTTGAGCGTGGCGATGTTGGCCGCCGTGTCGATCACCAGCCCCTCGACCTGATGGAACATCGGCGTGTGGGTCTGGTCCGAATCGTGCCGGTAGGTGCGCCCGGGGATGATCACCCGGATCGGCGGCTGCTGGCTCCGCATGGTGCGGATCTGGACCGGGGAGGTGTGGGTGCGCAGCACCTTGCGCTTGCCGTTCGCGTCGGGCGCCAGGAAGAACGTGTCGTGCATCTCCCGCGCCGGGTGGCCGGGCGGGAAGTTGAGGGCGGTGAAGTTCAGCTCGTCCGTCTCGATGTCCGGCCCTTCGGCCACCGCGAAGCCCATGTCGGCGAAGATCGCGGTGACCTCGTCGATCACTTGGCTGATCGGGTGGATGCGCCCGCGGGCCTCCGGCGCCTCGCGGGTCGGCAGGGTGACGTCCACCCGCTCGGAGGCGAGGCGCGCCTCCAGGGCCGCCTCGCCGAGGTCGGTCTTGCGGGCCGTGAGCGCCGCCGAGACCCGGTCGCGCAGGCCGTTGATGAGGGGGCCGCGGGCCTTGCGCTCGTCCGGCGTCATGGCGCCGAGGGTCTTCAGCAGGTCCGAGACGCTGCCTTTCTTGCCCAGCGCGGCCACGCGCACGGCGTCGAGGGCGCCCTCGTCGGGGGCCGCGGACACCTGGGCCAGGAGATCGCGTTCGAGGCTGTCGAGATCGGTCATCGCTTCATTCGGATCGCGCGGGCCACGCCGCCGACGGATGTGCTTTTGCGCGCCCTTTGCGATCGCGCAACCCGTGCGCACGCAAATTCAGCGCACGGCCTGACACGACGAAGGCGCGGCGCCCCTGGGGCACCGCGCCTTCCGTCAGCTCATCGGGGAAGGCGCCCTCAGGCGGCCTTCTTCTCCGGCTCGGCCGGGATGGCGGCCTTGACCTTCTCCACCACGGCGGCGAAGGCGGCTGGCTCGTGGATGGCGAGCTCGGACAGGGCCTTGCGGTCCACCACGATCCCGGACTTCGCCAGGGCGTTGATGAAGCGCGAGTAGGTCAGGCCGTGCTCGCGGACCGCCGCGTTGAGGCGCTGGATCCACAGGGCGCGGAACGTGCGCTTCTTATTCTTCCGGTCGCGATAGGCATACTGCATGCCCTTCTCGACCGCCTGCTTGGCGATCCGGATGGTATTCTTGCGCCGGCCGTAATAGCCCTTGGCGGCCTTCAGGACTTTCTTGTGCTTCGCGTGACTGGTCACGCCGCGTTTGACGCGGGCCATCGGTGATCTCCTGGATTATGACTGAAACAGAATCGGCGTGCGTGAAGGCCTACCGTGCGTTCGGCAGGAAGTACTTCTTCACGTTGGCGGCATCACCCTCGAACATGGTGGTCGTGCCGCGCAGGTTGCGGATCTGCTTCGTCGTCCGCTTGATCATCCCATGGCGCTTGCCGGCCTGGGCGTACATCACCTTGCCGGTGCCGGTGATTTTGAAGCGCTTCTTCGCGCCCGATTTGGTCTTCAGCTTGGGCATTTGGCTCTCCGTGGTGCGCGGAACGCAAAGCCGGCCCGCGAGGACCGGGGTGTGTTTGCGCGATGATGCTTCTGAAGGAGCAGCATGAACCGCCACGGCAGCCCTTGATCGGCCGGGCGGTTCAACGCGGGGTGGCTTATGGCAGAAACCGCCCGATCCGGCAACGGCTTCGTGACATCGCGCGGATTGCAAGCGCACTCGCGGTCACGGGGGGATGCCGGGGAAAGCGGGGACGGGGCGCCCGCATGGGTCACAGGGCCGTGACGGACCAGGGCCGAGGAACCATAACCTTGGCTTTCCGTTTCATTCATGTCCCGCTCAGGCCGACGTCGGTAGAGACGCCGCAAAGTCGGTCACGCAAGGAGACACTTCGTGCGCATTGCTCAGATTGCTCCGCTCTCGGAGGCGGTCCCCCCGAAGTTCTACGGCGGCACCGAGCGCGTCGTGAGCTGGATCACGGAGGAGCTGGTCCGCCAGGGCCACGACGTAACGCTGTTCGCGAGCGGTGACTCGGAGACCTCGGCCAAGCTCGCCGCCTGCACCCCGGAAGGCCTGCGCCTGCTCGGCTACCGCGACCATACCGCGAGCCACCTGGCGATGCTGCATCAGGTCCACCGCCGGGCGCACGAGTTCGATGTCCTGCACTTCCACATCGACCTGCTACAGTACCCGATGTTCGAGGACATGAACCACAAGTGCATCACCACGATGCACGGCCGCCTCGACGTGCCGGACTTCATGCCGGTCTACCGCACCTTCACGGGCATGCCCCTGGTGTCGATCTCCGACAACCAGCGCCTGCCGATGCCGCCGAACGTCAACTGGCTGTCGACGATCCATCACGGCCTGCCGGCCCAGAACTGCCCGTACTATCCCGAGGCGAAGGGCGGCTACCTCGCCTTCCTCGGGCGCATCTCCCCCGAGAAGCGCCCCGACCGCGCCATCGAGATGGCGATCCGTTCGGGCACGCCCATCAAGATCGCCGCCAAGGTCGACAAGGCAGACCAGGATTACTGGAACGAGGTGATCGAGCCCATGATCCACCACCCGCTGGTGGAGTTCATCGGTGAGATCAACGAGGAGCAGAAGAAGGACTTCCTGGGCAACGCCCTGGCGCTCGCCTTCCCGATCGACTGGCCGGAGCCCTTCGGCCTCGTGATGATCGAGGCGATGTCCGCCGGCACGCCGGTGATCGCGTTCCGCAACGGCTCCGTGCCCGAGGTGATCGCCGACGGCGTCAGCGGCGTGCTCTGCGACGACATGGACGATGCCGTCGCCGCGGTCGCCAAGGTGAAGGCCATGAGCCGCGCCGGCGTGCGGCGCCACTTCGAGGGCGGCTTCACCGCCGAGCGGATGGTGCAGAAGTACGTGGCGGCCTACGAGGAGCTGCTGTCCCGTTCGGCCGACGTGATCCGGCTGCCGAAGGCGACCTTCAAGCCGGTTCCGTCGGACATCAACGGCTCCTCGCGCCCGGCGATGCCGGCCGCCGCCTTCCCGGCCTGAGCCGGTTTTTCGGGCGGCATCGGGCTTGCGAGGGACCGGCCGCCCGGCCTAGCGTCGCGAAAGCGACTCATCCGACTGCTTGAGACAGGGCCGCCGCATCGAGGCCGATGCGGCGGCCCTCTCGATTCGTCACGACACGCACCCGGAGATGCCTGCATGGCGGCAAAGACTGACCTCGCGACGGACGACGCGGCCGGAGCCGCCGGGTCCGGCCAAACGGCCTCCCCCCTCGGGCGGGGCTTCCTGGATGCGGACGAGGTTCTGCCGACCTACCACATCGAGGCGCAGACCTCCCTGGTCGAGCGCCCGCTGCGCTCCCTCAAGTTCGGCGAGGCCTTCGGCGTCCTCGATTCCTACGGCGACATCGGCGTGCAGCCGGGGCCGGAGGGGCTGTACTTCCAGGACACGCGCTACCTCTCGCGCCTGGAGGTGAAGGTCGAGGACCAGCGCCCCCTCATGCTGTCCTCCGTGATGCAGGACGACAACGGCGCGCTCAGCGTCGACATGACGACCCCCGACATCCGCCTCGACGCCCATGACGAGACCTCGCTCCCCCGGGAGACGGTGGCGATCGAGCGCACCAAGTTCCTGTTCCGCGGCGCCTGCTACGACCGGATCGGCCTGCGTTCCTACGACACCAAGCACCGCCGCCTGCGCATCTCGGTGGCCTTCGATGCCGATTACCGCGACCTGTTCGAGGTGCGCGGCACCGACCGGAAGGAGCGCGGCAAGCGCGGCGTGCTGGTGGCCGGCCCCGCCGAGGTGCAGTTCCGCTATGTCGGGCTGGACGACGTGGTGCGCACCACCAGCCTGCATTTCGGGCCGAAGCCCACGGTGCTGGAGCCTGGCCGGGCCGAGTTCGAGATCTCGCTCTCGCCGGGGGCGCAGACCTCGGTGTTCATCCGCGTGGTGTTCGAATCGCACCGCGCCTTCACCAAGCCCCCGTCCGAAACCATGATCGGCGAGGATGCCGCCGCGCGGCTCACGCTGGTGGCGAACGGCGGCGGCTCCCCCCGCCACGCGAAGGGTCTCGGCGAGGGCATGATCTTCGCCCGGGCCTACCGCGATTCCCGGCGCGACCTGCGCACGCTCACCGCCGGCATCACCACGATCATCTCCTCGAACGACCAGTTCAACGAGGGGCTCTGCCGCGCCACCGCCGACCTCTACATGCTGGCGAGCCGCACGCCGGAGGGCATCTACCCCTTCGCCGGCATTCCCTGGTACTCCACCGTATTCGGCCGCGACGGCATCATCACCGCGATGATGGCCCTGTGGATCGACCCGAAGTTCGGCCGGGGCGTCCTGCGCTACCTCGCCGCCACCCAGGCGAAGGCAGTCGATCCCGCCGCCGACGCCCAACCCGGCAAGGTCCTGCACGAGACCCGGCGCGGCGAGATGGCGATGCTCGGCGAGGTGCCGTTCCGCCACTATTACGGCACCATCGACGGCACGCCGCTGTTCGTGATGCTGGCCTGGGAATACTACCTCGTCTCCGGCGACCTTCAGACGATCAAGGACATCTGGCCCGCCCTCGAACTGGCGCTCGCCTGGATGGACCAGTACGGCGACCGGGACGGCGACGGGTTCGTGGAATATGCCCGCGACACCGAGAAGGGCCTGGAGAACCAGGGCTGGAAGGACAGCCACGATTCGATCTTCCACACCGACGGGCATCTGGCCAAGGGGCCCATCGCCCTGTGCGAGGTGCAGGGCTACGTCTACGCCGCCAAGAACGGCATGGGGCGCCTGGCCGCCCTCCTCGGCCACGACGCCCTGGCAGAGCGCCTGTCCGGCGAGGCGCAGGATCTGCGCGAGAAGTTCGATGCCGCCTTCTGGAACGAGGAGATCGGCACCTACGCCCTCGCCCTCGACGGCGCCAAGAAGCAGTGCGCCGTGCGCTCGTCCAACGCCGGCCATGCCCTGTTCACCGGCATCGCCAAGCCCGAGCGGGCGGAGCGGGTGGCGCAGACCCTGCTGAGCAACGACGGGTTCAACGGCTGGGGCGTGCGCACCATCGCCAAGGGCGAGGCGCGCTACAACCCGATGTCGTACCACAACGGCTCGATCTGGCCGCACGACAACGCGCTGATCGCGATGGGGCTGGCCCGCTACGACCGCAAGGCCGAGGCGGCGCGGATCTTCCAGGGGATGTTCGACACCTCCCTCTACCAGGACCAGAAGCGCCTGCCGGAGCTGTTCTGCGGCTTCATGCGGCGGCCGCAGCGGGGGCCGGTCTCCTACCCTGTGGCGTGCAGCCCGCAGGCCTGGGCGGCGGCGGCGCCCTTCGCCTTCCTGGCGGCCTGCCTCGGCCTGGAGCTCGACCACGACCGCAACCGGGTGCTCCTGAAGAACCCGATCCTGCCGGACTTCCTCGACGGCGTGACGCTCTACAACGTCAAGCTTCGGGATTCGCGCCTCGACCTGCGCTTCCAATGCTACGACGGCGACGTGACGGTGAGCGTCCTGCGCCGCCACGGCGACGCGCAGGTGGTGGTGACGAAGTAGGGGGCGCGACCCGACCTCTCCCTCCCCCCTCTGCGGGGGGAGGGCACTTGCCCGAGCCACCTGAAGCCCCCGCGATGACCCCACCCCCCACCGCCCTCGACCTCGCCCAGGCCCTGATCCGCTGCCCCTCCGTCACCCCGGAGGATGCCGGCGCGCTCGGTGTCGTGGCGCAGGCGCTGGAGGCTGCGGGTTTCACCGTCGCGCGGCCGGTCTTCTCGGAGGCCGGACAGCCCGACACGCCGAACCTGTTCGCGCGGATCGGGCGCGCGGGACCCTGCCTCGCCTTCGCCGGCCATACGGACGTGGTGCCGGTGGGCGATGCCGCCGCGTGGCGGCACGACCCGTTCGGAGCCACCGTCGATGGCGGGATGCTCTACGGCCGGGGCGCGGCCGACATGAAGGGCGGCGTCGCCTGCATGATGGCCGCGGCCTTGGCCTTCGTCGCGCGGCGGGGGCCGGACTTTCCCGGCTCCATCGCCTTCCTCGTCACCGGGGACGAGGAGGGGCCGGCGGTGAACGGCACCGTCAAGCTCCTCGAATGGGCGCGGGCGCGGGGCGAGCGGTTCGACCATTGCCTGCTCGGGGAGCCCACCAACCCGGCCCGCCTCGGCGACATGATCAAGATCGGCCGGCGGGGTTCGCTCACCGGCAAGCTGACGGTGCTCGGCCGGCAGGGGCACGTCGCCTACCCGCACAAGGCCGAGAACCCGATCCCCGGCCTGCTGCGCCTGACCACGGCGCTCATCGCCGAGCCGCTGGACGGCGGCACCGCGCATTTCGATGCCTCGAACCTCGAATTCACGACGATCGACGTCGGCAACACCGCCACGAACGTGATTCCCGCCACCGCGCGGGCGACATTCAACATCCGCTTCAACGACGATTGGACGGCCGACAGCCTCGGCGCCGAGATCCGCCAGCGGCTGGAGAAGGCCGCCGGCAACGCGGTGCGCTACCTCCTCGACCTCCAGCCCTCGAACTCGCCGGCCTTCCTCACCGAGCCGGACGCCTTCGTCGGCCTCGTCTCGGAGGCGATCCATGCCGAGACCGGCCTGACGCCGGTGCTGTCCACCACCGGCGGCACCTCGGACGCGCGCTTCATCAAGGATGTCTGCCCGGTGATCGAATTCGGCCTCGTGGGCGAGACGATGCATCAGGTCGATGAGTGCGTCGCGGTGGCCGACATCGCCCGGCTCACGGCGATCTACGGCCGGGTGCTGGACGCCTATTTCCCGTAGGACGCGCCGTCGTCGCCACCCGCCGCGTCGGCGCGGGCGCAGCGAAGCGATCCGGGGCCGCGGAGGGTTCCCAAGCGTGGCGGATTCCTACTCGTAATCCACCCCGACGAACGTCAAGCCCGCGGCCGGCGCCAGCGGGCCGCAGCGGGTCTTGTCGCCCGTCCTGAGGATGTCGGCCACGTCGTCCGCCGTGAGCCGGCGGCAACCGGCCAGCATCAGCGTGCCGACCATCGCCCGCACCTGATGGTGCAGGAACGAGCGGGCGCAGGTCTCGATCACGATCTCCCCGTGCAGCCCCATCCATTGATGGGTCACGTCGAGCCGTTCGAGGGTCCGCATCGGGCTCTTCGCCTGGCATTCGGCGGCACGGAAGGCGGTGAAGTCGTGCAGGCCGAGCAGCCGCTGCGCGGCCTCGTGCATCGGCTCGGGATCGAGGGGCCAGGGCACCTGCCAGACATGGGCGCGGGTCAGCGCCGCCGGGCTGCGCCGGTTGAGGATGTGGTAGCGGTAATGCCGCCGGATCGCCGAATGGCGGGCGTCGAAGCTCTCGGGCACCAGGGCGGCCGAGAGGATCGCCACCGGAAGCGGGCGCAGGTGGGCGTTGAGGGCGTCGCGCACGGTGTCGGTCCGCCATGCCTTGGCGAGGTCGAGATGCGCCACCTGATGGGTGGCGTGGACCCCCGCATCCGTACGCCCGGCGCAGGTAAGGCGGGCGCCCTCGCCGCAGAAGCGCGTGACGGCCGCCTCGATGGCGCCCTGCACGGTCTGCGCGTCGGCCTGACGCTGCCAGCCGCTGAACGGGCCGCCGTCGTATTCGATGACGAGCTTGTAGCGGGGCATCTCAGGACCGGACGGTCGCTCTTTCCCCCCTCTCGCCGGGGGACCCTCCCCGGCAGACGGGGGAGGGGGTGGCCGTGGCGATCCTCATCCGAGCCTCGCCCCCGGGGCGAGACGGGCCCCGCGGACGAACTCCGCCCCCGATGCGCTGCCGCCCTTGCCGGCCCGCCGCAGTTCGGTGAGCCGCACGGCGCCCGTGCCGCAGGCGATGGTGCCGTCCCCGTCGAGGAGGGTGCCGGGCTCGCCCGCGCCCCCGGCAGGGAGGGCGCGCAGGACCTTCACCCGCTCCGCCCCCTTGCCGAGGTCGGCCTCAAGGAAGGCGCCCGGGAACGGGGAGAGCCCGTTGATGTGCGCGGCGACGGCGGCGGCGTCCCCCGACCAGTCGATCCGCGCCTCCTCGTTGGTGATCTTGTGGGCGTAGACGACGCCCTCGGCCGGCTGTGGGGTGAAGGTGAGCGCACCGCCGTCCAGCGCCGCCAGCGCCTCGGCCATCAGCCCGGCGCCCAAAGGCATCAGCGCGTCGTGCAATTCGCTCGCCGTCATGCCCGGCGTGATCGGCACGCGAGCCTCCCGGGCGACGGGGCCGGTGTCGAGCCCGGCCTCCATCCGCATCACCCCGACGCCGCTCTCCGCATCGCCCGCCATCACCGCGCGCTGGATCGGCGCCGCGCCGCGCCAGCGCGGCAGCAGCGAGCCGTGGAGATTCAGGCACCCGTGGCGGGGCAGGTCGAGGATCGCCTGCGGCAGCAGCATCCCGTAGGCCACCACCACCGCCACGTCGGCGCCGTGCCCGGCGAAGGTCTCGGCGGCGTCGGGCGTGCGCAGGGTCGAGGGGGTCAGGACCGGCACGCCGAGGCTGTCGGCCAGCGCGTGGACCGGGGAGGGCCGCAGGCTCATCCCGCGGCCGGCGCGGGCGGGGGCGCGGGTGTAGACGGCGGCGATCGTGTGACCGTCCGCCGCCAGCCGCGCCAGGGTCGGCACCGCGAAGTCCGGGGTGCCCATGAAGACGACGCGCATGGCCGGGTCAGGCCGCGTCGCGCTTGGCCGCCTTGGCGAACTTCTTCGTCACCCGGTCACGCTTCAGCTTCGACAGGTGGTCGATGAACAGCACGCCGTTCAGATGGTCGATCTCGTGCTGGATGCAGGTGGCGAGCAGGCCGTCGGCCTCGATCTCCCGCGCGGCGCCATCGAGGTCGCGGAACTTCACCCGCACCCGGTCGGGCCGCTCGACCTCGGCGTAGTATTCCGGGATCGACAGGCAGCCCTCGTCGTAGACGCGCATCTCCTCGGAGGCCCAGACGATCTCCGGATCGATGAAGACCCGGGGCTCCCGGGCGTTGTCGTCCTTGGAGGTGTCGATGGTGACGATGCGCTTGGCCACGCCGATCTGGATCGCCGCGAGGCCGACGCCCGGCGCGTCGTACATCGTCTCGAACATGTCGGCGACGAGGGTGCGGATCTCGGCTGTGACGGGCCCGACCGGCTCGGAGACGAGCTTCAGCTGAGGGTCGGGCAGGATCACGAGCGGGCGGATGGTCATGGCGTCTACCGGGAGGGGCGCTGACGGGCGCCTTATTCAGTCCTGGCAATATGGCGATGCCCGGAAGTGGTCAAATTCCGGATCGCGGCGCGGCGCCCTTATCGCCCGCGATGGCCGCGATGGCCGCGGTGCGCCCCTAGAACGCCGTGCGGCTGCGGATGGCGGCGGAGAGGGTGCCCTCGTCGAGGTAGTCGAGCTCACCGCCCACCGGCACCCCGTGGGCGAGGCGCGTGATCTTGCGGTCGAGGTGGCGGATCGCCTCCGTCACGTAATGGGCGGTGGTTTGCCCGTCGACGGTGGCGTTCAGCGCCAGGATCACCTCGCTCACCACCGGGTCCGCCGCCCGCTCGACCAGCCGGGCGATGTTGAGGTGCTCCGGCCGCACCCCGTCGAGGGCGGAGAGCACCCCGCCGAGGACGTGGTAGCGCGCCTTCACCGCCCCGGAGCGCTCCAGCGCCCAGAGGTCGGACACGTCCTCCACCACCACCAGCGTCGTCGGATCGCGTCCGGGGTCGCGGCAGACGGTGCAGGGATCCGAGGTGTCGACATTCCCGCACTGGGCGCACACGACGATGCGCTCGCAGGCGATCCGCATGGCCTCGGCGAGCGGCGCCAGGAGGGTGTCGCGCTTCTTGATGAGCTGGAGCGCGGCCCGGCGGGCGGAGCGCGGGCCGAGGCCCGGCATGCGCCCGAGGAGCTGGATCAGGCGCTCGATCTCCGGGCCGGCGACGGCTTGGGGCATCGGGTCTCGTCGGTTCGGGGCGGCTCCGCTGGGGCTCGGGCGGCTTCGGCCGTTGGTCTAGAACGCTCCCGGCCCGAGGGGAAGCCGGTGCCGTGCGGGGACGCGCATGGGACTATATCCCGCGTCAATCGTGAGAGTTGGCGCATTTTGTAATGGTCTTGGCAAGTGCGACCGTGTTCAGGTTACTGGCGGATTGCTGTGCTTGATTTTATGAAGCTGCGGTGTGGTGTGTGTATTCGAGGCTGAGGCTGCGTTGCGATTGCCCCACCGGGGTCATATCGACGGCGATGCCTCGCCGTCGTCGCAGCGGGGGCCGGTCGGTGGCGGGTTGGCGCGGATGGATCCTGCGGGATCGCGCACAGTCTCTCCGGCCAATCGGAATGGCTTTGCCGTTCGCCTTCGAGGTCACGCCGCGCGCAGGTGCCCGGGAGATTCGCAGTTGAACAATATCGGTGATCACAACGCGGCCCATGGCGCCGAAGCGGCGGGTTTCCGCGAGCTCAAGGCCGTCCACTGGAACTTCGAGGCCCCCCGGCTCTACGAGGAGGCGCTGACCCGCAAGGAGGGCGAGCTGGCCCGCGGCGGCGCCCTGGTGGCCACCACCGGCAGCCATACCGGCCGCTCCCCCAAGGACAAGTTCGTGGTGCGCGATGCCGCCACCGAAAACGAGGTCTGGTGGGACAACAACGGCGCGATCACGGCCGAGCAGTTCGACACCCTGCGGCAGGATTTCCTGAAGCACGCCGAGGGCAAGGAGCTGTTCGCCCAGGACCTCTACGGCGGCGCCGATCCGGCCCACCGGGTGAAGGCCCGCGTCTTCACCGAGTTCGCGTGGCACTCCCTGTTCATCCGCAACCTGCTGATCCGGCCGGACCGATCGGAGATCGCCGGCTACGTCCCGGACCTGACCATCATCGACCTGCCGAGCTTCCAGGCCGACCCGGCCCGGCACGGCTGCCGCTCCAAGACCGTCATCGCCATCGACTTCTCGAAGAAGCTCGTGCTCATCGGCGGCTCCGCCTACGCGGGCGAGATGAAGAAGTCGGTCTTCACCTATCTGAACTACATCCTGCCCGGCCAGGGCGTGATGCCGATGCATTGCTCGGCCAACGCGGCACTGGACGCCGAGGGCGGCTCGGCGATCTTCTTTGGCCTCTCCGGCACCGGCAAGACCACCCTGTCGAACGACTCGTCGCGCCAGCTGCTGGGTGACGACGAGCACGGCTGGTCGAACGAGGGTATCTTCAACTTCGAGGGCGGCTGCTACGCCAAGACCATCCGCCTCTCGCGGAACGCCGAGCCCGAGATCTACGCCACCACCGAGCGCTTCGGCACGGTGATGGAGAACGTCGTCATCGACCCGCTGTCCCGCGTGCCGGACTTCGACGACGCCTCGCGCACCGAGAACACCCGCTGCGCCTACCCGCTCGACTTCATCGCCAACGCCAGCAGCACCGGCCGGGCCGGGCATCCGAAGAACATCGTGATGCTCACCTGCGACGCCTTCGGCGTGATGCCGCCGATCGCCAAGCTCACCGGCGCCGAGGCGATGTATCACTTCCTCTCCGGCTACACCGCGAAGGTGGCGGGCACCGAGCGCGGGCTGACCGGGCCGGAGGCGACCTTCTCCACCTGCTTCGGCGCCCCGTTCATGCCGCGGCACCCGAGCACCTACGGCAACCTGCTGCGCGACCTCATCGCCAAGCACAGCGTCGATTGCTGGCTCGTCAACACCGGCTGGACCGGCGGCGGCGTCGGCACCGGCCGTCGCATGCCGATCCGCGTCACCCGCCGCCTGCTGGCGGCGGCGCTGGACGGCTCCCTCTCCTCGGCCGAGTTCCGGCGCGATCCGTATTTCGGCTTCGCGGTGCCGGTCTTCGTGCCGGGGGTCGAGCCGCACATCCTGCAGCCGGTGAAGACCTGGGCGAACAAGAGCGCCTTCGTGGAGACGGCGGCCCGGCTCGTGAAGATGTTCGAGGACAACTTCAAGCGCTTCGACGCCCATGTCGACGCCGATGTCCGCGCCGCCGGCCCGAGCGCCCAGGCCATCGCCGCCTGACGACGCGCCACGCCCACCCCGCCCCCTCCCCACACGGGGAGGGGGCGCACACCGCGCCGCGCGGGGACCCGGTCCTGGTTACAGCGGCGGCGATCTAGAGGGCGTCCAACGCCGCTTCCAGATCCGGCACGGACAGCGAGAAATCCCGGCGGGCGATCGTGTCCTCCCGGTCGCTCCACCGGCCGTGGACCGCCGCGTAGGGGTGTCCGCACACCGCGGCGAGGTCCCAGAAGAACGGGTCGGTCCAGCCGCGGTCGGGCGCGATGTACAGGATCCGCGCCTGGGGCGGGCAGAAGATCGTGTTCACCATCGCCGCGCCGGCGAGGCCGACCACGACCCGCGCCCTCGCGAACTTCACGATCTGCTGGCGCGGGCTGTACCGCTCGGGGTCGATCACCTCGAAGCCGCGCCTCTCCACCGCCGACACGACGTCGCTGCGGTTGACGAGGGTGCGGCCCCTGGCCCCCGAACGGTCCACGAACAGGCGACGGCCGCTCCCCGGCGAGGTGATGCGGCGCAGGGCGGACTCCGCCCGGGCGACACGCGTCTGGCGCAGCAGGCGGGTCCGCACGGCGGCGACCGCCTCGGGCGACTTGCCGTAGGGCTGCTGGCTGCAGGGGGTGGCGAAGTACAGGCGGGGGACCGCGTAGACCCGTTCGCGGTCGTAGAACACGGCCCGCCACCCCTCGTCGGCCCCGAGATAGAGGGCGATCATCCGGCGCCGGACCTCGTCCATGTGCGCGCCGTAGGCGGGCAGGAGGATCGTGATCGTCCGCCCCGGGTGGAGCCGCCGCAGCACGAAGAACCCCTCGAGCCGGGGCAGGTCGTCCACCAGCCAGTGGCCGTAGTTGAACGAGCCGACCGAGCACAGGAGGAAATACAGCCCGTCCGCGGCGAGGTGCTCGTCCACCCGGTCGCCGTCGAGGCCGATGGCCTCGATCATCTTCAGGTCGCTGAGCCGGTGCGTCTCGTAGAGCACCCGCACGGCGCCGTTTTCGCGGTAGTGCAGGACGTTGCCGCCGAGGCGCAGGTCGGTCGTCTCGCACAGGACGGTCGGCGGAAAGCGCCGGTAGGTCTCGTCCAGCTCACCGAACCAGTCGGCGAGCGCCCGGAGACCCGGCCCGTCGGGGCCGGTCAGCCGGCGCGGGGCCGGCCGGCGATAGGAATAGGCCGGGAACAGGGTCGCCACCGCGCGGGTCCGGGGGCAGACCCGGGACAGCATGGCCCCGTAGAGATCCGCCGCGCCGGGAAAGCTCGCCTGCGCCCCTGCCGCCGTCTCCGCACAGGAGAAGACGAGGCAGTCCGGGTCGAGCCCCGTGGCCAGCCGCGCGGCCGGACGAGCGGTCGGCGAATCCGAGGCGCCCATGGGGTCGCGACGGGGCGGCCGCTAGAACGGCAGCTTCATGCCGGGGGGCAGGGGCAGGCCCTTGGTGAGTTCGGCCATGCGCTCCTGCATCACCTGCTCGGCCTTGCCCCGGGCGTCGTTGCAGGCGGCGACGATCAGGTCCTCCAGGATCTCGCGCTCGTCCGCCACCATCAGCGTGGGATCGATGCCGACCCGGCGCAGCTGGCCCTTGGCCGTCATCGTCACCCGCACCGATCCGCCGCCCGAGGCGCCCTCGACCTCGACGGTGTCGAGCTCGGCCTGCATCCCGGCCATCTTCTCCTGCATGGCCTGAGCCTGCTTCATGATGCCCATCAGGTCGCGCATGCGGGAAACCTCATCTCGGTGTCTGGTTGCCTCGAAGCCGGCGGGGCTGCGCCCCCGGGCTCCTTCGAATGATCCGCGCCGGCCCGGTTACAGGTCGTCGCCTTCCGCGTCCTCGGCCCGGGCCGCATCCGCATCCCCGAGGATCTCCTCCTCGGCGGTGGCACGGGCGTCCGACGCCGTCTCCCGGACGTCCACGATCTCCGCGCCCGGAAACCGCGACAGCGCCTCGCGGACGAAGGGGTCCGCGGCGGCGTTCTCCCGCCGCGTCTCGGTCGCGGCGCGGACGTCCTCGGCCAGCGTCGGCGCTCCCTCCTCCTGCGAGAGGGAGACGATCCAGCGGCGGCCGGTCCAGGCGGTGAGCGCGGCCGACAGGTCGGTGGCGAGGCTCGGGCGCCCCCCGGCCGCCAGCCGCACCTCGATCCGCCCTTCCTCGAACCGCACGAGGTGGACGTCGCGCTCCATGGCCGCCTTGAGCAGGATGTCCCGCCGGGACTCGGCCAGGGCCACCACATCCTCGAACCGTTGGAGCCGCGGGCCCGCCGCGGCGGCCGGTGCCGGGCTCCGGGCTGGGGGGGCGGGCCGCAGGGGGGCGGGCGCCGCCTGCGCCCGCGCCTGCGCGGCCATCACCTGCGCCGGGGCGGCGGCGGGGGCGGCTTGGCTCAGGATCGGCCGTGGCGCGTGCGCGACGCTGCCCGGGTCGTTCGTCGGCGCCGGCATGGTGATCGCCTGCCGCGGTTCGGCCCCGCCGCCCGACGCGCCCTCGTCCCGCAGCCGGCGGAGGGCCTCGTCGGGGGTCGGCAGGTCGGCGGCATAGGCGAGGCGGACGATGGCCATCTCCGCGGCGGCGAGCGGCCGGGGGGCGGTCTGCACCTCGGGGATCGCCTTCAGCAGGATCTGCCACGCCCGCGACAGGGCCCGCATCGACAACCGGCTCGCATAATCCGCCCCGCGGACGCGCTCGGTCTCGCTGAGTGTGGGGTCGGCGGCGGCCTCGGGGACGATCTTCAGGCGGGTGACGAGGTGGGTGAAGGCCGCGAGGTCGACCATCACCACGGCGGGGTCCGCACCGGAATCGTACTGCGCCCGCAACTCGGCGAAGGCGGCGGGCACCGCCCCGCGCATCACGGCCTCGAACAGGTCCACGATCCGGGCGCGGTCGGCGAGCCCCAGCATGTCGCGCACGCCCTGCGCCGAGACGGTGCCGGCCCCGTGGGCGATGGCCTGATCGAGGAGGGAGAGCGAGTCGCGCACCGAGCCTTCCGCCGCGCGCACCAGGGCGCCCAGGGCCTCGTCCTCGACGCCCACGCCCTCGGCGGCGCAGATCCGGGCGAGGTGGGCGCGCAGCGACGGCGCCTCCACCCGCCGCAGGTCGAACCGCTGGCAGCGCGACAGGATCGTCACCGGGACCTTGCGGATCTCCGTGGTGGCGAACACGAACTTCGCGTGGGGCGGCGGCTCCTCCAGGGTCTTCAGGAAGGCGTTGAACGCCTTCTCCGAGAGCATGTGGACCTCGTCCACGATGTAGACCTTGTACCGGGCCGAGACCGGCCCGTAGCGGATCCCGTCGATGATCGCGCGCACGTCGTCGATGCCGGTATGGGAGGCGGCGTCCATCTCCAGCACGTCCATGTGCCGGGATTCCATGATGGCTGCGCAATGGATGCCGAGTTCCGGCATGTCCACGGTCGGCCCGGTATCGGGCGCGCCGGCCAGGGCGTAGTTCAGGCCCCGGGCGAGGATGCGGGCGGTGGTCGTCTTGCCGACGCCGCGCACGCCGGTCAGCATCCAGGCCTGGGGGATGCGCTTGGCGGTGAAGGCGTTGCCCAGCGTCCGGACCATGGCCTCCTGGCCGATCAGGTCGCCGAAATGCGTGGGGCGGTACTTGCGCGCCAGGACCCGGTAGGGCGCCGGCTGCGACGCGGGGGCAGCGAAGCCGGGGAGCCCCGGCTCGTCGTCCGGCGTGCCGGTCGAAGCGTCCATGACGTGTCGGGTCCGGGTGCCGCGCCCTGAATCGGAGGTGGGAGGCTGGACAGAGACCCGCTCGGTCTCGTTAGGGCTGCTTCCTTCCGGACCTGACCCGGTTGGCGAGTGAAACGTCCCCCGCCAACCCCCCGCCGGCTATATGGCCGGCTCGCCCGGCGAACGCAAGCGCGGGAGGCCCCATTCGCGCCTGCGCCCCAGCCGCTATGGTCGTTGCAAGCGGAGCGAAGCAATCCAGGGCGGCGCGAGGGTGTGAGGCGTCCCGCTTCCCTGGGTCGCTTCGCTGCGCTCGCGATGACGGGGGGACATCGTGAGACGGCGGCGCCCGGACGCCACCGCCCTCCGTCGAGCCGCCTGCGTCGTTGCGAGGGGAGCGAAGCAATCCAGGGCGGAGCTATGGTGTGAGGCGGCCCGCTTCCCTGGGTCGCTCAGCTGCGCTCGCGATGACGGGGCGGCGCATCGGGAAACGTCGGCTCCCGGTGTGTCCACTCCCTTCTCCAGTCGTCTACGTCCTTTCGGGATACG
>NZ_JAKSXW010000142.1 GCF_022829405.1 Methylobacterium sp. J-076
TCGTAGGCCGTGAACGTCGCCCCGCCCGTCTCCGCAAGGACCTTCGTGATCGCCGCCGTCAGCGACGTCTTCCCGTGGTCCACGTGACCGATCGTGCCGATGTTGCAGTGCGGCTTGTTGCGGGAGAACTTTTCCTTGCCCATGATTCCCGTTCCTGCGGCGGGGGCAACGCGGGCGCCCCGGATCCAGCTCGGCCGCCCCCGACGCTTGACGGGGGCGAAAAGCGCCGGACGCTTAGAAGGTTGGTCCGCCCGGATCAAGGGCCGCGCCGAATCCGCGGGCCGCCGTCAAGGCGACGCCGGCCGGCAGCTGCCGCCACCCCCACGGCCCCGCTTTCGGAAGCTACTGTGTCTTTAAGGGCATAGGCGACTTCCGTTGCCGCGATTAACTTGGCCACATAGGCATTCAGAACAGAACACCGGGTCTCGCCGCAATGATGAAGAAAGTCCTCCTCGCCACCGCCGCTTCGGCCCTCCTCGCGACCGCCGCCGGCGCCGCCGACCTTCCGCGCCGCGCCGCGCCGCCGCCGATCTTCACCCCCGTGCCGGTCTTCACCTGGACGGGATTCTACGCCGGTCTCGAGTCGGCCTACACCTTCACCGACAACCAGCGCATCACCACCACCGGCGTGCTCCCGGCGAACGCCACCAACGTCGCCCTCGGCCGCCGCCCCGGCGCCGTGACGACCTCGCAGGACGGCATCGCCAACATCGGCGGCACCGCCGGCTACAACTACCAGTTCACGCCGGGCTCGGGCATCGTCGTCGGTATCGCCAACAGCATCGACTGGACGGACATCACCAAGAACCGCTTCGTCCTCGGTGCGCCGAACGTCGCCGGCGGCCCGCCGAACGCCAGCCAGTTCCGCCAGAGCCTCGACTGGCTCGGCACCCTGACCGGCCGCGTCGGCTACGCCTTCGACCGCGTGCTCGTGTACGGGACCGGCGGTCTCGCCTACGGCAACGTGTTCCACGATGCGAACTTCTACAACCCGGCCGGGGCCCTGCAGTTCGCCGGCCGCTACGACGACTTCAAGACCGGCTACGCCTACGGCGGCGGCATCGAGTACGCCCTGCCGACCGACAGCTTCCTGAGCAACTTCGCCGTCGGCCGCTACCTCGGCATCAAGTACGACGCCATCACCATCAAGGCCGAGTACATCCACTACGACCTCGGCACGCAGAACGTGCTCGTGAACGCCGTCTCGGGCGTCGGCACCGGCGCCTACGTCTCGCGCTTCCGCACCGAGGGCAACATCGTCCGCGCTGGCTTCAACTACAAGTTCGGCGGCTTCTAGGACCTCTGACGGAGAGGATTCTCCGCGCTAGAAAAGGGCGGGTGCCGGATGCGGCGCCCGCCCTTTTTCGTGGTCCCTTCGGTGGAGTGGCTCCCATGCACATGTACGGCAACTGGCGCTCGGCCGCCGCCTTCCGGGTGCGAATCGCCCTGAAGCTCAAGGGCCTCCCCTACGAGGAGACCTTCATCGACCTCGATGCCGGCGACCAGCACAAGCCGGAGTTCCGGGCGATCAACCCGCAGGGCGCGGTGCCGGCCCTGTTCGACGGCGACGGGCCGCCGCTCACCCAGTCCCTGGCGATCCTCGACTACATCGAGGAGACGAAGGGCGGCCAGCGCCTCCTGCCGGAGGACCCGCGGGCGCGGGCGCGGGCGCGGTCCCTGGCGCAGCTCGTGGCCTGCGACACGCATCCCCTCTACGTGCCGCGGGTGCGCACCTTCCTCACCGAGGAGTACGGGCTGCCGAAGGAGCGGATGATGGCCTTCGTGCGCCACGCCTTCGGCACGGGCCTGAAGACCCTGGAGACCCGCCTGTCCTCCGAGGCCGGGACGGGGCGCTTCTGCCAGGGCGACGCGGTGAGCCACGCCGACCTCTGCCTCGTCAGCCTGTGGGTCGGGACCGGGATCTTCGGCGTCGACACCGCGCCGTTCCCGACGGTGGGCAGGATCGCGCAGACCTGCCTGGAGATCCCGGCCTTCGCCGACGCCCACCCCCTGCGCCAACCGGGCGCCCCGCAGCCGTGAGGCGGTCGCCGCCGAAGTCTCCGGGCGATCGGCAGGAATAAGCCGTCCGGCGGGCCGGGGCCGGACTTCGACTCCGATAAAAATCGCGGCGCGTCGCCGCGCGGGAAGAACTGGCAATCCCGTGCTGCGTAAGTCTATTCAAGTTCTCCCATCGGCGGCGATAAAACCCGGCGCCGCGATCCTCGAGGCATCCATGGCGGCAAGGGCAAGCGAAACTGGGCGTCACCGTGTCGTCGTGGTCGGCGGCGGCGCCGCGGGCCTGCAACTGGTGACCAAGCTCGGCGACCGCCTCGGAAAGCGCGGGAAGGCGGAGGTGGCGCTCGTCGACCGGGCGCGCACGCATATCTGGAAGCCGCTGCTGCACGAGGTCGCCGCGGGCAGCCTCGATGTGGGCCACCACGCCGTGGACTACCTCCACCACGCCCACCAGCACCATTTCCGCTACCGGATCGGCCAAATGATCGGGCTCGACCGGCAGGCCAAGCAGATCACCCTGGCGCCGAGCTTCGACGCCGAGGGCCGCCAGGTCACGCCCGAGCGGGTCGTGGAATACGACACGCTGGTGGTGGCGGTGGGCTCCACCACCAACGATTTCGGCACGCCCGGCGTCGCCGAGCACGCCATCGCCCTCGACACGCAGGAGCAGGCGGTGCGCTTCCACCAGCGCCTCGTCAACGCCAGCCTGCGGGCGCACACCCAGGCGGGGCCCGTCCGCCCCGGCCAGCTCCACGTGACGGTGATCGGCGCGGGCGCCACCGGCACCGAACTCGCCGCCGAGCTGTACCGGACCCTGCGCCACGTGGTGGCCACGGGCCTCGACAAGATCGATCCGGACAAGGACATCCGCATCACCCTCGTGGAGGCGGCCGACCGGATCCTGCCCGCCGTGCCCGAGCGGCTCTCCGCCGAGGTGATGCAGATGCTCGCCAAGATCGGCGTCGATGTCCGGCTCAAGGCCCGGGTGACCGAGGTGCGGGCCGACGGCGTCGCCCTGGCCGACGGGACCTTCCTGCCCTCGGAGCTCGTCGTCTGGGCGGCGGGCGTCAAGGCGCCGCCCTTCCTGCAGGGGATCGGCGGCCTGGAGACCACCCGCACCAACCAGCTCGTGGTGACGCCGACCCTGCAGACCACGCACGACCCCGACATCTTCGCCATGGGCGATTGCGCCTACCTCGTGGAGGCGGGCTCCGACCGGCCGATCCCGCCGCGGGCCCAGGCGGCCCACCAGCAGGCCACCCACCTGATCGGGCAGATCGAGGCGAAGATCGCCGGGCGTCCCCTCACCCCGTTCAAGTACCGGGATTTCGGCTCGCTCGTGTCGCTCGGCCACTACTCGACGGTGGGGAGCCTGATGGGCTTCATCCGCGGCCAGAACATGCTGATCGTCGGCCTGTTCGCCCGCATGATGTACCGCTCGCTCTACAAGATGCACGAGCGCGCGCTGCACGGTACGGTGAAGACGACCATCGACGCGATGGCCCGCGCCCTCACCCGTCGCACGGTCTCGCGGGTGAAGCTGCACTAGACTCCAGGGAGAACGCCATGATCCTCGTCAGCGTGATGTACCCGGCCGGCCCGCCCTTCGACATGGGCTATTACCTGAACACGCACATGCCGCTGGTGCGCGAGCGCTGGTCCGGCCTCGGCCTGCACGAGGCCACCGTGGTGACGGGCAAGGGCACGCCCGATGGCGGCCCGGCCCCGTTCCAGGTGATGGCCCTTCTGAAGTTCGAGTCGGCCGACGCCTTCGGCAAGGCCGCCGCCGCGCACGGGGCCGAGATCTTCGCCGACATCCCGAACTTCACCCAGGCCCGGGCCCAGGTGCAACTCAACGACTTCGCGTGATCGACGTCATCGAAGCGGTGAAGAAGGCCGAGCCGGCGCTCGGCCCCTACGTCCTCGTCCTGCGCGGCGACGCCCGGGCGCTGGCCGCACCGGATCGCTTCACCCCCGAGGCCCTGGCCTGGATCGAGGCGAATGCGCCGGGGGGACGCCTTGCCCAGGTGGACGTGCTGCTGAGCCCCTACCCCGGCGCCCCCCCGGCCGCCCGGACCCTGACCGTCGCCGCCTTCGGCGACTCGCGCCAGCTCGCGGCCTTCGCCACGGCCTGGACCGCCGACCCCCTCGACGACGAGGACGAGACGGCGGTCTGAGGGACCGCGGGGCGGCGGCGGGCTACGCCGCCCTGATCGTGCGGATGATCCGCAGGGTCTTGGCCCGCTGCACCTCCAGGCGCCGGATCAGCTGAGAGAGGTCGCCGCCCGCATGGGCGGCGGCCTCCAGCTCGCGGCAGAGTTCCGACAGCCCCGCGAAACCGAGCATCCCCGCCGCCGAGACCATGGCGTGGGCGTCGTGGGCGATCTCCTGCCGGTCGTTCATGGCCAGCCGGAACCGCTGCGAGAGCTCGCCGGCCAGCATGTCGAGCAGGCCATCGACCCGGTCCGGCCCGAACCGCAGGCGCATGGCGTCGAGCACCTCGGCGTCGAGGGCCTGGGGGTCGATGGCCGGATCCGGCGGGACCACGGGTTCCGGCCGGGCCAGCCGCTTGCGCGCCCCCGGGGCGGTCCACCGCTCGATCATGGCGCAGAGGTCGTTCCGGCGGAACGGCTTGCCCACATGATCGTCCATCCCGGCCTGGAGCAATTCCTCGATCTGCTCCGGCAGGACGTTGGCCGTCATCGCCACGATGGGGACGTCGCAGGCCGGCGGGGCGAGGGTGCGGATCCGGCGCGTGGCCGCGAGCCCGTCCACCCCGGGCATCTGCACGTCCATCAGCACCAGATCGAAATCGAGCCCCATGGCGAAGGCGGCCTCGACGGCGGCGAAGGCCTCGCCCCCATCGACGGCCACGGCGACCTCGTAGCCCTGCGATTCGAGCACGGCGCAGGCGAGTTCGCGGTTGATGGCGACGTCCTCGGCCAGGAGCAGCCGCAGGGTGCGGGTCTTTTCCGGCACCGCCCCGCCCGTGATCGCCGCCACGGTGCCCGGCATGTCGCGCCGGGGCTGGGCGGGGGACAGGGCGGGCTGCTCCCCGCGCGGAAGGGTCAGGGTGAACCAGAAGGTCGAGCCCTCCCCCTCCCGGCTATCGACCCCGATCTCGCCGCCCATCAGCGTCACGAGCTGGTGGGAGATGGCGAGGCCGAGGCCGGTGCCGCCGAAGCGCCGGCTGATCGAGCCGTCCACTTGGCTGAAGCGCCGGAACAGGCGCGCCTGGTCGGCCGGCGCGATGCCGATGCCCGTATCGGTGACGGCGAAGTGCAGGGCCTCCCCCGGCCGGCCTTCCGGCGCGAGGCCGCCGCCCCGGCGCCGGACGCTCAAGGTGACGGAGCCGACCGTGGTGAACTTCACCGCGTTGTTCAGGAGGTTCAGGAGCACCTGCTGGAGGCGGCTCGAATCGCCCACCACGAAACGGGGCAGGTCGGGGTCGAGATCGACCCTGATCGCCAAGCCGCTCTTCAGCGCGCCGCCGCGCACGATCGAGATCGCCGCCTCGATGAGGGAGACGAGGGGGAAGGCCACGGCCTCCAGGGCCAGCTCCCCCGCCTCGATCTTCGAGAAGTCGAGGACGTCGTTCACCACCGTGAGCAGGGCGGTGCCCGAATTCTGGATCAGGCTGAGGCGCCGCCTGTCCTCGCCCACCAGCGTGTCGCCCTCGAGCAGCAGGTCGGCGTAGCCGAGGATCCCGTTCAGGGGCGTGCGGATCTCGTGGCTCATGGCGGCCAGGAAGTTGCTCTTGGCCGCGCTCGCCCGCTCGGCCTCGGCGCGGGCCGTCTCGGCATCGTGGGTCGCCGCGCGCAGCGCCGCCTCGGTCGCCTTCGAATCGGTGATGTCGAGGTGCAGCCCGACCATCCGCACCGGGCGCTCGGCATCGCCGAACACGGTGCGGCCCCGGGCGTAGATCCACCGATCCCCGGCGCGGAACTGGGCGGCGTAGGTGGTGCGGGAATCGATCGCCCGACGGACCTCGTTCCAGGCGTCGGCGGCGTCGTCGGGGTTGAGGAGGGCGGTCCACTCGGCGGCGGAGAGCAGGCAGGTCTCCCCGGGGCCGCATTCCAGGCCGTGCATCCGCGCGCTCTCGGGCGCGAGGCTCACGAGGCCCGTCTGCATGTCCCAATCCCAGGTGCCGGCCCCCGCCGCCTCCAGGGCGAGGCCGAGCAGCTGGCGCGCATCCTCCACGGCGATGCGGGCGGTGACGATGTCATCGACGTCGAGGGCGGTGCCGAACCATTCGAGGATGTCGCCCCTGGCGTCGAGCAGGATCGGCGAGACCGAGATCTGGTGCCAGCGGTACACGCCGTCGTGGCGGCGGATCCGCCACTGGCCGGAATAGCCCTGTCCGGTCGCCAGGGCCCGCTCCCAGGCCTTCTGCATCGCCGCGGAATCATCGGGATGGTTGCGGGCGAGGCGCTCGGCCCGGGCGGCGCCGATCGGCCCGTAATAGGCGCGGAACTGGGCGTTGAGATACGTCGCCTCGCCGTCGCTGACCCGCATGGTCCACACGAGGAGGGGCAGGCTCTCGGCGAGGCCGCGGTAGCGCACGTCGCTGCGCCGGACGGCGTCCTGCACCCGGCGCATCTCGGTGACGTCGATCAGCACGCCGACGAGGCCGATCGCCGTCCCGTCGGCGTCGTGCTGGCACACGCCCCGCACCACCACGTCGCGGGTGGAGGCGTCGGGCCGCAGGATCCGCGCCTCGTAGGCGAAGGAGTCCCCCGAGGCCACCGCCGCGGCCACGGCGGCCTGGACGCGCTCGCGGTCGTCGGGGTGATAGTAGGCGGCGAGCTGGGCGAGGTTGGGCGGGGGCTGCTGCGGATCGAGCCCGCTGATCCGGAACAGGCCGGGCGACCACGTCACCCGCCCGTCCGCCAGGGTGACCTGCCACGTTCCGATGGAGGCGAGCCATTCGGCCATCATCAGCTGGGCGTCGGCGCTCTCCTGCGCCCGGGCCCTGAGCTCGATCTCGTCGTTCTGCTTGAAGATGACCGCCTCGCGCGCCTGGACCACGGCGGCGGCCTTCGTCCGCTCGGCATTGGCGTGCGCCAGCCGCAGATGGGCGATGACGGTCTCGGCGAGGTCGGCGAAGGTGGCGGCGTGCTCGTCGGTGAAGTCGCGCGGGACCGTGTCCACGAGACAGAAGGTGCCGACCGGCAGCCCCTTCTCCAGGGCCAGGGGAATGCCGGCGTAGAAGCGCACGGCCCCCTCGCCGCGCACGGCGGCGAGGTCGCGGAAATCGGGGTGCTCGCGGGTATCCCGCGCGACGATGGTGGTGCCCCGCTCGACGGTGAAGTGACAGAAGGTCTGGCGCCGGGGGGCGGTGGTGGGGATCAGCTCGCAGGGCGTCTTCAGCCAGACCTGCTCGTCGCCCATCATGGCGACGAAGGCGCCGGCCACGCCGAACACGCGCCGGGCGATCCGGCACACCGCCTCGAAATGCGGCTCCGGCGCGGTGCCGAGGATGCCGAGGGCGGCCAGGGCCTCGATCCGGGCGGCCTCGTCGCGGGCCGGCCCGGGGCCAGGGGGGGACTGAGGGATGTCCTGCGTCGGGTCCTGTATCATCGGCCGCGCACCGTCCCGTATTGCCACGCCTCCGGATCGACTGCCCCGGTCCTCCGCCGCTTGTGCCACGACAGGCGGGCCGCCTCCAGTGCCCAGACCATGCCCAGCATCATGTAGACGTGGCGCCACTTCTCGATATCGATCTGGAATGCCTGGAGGAAGAACATGAACAGCGCAGGCCAGACGATTTGCGCATGGCGGGCATAGGGCGACCGGCGGGTGATGAGCCGGAAGCCGACGACGGTCGTGGCGCCGACCAGGAGGATGAAGACGGCACCGCCGAACCACCCGCCGTTGGCGAAGGAGCCGATGTAGGAATTGTGCGGCTCCAGGCCGAAGACGAGGCGCCAGTGCATCGGCCCCATCCCGAAGGGCCGCTCCATCAGCATCGGGATGCCCCGGAGCTGGTTGCCGAAGCGGCCGGTCTCCCCCTCGTCGTAATCCTGGGTGAGGGCGGCGCGGGTCTCGAACATCTGCCGGACGGAGTCGAGGCAGAGCAGCCCGGCCACGGCCACGAGCCCGAGCCCGAGGGTCGCCAGGGTCAGGAGCACGATCCGCCGCCGCAGCCGGGCCGACCCGCTCGCCGCGTAGACCGACACCACCATGACCGTCACGGCGACGACGGTGCCGCCCCAGGAGCCGCGGGAGAAGGATAGGAAGATCCCCGCGAGGATCACGAGGAGGCCCGCGAGGCTCAGCGCCGGCCGCCGGGCGGTGCCGGTCAGCAGGGCGTGCATCAGGTAGAGGGCGCCGAGCGTCAGGAACGAGCCGAACACGTTCGGGTCCTGAAAGGTGCCCGAGGTCCGGCCGTAGCGGTAGAACAGGTCCTCGACTCCCAGGAGGTCGAGATAGCCGACGATGCCGGCGATGGCCGAGAACAGGCAGCTCGCCGTGTAGGCCTTCAGGGCCAGCTCCATCCGGGCATGGGTGTCGTCGGCGAAGACCATCGCGAAGAACACCCCCGTCGTACACAGGTAGACGAGCTGGACCGTCCAGGTGACCGGGAACTCCTCGTCGAGGAAGGGCAGCAGGCTGGCGATCATCGCCGCCGGATAGAGCACCAGCAGGGCGACCAGGGGCAGCACGCCCCGGTGCAGCCGCAGGCCGAGGCACAGCCACAGGGCGATGGTGGGGATCGCGATCACGTCGTAGGGCGACGTGTCGGAGAAGGCGAAGCAGGCGAAGAACACGAAGGCTGCGAACATCGCCCCCGCGACGGCGCGCACCGCATCGATCAGCGGCAGGCCGGGCGCTGCGGCGAGGGCCCCGGCGGGGGCGGCGGCGTGAGCCATGATACGCGACTCCGCGGGCCGGAGACGCGGGCCCACGCCGCCTCTATCGCGCACAAATGGTTTCGGCCGGGTAACGCCGGGGCGGATCGCCCGCCCCGGGTTGCAGGACCATCCGGGAGCGACATCCCGGAAGCCCGACGCGAGGGGCCCTACCCCGCCGCCCGGGCGCCCGGCACGGCGGCGAGCAGGCTGCGCGTGTAGGCGTGGGCCGGCGCGGCGAAGAGTTCGGCGGTCGGGCGCAGCTCCACCACGGCCCCCCGGTGCATCACCGCGATCCGGTCGCAGATCGTGGCCGCCACCCGCAGGTCGTGGGTGATGAACAGCATGGCGAGCGACAGGCGCTTCTTCAGGTCCTCCAGCAGCGCCAGCACCTGCGCCTGGACCGAGACGTCCAGGGCCGAGACCGCCTCGTCCGCCACCAGCACGTCGGGCTCCATGGCCAGCGCCCGGGCGATGCCGACGCGCTGGCGTTGCCCGCCGGAGAAGGCGTTCGGGTAGCGGTCGTAGGCTCGCGGGTCGAGGCCGACCAGGGCGAGCAGCTCCTCGGCCTTGGCCCGGGCCTGCCTGCCCGGCATGCCGTGGGCGATGGGGCCGGCGGTGATGATCTGCCCCACCGTGCGGCGCGGGTTGAGGGAGGCGAAGGGGTCCTGAAAGATCATCTGGATCCGGCGGCGCTCGCTGCGCAGCGCGGAGGGCGCCAGGGCCGAATAGTCGAGGTCGCCGACGCGGATGGTGCCCCCGTCGGGCTCGATCAGGCGGATGGCGAGCCGCGCGGTCGTGGACTTGCCGGAGCCGGATTCGCCCACGAGGCCCAGGGTCTCACCCCGGCGGACGTCGAAGGTCACGGCATTGGCCGCGTTCACCACCCGCGGCGGGCCGAACCAGCTCGCCTTGGTGATGAACGTCTTCTTCAAACCGCTCACCGAGAGGGCGACCGGGGCGCCGTCCAGGGGGGCCCGCTTCGGCGGGTTGAGGGTCGGCACCGCCGCGAGCAGCGCCTTCGTGTAGGGCGCCTGCGGATCGTGCAGCACCGCGGCGGCAGGGCCGAACTCCACCAGCTTGCCGCGCTGGAGCACCGCCACCTGATCGGCGATGTCGGCCACCACGCCGAAATCGTGGGTGATGAACATCACGCTCATGCCCCGGCGCCGCTGCAACTCGCGGATCAGCTTGAGGATCTGCGCCTGGGTGGTGACGTCGAGGGCGGTGGTCGGCTCGTCGGCCACCAGCACCGAGGGTTCGAGGGCGAGCGCCATGGCGATCATCGCCCGCTGGCGCTGGCCGCCGGAGAGCTGGTGCGGATAGGCCCGGACGATCTCCGCCGGGTTCGGCAGGCCGACCTCGGTGGCGAGCGCCACCACCTTCTCCTGCCGCTCGGCCCGGGTGAACAGGCCGTGCGCCTCGTACATCTCGGCGATCTGGTCGCCGATGCGCATGACCGGGTTGAGGGCGGTCATCGGCTCCTGGAAGATCATCGCCACCCTGCGCCCGCGCAGCTCCCGCCACTGCGCCTCGGTCAGGCCCAGAAGCTCCCGCCCCTCGAAGGTGATCGAGCCGCCGGAAACGGTCAGGGCACGGGGGAGCAGGCCGGTCAGCGCGTAGGCGCTCATCGACTTGCCGGAGCCCGATTCGCCCACCACGCAGAGGATCTTGCCGGCCTCCAGATCGAGGCTCAGCCCCTCGACGGCGTAGGGCCGGTCCGCGCCCTTGGGCAGGGCGATGGTCAGGTCGCGGATGCGCACGACCGGCGCGGCGGCGGGTTCGGACATGATTCAGGCTCCCCCGGCGCGGCGGCGCAGGATGGCGGGGCCGTCCTCCCCGAGATCCCAGAACAGCCCGGCCATGATCGCCATCGCCTCACGGGATTCGGAGGCGAGGAGGTGCTCGTCCGGGGCGTGCTGCTGGCAGGCGGGGTAGGAATGCGGAACCCACAGGGTCGGCAGGCCCAGGATCTCGGAGAAGGCGTCGTTCGGCAGCGAGCCGCCGAGGTTCGGCAGCAGGGCCGGCGCCTTGCCGCTGCTCGCCTCGATGGAGCCGAGCGCCCAGCCGACCCACGGGTCCTCCACAGGAAGCCGCGTCGCCTGGAACACCTCCGCCGCCCGGGCGGGGCCGACCGAGACCATCGTGAAGCCGTGCGCGTCGAGATGGGCGCGGACGTTGGCGAGCAGGTTCTGCCAGTCCGTGCCGACGACGAAGCGCAGCTGCATCACCGCCTTGGCATGGGGCGGCACGGCGTTGACCGGCCCGTCCGGATCGCCGGTGCGGAAGGCCAGCACCTCCAGGGCGTTCCAGGCGAAGACCCGCTCGGCGGGGGTGAGGCCCGGCTCGCCCCACTCCTCGTCGATCGCCGGGGCGTTGGGATCCTCGCCGACGCGGATGTCGCTGAGCGCCGCGCGGACGCCCTCCGGGATCGGCGGCGGGCGCAGGCTGTCGAGGAGGATGGTGCCGCGGGCATCGACCAGGGAGGCGATGGCGCTCGCCAGCACCGTGCCGGGGTTGCGCAGCAGCCCGCCCCAGTTGCCCGAATGGTGGCCGCCCTCGCGCAGGTGGATCGCCAGCTCGAAGTTGTACGCCCCGCGCGAGCCCAGGAAGAGCGTCGGCCGCACGGCGTTGAGGCGCGGCCCGTCGGAGGCGATCAGCACGTCGGACTTCAGGGCCGCCGCCTGCTCCCGGCAGAACGGCCGCAGGCCCGGCGAGCCCAGCTCCTCGCCCATCTCGATCAGCAGCTTCACGTTGAAGCCGAGCCGGCCGCCGCGGGCCGCCATCACCTGCTCCAGGGCGACGAGGTTGAGGACGTGCTGGCCCTTGTTGTCGGCGGTGCCGCGCCCGTACCAGCGGTCGCCCTCGACAGTGACCGACCACGGGTCGAGCCCGTCTCGCCACTGCTCGGGGTAGCTGCGCACGGTGTCGCCGTGGCCGTAGATCAGCACCGTGGGGAGGTCGTCGCCCTCGTGGCGGGTGGCGATCAGGAACGGGCCGTGGGCGCTGTTCGGGTTCGGCAGGATCCGCTGGTCCGTGAAGCCGAGCCGCCCGATCAGCGGGCCGATGAAGTCCGCGAGGTAGGTATGGAGCTGCCCGGCATGGTCGGGCCGCTGGCTTTCGGTGGGGATCGCCACCGCCTGCCGCAGGAGGGCGAGGTAGCCGCCCGCATCGAAATGGGCGGTGGCGCGGGCGATGGCGTCGTGGCGCGTCATGAGGGGGCTCTCGGGAACTGGAGTGGCCGTCTGTGCGAGCGGAGCGGAGCGCGCCCTGGGAAGCGCCCCGCATTCACCCCGCGCGCGATGGCGGCGCGGGGGGAGGCTTCAGGTCCGCGCCTCGGGGGCGGTGACGTCGCGCAGGCCGTCGCCCAGCAGGTTGATGGCGAGGACGAGGACCAGCAAAGCCACGCCGGGGATGGTGATCACCCAGGGCTGGAAGAACATGTACTGCTTGCCCTCGGCGATCATCAGGCCCCACGACGGCAGCGGCGGCTGCACGCCGAGGCCGAGGAAGGACAGGGCCGCCTCCAGCAGGATGGCGTGGGCCATCTCCAGGGTGGCGACCACGATCAGCGCGTTGGCGATGTTGGGCAGGATCTCCTGCAGGACGATCCGCAGGTCGGTGAGGCCGGAGGCGCGGGCAGCGCTGATGAAGTCCTGGTTGCGGATCTGCTGGGTGGTCGCCCGGGCCACGACGGCGAAGCGGTCCCAGAGCAGGAAGCCGAGCACCAGCACCACCACCTTGAGCGAGCCCCCCACCAGGGAGGCCATCGCCAGCGCCACGAGCACCACCGGCAGGGCGAGGCGGGTGGTGACGACGTAGCTCACCAGGGCATCGACCCGGCCGCCGAAATAGCCGGCGCAGACCCCGAGGAAGGTGCCGATCGCCCCGGAGATCAGGGCCGCGGTGAGGCCGATCAGCAGGGAGATCTGGCCGCCGTAGAGCAGGCGGCTGACATAGTCCCGGCCGAGCTTGTCGGTGCCGAGCATGTGGTCCCAGGTGCCCTTGGCGTGCCAGATCGGCGGGATCAGCCGGCGGGACACGTCCTGCGCGTAGGGATCGTGCGGGGCGATCAGCGGCGCGGCGAGGGACGCGAGCACGATCAGCCCGAGCAGGCCGCCGCCGATGAGGCACCCGCCGTGGCGCAGGAACCGGCCGAGGACGATCGCGCCGGGGGAGCGCTGGGAGGCCGGGACCGCCGGGGCGGCCTCGGCGTCCGGCGGCAGGTTCGGGGCGGCGAGGGCCGCGGAATCGCGGGGCAGGGTCATCACTGGCGAAGCCTCGGATCGAGGAAGGCGTTCAGCAGGTCGGCGGCCAGCGTCAGGCAGATGTAGATCATCGCCAGAACCAGCACGATCGCCTGGACCACGGGGAAGTCGTTGCGGGCGATGGATTCCCAGGCGAGCTGCCCGAGCCCCTGGAGGGAGAACACCGCCTCGATCACGATGGAGCCGCCGAGCATGAAGCCGAACTGCACCGCCGCCAGCGCGATCACCGGGATCACCGCGTTCCGCAGGGCGTGCCGCACCAGGATCTTGCGCGGCGGCAGGCCCTTGGCCCGGGCGGTGCGGACATAGTCGGAGGACAGCACCTCCAGCATCCCGTTCCGGGTCAGGCGCATCACCGCGGGCATGGCGTAGTAGCCCAGCGCCACCGCGGGCAGGACGAAGTGCTTCCACGTCGCGTTGCCGGAGACCGGCAGCCAGCGCAGGTTCACCGCGAAGATCAGGATCAGCGTCAGGCCGAACCAGAAGCTCGGCATCGCCTGCCCCAGCACCGAGACCGACAGGGCCAGCCGGTCCACCCAGGTGTCCCGCTTCACGGCGGCGATCACCCCGAGGGGGATCGCCACGAACAGCGCCACCGACAGGGCGATGATCCCGAGATAGAGGGTGATCGGCAACCGCGCGGCCAGCAGGTCGATCACCCGCTCGCGGAAGTAGAACGAGTTCCCGAAATCGAGGTGCAGCGCCCGCCAGCCCCAGGTGAGGAACTGTGCCAGCAGCGGCTGGTCGAGCCCGTAATCCCGGCGGATCTGTTCGATCTGCGTCGCGGTCGCCTCGGGGCCGGCGATGGCGGTGGCGAGGTCCCCCGACAGGTGCAGGAGGAGGAAGCTCGCCACCGCCACCGTGAAGGCGACGGCCAGGGCGACGAGGATCCGCCGGAGGGTGAAGGCGAGCATGGTGCTAGGCTCCTTCGGATCGGCAGGGCGCGCGGGCGGGCGCCGCGCGTCTGCCGGGATCGGTGGACGAGGGGGCGCCCCCGGCCGTCCCCACCTGCCGACCCCGTCTTTGCGCGCACAGCGAAGCGATCCAGGGATCCGCCCCGGTCCGGGACGTCCCGCTGCCCTGGATGGCGTCGCTGGCGCTCGCGAAGACGTTGAGGGTGGCAGGACGCGGCGGGGTCCCGCGCCGATCCGCGCCGGGGGAGAAGGAAGGAGCCACCGCCGTCACTTCCACGAGGCGGCGTAGAAGCGCGGCACCTCGTCGGGCTGGGCGGTGAAGGACAGGTCCGAGGTGAAGGCGTAGTTGGTGGAGTAGGAGAACATCGGAAGGGCGTAGGCCTGGGAGGCGATCCGCCCCAGCGCCTTGGCGTAGGCGGCCTTGCGCTTGTCCGGGTCGGAGGCGGTGTCGCCCGCCTGGAGGTCGGCGATGACCTCCGGGTCCTTGGTCAGATCCTCCTCGCCGCCGCGGAAGTAGACCCCCGCGAAGGCCGAGACGTCGTTCACCGAGAACGAGCCCCAGGTCTGGTAGCCGATGGAGACCTTGCCGGCCCGCAGGCTGTCGCGGAAGGCGGCGTAGCGCAGGTAGTTGAGCCGCGCCTTGATGCCCACCGCCCCGAGGTAGCCGATCACCGCCTCGGCGTAGTCCCGCTCCCGGTAGGCGCCGAGATCGATCTCGAAGCCGTTCGCGTAGCCGGCCTCATTCAGCAGGGCCTTGGCCTTGGCCGGGTCGTAGGGGTAGCGCATCACCCCCTGATCGACGCAGCCGAACTGGTCGATGAAGCACAGCGAGTTCATCACCCGCGACGAGCCACGGACGAGGTTGTCCACCATCGCCTTCCGGTCGATGGCGTAGGAGATCGCCTGCCGGACGCGGACGTCCTTGAGGGGCGAGTTCTCCTTGGCGCGGCCGAGGGTGTCGAACTGCAGGAAGCCGACGCGCATCGTCTCGGAATTGAGGATCGTGATGTTCGGCGCGGCGCTGAGCTGGTCCGCCTGGTCGCTCGGCACCCGCCAGATCCAGTCGACCCCGCCGGTCATCAGCTCGGCCACCCGGCTCTCGCCGTCGGGGATGACCCGGAACTCCAGCTTGCCGATCTTCGGCGTCCCGAGGGGGCTGCCGGGCCAGTATTTCGCGAACCGCTCCAACTTCACGCCGCGCCCGCTGTCCACCGCGACGATCCGGTAGGGGCCGCTGCCCACCGGCGCCTTGGCGAACCCATCGAGCCCGACCTTCTTGAAATAGCCGGCGGGGAAGATCGGCGTCGGGCCCGCCAGGTATTCGAGGGCCGCCGGGAACGGCTGTTTCAGGTGGATCCGCACCGAGTGCGGGCCTGTGACCTCCGTCGACTTCATCCAGTCGACGTTCTGGCGCGTCACGGTGCGCGCCTCCGGGGTGAGGACGTAGTTGAAGGTGAAGGCGATGTCTTCGGGACCGAGGACATCACCGTTGTGGAAGGTAACGCCTTCACGGATCACCAGATCGAGGGTCGTCTCATCGACCCATTTCCAGCTGGTCGCCAGCATCGGCTCGTAAGCGCCGGTCTTGGTGTTGCGGTAGATCAGCGTATCCCAGCAGTTCCGGGCGAGGATGACACCCTCCCGGGCGCTGTTATGGTACGGGCTGACGTTCTCTGGCTCCGAATCGGATGCGTAGACCAATGTGTCGTTGGCTTTTCCTGCGAGCGCAGGGCCGGCGATCAGGCTGGCGATCAGCGCGGCGGCAAGGGTGCGTGGCGGCATACGGGTCTGCTCCACAACGCGGAAAGGCCTCAGGGCCCATGCCGCTTTTTTCACCGTGCCAGCATGTTGTGCAGAAACCATCGCAACAAGTAGAATTTGGCGATGGATGCGTTGCCGGTTCGGCAGGGCAGGTCGGGAATGGGGGCCCATGCAGACCACGAGCCTGCGCTACTTCCTCACCGTGGCCCGCGCCGGCTCGATCGCGGCGGCCTCGGCGCAGCTCAACGTCGCCGCCTCGGCGATCTCGCGGCAGATCGCCAACCTCGAAGCCGAACTCGACTGCGTGCTGTTCGAACGCCTGCCCCGGGGGATGGCGTTGAGCCCGGCCGGCGAACTCCTCGCCCGGCACGCCCACCAGGTGCTGGTGCGGGCGGACCAGGTGGTCATGGAGATCCGCGAGATCGAGGGCCTCGCCCGGGGCCGGATCCGCGTGGCCTGCTCGGAGGGCTTCGCCCTCGACATCATCCCGAACGTCATCGCGGATTTCCACGCGGACTATCCCGGCATCCGGTTCGAGGTGTCGATGCTGCCCCCGGCCCAGGCGACGACCCTGGTGGCGCAGGGCGAGGCCGACGTGGCGATCACCTTCGCCATGAGCCCCGCCGAGGGCGTCGATGTGCTCTACGACGGCACGGTGGAGATGATCGCGCTGGCCGCGCCGGACCATCCCCTCGCGGGGCAGCCGTCGCTGCACCTCTCCGATATGCCGAAATACCCCCTCGCCCTCCCCACCCGGGACACCACGGTCCGCCTCGTCTTCGACGCCGCTTGCCAGACGGAGGGGATCGTCGTGGAGCCGGTCCTGACGGCGAACGTGCTCTCGGCGCTGCTGCCCTTCGTGCGCCGCTCCCGGGGCCTCGCCCTGATGTCGGCCCTGCCGGTGCAGACGCCGCTGCGGCTGAACGAGATCATCAGCCTGACGATCCGCTCGCGCATGCCCCTCACCCGGACGATCCAGATCCAGGCGATGCGCGGCCGGCGCCTGCCCCGCTCGGTCCAGGCCTTCGTGAGCCGCATCCGGGCGGCCCTGCCCCCGGCGCGGGAGCTGGCGCCGTAGGGGTTCCCCGGGTTTCCCGCGTCCCCCGCCCGCCACGGCGGGCACCATGGCAATATTCGACATAGGCCGGAAACATCGCCCCCGCACATTTCACCTCGGGAGGGCCGGACGATGCTTCAGGACGACATGGACGAATCGCGGGCGCGATCGATCGACCGGGCCCTACTCGCCGCAGCACTGATTTCGCTGCTGTTCGGGCTGACCGCGATGATGGCGGGGCTGGTGCGGTGAGCGAACGGGCCGGCAAGGAGGCGGACGAAGCCCGGTGGACGGCCCTGGTCCTCATGGGCGTCGGCCTCGCCCTGCTGGCCCTGGCGCTCGCCTTCGTCGGCTTTCCCTGAGGGACGGCCCCGATGGGGGTAAGGCGCCGGCCGGCCCAAACCCATCACGGCGATGGGGCGGATGCCGCGGACCGCAGACTCAAGGACACCGAGCCGACGCCATGCGGGGAACGGTGGACTCGGCCGAATGTTGACCTGACATGCGCGCGCTCACGACCATCGCCTACGGCTTTGCCGCAGCCCTCGCCTTCGTCGTCGTGGCCGGCCATGTGATCGGCCCGCCCGACCCGGACGAGGCCCGGCACGGCGGCCTCACCGCGGCGACGGTGCTGGGGACCGACGGGTCGCAGGCCGATGCCGAGCGCGAGGCGGCCGCGAGCCCGTCGAGCTGAGCGTCAGCTCCGCGCGCCCCGCCCGCTGCGCTTGACCAGAACGCGGGTGCCGACGGGCACGTGCTCGTACAGGTCCGCCACATCCTCGTTCAACATGCGCACGCAGCCCGACGACATCTGCTCGCCGATGCTCCAGGGTTCGTTGGTGCCGTGGATGCGGAACAGGATGTCGCGGTTGCCCTGGTAGAGATACAGGGCCCGGGCGCCGAGGGGGTTGTCGACCCCGCCCTTGCGGGTTCGCGGGAGGTCCGGGTGCAGGGAGACCATGGTCGGGGTCGGGCTCCAATCCGGCCAGACGCCCTTGCGGCCGACCCGCGCCTCGCCCCTCCAGGAGAAGCCGGCCTTGCCCACGCCGACGCCGTAGCGCAGCGCCGTGCCGCCCTCCTGCACGAGGAAGAGCTGCCGTTGGTCGATGTCCACCACGATCGTGCCCGGCGCCTCGAGGCCCGTATAGGCCACGGTCTGCCGGCGGTACTTCGGATCGAGCCGGCCGGTATCCACCAGGGGGATGTCGAACGGCTTGTCGGCCTTGGCGCCGATGTACCAGGCCGAGTCGTCGTCCTGCGCAAGCTGGGACTGGCGGGTCTGGCAGCCGGCGAGGGAAACCGTGGCCGTCAATGCCAGAATCACCGCGTGGATCGGGCGGCGGATGTTCGGGCGTGGAGCGGCCATGACCTTCCTTCTGCACTGTTCCAGGCCGTGCCTAACCTGAAGCCGCCCGCGCCGATGTAGCTTTTGCGCCGCATCCGGGGTGGAACGGCGCTACGCGCGGCCATGCCGGCGCCCTAATTCAGAACAGGGTTCGCCACGCCGGGGCGCGGGGCATCCCGGGGAGGCCATCCATGCCCGAGACGCAGACCGAACCCGCCGATGCCGTCGAGGCCTCCGTCGCCCACCTGCGGCCGGCGATCCACCTCGACCATTGCGTCATCCATGTCAGCGACTGGGACCGGTCGAACGCGTTCTACCGGGACGTGGTCGGGGCCGAGATCGTCGCCCGCGGGGCGGGCTTCGCCTACCGGTTCGGCGGCGTCCAGCTCAACTGCCACGGCCCGGGCGTGAAGGCCGAGCCGGTGGCGGCGCAGCCGGTCCTGCCCGGCAACAGCGACCTGTGCTTCCGCTGGTCGGGCACGGTGGAGGAGGCCATCGCCCACCTCGAAGCCTCGGGCACCCCGGTGGAACTCGGCCCCGTCGAACGCCACGGGGCGGCGGGCGCCGGCCGGAGCGTCTACTTCCGCGATCCCGACGGATCGCTCCTCGAATTCATCACCTACCCGGCCGAATGACCTCAGCCCCGGCTCTCGGCAAGCGCCTGGTTCGTCTGTTCGAGGCGCGTCGCCAGGACCCGCATCAGGGCGATGCTGATTTGTGGAAACTGCGCCAGCAGTTCGAGGAACACCCCCCGGTCGATGCGCAGGGCGGTGACGGCGGTCTCCGCCGTGACGGTGGCCGAACGGGGCTGGTCGGCCAGGATGCCCATCTCCCCCACCAGCGCGTCCGCCCCGAGCAGGGCGAGGCGCACCGGGCCCACCGGCCCGTCGATGCTGACCTCGGCGCTGCCTTCCAGGATGACGTAGGCCGCATCCGACACGTCGCCCCGGGCGAAGAACCGTTGGCCGGGCTCGAAATGTACCCTCTCGCTGGTGAAGGCGAGGAGCTTGAGGCGCGCCGGCTCCACCTCGCGGAACAGCGGGACTTGCCGGAGGGACGAAACCTCGGTGTCGAGGGTCATAAGTGGCTCCACGACCGGGAGGACAACCGGGAACTGAACCAAGGCCCGGGGCACCCATCCATGCGGCTCGGCCGGGCTTTGTCCAGCCCCACGCGCCGCCTCGCCGCATCGGCCGCCCTCGCCTGCGTCCTCCTGGCGGCCGGCACCCCCGCCGAGGCACGCCTCGCCCGGGCCGAACTGGACCGGGTCGCCGCCGCCCCGGCGCCGGGGGCGAAGGCGCCCATGGACCTCCCCGTGACCGATGCCCGGGACGGCCGGACGACCCGCCTCGGCGCCGTGCTCGACGGGCGCCCGGTCCTCTTGCTGCCGGTGGACTACACCTGCGGCAATGTCTGCGATCCGATGATCGGCCTCTCGGCGGATGCCCTCGCCGCCACGGGCCTGCGCCCGGAGGACAGGCGCCTCGTCCTCGTCGGGATCGACCCGAAGGACGACGCCGCGACCGCCCGGGACCGAACCGCCGCGATCTGGGGCGACCGGCCGGGGGGCCCAGTCCTCCTCGTCGCCGATGCGGGGGGAATCGCCCGGCTGACCGGCGATCTCGGCTACCGCTACGCCTACGACCGGGACACGGACAGCTTCGCCCACCCCGCCGCGGCACTGCTGCTGACCGGGGACGGGCGGGTCTCCCGCGTGCTCTCCCCCCTGGCCCTCGACGGCCGGGACCTGCGCCTCGCCCTCACCGAGGCGGGCGAGGGCCGGGTCGGCACCCTGTCCGACCGGCTCGCCCTGCTCTGCTACGGCTACGATGCGGCGAAGGGGGTCTACGCCCCCCTCGTCGGCCGGATCCTGATGGTGTCGGGGGCGATGACCATCGTGGCCATCGCGATGCTGATCCTCGTGCTCGTCCGGGTGAGACGGCGACAGGACAGCGCGGCCTGAGGCCCGTCAGCGACGGGTGGCGAGGCCCTGCTTCTCAGAATCGGGCGCGTCGCGCTTGGCGCTGGCGTTCGGCTGGGGCGAATCGATCGGGTCCTCTCGGGTGGTCGGGCGGCTCGCATCCTCGGGCGCCGGCATGGGGGGCAGCGGTGCCGTGTTGGGCTCCACCTTCGCCGCCTCTCCGTTCACCATATTGCGATTGGTCATGCGGTGAGATCCTGCGTTGCAAGTGTCGACTTATGCACGCCAGCCGACTTGTCTTCGCCAACGTTTCCGGGAGGTGCAGGGTTGCCGCCAAGCTCAGCCGGCGTTTCCGGCTCAGCTGGCAGGCCTAGCAGGAACCTTGGTTATTGCTGAAGGTTGTTGCCGAGTGCAGCGAAGCCTGAGGAGGAACTGATGGCATCCGGAAACTCGACCTCGAAACGGGGCTTTGCCTCGATGAACATCGAGCGGCAGCGCGAGATCGCAAGCAAGGGCGGCCGCAGCGTGCCGGCCGAGAAGCGCTCCTTCTCGCAGGACCGCGAACTGGCCTCGTCGGCGGGTCGCAAGGGCGGGCAGTCGACCGGCACCGGCCGCGGCGAATAGTTCGGCGTGTGAGTGAAGTTGCGTAAGGCGCCGCGTCCCCCAAGGACCGGCGCCGTTTTTTTGCCTCCCCGCTCCCGCCCACGAAAAAACCCCGCACGGGGCGGGGTTCCTGTCGACCTGGCGGATTGGGGGGGGGTGGTTCAGGAGATGCAGCGCCCCGGCACCATGCGGCGGGCCTCGGGGCCGACCAGGGAACTGAGGGGCGCCTCGCAGCCTTCGCGCTGGAAGCGGCGGGCCGGCTTGGCCGGCGTCATGCCATCGGGTTCCTGAACGCCGATCGCCACCGGGCCGGTGTCACGGGTTCCGTGGTCGATCCCGGCGACGCGGGTCGGGCTCAGGGCCAGGGACGCGGGCCGCATGCCCGGCAGGACCGAAGGCGTTGCCGGCGCCGCTATGGGGACGAGGGGCGACCACTGGTCGGCGGTGGTCCGCACCACCGGCTGTGCCAGCACGGTGAGAAGAACAGCCGGAGCACCGATCCCGAAGATGAAACCAGACCGCTGCATCACCGTGACCCTCACGAGGAGCTTGACAGGATGTTCTAATAACGTCGCTCCCGTTGACCGGTTCCTCGACTGTCACGCTTCTTTAATGAGTCAGTATTCGCACCGCAGCTCGGCCGGCGGGCGCCGCCCCGCTCCCGCTATCCACAGCCCGGCGCTGTGACACGAAAAACACGTCCGCCCATCAAAATGACGGAACCGCGATGCCGCCCCGCCGTTCTCTCCACAACCCCGGCCACTTGGTCCTCCCCGCATCCCCTTGTGCATCGGCCGGAACCTTTTCGACGGGCTGGAGCGTACGCTCCGGCCCGTTTCTTTGTGTCCGGACGCCCGCGGCTGGATCGCGGGCACGAAAAAGCCCCGGCCGGGGGGCCGGGGCTCGCAGGGTGGCGCGCGACGTGTCGGGCGGTCGGGCGCTCTCGTATCAGGCGCTCTTGGCTTCCCGGCGCCGGGCGGTCTGCTGGAAGAACAGCGCCTGGCTGATGACGGCCGAGACGTTGGCCGGCTGGAAGGGCTTGGCGATGAGGAAGGCCGGCTCCGGCCGCTCGCCCGTAAGGAACCGCTCGGGATAGGCGGTGATGAAGATCACCGGCACCTCGAAGGTCTTGAGCAGGTCGTTCACCGCATCGAGACCGGACGACCCGTCGGCGAGCTGGATGTCGGCGAGGATCAGGCCGGGACGGGCCTCGCTGCTGGCGATCTTCACCGCCTCGCTGCGCGTCCGGGCGACGCCGATCACGTTGTGGCCGAGGCCCTCGACCAGCGCCTCGAGATCCATGGCGATGAGCGGCTCGTCCTCGATGATGAGGATGCCGGTCGCCATGTCGGCGGCCAGTTCGCGGCCGGCCTCGTCCACGAGGTCCCGCACTTCGGCGACATCGACGCCGAGGATCGTGGCGGCATCCTCTTCCGAGAAGCCCTCGAGGCAGGACAGCAGGAAGGCCTGCCGGGGGAGCGGCGTGATCTGGCCGAGGCGGACTTCCGCCGGGAGATCGTGCTGGACCTGCTCGCTGCGGCCGTTCACCGACAGCGAGTTCCAGATCCGCGTGAAGACACGGAACAGGTCCGCCTTGATGTTGGTGCTGCGCCCGAGCGTATCGGGTTCGTTGACCAGGGTCTCAAGGGTCGCCGCCACGTAGGCATCACCCGCCACCTGGCTGCCGGTCAGCGCGCGCGCGTAGCGGCGCAGGTACGGCAGATGCTGCACCACGAGTTGCGATGTCGACATTCTCTCTACCTGTGCCTCGCCTTTGGCCTCGGGCAACGCCCGACACGACATGATCGGGAACGCTGCCTGGGCCGCGGCTTATGATCCTTGGCCTTTCGCCCAACGCGAGTGCGACAGCTCCGTTCCGCGAAAAGCGGAACCGAACCGAAGGGCGGACGTTGCCGCCGAAGCCATGACGTAACTCGCGCCGCAGCACAATGTGGCTTCGCAGCAGCGCGCAACAAGGGGCGCTTGGATGACGGTGGAGAGATCTGACCAGGATCTCCGGACACACTCGTCCGACTCCGGACTTCTCGCAGGCATGGAATCAGGTGAAGCGTTGGTCGATCGCCCCGAGAATGAATCCCACGATGACGAGAACCCACGTCACGAGCCGCGGCCCGGCGCGTCCAAGGGCGTCTCCCTGACTCCACAGATCCGCGACCGCATCGCCCTGCAACTGCGCTCGATGTACGATTCCGTGGCGAGCCAGCCCGTCCCCGACCGTTTCGCCGAACTCATCGCGCGGCTCGACGCCTCCGAGCACGACCAGGGCTGAAGCCCACCGATCCTCTTCCCATCCATCCGATCCGCCCTCGCCGAAAACGAAGCGGGCCGCCCCGAGGGGCGGCCCTTTCCGTATCCGGATCCCGATGGACCGGTCAGAGTGTCGGCGAACGGCCGCGCATCAGGCCGACCACCGCCGAGATGGCGAACAGGACGATGGCGACGAAGAAGACGAGCTTCGCGGCTTCCATGGCGGTGCCGGCGATACCGCCGAACCCGAGCAGAGCGGCCACGAGGGCGACGACGAGGAAAGTAACGGCCCAACCCAGCATCGCGAAGATCCTTCCAAAGCTCCGGCACGGCCGACGGCCCGTGCGGTGATTGCCTTGAAAACGCCAAGTTTCGGGTCCGGTTCCCATCTGTCGCAAGGCGTCGCACCGGGACGGATCGAGGAACAGTCAGGACCGCCCGGCGTTCGTCACAAGGTCTGAAGCACCTTCGCGGAGTAAGCGATGCCGGCTTTCGAGTTCAAGACGATGCGCAAGGGAACGCGTACGGGCGCTGGCGGCATTCCCGACCGGCTGTCCGGGCTCGGGAAAGCCGCGTCGGATTTCGTGGCCAGCATCGTCCGGGGCCTCATGCCGGCCCCCGTCCTCCAGCCGATCCCGGTCCGCGTGCGGTCCGGCGGCCAGCGTCGGATCTGAGGCTTCGCCACCCCGTACCGGCGGGAGTGAGAGACCGGTTCGGCCACGTCCGAGCCGCCGAATTCTGCCATACGCGATCGCTGGCTGGTATCCGACCGATACAGAACCGGCGAATCCTGCATTCATCAGTTGTTTACCGGTGTTGCCCGGTGCGATTCCGCGCGTCTAATCCGGCCCTTGCGCCGGGGCGCGGGTGGGCCGGGGATGATCGTGCCGAATATCGTGGGGGGCTGGGGCGCGTCCCCCCGGCGTGTCGTGGCACGTGTGGCCGGGATGGTGGCCTCGCGCGGGGGCCGCCGGCAGATGATCGGCACCGCCCTGGCCGGCCTCATCCTCGGCCTCGGCTCGGTCTGCGTGGGAAGCTCCCTCGTGAAGGCCTCGGAGCGGGACGGGGTGGCCGGCTTCTTCGAGATGCTGTTCGGCGGCGGCGCCCGCCGGCAGGCAGAGCTTCGGTCCCCGCCGCCGCCCACCCGGTACAACGCCCTCCCGTCCCACCGGCTCGACCGGATCCCCCGCCGCGTCGCCCATACGCCACGGCCCGAATCCTTCTCGTTCGACCACGAGGACCGGCCCCGTCGCCGCCGGGCGAAGGCGGTGGAGGTCGCCGCCCTGTCCCCCGGACGCAGCGGCGACAGGACGGTCTGCGTCCGCCGCTGCGACGGCTACCTGTTCCCCCTCGGCAGCCTGCGCGATCCGGCGGACCTTCCGCTCCACAAGTCCGGCTGCGCCGCCGCCTGTCCGCACGCTGCCACCGATGTCTACACCCTCGCGGCGGGGGAGACCGAGCTGGAGCGCGCCGTCAGCGGAAGCGGCCTGCCCTACCGGGCCTCGGCCGTCGCCAACGTCTACCGGCAGCGGCGGGTGGCGGATTGCTCCTGCCAGCCCGCGGGCGGGGCGGTCCATGCTGCCCTGGAGACGGACCCGACCCTTCGGCGCGGCGACATCATCGCCACCGGGACCAGCGCCCAGGTCGTCACCGGCCTCCGCTCCGGCCGGGTGGACCTGCAGGATTACCGCCGCGCCGCCATCGGGCGCGGTCAGGTGCGGGCGATCGATGCGCGGGTCGGCACGATCCGCCGGGAGTCCGCCGCACGCAGTTTCCGCCAGCAGCTGCGCGCCGTCGAGCGCAGCGCGGTGGTCCAACTCGCGGGCGCGGGCGAGGTTGTCCTCCCCGTGCGGGCGGCGGACGGCGCCGGCCCGCGGGTCGTCGCCCCCTCGCCCTATGCGCGCTGAAGGCGGGCCCGCGCCGGGATGGGGCATCCCGTGGGCGCGAAATGCGCTAGATGCCGGCCATGGCAGAGACGCACGACACTGACCCCGCCCCCCAGGCGATGCCGGAGCCGGGGCGCCTGGACGCGGTGGCGCCGCTGATCCGGCGGCGGGTGGCGGGGAACCGCGGCCCCTTCACCGCGACGGGCACCTGCACCTACGTGGTCGGCCACGACCGGGTGGCGGTGATCGACCCCGGCCCCGATGACCCTGCCCATCTCGACGCGCTGCTGGCCGACCTGTCGGGCGAGACCGTCGAGGCGATCCTCGTCACGCATACCCACCGCGACCATTCCCCCGGTGCCCGGCGCCTGAAGGTGGCCACCGGGGCGCCGATCCTGGGCTGCGGACCGCACCGGGCCGCCCGGCCCCTCGGGGAGGGGGAGGTGCCCGCCCTCGACGCCAGTGCCGACCGGGAGCATCGCCCCGACCGGGAGATGGCGGACGGGGACGTGGTGGCCGGCCCGGGCTGGACCCTCGGCGCCGTCGCCACGCCCGGCCACACCATGAACCACCTCGCCTTCGCCTGTCCGGAGGCCGACGCGCTGTTCTCGGGCGACCACGTGATGGCGTGGTCCACCACGGTCGTCGCCCCGCCGGACGGGCAGATGCGCGCCTACATGGAATCCCTCGACAAGCTGCGGGCGCGGACGGAAGCAGTCTACTGGCCCGGCCATGGCGGCCCGGTGCGGGACCCGGCCCGCTTCGTCCGCGGCCTCGCCGGGCACCGCCGCCAGCGGGAGGCGGGGATCCGCGCCCGCCTCGCGGCGGGGGACGAGCGCGTCGCCGAGATCGTGGCGGCGGTCTACCAGGGGCTCGATCCGCGCCTGCGGGGGGCGGCGGCCCTGTCGGTCTTCGCGCATCTGGAAGACCTCGTCTCCCGCGGCCTCGCCACCAGCGACGGGCCTCCCCTCCTCCACGGCCGCTACGGGCCGGCCTGACCCGCTACTTCGCGGCGAGGGCGAGGTTCGACACCTCGTCGAGGAAGGCGCGGATTCGGTCTGCGTTTCCGCCGAAGTCGCGGTCGCCGAGGCGGGAGGCGGAGCGCACGTCGATGCGCGCCCCGTCGGCCCGGGGGCGCACCCGGATGGTGACGTCGTCTGGAAGGTTGAGCACGAGGCCGCGGGCGACGGCGTCGATCCGGCCCTGGCCCATCCGCCCGCCGGGCCGGATCGCCTCCACGATCTGCCAGTGGCGCTTCACCGCCGCCTGCCGGGCCAGTTCGAAGGCCTGGTCGGCGTCGATGTCGAGGGTCAGGGGTGCGATCTGCGGGTAGGCCCGGCGCTGGGTCTCCCGGGCGGCCCGGCCCGGATCCGGCGGGATGCGCCCGTCCCGGGCGGCGAAGGCCACGCGGGACCGGGAGAAGGCCGGCGGCGAGTCCGGATCGGTGGAGATGTCGGACAGGGGCGGCAGCCGCGCCCCCCGCAGCCCCGCATAGGCCGGGTAGGCGAGCACCAGCACCGCCACCACCAACCCGCCCAGGGCGGCGCCGAGCCCGCGCGCGCCCTCCTGCCAGACCCGCACGAAGGCGAACACCGCCGCAAGGATCGCCAGCACGGCCACGCCGAGCCCCGCCCCCAGGGCGACCAGGGCCGCGGAGACGTCGGCGCGCGGATCGCGCACCACCAGCAACGCGATGAGGGTGGCGAGGAGCGAGAAGACCGCGAGCTGCCGGGCGAGCGGGCCGGCGCGGGTCACGGGTTCCTCGGCGAGCAGGCGGCTCATGGGTCTCCCTTGGGCGGGCTGCGGCGGGCATCGGTGGCGGAGGGAAGGCTTAAGCGAGGCGGATGCCCGCCGCCAGCCCGCTACGGCGCGTAGGCGCGGATGTCGACCGGAAGGCCGATGGCGGCCGGGATCTGGAGGATCCCGCGCATCCGGGCCAGGGACGAGGTCTGCCCGGCCGGATCGTCGGCATCCCCGCGCTGGGCCTGGGCCGTCGGCGCATCCCACGGGCCGGTGATGGCGATGCGGACGGTGCGCCCCCCCTCCGCCGCCTGCCGCGGGGCCAGCAGGGCCACCATGTCGAGGCGCTGGGCCGGCAGGGAGACCTGGCCCCGCAGGGTCGCCGCCACGCCCGCGCCGCGCAGGTCCGCTTCGGTGATCTCGCCGATCCCGTCCGTGAAGCGCAGGACCACGGCCGCGCGCTCGAAGCCGGTACGGCCGTTGCGCCGGGCGAGGGCCCCCGGCGCGAGGCCGCCGTTGCGGTGGATCACATCCGTGAGGTCGAGGCCGGAGAGGGCGCCGCCGTCGATGGCGAGGCTCGCCCGGCCGCCCAGCCCGGCGACCAGCGCCGCCACGTCCCGGCCGTGGCTCTCCACGGAGAACTGGCCCTGGAGTGGGCCGGACACCCAGCGGCTGCTGCCGAGGTCGCTCATCAGCCCGCCGAGATCGACCTGATCGAGGCCGCCCTGCGCCCTCATGTCCGTCTCGGTCGGGTCCGCGCCCCTTACCAGGGTCAGCCGCCCCTTCAGGATCCCGTCCTTCAGGCGAGCGCGGTTGAGGGCCATCTCCACGGCGGCGTCGCGCACCAGCACACTCGCGGCGAGGTCGCCCACCGCGAGGGGCCCGACCTGCCCCTGCGAGGCCGAGATGCGCAGGTCGAGGTCCCCCCGGCTGAGGGGGGCGAGGGCCACCGGGGCGCTCCCGTCCGCCAACAGCGTCACCAGGGCGCCCGCCAGGGGGCCGAGGTCGAGCCGGTCGGCGGCGAGCGTCGCCTGCGCGGACAGCCGCGGCACCTCGCCCATGCCGAGGGAGAAGGCCCCCGCCCCCTCCAGGACGGCACTGCCCGCCCCCACCCGGAGGACAGGCCAGGAGACCGCCCTGCCCTGCGCCTCGAAGGCGCCCTCCAGGCTGAACGCCCCGGCCAGCGGCCCCAGGGGCGCCTCGCAGCCGATCCAGCCCAGGGTCTCCGGCAGGGAGGCCGTCTCGAACCGGGCGCGCCCCGACAGGGAGGGGGAGCCGGCGGCTTCGGCCGGCAGCAGGGCGGTGCCGTCGAAGGCGAGGCTGCCGCCGGGCCACGTCGCCTGCGCGGCGAAGGGGCTGCGATGTCCGTCGATGAGGTCGGTGGGGCGCAGGCGGGTCAGGGAGACCCGCGTCGGCACCCCGCGCCAGGTCAGGCTCGCGTCGAGCGCGACGGCGCCGCTCCAGAACGGCCAGCCGATGTCGAGGTCGATGGCGCGGGCCTGGGCGCCGTCACCGAGCGTCGCCCCGCGCAGGACGATGCGCGGCGGATGCAGGCCCCCTCGCCCGCCTTCGCGGAGGCGGCCGAGGGGGCCCGCCCAGGCGGAGGCCTCGTCCGAGATCCGCCCGCCGTCGAGGGTCAGGCCGTCCACGGGCGCACGGCCCGAGACGAGGCTCAGCGGATCGAGGTCGGCGGTGAGGTGATCCCCTTCGAGGAGGACCGGACCGCTCGCATCCGCGACGCGCACCCGCGAGAGGGACAGGGAGGGCAAGGGGAGGAGGCGGACGGTGGCGGAACCCTCGGCGGTGAGCGTCAGCCCGTAGGAGGCGAGCGGCCCGTTCGCGTAGGCGACGGCCTTGCGGCCCTCCACCGGCCAGTCGCGCAGGCCGAGCCCGGCGAGCACCAGGGCCCCGAGGGCGAGGGCGATGATCGGGCGGCGCGGCGACATCGGGCTCCGGAGGAACCGCCGCCGCGGGGCGGCCCTGCGAGCCGGCGCGGCCCGGCGGGGCTCGTCGATTGACCCTTCGGCATTAACGGTTTCCGAACGCTTTGTCTGCCCGGGCGGCGCGTTCCGCACCGGAAGGTGTGATCCCTCCAGCGCCGGAGGGATCGGCATGACGGATCGGCCGGGCTGCCGCTCCCGGCACTGGACCGCGGGCGCGGAATCGGGAACAGCACGTGCAGACGATGCTCACCGGCGCGGCCGGGGCCGACGGGAGGAAGGACGGTTCGATGCGGAAGGTCTACAAGGGTCCGACGGAGGCGCTCGCCGGCCTCCTGCGCGACGACATGATGATCATGTGCGGCGGCTTCGGCCTGTGCGGCATCCCGGACGAGCTGATCGACGCCATCCAGGCGTCGGGCGTGAAGGGCCTCACCATCGTCTCCAACAATGCCGGCATCGACGGCGTCGGCCTCGGCAAGCTCCTGGAGACCCGGCAGGTCGCCAAGATGATCTCGTCCTATGTCGGCGAGAACAAGGAGTTCGCCCGGCAGTACCTCGGCGGGGAGCTGGAGATCGAGTTCAACCCGCAGGGCACGCTGGCCGAGCGCATCCGGGCCGGCGGCGCGGGCATCCCGGCCTTCTTCACCAAGACCGGCTTCGGCACCAAGGTCGCCGAGGGCAAGGAGACCCGGGAGTTCGACGGCGAGAACTACGTGATGGAGCGCGGCCTGTTCGCCGACCTCGCCATCGTCCACGCCCATACCGGCGACACCGAGGGGAACCTCCGTTACCGGATGACCGCGCGCAACTTCAACCCGATGATGGCCTCCGCCGCCAAGGTGACGGTGGCGCAGGTGGAGCATCTGGTGAAGCCCGGCGAGATCGATCCGGACACGATCCATACGCCCGGCATCTTCGTGAAGCGCATCGTCGCCCTCAGCACCGGCGAGAAGCGCATCGAGCAGCGCACCACCCGCAAGCGCAACGACGCCACGCCCGCCGCCGCGGCCGGCGGCGGCACGCACTGATCGAGGGAGAGGAGACCACCATGGCCTGGACCCGCGAGCAGATGGCGGCACGCGCCGCCAAGGAGCTGGAAGACGGCTTCTACGTGAACCTCGGCATCGGCATCCCGACGCTGGTGTCGAACTACATCCCGGACGGCATGTCGGTGCAGCTGCAATCCGAGAACGGGATGCTCGGCATGGGCCCCTTCCCCTACGAGGGCGAGGAGGATCCGGACCTCATCAACGCCGGCAAGCAGACGATCACCGCCCTGCCCACCACGAGCTACTTCTCCTCGGCGGACTCCTTCGGGATGATCCGCGGCGGGCACATCAACCTGTCGATCCTCGGCGCCATGCAGGTGGCCCAGAACGGCGACCTCGCCAACTGGATGATCCCCGGCAAGATGGTGAAGGGCATGGGCGGCGCCATGGACCTCGTGGCCGGCGTCAAGCGCGTCGTGGTGGTGATGGAGCACGTCGCCAAGAACAAGGACGGCACCGAGAGCGCGAAGCTCCTCAAGGAATGCGACCTGCCGCTCACCGGCACCCGCGTCGTCGATCTGGTGATCACCGACCTCGGCGTCTTCGCCATCGACAAGAAGGGCGACGGCGGCATGACCCTGATCGAACTCGCCGACGGCGTCAGCGAGGAAGAGGTCCGGGCCAAGACGGAAGGCGCGTACACGGTCGGGCTGAAGTAGGCCCACCGCGATGCCCGCCCCCCTCGGCGGGGGAGGGTGGCCCCCAAAGGGGGTCGGGAGAGGGGAGCGGCGGTGCCGGATGCGGCACCGCCCCCCCGGATCACCAAACCCCGTCATTGCGAGCGAGAGCGAAGCAGTCCAGACGACGCCGCCTTATCCGGACGAGTCGCGCCCTGGATTGCTTCGGCTCCGCCTCGCAATGATGGACTGGATGTCAGGGCCGCCCGGATCCCGCGACGGCCCCCGGCACAGGCCGGCCCGCAAGATTACATCGGCGGGGTCAGGCCGTCCTTGCCGACCGCGACCAGCTTGCCGTCAGCCTTGCCGCCGTCCTTGTCGACCACGGCGAACACCTTGGCGCCCGGCTTGAGGACGCTGGTGTCCGCCGGCTCGAAGGCGACGATCGGGGCCGAGGACGGGACGACGATCTGCTTCGAGCCGTCCTTGCCGTAGCTCACCGTCAGGGTCCGGTCGCCGCCGGCGGCAGCCTTGTCGGCCTTGACCGTGCCGTTGGTCATGGCGCTCTTCACCTTCGGGCCGCCGCCGCCGGTCTCGGCCTTCACGGTGCCGTTGGTCATGGCGCTCTTCACCTTCCCACCGCTGGTGGTGTGGTCGGTGATCGCGTCCCAGCCGTAATGGCCCTCGGCGGTGCCGCGCATCGACTCGGGGAACAGCACCACCTCCAGCGCCGTCATCGGGTTCTCGCCCTTGGTGGCGGTGCCGATGAAGGTGCCGTCCTTGATCTGGTCGAGGCTCGACGGCACCACCGACACGACCTTGGCGCCCGTGAGCGCGATGGTCTCGGTGGAGCCCGCCTCGGTCTTCAGGGTGACGGAGCTGGCATCGGCCTTGTCGATCGTGCCGCGCACGCGCTCCAGGGCGGAGGCGGCGGAGACGCCCGCGAGGCCGATGAGGCCGGCGGCGGCGAGGCGTAGGGTAGCAGACGTCATGGGGACTTGGCTCCGATGAGGGGGGAAAGGAATTTCGGGGACCGGACTGGTCACATCGGGGGGGTCAGGCCGTCCTTGCCGACGGCCACGCGGGTCGCGGTCAAGCCGCCGTCGTGGCGGGTTGCGACCACGAACACCTTCGCGCCCTTGCTGAGAGCGGTTCGCCCGGCGGGCTCGAAGGTTACGACCGGGGCGGACGAGGGCACGAGGATCGTGCTCGACTGGCCGCTGCCGTAATTGACGGTGAGCGTCTTGGTGCCGTCCTTTCCGGCTTCGGTCTTCACCGTGCCGTTGGTCATGGCGCTCTTGACCTTCGGGTGCGCGGTGCTCCCCGTGGTCTCGGCCTTCACGGTGCCGTTGGTCATGGCGCTCTTCACCTTGGCGCCCCCGGCCCCCGTGGTGTCGGCGATCTCATCCCACGGATATTGCCCCTCGCCCGTGCCGCGCATGGCCTCGGGGAACAGCACGACTTCGAGGGCCGTCATCGGGTTCTCGCCCTTCGTGGCGGTGCCAATGAACGTGCCTTCCTTGATCTGGTCCAGGCTCGCGGGGATCACCCAGGACACCTTGGCGTCGTCCGCCAGCGCCAAGCGCTCGGTCTTTCCGTCGCGGGTCATCAGGGTGAGGGCGTTCGGCTCCACCGACTCGATCGTGCCCCGCAACCGCTCGGGCGGGGCGGCCTGGGCGATGGCCGTCAGGCCAAAGAACCCGGCGACGGCGAAGCCGGCCAACGTTGTCCTCACGAATGACGTCATGAATCATGTCCTGGCTGCGGAACCCGGAACATGGGGCGCGCCCGAACGGCGACAAGCTTGCGCACGATTGATCTGCGCGACATCGACGCCCACGCCGTCACCCCAGGCAGGCCGTCTTTGCGAGCGTCAGCGAAGCAATCCAGGGTAGCGGGCCGTTTGCGAACCGTAGCGGATCCCTGGATTGTTCGCTTTTCTCGCAATGACGGGCGGAGGCGTGGGATCGGCTGTTTCTGCATCACGGCGCGAAAGCGAAAAAAGGGGCGGTGCCGGCCGGCACCGCCCCCCTTCCCTCCCCCGCCAAGGGGGAGGCCGTCGTGTCGGTTAGGCCGCGAGCGAGCGGAGCACGTAAGGCAGGATGCCGCCGTTGCGGAAGTATTCCAGCTCGTCCAGCGTATCAATGCGGCAGGTCAGCGGGACCTGCTTCACCGAGCCGTCGGACGACTTGATCTCCGCGGTCAGGGTCTGGCGCGGCTTCAACTCGCCGGACAGGCCCTTGATGGTGACGGTCTCGTCACCCTTGAGGCCCAGCGAATCCCAGCTCGTCTCGCCCTGGAAGACCAGCGGCACGACGCCCATCCCCACGAGGTTCGAGCGGTGGATACGCTCGAAGCTCTCGGCGATCACGGCGCGGATGCCGAGCAGCTTGGTGCCCTTGGCCGCCCAGTCGCGCGAGGAGCCGGTGCCGTACTCCTTGCCCGCGAAGACGACCAGCGGCGTGCCCGCCTCGGCGTACTTCTGCGCCGCGTCGTAGATGAACATCTTCTCGCCGGTCGGCTGGAAGAGGGTGTAGCCGCCCTCCACCACGCTGCCCGAGGGGTCGCGGACCATCTGGTTCTTGATGCGGATGTTGGCGAAGGTGCCCCGCATCATCACCTCGTGGTTGCCGCGGCGCGTGCCGTACTGGTTGAAGTCCTGCACCCGCACCTGATGCGACTGCAGGTACTCGCCGGCCGGCGAGGCGGCGCGGATGTTGCCGGCGGGGGAGATGTGGTCCGTCGTGATCGAGTCGAGGAACAGGCCGAGGATGCGGGCATCCTCGATGTCCGTGACCGGCGCCGGGGTCTTCTCCATGCCGACGAAGTAGGGCGGGTTCTGCACGTAGGTCGAGCCGCCGTTCCAGGCGAAGGTCTCGGCCTCCGTCACCTCGACGCCCTTCCAGTTGTCGTCACCGCCGAACACGTCGGCGTAACGGCTCTTGAACAGCGCGGAGGTGATGGTCTTCTCGATGAAGCCCTGGATCTCGGCGGCCGAGGGCCAGATGTCCTTCAGGTAGACCGGCTGACCGTCGGACCCGATCCCCAGCGGCTCCGTGGTCAGGTCGATCTGCATCGAGCCGGCCAGGGCGTAGGCGACGACGAGGGGCGGCGAGGCGAGGTAGTTCGCCCGCACGTCCGGGTTCACCCGGCCCTCGAAGTTGCGGTTGCCGGAGAGGACGGCGGCGGCGACCACGTCGTTGTCGTTGATCGCCTTCGACACGGCCGCCGGCAGCGGGCCGGAATTGCCGATGCAGGTGGTGCAGCCGAAGCCGACGAGGTTGAAGCCGAGCGCGTCCAGGCTCTCCTGAAGGCCCGCCTTCTCCAGATATTCGGCCACCACCTGCGATCCCGGCGCCAGGGAGGTCTTCACCCACGGCTTGGAGCGCAGGCCCTTGGCCACCGCGTTGCGGGCGAGGAGCCCGGCGCCGATCATCACGCTCGGGTTCGAGGTGTTGGTGCAGGAGGTGATCGCCGCGATCACCACGTCGCCGTGGCCGAGGTCGAAGTTGGTGCCCTCGACGGGGAAGCGGCCGGAGATGTCGCCGCCCTTCTTGAACTCGGTCTCCATCGAGCCGGCGAAGCCGGTCTTGGCCCCGGTGAGCAGCACCCGGTCCTGCGGGCGCTTCGGGCCGGCGAGGGAGGGCTGCACCGTGCCCATGTCGAGCTCCAGCGTGTCGGTGAACATCGGGTCCGGCGTGGCGGCGTCGCGCCACATCCCCTGCGCCTTGGCGTAGGCCTCCACCAGGGCGATCCGGTCGTCGTCGCGGCCGGTGACCTTGAGGAAGTCGATGGTCTTCTGATCGACGGGGAAGAAGCCGCAGGTGGCGCCGTATTCCGGGGCCATGTTGGAGATCGTGGCGCGGTCGGCCACCGGCATGTCGTCGAGGCCGGGGCCGTAGAACTCCACGAACTTGCCGACCACGCCCTTCTTGCGCAGCATCTGCGTGACGGTGAGCACGAGGTCGGTGGCGGTGGTGCCCTCGGGCAGCTTGCCCGACAGCTTGAAGCCGACGACCTCGGGGATCAGCATGGAGAGCGGCTGGCCGAGCATGGCCGCCTCGGCCTCGATGCCGCCGACGCCCCAGCCGAGGACGGCGAGGCCATTCACCATCGTGGTGTGCGAATCGGTGCCCACCAGCGAATCCGGATAGGCGAGTTCCTCATCGCCCTCCTTCTTCGTCCACACGGTCTGCGACAGGTATTCGAGGTTGACCTGGTGGCAGATGCCGGTGCCCGGGGGCACGACGGAGAAGTTGTCGAAGGCCGACTGGCCCCACTTCAAGAAGGTGTAGCGCTCGCCGTTGCGGGCGTATTCGAGGGCGACGTTCTCGCCCAGCGCCTTCGGGGTCCCGAACTCATCGACGATGACCGAGTGGTCGATCACGAGGTCCACGGGGACCAGCGGGTTGATCTTCTGCGGGTCGCCGCCGAGCGCCACCATCGCGTCGCGCATCGCCGCGAGGTCGACCACGGCGGGCACGCCGGTGAAGTCCTGCATCAGCACGCGGGAGGGGCGGAAGGCGATCTCGACCTCGGCCTTGCCCTTCTGTTCGAGCCAGCCGACGGCGGCGGCCACGTCGGCCTTCTTGACCGAGCGGTCGTCCTCGAAGCGCAGCAGGTTCTCCAGGATGACCTTCATGGAGAAGGGCAGCGCGGTGGCGGAGGCGAGGCCGTTCTTCTCGGCCTCGGGGATCGAGTAATAGGTGTAGGTCTTACCGCCTGCGGTCAGGGTCTGGCGGGCCTTGAAGCTATCGAGAGATGCCACGGCTGGTCGTATCCTCGCTGCGAATTGTCGAACACGCGCAGGCATAACCCGCGCCACGGAGGTGTTCGGCCTGGAAAGCGCCCGACGGGCGCGCGCCGCCCCGGGAGTGCCCGGATCGAACGGTGCGCGGGGGGCGATTTGGACGCCCGAATGCCGCGCGGCGCAGCCGGGGCCGGTATAGAACGTTTCGAATGTGCCCGCTACGGGGGCAGGATGACAGGCGCGGGAGGGTGTCGTGCGCGGCGGTGCCGTGTGCCCTCACCCCTCGGGGGGCCGACGCGCGGTCCGGTGGCGAACCGTTGCTCCCACCCGATCCCCTCATCCTGAGGTGCCGGCGCGAAGCGGCGGCCTCGAAGCAGCTCTCCGGGGATCGCACGGCACGCTCAAGCCCGCCTTCTAGGCCCGCCGATGCGGGCGCCTCAGGATGAGGCGGAGGTTGGGATCACTCGGGCGATGGTGCCCTCGAAGGGAGAGGCGCGGTCAGCTCCGCTGGGCCTTGGCCAGACCTTCCTTGAACCGATTCGGCGAGGCGGCGAGGCGTCGAAGGGCCGCGACGTTGGTGGCGGCCTCCTCCGGGCCCATGTCCTGGCGCAGCACCACCTCGGCCTCCGGGTAGCGGCCCTTGAGGCCGAGGACGAGGGCGAGGTTCGCCCGCATCTTGGCGTCCGCGCCCGGCTGGGACACGGCGAGGCGCATGGTCTCCTCCGCCCGGTCGAGGTCCCGCGAGAGGGCGTAGGACAGGCCGAGGTTCGACAGGAGCGAGGGCTCGTTCGGGCGGATCTTGAGGGCGGCCTCGTAGAAGCCCTGGGCGCGGGCTTGGTCGCCCATCTGCGCGGAGGCCGAGCCCTCCGCCGAGAGGATGCGCCAATCGGGGTCGGCGGGGGTGTGGGCGTTGGAGAGCACCTCCAGCGCCTCGCGGTAGCGCCCGGCCTCCACCAGGGACTTGCCGTAGGCCCCGAGGATCACCGTGTCCTTCGGATTGCGCAGGGCCGCCTGCTGCAGCACGGCGCTCGCTTGGCTGATCTGGTCGGTGGCGCGCAGGGCCCGGGCGTAGCGGAAGGCGGTGCGGGCATCGCCCGGATTGGCCTTGTACGCCTCCGCGAGGCCGTCGAGGTCCCGCCGGGCCGAGGCCGCCGCCGAGGCGGACGCGCCGAGGGGGCCGATGGATCCGGTCGTCTCGGGGGATTGGGTGTTGCAGGCGCCCAGCGCCAGGGCGACACCGAGGGCGCTGAGGGCGGCGATCCGGCGGCGGGCAAACGGGGCCGATGTCATGTCACGCTCCGCGCGGGGCTCACAGCGACGAGGGGGCGGGTGCGCGGGTTGCGCTTCTCCGTCCCGACGCCCCGGTGATAGACCGTTAAGCCTAATCTCCCGTTAAGGGCGCGCCGGGCGGCCGCCCCACCGACCATGCGAGGGTCCATGACCAAGGCCGCAGCCACGACGACCTCCATCGCCGAACTCCTGCCCGCCGACACCCCCGCCATCGGCGTGACCTGCGTGCGGGCGAACGGCTGGGAGGGCGGCCTGACCGCGGCCGAGCGGGCCTTCGCCTGGGCGACGGGCTTCACCGGCAAGGCGGGCAGCCTCGCCTTCCTCCCGGCGGCGGACGGCAACCTCGGCCGGGTGCTGTTCGGCCTCGGCGATCCGGACGCCCCCGGCGCCGACGCCCTCGCCGCGGGCCGCCTGCCGGGCCTGCTGCCGGTGGGCGCCTACCGCCTCGACGGGGCGCCGGACCCCGCCTTGGCGGCCCTGGCCTGGCTCCTCGGGAGCTATCACTTCGCTCGGTACCGGAAGGGCGAGAGCGCCAAGGCATGCCTCGTCGCACCGGAGGGCATCGACGGGCCGGAGGTGCGGCGGATCGCGGCGGCGGTGGCGATGGGGCGCGACCTCGTCAACACTCCGGCCAACGACCTCGGCCCGGCCGAGATCGAGGCGGCCGCCCGCGCCCTGGCCGGGCGCCACGGGGCGGCGGTCACGGTGGTGCAGGGGGCGGACCTCGAACGCGACTTCCCGCTGATCCAGGCGGTGGGCGCCGCCGCGACCCGGGCACCCCGGCTCATCGACCTGAGCTGGGGCCCGGAGGACGCGCCGCGGGTGACCCTCGTCGGCAAGGGCGTGGCCTTCGACACCGGCGGGCTCGACATCAAGCCCTCCTCGGCCATGCTGCTGATGAAGAAGGACATGGGCGGGGCCGCCGTCGCCCTGGCGGTGGCCGACATGGCGATGGGCGCGGGCCTCGCGATCCGCCTGCGCGTCCTGGTCCCGGCGGTGGAGAACGCGGTGGCCGGCAACGCCTTCCGCCCCGGCGACGTGCTGCGCAGCCGCGCCGGGCTCACCGTCGAGATCGGCAACACCGACGCCGAGGGACGCCTGATCCTGGCCGACGCCCTGGCGCTGGCCGACGCGGAGGCGCCGGACCTGATCCTCGACTTCTCGACCCTCACCGGCGCCGCCCGCACCGCCCTGGGGCCGGACCTGCCGGCCTTCTTCACGGAGGACGACGCCCTGGCGCAGGAGGTGGCGACGGCGGGGCAGCGGGCGGTGGACCCGGTCTGGCGCATGCCCCTCCATCAGCCCTACGCGGCGATGCTCGATTCGAAGGTGGCCGACCTCAACAACGTCTCGAACGGCCCCTTCGCGGGGGCGATCACCGCCGCCCTGTTCCTGCGCCGCTTCGCGCCGAAGACGAAGCGGCACGGCCATTTCGACCTCTACGGCTGGAACCCCTCCAGCAAGCCCGGCCGCCCGGAGGGCGGCGAGGTCCAAACGGCGCGGCTGGCCTACGCGTTGCTGAAGGCACGGTACGGGGGGTGAGGCCCTCCTTTGCCATCGCGAACGACACGCAATGATCCGGGACCGCGGGATGGCACGGAATGTGGCGCCTCCCGCGGTCGGTTCGCTTCGCTGGCGATGTTGGTGGCGTGCCGCCGATAACGGCTCAAGCTGCTTTGAGCTTTTTGGCCGCCTCGGCGAGGGCGTCGTTCATGCGGGTCTGCCAGCCGGGCCCAGTCTCCTTGAAGGTCGCCAGCACATCGGGATCGATGCGCAGGGAAACCGGCACGCGCTTCGACGCAGCCTTCGGGCGACCTCCCCGGCTCTGGAGGGCCTTAGCGAGGAACGGAGGCAATCCTTCGCCGGCCGGCCGCAGTTGGGCGATCTCCGCCTCGCTCAGTTCCGGGTTGTCGCAGACTTCGTCCCAATCATCCCGCGAGTAGGCGGGGTTGGGTTCGTAGCCAGGGGCACGATCAGATCCGGTCATAGGCAGCCCTCTCCTGACGGCTGGCGGGGCGGATGCTCACGATATCGGTCGCCTCCGTCCCCAGGGGCGAGACGATCACCGTGACGACGGCATTCTCGAACCACTCGCCGATCAACAGGAACCGCTCGCGCCCGGTCCGGCTGGGCTTGGTCGGGCGGCTCAGGAAACGGTCGAAACTGAAGGCGTCCTCGAACTCCGCGAAGTCGAGGCCATGCTTTGCGATATTCGCCTGTCGCTTCGGCTCGTCGTAGGTGAACCTCACGGTATGTGTATATACCGAAACAGGCGCCGGGCAAGTGGCTCCACGGGCCCTAATCCCCCACCGGCAACCCGGTCTCGATCAGCCGCGCCCACAGGGCGGCCCCGTAGGGGGCGGCCTCGTCGTTGAAGTCGTAGAGGGGGTGGTGCAGCGAGGCGCTGTCGCCGTTGCCGAGGAACATGTAGGCCCCGGGCCGGCGGCCGAGCATGTAGGAGAAATCCTCCGCCGCCATCATCGGCGCCACCGCCCGGTCGATCCGCCCCGGCCCGACCAGTGCCTCGGCCACGTCCGCCATGAACGCCGTCTCGGCGGGGTGGTTCTCGGTGACGGGGTAGCTCGATCCGTACCCCACCGTCCCCGTCGCGCCGAAGCCGGCCGGAATGTCCCGGACCACCGCTTCGAGCCGGCGCTTGATCGCGTCGCGCACCTCCTGGGACAGGGTGCGCATCGTCCCCCGCATCGTGACGCTCTGCGGCAGGACGTTGAACGCCTCGCCGGCATCCAGGGCGCAGACCGACACCACCGCCGATTGCAGCGGGTCGAGGTTGCGCGAGACGATCGTCTGGAGGGCGACGATGACGTGGCTCGCCACCAGCACGCTGTCGATGGCGTTGTGGGGCAGGGCCGCGTGGCCGCCGCGACCCTCGATGGTGATGGTGAACCGGTCGGTGGAGGCCATGATCGGGCCGGGCCGCACGGCGAAGGCGCCCACCGGCAGGCCGGGGATGTTGTGCATCCCGTAGACCGCCTCGATGCCGAAGCGCTCGATCAGCCCGTCCTCGACCATCGCCTCGCCCCCGCCCCCGCCCTCCTCGGCGGGTTGGAAGATCAGCACGGCGTTGCCGTCGAAATCGCGGGTGGCGGCGAGGTACTTCGCGGCGCCGAGGAGCATGGCCATGTGCCCGTCATGGCCGCAGGCGTGCATCTTGCCCGGAACGGTGGAGCGGTAGGGCAGGTCGCGGACCTCCTGGATCGGCAGGGCGTCCATGTCGGCGCGCAGGCCGATGGCCCGGTTCGAGCGCCGCCCCCGGCCGCGCACCACCCCCACCACCCCGGTGCGGCCGATGCCGGTGACGACCTCGTCGCAGCCGAACTCCCGCAGGCGCTCGGCGACGAAGTCCGCGGTGCGGTGCACGTCGTAGAGGAGTTCGGGCTGGGCGTGCAGCGCCCGCCGCCACGCGGTCATGGGGCCGGAAAGGGCTGCGATCGGTTCGGGGACGGGCATCCGCCTTGGGACTCGCTGAGGAGGGTCCGGACCAAGAGCAAGCCGAAGGCCAGTTGCTCCGTCAAGCCGCGACGGGCCCTTCTCCCCTCCCCTTACGGAGGGGTGCGCTTTTCCCGCGGGGCGCGCTCCCCCAGCCCCGCCGACAGATCGTCGAGGATCGGGCAGTCCGGCCGGTCGTCGCCGCAGCAGGCGTCGGCGAGGTGTTCGAGGCTGCGCGCCATGCCTTCGAGGGCGGCGATGCGGCGGCGCAGTTCCACGATCCGCGCCTGCGCGATGGCCTTCACCGCCGCGCTCGGCCGGTCGCGGTCGCTCCACAGGGCGAGCAAGCCGGCGATGGCCTCGACGTCGAAGCCGAGGTCCCGCGCCCGGCGCACGAAGTGCAGGGCCCGGATCTCGATCTCGCCGTAATGGCGGTAGCCGGCGGCCGAGCGCGCCGCGGGGGGCAGGAGGCCCCGCGCCTCGTACCAGCGGATCATTTTGGCGGAAACGCCGGTGAGCCGCGCCGCCTCGCCCACCGTGACGGTCTCCCCGCTCATGCCGCCCCCCCGGCGGGCGACGGCCCGGAGGCGGTCCGCGCTGCCCCGCCCCCCGCCCGGCGCAGCCGCAGGGCGTTGCCGAGGACGAACAGGCTGGACAGCGCCATCGCCCCCGCCGCCAGGACCGGCGACAGCGAAGGGCCGCCGAACGGGGCGAGCAGCCCCGCCGCCAGGGGAATCAGCGCGGCGTTGTAGGCGAAGGCCCAGAACAGGTTCTGGCGGATGTTGGCCATCACGGCCCGCGACAGGTCGAGGGCCGCCACCAGGGCGTCGGGTGCCCCCGACATCAGCACCACGTCGGCGCTCTCCACGGCGATGTCCGTGCCGGTGCCGATGGCGAAGCCGACATCCGCCTCCGCCAGGGCCGGGGCGTCGTTCACCCCGTCCCCAAGGAAGGCGACCGGCCCGTGGGACGCCTGGAACCGCTTCACCGCCTCGGCCTTGCCGCCGGGCAGCACCCCGGCCGCCACCTCGGCGATGCCGAGGTCGGCCGCGACCCGGCCGGCGGCGCCGGGGTCGTCGCCCGTCACCATCGCCACCGCGATCCCCCGCGCCTGCAGGGCGGCCACCGCCTCCCGCGCGCCGGCCTTCACCGGATCTGCCACGGAGAGCACCGCCGCGTGGCGCCCGTCGAGGGCGAGGTGGACCGGGCTGAGGCCTGCGCCGGCCCATGCCTCCGCCCGGGTCATCAGGGCGGGATCGCGGGCGATCCCGAGGCGGGCGAGGTAGCGCGGCGCGCCCACTGCGACGGCCCTCCCCGCCACCCGCCCGGTCACGCCGAACCCTTCCACCGCCGCGAAGGTCTCCGCCTCCGGCAGGTCGAGCCCCCGCCCCCGCGCCGCCGCGATGATCGCGCCGGCCAGGGGATGCTCGGAGCGGCCCTCCAGCCCGGCGGCGAGGCGCAGGGCCTCGTCCTCCGAGAGACCGGGCACCGCCTCGAAGCCGGCCAGCGCCGGGCGGCCCTCGGTGAGGGTGCCGGTCTTGTCGAGGGCGACGAGCCTCACCCCCTGCAGGGCCTGGAGGGCGGCGCCGTCACGGAACAGCACGCCCCGCTCCGCCGCCCGCCCGGTGCCGACCATGATCGCGGTCGGCGTGGCGAGCCCCATGGCGCAGGGGCAGGCGATGATCAGCACCGCCACGGCGTGGACGAGGGCCGGCCCGAGGGCGGGGGCCGGGGCCAGCGCCAGCCACCCGAGGAACGTCGCCAGGGCGATGCCGATCACCGCCGGCACGAACCGGCCGGTGACCCGGTCCACCAGGGCCTGGATCGGCAGCTTGCCCCCCTGCGCCCGTTCCACCATCGCCGCGATCTGAGCCAGCACCGTGGCGGCCCCCACCGCCCCGACCCGCAGGTCGAGGCTGCCGCCGCCGTTGAGCGTGCCGCCGACCACGGCCGCGCCGGGCGCCTTGCGCACCGGGGCGGGCTCGCCCGTCACCATGCTCTCATCGACCCGGCTCTCCCCCGCGACCACCGTGCCGTCGGCGGCGATCCGCTCGCCCGGACGCACCCGAACCACGTCGCCGACCCGGAGGGAGGCCAGGGGCACCTCACGCTCGGCGCCGTCGCGGACGACCCGGGCCGTCCTGGGCGACAGGTCCATCAGGCGGCCGATGGCCTCTCCCGTCCGGCCGCGGGCGCGGGCCTCGAGGCTGCGACCGAGGAGGATCAGGGTGACGATGAGGGCGCTCGCCTCGAAGTAGAGGTGGGCCGCCCCCTCCGGCAGGATCTGCGGCGCGAGCACCGAGACCAGGGAGTAGAGGTAGGCCGCCCCGGCCCCCAGCGCCACGAGGGCGTTCATGTCCGGGTGGCCGCCGACGAGGCCGGGGATGCCCTTCAGGAAGAAGCGCCGCCCCGGCCATGCCAGGATGAGGGTCGCCAGCACCGCCTGCAGCAGGGCCGCCCCATGGCCCTGGGCAATGTCGGGCATCCGGTGGCCCAGGAGGTGGCCGCCCATGTCGAGCGCCACGACCGGCGCCGCCAGCAGGGCGGCCACCGAAAAGTCCCGCCGCAGCTCCCGCGCCTCGGCCTCCCGCCGGGCGCCGGGATCGGCCGGCGGGGCATCCGAGGGGAGCGCCGCCGTGAAACCCGCGGCCTTCACCGCCGCCGCCAGGGCGGCGGGGGCGACGACCCCCTCCCCGTGCCGCACCCGGGCCTGCCCGGTGGCGAGGTTCACGCTCGCCTGAGCGACGCCGGGGATCGCGGCCAAGGCCGCCTCCACCCGGCCGACGCAGGAGGCGCAGTGCATCCCGTCGATGGGCAGGACGGTCTCGGCCTGCGCGACGGGGTAGCCCGCCCCGGCCAAAGCGGCGGCCACGTCGGCGGGCCCGGCGGCGCCGTCGAGGGCGAGGCTCGCCCGGCCGGTGGCGAGGTTGACCGACACGTCCCGGGCGCCGGGCAGCCCGGCCAGGACCCGCTCGACGCGCGACACGCAGCCCGCGCAGGACATGCCCTCGACGGGCAGGCTCAGGCGCATCGATCCGGGCACGGAGGGTGAGAGATTGGTATCCATGCCCCCTCAGATGGACCTTCCCACCGTGGGAAGGTCAAGGGCCGGGGCGGCGCTCGTCCGCGACCGGCCGGCGGAGGCCGCCTCGGGGGACCGGATCGGCCGTGCCGAGGACGGCATGGGGTTCGAGGCCCTACGCCCCCTGATCGGCTCCGCCGCGGTATTCGGGCAGGGTGACGCGGGCGGTGGTGCCCTGGCCGACCTCGCTCTCGATCGTCAGGCGGCCGCGGTGCCGCCGGAGGCTGTGCTTCACGATGGCGAGGCCGAGACCGGTGCCGCCGCGGGCGCGGCTGGAGGCGACATCGACGCGGTAGAACCGCTCGGTCAGGCGGGGGATGTGCTCCGGCGCGATCCCGGGGCCGTCATCCGCGACGGTCAGGACGATGCGGGCGCCGAGGCGGGGGTCCTCCTCGCGGGCGAGGCCGACGCGGATCTCGCCGCCGCCATACTTCACGGCGTTCTCGATCAGGTTCTCGATCACGCGGGTCAGCTCGTCGGCATCGCCCTGCACGCGGTACGAGCCGGCGCCGACGGCGAGGGTGATCCCCGCCTCCCGGGCGGCGGCGAGGTGGGCCTGGGCGTCCACCATCTGCCGGGCGAGGCCCCCCAGATCCACGACCGTGGTCGGCGCGACGTGCTCGCGCAGCTCGATCCGCGACAGGGACAGGAGGTCGTCGATCAGGCGCCGCATGCGCTGCGCCTGCACGCGCATGATCTCCAGGAACCGCTCCCGGGCGGCGACGTCCTCGCGGGCGGGGCCCTGCAGCGTCTCGATGAAGCCGAGCAGCGAGGAGAGCGGCGTGCGCAGCTCGTGGCTCGCATTGGCCACGAAATCCACCCGCATCGCCTCGAGGCGCCGGGCCGAGGTGAGGTCGCGCAGGAACAGCACCGCCCCGGCCCCCAACCCGTCGGGCACCTGCAGGGGGCCGATCTGGACCTCGAAGGCCCGCTCCATGGGGACGCGGGTTTCGTAGGAGACCCGCTGCGCGGGGCCGCCGCTCAGCACGGCCTCCACCGCATCGGTGACCTCCGGGTTGCGCAGGCCGAAGGCGAGGGGGTGGGACAGGTGCAGGGCGGGCAGGAGCGCCCGGGCGGCCGGGTTGGCCTCCAGCACCCGGGTCCGCCGGTCCACGAGGATCACCGGGTCCGGGATGTTGGCGAGGAGCGCCTCCGCGACGGCGTGGCGCGGGGTGCCGGCCACGGTGCGCGTCGGCGGCTGCGCCCGGCGCCGCCCGCCGATCAGGCCCCCCAGGGCGACGGCGGCGAGGGCGACGGGGATGGCGCTGCTGAGGCCCTGGTCCCACAGGATCCAGAGGAGGAGCAGCCCCCCTGCGATCACCGCACCGGTCCAGGCCGCCGGCCTGCGAGGATCGTCGATCACCGGGCCTTCCCGTGGTCAGTGGTCGCGTGTGTCGGGCCAGGCCTTGCCCGAGGGCCCTGCGGTGCCTTCGGGGGGGACGGCGTCGGTCGCGCCCCGGTCCGCGGCGCCGCCGGCCCGCTTCACGATCTCGTAGAGGCCGAGCATCGCCAGGGCGGTCACGAACGGCACGACGTAGTAGCAGCCCCGGAACAGCAGCAGCGAGGTCAGCACCTCGTTGCGCGGCAGGCTCGACAGGGCGAGCAGGATCGTGGCCTCGAACACGCCGATCCCGCCCGGCGCGTTGGAGGCGATGCCGAGCATCGCCGCCAGCACGTAGATCGCTAGGAAGGTGGTGAAGCCGATGCTGATCTCGTTGGGCAGCAGCACGTAGAGCACCGCCGCCGCTGCGCAGACATCGCCGATGCCGACCATCATCTGGCCGATGGAGACCGAGGCGCCGGGCAATTCCAGCCGCCACTGCTTGACCGTGACGCTGCGGCGCTTGGCCGAGACCCAGGCGAGGTAGCCGAGCACGGCCAGCAGGGCGGCGAAGCCGATGCCCTGGTTCAATTCGATGGAGGTGAAGGCGAGCCCGGCGAGCTGCCCCGCCTCGATGATGAGGGAGAGGCCGAGCACCACCCCCATGCCGAGCCAGAAGGTGAAGCCGGCGATCACCGTGAGCGCGGCGATCTTGGAGGCGGAAAGGCCCTGCCGGGCATAGATCCAGTAGCGGATCGTCCCCGCCGTCAGCAGGGGAAAGCCCAGGGTGAAGCTCACGGCGTAGCTCGTGAACGAGGCGAGCGCGGTGATCCGATAGGGCACCTTGATGCGCAACTGGCGGAGCGCCAGGGCATCGTAGCCGGTGAGGAAGATGTAGCTGATGCCGACGAACAGGAAGGCGAGGCCGAGCTGCCGGGCGGAGGCCGCCGCCAGGGCGCCCTTCACCTCGTCCCAGGACACGCTCTGGACGAGCTTCCACAGCACGCCGAGGGACACGAGGGACAGGATGATGCTTGCGGCGGTGCCGATCCATGCAAAGCGGCTGGTGCGCGAGCGCTTGGGCGCCTCGCCTTGCCCCCCACGCGCCTCGACCGGTTCGGCCGAGGCGACATCATCGCGATGCTGCCCCTGGAAATTCATACCGATCGGCGTCCGTCCCCTCGCGTGCGCGGGCCGGACGGGTTCAGGCCCATGCCGGATGATCCCGGACCGCGGCCCGTTGCCCGCCATGTAAGCCGAACACGCTGCCATGACCAGCGAGGCGACGATTTCCTCGGGTGATCCCGGCCCGAAAGGCGCGGATGCGGCGGGCGTTCGGGTGCGCCCGCGGTAGGGCAGCTGCGGACTTGTCGCCTCAAAGCCACCAAGCTTCATGCTGACGATCAGGCGGATGCGGGTGTTCGCCCACTGGCTCGCGGGCTTGCGCGACGTTTGGGCGAAGGCCCGGGTCGATGCGCGGCTGCGGCGGCTCTCCCTGGGCAGCACCAGATGCTCCAGGGCGGGGGTGGCGAACTGACGATCGGTCACGGACCCGGTCACGGAGTGTATTAAGCCCGGAGGGGCGACGAGGTGATCGTCCTGCTTTTCGGCGATGGGGCGAGGGCGCGCGGGATGGCGCAAATCGCCCAGGAGACCGGCCGGTCCCGGGAGAGCCTTTACCGGGCGCTTTCGGAGAAGGGCAATCCGCAGCTCGATACCCTGATCGGCGTGCCGAAGGCGTTGGGTCTGCGGCGCAGCATCAAGCCCCTGGACGCCTGATCCGGCCGCGATCTCACCCCCGCCGCAACACCGCGGCGGCGTCCGACAGGCCCTGCCGGATGCGGGCCGGGACCTCCGGCGAGGTGCAGACGGAGGTGGGGCTCGGGTGCGGGATCGCGACCAGCGGCAGGCGTGGGCGGAGCGTCGCCAGGGCCGGGGCGCAGCCCGCCGCGAACCGGCCGGCCAGGACCGCCACGGCGAGATCCGGCAGCAGGGCCAGCAGCGGCGCGAGGTAGGGCTCGGCCGCCTTCGCCTCGGCCCGGCGGGGGGCGCGGTTGAGGGCGCCCGGCGCGTGGATCACCCAGGGCACGGCGTTCCAGATCAGCGTGTCGGCCCGGGCGAGTCCGGCCTCCCGCAGGAAGCGGAACAGGTTGGGGGCGGTGCCGTTCGCGCTGTCGCGGGTGACGAAGCCGGTGCGCAGGACCATCGGGCCGGGGGTTTCGAGCAGGAGCAGGAGCCGGGCCGTCACGCCCCCGTCGAGGGGATCGGGGTCGGGGACCGGCGCCCCGCGCTCCTGCGCGATCCGGCGGGCGAGGGCCCGGAGCGGGGCGACGTGCGGTGCGTCGGCCAGGGCCCGCCGGGCGGCGAGGGCGGCCGGGTCGGCGAGGCTCTTCGGGGCGTCCGGCTCAGGGGGCATCGCGGGCGGGGAACGGCTCCGGCAGCCGTCCGGACAGGCGGAACCGCTCGACGCCGGCCTCCCGTGCGAGGCGCGAGGCGAGCCCAGCCACGCCGCCGAACTGGAAGCCGATCTGGCTGGCATAGGCGGCGCAGGCGGCGAGCTTGCGATCCTGCCCCCCGGGGCCGAAGGCGAAAGCCCGCCCGGGGAGGTCGGCGAAGAGCGCGGCCAGGGGCTCCTTCGGCGTCGCCTCCCGGACGGTGTAGGGGAAGTCGCGCCACCAGAGCACCGGCACCGCGGATGCGAGGGTGCGCAGCGCCCGGACGACCTGGACGTGGTCGACATGCCCGCCCACCGCCTGCGGCGCGAGGATCAGGTCGGGTGCCTCCGAGGCGATGAGATCCCCCAGGGCGGGGGCGAGATCCCGGTCGATGCCATCCTCGGTACGCAGGTCCGCGAAGAGTTCCGGCGCCGAGGCGTAGCCCCGGTGGGGCGCCTCGCGGAACGGCAGGTGCAGGGGTGCGGCGATCCCCAGCGCGTCCGCGGCTCCGTCGTCCTCGGCCCGGCGCAGGGCCATGTAATCCACCTCGGGCGCCAAGCCCTTGTCGAGCTGGCAGGCCAGGGCGAAGCCCTGCGGATCGGGAACGCTCTGCGTGAAGACCGTCGCCATCACGACGCGCCAGCCGGAGGCGGCCAGGGTCGCGAGGAGCCCGCCCGCCGAGAAGGCGGCGTCGTCGAGATGCGGCGAGAGGGCGAGGGCGGTGGGCATGGCTCAGAGCAGGTGCGGTTCGGCGCGGAACCGGCAGGACGGATCGAAGGGCAGGTCGTCGGGGAAGTCGGTGGCGGGGCGCTCCCGCAGCACCTGTCCGTAGACGCCCATGATCTGCGCGCCGACCGCCTGCCACGAATAGACCCGCCGGCACTCCTCCAGCCCCGCCGCGGCGAGGCGGCGGCGCAGGGGCGCGTCCTCCACGATCCGGGTGAGGGAACGGGCCAGGGCCGGCACGTCGCCCGGCTGGGTGAGGAGGCCGTTCTCCCCGTCGCGCAGGCAGTCCGACACGCCGACGGCGTGGCAGGAGACCACCGCGAGCCCCGCCGCCATGGCTTCGAGGATGGTGTTGGAGAACCCTTCCGCATAGGTCGGCGAGGCGAACACGTCGGCCTCGCGGTAGAGGGCCGGCACGGTGCCGTACTCGGCGTAGCCGGTGAAGCGGATGGCCTCCGGGCCGAAGCCGTGGCGCTCGACCAGGGCCTTGGCGGGGTCCACGTCGGGGCCGATGCCGGAGATCGTGGCGGCGAAGGGGGTGCCCTGCCCCCGCAGGATCGTCAGGGCCTCGATGAAGTCGAGCACGCCTTTCCGGCGGTCGACCCGGCCGTGGTAGAACATCCGCACCGGGCCGGCATGGGCCCCGGGCAACCCGTCCGGCGTGCCCTGGGCGAAGCGGGCGGTGTCGACGGCGCCGGGCACGATGGTGAACCGGGCGGGGTCCGAACCCAGCCGGTCGCACACCTCTTCCACGAACGAGGCGCCGCCGATCAGCAGGGCGTTGGCGTGGTCGAGGACGGCCCGCATGCCGAGGCGGTGCGTCTCGCAGCAGGAGCCGACCCAGTGGCCGTCCCCGCCCTGGATCGAGACGACGTTGGGCACCCCGAGGCGCTTCGAGGCGAGCAGCACCGCCCAGCCGGTGGGGTAGCCGTACTGGGCGTGCAGCACGTCGAAGGGCGCCTTGGCGTGCTCGGCGCAGATGGTCTCGACCATCACCTCGATGTCGCGCTCGAAGTCGCCGCTCGTCTGCTCGCCGACCTGTTCCAGCCCGATCACCTTCACGCCCGGCACGGCCGGGGGCGGCCCGCCGCCATAGACGCGGGTGCCGAACGCATCGCCCCGGTACTGCGAGACCATGGTGACGTCGTGCCCGGCGGACACGAGTTCGCGCAGGAGGTTCTGGGCGTAGACGCTCATCCCCGATATCGCGGGGAAGTAGCGGCGGCTGAGGAAGAGGATTCTCATAGGGCTTGCCCGTTCCACCAGCGTATCCCTCCCCCCTTCGCGGGGGAGGGTGGCCCCCGAAGGGGGTCGGGAGAGGGGAGCGCCGGTGCAGGACCAAGCACCGCCCCGCACGCCTGACGCGCCCCATTCGGAAGCCGGGTTGCCCTCTCCCGACCCCGGCTCACGGCGGGGCCACCCTCCCCCGCAGAGGGGGGAGGGAAGGCGTCGTCGCTCACGCTGCTCACTGCCGCCGGGTCTCCTGCCCGGCGGCGAGGTCGGGGCCGGGGCGGCGGCAGGTGCGGAGGTAGTCCAGCGCCTGGGGGATCATCAGGTCGG
>NZ_JAKSXW010000144.1 GCF_022829405.1 Methylobacterium sp. J-076
GCATTGAAGACATCCCCCCGCCCGCTGCGGGGGAATCGTCGCGACACCCGTCCCACCCTGCCTCCTCATCCTGAGGTGCCCGCTTCGGCGGGCCTCGAAGGAGGGCTCCAGAAGGCCCTGCGATCTCTGGAACCCTCCTCCGAGGCGGCGGCCGCCGCACCCCGGGATGAGGGGAAGGGCGGGATCGGCACGAACACCGGAAGTTCGCACCGCCCCTTCGCGGGACGGTGCGATTGACAGGCGAGGCTCGAACATGAACGCGCTCAAGGCCCTGCACGAGCAACAGGATCAGGCCGTCTGGCTCGACTTCGTCGCCCGCGGCTTCATCGAGAAGGGTGAGCTGAAGGCGCTCGTGGAGGAGGACGGCCTGCGCGGCGTCACCTCCAACCCGGCGATCTTCGAGAAGGCGATCGGCCACTCGGACGAGTACGATGCCAGCCTGAAGGCGGTGCAGGAGACCGGCGACAGCCGGGTCATCGACCTCTACGAAGGGCTCGCCATCGCCGACATCCAGGCGGCGGCCGACGTGCTGCGCCCGGTCTACGAGGCCAGCGACGGGGCGGACGGCTACGTCAGCCTGGAGGTCTCCCCCTACCTCGCCCTCGACACCGAGGCGACCCTCACCGAGGCGCGGCGCCTGCACCGGGCGGTCTCCCGCGACAACCTGATGGTGAAGGTGCCCGCCACCCCGGAGGGCATCCCGGCGATCCGGCAGCTCACCGCCGAGGGCATCTCGATCAACGTCACCCTGCTGTTCTCGCAGGAGGCCTACGAGGCCGTCGCCCGCGCCTTCATCGACGGGCTCGACGACCGCGCCCGGGCGGGGCACGACGTCTCCCGCATCGCCAGCGTGGCGAGCTTCTTCATCAGCCGCATCGACAGCCTGGTCGACAAGCTGCTGGACGAGAAGATCGCCCAGGCCAACGACCCGGACGAGAAGATCGCCCTGGGGAGCCTCAAGGGCAAGGTGGCCATCGCCAACGCCAAGCTCGCCTACCAGCGCTACAAGCGGATCTTCGCCGAGGCGAAGTGGCAGGCGCTCGACGCGAAAGGCGCCAAGGCGCAGCGCCTGCTCTGGGCCTCCACCGGCACCAAGAACAAGGCCTATTCCGACGTGCTCTACGTCGAGGAGCTGATCGGCCCGAACACCGTCAACACCATGCCCCCCGCCACGATGGCCGCCTTCCGCGACCACGGCGAGGTGCGCCCGACCATCGAAGAGGACGTGCCCGGCGCCGAGGCGGTGATGGCCCGCCTCGCCCGGGCCGGCATCGAGATCGAGGCCGTGGCCCGCCAACTGGTCGAGGAGGGCGTGCAGCTCTTCATCGACGCCGCCGACAACCTGCTCGGGGCCGTGGCGAGCAAGCGCCTCGCCCTGCTCGGCGCCCGCCTCGACCCGCAGGCCCTCGCCCTGGACGACGCCCTCGCCGCCGACGCGAAGAAGGCGCTGGAATCCTGGCGGGCCAGCGGCGCGATCCGCCGCCTCTGGGCCCGCGACGCCAGCGTCTGGACCGGCGCCGACGAGGCGAGCTGGCTCGGCTGGCTGCACATCGTCGAGGAGGAGCTCGCGAAGGCCGCCGACTACGCCGCCTTCTCCGAGTGGGTGAAGGCCGAGGGCTTCACCCATGCCGTCGTGCTCGGCATGGGCGGCTCCAGCCTCGGCCCGGAGGTGTTGAGCCTCACCTACGGCCAGAGGCCGGGCTTCCCGGCGCTGCGCATCCTCGATTCGACCCATCCCGACGAGGTCCGCGCCGTCGAGGCGGAGATCGACCTCGCCCGGACCCTGTTCATCGTCTCGTCGAAGTCCGGCTCGACGCTGGAGCCCAACGTCTTCCGCGACTACTTCTACGACCGGGTGAAGCAGGCCGTCGGCGACAAGGTGGGCGACCGCTTCGTGGCGGTGACCGACCCCGGCTCCGCCATGGAGAAGGCGGCGCAGGCCCAGAACTTCAAGAAGATCTTCTACGGCGTGAAGCAGATCGGCGGGCGCTACTCGGTGCTCTCGGCCTTCGGCTTGGTGCCGGCGGCGGCGATGGGCCTCGACGTGAAGGACGTGCTCGAGCGCGCCCGGATCATGGTCCGCTCCTGCGGGCCGGCGGTGCCCCCGGCGCAGAACCCCGGGGTCGTCCTCGGCACCGCCATGGGTGTCGCCGGGCTCAAGGGCCGGGACAAGGTGACGGTGGTCGCCTCCCCCGGCATCGGGAGCGTCGGCGCCTGGGCCGAGCAGCTGATCGCGGAATCCACCGGCAAGGTCGGCAAGGGCCTGATCCCCGTGGACGGCGAGCCGGCCGGCGTCCCGGCGGTCTACGGGCACGACCGGTTCTTCCTGTACCTGCGCCTCGATTCCCAGGCCGACGCCGCCCAGGACGCCGCCCTCTCGGCCCTCGAGAAGGACGGCCACCCGATCGTGCGGATCGGCCTCGACGGGGTGGAGCAGCTCCCGCAGGAATTCTACCGCCTGGAGATCGCCACGGCGGTGGCCGGCGCCGTGCTCGGCATCAACCCGTTCGACCAGCCCGATGTCGAGGCGAGCAAGATCGAGACGAAGAAGCTCTTCGACGAGGCCGAGAGGAGCGGCGCCCTCCCCCCCGAGACGCCCCTGTTCGAGGACGACACGCTGGCCCTCTACGCCGACGCGGCGAATGCCGAGGCCCTGCCCCAGGCCCGGGACGGGCTGGAGACGGCGGTGAAGGCGCATCTCGCCAGGGTGCGGACGGGGGATTACGTCGCCCTGCTCGCCTACCTGCCCCGCACCGACGCCCACCACGCGATCCTGCAGGAGGGGCGCCTCGCGGTGCGGGACGCCCGGCGGGTGGCGACCTGCCTCGAATTCGGGCCGCGGTTCCTCCACTCGACGGGGCAAGCCTACAAGGGCGGGCCGAACAGCGGCGTCTTCGTGCAGATCACCGGCGACGCGGTGGACGACCTGCCGATCCCCGGCCGGTCGCTGGGCTTCGGCACGGTGGTGGCCGCGCAGGCGCGGGGCGACTTCGCGGTGCTCGCCGAGCGCGGGCGCCGGGCGCTGCGGGTCCACCTCAAGGCCGGGCAGACGGAAGCCGGGCTGAAGCGGATCGCCGCGGCCTTGAAGGCGGCGGTCGCCTGAGGGGCGGCGGGAGGATGCAGGCGGCCGATCCCGCCTGCATCCTCATCCTGCGGTGCGGCGAATGCCGCCTCGAAGGAGGGCTCCAGGGATCGCGGAGGCTTCGGGAGCCCTCCTTCGAGGCCTGCTGACGCAGGCACCTCAGGATGAGGACGAGAGTTGGATCAATCTCGCAACGATCTCCCTTGAGGGGGAACAGTTCGGAGCCCAAGACGATGCAACTCGGCATGATCGGCCTCGGCCGGATGGGCGGCAACATCGTCCGCCGGCTGCTGCGGGACGGGCACACGGCGGTGGTGTTCGACAGGAACACGGAGGCCGTCGAGGCCCTGGTGAAGGAGGGGGCCGTCGGCGCCTCGAGCGTCGAGGACCTCGTGTCCAAGCTGGAGAGTCCCCGCGCCGCCTGGGTGATGCTCCCGGCCGGGCCGATCACCGAGGAGACGGTGCAGGCCCTGGGCCAGCTGATGCAGGCGGACGACTGCATCATCGACGGCGGCAACTCCTTCTACGGCGACGACGTCCGCCGGGGCCTCGCCCTGAAGGAGAAGGGCATCCACTACGTCGATGTCGGCACCTCGGGCGGCGTCTGGGGCCTGGAGCGCGGCTACTGCATGATGATCGGCGGCGACAAGGACGCCGTCGATCGCCTCGATCCGATCTTCGCCACCCTGGCGCCGGGCGTCGGCGACGTGGCCCGCACCCCCGGCCGCGAGGGGCGCGACCCCCGCGCCGAGCAGGGCTACATCCATGCCGGGCCGACCGGGGCGGGCCACTACGTCAAGATGGTCCATAACGGCATCGAGTACGGGCTGATGCAGGCCTACGCGGAGGGGTTCGACATCCTCCGCCACGCCGATTCCGAGAACCTGCCGCCGGAGCGGCGCTTCGACCTGAACCTCGGCGACATCGCCGAGGTGTGGCGGCGGGGCAGCGTGGTCTCGTCCTGGCTCCTCGACCTCACCGCCCAGGCACTCGCCGGCGACGAGGAGCTGACGGACTTCTCCGGCTGGGTGGAGGATTCCGGCGAGGGGCGCTGGACCATCAACGCCGCCGTCGAGCAGGCCGTGCCGGCCACCGTGCTCTCGGCCGCCCTCTACCGCCGGTTCCGCTCGCGGGAGGACGCCTCCTACGCCGACAAGCTGCTCTCGGCCATGCGCAAGGGCTTCGGCGGCCACCAGGAACCGAAGGCGTGAGGCCCGCACCGTGACGCGGCCCGCCGGAGCGCAAGTCCTGCCCGATGCCGGGGCGGTGGCCCGGGAGGCCGCCGAGCGCCTGATCGCCGCCTGCGGCGAGACGGATCGCGAGCGGATCGCGATCTGCCTCTCCGGCGGTTCGACGCCCCGGCGCCTCTACGCCCTCCTCGCCGGGGCGGACTGCGCGGCGCGGGTGCCGTGGGGGCGCATCCACTGGTTCTTCGGCGACGACCGGGCGGTGCCGTGGGACGACGCGCAGAGCAACGTCCGCATGGTCCGCGAGGCCTTCGGCCACGGCAGCGCGATCCCGCCGACCCACCTCCACTTCATCCCCTCCGACGAGGGCATCGAGGCCGGAGCACGGGCCTACGCCCGCACGCTCCTCGACTTCTACGGCGCCGAAACCCTCGACCCGGCCCGGCCGCTCTTCGACCTCGTGCTGCTCGGCCTCGGGGAGGATGGGCACACGGCCTCGCTCTTCCCCGGCAAGCCCGCCTCCGACGAGGCCGCCGCCCTCGTCGCCCCGGTGCCGGAGGCGGGGCTCGCCCCCTTCGTGCCGCGCATCAGCCTGACCGTGCCGGCGCTCGCCTCCGCGCGGCACGTCCTGTTCCTCGTCACCGGCGAGGGCAAGCGCGCGCCCCTGGCCCGCCTCGCCGCCGGGGAGGACCTGCCGGCCGGGCGGGTGAAGGGGCAACGGGTGGCATGGCTGCTGGACGAGGCGGCGGCGGGGTAGGGCTCGACCCCTCCCCTCCTCCTGCTGCGCAGCCCCCCGCCGGGGAGTTGGGGCGGGACGGGGGGGATTCCCCGCTACACTCCGTCAAGGTCGGCGTGCTAGCGTCGCCCCGTCGCGAGGCAGGCCAGGCCGTCGGCTGCGCGCGACCGTCGTGGCCGGCCGACCCCGAAGAGACCGATGCGACCGGGCACGCTCGTCCTGTTCACCGACCGCCCGGCGCAGCGAGAGGGCCTCCTGCGGGCGCTCGACGCCGTCGCCCCCTGCCACCCGCGCGACGCGGCGGCGGTGGTGCCGGCCGGGGACTGCATCGGCTTCGTCGCCGATGTCGACCTGCTCCAGCCGTCCCTCCTGCGCGGGCTGCGCGCCCTGATCGCCGAGGCGCCGCGCCTGCCGCGGCTGTTCCTGATGCGCGACACGGGCGCGCGCAGCCTCGCCACCGCCCGCAGCCTCGGCGCGAGCCTGTGCCTGCCCCCCGACACGGCCGCCGGGGCGGTCGCGGAGGCCATGCGCACGCACCTGACGCGCCCGGTCCCCGAAGCGGTGCCCCTCCGCCCGGCCGGGTCCGGATGGGGGACGGGGATCGCCCAGGCCGCCGACCGGGCCGGGGCGGTGCTCGCCGGGCTCCTCGACGCGGCGCGGCTCACGGGCACCGTCGATCCGATGCTGGTGGAGCACGGCCTCGACCCGATCCTCGGCGCCGTCGGCGAGGCGGGGCTCGGGGCGTGGCTCGACACGGTGCGCGCCTACGACGACGCCACCTACCAGCACTGCCTGCTGGTGGCGGGCTTGGCGGCGACCTTCGCCATCGACCTCGGCTTCAGCCTGCGCGACCGGGAGCAGGTGGTGCGCGCCGCCCTGGTCCACGACGTCGGCAAGGCGCTCATCCCCCTGGAGATCCTGAACAAGGCCGGGCCCCTCGAACCGGCCGAACGCACCGTGATGCGGACCCATGCGGCCCTGGGGCACGCGATCCTGGTGGAGGCCGGCGGGTTCGACGCGTCGATCCTGGCCGTGGTCCGGCACCACCACGAGCTGCTCGACGGGACCGGCTACCCGGACCGCCTCTCCGGCGACGCGATCCCCGACATCGTCCGCATGATCACCGTCTGCGACATCTACGCGGCCCTGGCCGAGCGCCGCCCCTACCGGGCGCCGATGCCGCCCCTCGAGGCGTTCCGCATCCTGCGCGGCATGGAGGGCAAGCTCGACATGGCCCTCGCCCGGTCCTTCGAGCGGGCCGTGGCGAAGGCGTAGGGGCCGCCCCTCAGACGAAGTGCTTCGACAGCTTCAGCCCCTGCGCCTGATAGTTCGAGCCCGCCCCGGCGCCGTAGAGGGTCGCCGGCTCCTCGCTCATGCGCTCGTAGACGAGGCGGCCGACGATCTGGCCGTCCTCCAGCAGGAACGGCACGTCCCGGGAGCGCACTTCGAGCACCGCCCGCGCCCCCGTGCCGCCGGCCTTGGCGTGGCCGAAGCCGGGGTCGAAGAAGCCCGCGTAATGGACCCGGAACTCGCCCACCAGGGGGTCGAACGGCACCATCTCCGCGGCGTGGTCCGGCGGCACCTGCACCGCCTCCTTCGAGGCCAGGATGTAGAACTGGCCGGGGTCGAGGATCAGGCTGGCGCTGCCGTCCGAGGGCAGGCGCTCCCAGAAGGCGTCCGTGCGGTGGCGGCCCGGCGCATCGACATCGACGAGGCCGGTATGCCGCTTGGCCCGGTAGCCGATCAGCCCGTCGAAGCCGGAGAGGTCCACGGAGACGGCCACCCCGCCCTGCAGCGAGGGCGCGGCGACGTTCACGAGGGGCGTCCTGGCGTGGAGCGCGGCCATCTCCGCCTCGTTCAGGCGCGGCTGGCCCCGGCGGAAGCGGATCTGCGACAGGCGCGAGCCGGTGCGCACCAGGACCGGGAAGGTGCGCGGGGAGATCTCCGCGTAGAGCGGCCCGGCATAGCCGGCCCCGACCTGGTCGAACGCCTCGGCCCGGTCGGTGATGACGCGGGTGAACACGTCGATGCGGCCGGTGGAGCTCTTCGGGTTCGCGCTGGCCGCGAGGTCGGCCGGCAGGGCCAGGGTCTCCTGCAGCTCGGCGATGTAGACGCAGCCCGTCTCCAGCACGGCGCCCGGCCGCAGGTCGATGGCGTGCAGGGACAGGCGCTCCACGCAGCCCTCCACCGTGCGCGAGGCGCCGGGCAGGAAGCTGGTGCGGACCCGGTAGGCCCGGGCACCCAGCCGCAGGTCGAGGCTCGCCGGCTGGATCTGGTCCGGGGCGAAGGGGGTGGCGGGGCGGATGCCGCCCGCGCCGGCCAGGGCGGCGATCGCCTGAGCCGGCAGGATGCCCTCCGCCTTCGTCGTCTCGCCCGCCCGCATCGCCCCGCTCCCGTCGCGCGAAGGCCGCCCGCGCCATCCCTTGTCCGCCACAGGCACCTAAGACCGGTTTAATGCCCCGGGTCGGGCGGGGCCACGCCGGGGCCGCCCCGCAGCGCGACGTAATCCGCCGCAATTGACGGCGATTCATGCGCCAACTACGACCGTCGATGCGGTGCGGCGAAGGCCGGCACCGGTGAGTCGTACAGTCTCCGGGGGCCATGTCAGGCAATGTACAGGTCCGAGACGCGCGGGATTAGCGTGACCGTCCAACCGCGTTTCGTGGAGGAGGAATCCTCCCCCAACGAGAGCCGCTACTTCTTCGCCTACACGGTCGAGATCGTGAACAACGGCGAGGAGCAGGTACAGCTGCGGTCGCGCCACTGGCGCATCATCGACGGGCGCGGCGCGTGCCAGGAGGTGCGCGGCGTCGGCGTCGTCGGCAAGCAGCCGGTTCTGGAGCCCGGCGAGTCCTTCTGCTACACCAGCGGCTGCCCGCTCACGACTCCCGACGGGCTGATGGCCGGCAGCTACACGATGGCGACCGTGGCCGGCGAGAGCTTCGAGGCGGAGATCCCCGCCTTCTCCCTCGACAGCCCGCACGTCCGCCGCAGCCTCCATTGAGGGCGGCCACCACCCGGTGAGGAGCGCGTGAGCCGGGCGTGCCCCGGAGGGATCATGCCTGTGAACGGCGAGCGGCTGTCCCCGCTCGAGATGCTGGCGCGCCTCGTCGCCTTCGACACCGAGAGCGACACGTCCAACACCGCGCTGATCGACATGGTCGGCGCCTATCTCGACGGATGGGGCGTCCCCACCCGGCGGTTTCCGAACGCGGCCGGCGACAAGGTGGCCCTGTTCGCGACCCTCGGGCCGGCGGGCGACGGGGGCGTCGTCCTCTCGGGCCACACCGACGTGGTGCCCGTGACCGGCCCGCCCTGGACCTCGGACCCGTTCCGCCTGCGGGTGGAGGGGGGCCGCGCCTACGGCCGCGGCGCGGTGGACATGAAGGGCTTCTGTGCCCTCGCCCTCGCCCTGGTGCCGGACATGCTGGCCGCCGGGCTGACCCGGCCGATCCATCTCCTCCTGTCCTACGACGAGGAGACCACCTGCCTCGGCTCCATGGACGCCATCGCCCGGTTCGGGGAGGACCTGCCCCGGCCCGGCGCCTGCATCGTCGGCGAGCCGACCGGCCTCGACGTGGCGGACGCGCACAAGAGCATCGTCACCTGCCTGACCACCGTGCACGGCCGCGAGGCGCATTCCTCCAGGCCCGAGCTTGGCGCCAACGCGGTCTCGGCGGCCTGCGACCTCGTCGCCTCCCTCAACCGCATCGCCGACCGGATGATCGAGCGCGGCGACGCGTCCGGCCGGTTCGACCCGCCGGCCACCACGATCCATGTCGGGACGATCCGGGGCGGGACGGCCCGCAACATCCTCGCCCGGGAATGCCGGTTCCACTGGGAGTACCGCGGCCTGCCCGACCTCGACCCCGGCGAGATCCCGCGCCTGTTCGCCGGGGCCGTCGCGGAGGTGACCGCCCTCCGGCTGAACCGCTACGGCGCGTTCGGGCGGATCGACACCCTGGAGGAGGTCGATATCCCAGGCCTCGCGCCCGATCCCGGCTCGGAGGCCGAGCGCCTCGCCCTCCGGCTCGCCGGGCGCAACCGCACGGTGGCGATGCCCTTCGCCACGGAGGCGGGGCGCTTCCAGGCGGCGGGCATCCCCACCGTCGTCTGCGGCCCCGGCGACATCGCCCAGGCCCACCAGCCCGATGAATTCATCACCCTGGAAGCCCTCGCGGACGGAGAACGGTTCATCCGCCGCCTGATCGCGGAGTGCGCGGCATGAATGTGCGGATGTCCGAGCATGTAAAGCTGCGGCCGCTGGAGCGGGAGGACCTGCGCTTCGTCCACCAGCTCAACAACAACGACAGCATCATGCGCTACTGGTTCGAGGAGGCCTACGAGTCCTTCGCCGAACTGCAGCAGCTCTACGAGCGCAACATCCACAACCAGACCGAGCGGCGCTTCATCGTCGCCGCGCCGGACGGCGAGCCGGCGGGCCTGATCGAGCTGGTGGAGATCAACCATCTCCACCGCCGCTGCGAGTTCCAGATCGCCATCCACCCGTCCTACCAGGGGCGGGGCTACGCGTGGCGCTCCACGAAGATCGTCATGGATTACGCGTTCAGCGTGCTCAACATCCACAAGCTGTACCTGCACGTGGACCGGGAGAACCAGCGGGCGGTGCGGATCTACGAGAGCTGCGGCTTCATGCCGGAGGGCGTGCTGAAGGACGAGTTCTTCATGAACGGCCGCTACCGGGACGCGGTGCGGATGTGCCTGTTCCAGCCCGACTACCTCGCCTCGCGGGGCAGCGGCGACATCGCCGAGCCGGTGCTGAAGACGTAAGGGGTTTTTTCGCCGCTCCGACGCCTCTGCCGTCATTGCGAGGCGGAGCCGAAGCAATCCAGGGCGCGACCCGTCCGGATGGGACGGCGCCGACCGGATGGCTTCGCTCATCGCCCGCGATGACGGAAGCGCTCGCATAAGAGGACGTCGAGGCGGTTTCGCTCACGCCCCTCCCCCCATCCCCCTCATCCTGAGGTGCCCGCGGGAGCGGGCCTCGAAGGAGGGGTCCAGGGATCGCGGGGCTGGCTGGAGCCCTCCTGCGAGGCGGCCGCCGCCGCACCTCAGGATGAGGAAGAGGGTGGGATGACCGGTCGGCGACCCGGCGCGGCTGGTCTACTGAACCCGCCCCTCGCCGATCTCCATCTCGACCTCTTGGGGGTCGAGGTCGTAGCGGCGGGAGCAGAACTCGCAGGTGATGACGATGCGCCCGTCGTCGGCGACCATGTCCCGGCGCTCGTCCGGCCCGAAGGAGCGGATCATGCCCATCACCCGCTCCCGGGAACAGCGGCAGGTCTCGCGCACCGGCTGCCGGTCGAACACCCGCACCCCGCGCTCGTGGAACAGCCGGTAGAGCAGCCGCTCGCTCGACACGTTGGGATCGATGAGCTCGTGGTCCTCGATGGTCGCGGCGAGGGAGCGCGCCTCCACCCAGGAATCGTCCTCCGGCGCGTCGGCGCCGAGATGGGCGTGGCCCTCGGGGATGTCGCCGGGGGGCAGGTCGGCCAGCCGCGCCCGATCGATGGACTGGGGCAGGAACTGCACGATCAGCCCGCCCGCCCGCCAGCGCCCGGCCTCGCCCTCCACCGCCTCGGCGACGGCGAGGCGGACCACGGTCGGGATCTGCTCGGATTGGCGGAAATACTGGTGGGCCGCCTCCTCCAGGCCCTGGCCCTCCATCGGCACCACGCCCTGATAGCGGCTCGCCGCGCTGCCCTGGTCGATGGTCATGGCGAGGTGGCCGTTGCCGATCAGGTCCGCATCGCGGACCGGGGCGGTGCCCAGGGCCGCGACCCGCTCGGCGTCGAACCGCGCGGTGGCGCGCAGGCGGTCGGGGGCCTCGAAATCCACCACGATCATCTCGACCGGGCCGTCGGTCTTGGTCTGGAGCTGGAACCGGCCCTCGAACTTCAGGGACGCGCCGAGGAGCACCGTGAGCGCCGCCGCCTCGCCCAGCAGCCGGGCCACGGAATCGGGATAGCCGTGGCGGCGCAGGATCGTGTCGATGGAGGGGCCGAGGCGCACCACCCGCCCGCGCACGTCGAGGGCCTCGACGGCGAAGGGCAGCACGGCGTCGTCGATGTCGATGGTGTCGGTTCCCGCGGTCATGGCCTCTCCGTTCTCCGACCCGTCATATGGTATTCCGGGAACGGGGTTTCCAAAGGGCGCGGCCCTTCGGTCGGGCCCGGGGGCGTCGCCCCCGGAGAGCGGCCCCTGCCCCACCTAAGCGAAAGGGCCCGGTCCTTTCGACAACCGCGTCTCAGGCCCCGGCCGCCTGGAGGCACCAGGCGAGGATGCCCTTCTGGGCATGCAGGCGGTTCTCGGCCTCGTCGAACACCACCGATTGCGGCCCGTCCATCACCTCGGCGGTCACCTCCTCGCCCCGGTGGGCGGGCAGGCAATGCATGAAGATCGCATCGGGCTTGGCCGCCGCCATCAGCGCCGCATCCACCCGGTAGGGCGAGAGCAGGTTGTGCCGGTGGCTCTCGTCGTCGTCGCCCATGGAGACCCAGCAATCGGTGACCACGGCATCCGCCCCGTCCACCGCCGCCCGGGCGTCGGTGGTGACGTTCAGCCGCGCCCCCTCGCGCTTGGCCCAGGCGATGAGGGACGAGGGCGGCGCCAGCTCCGGCGGGCTCGCGACGTTGAGGGTGAAGTCGAGCCGGGCGGCGGCGTGGACCCAGCTCGCCAGCACGTTGTTGGCGTCCCCCGACCACGCGACGGTGCGGCCCGTGATCGGCCCGCGGTGCTCCTCGAAGGTCAGCACGTCCGCCATGATCTGGCAGGGATGCGAGTGCTTGGTGAGGGCGTTGATCACCGGCACGGTGGCGTATTCGGCCAGTTCCAGCATCTGCCCGTGGTCGAGGATGCGGATCATGATCGCGTCCACGAAGCGGGACAGGACCTGGGCCGTGTCGCCGATGGTCTCGCCCCGGCCGAGCTGCATCTCCGAGCCGGTGAGCATCAGCGTCTCGCCGCCGAGCTCGCGCATCGCCACGTCGAACGAGACCCGGGTGCGGGTGGAGGGCCGGTCGAACACCATCGCCAGGGTCTTGCCGACGAGGGGCCGCTCGGCCGCACGCTCGCCCTTCCGGCGCACGGCCTTCATGGCGGCGCTGGACTCGAGCATGCGGCGGATCTCGCCCCCGGAGAAATCCGAGAGATCGAGGAAGTGGCGGGGCGCGGCGGCTCCGCCGGGCCTGGCCGGGGCGGTCGCCCGGCCGTTCAGGTGCGTGGTCATCGTGATGGACTTTCCGGCGACGCCCTATTCGGCCGCCCCGCGCAGCGCCTCGAACCCGGACGCGGCGGCATCGAGCCGCCGGACCGCCTCATCGACGTCCGACTCGGTGACGATCAGCGGCGGAATCAGCCGCACGACGTTGTCGCCGGCCGGGATCACGAGGAGGTGGGCCTCCCGTGCCGCCGCGGCGAATTCGGTGTTGGGCACGCTGAGCTTCAGGCCGACCAGCAGCCCCTCGCCGCGGACGTCCTCGATCACCTGCGGGTGACGGTCGCGCAGGGCGGCGAGCTTCTGCTTCAGCACGAGGCCGGTATGGGCGACGCGGTCGAGGAAGCCCTCCGACAGGATCACGTCGAGCACGGCGTTGCCGACCGCCATGGCCAGCGGGTTGCCGCCGAAGGTGGAGCCGTGGCTGCCCGCGACCATGCCCCGGGCCGCCTCCTTCGTGGTGAGGCAGGCGCCCAGCGGGAAGCCGCCGCCGATGCCCTTGGCCGCGCTGAGGATGTCGGGCGCGATGCCCGACCACTCGTAGGCGAACAGCTTGCCGGTGCGGCCCATGCCGGTCTGCACCTCGTCCATGATGAGGAGCAGGCCGTGCCGGTCGCAGATCTCCCGCAGGCGGCGCAGCTCGGCGGGGGGGATGACGCGCACGCCCCCCTCGCCCTGCACGGGCTCGATCATCAGGGCCGCGGTCTCGGGGCCGATGGCCGCCTCCAGGGCGGCGACATCGCCGGTGGGCACCTGGTCGAACCCATCGACCTTGGGGCCGAAGCCGTCGATGTACTTCTGCTGGCCGCCGGCCGCGAGGGTGGCGAGCGTCCGCCCGTGGAAGGCGCCCTCGAAGGTCACGATCCGGTAGCGCTCGGGATGGCCGCCGGCCGCATGGTACTTCCGCGCGATCTTGATCGCCGCCTCGTTGGCCTCCGCCCCCGAGTTGCAGAAGAACGCCACCTCCGCGAAGGTCGCCTCCACGAAGCGCCGGCCCAGGCGCTCGCCTTCGGGGATCTGGTAGAGGTTCGAGACGTGCCAGACCTTGCCCGCCTGCTCCGTGAGGGCGGCCACGAGGTGGGGATGGGCGTGGCCCAGGGCGTTCACCGCGACACCCGCGCCGAAATCGAGGTATCGCTGCCCGTCCTCCGCGACGAGCCATGCGCCTTCGCCGCGGGCGAAGGCGAGCGGGGCACGGGCGTAGTTCGGCAGAAGGGCGGATGTCACGATCCGGTCTCCGTCGCGCGAGGGCTCGGTGGTACCAAATGAAAGTGCCGCCTCGATCACCGGGCGGCACGCGCGCGATTACTATGAATCGGGTCGGCGCTGTCAATCGCGCAAGCCTTGTGCCGCGCGCGCGGCAGGGTGCGTTCGCACGCGGAGTCCCGTGCGGTCACGCGCGGCGTCCGGTGCGGTCGCGCGGGGAGACGGGAGGCGGGAAGCCTGTCGGCAACGCGCGCCCTCCCCTTGCGCGGGCTTGGTCCGGCATGCTCCAGAACCCCCGCGACTCGCAAGGTGGAGGCATCGCCAATGAGCTCGGTCAAGGAACGTCTGGCAGCCCTGGGGCTCACCCTGCCGAAGGCGGCGGCGCCGGTGGCGAACTATGTGCCCTTCGTGCGGGTGGGGAACCTGGTGGTGATCTCGGGGCAGGTCTGCTTCGGCGCCGACGGCAAGATCGCCCCCGCGCATACCGGCAAGGTCGGCGGCGCCGTCTCCCCCGAGGCCGGCAAGGCGGCCGCCCGGCTCTGCGCCCTCAACGTCCTGGCCCAGCTCGAAGCCGCCGTGGGCGACCTCGACCGGGCGGTGGAGCAGTGCGTGCGCCTCGGCGGCTTCATCAACAGCGCCCCGGGCTTCTCGGCGGTGGCCGGGGTGATGAACGGCGCCTCGGACCTGATGGTCGAGGTGCTGGGCGACCTCGGGCGCCATGCCCGCTCCACCGTGGGCGTGGCGGAACTGCCCCTCGACGCCGCCGTCGAGGTCGAGGCGATGTTCGAGGTCCGGTGATGGCGGCGCCCGGCTGGCTCACCGCGCGGCCGATCGCCCATCGCGGCCTGCACGACCGCGCGGCTGGCCGCCCGGAGAACACCCTGGCCGCCGCCCGCGCGGCGGTGGCGGGGGGCTTCGCCATCGAGTGCGACGTGCAGCTCAGCGCCGACGGCGAGGCGATGGTGTTCCACGATCCGGGCTTGGGCCGGCTGACGGGGGTCGCGGATCCGGTCTCGTCCCGGAGCGCGGCCGAACTCGGCGGGCTCACGGTGGCCGGCTCGACGGAACGGATCCCGACCCTGCCGGACTTCCTGGCCGCCGTGGCCGGCACCGTGCCGGTGATCGTCGAGATCAAGTCCGCCTACGACGGCGACCTGCGCCTCGCCCTCCGCACCGCCGAAATCGCCGCCGCCTGGGCCGGGCCGGTGGCGCTGAAATCCTTCGACCCGCAGATCGTCGCCGCCCTGCGCGAGCGCGTGCCCGCGACGGTCCCCCGGGGCATCGTCGCCGAGACCCGCCAGGACGACCCGGTCTACGCGGGCATGACCGACAGCCGCCGCCGCAGCCTGCGCGACCTGCTGCACGTCGAGGAGACGCGGCCCGACTTCCTGTCCTGGCGGGTGGACGACCTGCCCTGCGCGCCGACCCACCTGTGCCGGGTGCTGGCGGGGCTGCCGGTCATGGCCTGGACGGTGCGCACCCCCGAGCAGCGGGCCGCCGCCGGGGCGCACGCGGACCAGATGGTGTTCGAGGGGTTCGTGCCCTGAGGGGGCCGGCCGGGACGTCGGCACCCCTCCCGTCCTCGCGGGGGAGGCGACACGATCCGGGGACGCGCCATGCCCTGACGCCGCGGGCAGGCCCTTTCCGGCGCCGCAGTGTTGGACAGTGATTTTCACTGTGTGGCATGATGGACCGAGGAGGCCGCCATGCCGACACCGCGCGGGCAGATGACCGTTACCCTCACCGGCGAACTGGAGCGGTTCGTCCGTGACAAAGTCAGCGAGGGCGTCTTCGCCACGCCGAGCGAGTACATCCGCGAGCTGGTCCGGACGCGCTACCTCGCCGAACACGACCGGGACGCCAGGATGCGGCGCGTGGACGCCGCCCTCGCCGCGGGCGTCGCCGACGCCGAGGCCGGGCGCCTCGTCCCGGCCGGCGAGGCGTTCGCCCGGGTCCGGGCCGCCCTCGGCCTCACCGATGAGGACCCGTCTGCGTGAGGGTCGTCCTCACCGAGGCGGCCATCGACGACCTCATCGCCATCGGCACGTTCATCGGGCAGGACGACCCGAAGCGCGCCGCGACCTTCGTCGCCGCGCTGGAAGCCCGCTGCACCGCCCTGGCCGACACGCCCCGGGGCTTCCCGCTCCTGCCCGGGAGGGAAGCCCTCGGCATCCGCCGACGCCCTTACGGCCATCACCTGATCTTCTACCGGATCGATGAGGCCGCTTCGCACATCGAGGTCCTGCGTGTGCTGTCCGGGGCGCGGAACATCGACGCGATCCTGTTCCCGGTCGATTGAGCACCCCTGACCGCTCCTGCAGCGATCCGCCGCTTGCCCCGCCCCCGCCGGCCGCTAGACTGGGGGGATGAAGCAAGCCTCCGCGCCGCCGCCGGACGCCACCGCCCTCACGGTGAGGGCGCTCCCCGGGCTCAAGGAGATCGGCGCGCAGGCCTGGGATGCCTGCGCCCTCTCGCCGGAGACGCTGGCGGACGGGGACGAGACCTACAACCCGTTCGTCACCCACGCCTTCCTCTCCTCCCTGGAGGATTCGGGCTGCGTCTCGCGCCGCACCGGCTGGCTGCCGGTGCACGTGCTGGTCGAGCGGGCCGGCACGCTGCTCGGCGCGGCCCCCTGCTACCTGAAATCCCACAGCCAGGGCGAGTACGTGTTCGACCACGGCTGGGCCGACGCCTTCGAGCGCGCCGGGGGCAACTACTACCCGAAGCTGCAGGTCAGCGTGCCCTTCACCCCCGTGACCGGGCCGCGTTTCCTCATCGCCCCCGGCGCCGACCCGAACGAGGCGACGGCCGCCCTCGTGGCGGGGCTGCGGGCCCTGCGGGGGGAGACGGAGGCGTCCTCGATCCACGTCACCTTCATGCGCGAGGCCGAGTGGGCGCGGGCCGGGGCGGCGGGCTTCCTCCAGCGCACCGACCAGCAGTTCCACTGGGAGAACGACGGCTACGCCACCTTCGACGACTTCCTGAACGCCCTCGCCTCGCGCAAGCGCAAGACCATCCGCCGGGAGCGCCGGGATGCCCTCGCGCCGGGCATCACCATCGAGCACCTCACCGGCGCGGACCTGACCGAGGCGGTCTGGGACGCCTTCTACGCGTTCTATACGGACACCGGCTCGCGCAAGTGGGGCCGCCCCTACCTGAACCGAAGGTTCTTCTCCCTGCTCACCGAGCGGATGGCGGACCGGGTCCTGCTGATCATGGCCAAGCGCGAGGGGCGCTACGTCGCGGGCGCCATCAACATGATCGGCGACACGGCGCTCTACGGGCGCAACTGGGGCTGCGTCGAGGACCACCCGTTCCTGCATTTCGAGGTCTGCTACTACCAAGCGATCGAGTTCGCGATCACGCACGGCCTCAAGCGGGTCGAGGCGGGGGCGCAGGGGGAGCACAAGCTCGCCCGGGGCTACCGCCCGGTGCTGATGCACTCCGCCCACGACATCGCCGACCCGTCGCTGCGGCGGGCGGTGGCCGATTACTTGCAGCGTGAGCGTGCCCACGTCGCCGAAGCGGTGGACGTCCTCGACACCCTCACCCCGTTCCGGCGCGGCACCCCCGACGAGCAGGATTCATGAACCCGATCGCGCGCATCCAGGGCTTCTCCGACGACCTCACCGCCCTCCGGCGGGACCTGCACGCCCATCCCGAGATCGGCTTCGAGGAGGTGCGCACCTCCGGCATCGTGGCCGAGCTGCTCGAAGGGTTCGGCTGCGAGGTCCATCGCGGAATCGGCGGCACGGGGGTCGTCGGGCTGCTCAAGGGCCGCACCGACAGCGGCCGCCGGATCGGCCTGCGCGCCGACATGGACGCCCTGCCCATCGAGGAGGAGACCAACCTCCCCTACCGCTCGACGATCCCCGGCAAGATGCACGCCTGCGGGCATGACGGGCACACGACGATGCTCGTCGGCGCGGCGCGCTACCTCGCCGAGACCCGGAATTTCGACGGCACGGCGGTGTTCATCTTCCAGCCCGCGGAGGAGGGCCTCGGCGGCGCCCGCGCCATGCTGAAGGACGGGCTGTTCGAGCGGTTTCCGTGCGACGAGATCTACGGCCTGCACAACCAGCCGGGGGGCCGGCACGGGCAGATCAAGCTCTGCCCCGGCCCGATCATGGCGGCAGCGGACTTCTTCGACATCCGCATCCGCGGCCGGGGCATCCACGCGGCGCAGCCCCACCGGGGCAACGATCCGATCATCGTCGCCACCGGCCTCGCCCAGGCGCTGCAATCCATCGTCTCGCGCAACGCCGACCCGCTGAAGTCGATCGTGCTCTCGATCACCCGGATCGCGGCGGGCTCGGCCTACAACGTCATCCCCGAGACGGCGCACATGGCCGGCACGGTGCGGACCTTCGATGCGGGGGTCCGCACCCTCGCCGGCACCCGGATCCGCGAGCTGGCGGCGGGCTTCGCCGCCGCCTACGGCGCCGAGATCGAGGTGGACCTGCGGGACGTGTTCTCGGTGCTGGAGAACGCCCCGGACCAAGCCGCCGCCGCGACCGAGGTCGCCACCGAACTGCTGGGCGCCGAGAACGTCGATCCGCACGCCACCCCGCGCATGGGCAGCGAGGATTTCGCCGACATGACGATGCGGGTGCCCGGCGCCTATGTCTGGCTCGGGGCCGGGCCGGGGCCGGGGCTGCACAACGCCGCCTACAATTTCGAGGATTCGATCATCCCCATCGGCAGCGCCTTCCTGGCGCGGATAGTGGAGCGCCGCACCGCCGCGTAAGCGGGACAGGGGCCGGTGGGCAAGACCAAAGGGGGGAGACGCGATGCCGTCCGACATCCAGGAATCGCGGGCGAGCCTGATCTTGCTCGGTGTGTCCGTTGCGGCGGTGCTGATCTTCGGCGCCCTCACCCTGCTGACGCAGATCGGCTGACATCATCCGGGCGGGGCCAGACCCGACCCCGTCATTGCGAGCGACAGCGAAGCAACCCAGCCGGCACTCCCTTGTCCGGACCCGTCGCGCCCTGGATTGCTTCGGCTCCGCCTCGCAATGACGGGGTGGGCCATCGGTGGCCGCATCGCCATGGCCCCTGGTCCTGTCGGAAGCGCTGCCCTGTCGCCGCTCAGATCGCGATGGTCGGGCGCCCCGTCCCGAAGCCGGCCGGGTCGAAGGCGGCGCTCTTGATGATCGCCACCACCTCCCGGCCCGGCACGAGGCCGAGGTCGCGCACCGCGGCCTCGGTCAGGCGGGCGGTCAGCAGCGCGCCCCCGCAATCGATCTCGACCAGCACGCCGGTCCCGGCAGGCGCCAAGGCCGCCACCCGCCCCGGCAGGGCGTTGCGGGCGGAGAGGCCCTGGGGCATCGCCGTGGCCACCAGCACGTCCCGGGCGGGGATGCGCACGCGCACGCTCGCGCCGGGCGGCCGGGCGAGGTCCGGCACCAGCAGGGTGCCGGCCTGCCCGGTGAGGCGGGTGAGGCCGGTTCGCGGGTCGCGCCCCTCCACCACCATGGCGAGGAGGGCCCCCGGCTCCCCGTGGAGGGGGATCAGGTCGGCCCGGCGCAGGATCTCCTCCGCGGGGCCGGTCGCCGCGACGCGGCCGGCATCGAGCACGACGATCGTGGCGGCGAGGCGGGCCACCTCCGCCACGGAATGGCTGACATAGACGATGGGCACCCCCGCCTCGTCGCGCAGGCGCTCGATATAGGGGAGGATCTCGGCCTTGCGCGCCTCGTCGAGGGCGGCCAGCGGCTCGTCCATCAGCAGCAGGTGGGGCCGCGCCAGGAGCGCCCGGCCGATGGCGACGCGCTGGCGCTCGCCCCCCGACAGCCCCGCCGGCCGGCGGGCGAGGAGCGGCGCGATCCCGAGCATCCCCGTCACCGCGGCGAACTCCGCCGCGTCGTGGGGCAGGCGGGCGAAGACCCGGCCGTAGGCGAGGTTCCGGGCGACGCTGAGATGCGGGAACAGCCGGGCATCCTGGAACACCACCCCGACCCGGCGGCGGTGCGGCGGCAGGGCGATCCCCGCCCCCCGGTCCACGAGGACGTGGCCCGACACGGCGATCCGCCCCCGGTCGGGGGTGGCGAGGCCGGCGATCAGGTCGATCAGCGTGGTCTTGCCCGAGCCCGAGCGCCCGAACAGGGCGGTGAGCCCCGGCCCGGCGGCGAAGGCCGCCTCCAGGGCGAAATCCCCCCGCCGGAGGGACACGTCCACCGTGATGGCGGGCGGGCGCGTCATCCCGCCCCCAGCCGCCGGCCGGCCCTGGCGGCGAGCGCCTCGGAGACGAGGAGCGCCGTGATCGACAGGGCCACCGAGACGAGGGTGAGCCGCAGGGCCGCCCCCTCCCCGCCCGGCACCTGCGTGAGGGTGTAGATCGCCGAGGGCAGGGTCTGGGTCTGGCCGGGGATGTTCGAGACGAAGGTGATCGTCGCGCCGAACTCGCCCATCGCCTTGGCGAAGGCCAGCACCGCCCCCGCGAGGCAGCCCGGCAGGCTCAGCGGCAGGGTCACGGTGAGGAAGACGAGGACGGGCGGGGCGCCGAGGGTCCCGGCGGCCTCCTCCAGGCGCCGGTCCACCGCCTCGAAGGACAGGCGCATCGCCCTCACCATCAGGGGAAATCCCATCACCGCGCAGGCCAGCGCCGCCCCGGTCCAGCGGAAGGCGAAGACGATGCCGACCTCGGCCAGCGGCGCCCCGAGGACCCCCCGGCGGCCGAAGGCGAGGAGCAGCAGGTAGCCGGTCACCACCGGCGGCAGGATCAGCGGCAGGTGGACGAGCCCGTCGAGGAGCGCCCGGCCGGGGAAGCGGCGCCGGGCCAGCAGCCACGCCACCCCGAGCCCGAGGGGCAGGGAGGCGAGGGTCGCCGTCGCCGCCACCAGCAGGCTGAGCCGGACGGCCTGCCATTCCTCCGTGCCGAGGCCCAAGATCATCGGAGGAATGTCACCGCCATCACCGTTCCGCCTGTCCCCTCACCGACCTCATCCCGAGGTGCCGCGACGCGGCCCCGAAGGAGGCTGTGGAGGGGGAGTCCCGCCGCACTCTTCCCTCAATGGCCATGGCCGGGGGCGCCGATCACCGTGAAGCCCTGCCGCTCGAACGCGGCCCGGGCGGGCGCGCCCTTCAGGAAGGCGAGGAACGCGTCGGCATCGGGGTTGGCCGAGTCCTTCGTCAGGGCGGCCGGGTAGACGATGGGCGGATGGCTGTCGGAGGGGAAGGTCGCCACCACCCTCACCTTCGGGTCGGCGGCGGCGTCGGTGGCGTAGACGATGCCCAGCGGCGCCTCGCCCCGGGCGACGAGGAGCAGCGCGGCGCGCACGTTCTCGGCCTCGGCCACCTGCCCCTTCACCGCGTCCCAGCCGCCGAGCTTCTCCAGCGCCGCCCGGCCGTACTTGCCCGCCGGCACCGCCTGCGTGTTCGCCATGGCGAGCTTGCCCCCCGCCAACGCCTTGGACAGGACCGAGCCGAGATCCGGGGCGAGGGCGATCTGCGGGTCCGCCCCCGCCGTGCCGGAGGCTGGGGCGATCAGCACGAGGGCGTTGCGGAGGAGGTCGAATCGGCTGCCCGGCCGGAGGCCCCCGGCCTTCTCGGCGTAATCCATCCACGCCTCGTCGGCGGAGATGAACAGGTCGGCCGGCGCCCCCGCCTCGATCTGCTTGGCCAGGGCGTTGGAGCCCGCATAGGCGATGCGGGTGGTCTTGCCGGCCTGCTGGGTCCAGGCGGCGGAGACGTCGTCCAGGGCGTTCTTGAGGCTCGCGGCGGCGAAGACCACCACCGGCTCGGCCGCCCGCGCGGGCGCCGCAGGGGCAAGCGGGAGTGCGGCCAGGGCCGCCGCGAGCCAGATCCGCCGTGTGATCGCCATCGTCCTGTCCCCGCGTCCGGAAACCCGACCGTCGTATCCGGGCGGCTATGGCGACGATCTTATGGCCGGTGCGCCCGGCGGCAAGGCCGCCCCGGCGCCGGACGGGGCGGCGGGAGGGCGAATCAGCCGTTCTCAGTGGCTTTGGCGGGGGCGTCCTCCGCCCGGTGCAGGCGGCTCAACGCCACCAGGAGGCGGCCCGGCAGGGGCGAATCGGGCAGCGGCGCCCCGAAATGCGCGTCACGCCGCCGGGGCGACGGCGGCGCCAGAACGATCGGCCCATGCGGGCCGGGCTGGCCAGGGAGGGGACGATTCGAACGCATCACTCTTACGCATCCCTCGAACGACTTCGTCACGAAGCCGGCAAAAACGTCGGCCCCGGGCGCCGGTTCCGGGCCCATGTGGTGAACGGACGGTCACGATGCCGCAATCCCAGGCACTCCGCCCGCGATTCGCGGCGGGCGTTGCGCGACGTCGCGGCGGGAACACTCAGCAAGAACCCGCGGCAAGAACCCGGGATCGTGCGGATTCCCCTGTGACAGGGGGCGCCGGGGCGCTTACATCGCCGCCATGCTCGAAGGTCTGCCGCCCCACCGACCGACTCACATCCTGCGCCTCGACACCGACGAGAGGTCGGCGCGGGCGATGACGGACCTGCTCGGCGAGATGTTCGATCCCACGGACACGGCGGTGGCCGCCTTCGAGGATGCGGACGGCAAGACGTGGCGGCTCGAAGCCTATTTCGCCGACGCGCCGGACGAGGCGTTCGTCCGCGACCTGATCCGCCCGGTCATCGGCCCGGCGGCCGACGAGGCCGAGTTCCGCACCATCGCCGAGCAGGATTGGGTGCGCGCCTCTCTGGAGGGGCTGAAGCCGGTCCGGGCCGGCCGCTTCCTGATCCACGGCGCGCACGACCGGGAGTCGCGGCGGACGAACGACCTCGCCATCGAGATCGAGGCGGCGCTCGCCTTCGGCACCGGCCACCACGGCACGACGCTGGGATGCCTGCAGGCCTTCGTCGCCGAGCGGAAGCGCCGCCGGCCGCGCCACGTCCTCGACGTGGGCACGGGCACGGGCATCCTCGCCTTCGCCGCCGCCATGGACCTGCGCCGGCCGGTGGTGGCGGGGGACCTCGACGGGGAGGCGGTGCTCACCGCCCGGGAGAACGCCCGCCTCAACGGCCTGGGGCCGTGGCTGAAGCTCTACCACGCGGCCGGCACCCGCCACCGCATGGCCGCCCGGCCCCGGCACTTCGACCTCGTCTTCGCCAACATCCTCGCCAAGCCCCTGCGGCTCCTGGCCCCGAGCCTGTCCGCCGTGGTGGCCCGGGGCGGGACCCTCGTCCTGTCCGGCCTGATCGAGCGGGACGTGCCGGGCGTCCTCTCCGCCTACCGCCACCAGGGCTTCGCCCTGTCGCAGCGCGGCACGATCGAGGGCTGGGTCCACCTCGTCCTGCGCCGGGGCGGGGCCGCGGCGCGGGGGCGGGCGCGGCGCTGAGGGCCGGCCCCCTCTCCCCGCAAGACGCGGGGAGAGGGGGGCCCCGAGTCGTCCGTGGAGGAGGCGCCTATGGGGAAATCCATTTGCCCGCCGCCCGCCGCGGGCGATAGGCTCGGGGCATGACCGAGCCCCGCCGCCGCCTCCAGACCTTCGACGATCCGAGCCATCGCAAGGGGCCCGAGCGGATCGCCGCCCTGCGGGCGGCCCTGCGCGAGGCCGGGATCGACGGGTTCGTCGTGCCGCGGGCGGACGAGCACCAGTCGGAATACGTGCCGGCCAACGCCGAACGGCTCGCGTGGCTCACGGGCTTCACCGGCTCGGCCGGCTCGGCCGTGATCCTGGCGGAGGCCGCCGCCCTCGTGGTCGACGGGCGCTACACCCTCCAGGCCCCCGCCCAGGTCGACACCGGCGCGGTGAGCGTGGTGCCCCTCGCGGAGCAGACTGCGGAGGCGTGGATCGCCGAGCATCTCGGCCGCGACCGGGTGCTGGGCTACGACCCGTGGCTGCACACGCCGGACGGCGTCGCACGGCTGGAGCGGGCGGCGGCCAGGGCCGGGGGCACCCTGCGGGCGCTCGCCGAGAACCCGGTCGATTCCTGCTGGGCCGGGCGGCCGAAGCCCCCGGCCGGCCGGGTCTCGGCCCACCCCGAGGCGCTGGCCGGGCAGACGGCGGCGGACAAGCTCGCCCGGGTGCGGGCGGCGCTGGCGGCCGATTCCTGCGACGCCCTGGTGATCTCGGATCCGCACAACCTCGCCTGGGCGTTCAACCTGCGCGGCGCCGATGTCGGCCACACGCCCCTGGCGCTCGGCTACGCGATCCTGCCGCGGGAGGGCCGGGCGCGCCTGTTCCTCGCCTCGGACGACATCGACCCCGCCCTGACCGCGGCCCTGGACCCCGTCGCCGGGATCGCCCCGCGCCTCGACCTCGACGAGGGCCTGTCCACCCTCGCGGGCGCCCGGGTGCGCCTCGACGGGGCGACGGGGGCCGTCGCCCTCAAGGAGCGGGTCGAGGCGGCCGGCGGCACGGTCGATGTCGGCAAGGATCCGATCACCGCCATGAAGGCCGTGAAGAACGCGGCCGAGATCGCCGGCACCCGGGCCGCCCACCGCCGCGACGGGGCGAGCGTGGTCCGCTTCCTCGCCTGGCTCGACGCCGCCGCCGCGCAGGGCGGCCTCACCGAGATCGCCGCCGTCGAGGCGCTGGAGGATTTCCGCGCGGCGGGCGGCGACCTGCGCGACGTCTCCTTCCCGACCATCTCCGGCTCGGGGCCGAACGGGGCCATCGTCCACTACCGGGTGACGCGGGAGACCGACCGGACGGTGCGGCCGGGCGACCTGTTCCTGGTCGATTCGGGGGCGCAGTACCCGGACGGCACCACCGACATCACCCGCACCCTGGCCATCGGCACCCCGACGCCGGAGATGCGCGACCGCTACACGCGGGTGCTGCAGGGCCACGTGGCCATCTCCCGCGCCGTCTTCCCGCAGGGCACGACGGGGGCGCAGATCGACGCCTTCGCCCGGGCGCCCCTGTGGCGGGCCGGGCTGGATTTCGACCACGGGACGGGCCACGGCGTCGGCGCCTTCCTCTCGGTGCACGAGGGGCCGCAGCGCATCGCCAAGACCGGCACCGTCGCCCTGGAGCCGGGCATGATCCTCTCGAACGAGCCCGGCTACTACGCCGCCGGCCGCTACGGCATCCGCATCGAGAACCTCGTCCTCGTGGAGCCCCGGGCGATCGAGGCCGGGGAGCGGCCCATGCTGGGCTTCGAGACCCTGACGCTGGCCCCCTACGACCGGCGGCTGATCGAGCCGGCCCTGCTCGACGCGGGCGAGCGCGCCTGGATCGACGCCTACCACGCCCGGGTCCGCGAGGCGCTGGCGCCCCTGGTGGACGGGCCGGCGCGGGCATGGCTGGAGCGGGCGACGGAGGCCATCGGCCCCTGAGCGCCCGGCCGGACAGGTCTGATAGGGGGGATCGGCCGTCGCGATCCGCCCCCGTCCCCGCGCGCGAAGCGAGGCGATCCGGGGACGCGCCTTCTCCGGGGACGGCCCGCCCCATAAAAGCCGGTGGGGCACGCGAGAAACCTCCGGCCCTCCGGCGCGAAGAGCCCCGTATGATCGCCCGCCTTCTCCTGATCCTCGCCTGCCTCGGCCTCGGCCCGTCCCTGGCGCAGGGCTTCCGCCCCCCGGCGGACCTCGTCCGGGCGAGCCTCGTGGCCGAACCGGCGGCCCTGGCGGGGGGGACGCCCTTCACCCTGGCCATCCGGATGCAGCTCAAGCCCGGCTGGCACGTCTACTGGCGCAACCCGGGCGATTCCGGCCTGCCGCCCGAGGTGACGTGGACCATGCCCGCCGGCTTCGGCACGGGCGGGATCCGCTGGCCCGCGCCGCACCGGATCCCGATCGCGACGCTGATGAACTACGGCTACGAGGGCGAGGTGACGCTCCTCGTCCCCGTCACCCCGCCGCCGAGCCTCGACCCCGCCGAGCCGGTGCGCCTGTCGGGCAAGCTCACCTACCTCGTCTGCGAGACCGAATGCGTGCCGGGCTCGGCCGACCTCGCCCTGACCCTTCCGGTCGGCAAGCCGACGCCGGACCCCGCCAACGACGCCCTGTTCAACCGGGCGCGGGCGGCCCTGCCCGTCGCCCCCGTCTGGCCGATGCGCCTGTCCCGAGAGGGCGACCGCATCCGCCTGGACTTCGCCACGGGCGGCCTGCGGGCGGACTCGATCAAGTCCGCCGCCTATTTCCCCTACGGCGAGACCGCCCTCGACAACGCCGCCGAGCAGGGTCTCACCGTCGATGACCAGGGCCTGCACCTGAGCCTGACACGGGGCGACGACAAGACCTTCCCCCTCTCCCTGCCCGGCGTGCTGACGGTGGAGGAGGACACGGGCAACGGCCCTAGCCGCCTCGCTTTCGCCTATGGCGACGAGCCGGCTCAGGTGCCCTCCGCCGCCCTCGCCCCCCCGGCGGTGGCCGGCGCCCCGCCCGTCCCGGCGGCGGACCGGCCGACCCTGCTGGCGGCGATCGGCCTCGCCCTGCTCGGGGGGCTGATCCTCAACCTGATGCCCTGCGTGTTCCCGGTCCTGTCGATCAAGGTGCTGGGGCTGGTGCGCCAGTCCGGCGAGAGCCTCGGGCGGGTGCGGCTGCACGGCCTCGCCTACACCGCCGGCGTGCTGGCGAGCTTCCTCGGCCTCGCCGGCCTGCTGATCGCCCTGAAGGGCGGCGGGGCGAGCCTCGGCTGGGGCTTCCAGCTCCAGTCGCCGCCGGTCGTGGCGGGGCTCGCCTACCTGCTCGTGGCGGTGGGGCTGAGCCTGTCCGGCGTCTACTCCCTCGGGGGTCGCTTCGCCGGGATCGGCGACGGGCTCGCCCGCCGCTCCGGCCTGCCGGGCTCGTTCTTCACGGGGGTGCTCGCCACGGTGGTGGCGACGCCCTGCACCGCGCCGTTCATGGGCGCGGCGGTGGGCTTCGCCCTGACGCAGGGGGCCGCCGTGGCGCTGGCGGTCTTCGCCGCGCTGGGCCTCGGCCTCGCCCTGCCCTTCCTGGCGCTGACCCTGTGGCCCTCCGCCCTGCGGGTGCTGCCGCGGCCGGGGGCCTGGATGGAGACGCTGAAGCAGGCGCTGGCCTTCCCGGTCTACGCCACGGCGGCGTGGCTGATCTGGGTGCTGGCGCAGCAGGTCGATGCCCGGGGGCTGCTCGCCGCCCTGCTCGGCGTGGTCCTCGTCGGCTTCGCCGCCTGGGCCTGGGAGCGCAGCCGCGGGGCGACGCCCCTGGGCGAGCGGATCTTCCAGGGGCTCGCGGGCCTCGCGATCATCGCCGTGGCGACCCTCGGCCTCGGCCTCGCCCACCAGCCCGGGGCCGCCGCCCCGGCGCAGGCCTCCGCGGAGGGGACGGAGCCGTTCAGCCGGGCCCGGCTCGACGCCCTGCGCGAGGCCAAGCGGCCGGTCTTCGTGAACATGACGGCGGCGTGGTGCATCACCTGCGCCGTCAACGAGACCACGTCCCTGTCGCGGCCGGCGGTGCGGGCGGCGATGAAGGCCAAGGGCATCGCCTCCCTGAAGGGCGACTGGACCAACCAGAACCCCGAGATCACCCGCCTGCTGGAGGAGCACGGCCGCAGCGGCGTCCCCCTCTACCTGCTCTACGCCGATGCCGGCCCGCCGCAGGTCCTGCCGCAGATCCTCACCGAGGGGACGGTGCTCGCGGCGCTGGCGGCGATCCCCGACCGCCCCCACAGCGCGGCGCTCGACCGGGACGCCCCGCCTCCCGCGCGAACGGAGTGAGACGCCGCCGGAGCGCGGGTCCCCCCGGAACCGGGCGGCGCCCCGGCCCCCTCCGCGGGCGAGGACGCGGGCGTCACGGCTCCAGGGAGAACGTCTCGTCGAAGGCGTAGCCCGAGCCGCGCACGGTGCGGATCGGGTCGGTCTGGCGCGGGCCGTTGAGGGCCTTGCGCAGGCGCCCGACATGGACGTCGACGGTGCGCTCGTCGATGTAGACGTCGTGCCCCCAGACCCCGTCGAGGAGCTGTTCCCGGGAGAAGACCCGGCCGGGGCTGAGCATCAGGAATTCCAGCAGCCGGAACTCCGTCGGGCCGAGATGCAGCTCGGTCCCGCCGCGCCGGACCCGGTGGCCGGTGCGGTCCAGCTCGATGTCGCCCGCCGCCAGGCGGTCGGCCACGTGGGCGGGCTTGGCCCGGCGCAGGAGGGCGCGGACCCGCGCCAGCAGCTCCGGCACCGAGAACGGCTTGACGATGTAGTCGTCCGCCCCGGTCCCGAGGCCGCGCACCCGGTCGCCCTCCTCGCCGCGGGCCGTGAGCATGATCACCGGCAGCCGCTCGGTCTCCCGCCGGGCCCGGATGCGGCGGCAGAGCTCGATGCCGGACAGGCCCGGCAGCATCCAGTCGAGCAGGACGAGGTCCGGGGTGCGCTCGGCGAGGAGAAGCTCCGCGTCGTCGCCGCGGGAAGCGGCATCGACGGAGAACCCCTCCGCCTCGAGGTTGTAGCGCAGGAGGGTGGTGAGCGCCTCTTCGTCCTCGACGATCAGGACACGCATGGCCGATGGTCCATTCCACGCCGGTTCCCCCCGGCCGGAGGCGACCGAGGGTTCGGGCAACGCTGATACGCTGCGCGGCCGGATCCAAGCCCGGGTTTCGCGCGATCGACAGGAGAGCACGGGTCCGCAGTGCTCCCGTTCCCCCCTCGCCCTCCTCCGGGGCCGCCCCGGCGCGACGGCACCGGGAGGTCCGGCCGAGACGTCCGCGCGCCCGCGAAGGCGGGGCGGATCACGACGGGCGATCCGTTCCCCCAAACCTTTCCGGCCAGACACCCGGGACCGGGATGCGGCCGGGCAGGCTCCCTACACGGCGATGGCCGCCGGCCTCGGCGGGGTCCCGGATCGGGCCCCGGGCGTTTTCCGGAAACCCTGGACCGAGAGGGCCGACGCACGCTCCTCCCCGCCCCTCTCGGCCCCGCCCGACAGGGGCTTCATCCCCACGAGGGGAAGGGGACCCCCACTGAGCCGCGGGGACACCGGATCCAAGGTCCGCGGACGACGCCCTAGGGCAGTGACGCACTCACTCCGTTCATGCGTCTCTGCCCTAGGTTTTTGTTTTCGCATCAATTTTTCCAGACACGGCTGACGCCTTCGTCTGGATCGATGCACTAGGGCGCCGGCTCGACGGTGGCGTAGTTCGAGGCGTCGTTCTTGGGCCGGTCGCCCATGAAGATCTCACCGGTGGAGAGATAATGGATCGTCTCGGCGATGTTGGTGGTGTGATCGCCGATGCGCTCGACGTTCTTGGCGCAGAACAGGAGATGCGTGCAGAACGAGATGTTGCGCGGGTCTTCCATCATGTACGTCAGGAGTTCCCGGAACAGGGAATTGTACAGGGCGTCGATCTCGCCGTCCCGCGCCCACACGTCGTGCGCCGCCTTGGTGTCCCGGCTCGCATAGGCGTCCAGGACGTCCTTGAGCTGCCCCTCGGCGAGGTCGCTCATGTGGCGCACGCCGAGGACGATCTTCTGGGCCGGGGCGTTGTCGGCGATCGCCATGACGCGCTTGGCGACGTTCTTGGCGAGGTCGCCGATCCGCTCGAGGTCGCCCGAGACGCGGATGGCGGAGATGGTCTCACGCAGGTCGACCGCCAGGGGCTGGCGCCGGGCGATGAGCAGCACCGCCTTCTCCTCGATCTCCCGCTGGAGGGTGTCGAGGCGCTTGTCGGCGGCGATCACCGTCTGCGCGAGGATCTCGTCCTTGCGCACGAGGGCGAGGGACGCCTCGCTGGTCATCTTCTCCGCGACCCCGCCCATCTCGGAGATCGAGCGGCGCAGGTCTTCCAGGTCCGTATCGTAGGACGAGACGATGTGTCCGGGCATGGCGAGGCCTCCGCGCGATCAGCTTCTTGGGGGAATCAGCCGAAGCGGCCGGTGATGTAGTCCTGCGTGCGCCGCTCGGTCGGGTTCATGAAGATCTTGTCCGTCTGGCCGAATTCGACCAGCTCGCCGAGATACATGAAGGCCGTGTACTGCGAGATGCGCGCCGCCTGCTGCATGTTGTGCGTGACGATGACGATGGTGAACTCGTCGCGCAGCTGCTCCATCAGCTCCTCGATGCGGCCGGTCGAGATCGGGTCGAGGGCCGAGGTCGGCTCGTCGAACAGGATCACCTCCGGCTTCTGGGCGACGGTGCGGGCGATGCACAGGCGCTGCTGCTGGCCGCCGGACAGGCCGGTGCCGGCCTGCTTGAGCTTGTCCTTCACCTCGTCCCAGAGGGCCGACTTGCGCAGGGATTCCTCGACGCGCACGTCGAGCTCGGCCTTCGGCAGCTTCTCGTAGAGGCGCAGGCCGAAGGCGACGTTGTCGTAGATCGACATCGGGAACGGCGTCGGCTTCTGGAACACCATGCCGATGCGCGAGCGCAGCTCGTTCAGGTCGACGTGGGAGTCGAGGACGTTCTGGCCGTCCAGCAGGATCTGGCCCTCGGCGCGCTGCTCCGGGTACAGGCTGTAGATGCGGTTGAAGCACCGCAGCAGGGTCGACTTCCCGCAGCCCGACGGGCCGATCAGGGCCGTGACCTGCCGGTCGTGGAAGTTGAGGTTGACGTTCTTCAGGCCGTGGAACGACCCGTAGTAGAAGTTCAGGTCCTTCACGGCGATGCGGACGGCCCGGCCGGGCGCGGGAGCCCCGCGGGTCAGGTCACCGGTCGACATCGCGGAGGCGGCGTTCATCGTCATGTCCTCGTGGTGCGTTCGGGCGTCGGGCGATCAGCGGGAGCGCTGGGGCTTGATGACCAGCCGGGCGACGATCGACAGGGCCAGGATGGTCCCGGTGATCAGCAGCGCCCCGGCCCAGGCCAGGCCCTGCCAGTTCGGGTAGGGCGAGAGGGCGAACTGGTAGATCATGACCGGCAGGTTCGCGACGCCGCCCATCAGGTTGGCGGAGAACCAGGAATTGTTGTTGAGCGCCGTGAAGAGCAGCGGGGCGGTCTCGCCCGCGATGCGGGCCAGCGCCAGGATGATCCCCGTCACGATGCCGGCCGAGGCCGCCTTCCACGTGACGCTGGTGATCACCTTCGAGGGCGGGGCGCCCAGCGCCGCGCCGGCCTCGCGCAGGGTGCCCGGCACCAGCCGCAGCATGTCCTCCGTGGTCCGCACGATCACCGGCACGGCGATGATCGCCAGGGCCACGCCGCCGGCCCAGCCGGAATAGCTCCCCATCGGCCGCACCATCAGGGTGTAGACGAACAGGCCGATCAGGATGGAGGGCGCCGAGAGCAGGATGTCGTTCAGGAAGCGGATCACGTCGGCGAGCTTCGAGGTCCGGCCGTATTCCGCGAGGAAGGTCCCCGCCATCACGCCGATCGGGGCGGCGACCACAATGCCGATGGTCGTCAGCACGAGGCTGCCGAGGATCGCGTTGGCGATGCCGCCGCCCTCCGAGCCGGGCCCGGGGGTCGGCTGCGTGAACAGGGCCGGCGAGAAGCCGCGGATGCCCTCGACGATGAGCATCAGCAGGATCGACCCGAGCACCACGGCGCCGACCACGGTGGCGACGAGGCAGGAGACGCGGAGCATCCGGTCCGCGATGCGGCGTCCGGGCCGGACCCGGCTTCCGCGGGAGGGGCTCATCGCGAGGGTGTTGACGGCGTCCATGGTGACGGCGCTCCTCAGGCGGCCCGGACGCGGCGGGTCAGCAGCCGCGCGATGATGAGCACGATGAAGGTGATGACGAACAGGATGCAGCCGAGCGCCATCAGGGCGTTGAGCTGCAGGCCGTCCGCCTCGTTGAACTCGTTGGCGATCCGCGACGCGATGGTCGAGGACGGGTCGAAGATCGAGGCCGAGAGCCGGTTGGCGTTGCCGACCACGAAGGTCACCGCCATGGTCTCGCCCAGCGCCCGGCCGAGGCCCAGCATGATGGCGCCGATGATCGAGACGGCCGCCTGCGGCACCAGCACGTGGCGCACCACCTCCCAGGTGGTGCAGCCGATGCCGTAGGCGCTCTCGCGCAGCACGGTCGGGATCTGGTCCAGCATGTCGCGGGCGATCGAGGCGATGAACGGCACGATCATGATCGCGAGGATGACGCCCGCGGTGAACACGCCGACGCCGGAGGGCACCCGGGCGTAGAGCACGGTGCCGAGGATCGGCATGCCCTCGACGACGTTCGAGAGCGGGATCTGCACGAACCGCGCGAAGAGCGGCGCGAAGATGAACAGGCCCCACATGCCGTAGATGATGCTCGGCACGGCGGCGAGCAGCTCGATCGTCATGGCCACCGGCTTGCGCGCCCAGCCGGGGCAGAGCTGCGTGAGGAAGATCGCGATGCCCAGCGACACCGGCACGCCGATGAGCAGGGCCAGGAAGGCGGAGGCGACGGTGCCGAGGACGGCGACCAGGGCGCCGTACTGCTCGGTGCCGATGTTCCAGGCGCTGGAGGTGAGGAAGCCGAACCCGAACTCGCGGAAGGCCGGCCACCCGCCGTAGACGATCGATCCGAGGATCCCCGCGAGCACGAGGAGGACGATGAGCGCCGCCCCGTAGGAGCAGAGGCGAAACACCGTGTCGAGGCCCCGGCTCGGTCCCTTGCGCGCGGCGCGGCGCGGCTCGGCGAGGGCGATGGATTGCGTCACAGCGGGCATCCGCACTTCTCTGAGGTCCGGGAGTGTTATCGTGGGTGGTCCCACGAGGCGAGGGAGGGGGTTGCCGAACCCCCTCCCCGCGCGATCACATGCCGAACACCGGCTTACCGTCCTTGTCCGTCACGGACTTCCACTCCTCGTGGATCAGCCCGACGACGTTGTCCGGCAGCGGGACGTAGTCGAGGTCGGAGGCGAGCTTGTCGCCGTTCTTGTACGCCCAGTCGAAGAACTTCAGGACGTCGCCGGCCTTGGCCGCATCCACCGGCTGCTTGTGGACGAGGATGAAGGTGGCGGCGGTAATCGGCCAGGATTCCGCGCCCGCCGCGTTGGTGAGCGAGATGCCGAAGCCGGGGGCGGCCTTCCAGTCGGCGGCGGCGGCGGCCGCCTGGAACGCCTTGTCGGTCGGCTCGGGGAACTTGCCGTCCTTGTTCTGGATCAGGGTGTAGGCCAGCTTGTTCTGCTTGGCGTAGGCCGACTCGACGTAGCCGATCGAGTTCGGGACCTGCTTCACGGTGGCGGTCACGCCCTCGTTGCCCTTGCCGCCCTGGCCCACGGGCCAGGAGATCGTCGTGGCGGCGCCGAACTCCTTCTTCCAGGCCTCGGAGGCCTGGGTGAGGTAGGTCGTGAAGATGTTGGTCGTGCCCGAGGCGTCCGAGCGGTAGACCGGCGTCACGTTGGCGTCGGGAAGCTTCACGCCCTCGTTCAGCTTGGCGATGCGCGCATCGCTCCACTTGGAGATCTTGCCGGCGTAGATGTCGGCGATGATGTCGCCGGTGAGCTTGAGCTTGCCCGCCTCGATGCCGGGGATGTTCACCACGGTGACGACGCCGCCCATCACGGTCGGGAACTGGACGAGGCCGTCCTTGGCCAGCTGCTCGCCCTTGAGCGGGGCGTCGGTGGCGCCGAAATCGACGGTCTTGGCCTGGATCTGCTTGATGCCGCCGCCGGAACCGATCGACTGGTAGTTCAGGCCGGTGCCGGTCTCCTTGCGGTAGGCTTCGGCCCACTTGGAGTAGACCGGGAAGGGGAAGGTGGCCCCTGCGCCGGTGATGTCGGCGGCGAGGGCTGCGGAGGCGAGCTGGGCCGTCGCGAGGCCAAGGGCGAGCGCGTAAGCGAAGGGTCTCAAGGGTGTCTCCGTCTCGGTCGGGTGCGCCACCGCCTGGGGCGATTTGGCGCACATCCACGGGGCTCGAAAGGTCCGGCCGGCGTGGGGGCGGTACGACGCGCGTATGACAGAGGGATGACACGGCCGGGGGCGCACGCCCCGGCGGGGCCGGTTAAGGATCTGATTTTTCGATTCGTTCCGGCTTCGGCCCATCGCCGGTCGCCGGCATGGAGCGGGAACGCCGCCCACCGCGTTTGTCCCCTGTCGGACTTCGGGTGCCCGCGACGGAGGGACCGGTCTGGAAGGGGACGGGAACCGTGGAGACAGGGCCGGCGGAAGAGGGCGAGGGCCAGGACGCGGCGTGGCTCGACCTTCACGGGGAGCGCGAGACGCTGGAACGGGGCTTGGCCCTCGCCCAGGTCCGGCGGCGGTTCGCGAGCAGCGCGGCCGACGCCGCCGACGCCCAGCGGGAGGAGGCCGAACTCCTCGTCAGCCTCGACCGGGTGCTCACCCGGATCAGGGCCGCGGAATACGGGCGGAGGCCCGGCGCGCGCCGCTGGTAGCGGCGGGGCGCCCTAGATGGCCTGGCGCCGGTCCCGTTCCTTGTGGCGCAGGCGAAGCAGCAGGTCGATCTGCGAATCGGGGATCGGCTGGGTGTCGATGCTGCCCTCGTAGACCCGGCGCAGGGTCTGGCCGAGGTGGCCCGTATCGATGCCCCGCCCCGATTTCGCGGACACTGCGGTCGTTCCCGTCTCGGCGACCGTCCGGCTCATGGTCGTCTCCCACACCGAAAACCGTCTCGGCCCGTCGATGGGCGGAGCGATGGTGTCTTTCCCATGACTTGGTTAAGCGACCGTTACCGTCAACATATCGTTAAGCTTAACACCGCGCATGCGTCGATTCGGCCCAGTCTTGCCGCGCCTGGAATACCGGATTCATCATGCCCGCCAGGGGGATCAGGCGCCCTGGAGGAGCCGGGCCGCGGCGGCGCGGGCCTCGTCCGTCACCGTGGCGCCCGCCAGCATCCGGGCGATCTCCTCGCGGCGGTCCTCCACCGGCAGGGTGGAGACCCGGGTGGCGACCCGCCCTGCCCCCTTCACGGGGGCCTTGGCGATCAGCAGGTGGGTGGCGGCCCGGGCCGCCACCTGCGGCGCGTGGGTGACGGCGATCACCTGCACGGTGTCCGCCAGCCGGGCGAGGCGCAGGCCGATGGCATCCGCCACCGCGCCGCCGACGCCGGTGTCGATCTCGTCGAAGATCAGGGTCGGGGCCGAGCCCTTGTCGGCCAGCACCACCTTGAGGGCCAGCATGAACCGGGACAGCTCGCCGCCGGAGGCGACCCGCATCATCGGGCCGGCCTTGGTGCCGGGGTTGGTCTGCGCCCAGAACTCGACCCGGTCGATGCCCGCGGCATCCCGCGAGGCGGGGTCCGTGGCGATCTCGGTGATGAAGCGGGCGCGCTCCAGCTTCAGGGGCGGCAGCTCCGCCTGCACCGCCGCATCGAGCTTGCGCGCCGCCTTCCGCCGGCCGGCGCTCAGGGCCTCGGCGGCGGCGGCGTAGGCGGCCTCCGCCGCGTCCTGCGCAGCCTGGAGGGTGGCGAGCTCCGCCTCGCCCGCGTCGATGGCCGCCACGTCCGCCGCGAAACGCCCGGCGAGGTCGGCGAGGTCGTCGGCGGCGACGCTGTACTTCCGTGCCGCCGCGCGCAGGGCGAACAGGCGCTCCTCGACGCGCTCCAGCTCCCTCGGGTCGAACTCGGCCTCGGCCACCGCCGCCTCGATGGCAGCCCGGGCCTCGTCCAGGGCGACGAGGGCCGCATCGAGGGCGCCGATGCAGGGCTCGATCAGGGCCGGCAGCAGCGCCGCCCGCCGTTCCAGCTTGCGGAGGGCCGCGGAGAGGTGCGGCGCGGCCGAATGCGGGCCCCCGGCCGCATCGAGGGCCTCGTTCAGCTCCCGGGCGACCTTTTCCGATTGCTGCATCACCGTGCGCCGCTCGGCGAGGCTCGCCTCCTCCCCCGGCTGGGGGGCCAGCTCGGCGAGTTCCTCGACGGCGTGGCGCAGGAAGTCCGCCTCCCGCCGCGCGGCCTCGACCCGCTCCCGGTGCTCGGTGAAGGCGGTGCGGGCGGCGCGCAGGGTGCGGGCGGCGGCGGCGACCCGGCCCGCCTGGGCCTGGGGGCCGCCGAAGGCGTCGAGGATCGCCCGGTGCGAGGCGGGGTCGGCGAGGGCGCGGTCGTCGTGCTGGCCGTGGATCTCCACCAGGGCCGCGCCGATGCCGCGCAGCACCTGCACGCCCACCGCCTGATCGTTGACGAAGGCGCGGGTGCGCCCGTCCGCCATCTGCGTCCGGCGCAGGATCAGGTCGCCCTCGGTGTCGAGTTCGGCCTCGGCGGCGATCCGGCGGGCGGGATGGTCCAGGGGCACGTCGAACACCGCCGTCACGCCGCCCTGGGCCTCGCCCGAGCGCACGAGCCGTCCGTCGCCCCGTCCGCCCAGGGCCAGGGCGAAGGCGTCGAGCAGGATCGACTTGCCCGCGCCGGTCTCCCCCGTCAGGACGCTCAGGCCCTCGCGGAAGTTCAGCTCGAGCTTGTCGATCAGAACGATGTCGCGGATCGCGAGCTGCGCGAGCATGCTGCGGCGGGGCATCCCAGGGGACGGGGGGGACCGGGGGCGCACCCCCGGCAACGGAGAGCACACATAAGCCGGGCGAGGGCGCGATTCACCTTAAAAATTGGCCGGCGCCCCGGAAGGCGCCGGCACGTCACCCCTGGCCACTCCCGTCCTCGCGAACGCAGTGAAGCAATCCGGGGATGCGCCCCGCCCTGAGACGGCCCGCTGCCCTGGATTGCTTCGCAACGACGACGAGGGTGGAAGAGCGGCCGGGCCTAATCCGCCGACGCGGTGCGCCCGGTGATGGAGCGGAACGCCTTCGAGAGGAACGAGGTCTTCTCCTCCCGCGGCTCCAGGCCGTTGCTGGCCAGGAGCGCGTGGGCGTCCTTGTACCAGGGCGAGTCGGGGAAGTTGTGGCCGAGCACCGCGGCGGCGTTCTGCGCCTCCTGCGGGATGCCGAGCGCCCAGTAGGCCTCGGTCAGGCGCTCCAGGGCCTCCTCGGCATGGCGGGTGGTCTGGTACTTCGAGACCACGTCGCGGAACCGGTTGATCGCCGCCGGGAAGTTGCGCTTCTCCAGGTAGTAGCGGCCGATCTCCATCTCCTTGCCGGCGAGCTGGTCGCGGGTGATCTGGATCTTGGCCTTGGCGTCCGCGGCGTATTCGGAGGTCGGGTAGCGCTGGACCAGCTCCTGCAGGGCCACGAGGGCCTTCTCCGAGCGGTCCTGGTCGCGCGTCACGTCCGGGATCTGCTTGTAGTTCGACATGGCGATCAGGTACTGCGCGTAGGCCGCATCCTTGCTGGACGGGTGCCGCTGCAGGTACAGTTTCGAGGCGTTGATCGCGTCGTCGTACTTCTGGCCTTCGTAATTCGCGTAAGCCGTCATCAACAGCGCCTTCCGCGACCAGTCGGAATACTGGTACGTCTTGTCGAGGCTGTCGAACTTCTTGACGGCGCCCTCGTAGTCACTGTCCTCCATCTTCGCCAAGCCCTCGCTGTAGAGCTTGTCGGCGGGAACGTCCGGCACGACCTCGGGCTTGTACTTCTCGGCGAAGAGGCCGGTCGGATCGAAGTCGCAGCCGCCGAGGCCCAGGCCCAGCACGGCCACGAGCGGAGCCGCCAGAGCCGTGAGGCCGCGATGACGAATGGTGACAGGCATTCTCGCGCTCTTTCCCCCACCCGGAGCGGTTCTCGCCGCCGGGATGCCAACCCGTGGTGGTCTCCGGCCCCGGGGAGCCGGACCCGCCGTTGACGGGCGTTTCATCCGTGACGTTCGATTCGGGCGCGAAAGCGGCGATGGTGAGGCGTTTCGCTTCGGATGCGCGGTGTGATGCGCCGGACACAGCCCCGGGGCGGCCCCGGAGGGTCGCCTCAGACGTCGGCGGCGAAGGCGGCGAGGCCGAGGCTCGTGCCGAGCTCGACCAGGGTGCCCTGGCGGGAGCCGGCGGCCTCCACGATCGCGTAGTTGGCGCGGTCCGAGAACAGGGCCGAGAGCACGCCGACATTCATGCGGTGGCCGCCGCAATAGGAGCGGTAGGCCCCCTGGATCGGCAGGCCGGCGAGGGCGAGGTCGCCCACCGCGTCGAGGATCTTGTGGCGGACGAACTCGTCCGGGAAGCGCAGCCCCTCGGGGTTGACGACACCGTTCTCGCCGACGGCGACGGTGTTCTCCAGCGAGGCGCCCAGGGCGAAGCCCGCCTTCCAGTAGCGCTCCACGTCCTTCATCATGCCGAAGGTGCGGGCATCCGCGACCTCACGGCGATAGGACGCCGGCGACAGGTCCATGGCCTTGCGCGAGCGTCCGATCACCGGGTTGTCGAAATCGATCTCGACGTCGAGGCGGAAGCCCCGGTCGATGGGGCGCAGCTCGGCGAAGGCCCGGCCCACCTCGATGCGCACCGGGCGCAGGACCTTGAGCCAGCGCCGGGGGGCGCCGCAGGTGGTCAGCCCGACCCGGTCGATGGCCTCCACGAAGAGCTTGGCCGACCCGTCGAGGATGGGGAGCTCGGGCCCGTCGATCTCGACCAGGGCGTTGTCGATGCCGAGCCCGAACAGGGCGGACATCAGATGCTCGATCGTGGCCACGGCCCCGGTCTCGACGTCACCGATCACGGTGCACAGCTCGGTGGCGGAGACGAGGGCGTGGTGGGCCTTGATGATGCGGTCGTTGCCGAGGGGGGTGCCGGTGCGGTGGAAGGCGATGCCGTGGTTGGCGGGGGCGGGCCGGAGGGTGATCGCCGCCGGGTTTCCGGAGTGGACTCCGACGCCCGAGAGCGTGGCCGCCGCCTTGAGGGTGGTCTGATTGTTCGATCGCATTCCTGAGCCCTCGGCCGCAATCCGGCTTCGCCACCTCCTTCGGGGGAGATGGCGCGCGCTTCGATCCGTCCGCTGCTTGATGCCCCTGATACCGCTGACAGGTTGTATCCCCGCGGCACATTCGTTCTTACGGGATTAGCTATAGCCGCGCTGTGCAAGCCAGCCAAATCACGGATTCTTACCGCGTGTTACAAGCCCGGCGGCTGTGGGAAACGGATAAAATCGAGCGGTCACAATGGTTTAAAATTTGGTTACCGCGGGGCGGAACCGGGGCCGATCTGTGGCACGGATGCATCATCCGCATGGCCACGGCACCGGAACGCGACGACCCCACGCCGTGCAACCCAAGGAGTTGCACAACGTGAGGTTGAATGTCGAGGCCGGACGAGTGGTTCAGTTGGCCTGGCGGCGGAGGAAGGCCGGGATCTCGAGCTGATCGTCGTCCATCATCCGGGGCTGGGGCATCGCCCGGCCCTGGCCGTCGAGGGAGCCCTGGGCCGGGCGGTATTGCGGGGCCTGGGGCGCCGGGGCGCGGGGGGCCGGGGGCAGCGGCGGCTGGTAGGCGGCCGGGGCCGGGGCCGGGGGAGCCGGGGGCGCGGCCGGGCGGGCGGGGGCCACGCCCTCGTCCTCACGGCGTCCGCCGAAGCCGACGGTGGCGAGGCGGCGCAGCAGCGAGGTGCGCTTCGATTCCGGCGCGGAATCCTCGGCGGCCCGGTTCGCCATCAGCTGGGTCTGGGCGATGGGGGGCAGCTCGTGGATCTGCGGCATCCGCGGGGCGCGGGCCACGGCCGGGGTGCCGATGGGCGCCTCGGGGCGGGGCGGCACGAACGGGCCGGCATGCATCTGCGCCGCGGGCTCCGGACGCGGGGCGACCGGGGCCGGCACGAACGGGGAGGCCGCCCGCGGCTGCACCTGGGCCAGCATGACGTCGTCGCGGGTGGCGACCGGCACCGGCTCGGGCCGCACGTCCATGCGCGGCTCGATGGCGGGGGCGGACGGCGCGGCGGCGACCGGCGCGGCCGGGGCCTGGACCGGGGAGTGGGCGTGCGCGTGGCTGTGGGCGACGGAGTCCGTGCGGATGCTCGGCACCGGCGAGGAGGCGCGGGCGCGGGCCTCGGCGCGCAGGCGCTCGGCCACCTCGGCGATGCGCTGCTCGGTCTCGGCGACGGCCGGGTTGTTGGGCGAGTTCGCCGAGATCAGCGCCGGCTCGATGCCGGTGGCGACCACCGACACGCGGATGATGCCGTCGAGGCTCTCGTCGAAGGTGGCGCCCAGGATGATGTTGGCGTCCTGATCGACCTCCTCGCGGATGCGGGTGGCGGCCTCGTCGAGCTCGTAGAGGGTGAGGTCCGAGCCGCCGGTGATCGAGATCAGCAGGCCGCGGGCGCCCTTCATCGACACGTCGTCGAGGAGCGGGTTGGCGATGGCGGCTTCCGCGGCGCGGTTGGCGCGCTTCTCGCCCGACGCCTCGCCGGTGCCCATCATCGCCTTGCCCATGCCGCGCATGATCGCCCGGACGTCGGCGAAGTCGAGGTTGATGAGGCCTTCCTTGACCATCAGGTCGGTGATGCAGGCCACGCCCGAGTAGAGCACCTGGTCGGCCATGGCGAAGGCGTCGGCGAAGGTGGTCTTCTCGTTGGCGACCCGGAACAGGTTCTGGTTCGGGATGACGATCAGGGTGTCGACCGCCGCCTGCAGCTCCTGGATGCCGGATTCGGCCGTGCGCATCCGGCGGACGCCCTCGAACTGGAACGGCTTGGTGACGACGCCGACCGTGAGGATGCCCATGTCCCGGGCCGCCCGGGCGATGACCGGGGCCGCGCCGGTGCCGGTGCCGCCGCCCATGCCGGCGGTGATGAAGCACATGTGGGCGCCCGAGAGCTGGTCGCGGATCTCGTCGATCACCTCGTCGGCGGCGGCCGAGCCGACCTCCGGATGCGAGCCGGCGCCCAGGCCCTGGGTGACGTTCAGGCCCATCTGGATGACGCGCTCGGCCTTCGAGGAGGTCAGCGCCTGGGCGTCGGTGTTGGCCACCACGAACTCGCAGCCGAGCAGGCCCGATTCGATCATGTTGTTGACCGCGTTGCCGCCGGCACCGCCGACGCCGAAGACGGTGATGCGGGGCTTGAGTTCCCGGATGTCCGGCGCCTGGAGGGAGATGGCCATGGTGTCGAGCCTCTGCTGAACGTCGCTGTCGCTTGGCGCCTCGCGGCGCCGGTTTTCCGATCCGGGTCTCCCGCCCCGTTCGGGGCGCAAAACCTTAATTATTTACCCTGTTCGGGGCGTGGAACCTTAAAAACTGTCCCTGAGCCAGCGGACGACCTTCGGGAGGTACCTGTCCGTCCCGGTCGCGGCGAAGGCGCCGTGTCCGCGCGGTTCGAAGTATTCGGCGTGGGCGACCTGCGGGTAGACGAGCAGGCCGACCGCCGCCGAGAAGGCGGGTCCCTTGGCCGCCTCGGGCAGGCCGCGGATCCCGAGGGGCCGGCCGATCCGGACCTGCCCCTGCATCACCCGCCGGGCGACCTCGGGCAGGCCGACGAGCTGGCTCGCCCCACCCGTGAGCACCACCCGCCGCCCGGCCTGGGCGGCGAATCCCGCGTTGCGGAGCCGGTCGCGCACCAGCTCCACCACCTCCTCGACCCGCGGCTTGATGATCCGCACCAGCTGCGAGCGGGGGATGTGGGCGGGGGCGTCGCCCTCCTCCTCGCCCACCCCGTGGACCGCGATCATGTCGCGCTCGTCGGAGGGGGTGGAGAGGGCCGAGCCGTAGAGGGTCTTCAGCCGCTCCGCTGCCGCCACCCGGGTGGAGAGGCCCCGGGCGATGTCCATGGTGACGTGGTGGCCGCCCACCGCCACCGCGTCGCAATGGACGAGGTGGCCGCCGGAGAACACGCCGAAGCTCGTCGTGCCGCCGCCCATGTCCACGACGCAGACGCCCATCTCCGCCTCGTCGTCCACGAGGGCCGACAGGCCGGCGGCGTAGGGGGTGGCGATCACCGCCTCGACGCCGAGGTGGCAATGCTCGATCGCCAGCATGACGTTGCCCGCGGCGGCGAGCTCGGTGGTGACGACGTGCAGGTCGACGCCCAGCGCCTCGCCGATCATGCCCGAGGGGTCGATCACCGCCCCCTGCCCGTCGAGGGCGTAGCCGGTCGGGAGCGCGTGCAGCACGGCCCGGCCGTGGCTGACGCCGTGGGCGCTCGCCGTCTCCAGGACCCGCTCCACGTCCGAGCCGGTGACGCTGCCGGAGCGGACGTTGACCCGCGCCTGGAAATGCTGCGAGGCGAGCCGCCCGCCGGACATGTTCACGATGACCGACTGGACCTCGACCTTGGCCATGCGCTCGGCGGCGTGGACCGCCTGGCGGATGGCGCCCTCGGCCGCCTCCAGGTCGACGATCGCGCCGCCCTTCAGCCCGAGGGACCGCTGGTGGCCGATCCCGATGATCCGCGCGAGGTGGGTCCGGCCCTTGAGGGTCGAGAGCGCCTCGGCGGGCTGAAGCTCCGCGATCAGGCAGACCACCTTGCTCGTGCCGATGTCGAGGACCGAGAGGATCGTCGAGCGGCGGCCCGAGAGCGGCTTCAGACGCGGCGTGAGGCCGTGTTGGCTGTGCATGAAACGCTACCGGACGCGGAGGACGGGACGGAGGGGGGCGGACGTCGCGGGGCGGGGCCTCATGTCGGGGCCCCCTTCTTCTTCTGTTGCTGCTGCGCCTCGGCGCGGGCGGCGGCGGCTTCCTCGGTCAGGCGCACCACCACCCGGTCGGCCATGCGCAGGTCGACGGCGATGACGTCCTTCTCCAGGAGGCGCTCGTCGCGCTCCAGCCGCACGAGGCGGGCCAGCGCCCCGGCCGGATCCTCCTCGGGCAGGCGCACGTCGACGCCGTCGAGCTTGAGGGTCCAGCGGCGGCCGGAGACGTAGGTGCCGGCCTTGATCCGGTCGGCCAGGGGGCCCGCCGCGGTGACGAGGGCGAGGTATTCGGGCAGCTTGGCGTTGGCGTTCTCGCCCACCACCAGCGGCAGGCTCGCGTAGCGGTCGTCCCGCATGGCGTCGATCACCGTGCCGTCGGCGGCGATGACGTTGATGACGCCGTCCTTCTGCCACAGGGCGGCGGGCTCCCGCTCGACCTGGGTGATGGCGATGTCGTTGGGGTAGATCTTGCGCACGGAGGCCTGGGCGATGAGCGGCACCCGCAGGAGCCGCTCCCGCGCCTCGTTCACGTCGAGGAAGGGGACCGAGGAGCGCCAGTCGATCCCGGCGGCGGCGAGCACCTCGCGCTCGTACATCCGGGAGATGCCGGTGATCGTCACCCGCTTCACGCCGAAGCCGAACAGGCGGGCGATGACGTCGATGGGGCGGCCCTGCTCCGCCGTGAAGGCGTCGTAGCGGCCGCTGGCCACGAAGCCGGCGAGCGACAGGGCGGCGAGGGAGGCCGAGACCACGACGAGGCCCGTCCCGCGCGGCATGCGGTCCCCGAGGGACTGGCCGGCGCGGACCCGCCGCACCGAGAGGGCGCGGGAGGGCAGGCGCGAGGCGAACCGCATGAGCGGGCTTCCCGCGATCCGCGCGGAGACGCCCGCAGCCCGGGAGGAACCCGGGCTCAGCGATTCAGGGAAGCGTCCTCCACCATCCATCGGACGAGCTCACCGAAACTCAGGCCCTCATGGGCCGCCATATCCGGCACAAGGCTCGTCTGGGTCATGCCGGGTTGCGTGTTGACCTCCAGCACGACCAACGCGCCGGTTCCCCCCGGCGTGTCGTCGTAGCGAAGGTCGGCACGGCTGACGCCCCGGCAGCCCAGCGCTTGATGCGCCGTTAACGCCAACTCTTGGACGCGCTGGTAAACATTTGGTTTAAGTTCTGCCGGGAGGACATGGATCGACCCCCCCGGCGCGTACTTGGCGTCGTAATCGTACCACTCGGTGGCGGCCTTCACCTCGATGACGCCGAGGGGCTTGTCGCCCATCACCCCACAGGTCAGCTCGCGGCCGGCAATGTAAGGTTCCGCAAGGACTTGGTCGCCGAAGCGCCATTCGTCCGAGGCGAGGATCTGGGGCGGGTGCGAGCGCCCGTCGCGCACGATGATCACGCCCATCGACGAACCTTCGGCGTTGGGCTTGATCACATAAGGCGGCGGCAGGACGTGGCGGCGCGCGGCCTCCATGCGGTTAACGATCATGCCGCCCGGCACGTCGACCCCGGCCGCGCGCATGACGACCTTGGCGCGCTCCTTGTCCATGGCAAGCGCCGAGGCGAGCACGCCGGAATGGGTGTAGGGAATCCTCAGGATTTCCAGCAGCCCCTGGATCGTGCCGTCCTCCCCGTCCGGCCCGTGCAGGGCGTTGAAGGCGACGTCCGGCCGGAGCCCGGCGAGCACGGCGGCGATGTCGGGGCCGACATCGATCCGCGTGACGGTGAACCCCTCCCCTTCCAGGGCGTCGGCGCAGGCCTTGCCGGAATTCAGCGAGACCTCGCGCTCGGAGGAGGTGCCCCCCATCAGGACGGCGACGTGACGGGTCATGGGGTGGGCTCCGGAGAGAGGGACGGGTTCGGAACGCCGGCTGCCGTCCCGATCATTCCATGGAGGCGGGCATAGACCTCTGCCGCCGTGTCGTGCCGCAGGGCGCCGATGGCCCGCAGGACGCGGGCGGGCTCGATGCAGGCGATCTTCAAGGGCCGGACGACCGACGGGACGGCGAGACCGGCCGCCGCGAGATCGTCGATTCGGATATCCGTGGCGCGCGCGGTGTTCCGCGCGCTGGTGATCATCGCGATCCAGACGAAGCCCGACGCCGCCACCGCCGGACCGGAGACGACCAGAGCCGGGCGCCGCTTCTCGGCCAGCCGGTCGGAATACGGGAACGGCACGACGACCACCGTGCCGGCCGGAAGGTCGCCGGGGTCAGAGGTCGGCATAGTCTTCGTCATCGATCGGGCCGCCCCATTCGGTGAAGGCGACGAAGGGGTCCTCCCCCTCGGCCGGAGCCTTGTCGATCGTCACCCCCTCCGGCGTGATCACGTAACGGAGCCGGTCGCCGGGGCCGATCGACAGCCACTCGCGCACCTCGGCCGGCAGCACGGTCTGGCTCTTCACCGAGACCTTCGAATACGCCGTCCGGGACGTCTGTGCGGGCATTGCGGGTGACCGATCGACTTACATCTTACCGACTTACGGCGTCTGCCTCAACACCGATCCGCTTGATCTCCCAGCGCAGCGCGACGCCGCTGGTCTCGCGGACCCGGCGGCGGACCTCCTCGCCGAGGCCCTCGATGTCGGCGGCGGTGGCGCCGCCGCGGTTGATCAGGAAGTTGCAGTGCATCTCGCTGACCTGCGCCCCGCCCCGGGTGAGGCCCCGGCAGCCGGCGGCGTCGATGAGCTGCCACGCCTTGCCGCCCTCGGGGTTGGCGAAGGTGGAGCCGCCGGTGCGCTCGCGGATCGGCTGGGCGGCCTCCCGGGCGGCGGTGACCCGCTCCATCTCGGCCTCGATGGCCGCGCGCTCGCCGGGGCGGCCCCGGAACAGGGCGCCCGTGAAGATGACGTCCTCCGGCGCGCCGCTGTGGCGATAAGAGAAGCCCATCTCGCCGTGGGTGAACCGGCGCAGGCTCCCCCGCCGGTCGATGCCGGTCGCCTCCACGAGCACGTCGGTGGTCTCGCCCCCGTGGGCGCCGGCATTCATCCGCAGCGCCCCGCCCACCGAGCCGGGGATGCCGCGGAAGAAGGCGAGCCCGTCGAGGGAGGCTTCCGCCGCCGCCTTGGCGAGGCGCATGTCCGGCACCGCCGTGCCGGCGCGGATCGTCTCGCCGTCGATGGCGACCGAGCCGAACGCCCTGCCGCCGAGCCGCACCGTGACGCCGGGGATCCCGCCGTCGCGCACGATCAGGTTCGAGCCGAGGCCGATCACCGTCACCGGCACGCCGGGGTCGAGGGCGGCGAGCAGGGCGGCGAGGTCCTCCTCGTCGGCGGGGGTGAACAGCACCTCCGCCGGCCCGCCGACGCGGAACCACGTCAGGTCGGCCAGGGATTGGCCCGCGACCAAGCGGCCCCGGAGGCCGGGCACCGCGGCGCGGAGGGTGTCGTGAAGCGATGTCATGCGTGTTCTCCCCCTCTCCCCGCCTGCGGGGAGAGGGTTTTGCCGACCTTGTCGTCGGCGAAACGAGGCGGCAGCCGGGGGTGAGGGGGCGTGCCGGACGGAGCCCGATCCGGCGGGCCCCCCTCACCTTCGCCCTTCGGGCTCGCCTCGCCCCCGGCAAGGGGGGCTCGGCCCTCTCCCCGCAGGGGGGGAGAGGGGGGGAGCGCGGCGAGGATCGTGTCGGTCACACCGACGGTGTTGGTCATGATCTCGGCGTTCCAGAAGCGGAGAACGCGATAGCCCTGGGCCCGCCGCCACGCATCGCGCACGCGATCATGCTCGCTCCCGGCATGCTGGCCGCCGTCCACCTCGACGATCAGCCGCTCGTCCCGGCAGCAGAAGTCCGCGACGTAACGGCCGATCGTTTCCTGGCGGACGAACTTGAAGCCGGCGAGGCGGCGGTCGCGCAGGCGATACCAGAGGCGACGCTCCGCGTCCGTGAGGCTCGCGCGCAGGTTCCTCCGGAAATCCCGGCGTTCCGCCTCGACGTCGCCCACCCTCACCCCCGCGCCGCCAGCTCGCCCGGCAGGGCGTAGGCCCATTGGGTGATCGTCCCCGCGCCGAGGCACACGACGTAGTCCCCCGGCTTGGCGAGGTCGCCGACGATGCCGGCGAGGTCCTCCGGCTTCTCCAGGGCCCGGGCGTCCCGGTGGCCGCGGGAGCGCAGGCCGGAGACGAGGCTGTCCCGGTCGAATCCCTCGATCGGCGGCTCGCCCGCGGCGTAGACCGGGGCCACGATCACCGTGTCGGCGTCGTTGAAGCAGGTGCAGAAATCGTCGAACAGCGACTGGAGGCGGCTGTAGCGGTGCGGCTGCACCACCGCGATCACCCCGTGCTCCGTCGAGGCGCGGGCGGCCTTGAGCACCGCCTTGATCTCCACCGGATGGTGCCCGTAATCGTCGAAGATCGTAGCGCCGTTCCACTCGCCCGTGCGGGTGAAACGCCGCTTCACGCCGCCGAAGCCCGCCAGCGCGTTGCGGATCGCGTCCGGCTTCACGCCGAGCTCGTGGGCCACCGCCAGCGCCGCCGTCGCGTTGAGGGCGTTGTGCTTGCCGGGCATCGGCAGGACGAGGTCCTCCATCTCCATCCGGTAGCCCGGACGCCGGTCGCGGATCATCACCCGGAACCGGCTCTGGCCGCCGCGCAGGTCGACGTCGATCAGGCGCACGTCCGCCTGCGGGTTCTCGCCGTAGGTGATGATCCGCCGGTCCTCGATATGGCCGACGAGGTCCTGCACCACCGGGTGGTCGGTGCACATCACCGCGAAGCCGTAGAACGGGATGTTGTCGATGAAGCGCCGGAACGCGTCCTTCACCGCCTCGAACGAGCCGAAATGGTCGAGGTGCTCGGGGTCGATGTTGGTGACGATGGCGACGTCGGCGGGCAGCTTGAGGAAGGTGCCGTCCGATTCGTCGGCCTCCACCACCATCCAGTCGCCCTCGCCCATCCGGGCGTTGGTGCCGTAGGCGTTGATGATGCCGCCGTTGATGACCGTGGGGTCGAGGTTGCCGGCATCGAGGAGCGTCGCCACCAGCGAGGTGGTGGTGGTCTTGCCGTGCGTCCCCGCGATGGCGACGCAGGACTTGAACCGCATCAGCTCGGCCAGCATCTCCGCCCGGCGCACGACCGGCAGGCGGCGCTCGCGGGCGGCCTGAAGCTCGGGGTTGTCCCGGCGGATCGCCGTCGAGACCACGACCAGCCCCGCCTCCTCGACGTTGGCGGCGTCGTGGCCGACGAAGGTCCGCATGCCCTTGTCGGCGAGCCGGCGGACGTTGGCGTTGTCCGAGGCGTCCGAGCCCTGCACCGTGTAGCCGAGGTTGTGCATCACCTCGGCGATGCCGGACATGCCGATGCCGCCGATGCCGATGAAGTGGATGGGGCCGAGCTTTTCGGGCAGCTTCATGGGGTCAAACCTTCGGTCGCTTGGGCATCCGGCGCCTGAGATCGGCGATCAGGGATGGGCCGTCGTCGCCAGGACGCATGTGTCGATGACGACCTGGGCCAGCCGCTCGGCGGCATCGTGGATCCCCGCGCTTCTCGCCGCATCGGCCGCGCGGGTCAATTTCGCCGGGTTCCCGAACAGCGCGACGAGGTCCGCCGCCAGCCGGTCCGGGGTGAAGGCGGATTGCTTCACCGCGATGGCGGCGTCGATCGCCTCCAGGGTCGCGGCGTTGGCCGCCTGGTCCTGGTCGAGGGCGCCGGGCAGCGGCACGAGGATCGCCGGCCGGCCGATGGCCGCGAGCTCCGACACCGTCGAGGCCCCCGAGCGGGACACGACGAGGTGGCTCGCCGCCATCCGCGCGGGCAGGTCCTTGAAGAACGGCGCGGCCTCCAGGCCCGCGAGGCCCATGGCGAGGTAGCGGTTCTGGACGGCGGTCAGGTCCTCGGGGCGGACCTGCTGGGTGATGTGGAGGCGCGCGCGCAGGTCGGCGGGCAGGCGCTCCACCGCGGGCGGGACGATCTCGCCCATGATCCGGGCGCCCTGGCTGCCGCCGAACACGAGGAGCCGGAGGGCGTCGCCCTCGCCGAGCGCCGGGTAGGGGGTGCGGGCCGCCGCGATCACCGCGGGCCGGAGGGGGTTGCCCGTATGGATCCGCCTCGCCCCGGCCTTGTCCGGAATGCCCCGGACCTCGCGGAACCCGGTGGCGATGGTGCGCGCCCCCCGGGCCAGGAAGGCGTTCGCCCGGCCCATCACCGCGTTCTGCTCGTGCAGGACCGTCGGCACCCGCAGGATCTGCCCGGCGAGCACCGGCGGCACGGTCGGGTAGCCGCCGAAGCCGACGACGGCGGCCGGGTTGATCCGGCGGATCGCCCGGGCCGCGTCGCCGAAGCCCCGCCCTAGGGTCACGACCGCCGTGGCGCGGCGGAGGAGGTTGCGGCCGGAGGGCGTCGCCGAGCGGATGCTCACCACCTCCGAGGCCGGGAAGCCCGCGGCGATGGAATCCACCCGCGCATCCGTGGCCAGCGCCACCCGCACGCCTCGGGCGCGGAGGGCGTGGGCGAGGCTCTCGGCCGGGAAGAGATGGCCGCCGGTGCCGCCCGCGCAGAGCAGGATCGTGGGCGTGAAGACGGTCACTGCTTCACTCCGGCGATGGCGGACGGCGCGGTGCCGGGCGGCTTGGTGTTGAGGATCACGGTGCGCGGGCGCTTGCGGGTCAGGGCCACGAGGAAGCCGGTGCCGAGCGCCAGGGAGATCAGCGACGAGCCGCCGTAGGAGACGAAGGGCAGCGTCATGCCCTTGGCCGGCATGAGCTGGGTGTTCACCGCCATGTTGATGCACGCCTGAAGGCCGAACAGGGTCGTCAGCCCCGTGATCGCCAGCCGCGAGAACGTGTCGTCGGTGCGCCGGGCGAGCTTGAGGCCGCGCAGCACGATGTAGGCGAACAGGGCCACGAGGCACAGGCAGACGATCACCCCGAACTCTTCCCCCGTGACGGAGAAGATGAAGTCGGTATGCGCGTCCGGCAGGTGGCGCTTGGCGACGCCCTCGCCGGGGCCGGTGCCGAACCAGCTGCCCGAGCGGAAGGACTCGCGCGACCAGAATTCCTGGAAGCTGTCGCCCGAATCCTGGTCGAAGAAGCGGTTGAAGCGCTCGCGGACGTGGTGGAAGAACGTGTAGGCGGCGAACACCCCGGCCAGCCCGACGACGCCGAGCACGCCCACCCAGATCAGGTGCAGCCCGGCCACGAACAGCAGCGCCGACCAGGTCATGGTGATGAGCATGGTCTGGCCGAAATCCGGCTGGAGCAGCAGCGGGACGATCGTGACGGGCAGGATCAGCAGGCCGAGCAGCCCCCCCGGCATGTCGCGCCGCTGCGCGCCCTCCGAGAAGGCCCAGGCGGCCACCACCACGAAGGCGGGCTTCACGAACTCGGACGGCTGCAGGCCGAAGGAGCCGAACTGGATCCAGCGGTGCGCGCCCTTGATCTCCGGCCCGAACTTGCCGGCGAGCAGGCACATCGCGACGCCGCCGATCCAGGTGAGCAGCGCCAGCCGCCGGATGCCCCGCAGGCTCAGGAACGACACGGCGCAGATGATCAGCACCGTCGGCGCGAGGTACAGCGCCTGCCGGTTGAGGAAGTAGAAGGTCGGCAGGCCGATGCGCTCGGCCACCGGCGGGCCTCCGCCCATCAGGAAGACCAGCCCGGCCACCATCAGCGCGACGAGCGCCGCGAGGAGGCCGCGATCGACCGTCCACCACCAGTCGGTGAGCGGGGTGCGTTCGGCGCGGGACATCATGGGCGTGCGGGTGCCTCCCGGCGCCGGGCCTGCGGCGCGAGCCGGAAGCTTGTCCGCGAATGGTAAACGCTTCGCTACGCGGATCGGCGCGGGGGTCGCACGCCGACGCGGTAACAGGTCGTTAATGCGAGCGATGCAATCTGCGGTTGAATTTGCTGGGATCTTCCGACGATGATGTTCGCGCACCGGACCAATGATGCGGCCAAGCTCGCGGCCCTGGACCGGGTGCAGGCGGTGATCGAATTCGACCTGATGGGCCGGATCCTCGGCGCCAACGCGAATTTCCTCGCCGTGGTCGGATACACCCACGACGAGATTCTCGGGAAGCCGCACGCGATGTTCGTCGCCCCCGACTACGCCGCCTCGCCGGAATACCGCCTGTTCTGGGACAGGCTGCGGGCGGGGGAGTTCCAGGCGGCGCAGTACCGCCGGATCGCCAAGGGCGGCCGGGAGGTCTGGATCCAGGCCTCCTACAACCCGATCCTCGACCGGCGCGGCCGGCCGGTGAAGGTGATCAAGTTCGCCACCGACATCACCGACCAGGTGCGCCTGCTCAACGACCTGCGCACCCTGATCGACCGGAACTTCTCCGAGATCGACGCGGCGGTGGCCCACGCGGACGGGGCCTCGCACGCGGCCGGCGATGCGGCCGGGACGGCGACGATGAGCGTGCAGACCATGGCCGCGGCGGCGGAGGAGCTGGCGGCCTCGGTGGGCGAGGTCTCGCAGAGCATGATCCGCTCGCGCGAGGCGACGGACGCGGCCTTCCAGCAGGTCGAGGCGGTGGAGGGCCGCACCCGGCGCCTGAAGGAGGCGGCCTCCGCCATGGGCGGCATCGTCGCGATGATCCAGACCATCGCCGGGCAGATCAACCTTCTGGCCCTCAACGCGACCATCGAGGCCGCCCGGGCCGGCGAGGCGGGCCGGGGCTTCGCGGTGGTGGCGAGCGAGGTGAAGGCGCTGGCGGCCCAGGCGGCGGGGGCGACGGAGCAGATCAACGCCGAGATCGGCCACATCCAGGGGGTCTCGCAGGATGTGGTCGCCGCCCTCGACGCGATCCGCGCCTCCGTGGGCGTGATGCGCTCGCACGTGGTGACCACGGCGGGCGCCGTGGAGGAGCAGGATGCGGTCACCCGCGACCTGTCCCGGAGCATGCAGGAGGCGGCCCAGTCGGTGGCGGGCATCTCGGGCAACATCGGCGCCATCGGCGCCGCCGTGGCGCAGGTCAGCCAGGCGGTGGGCACCACCCGCGAGGCGGCCAAGGTGCTGGCGCACTGAGCCGGGGTGCGGGAAGGCGCGCCGCCCTACGGCAGGGCCTTCACCCGCTCCCGGAACCGGTCGCCGCGCACCTCGAAGTTGCGGAACTGGTCGTAGGAGGCGCAGGCCGGCGAGAGCAGCACCACCGGCTCCGGGGCGCCCGAGGCGGCGGCGTTCTCCGCGGCCTTCTCCACCGCCACGTCGAGGGTGCCGCAGCGCGTGTAAGGCACCGCGCCCTCCAGGGTCGCGGCGAAGGCGTCCGAGGCCGCGCCGATCAGGTAGGCGTGGGCGACCCGCTCGAAATACGGGACCAGGGGGAAGATGCCCCCGTCCTTGGCCTTGCCGCCGAGGATCCAGTGGATGTCCCGGAAGGCGGTGAGGGCCTTCTCCGTCGAATCGGCGTTCGTCGCCTTGGAATCGTTGACGAACAGCACCCGGCCCCGGCGGCCGACCTCCTCCATCCGGTGTGGCAGGCCGGGGAAGGAGGCGAGGCCGGCGCGGATCTCCTCCGGGCGCAGGCCCAGGGCCTGCGCCACCGCCACGGCCACCGCCGCGTTCTGCCAGTTGTGGGCGCCGCGCAGGGACCCAACGCCGGTGACGTCGGCGAGCTCCGCCCCCGCCCCGTCGCGGACGATCCCCTCGCTCACGCACAGCCCGTCCGCCGGGGCCGGGCCGGCGCCCACATGCACCCGCACCGTCTTCTCCGCCCTGCGGTCGGCGATCGCCCGGCTGGGGGCGTCGTCGATCCCGACCACGGCCAGATCCGCCCCGCAGATCAGCCGCTCCTTGATGGCCGCGTACTGCTCCATGGTGCCATGGCGGTCGAGGTGGTCCGGCGTGACGTTCATCAGCACGCCCACGCCCGGGTCGAGGGAGGGCGTCAGGTCGATCTGGAAGGAGGACATCTCGATCACGTGGACCCGGCCGGCCGCCGGCGGCGCCAGGGACAGGATCGCCGTGCCGATGTTGCCGCCCATCTGCACGTCGCGCCCGGCCCGCCCGAGGACATGGGCGATGAGCGCCGTGGTGGTCGACTTGCCGTTGGTGCCGGTGATCGCCACGAAGGGCGCCCCCGGCGCCCGTGCCCGCCGCTCCCGGCAGAACAGCTCGATGTCGCCGACGATCTCGACGCCCGCCTCCCGGGCCAGCCGCACGCTCCAGTGCGGCTCGGGGTGGGTGAGGGGCACGCCGGGCGCCAGGACCAGGGCCTCGAACCCGGACCAGTCCTCCCCGCGCAGGTCGGCGGTGGGGATGCCCTCCCCCCGCGCCCTGGCCACGCTCTCCTCGCCGTCGTCCCAGGCGACCACCGAGGCCCCGCCGGCGATCAGCGCCCTAGCGGTGGCGAGCCCCGATCCGCCGAGGCCGAACAGGGCGACTCGTCTGTCCGCGAAGGTGGTGACGGGGGTCATCGAGGGTACTTTCACGCAAGTCCGCCCTCCCCACAAGGGGGAGGGAACATGGCGGCGAAGACGAGAGTGCTGCGATTACCGCAGCTTGAGCGTCGCGAGGCCCGCGAGCGCCAGGATCACCGCGATGATCCAGAAGCGGATCACCACCTGCGGCTCCTTCCACCCCTTCTGTTCGAAGTGGTGGTGGATCGGCGCCATCCGGAAGACGCGCTTGCCCGTGAGCTTGAACGAGGCGACCTGGATGATCACCGACATCATCTCCAGCACGAACAGGCCGCCCACCACCGCCAGCACGATCTCGTGCTTGGTCGCCACGGCGATGGTGCCGAGCAGGCCGCCGAGCGCCAGGGAGCCGGTGTCGCCCATGAAGATCTGGGCCGGGGGGGCGTTGAACCACAGGAAGCCGAGGCCCGCCCCGATCACCGCGCCGCAGACCACGGCGAGCTCGCCCGTGTCGCGGACGTAGTTCACCTGCAGGTAGCTCGCCGTGAAGGAGTTGCCGACGAGGTAGGCGATCATCCCGAAGGTGGCGCACGCGATCATCACCGGGACGATGGCCAGCCCGTCGAGCCCGTCGGTCATGTTCACCGCGTTGCCCGAGCCGACGATCACGAAGGCGCCGAACAGGGCGTAGAACCAGCCGAGGTTCAGGAGCGCATCCTTCAGGACGGGGAAGGCGAGCTGGTTCTGCAGGGTGAGGGGCGAGTAGGCCGAGATGGTCACGCAGGCGGCGATGGCGATCAGCCCCTCGAGCCCGAGGCGGAACTTGCCGGAGAAGCCCTTGTGCGACTGCTTCGTCACCTTGAGGTAGTCGTCGTAGAAGCCGATCGCCCCGAAGCCGAGGGTCACGGTCAGGGTGATCCAGACGTAGTGGTTGCGCGGGTTCGCCCAGAGCAGCACCGCGACCATGAACCCGGCCAGGATCATCAGCCCGCCCATGGTCGGCGTGCCGCGCTTGGTGACGAGGTGGGTCTGCGGCCCGTCCTCGCGGATCGGCTGGCCCTTCCCCTGGCGCAGGCGCAGCAGGGAGATGATCCATGGCCCGAACCAGAACACGAACAGCCCCGCGGTGAACAGGGCGCCGCCGGTGCGGAAGGTGATGTAGCGGAACACGTTGAGCGGCGTGAAGGTGCTGCTCAGTTCCGAGAGAAGGTAAAGCATCCGGGCGCTCGGCCCCTCTGTTCAGGCGCGGGGGGCGGCGGCGCCGCCCAGGGAATCGCGGCGCGTCTGGGGCGGCGCGTAGCGGGCTTTGAGGGCTTCGACGATCCGGCCCATCCGGCTGCCGTTGGAGCCCTTGACCATCACCGCGTCGCCGGGCCTCAGGCTCCGGGTCAGGGGTTCGATCAGGTCCGCGGAGGTCTCGGCGATGGCGCCGCGGCGGCGCACGGGCAGGGCCTCGTAGAGGTTCCGCGTCAGCGGGCCCGCCGCGAAGACGAGGTCGATGCCCGCCGCCTCGACCGCCTCGGCGAGGCCGCGGTGCAGGTCCGGGCTGGTGGGCCCGAGTTCGAGCATGTCGCCCAGCACGGCGATGCGCCGGCCGCGGGGGCCGGTCTCGATCCCCGCCAGCGTCGCCAGGGCGGCGCGGACGGCGGCCGGGTTGGCGTTGTAGCTCTCGTCCACGAGCCAGGCGGGGCCGCCCTCCATCTCCAGCGCCGTGCGCTCGCCCCGGCCGACCGGCGGCGACAGGGCGGCCAGCGACAGGGCGGCGGCGGCGAGGTCCGCCCCGAGGGAGTGGACCACGGCCATCACGCCGAGGGAATTGAGGGCCGTGTGCCGGCCCGCGGTGCCGAGCTTGTAGGTGACGGGCTGGCCCATCACGCTGGCATCGACCACCGACAGGTCCGGGCGCAGCACGATGCGGTTGGCGCGGACATCCGCCTGCGGATGCTCGCCGAATCCCACGATCCGCCCCGCCCCCGAGGCCATGGCATGGGCGGCGAGCCTGTCGAAATGCGGGCTGTCGCGGTTGATCACCGCCACGCCGCCGGGCTCCAGCCCGGAGAAGATCTCGCCCTTGGCGTCGGCGATGGCCGACAGCGAGGGGAAGTGCTCGATGTGCACCGGCTCGACGGTGACGACCAGCGCCACCTGCGGCCGGACCATCCGCGTCAGCGGCAGGATCTCGAACGGGTGGTTCATGCCGATCTCGAACACGCCGTAGCGCGCGCCCTCCGGCATCCGGGCGAGCGTCAGCGGCACGCCCCAATGGTTGTTGTAGGAGGCGGCCGAGGCGTGGGTCGCCCCCTGCCCCGAGAGGACGTGGCGCAGGGCCTCCTTGGTGCCGGTCTTGCCCACCGAGCCGGTGACGGCGACCACCTGCGCGGGGCTGCGGGCGCGGGCGGCGCGGCCGATCCGCTCCATGGCCGTCAGCACGGGGTCGGCGCCCTCCCCCGGCACGGCGAGCACCGGGCCGGCGGCGCTCAGGTCATCGGCCCGGCCTTCGCTCACCACCGCCGCGCCGGCCCTCGCCCCGAGGGCCTGGGCGACGAAGTCGTGCCCGTCGCGGGCCTCGCCGCGGATCGCGAAGAACAGGTCGCCCGGCTGGAGGGTGCGGGTGTCGATGGACGCACCGGAAACCGGCCGCCGGTCGCCGACCCAGCGCCCGCCGGTGGCCGCCTCGAGGGCGTCCGGAGTCCAGAGGGGGATGTCCTGCGATGCGGTCATCTCAGGTCCTGTCGGAGGTGACGATGGTCCCCTCTGCCCGCGGGCGGGGAGAAGGGATGGGCACGGTCTGGCGCGGAGAGCGGACGGTCATCACGCCCCTACCTCGGCGATCGCGGCGCGAAGGACATCGTGGTCCGAGAACGGGAGCACCCGATCACCCACGATCTGGCCGGTTTCGTGACCCTTGCCGGCGACGACGAGCACGTCGCCCGGCCCGAGCAGGCCGACGGCGGTGCGGATCGCCGCCTCCCGGTCGCCGATCTCCCGGGCGTCCGGCGCCGCGTCGAGGATCGCCCGGCGGATGGCGGCGGGCTCCTCGGTGCGGGGGTTGTCGTCGGTGACGATCACCGTGTCCGCGAGGCGCTGGGCGATGGCCCCCATCAGCGGGCGCTTGCCCCGGTCGCGGTCGCCGCCGCAGCCGAACACCACGGCGAGCCGGCCCGTCGCGAAGGGCCGGAGCGCGGTGAGCACCTGCTCCAGGGCCTCCGGCTTGTGGGCGTAGTCCACGAGGCAGAGACCGCCCCGGGCGATGCCGATCCGCTCCATCCGGCCGGGGACGCCGGTGAGGTGGTCGAGGGCGGCGAAGACCCCGTCCGGGTCGGCGGCGCCCGCCGGGGCCGCGAGGGCGAGCCCCGCCGCCACGAGGGCGTTCTCCACCTGGAAGCCGCCGACGAGGGGCAGGCTCACCCGATAGGTCCGCCCGCCGGCCTCCAGGGTCAGCGCCTGGGCGAAGCCCTCGGTGCGGGCATCCACGAGGCGGATCTCGCGCCCGGCCCGGCCGGTGGTGCGCACCGGCCGCCCGGCGGCCTCGGCCACGGCGATCACCCGGTCCGAGAAGGCCCCGTCCGCGTTGACCACGGCCGGGCAGCCGGCCGGCAGCAGATCGGTGAAAAGGCGCAGCTTCGCAGCGAGATAGTCCTCGATGCTCGCGTGGTAATCGAGGTGGTCGCGGCCGAGGTTGGTGAAGCCCGCCGCCGTCAGCCGCACCCCGTCGAGGCGCCGCTGCGCGATCCCGTGGGACGAGGCCTCCATGGCGAGTTCGGTGATGCCCTCGTCGGCGAGGCGGGCCAGGGTCTCGTGCAGGGTGACCGGATCGGGCGTGGTGAGCGAGCCGTATTGCGCCCCGCGGTTGGTGACGATGCCGACCGTGCCGAGGCTCGCGGAGTCGCGGCCCATCCGCGACAAGATCTGGCGGACGAAATCGGCCACCGAGCTCTTGCCGGCGGTGCCGGTGACGGCGAGCACCGTCTCCGGCTGGCGCCCGGCGAGGCGGGCGGCGGCCAGCGCCAGGGCCCGGCGGGCCTCGGGGACGGCGATCCAGGCGGTCGTCCCGGGCAGGTCGGCGGGGCGCTCCCCCTCCCCCGCGACGGCCAGCGCGCCCGCCGCCGCCGCCATGGCGGCGAAGAGGCGCCCGTCGGCCTTGGTGCCCGGCACCGCCACGAACACGCCCCCCGGCACGACGCGCCGGCTGTCGGCGGTCAGCCCGGCGACGGGCTCATCGGCGGCGGGGCCCTCGGCCTCGGGGAAGAGGGTGCCGAGGCGGGTCACGGGCCGCCCAGCTGGTTCACGTGGTAGGCGTTGAGCCTCACCATCTGCGGGAACGGCCGCACCGGCGCCTCGAATTGCGGCGGCAGGCCGAGGATCGGGGCGACGCGCTCGATGACCTTGCCGGTGACGACGCCGGAGTTCCAGGCGGCGGTGGCGTAGCCCCCCGATTCCGGAAGGCCCTGCGGCTCGTCCATGATGGTGACGAACAGGTATTTCGGGTCGTTCATCGGCGAGGCCGCCATGAAGGTCGTGAACAGCCGGTTCTTGTTGTAGCGCCCGCCGATCACCTTCTCGGCCGTGCCGGTCTTGCCGCCGACGAAGTAGAGCGGCACCGACGCCTTCTTGGCCGAGCCCTCGTTGGCGTTGAGGCGCATGATGTAGCGCATCGCCTCGGAGGTTTGGGCCGAGAGCACCGGGGTCGAGCGCGACTTCACCGAATCCTCGTCGGACTTGAGGAAGGTCGGGGTGATGAGCTTGCCGCCGTTGACGATGGCGCCCACCGCCATCGCCGCCTGGAGGGGCGCCACCGCGATGCCGTGGCCGAAGGCGATCGTGATGGTGTTGATCTCGCTCCACCGCGACGGGACGATCGGGGCCGCGCTCTCCGGCAATTCGGTGCGCAGCCGGTCGGTGAGGCCCATCTTCTTCAGGAAAGCCTTGTGGCCGGGCACGCCGACGCCGAGCGCCATCTTGGCCGAGCCGATGTTGGAGGAGTGCGTGAACACCTCCGGCATGGTGATGACGCGGTTGGTGCCGTGGTACTCGTGGATCTTCTGCCGGCCCCAGTTGAGCACGCCGCCGCGGGTGTCGAACGTGGAGTTGACGTTGTACTTGCCGGATTCGAGGGCCATCGCCAGGGTCATCGCCTTGAAGGTCGAGCCCATCTCGTAGACGCCGACGTTCATGCGGTTGATCCGGTCGGGCGCCAGGGCGTCCTTGGGGTCGTTCGGGTCGAAGTCCGGCATCGAGACCAGGGCGATCACCTCGCCGGTCTTCACGTCGAGGATCATCGCCGCGCCGGCCTTGGCCTTGAAGTGCTCGATGCCCTTGGCGAGCTCGTCGCGCACGGCGAACTGCGCCCGCAGGTCGAGGGAGAGCTGGATCGGCTTGAGGTCCGCCTGCTTGCTCACGAGGCCGAAGCTGTTGAGCGCCTGGAGGCCGGTGGAGTCGATGTACTTCTCCATGCCGGCGATGCCGACGCCGTCGAGGTTCGTCGCCCCCAGGATGTGGGCGGCGGCGGTGCCGTTCGGGTAGACGCGCTTGTGGTCCGGCAGGAAGCCGATGCCGGGGATGCCGAGGCGATGCACCTCGGCCTGCTGCTTCGGGGTCAGCTCGCGCTTCACCCACACGAAGCCCGCGCCCTTGCGGTCCTTGCGGGAGGAGAGCTTGGCGCGCAGCTCCGAGGCGTTCAGCGAGGGCAGGACGGCGGTGAGCAGCTCCACCGCCTCGTCCTTGTCGTAGATGTTGCCGGGCTCGGCGAAGACCGAGACCGTGCGGATGTCGGTCGCCAGGATCTCGCCGTTGCGGTCCACGATGTCGGGGCGGAAGGCGGTCGAGGAGGTGGCGGCGGCCCGGTGCTCCTGGCTCGGCGGCTCGCCGAAGATCGCCATGGTCAGGAGCCGCGTGGAGATCGTGCCGAACACGCCGAGGAAGACGAGGCCGACCAGGGCGACGCGGACATGCGAGCGCTCGATGGCGAGGCGGAACATGTTGGCGAGCAGCCGGCGCAGGGGCGTGACCCGCGGCGCCAGCACCTCCTCCACCGCCTGCATCAGGCGCGCGGCGTCGGCCTCCGGCACGGGGGGCGCGACGGGTTCCGGCGCGGGGCCGGCGGCGGCGCCCTGGTCGCCGGGCATGCCGAAGACCGGCTCCCGGCGCTCCGAAAGATCCTGCACGTCGGACACGGAACTACCTCGCGGCGGTCGGGGTACGGGTCGTGGTCACGGTGCGGCTGATCGCGCCCGTGGTGCGCGGCTCGGGCGTGCCCTTCTCCTTGGGCGTCGCCGTCGCGGCGAGCAGGCGGCCGATCTCGTCGCCGCGCTCCGGCCGGGCCGGGAGGTCGGCGATCCGGCCGAGGTGGGCGACGCCGATCGGCTCCAGGGCGAGGTGCTTCTCCACCGCCGCCTGCAGGCGGTCGGGCCGGGTCAGCAGCTGCCACTCGGCGCGGAGCACGGCGATCGCCTGCCGCTCCTTGTGCAGGGCGATCTGGACCTTGGAGACCTGACCCGCCTGATAGAGCGTGTCGTACTTGATCGAGTAGGCGTAGACCGCCGAGGCGACGAGCCCGGCGATGGCCAACAGGTTGAGCAGGCGGATCATCGGCGCGCGCCTCCGCGGATCTTCTCCGGCAGGCTCGCCAGCGTCTCGATGGCCGAGAGCGGTGCCGGAACCGGGGAATCGGTGCGCGCGACGGCGCGAAGCTTGGCCGAACGCGACCGGGGGTTGCGCGCCAGCTCGGCCTCGCCCGGCAGGACGGGGCCCTTGGTGACGGGCGTCAGGCTGCGCGTCGCCGCCTCGGCCTGGGCCGGCAGGTGCCGGGAGCCGTGGGCGGCGCGCCCGCTGCGGGCGGCGAAGAACTGTTTGACGATGCGGTCTTCCAGCGAGTGGAAGGTGACGACGGCGAGTCGCCCGCCCGGCGCCAGCACCCGCTCGGCCGCGTGCAGCGCCCGGACGAGTTCGCCGAGTTCGTCGTTCACGGCGATCCGCAGCCCCTGGAAGGTCCGCGTCGCGGGGTGGATGTGGCTGCCGGGCTCGGCCCGGACCACCCCCGCGACGATCTCGGCCAGCTGCGCCGTGCCCTCGATCCGCCCGCGCCGCCGGGCCTCGTGGATCGCCCGCGCCACGGCCCGCGACCGGCGCTCCTCGCCGTAATGGTAGATGATGTCGGCGAGCTCGGCCTCGTCCGCCTCGTTGACGAGGTCGGCCGCGCTCGGGCCGTCGGCGCCCATCCGCATGTCGAGGGGGCCGTCGTGGCGGAAGGAGAAGCCGCGCTCGGGGGTGTCGAGCTGCATCGAGGACACGCCGATGTCGAGGACGACGCCCCGCACCGGCCCCTCGCCCGCGTCGGCGGCCAGGGTGTCGAGGTCGCCGAAGCGCCCCGGCACCAGGGCGAGGCGCCCCTGCGCCTCGGCCACGAGGGCCTGCCCGCCGGCGATGGCCCGCGGGTCGCGGTCGATGGCGAGCACGCGCAGGGCGGGGTCGGCGGCGAGCAGCGCCCGGGTGTAGCCCCCGGCGCCGAAGGTCCCGTCGATGGCGATGCCCTCGCCCCCGGGGTTCAGGGCGTCGAGCACCTCGGCCAGCAGCACCGGCACATGCGGTGCCGACGCGGGGGCGGCGGCGGCGCGGATCGGGGTCCTCATGCCGGACCCCCGCGGCGGGGAAGGCCGGCGGCGGGTGCGGCCCGCCCCCTGGCGGGCGCGGCGGCGTGAAGGCGTGCGGTCACTCTCATCTCGCCCTGGTCCGGACCGCGCGGAGGCGGCGCGTGTGGCGGGAGCGGCGACGGAGGCGCTGGGCGCGAGCGCCCGCGGACGGACGCGCCCTGCGGGTCCGCAGGTGACGCCCGGCGATCCGATAGTCGCCGCTGACGGGAGGATGCCGGGTATCATGGGCCTCGGAAGGTCGTCAACGCGCGCAAAGCGCGTGCGCCACGCTCCGATGTAGAACCCGGCAAGGTTAACCGTTGGTGAGTTTTTCCGCAGTTTCCGGCCGCGGCCGAACCCCCCGCCCCAGGGGGCAAGGCGCTGCGGGGACTGGGAAATTCGGAGAAAGGCGGATCAGCCGGCCTGTAAGCCGGGTTCTGTAGGGCCGAAGGGCTCGCACCCTCCGGCGTGGCAGCCATTCCTCTGGGACGGTCGTCGCCGACCGCCTCGAGCAACCAACCCGGGCGACTGACCTGGAGAGCGGGCCTGCCCCTCTCGCGAGGGGCGCGCCGCCCCTATTCGGTTTTGCTCCCGGTGGGGTTTGCCGTGCCGTCCGCGTTGCCGCGTCCGCGGTGCGCTCTTACCGCACCCTTTCACCCTGACCCCGGACGGATCCGGGGCGGTCTGCTCTCTGTGGCACTGTCCCTGGGGTCGCCCCCGCCGGACGTTATCCGGCACCGTCTCTCCATGGAGCCCGGACTTTCCTCCCCGGGCCGAAACCCGGAGCGGCCGCCCGGCCGGCTGATCCGGGGGCGACATGGGCCCTCGCCGCCCCCGCGGTCAAGGGCCCGGGGAGGGGCCGGGCGCGGGGCCTCACCAGGTGCCGGTGTTCTCCATGGAGGTCCACGGCTCCTGGGGCGCCTTGGCGTCGCCCTTCTGCAGGATCTCGATGGAGATGCCGTCCGGCGACTTCACGAAGGCCATGCGCCCGTCCCGCGGCGGCCGGTTGATGGTGACGCCCGCCTGCTTCAGCTTCGCGCAGAAGGCGTAGATGTCATCGACCTGATAGGCGAGGTGCCCGAAGTTGCGCCCGCCGGAATAGGTCTCCGGGTCCCAGTTGTAGGTCAGCTCGACGAGGGGCGACTTCGACGCCTCGGCCCGGGCCACGTCCCCCGGGGCGGCCAGGAAGACCAGGGTGAACCGGCCCTTCTCGTTCTCGATCCGGCGGACCTCCTTGAGGCCGAACGTGTCGACGTAGAACGCCAGCGCCTGGTCGAGGTCGGCGACGCGCACCATCGTGTGCAGGTATTCCATGGCGAGACTCTCCTGTTGCGGGTGGAGGACGATGTGGGACCGCCGTCGAGGGGCCGGCAGGCCTGAGCGGGCCCGTGGCCGGCTCGCGGGAGGCGGTGGAACGCTGCGGTAGGTAGCGCCCGCCCATGTCACGAGTAGGTCGGCCCATCCATCCGGACGATTCGCGGCGATCGATCCTCGGTCGCCACACGGACACGCCTCGGCGGAAGCGACGCCGGACGGGGCCACCCCGCGCCCGGGGGCGCGCAAGCGGCCAACCCGCGGTGGAGGGTGTGCGTTTAAGTCCACGGCGTTCGGGCGCTTTTAATCCCTGATCGGGCCGTTAGCTTGGTCTGGAACGAACGGATCAGGGCGATGGAACGGTCAGCGCAACCCATGGACACCCCACCCCTGGACGATGATCGGCCGGACGCGCGGGTCGAGGCCGCCGAGGAGGCCGTGCTGGCGCCGCTGGCGGATTTCCCGCGCATCGACCTGCGCTCGGGGGTGGAGCCCTGGGACAAGCGCCGTGCCGCCGGCAAGACCCTGCGCCTGGAGCTGCCCCATGCCGCCCACGCCACGCTCGGAGGCGCCGCCGCCCGCCCCGACCCGGTGGCGCTCATCGAGACGGCCCACGAGGGCCGGCAATCGCATCTGATCCCGTTGCGGGTCGCCCGCATGGCCTCCTCGCCGTTCGCCTTCCTGCGCGGCGCGGCCCAGGTCATGGCCTGGGACCTCGCCCAGGGGCCGCGCAGCGCGATCGACGTGGTGATGAACGGGGACGCGCACATCTCCAACTTCGGGCTGTTCGGCTCGCCGCAGGGCGACGTGGTGCTCGACCTCAACGACTTCGACGAGGTCACGGTCGGCCCGTGGGAATGGGACCTGAAGCGTCTGTGCGCCAGCATCGAGGTGGCGGCCCGGGACGCCGGCGTCCCCCCCTCCGAGCGCCGGGAGGCGACGCTGAGCGCCGTGGCGGGCTACCAGCACACGATGGACGACCTCGCCCCGCGCGGGTCGCTCGACGTCTGGCAGCGGGCGTCGCGGGCCGACGATCTCACCTTCGCCGGCATCGAGATCGACGGACGCTCGCAGGCCGTCGTGGACAAGGCCGTCGAGAAGGCGCGGCGCAAGAACAACAAGAGCCTGCTCGACCGGGTGGGCGAGCGGCGCACCGACGGCGGCTGGCGCTTCCGCGAGGAGCCGCCGATCCTCGTCCGCATCGACGAGGCGACGCGCGAGGCCGTCACCACCGGCCTGGAGCGCTACGCCGAGACGTTGCCGCGCGAACGGCGCTTCATGCTCAGCCGCTACCACGTGGTCGATGTGGCCCACCGCGTCGTCGGCGTCGGCAGCGTGGGAACCCGGGCCTACGTGGCGCTGCTCTGCGGCAACTCGGACCAGGATGCCCTCTTCCTCCAGGTGAAGGAGGCGGTGCGGCCGGCCCACGCCCCCTACCTGCGCGGCATGCCCGAACCCTACGCGAGCCACGAGGGCGAGCGCGTGATCTACGGGCAACGCCTCCTCCAGGCGGTGGGCGACCCGCTGCTCGGGTGGACGACGATCGAGGACCGGCCGTTCTACGTGCGGCAGATGAAGAACATGAAGGGCGAGATCCCGGTCTCGCGCATGACCGGCCGGTCCCTCCTGTACTTCTCCCATGCCTACGGTGCCCTGCTGGCCAAGGCCCATGCCCGGACGGGGGATGCGGCGGCGATCGCGGGCTATTGCGGTCACGATGGCCGCGCCGACCTGCGGGAGGCGCTGGCCGACTGGTCCGCGGCCTATGGGGACCGGAACGCCGAGGACTACGAGGCCTTCCGGGCCGCCATCGCGGCGGGCAGGCTGCGGGCGGCGGACGATCCGCACCTCTGACGCCGCCCCGGGCGACGCCGAGCGGCCCCCGCGCCGGCCGGTCCGGCGGGCGGGGTCGCCGCCGGCGGGGGGCACCCGCCGCGGGACGCAGGATGCCTTGAGGCCGAACCGCCTCCGGGCCGGGGGGAACCGCCGTCGCGATGCTGGAGACGGGGCGTCCCCGCCCCGCGGGAGACCCGGTTTCGCGGCCGGGACCACCTTGCCGGAACATCCCGCCCTCCCTTGCCGATTCGTGACCGCGGCACTGCCGGAAGTTCCCAGTATTAACCCGGTACTTCGGCACCGAGACAGCCCTAAGTTGCTCTATTGCAACATCGATAAACCCGATCTTCCACCATCGTCCGGAATTACAACGAGAGTTTGACCGTTTCCCCGGGGGCGATTTAGCACTCGATTGCACACAAGGATGTGCCGCCGCGCCATAAGCGGCCGAAGTGTTCAATCGGGGGGAGACGGATCTTGATCAGTTCAGGCATCGGCGGATTGCGCCGCTCGCTCCTTGCCGGGGTTCCGGCCTGGGCTGCCTTCCTCTCGGGGGCCCATGCGGCCTGTGCCCCCGCGACGCCCGCATCGGGCCAGACGGTGACCTGCACGGGGACCTCGGCGGCCTTCATCGCGCCCACCGGCGTGACCGGCCTCACCGTCGCCATCACCCCCGATGCGACCGTCGCCGCCGCGCAGACCAGTGCGGGCACCAACCCGAGCTTCACCAACGTCCGGGTGAACGGGTCGAGCACCGTCACCAATGCCGGCACGATCGCCAACACCGCGCCGCTGAACCGCGACAATTTCGGGGTGAACCTCGCAGGCGACCGTTCGACCCTGACCAACAGCGGCACGATCACCCTCACCGCCCCCGCCGGCAACGCCACGACGCGGATCTACGGCGCCTATTCCAGCGCGCCGAACGGAAGCCAGTATGCGAGCACGGCGGTCAACAACAGCGGGACGATCTCGCTGACGCAGAACGGCAACGGCATCGCCCGCGGCATCTATTCGGGCGAGAACACCACGCTGTTCACGATCAACAACAGCGGCCTGATCGCCGCGACGCGCGGCAGCACCGCCACCGCGAGCACGAGCGCCGTGGCGGCGGTCGATTCCGACGACGACACCGACCGGCTCGTGGTGAACAACGGCACCACCGGCCGCATCACCGCGGGCGGGGCCAACAGCCGCGCCCTGAGCGGCCGGGCCGCGCAGTACGAGATCACCAACAGCGGGGTGATCGGCAACACGACGGCGGGCGAGGCCGCCATCGCGACCTTCGCCCTCAATGCCGGCAATGCCGGCGACGCGACGACGCCCCGCGCCTACGCCACGGTGATCACCAACACGGCCACGGGCGTCATCAACGGCGATGTCCGCAACACCGACCAGGACCTCCAGACCGCCGCGACCGCGGTGAACCTGCGCCGCAGCGGCACCCTGACCAATGCCGGCACGATCAACGGCAACCTCGCCTTCGGCGGCGGCAACCAGACGATCACCAACACCGGCACGATCCGCGGCGGCATCACGTTCCTCGATGTCGCCGCCACGGTGAACACCGTCACCCTCGGCACCGGCTCCTCGGTGGGCGGCGCCATCGCGGCGCGGGGGCTCGGCACCAACACCCTGACCCTGTCCGGGACCGGCACCTTCGCCGGCACCCTTTCGGGCTTCACCAGCCTCACCCAGACCGGCGCGGGCAGCGCCTGGACCCTCGGGCCGAACGCGGCGGTCGCCCTCTCCGGCAACCTGACGGTGGCGGGCGGCAACCTGACCCTCGCGGCCGGCTCCCGGCAGAGCGTCGGCGGCCTGATCCAGGTCACCGGCTCCGGGGCGCAGCTGACCAACGACACCGCCCTGACCAAGACGGTGAACCTGTCCGGCTCGAACACCACCCTCGTCAACGCCGGCACGATCACCGGGACCGGCGCGGCGGGCCGTGCGAACACCAGCGCCAACCGCGTCTACGGCGTCATCGCGAATTCGACGGGGGCGGACTTCGCCAACGTCGCCGTCGTGAACACCGGCACCATCGCCGTCACGGAGAACGGCATCGGCGTCTCGCGGGGGGTCTATGCGGGCGAGAACATCGCCTCCATGAGCATCACCAACGTGGGCACCCTCTCGGCCACCCGCGCGGCGGGGACGACCGGGACCGCCGCCGTGGCCGCCGTCGATTCCGACGACGACGTCGCCGCCCTCACCGTCACCAACCAGGCGGGCGGGCGCATCGCCGCCACGGGCACGAACGCCCGGGCGATCCAGGGCCGGGCGCAGCGCTACACGATCACCAACGCGGGCACGATCGGCGCATCCTCGGGGGCGCAGGCCATCGTCGTCTACGGGGCCGGCACCGCGTTCCTGACGAACACCGGCACGATCACCGGCGACGTGCGCTTCACCGACGCGGACCCGCAGAACGCCACCACCGCCAACCGGCGCAACTCCACCACGGTGAATGCCGGCCTGATCGACGGCAATCTCAGCTACGGGATGGGCAACCACACCCTCACCAACACCGGCCAAATCACCGGGGCCATCACCTTCGCGGACGTCGCGGCGAGCCGCAACAGCGTGACCCTCGGGACGGGATCGGTCGTCGGCGGGCCGATCACCGCCACGGGGCGGGGCCGGAACGCCCTCACCCTCACCGGCACGGGGACGCTCGCGAGCAACGTGACGGGCTTCACCACCCTCACCGAGACCGACGGCGCCTGGACCCTGGCCTCGGGCACGACGCAGTCCTTCTCCGGCGGTGCCACGGTGGCCGGCGGCACCCTGACGGTGAACGCGGCCCTCACCGCCGCGACGCAGGTCGCCTCCGGCGCGGCGCTCGCGGGCACCGGCACCGTCGTCGGCGCGGTGGCGAATGCCGGCACGGTGGCGCCGGGCAGCGCCACCTCGCCCTACGGCACCCTCACCGTGGCCGGCCCCTACACCCAGGGGCCGGGGGGCACCCTGCGCGTCGCGGTGGCGCCGAACGCCAACGCGCAGCTCGCGGTGACCGGCGCCGCGCAACTGGACGGCGCCCTCGTGCTGAGCGCGGCCGCCGGCACCTACGCGCCGGGCACCGCCTACCGGATCGTCTCGGCGGGCTCCACGACCGGGGCCTTCACCGCCGTCTCGACCACGGGCCTCCCGACGCTCCTCGGCGCGGCGGTGACGAGCGATGGCGGCGCCACGACGGTCACCCTCGCCCAGCAGAGCTTCGCCCTCGTCGCCCGCACCGGCAACGCCCTCGCCGTGGCCCGCGGGGTCGATGCGGTGCTGGCCGGCGACACGGCCGCCCTCACCCTCCTCGACAACCGGGGCGACGCGCAGAACGCCGCATTCCTCGACCGGGTCGCCGGCCAGGGCTACGCGTCGCTGGCCGACCCCGAACTGCGCTCGGGCCGCGCCTTCGGCAACCAGCTGATGGCCCGCGCCTACGCCGCCGGCGGCGAGACGGGGGCGACCGGCTTCGTCCTGCCCCCGGCGGTCTACGCCGCCGACCTGCCCGGACACCGGCCGGCCCCCGAGCCGCGCTTCGTGGAGGTGAGCCGCGGCTACGGCGTGTGGGCCACCGGCTACGGCCAGTTCGGCCACGTCGATTCCACCGCCAACGCGGCGGGCCGCAGCGAGACCGTCGCCGGGATGGCGGCGGGCATCGACATGCACCCGAGCGTGAACACGGTGGTCGGCGTCGCGGTGGGCTACGGCTCGGTCGACGTGGCGCTCCGGCGCACGGGCGAGCGGGCCCACACCGACAACGCCCAGGTGGGCGTCTACGGCGGCTACACGGACGGGGCGTTCTACGCCAACGGCGCCCTGGGCTATGCCCGCGCCGAGGGCCGGGTGAACCGGGCGATCGGCCTGCCGCAGGTCCAGCCCGGCGGCGCCCAGGGCGATGTCGGCGGGGACCAGTTCATCGCCGCGGGGGAGCTCGGCTACCGGATCCCCGTCGCCACCGCGACGCAGGTCGTCCCCCTCGTCGGCTATCAGGTGAACACCTTCAGCCAGGACCGCGTCCGGGAGACCGGGGGCGGCCCGTTCGACCTGACCGTCGCGGGCAAGGACTTCCTGTCCGCCCGCACCCTGGTGGGCGGCCGGCTGGAGACGGCCACCGCCGTGGCGGGCACGCCCGTCTCGCTGTGGGTGAAGGCCGCCTACGTCCACGACTTCGCCGACGTGAACCGGACGATCAGCGCGAGCTTCACCCTCGCCCCGACCGTGCCGTTCCCCGTGACCGGGCGCCGCCTCGACCGGGACCGCGCCCTCGTCACGGCGGGTGTCGGCGTGGAGTTCGCCCCGCGGCTGCAGGGCTTCGTCGCCTACGACGCGGAACTCGCCTCCACCGACACGATCCAGGCCGTCCGCGGAGGCGTGCGCTACGCCTTCTGACGTCAGTGAGGGCGGCGGACCGGGTCCCGGCGCCGCCCTTCCCCCCGGTCACCGCCACGGCCGGGATCCCCATCGACGGCCCGTTGGCCGGAGCGGATCCCGGCGGGGCGGGCACGCGGCGGGGCGGTTCGCCGAGTCCGCCGCCGCCGCCGAGGACGCCCCCGCCGGGGCCAAATCCCTCCCCGGCGGGCCAACCTGCAGGATAACGCGAAATACCCGCGTGCCGGGCGTCACAGCCCCGTGCTGCAAGCATGAGCTGCGCAGTCTTTGCCGGCGGGCGACGTCGCCCATGGTGCAGCGCCCACCGATCGCGGCCGCATGCCGTGGAGCATTCGCCCTGGAATCGCCGGGCCCGAGCGGCAATAGACCGCCGTCCCGAGGGACACGCCGGCCGCCTTCGCAAAGCTCTGTCGACGGCGATGGTGAGGCGGACTGAGCCGACCACGCATTGCCGACCGCCAATGCTTCGCCGGGATGCCAACTTGGGCGTCGCTGTGCCTCCGGCCGCTTCAAATCCTGCTTCGAATGCAGCAGATCCGGCCGCTGTCGGCGCTCACTCTAATTGTTGCGTCGCAGCAACAGGTATTTTTTACCGAAGGCTGCAGAGTGTTGCGGCGACGAGGGCGCCGATGGTGGCTCCTAGTTGCGCAGTGAGGGCGCCCCACAACCAACCGTATATTATCCCGAGTTCGAGACCGATACATCCACCGAGAAAGGTCCCGATCAGCAACAGCATCAGCATGTCTATGAGTCCCGGGACAGGTTCAGGATCGAAAAACCTTTCAACAAACGCTGGATGCCGCTGCACTATTTCAAGTCATAAAAAATTATATTCTGGCGATGGGTCAGTTATATCCTGCAAGGTTGCAAGTATGACCCTGCCCGAACTGCTCACCGCCCTAAGGTAGAGCTTGTGCGATGGCTCGCTATTTGTTAGGGACAGCGCATTAAGAAACATTTAACCGACTTAGCCCCCCCATGCATGAGGAGCTGTGAGCATGCTGCGTCCGAAGGGACAGCCGACCGTCACGCCCGCCCTCGCAGCGCAGCATATGCTCGAGCCATTCGCAGACACCCTCGGAGGGAGCTCACGCGCCGTCGGGACGGGCCTCGACCGGCGCCTCGGCTGGATGGCCAAGCGCGGGATCGACGTCACGGTGGCGGGGGCCGCGCTGCTGCTTCTGCTGCCGTTGCTGCTGCTCGTCGGCGCGGCGGTGTGGATGGGGGACCGCAAGTCGCCGATCTTCCGCCACAACCGCCTCGGCCGGGGCGGGACGCCGTTCGGCTGCCTGAAGTTCCGCACGATGGTGGTG
>NZ_JAKSXW010000146.1 GCF_022829405.1 Methylobacterium sp. J-076
CCGGTTGGCGCGGGCGAGCAGCCCCGGCTCGAACGCCTTCACGCCGGCGCCGAGTGCCCGTTCGAGGTCGAGGGTGCCGACCACCCGGTCCTCGGTGGCGCCGAGGGGCAGGTCCACCACCGGCACGGGCTTTTTCTGGGATTTTCGCGGGCCGCCCGCCGCGCAGTGCGGGCAGAGGTCCGCCGGGCTCGCCGGGTCGCAATTGTAGGGACAGCCGGCCACCGCCGTCATCGGCGGCAGAAGGGCGGCGAGGCCGCGGATCGCGGTGGACTTGCCCGTCCCCCGGTCGCCGAAGACAAGCACGCCGCCGACCGCAGGGTCCACCGCCGCGATCAGCAGCGCCTGGCGCATCTCGTCCTGGCCGACGATGGCCGAGAAGGGAAAGGGGGGCACGGATACGCTCAAGGTTGAAGGGCGACCTCGCTCGCTTCACCGCCCTCATCCTGAGAGCCTGACCGAGAAGTCAGCGATTCTTCCACACTCGACCTCATCCTGAGGTGCCGAAGCGGAGCGAAGGCCTCGAAGGAGGCCTCCAGGGATCGCAGGGCCTTCTGGAGCCCTCCTTCGAGGCCCGCTCGCGCGGGCCCCTCAGGATGAGGGGGATTGATGGGAGTGATCGGCTTTTCGGTCAGGCTCCTGCGAGGCCCGTTCGCGCGGGCCCCTCAGGATGAGGGGGGAGGGTCGGGCGACGGGTTCCCTACTCCGCCGCCTTCTGACGAAGGCCGATGCGGCCCCAGATCGTGGTGAGGGCATCGACCAGATGGCCGATATCCTCGTCCGAATGAAGGGGCGAGGGCGTGATGCGCAGGCGCTCGGTGCCCCGGGCCACGGTCGGGTAGTTGATCGGCTGCACGTAGATGCCGAACTCGTCCAGGAGGGTGTCCGAGATCGCCTTGCAGAGCACCGGGTCGCAGACCATCACCGGCACGATGTGGCTGTCGTTGGGCATGGTCGGGATGTCGGCGGCCTCCAGGGCCTCGCGGACCTTGGCCACGCGCTCCTGATGGCGGGCGCGCTCGGCGCCGCTGTCCTTCAGGTGGCGGATCGAGGCCGCCGCCCCCGCCGCCACGGAGGGCGGCAGGGAGGTGGTGAAGATGAAGCCGGAGGCGAAGCTGCGCACGAAGTCGCACAGCTTCTCGGAGGCGGTGATGTAGCCGCCATGGACGGCGAAGGCCTTGCCCAGCGTACCCTCGATCACGTCGAGGCGGTGGGCCACCCCATCGCGCTCGGAGATGCCGCCGCCGCGCGCCCCGTAGAGGCCCACCGCGTGGACCTCGTCCAGGTAGGTCAGCGCGCCGTGCTTCTCGGCCACGTCGCAGATCTCGCCGATGGGGGCGATGTCCCCGTCCATCGAGTAGACCGACTCGAACGCGACGAGCTTCGGCCGGGACGGGTCGATCAGCGACAGCTTGCGGTCGAGGTCCTCGGGGTCGTTGTGGCGGAAGATGTGCCGCTCGGCCCGGCTGAACCGGATGCCCTCGATCATCGAGGCGTGGTTCTCGGAATCTGAGAACACCGCGCAGTTCGGCAGGCGCGAGGCCAGCGTGCCGAGCGCCGCCCAGTTCGAGACGTAGCCGGAGGTGAACAGCAGCGCCGCCTCCTTGCGGTGCAGGTCGGCCAGCTCCCGCTCCAGCAGCACGTGGTAGTGGTTCGTGCCGGAGATGTTGCGGGTGCCGCCCGCCCCGGCGCCGCAGCGGTCCAGGGCCTCGTGCATCGCGTTCAGCACCGTGGGGTGCTGGCCCATGCCGAGATAGTCGTTCGAGCACCACACGGTGACCGGCCGGGTGCCGCCGCCGTGGTGGTGGGTGGCATGCGGGAAGCGGCCGGCATGGCGTTCCAGATCGGTGAAGACGCGGTAGCGTCCTTCCCGGTGGAGGCCGGCGATCTCGGTGCCGAAGAAGGCCTCGTAGTCCATTCCCCTACTCCCCGGTTGCCGCGGGTTGGACCCGCTTGTTCCGTTAAGTCCGTCCCGTTCCAGAATTCGCATACGACAAATTCCAAATCGAGGGGTGTGCGGCGCCCGCGACATGCGGGCGCCGTGCGTGGTGGATCAGTCCGGCGCGCCCCGCGCCCCGTCGAGCCCCCGCCCCGGGAGGCTCCACCGCCACAGGGCGGCGGAGGGGAGCGGCAGCATCATGAACCAATGTTCCAGCGTCGCCAGCGCCATCAGCGTGGCGAGGGCGGTGAAGCCGATCAGCTCGTGCGCCAGCACCGCGTCGGCCATCGCCGCCCGCCCGAGGAGCACCGCCGCTCCGGTCCCCACCGTGACGGAGAGGGGGAACAGCCGGTTCATCGGCGCCCGCGTCAGGTAGCAGGCGAGGTAGCCCAGGTGGTCCGGCAGGAACTCCGCATGGAGGTTGCGCACGCCGAGGAACAGGTTCAGCCGCGCCGAGAGGTTCATCACCACCAGGGTGGCGTAGGTCCAGAGGGCGAACTTGTTCGGCTGGCCCCAGACGAGGGCCAGGATGGCGAGCCCGCCGACGATGATCGCGAATTCGTGCCACAGGCTGGTGGCGAGCGCCGCAAGGAACCGGTCGAGCCCCCGGTAGGAGGGTGGGCAGGCGGCGGGGCGCGGGCCGGAGACGAAGCCCATGTAGTAGCTCATCTCCTGCCAGCCCCAGACCACCAGCGCGGCGGTGAAGGCGGTGTAGGCGCCGCCGCCGCCCGTGTCCCCGGCGCTCGCCCGCACCGCCACCAGGGCCCCCGCGAGCAGGAGCGTCGCCCCCGCCATGCTCCACGGATGGGTGCGGCGCGGGGCGTGGTCGAGGAGCAGGATCAGCCCGGTGGAGAACCACCAGACCAGCACCGCGTAGACGACGGGGGCGGCGTATGTCGCCATGCTACCAGACCGGCTCGAGACGGATGTCGGCGGGCAGCGCGTTCGCCTTCACCGGAAGCAGGTAGAGCCGCACGAAGGTCAGCGCCGCGCCGGCCACGTGGCGCCCGTGCGCGAGCTTGCCCATGAGGCCGCCCTTCGCCTTGGCCGCCGCGATGCCGCGGGAATGCGCGAGCAGCGTGTCGAGCCCGGCCCGGAACTTCGGGTGGTCGATGTCGAGTTCGAGCGGGAACGTCTGCTTCGAGATCTCCGAGGTGATGCGGAAGACCTTGTAGTCGTAGTCGGTGGGATCCACCCCGAGCGCCGCGTGGAAGGCGGGGCGGTGATGGTCGCGGACATACATCGTCGCGAACACCGCGAGCAGGAAGAAGCGGATCCAGTAGCGGTTCACCCCACTCGTCAGCTTCGGGTTCGCCCGCATCAGCAGGGCGAAGGCCTCCCCGTGGCGGAACTCGTCGTTGCACCACTTCTCGAACCATTTGAAGATCGGGTGGATGCGCCGCTCGGGGTGCTTCTCCAGCTCCCGGTAGATCGTGATGTAGCGGGCGTAGCCGATCTTCTCCGACAGGTAGGTCGCGTAGAAGATGAACTTCGGCCTGAAGAACGTGTACTTCTTCGACTTCGTCAGGAAGCCGAGGTCCACGCCGATCCCGAAATCCTTCAGCGTGTCGTTGATGAAGCCGGCGTGGCGGGCCTCGTCGCGGCTCATCAGGCCGAACAGCTCCTTGATGTCCTTGTTCTTGGCGCGTTTCCGCATCTCCGCGTAGAGGACGCAGCCCGAGAACTCGGCGGTGATGGACGAGACGAGGAAGTCCAGGAACTCCTTGCGCAGCTCCGGCTCCATGGCCGACAGGTCGCAGTCGAACTCCTCGTTGCGGGTGAAGTGGCGCTTGTTGGGGTCGGCTTTCAGCTCGGCGATCAGCACGTCCCAGTCGCGGCGGACCGGCTCGACGTTCGTGCGGTCCAGCTCGGCGAAATCGGTCGTGTAGAAGCGCGGGCTCAGGAACGTCGTCTCCTGGGCGACCTTGGTCGATTCGTTGAGCGGGGTCTTCGGGATCGGCTGGCCCGAAGGGGGCGGGACGGGAGCGTTCACAGCGTCCTCCTTTCCGAGAAGCTGACCTCGAACAGTTCGGTCAGCTCGAGATGGGCGATCAGCTTGGTCCAGGCGCGCTCGAGCGCGCCGGCGCGTATGACGGTGGCGGTGCGGGCCACGGTGAGGCGCTCGCCGTAGGCCACCTGGGTCGGGGCATCGTGGACCTGCACCTCGTCGCCGGGCTCGATCTCGAAGCCGGCATCCAGGGTGACGTGCGCGTGCAGGCTCTCGGGCGTGTGCTCGATCTCGACCGTGCAGGGCACCGTGACGGTGCGGGAGCCGGGCCAGCCCATCAGCGGGCCTCCGCCGCCGGCCCGCCCTGCTCCGGAAGCAGCCGGGCGAAGGCCTGGGCGTTGGTGGAGCCGAAGGCTTCGAGGGGCACGTGCCGCCCGGTGGCCTCGTCGGACAGGTCGAGGCGCCCGTCGTCGTAGCGGGTGAGGCTGAAGGGCGGCTCGCGGCCGAGCCCGTCCCGCTGGCGGGCCTGGGCGAGGCCGCGCAGCGTGCCGCGCAGGAAGCCGTCCTCGCCGGGGCGGATCCAGGCGACGATGTGCCGGTCGCCCGCATCGCGCAGGGCGATGGAGCCGTCGGCCTGGTCCTCGGCCTGGAAATCGAGGCGCGCCAGCGCCTTGGCGGCGGGCAGCTGCGTCAGGCCGACGCCCTCGCCCCGGCCGATGGCCACGGCGAGCATCGTGAAGCCGATGAGCGCCCCCGCGCCGATCAGGAGCAGGGCCGGCACCGGCCCGACCTCCTGCCTACGGATCGCTCCGCCCATCGCATCCTCTCCCTATTCCGCCGCCACGAGGCGGGGTGCCGTCTGCGCCGGCCGCGCCACCACCACCACCGGCATCGCCGGGGCCGCATCCTCGGCATGGGCCACGAGGGCCTGTGCCAGGAGCCGGACCACCGACTCGGCCTCGGGCACGGACCGGAGCATGGGCTCGGTCCGCGACAGGTGCCAGGGCCGGACGTGGGGCCAGAGCTGAAGGTAGGCGATCCTCTGCCCCGTCCGCAACCGCAGCGGGATGTCGCCGCTGGCATCGGAGAAGGTCCGCAGCGACGCACTGTCCACTTCGGCGAAGGGCAGGTTGCGCGTCACCGGCAGGGCGATGCCCGCGTGGAGGACGATCCGCCGGTCGGTGATGGTGTAGACGGTGGTGCGGTGGGTCAGCCACGCCAGCCCCCACAGGAGGGCGAGGGCGGCGGCGCCGGTCAGCAGCACCGCCCCGCCGACCATCGCCGCCCGGGCCGGCGACGCGGCGCCCGCGGCGAAGATGCTCGCCCAGGCGCAGAACCACAGGGCGACGAGGCGGGCGTGGAACACCCGCACGAACGCCCCCGCGGTCGTCGGCGCGCCCTGCCACAGCAGGCGCTCGCCCCGCGGCAGGGGCCCGGGCAGCCCGCGCAGGGTGCCCTCGGGGAGGAAGTCGCCGCTCATAGGATCGGCTCCGCCCGCTCGGGCGTGGCGTAGAGCGTGCCCGCGCCGAAGTAGGACATGATCCGCTCCTCCTCCAGGAACGTCACCGCATCGGGGTTCTTCGTCACGGGGATGCCCGCGAACTGCGATGCCAGCAGCGCCTCGGACTTCACCGTCCGGGTGAAGCCGCCGGCCCGGCAGAAGACGGACGGCATCAGCCGCCGCCCGCCATCGGGCAGCTCGACCTCGTAGTAGCGCACCAGGGACTCGCCCCGGTCGACCCAGAGGTCGGCGACGACGCCCGCCACCGCGTTGTCGGTGCCGAACACGGTCATGCCGATGGGGTTCGGGCCGGTCTCGTGGACCACGAAGTTCGTGGCGACCCGCAGGGGCACCATCCGGTCGATGCCCTCCCAGGTCTTGTCGGTGACGTCGTGGCGGATGACGTAGGAGCCGGGGCCGACGCCGGCCGCCAGCGACCCGTCCGTGCGCTCGTAGGGCGCGCCGGGCCAGGGCTCGACCTTCCGGGCCGGGATGCCGGTCTCGATGTCCCGCCGGCCCTGCATCGCCTGGGGGGCGAAGGTGGTCTCACCGCCCGGCAGGTGGAAGCTCTTGGCGGAGGGGATGAGGAACGGGTTGGGCGAGTGGCGCAGGCCCACCGCCTCGTCCTCGAGGGGATAACCCTCGCGCCGGTCCTCCCGGCGCAGGTAGAAGACGAGACCCGCGAAGAACAGGAAGAACGCGTAGAGTACGACCTGTGCGACGTCGACGTATCCGGTCAAGGCACCTGTGGGCATGTGATCCTCCCCCTGGGTTCAGGCGGTTCGCTCGATGAGACGGTGACGGTCCGCGCTGCGCACCAGCGGCCCGAGGGCGACGAGGGCGGCAAACAGCAGCGCGATCTCGATGTGGTAGACGATGAGGTAGCCGATCGCCGGCTCGTTCATCCCCTCGCCCAGCACGCCGGTCTGGGCGATGGCCGCGCCGACGTCGCGGACGATGCCGCTGGCGGCGATGGACAGCCCGGCGGCGGTGGCCTGCACCGCTCCCCAGGCGCCGAGGGCGAGGCCGGTATCCTCCGGGCCAGCCTTGTCCATGGAGGCGGTGAGCGTGCCGTGGGCGAACAGCCCGCCCCCGAGGCCGATCAGGCTGACGCCGACCGCGAACAGGTTCTGCGAGGCGAGCGGCGCGGCGAACACCACCGCCGAGAAGGCCAGGATGCCGATCCCCGCCCCCGCCGCCGAAACCCGGAACGGGTCGCCGCCCCGGTTCAGCCAGCGGGCGGCCATCAGCAGGCCGAGCGCCCCGCCCGCCGCCAGCATCGCGGTCAGCGCCGTCGTGGCGCCCACCGGCAGGTGCAGGATCTGCCCGCCATAGGGTTCGAGCAGGATGTCCTGCATCGAGAACCCCGCCGTGCCGAGGCCGATCGCCACGAGGCGCCGCCGCGCCTGGCCGTGCCCGGCATAGACGCGCCAGGAATCCGAGAAGGTCTGGCGGGGGGCCTCGCGGCTGCGATGGGGGTCGCGCGGCTCCTGCTTCCACAGGGCCAGCCCGTTCAGCACGATGGTGACGAGGGCCGCGCCCTGGATCACCTGGATCAGCCGCACCTGCGAGAAGGTCGCCAGCGCCAGCCCGAAGATCACGGCGCTGGCCATCATCCCGACGAGGAGCGCGGCGCAGAGTAGCGCCACCACCTTCGGCCGGGCGTGCGCCGGGGCGAGGTCGGTGGCGAGCGCCAGCCCCACGGTCTGCGTGGTGTGGAGCCCGGCGCCCACGAGCAGGAAGGCCAACGCCGCCGCCACGTCGCCGACCCAGAGCGGCCCGGTGGTGTCGCCCGACAGGATCAGCAGCGCGAAGGGCATGATGGCGAGCCCGCCGAACTGCAGCAGGGTGCCGAACCAGATGTAGGGAACCCGCCGCCAGCCCAGCACCGAGCGGTGTGTGTCCGAGCGGAACCCCACCAGCGCCCGCAGCGGCGCGAAGATGAGGGGCAGCGACAGCATCACGGCGACGATCCAGGCGGGCACGCCGAGTTCGACGATCATCACCCGGTTGAGGGTGCCGATCAGCAGCACGGCGGCCATGCCCACCGTGACCTGGAACAGGGCGAGCCGCAGCAACCGCCCCATCGGCAGCTCGGCGGTCGCCGCATCCGCGAAGGGCAGGATCGACGGGGTGAGGCGCATGAGGGCGCGGGTGAGGACGCGGCCGGAACTCATGGGGCGGACCTTCCCGGTGCCGCGTTCCCTCCCCCCTCTGCGGGGGAGGGTGGCCCCCGAAGGGGGTCGGGAGAGGGGAGCGACGGTGCAGAACCCAGCGCCACGTCCCTTCCGGACACCGCGCTCCCCTCTCCCCCCCTGCCGCGCAGGGTACCCTCCCCCGCAGGGGGGGGAGGGAGAGTTCGGCTCAGCGCCACGGCGTTCGACAGGTAGAACCCGCTGTTGATCCGGTGGCTCTTCGCCCAGGCGAAGCCGTCGAGGGCGGTTTCCGACGCGATGCGCCGCCGGAGCCCTCGCTCCGTCACCGGTACGATGGCCGGCGAGCGGTCGCCCCGGGGGAACAGCTTGCCGGCCGCGTGCATCACGGTCAGCAGCGCGGTGCGGGGCGCCACGGTGAACAGGACGGAGCCGTCGGTCCGCTCCCCGAGGCGGGCCAGGGCGCGGGCGATGTCGGCGGGGCGGTAATGGATCAGCGAATCCATCGCCACCACATGGTCGAACCGGCCGAGGCCGGGGTCGAGCATGTCCCCGACGCGGAAGTCGATGCGGCCGGCGCCGGGGATCGCCGGGAGGCGTTCCTGGGCGAGCCCGACCAGCGTCGGCGACACGTCGATGGCGACCACCTCGGCCCCTCGCCGGGCGGCCTCCACGGACAGCGAACCCGTGCCGCAGCCGGCATCGAGGAGCCGCAGGCCGGTCATGTCCGCCGGCAGCCAGGCGAGCAGCGTGGCGCGCATGGCGTCGCGCCCGGCGCGGACCGTCGCCCGGACCTTGCTGACCGGCGCGTCCGAGGTCAGGCGCGACCACGCCTCGACCGCGGTGCGGTCGAAGTAGGTGGTGAGTTCGCCCCGGCGGGCGTCGTAGCTGGCGCTGGCCATCAGTCGAACCCCTCGATCAGTCGAAGCCCAGGAACTCGAACAGGTCGCGGTCCTTCATCGGGGCCGCCTCGCAGGGCTCGCCGCCGGCCCAGAGGGTCTCGGCCAGCCGCATGTACTCGGCGGTCACGGCGTCGAGCTCGGGGGAGGACTCCATCTCGAACAGCGTCGACTTCTTGAGCCGCGAGCGGCGCACCACGTCGAGGTCGGGGAAGTGGGCGAGGCGCTTCAGGCCGACCGCGTCGTTGAACCGGTCGATCTCGTCGGTCTTGGCCGAGCGGTTGGCGATGACGCCCCCGAGCCGGACGGGATAGTTCTTCGACTTGGCGTGGATGGCCGCCACGATCCGGTTCATCGCGAAGATCGAATCAAAGTCGTTGGCCGTGACGATCAGCGCCCGGTCGGCGTGCTGGAGGGGCGAGGCGAAGCCGCCGCAGACCACGTCGCCCAGCACGTCGAACACCACCACGTCGGTGTCCTCCAGCAGGTGGTGCTCCTTGAGGAGCTTCACCGTCTGCCCGACCACATAGCCGCCGCAGCCGGTGCCCGCCGGCGGGCCGCCCGCCTCGACGCACATGACGCCGTTGTAGCCCTCGACCACGAAGTCCTCGACGCGCAGCTCCTCCGAGTGGAAGTTCACGGATTCGAGGGCGTCGATCACCGTGGGGGCGAGGCGCTTGGTGAGGGTGAAGGTCGAGTCGTGCTTGGGGTCGCAGCCGATCTGCAGCACCCGCTTGCCGAGCTTCGAGAACGCCACCGACAGGTTCGACGAGGTGGTCGACTTGCCGATGCCGCCCTTGCCGTAGACGGCGAAGACCTTGGCGGTGTCGATCTTCAGATCGGGGTCGAGGGCGACCTGCAGGCTGCCCTCTTCCTTCCGCGCCACGACGGGGTTTCGGATGGCGATGTTCATGCGGCCACTCCTGCTGTGACGCCTTCGAGACGGTCCTCCAGCTCCTCCTCCGCCCGGTCGAGGGCGTCGCGGGTCGCTGCGTCAGGGGTCCAGAAGCCGCGTTTGTGAGCCTCGATCAGCCGTTGGGCGACCTTGGCGGAGGCGGTGGGGTTGAGGGAGGCGATGCGCTCGCGCATCGCCGGGTCGAGGACGAAGGTCTCGGTGATGCGCTCGTAGATCCAGGGCTGCACCGCGTTCGCGGTGGCCGACCAGCCCACCGTGTTGGTGAGGTGCGCCTCGATCTGGCGGACGCCCTCGTAGCCGTGGCCGAGCAGGGGCTCGTACCACTTCGGGTTGAGCATCCGGGTGCGGGTCTCCAGCGCGACCTGCTCCGGCAGGGTGCGGACCCGGCCTTCGCCGCGGGTCTGGTCGCTGATGTAGATCGGCACCGCCTCGCCCTTGGCCCGGGCCACCGCCCGGCCCATGCCGCCGAGCCCGTCGAAGTAGTGATCGACGCTCGTGACCCCGACCTCGACGGAATCGAGGTTCTGGTAGGCGAGATCCACGGAGGCGAGCACCGCCTTCATCAAGGCCCGCTGCGGCGCCGGCTTGCCGGTGCGGTCGTAGGCGAAGCTCTTGCGGCGGGAGAACGCCTCGCACAGCTCGTCCTCGTCGTCCCAGGAGCCGGATTCCACGAGGTGGTTGACGTTGGCGCCGTAGGCCCCCTCGGCGTTCGAGAAGACCCGGAGCGCCGCCGTCTCGATGTCGCAACCCTGCTCGGCCTGGATGGCGAGGGCGTGCTTGCGGACGAAGTTCTGCTCCACCGGCTCGTCGGCGGTGGCGGCGAGGAAGCAGGCCTGGGCGATCAGCTTGGTCTGCAGCGGCAGCAGGTCGCGGAAGATGCCGGAGAGGGTGACGACCGCGTCGATGCGCGGGCGGCCCAGGGTCTCCAGGGGGATCAGCTCGGCCCCGGCGAGGCGGCCGTAGCCGTCGAAGCGCGGGGCGGCGCCGAGGAGGGCCAGCGCCTGGGCGATGGGGCCGCCCTCGCTCTTCAGGTTGTCGGTGCCCCACAGGACGATGGCGACGCTCTCCGGCAGGGGTTTCCCCTCCTCGGCGTGGCGGGCGAGGATCCGGGCCACCTGCCGGGCGCCGTCGGCCACCGCGAAGGCGGAGGGCAGGCGGCAGGGGTCGAAGCCGTGGATGTTGCGGCCGGTGGGCAGGATCGCCGGGCTGCGCAGCAGGTCGCCGCCGGCCACCGGCTCCACGAACCGCCCGTCGAGGGCCTTCAGCAGGCCGGCGACCTCGTGGTCCGTGGAAAGCAGCGCGTTCGTCTCGGCGAGGCTGGCGAAGGCGGCGCGGGCCTCCTCCGTCGCCGGCAGGCCGGCGAGGCGCAGGGCGGCGTCCGCCCCCTCCCCCGCCACCAGGGCGGCGATGGCGGCCCGCGCGGGCTTCAGCCCGTGCGAGGCTTCCGCCACGGCGGCCAGCAGGTCGATGCGCTCCTCGGCCGGCACGCCCTCGCCCACGACATGGAGGCCGTACGGGATCAGCGTCTGTTCGAGTTCGCTCACCGCCGCCCAGAGGCTGGCGACCCGGGTGACGAAATCGCCGTCCCAGGCGGGTTCGGCGGGGACGAGGTCCACCGCCGCGCCCTGGGACTGGATCAGCGCCGCGAGGTCGGCGCGCTCGAGCCCCGCCTCCGCGTCGAGGCCGCGGAACCGCTCGATGGAGCTCTTCAGGTCGAGGAGGCCCCGGTAGAGCCCCGCCGCCGCGAGGCTCGGGGTCAGGTAGCTCACCAGCGTCGCCGCCGAGCGGCGCTTGGCCAGCGTCCCCTCGGAGGGGTTGTTGGCGGCGTAGAGGTAGACGTTCGGCAGGGCGCCGATCAGCCGCTCCGGCCAGCAGGCGTCCGACAGGCCGGTCTGCTTGCCGGGCATGAATTCGAGCGCCCCGTGGGTGCCGAAATGCAGCACGGCGTCGGCGCGGAAATCCTCGCGCAGGTAGCGGTAGAAGGCGCTGAAGGCGTGGGTCGGGGCGAAGCCGCTCTCGAACAGCAGCCGCATCGGGTCGCCCTCGTAGCCGAAGGCGGGCTGGATGCCGACGAACACGTTGCCGAACTGCGCGCCGAGCACGAACAGGCCGGCGCCGTCGCTCTGGTGGCGGCCCGGTGCCGGACCCCACTGCGCCTCGATCTCGGCGAGGTACGCCTCGCGCCGGACATGCTCGTCGGCGGGGATGCGGGCGTGGACGTTGGCCTGCGTGCCGTAGCGGCCCGCGTTGCCGGTGAGGATCGCCTCGCGCAGGGCATCGACGCTCTCGGGGACCTCGACGGTGTAGCCGTCCGCCTTCAGCCCCTTCAGGGTGTTGAGCAGCGAGGCGTAGACCGAGAGGAAGGCGGCGGTGCCGGTGGCGCCGGAATTGGGCGGGAAGTTGAACAGCACCGCCGCGATCCGGCGCTCGGCCTTCGCGGTGCGCCGGAGGGCGATGAGCTTGGCGACCCGCTCGGCCAGGCGCGCCACCCGCTCGGGGTGGGGGCGCATGTCGCGGGCGTTGTCGGCGCCGGAGGCGATGGACCGGCCGCCGAACACGCTCGGGGCGGTGGCGCCGTCGAGTTCGGGGATGGCGACCATCATCGTCGCCTCCACCGGCGAGAGGCCGCGGGCGCCGGCCTCCCATTGCTCGAGGGTCTGGAATTCCAGGGCGTGGGCGGCGAGGTAGGGCACGTCGAGCCGGGACAGCACCGCCGCCGCCGCCTTCGAATCGTTGTAGGCCGGGCCGCCGACGAGGGAGAAGCCGGTGAGCGAGACCAGTGCGTCGATGGCCGGGCGGCCGTCCCGCATGAAGAAGGTCTCGACCGCCGGGCGGTTGTCGAGGCCGGCGGCGAAGGCGGGCACCACGTCGAGGCCCCGGGCCTCCAGGGCGGCGATGACGCCGTCGTAATGGGCGGTGTTGCCGGCGAGCACGTAGCTGCGCATCAGCAGCAGGCCGACCCGGCCCGTCGCCGCCTTGTTCCGGGGCAACCGCGAAGCGTCCTCGCCGACGCGGCCCGCCATGCGCGGATGGTACAGGCCGGTCTCGGGATAGTGCAGCGGCGCCGGGGCGGCGGGGAGGTCCCGCCACGCGGCCCGGGCGCCCGCCGCGTAGCGCTGGACGAGGAAGCGCACCAGGGCGGAGACGTTCTCGTCGGACCCGGCGAGCCAGTATTGCAGGGTGAGGAAGTAGGCGCGCACGTCCTGCGCCGAGCCGGGGATGAAGCGCAGGATCTTCGGGAGCTTGCGCACCAGGGCCATCTGGCGGGCGGCGTTGCCCTCGGCGCCGGGCTTGCCGCGCAGCTTCTTGAGGAAGTCCAGGGCGCTGCGCTTCGTGCCGCTCATGTCGAAGCGGCCGATCTTGGTGGTCTTCACCACCTCGCCGGCCGAGAGGCAGCCGACCATCGCGTCGCAGGCCTCGCGCCGCGCGAGGAGCGCAGGCAGGATCGCCCGGACGTGCTCGTCCAGGAACAGCATCGCGCTCAGCACGATGTCGGCGCGGCCGATGTCGGCCTTGCACGATTCGAGGGCGGCGGGGTCCGTCTCCCACTCGGCGGCGGCGTGGAAGGCGAGGTGCAAGCCGGGCATCTCGGTCCGGAGACGCAGGCGCGCCCGCTCCACCGCGCTCGCCAAGTGATTGTCGAGCGTGACGATGACGACGCGGATGTCGGGACGGGGGGCGGCGCCCGACCCCTTGGGTCGGAACACGGCTCCCGCTCCGAAGCGTGGCCCATCCGCCGACACCGAACCGGCACCCGATCCAGCGGGGGATGCGCTAGCGGCCGAAATGCGCTTTAGCATCGTACAAGGTCTCGAGGGTGATGAGCGGAAGGCGCCGCTCTCGCGCGAACTTCTCCGTGTTGCTGCGCGCCTTGCCGCGCACGAAGAACGGGATCTTCTTCAGTTCCTTCTCGGCCTCGGGGGCCCAGATGGCGTCGGCGCCGGCTTCGATGACGGAAACGGGCGCCGGTGTCGGAGGGGGGGAGGCCGGCGCCCGGTCCACGGCCTCGGGCCGCACCGCCGGCTGGCCGCCGAGATGCGAGGGCCCGACGCCATCGTGGAACTCGGGATCCTCCCGGAACATGCCGAGGAGGTGTTCTTCGAGGCCCATCATCAGCGGGTGGACCAGGGTGTCGAACAGCACGTTCGCCCCCTCGAAGCCCATCTGCGGGGAATGGCGGGCGGGGAAGTCCTGGACGTGGACCGGCGCCGAGATCACGGCGCAGGGGAGCCCGAGCCGCTTGGCGACGTGGCGTTCCATCTGCGTGCCGAGCACCAGTTCCGGCCCGGCGGCGCGGATCGCCGCCTCGACGTCGAGGTAGTCGTCGGTGATCGTCGCCTCGATCCCGTGGGCCTCCGCCTCGGCGCGGACCTCGCGGGCGAATTCGCGGGTGTAGGTGCCGAGGCCGACGAGCTTGAAGCCGAGCTCCTTCGCCGCGACCCGGGCGAGGCCGAGCGCGTGGGTGGCGTCCCCGAACACGAAGACGCGCTTGCCGGTGAGGTAGGTCGAATCGACCGAGCGCGAGTACCACGGCAGCCGGGAGCCGGGCCCGTCGAGGACCGGCGCCGGATCGACGCCGGCCAGCGCCGCGACCTCCGCCACGAAGGCCCGGGTGCCGCCGACCCCGATGGGGATCTCCTTTGTGAAGGGCTGGCCCAGGGCGCGCTTCAGGTGCTCGGCCGCCGCGCGGGCGATCTCGGGATAGAGCACCACGTTGAAGTCGGCCGCACGCAGGCGGGCGAGGTCGGCGGGGCTGGCGCCCAGCGGCGCCACGACGTTCACGTCGATCCCGAGGTCGGCGAGGAGGCGCCGGATCTCGATGAGGTCGTCCCGGTGGCGGAAGCCCAGCGCCGTCGGCCCCAGGATGTTGCACAGGGGGCGCCGGCCCGGCTCGCGGGGCTGCGGCGCACCGGCGAGCGCCCGGACCAGCCGATAGAAGGTCTCCGAGGCGCCCCAGTTCTCCTTCTTCTGGTAGGCCGGCAGTTCGAGGGGAATCACCGGGATCGGCAGGTCGAGGGCCTTGGCGAGGCCGCCCGGATCGTCCTGGATCAGCTCGGCGGTGCAGGAGGCGCCGACGATCATCGCCTGCGGCGCGAACCGCGCGTAGGCCTGCGCCACGGCGTTCTTGAACAGCTCGGCGGTGTCGCGGCCGAGGTCCTGCGCCCGGAAGGTGGTGTAGGTGACGGGCGGGCGGCGGTCGCGCCGCTCGATCATCGTGAACAGCAGGTCAGCGTAGGTGTCGCCCTGCGGGGCGTGCAGCACGTAGTGCAGCCCGGTCATGGCGGTGGCCACGCGCATGGCGCCGATGTGGGGCGGGCCTTCGTAGGTCCAGAGGGTGAGCTGCATCGCTACACCTCCAGCAAGGCGCGGCGCGCGAGCGGCCGGGCGAAGAGTTCGGCGAGGTCCCCGGCCTGCTCGTAGCCCTGGACCGGGGTGAACAGCAGCTCGATCGACCACTTGGTCGCGAGCCCTTCCGCCTCCAGCGGGTTGGCGAGGCCGAGGCCGCAGACCGTCAGGTCGGGCCGGGCGGCCCGGCAGCGGTCGAGCTGTTCGTCGAGGCTCTGGCCCTCCGTCACGCGGGTGCCTTCGGGCAGAAGCTCGATCTCGGCGGAAAGGTGCGCCCGGTGCAGGTAGGGGGTGCCGACCTCCACGAGGACCGAGCCGAGTTCCCGCGCCAGGAACCGGGACAGGGGCACTTCCAGCTGCGAATCGGGGAAGAAGAACACCCGCTTGCCGCCGAGTTTCTCGCGGTAGGGGGCGAGCGCCGTCTCGGCCCGGGCGCGGCCGGCGGCGGTGGCGGCCTCGAAGGTCGCGTCCGAGACGCCGAACGCCTCGGCCGCCGCCTGGAGCCAGCCGGTGGTGCCCTCGGCCCCCAGGGGGAACGGGGCGGAGAGCCGCTTCGCCCCGCGCTCGTCGAGGGCGCGGGCGGTGGCGGCGAGGAAGGGCTGGGCGAGGAGGTAGCGGGTGTTGCGCCCCACCGCCGGCATCGCGTTCGCGTGCCGGGCCGGCAGGAAGCGGACATCCGCGATGCCCATCGCCGAGAAGAGCCGCAGGAACTGGTCCTCCACCACGTCGGCCAGGGCGCCGACGACGAGGAGCGAGGGGGCGGCGTCCGCGGCCTCGGCGGGGAGGTCCGGCACCAGGGCGGCGAGGCAGGCATCCTCCCCTTCCGTGAAGGTGGTCTCGATGCCCGAGCCCGAATAGTTCAGCACCTTGACCGGGCCGAGCTTGGCCGAGAGGCGCTGGGCCGCCCGGCTCAGGTCGAGCTTGATCACCTCCGAGGGGCAGGAGCCCACGAGGAACAGGAGCTTGATGTCCGGCCGGCGCTCGATGAGTCGCGCCGCCACCCGGTCCAACTCGTCGTTGCAGTCCGCGAGGCCGGCCAGGTCGCGCTCGTCGATGATGGCGGTGGCGAATCGCGGCTCGGCGAAGATCATCACCCCGGCGGCGGACTGGATCAGGTGGGCGCAGGTCCGCGAGCCGACCACGAGGAAGAAGGCGTCGCGGATCTTCCGGTGCAGCCAGACGATGCCGGTGAGGCCGCAGAACACCGCCCGCTGGCCGTCCTCCCGGTGGAGGTCGATGCCGCCGCAGGCGGCCGTGTTGGAGAGGGGCGCGTTCATGCCGTCACCCCCGCCGACGGCAGCGGAGCGCCCGCGCCCTGGAGGCGGGCGGCGCGCAGCTTCAGCACGAACTGCCCGGCGTTGACGACGTAGGTGGCGTAGGCGGCGAGGGCCAGGAGCAGCAGCCCCCGCTCCCCGAGGGAGCCCGTCCACAGGGCGGCGAGGTAGGCGGTGTGCAGGGCCAGCACGAGCATGCTGACCATGTCCTCCCAGTAGAAGGCGGGGGCGAAGAGGTAGCGCCCGAACACGTCCTTCTCCCAGACCGAGCCCGTCACCATGATCGCGTAGAGGGCCAGGGTCTTGACGACGACGGAGGCGAGGGCGGCGTCCGCGCCCTGGCCGGTGGCGAGGGTGCGCAGGACGAGCCCGAGACTCACCAGGAAGATCGCGAACTGGACGGGGGCGAGCACGCCCTGGACCAGGGTCCACGGCGAGGCGTCGCGCCTCCTCCGCTCGTCGGCCGTGTAGAGCGGAGCGGCAGGCCGGTCCCTGCGACCGAGGTCGTGCTGACCCATGGGTGCGCCCTTCCCTGCCAACCCGGAACCCCGTTCGGTTCCGGTGCCTCGAACCTATCTGGCCCCCGAAAAGTGTCAATCCCGCTTGACGCTTTGTCTGGATGACACTTTAAGGAGGTGTGTCCTGCCGCGGTCATTGCCAAAGGCGTTTTCAGGCGTAGGCTGCTCTCGAATTCCGGACCGGTCGCCGAGCTTCCGCAGCCCGGCCGATCCCGTTCCGCCGGTCGGCGGCCAGGTGTGTACGGTTCCACGACAATGACCACGCGACCGTAGGGCTCAGGGCTCGACCAGAAGTCCGTGATGCCGGGAGGGATGCCGATGGACGATCAGGGGCACCTCTGTGAGGACTGTGTCTCCAGCTTGCCCGGCGATGGGGAGGACGACCGCGACGTGCTCGCCTGGCTCGTGGAGGCCGAGATCCTTCCCCGACTCATGATGGCGCACCGGAGGCCGGGGCGCTCGGCGCCGGTCGCACCCCTGCGCGACTTCGAGGCCCTGGCCGCGATCCTCCTCGCCCCGGGGCCGTTCGACCTCGACGCGGCGGTGGACGCCCTCCAGGCCGGCGACCTTCCCCTCGACCGTCTGCTCCTCGACCTGCTCGCACCGGCCGCCCGGCGGCTCGGGACGAAGTGGGAGGACGACACCTGCGATTTCCTGGCGGTGACCGACGGGCTCGGCCGCCTGCAGACGCTGACGCGCCGCCTCTGCGCGGGCATGGAGCGGGCCGCGAGCCCAAGCGGACGCAGCGTCCTGTTGATGCCCTGCCCCGGCGAGACGCATGTCTACGGCCTGTCGATCCTCGGGAGCTTCTTCCGCGAATCGGGGTGGGACGTGACGAATCTCGGCCACTCCCCCGAAAATGCCGCAGAGATGCTGCGATCCGGCTGGTATGACGTTCTCGGTGTGTCACTCTCCTGTGACGTCTGCGCGCCCGCGCTGAAGACGCTGGTCCCGGCCCTCCGGCGGGTCTCCCGCAACCCTTCCCTTTTCGTCATGGTCGGCGGCCCTTACTTTGCGCGGACCGGGACCGGTCCGGCCGAAGTAGGGGCCGATGCTTACGCACCCGATGCGTGGTCTGCGCCGGGAATCGCGGAAGCAACGCTGGACAGACCGGCGGTGGCTTGCTGAAAGGTAGACACTTCGACGCACTGCGACAGAAATCCGTGACACTCCGCCCCCGCCCTGCCGAGCCCGTCCTCAACGAGGCCCTGCCCAAGGTCGCCGCTCTCCTCGGGGGGAGCGCGGCAGGTCTGGCGGTGACGGCTGCCTCCGATCTGTCGCTGATCGTCGATGAGGACGGCGTGATCCGGGGCGCCACGGGCGGGGCCGACTTCTCCGAGGAGAAGATCGGCGGCTGGCTCGGCCGGCGCCTCGTGGACACCGTCACCGTCGAGAGCCGGACGAAGGTGGACGAGCTGCTGCGCGATGCCGGCCCGGGGGAGATCACCCGCTGGCGGCAGGTCAACCATCCCTCGCCCACGGGCATCGATCTGCCCATCCGGTACACCGCGCTGCGCCCCGCCGCCGACGGGCCGATCCTCGTGCTCGGGCGGGACATGCGCACCGTCGCTGCGCTGCAGCGCCGGCTCGCGGACACCCAGCAGACCCTGGAGCGCGACTACGACCGCCTGCGCGCCGCCGAGACCCGCTACCGCCTCCTGTTCCAGATCTGCGGCGAGGCCGTGCTGGTGGTCGATGCCGCCACGCGCCGGGTGATCGAGGCCAACCCCGCCGCGGCGCGCCTCCTCGGCCGGCCGGTGCGGCGGCTAATCGGCGTGGACGCGGTGGAGCTGTTCGATCCGGCGAGCATGCGCGCCATCGAGGGGCAGCACGGGTCCCTGCGGGCCACCGGCCACGCCTCGGATATCCGCGCCGCCCTGCTCCAGACCCGCGGCGATGTCACGATCTCGGCCTCCCTGTTCCGCGGCGAGGGGGGGACGAGCGCGATCATGCGGCTGATCCCGGGCCGCGATTCGGGCGCGGGGGCGGCCACGGATCCGTCCGGCGTGTCCCCGACCCGGGCGCTCATCGAGGCGATGCCCGAGGGCTTCGTGGTCACGGATGCCGCGCACCGGGTGCTCTGGGCCAACGCCGCCTTCCTCGAACTGGCGCAACTCGCCGCCGAGGGGCAGGCCCGCGGCCGGCCGATCGAGGAATGGCTCGCCCGCGACGAGACCGAGGCGCGGACCCTGTTCGCGACCCTGCAGGATCACGGATCCGTCCGCCGCTTCGCGACGGTGGTGCGCGGCACCTACGGCGGCCTGGAGGATGTGGAGATCGCGGCCGTGGCGGCGCCGGGCTCGCCCGCCTGCCTCGGCTTCTCGATTCGGGCCCTGCCGCCCCGCTCGGCCCTGAACGTCGGCACCCGTGCCGAGCCGCGCTCGGTGGAGCAGATGGCCGAGCTGGTGGGGCGGGTGTCGATGAAGACCCTCGTGCGCGAGACCACCGATCTCATCGAAAAGCTCTGCATCGAGGCGGCCCTGCGGATCACCCGGGACAACCGCGCCTCGGCCGCGGAGATGCTGGGCCTCTCCCGGCAGGGGCTCTACGCCAAGATGCGCCGCTACGGCGTCGGCGACCTCAATCCCGGCGACGAGGGCTGAGGCGTTTCCGCTGCGCTCGGGGTGACGCCGTTCTCACGCAGCGTGCCCCGTCCGGCGACGTCCCGCCGCCCTGGGTCGCTTCGCTGCGCTCGCGATGACGTTCAGCGGCCCCCGTCCTTGCGAGCGGAGCGAAGCAATCCAGGGAAGCGCTCCGCTCGCCGACGTCCCGCCGCCCTGGGTCGCTTCGCTGCGCTCGCGATGACGTTCAGCCCCCATGTCCTTGCGAGCGGAGCGAAGCAACCCAGGGAAGTGCTCCGCTCGTCGACGTCCCGCCGCCCTGGGTCGCTTCGCTGCGCTCGCGATGACGTTCAGCCCCGCGTCCTTGCGAGCGGAGCGAAGCAATCTAGGGAAGCGCCTCGCGTGCCGATGTCCCGCCGCCCTCCGCCGAAGTTTATGAATTAAGAAGCCGTCATTGGTTCCACGCCGCCCGCCCGCGGGTAAATTTGTCGCGACGTGAGGGGGTGAGTGTCATTCTGGCTTGACACTCCGGCCGGCTGGCATAGCCTCCGCACATGGCCGCAACGCCCGCCCCGAGTGCCGTCGTCGAGCTCCTGAAGCCACTCACGTGGTTCGCCCCGATGTGGGCTTTCGGCTGCGGCGTCGTCTCGTCCGGCGTGCCTGCCCACGGGCAATGGCCGGTGATCGCGGCGGGGGTCGTCCTCGCGGGTCCCCTGGTCTGCGCCACGAGCCAGGCGGCCAACGATTGGTTCGACCGGCACGTGGATGCCATCAACGAGCCGAACCGCCCGATTCCCTCGGGGCGCATCCCCGGCCGCTGGGGCCTCTACCTCGCTATGGGCTGGACCGCCCTGTCCCTGGCGGTCGCCGCGGCGCTCGGCCCGTGGATCCTCGGCGCGGCCCTGTTCGGGCTGGTGCTGGCGTGGCTCTATTCCGCGCCGCCGCTGCGCCTGAAGGGCAACGGCTGGTGGGGCAACTCGGCCGTGGCGATCTGCTACGAGGGCCTGCCCTGGTTCACCGGCGCGGCGGTGATGGCCGCCGCCATGCCGGATTGGCGGGTGCTGATCACCGCCCTGCTCTATTCCATCGGCGCCCACGGGATCATGACCCTCAACGATTTCAAGTCCGTGGAGGGGGATATCGCGACCGGCGTGCGCTCCCTGCCGGTGCAGCTCGGCCCGGCGCGGGCCGCGCGCTTCGCCTGCCTCGTCATGGCGCTGCCGCAGGTGGTGGTGATCGGCCTGCTCTTCGCCTGGGGGCGGCCGTGGCACGCCGCGATCATCGTGGCGCTGCTCGCCGGGCAGGCGGCGCTGATGGTCCGCTTCCTCGACGACCCGCGCGGCCGGGCGGCGTGGTACAACGGCACCGGCACCACCCTCTACGTGCTCGGCATGCTCGCCACCGCCTTCGCCCTCCGCCCGCTCGTGGGTGGCGCGTGATGGGCGCGCATCTCTCCTGGCCCTCCATCCTCCGGCTCGGCCTCGTGCAGACGGCGCTGGGGGGCGTCGTGGTGCTGATGACCTCGACCCTGAACCGGGTGATGGTGGTGGAGCTGGCCCTGCCGGCCCTGGTGCCGGGGCTGCTGGTGGCGATCCATTATGCGGTGCAGGTGCTGCGCCCGCGCTGGGGCTACGGCTCCGACCGGACGGGCCGGCGCACCCCGTGGATCCTCGGCGGCATGGCGGCCCTCTGCCTCGGGGGCTTCGGCGCCGCCTGCGGCACGGCGCTGGCGCAGACGCACCTCGCCGCCGGGCTGGCGCTCGCCGCCCTCTCCTTCCTCCTCGTCGGCCTCGGGGTCGGCGCGGCGGGGACGTCGCTCCTCGTTCTGCTGGCCGGTGGGGTAGCCCCGTCCCGGCGCGGGGCGGCGGCGACCCTGGTCTGGGTGATGATGATCCTCGGCTTCGCCGTCACCGCGCCGCTGGCCGGCCATTTCCTCGAGCCCTTCACCGTCTTGCGCCTCGTGGCGGTGTCGGGGAGCGTGTCGCTGGTGGCGTTCTGCGTCGCCGCCCTCGCCGTCACGGGCATCGAGGCCCGGCTGCCGGCCCCGCGCCAGGAGGCGGCGGAGGCCAAGCCGCCCTTCGCGCAGGTCCTCAGGAAGGTGCTGGCCGACCCCGTGGCCCGGCGCTTCACGGTCTTCGTGTTCGTCTCCATGCTCGCCTACAGCGCGCAGGAGCTGATCCTCGAACCCTATGCCGGCCTCGTCTTCGCCATGGGGCCGGGCGCGACGACCAAGCTCGCCGGGCTCCAGCACGGGGGCGTCCTGGCCGGGATGCTCCTCGTCGCGGCGGTGACGCTGCTCGCCAAGGGGACGGCGTTGGCCTCCCTGCGCCTCTGGAGCGCCGTCGGCTGCGGAGCCTCGGCGCTCGCCCTGTTCGCCATCGCCGCGGGCGGGCCGTCCGGGCCGGACTTCCCCCTCCGCGGGGCGGTCTTCGCCCTGGGCTTCGCCAACGGCATCTACGCGGTCGCCGCCATCGGCTCGATGATGGCGCTGGCGGGACACGGGGGCGAGCGGGAGCGCGGCACCCGCATGGGCGTCTGGGGGGCGGCGCAGGGCGTCGCCTTCGGCGGCGGCGGGGTGCTCGGGGCGCTGGCGGTCGATGCCATGCGCCTCGTGGTGGACCAGCCGGTCCACGCCTATGCCGCGGTGTTCGTCGCCGAGGGCGTGCTGTTCCTCGCGGCGGTGGCGGTCGCCCTCCGCGTCGAGGCGGCGCCGTCCGGTTTTCCGCTCAATCCGGCTTTTGAGGCGAGGTGATACGATGACCGGGCCCGAATCGGATACCGATCGCAAGATCTACGACGTCGTGGTGGTCGGCGGCGGGCCGGCGGGGGCGACGGCCGCGGCCGACCTCGCCGGAGCCGGCCATTCCGTGCTGCTCCTCGACAAGCCCGGGCGGATCAAGCCCTGCGGCGGGGCGATCCCCCCCCGGCTGATCCGCGACTTCGCGATCCCCGACCACCTCCTCGTCGCCCGCATCCGCGCCGCGCGGATGATCGCGCCCAGTGGGAAGGAGGTCGACATGCCGGTCGGCGAAGGCTTCGTCGGCATGGTCGACCGGAAGGACTTCGACCCGTGGCTGCGGGAGCGCGCCGCCTCCGCGGGGGCCGACCTGCGCGAGGCCGCGTTCGAGAAGGTCAGCCGCCCCGCCGACGGCCCGGCCCTGGTGCACTTCACCACCGGCAAGGGCGACGCCCTCGTCCGCCACGCGGTGCAGGCCCGGCTCGTGATCGGGGCCGACGGCGCCACCTCCCCCGTCGGCCGGGCGGAGGTGCCGGGCCACGACAAGATGCGGCAGGTCTTCGCCTACCACGAGATCGTCCGCGTCCCCCAGGCGGGCGAGAGGGGCGAGGCCGCCATCGGCCCGACCCGATGCGACGTCTTCTACCAGGGCAAGCACTCGCCGGACTTCTACTCCTGGATCTTCCCGCACGGGGACACCGCGAGCATCGGCACGGGCAGCGCCCGCAAGGGGTTCTCGCTCCGCTCCTCGGTCCGCGCCTTGCGCGAGGCGACGGGGCTGGCCGATGCGCAGACCGTCCGCCGGGAGGGGGCCCCCCTCCCCCTCAAGCCCCTCAAGCGCTGGGACAACGGCCGGGACGTTCTGCTCGCGGGCGACGCGGCGGGGGTCGTGGCCCCGGCCTCGGGCGAGGGGATCTACTACGCCATGCTCGGCGGCCGGCTCGCGGCCGAGGCGGCGCGGGCCTTCCTCGCCACCGGCGACGCCAAGGCCCTGGGCCTCGCCCGCCGCAGCTTCATGCGCCTGCACGGGCGCGTGTTCTGGATCCTCGGGATGATGCAGTGGGTCTGGTACCGCAGCGACGGCCTGCGGGAGCGCTTCGTCTCGATCTGCCGCGACAAGGACGTGCAGCAGCTCACCTGGGACTCCTACATGAACAAGGAGCTGGTCCGGGCGAAGCCGGCCGCGCACATGCGGATCTTCTTCAAGGACCTCGCGCACCTGTTCCGCTGGGTCTCGCCGTGAACCTCCTGACGCAGGCGGACTGGCAGACGACGCTCGTGGCCGCCGTCTGCGCGGTGGTCGTCGCCGCGGCCGGCGGCCTCGCGACCCGGACGGACGGGTGGTACCGGAGCCTGCGCGTCCCGGCCTGGAAGCCGCCGGACTGGGCCTTCGGGCCGATCTGGGCCGTGATCTTCGCCCTCACCGCCAGTTCCGGCGTCCTCGCCTGGAGCGGGGAGCCGGCCGCCCGGCCGATGCTCGCCCTGGCCTTCGCGGTGAACGCCGTCCTCAACATCGCCTGGAGCGTGGTGTTCTTCCAACTCCGCCGGCCCGACTGGGCGCTGGGCGAGATCGCCCTGCTCTGGCTCTCCGTCGCGGCGCTGATTCTGGCCGTGGGCCGGGTGAGCCCCGCCGTGGCCCTGATGAACCTGCCCTACCTCGCCTGGGTGAGCGTCGCCGCCTGCCTGAACCTGCGCATCGTGCAGCTGAACCCCCGCCGGGGCCTCGCCTGATGGACGGCCTGTTCGCCTCGGGCCGCATCGTCGATCTGATCCTCGTCGGCGTCGCGGCCGAGGCGGTGCTGCTGTTCGTGCTGTGCCGGGGCTTCGGCCGGTTCGCCCCCTTCGCCGCCACCCTCGCCGCGGGGGCCGCGTTGATGCTCGCCCTGCGGGCCGCCCTCACGGGGGCGCCCTGGCCCGTCGTCGCCGGCTGGATGCTCGCCGGGCTCGTCGCCCACGGCGCCGACCTCGCCCTCCGCCGGAAGGCGCTCCGGCCGGGTCAGACCCCGCCGGTGGACGCTTGGCCGCAGGGCCGGAGCTAGCGCGGCAGGAACATCGTAGGATCGCCAGCGTTCACGCGCGGCAATAGTTTCGAACTTTTCTGAAAATTGGCTCCCGGGAGATGCCGGCCATGCAGCGCAGCCTCGTCCTTGCGTCCGGCCTGCTCGCCGGAACCATCCTTGGAACGCCCGTCTGGGCGCAGGACAGCCAAGACCCCGTGGAGCGCGGGAAGTACCTCGTCACCATGGGCGATTGCGCCGCCTGCCATACGGCGCCCGGTGGCAAGTACCTCGCCGGCAACTACGCCCTGAACATGCCCTTCGGCGTGATCATGACCCCGAACCTGACCCCCGACAAGGAAACGGGCCTCGGCGACTACAGCTACGAGGACTTCGATAAGTCCTTCCGGGCCGGCTATAGCAAGCATGTCGGCTATCTCTACCCGGCCTTCCCGTTCGGCTGGTTCACGAAGGTCACGGACGAGGACACCAAGGCGATCTGGGCCTACCTCCAGTCGATCCCGGCGGTGAACGAGAAGCGCCAGGAGAACCAGATCCCGTTCCCGTTCAACGTCCGCACCGCCCTGGTGACGTGGCGGACGGCGTTCTTCACGGAAACGCGGTTCAAGCCCGATCCGAACGCCAGCGCCGAGGTCAACCGCGGCGCCTACCTCGTCGAGGGCCTCGGCCACTGCGCCATGTGCCACAACGAGAACAAGCTCGTGGGCAATTCGAGCTTCGCCGGCCGCTTCGGCGGCGGCGTCATCGACGGCTGGTACGCCCCGAACATCACCCCCAACGGCCATCAGGGCATCGGCGCCTGGTCCGACGACCAGGTGGTGACCTACCTGAAGACCGGCACCGCCCCCGGGGATCTCCCCGGCGTCGCCGCCGGCCCGATGCGCCAGACCATCATGGAATCCCTCTCCAAGGTGAAGGAGGAGGACCTGAAGGCGATGGTCGCCTACCTGCGCACGGTGCCCGCCAAGGAGACCTACAAGGCCAAGGACCTCGCCGCCTTCGACACGAAGGACGCGCCGGGGGCCTCGACCTACCTGACCTACTGCTCCTCCTGCCACCAGCCCGACGGCAAGGGCATCTCCGGCGCGGTGCCGGCCCTGGCCGGCAACACCTCGGTGATGTCGGACGGGCCCGAGACGGTGCTGCGGGTGATCTACGGCGGCCTGGCCGCCCAGAGCGGCTACGCACCGATGGTGGCCATCGGCCAGCAGATGACCGATGTCGAGGTGAAGAACGTCACGGATTACATCCGCAATTCCTGGGGCAACAAGGCGCCGGTCGTCACCGGTTCCAAGGCGTCCGAGGCCCGGGCGGCGACCAAGACCATGCTCGCCGGCACGGCCCCCTGCGCCGAGATCGAGCAGGACAAGCTGAAGGCGGCCTTCGACAAGGTGGGCATCCAGAACAGCCTGACGGGCCTGAAGCAGCAGGATTTCGTGCCGACGCTCGTCCGCGTCGTGCCGCAGATCAAGGCGGAGCCGACCCAGGCCACGGACGACGACATCGTCAACGCCCTCACGACCGCCTTCTGCAAGGTCGGCCGCGACGACCCGCAATATGCGAGCCCGAGCTGGCCGACGGTGATCGGCTCCTTCGCCAACGTGGCCTACAGCCAAGTGAAGAACCCCGAGAAGCAGGCGGCCAACGTCCCCGCCGCCATCCCGAGCGCCACCACGCCGCCGAAGTGACGAGGAAACACGGATCTCCCGCGCCGGTGACGGCGCGGGAGATGGATCGGGTCCTCACGGGCAAGGATCCTGGGGCGGGTCGGCCGGAACCATGTCCGCGCCCACGCGCAGGCGAGGCTCCATCTTTTCGTGCAGGACCCTCAGCACGACCACTTCCCGGCGCTCGGCGATGACGGAGAAATAGAGGATATGCGACGCCCCTCGTCTCCGGGGGCTCGCATGCGCCATGTGGAAGGAGCGGATCCCAGGCGCCAACTCTGTCCGGCTCCTCGTGGAAGGGCGCTCCGGGTCATCGACGATCATGGCGACGGCCCGATCGATGATTTCCGCGTAGGCCTGGACTTGTCGGTTCCCGAACGTTCGAAGCGTCTCCCGAAGAATATCCTCGATATCCCGCTCGGCCCGAAGCGTCAGCCTATGGCGCACGGCCGGCGTTCCGGATCACGTCCCTGGCGATATCGGCTGCGGTACGGCGTGTGAGGCGATCGGAGCCCAGGTCGGACAGGCCGACCTCGATCTCCCGGCGGAGGGCATCGAGTTTCTCGGCTTCGGCGGCTTTTTCCTGTTCGAGGAGGCGAAGGCCATCGCGCACCACGTCGCTCGCCGAGGCGTAGCGCCCCGACTGCGTCAGGTGGGTCACGAAGGCCAGCATCTCCGGCGACAGGCTCACGTTCATGGTCGCCATGGGCGTCACCTCATCGAGCACGCGGCAGGTCCCCATTCTAGGCGGCCGCAGGGAGGCTCAGCAACGCAGCACGATACGGCATCGGGGGACGACACACGCCGCATGCCCGGTGGAACGCAAACGGCCCCGCTTCGTTAGCGCGCCGAAACGACCCCCACCCGCGCCGGAGTTCCCGTGTCCAGCCTCATCCGTATCCTGCTCGCGATCTTCTTCCCGCCGATCGCTGTGCTCATGACGACCGGGTTCGGCCTGCAGTTCCTGCTGAACATCGTGCTGTGGGTGCTGGGCTGGTTGCCCGGGACGGTCCACGCCCTGTGGCTGATGAACCGGGACCGCCCGCTGCTCTGAGCGGCACGGCACGGCGGGGACCGTCTGGAGGTCCCCGCCCCGGAGCGCCTCAGGGCTTCACGTCGACCTTGGCCACCGTCTGCTTGGCGGCGGGCTTGGCGGGCGCGGGCTTGCCGGCGTCGTGGGCCTGCTCCTTGCCAGAGTGGGCGGCGGGCTTCGCCCCGTGGGCGGTCTTCACCGCCGGAACCGGGGCCGACGCCTCGATATGGGCCGCCAGTTTCACCGGCGCGGCCGTCGCGGCATCCGTCGCCGGGGTGACGGGGGCCGCCTTCTCCTTGGTGAACAGCGTGCCGAGCAACTTCTGGTAGCCGTCGGATTCGCCGTCCGCGTCGGCGACCGTGAGGCGGGAGGGCTTCTCCGCCCCCGCGGGCTTGGCCTCCGCCGCCGGCTCCTCCTGCCGGGTCGCCATGAGGGTGGTCGGCGAGGGCCGCACCGGGCCCTTCGCCTTCTCGCCAACCTTGGTCCCGGCCTTCGGCGTGGTGGAGGACGTGGTGGTGGGCGACTGGGCGGCGGCGAGCATCACCGGACGGCCCTTGGCGTCGATCTCGACCTCTTCCGGCGCGAAGGCGAGGGTCTCCGGCCGGCTCACGTCGCCGAGGTTGTGGCGCCCGAACTCCTTGGCATCGTAGGGCAGCACCGTCTCGGTGCCGCCGAGGCTCGCGAACGTGGTCGGGTCGTTCTGGGGGCGGAAGACCGGGTTCTGGCCGCCGTCCTGATAGGCCATCCGCACCGACGGCGTGCCCTTCGCCACGAGTTCCGCGATCTCGCGCTCGTCCTGCTCGCGCTTCTCGACCACCTGTGGGTCGAGCTTCGGCTTGCACGAACCCGCCGCCACATCCCCCCCGCCGAAGACGTAGCGGGTGCCGCAGGCGCCGACCTTCGGCTCGTCCCGCAGGGCCTCGAAATAATCGGACCCTTCCTTCAGGTTGCGCCAGAACGGCGCGTTCGGGTCGTTCCGGAACTTGGCCATGTTCCGGGCCGTCATCCGGAACGGGTAGGACTGGAACTGGAAGCTGCGCTGGCCGCCCGAGAACGCCTCGCGGGCGATGGCGTAGATCTCGGCGATCGAGGCGTCGGTCATGGCGAAGCAGCCCGCCGACGAGCAGGTGCCATGCACCATCAGGAAGCGGCCGGAGCGGCCGTTCGCCCGGTCGACGGCGTTGGGGAAGCCGGTGTCGAAGGAGAGGTAGTACGACGAGTTCGGGTTCATCAGGCCCGGCGTGATCGTGTAGAAGCCCTCCGGCGTCTGGCGATCCCCCTCGCGGGTCTTCGGGCCGAGCTGGCCCGACCAGCGGCAGATCGGGTAGGTCTTGAGCAGGGCGTAGCGGCCGTCGCCGCCCTTCTTCCACACCTCCATCTCCGCTTCCTTCTTGTAGGCGCGGATTAGGATCGGGTCGGATTGCTGCATCCCCTTGGTCTGCATCAGAGCAAGGGTCTGCGAGGCGATGGGAGCGATGCTACGGGCCGTGGGACCGTTGATCCCGCTGCCATCCTGGCAGGCGCCGAGCAACAGGGCGGTCAAGGCAGCGGCCGCCAGCATCCTCGCAGTCGCGGGACGCGCCGTCATGGGGAACCTCGTCCTCGAACTCTCGCCCGGAGGCCGTTGGCATCGGCCGATCTCGGGCGCCACTCCCCAACCCTCTACCGTCGTTAAGCTTGCGGCTTCGTTACCGCAAGGGCGCGGTGGCAACACCGCCCGCGCACCCGGCCCGGCGATCCACCGTTTTCCCGTGGCGAGGGCGGCGGCGGGGCGGCTCGTGCCGCGCCTCGAACCGTTCGATCCGCAGGATCGGGGGGCGATCCACGCGGTCCTCGTCGGCGGTCCCGCCATGCCCGCGCGGGTCCGGGCGGTGGTCGACTTCCTGAGCGAGCGGTTGAACGGTCGCGCGGGGTGAGGCGCCGCGGCCTTGGGTCAGTGGAGCCGGGCCGGCTGCCAGTCGGCCTCCGCGCGGATCAGGGCCACCAGCGCGGCGTCGTCCGCCGGGTCGGCAAGGCGCAGGCCGATCGGCGCGGTGGGGGTGCCGACCGTCAGCCAGCGCAGGCTCGGGCTTGGATCGGAGCGTTCGGTCACCTCCACCCGTTCCCCGCCGGTCTCGAGCTGGAGGAAGGTGAGATGATTGGTGCTCGCCCGCCGGCCGAGCAGCGCGTCGATCTCCTCCACCACCGGGCGGGGGGTGTAGAGGTGTGTCATCATCCACAGGCGGTTGCGGGTGCCAGGGGTGTCGAGGGCCGTCCGCAGCCGGCGCACGCCCTCGGTCAGGAAGGCGTAATCCGCCGGGTCGCGGGCCGGATCGTGGTGGTTGAAGACGCATTCGAGGCCGTGGCGCTCCCGGTAGAGCCGGTGGCGGCCCTTCCAGATGTCCGGCCCGCGCCGCTCCGCCTCGGGGATGCTCTCGAGCTGGGCCCGGTCGGTGAGCGTGGCGAAATCGTCGGCGAGGCAATCGCGGACCATCCCCGGCATGGAGAACAGCCAGTCGAACGGCCCGGACCACGCACGCAGGTCGAGGGTCTTCAGGACATGGGCCATCTGGCAGTTGCAGCCGAGGGAGACGGTGTTGAACGCCCCCGGCTCGCGCGTGTCGCGGCGGCCCAGCGGGCGGCCGAGGCGGCGGCCGAGGCGCTGGAGCGTCCCGCGCAGCCGCCGGGCCGCTGCGCTCACAGGCGCCTGCCGATCTCGAGGAACTTCTCCGCCCGCCGGTCGCGGATGGCGGCGGGCTCGGCCCCCTCGAACAGGGCGAGGGAGTCGGCGATGGCTTGGCCCGTGGCCTGGATGGCGCCGTCCCGGTCCCGGTGCGCCCCGCCGATGGCCTCGGGGATGATCCCGTCGATGACGCCGAGCCGCAGGAGGTCCTGGGCGGTGATCTTCATGGCGGTGGCGGCCTCGTGGGCGCGGCCCCCGTCGCGCCACAGGATCGAGGCCGCGCCCTCCGGCGAGATCACCCCGTAGATCGCGTGTTCCAGCATCAGCACCCGGTTGGCGGTGGCGAGGGCGATGGCCCCGCCGGAGCCCCCCTCCCCGATCACCACGGCCACGTTCGGCACCGACAGGCCGAGGCAGGCCTCCGTCGAGCGGGCGATGGCCTCGGCCTGCCCGCGCTCCTCCGCCTCGATGCCGGGATAGGCGCCGGCCGTGTCCACGAAGGCGATCACCGGCAGGCCGAACCGGTCGGCGGTCTCCATCAGGCGCACCGCCTTGCGGTAGCCCTCGGGCCGGGCCATCCCGAAATTGTGGCGCAGGCGCGCCTCCGTCGTCGCGCCCTTCTCCTGCCCGAGCACGCAGACCGGCCGCCCGCGGAACCGGCCGAAGCCGCCGACGATGGCCTCGTCCTCGCCGAAGGTGCGGTCCCCCGCCAGCGGGGTGAACTCGCTGATCAGGCCGGCGCAGTAATCGATGAAGTGCGGGCGCTGCGGGTGCCGGGCGACCTGCGTCTTCTGCCAGGGCGTCAGGGCCGCGTAGATCTCGGCCAGGGCCTGCCGGGCCTTCGCCTCCAGCCGGCCGACTTCCTCGCTGATCGCCACCGCGCCGTCCTGGCTGCCCACGGCGCGCAGTTCTTCGAGCTTCGCTTCGAGCTCGGCCACCGGCTTCTCGAAATCGAGATAGGAGCGCGTCGCCGCCATGGGGTTCCGTATTCGAGTCGTGGACGGTCGCACGCCCGGTTCGGACCCCGGCTGCGGCGGGCGCAGGGTGTTGGCGCAAAGCCCGACGCTGTCAACCTTTCCGGCGTCCGCCCACAGGCGGGACCCGTCAGGCGGCCTGGGCGACCACCCGGTTGCGGCCCGCGGCCTTCGCCTCGTAGAGGCCCTCGTCCGCCCGGCGCAGCATGTCCCCCGGGGAGGCATCGCCCGGGCAGCGGATCGCCACGCCGATGGAGACCGTGACGTTCAGGGTGCGCGTCTCCCGCTGCACGGCGAAGGGCGCGGCCTCGACCCGCTCGCGGATGCGCTCGGCGATGGTGTGGGCCTCGGCGAGGCCGGCATCGGGCAGGATCACCACGATCTCCTCGCCGCCGTAGCGGGAGACGATGTCGATGGGCCGCGTGTGCTGGCGCACGCGCTCGGCGAAGGCGCGCAGCACCTCGTCGCCCGCCTCGTGGCCGTAGGTGTCGTTGATCGCCTTGAAGCGGTCGATGTCGAGGATCAGCGCCGCCAGGGGCCGGTGGCGCAGGGTGTCGTCGGCGAACAGCACGCCGAGATGGTTGTCGAGGTAGCGGCGGTTGTGCAGTCCGGTCAGGACGTCGGTCACCGCCATCTGCAGGGAGGCCTGCATCGCCCCGCGCAGCACGTCCGAGAAGCGCCTGCGCCGGACCTGCGTGCGGACGCGGGCCAGCAGCTCGTTCCGATCGACGGGGCGCATCAGGTAGTCGTGGACGCCGAAATCCAGCCCGCGGGTGATGCGGGCGCGCTCGTGGGCCTCGGCCACCATGATGAGGGGCATGCCCCGCGTCCGGTCGAGGGACCGGAGCTGGCTGCACAGGCGCAGGCCGTCATGGCCCTCCAGGTCGAGGCTCACCAGGGCGAGGTCGAACTCCCCCTCCGCCGCCACCTGGATCGCCGCGTGCGGGTCCGCCTCCACCGTGACGCGGTGGTGCTGCCGCAGGGCGAGCGCCATCCGGTCGGCGGCGCCGGGGCGGTCCTCCACGAGGAGGATGCCCGCGTCGAGGCCGGTCTCGGCGGTGGCGGTGACGAGGGGGTCGCCCATCCCGTAGGCGCGGGAGGCGAGCGCGCGCTGGCGCAGCTCGTCGGTCACCGCCTTGAGGCGCACGAGGCTGCGCACGCGGGTGAACAGGGCGGTGTCGTCCACCGGCTTGGTGAGGAAGTCGTCGGCGCCCGCATCGAGGCCCTTCAGGCGGTCGGAGGGCTGGTCGAGGGCGGTAACCATCACCACCGGGATGTGGGCGGTGACGGGGTTGCTCTTCAGGCGGCGGCACACCTCGAAGCCGTCCATGCCCGGCATCATCACGTCGAGCAGCACGAGGTCGCAGAGGCCCTTCTCGCAGATCGCGATGGCATCCGGCCCGTTCATCGCCGCGAGCGTGTCGAAATATTCGAGCCCGAGCTTGGTTTCGAGCAGCTTGACGTTCGGAAACAGGTCATCGACGATCAGGACGCGGGCCGACATGCTACCTCGCTTCGGGCGGCCGCTCGTCTCGCCCTCCGGGCGGGGCTAACGGCCCCGCGACGGAGGATTGCTCCCCCGACGCGTCATTTCGGCTCAAGATAAGCGCGAACAGTTGCCAAAAACTTCGCGACCGAGATGGGCTTGGAGAGATAAGCCTCGCAGCCGCCCTCCCGGATCCGCTCTTCGTCGCCCTTCATGGCGAAGGCCGTGATGGCGATGATCGGAATCGACTTCAGATCGTCGTCCTCCTTCAGCCACTTGGTGACTTCCAGGCCGGACACCTCCGGCAGCTGGATGTCCATCAGGATCAGGTCCGGATGATGGGCGCGGGCGAGCTCGATCGCCTCGATGCCGTTGGCGGTCTTCAGGGTCGCGTAGCCGTTCGCCTCGAGGAGGTCGTTGAACAGCTTCATGTTCAGTTCGTTGTCCTCGACGATCAGCACCGTCTTCGACATGGTTCCTTGCCTCGGTCAGAGCCGATTATGATGAAGGACCCATCAGCCCCATTGCGTCGGTTTTAAGGGTTACATGTTGACGAAAGGCAAACCGCATCAAGCGGATGACCCGGCGGAAAGCCTCGCCGTCGATGTTCTGCTGTGGATCGTGGGGGACGAGGACCGTCTTTTCCCCTTCCTCGCCACGACGGGGCTCGATGTCGAAGCCGTCCGGGCGGGTGCCGGCGACCCGGCCTTCCTGGCGGGCGTGCTGGACTACGTGGCCGGGCACGAGCCGGTGCTGATCGCCTGCGCGAACGCCCTCGCCGTGAAGCCGGAGCGCATCGTCACCGCCTGGCACCGCCTCTCCCCCGCCCCTGACGACGAGTGGATGTAGGGCTTTCTTTCGGGCCGGGGGACGCCGGGGACTGCCGCCACCGATTCCACCGCCGTCAGTCCCACCCACACCCGTCATTGCGAGCGCTGCGACGCGATCCAGGGATCCGCCACGTCCGGACACGGCCCGCTATCCTGGGTTGCTTTGCTGCGCTCGCTAATGACGGCGGCGGGGGGCGGTGACGGGTGTGGAGGGCAAGGACGGCGGTGGTGACCGAAGCCGCCCGTCAGGGCGTACAGCCCTTGTCGGACTCCTTGGCCGGCTTGTCGGCCTCCAGGTCGAGGGCGGTCATGGTGCCGTTCAGGGCAAAGTCGCCGTAGTCGAGCTTGATCCGGCCGCTGACGCCGTTCTCGTAGAGGTCGAAGCTCAGCGTGTAGATCGGCGTGCGCTCGCCGACGCCCTCGGTGTAGTAGGTCAGCTTCACGGGCCAGTGGCGCATGGCGGCGATGGGGCCGGACTGGAGCGGCTTGTCGCCCTCCCCCTCCGGACCGGTGGCCGCGCCCGTGGAGGCGGGCCCGATCACCGCGAAGGTGTCGTAGACCTTCCGGCCGTCGTCGGAGCCGTCGTAGACCTTCACCGACAGGGTGGCCTGCCCGGCCCGCCCCGCTTCGACCAGCCGGCGCATGTGGGCGCTGGGGAAGAGGACCGGCCCCTCGCTGGTGAAGGGCTTGCCCTTGCCCTTGAGCTTCACGCTCAGCCCGTCGTCCCCCTCCGTCGCCGTGCCATCGACGGGGGCGGAGGTGCTGCCGTCCGAGACGGTGGTGGTCTTGAAGCGGAAGTCTCGCCCCTGCCCGCTCTCGAAGGTGGTGCTGCGCAGGTCCGAGACGCGGCTTCCGGTCTCGCCGGAGGTCAGCTCCGTGACCTGCCGGGTCTGCATCGTGTAGCCCCGGCAGGCATCGCCCCGGAAATCGATGACGATGCGCCCGCGGGCCGCCTCGACGGGGCGGCTGCCCGTGCTGCCGCCCAGCGACAGGTCGTAGACCGCCCGGTGGTTGGCGAGGATGACGGGGGGCGATGCGGGGGCCGCGGCCGCATCGGGCGGGGCCGGCGCCGCGAGCGCGGGGCCCGAGAGCACCAGCAGTCCGGCGAGGAGGCGTCGAGGCAGATGGGCCATCGGGGTCCAGGGTTTGCGGCCGACGCGGGATAGACAGCCCGGCGGTTCAGGACAATCCCCGCGCCGCCCCGGACGGCTTCACCAGGGGGCGAAGGCCGGGGCGGCGGGGTCGTCTCACTCGGTCGGGGTCTCGCCGGCGGGCGGCGTGCCGCCCTCGCCGGCCTCGGTGGCTGCGCCTTCGAAGCGCGGCCGGCGACGGCGACGGGGCTTGGGCGCGGGGGCCTCTTCCGCCGCGGTCTCGACGGCGGCCGGGGGCTGCTCGGGCTCGGGTGTGGCGGCGGCCGCGGCCGGGCGGGCCGGAGCCATCAGGAACGCGGGCAGGGCCGCAGCCGTCTCCTCCGCCACGGCGGCCGGCTCCTCGCGCCGACGCTCCCGGCGGGGGGTGGCGGTCTCGGCGGGGCGCTGGAACTCGCTGCGGGGCGCCTCGGCGCGGAAGTCGCGGCGCTGCTCCTGGCGCTCGGACCGGTCCTGGCGCTCGGGGCGGTCCTGACGCTCCTGGCGGTTTTCGCGGTAGTCCTGCCGCTCGCCCCGGGAGCCCTCGGCCCGCTGGTAGTCCTGTCGCGGCTGGTCCTGGCGCGGCTGGTCCTGACGCGGTTGGTCCTGTCGCGGCTGATCCTGGCGGCCATTCTCCTGCCCGCGGTATTCCTGCCGCGGATATTCCTGGCGGTTGTAGTCCTGCCGGTTTCCGTCCTGGCGGCCGTTGTCCTGCCGCTGGCGGTCGCGGCCGTAATCCTGCCGGCCGGCGTTGTCCTGGCGCGGCTGGCCGTCGAAGCGGCGCTGGTCGCGGTTCTGGAAGCGGTCGCGGTTCTGGCGCCCGCCGTCCTGGTAGGAATCCTGGCGCGCCTCGTAGGGCTGGGATTGCTGGCCCGGATCGCCGTACTCGTCCTGCCCGTAGCCCTGGCCGTTATAGCCCTGGCCATTGGACTGGCCGCCCTGGCCCTGGACCTCCTCGTCACCCTCTTCGCCGTCCTCGTCGAAGGCGCGCGAGGCATAGCCGCCCGCGATCGGACGGCTCTGCTCCTGGGCGGCGCCGGAGATGATCCGGAAGTAATGCTCGCCGTGCTGGAAGTAGTTCTCGGCCGCCACGGGATCGCCGGCCGCCAGCGCGTCTCGGGCGAGCTGGGCGTACTTGTCGGCGATGTGCTGAGCGGTACCGCGGATCTTGACGTCGGGGCCGTTCGATTCGTACGAGCGCGTCAGCGGATTGGGACCCTTGGGGCGGTTGCGCCCGCGCATCCGTCGATTCTGGTTCGGTCTCATCGGTCTTCAGTGACCCTCAGTTCACGCCAGACAAATTACAGGGACGTTCGGGTTCGCACGCGGCTTCGATGCGCCGTCCCGACGCGTTCTGCCCGAGAGCAGCCGTGCAAAACCTCGCACGAACCTCACCGGCCGCCTGATCCGCCCCTCGCGTCGCAGGCCGAGGGAGCGGCGCGGCACACAAGCAGGTTGTCAGGTTCGAGCGGTACCGGACCGGCGCGCGAGCCTCGCGTACACCCTGTTCCGGATCTTGAGGGGGTCGGCAAACTACGTGGCGGCCGTGGTCTCCACCGACCCTATCGCGGCTCGTCTTAACGAAACGTTCGCGATCTTCAAGCGGACTCTATCGTCTCCAATGCGCACCAACAAGCTTTTTTCGAGCTTCCCGGCCCGTCGTCCCATCCGGAAGCACGGCGGAGCGCCGGGAGTGCATGGGGAACGGGGCTCCCGGCGGCCCTGTGCGGGACGTCAATACCTGAATGTCAGGGCGCGGTCGTGCCCGGCCAGATCACGCGATAGTGTCTCGAAGATCAGGCCGTCGGCGATGCCGATATCCCGCACCGCCTGCGCCTGATCGTAGCCGATCTCCAGCACGACGGGCGCGCCCGACCTCGGCACCCGGCCCGCGGCGAGGCCGCCCAGGATCCGCCGGTAGGCGTCGAGCCCGTCCGCGCCCCCGTCGAGGGCGGCGCGGGGATCGTGCGCGGCCACCTCCCGGGCGAGGCCGGGGATCGTCCCTGCGGCGATGTAGGGCGGGTTTGAGACCACGAGGTCGAAGGGCCCGCGCAGGGCCTCGCACCAGTCCCCGCGGACGAAATGGGCCCGGTCGCCGACGCCGTTGACCGCGGCGTTGGCGCGGGCGGCCCGGAGCGCCGCCTCCGCGCGGTCCAGCCCCAGGCCGGTGGCGCCCGGCAGCTCCGTCAGCAGGGCGACGAGGATGCAGCCCGAGCCGGTGCCGAGATCGAGGATCCGCAGGGGCGCGCGCCGGTCGGGCAAGGCGGCCAGGGCCGCCTCCACCACCGTCTCGGTGTCGGGGCGCGGCACCAGGGTGTCGGGGACGAGGGCGAAGGGCAGGCCCCAGAACTCCCAGGCCCCGAGGATCCGCGCCACCGGCTCGCCGGCCGCCCGCCGGGCCAGCGCCGCGGCGAGGCGCGGCGCCGCCTCGCCGAGGGGGCGGTCCCCGTCGAGGGCGAGGTCGCGGGGGGTGAGGCCAAGGAGCCCCATGAGGAGGAAGCGGGCGTCCCGCGCGCCATCCGCGATGCCCGAGGCGGCGAGGCGGGCGGCGGCGTGGCGCAGGGCGGCGCGGCGGCTCGCGGAGGCGTCGAGGCCGCCCTCCCCGCTCACGCCATCCCCTCGGCGGCGAGCAGCTCCGCCTGATGCTCGGCGATCAGCGCGTCCACCACCTCGTCGAGGGCGGTGCCGGCCATCACCTCTTCGAGCTTGTAGAGGGTCAGGTTGATCCGGTGGTCGGTCACCCGCCCCTGCGGGAAATTGTAGGTGCGGATGCGCTCCGAGCGGTCCCCGGAGCCGACCTGCGCCTTGCGGTCGGCGGCCCGGACGGAATCCTTGGCGGTGCGCTCGGCGTCGTAGAGCTTCGCCCGCAGCAGCGACATCGCCCGCGCCCGGTTCTTGTGCTGCGAGCGCTCCTCCTGGACGAAGACCACGATCCCCGTCGGCATGTGGGTGATGCGGATCGCCGACTCCGTCTTGTTGACGTGCTGGCCGCCCGCGCCCTGGGCGCGCATCGTGTCGATCTTCAGGTCGGCGTCGTTGACGACGATATCGACCTCCTCCGCCTCCGGCAGTACGGCGACGGTGGCCGCCGAGGTGTGGATGCGCCCCTGCGTCTCGGTGTCCGGCACCCGCTGCACCCGGTGGGCGCCGCTCTCGAACTTCATCCGGGCGAAGACGCCCCGGCCCTTCACTTCGGCGATGACCTCGCGGAAGCCCCCCACCGTGCCCTCGCTCTCCGAGACCACCTCGACGCGCCAGCCCTTCGTCTCCGCGTACTTGGCGTACATGCGGAACAGGTCGCCCGCGAACAGGGCCGCCTCGTCCCCGCCGGTGCCGGCGCGGATTTCGAGGATGGCACTCTTCTCGTCGGCCGCATCCTTCGGAAGGAGCATCAGCTGCAGGGCGCGGTGGGCGGCCTCCAGCCCCTCCTCGGCCTCCGGCTTCTCCTCGGCGGCGAGCGCCCGCATCTCCGGGTCGGTCCCTGCCTCGTCGATCATCGCCTCGATGCCCGTCAGGTTGTCGAGGGCCGCCCGGTAGGCGCGGATCGCCGCCACCACGGGGTCGAGGTCGGACAATTCGCGCGAGAGCTGCACGACGGTCTCGGACTCGCCCTCGCCGGAGGCGAGCTGCGCGGTGACGAGGTCGTGCCGGACGAGGATGGCGTCGAGTCGGTCGGGGGGAAAAGGTATCATCGCCCGGTTGTTCTGTGGGGACGTCGGTGTGTCGCCCTGGTTCCGCGAGGGGGTACAACCCCGGCGGAAGGTTTCGCAAGGTGGCAGGGGGCGCAACATGGGCCTGCCCCGCCATCGGGAACGTGGCCGGAGGCGGGCGCGCCCTGCCGCCAACGCCGCCATTGCGCGCAACGCGAAGCATTCCAGACGGCGCCGCCTCGTCCGGATGAGCCGCGCTCTGGAGCGCTTCGGCCCCGCCCCGCAACGACGGGGGTGGCGGGCGGGGACGTTCGGGGATGCAGACCGCCGGTCCCACCCTCCCCCCCTCATCCTGAGGTGCCGGCGCGCAGCGTCGGCCTCGAAGGAGGGCCGCAGCCGGCCGCGCGATCCCTGGAGCCCTCCTTGGAAGCGGCTTCGCCGCACCTCAGGATGAGGTCGAGGGGTGGGACCGACTCACCCTCAGACACTTGCGCTAGATCGGCACGCCGTTGTCGTGGGCGTAGGCGGTGAGCAGCGGGCGCAGGGTCTGGCCGTCGTGCATGGAGGCCATCTCGGCCTCGATCAGCCGGGCGACCTCACCCGCGTCGAGGCCCAGCACCATCGCCTTCACGGGGCCGATGGCGGCGGGGGACATGGAGAGGTTGCGGAAGCCGAGCCCGATCAGCGCCATGGCGTCGAGGGGGCGTCCGCCGATCTCGCCGCAGACCGTCACCGGGCAGTCGGCCGCGTTCGCCCTCTCCGCGATGAGGCGGAAGGCCCGCAGGGCCGCCACCGAGAGCGGATCGAACCGGTCGGCCACGCGCCGGTTCTCCCGGTCCACCGCGAACAGGAACTGCATCAGGTCGTTGGAGCCCACCGAGAGGAAATCCGCCTCCCGGGCGATCTCGTCGATCTGGAACAGGAGCGAGGGCACCTCGACCATCGCCCCGAGCTCGCAGGGGTGGGGCAGCGGATAGCCGTGCCGGGCGAGGTGGGCCTTCTCCCGCTCCACGATCTCCCGCGCCTGGGTGAATTCGTGGACGGTGGCCACCATCGGGAACATGATCTTCAGGGGCCGCCCCTCGGCCGCCTTGAGGAGCGCGCGCAGCTGCATCCGCAGCAGGGCGGGCCGGTCCAGGCCGATGCGGATCGCCCGCCAGCCGAGCGCCGGGTTCTCCTCCTCCAGCTTGGCCATGTAGGGGAGGATCTTGTCGCCGCCGATGTCCAGGGTGCGCACGGTCACGGGCCGCCCGCCCGAGGCGGCGAAGGCCTGCCGGTACAGCGCCTGCTGCTCGGCGGCCGAGGGCATCCGCTGCGCCACCATGAACTGCAGCTCGGTGCGGAACAGGCCGACGCCCTCCGCCCCGGTCTCCTCCAGATGGCTGAAGTCGATCAGCAGCCCGGCATTGAGGTGGAGCCCGACCTTCATCCCGTCGCGGGTGACGGCCGCCACGTCGCGCAGGGCGCGGTACTGCTCCTGCCGCCGGGCGCGCAGGCGCACCATCTCGGCGTAGGACGACTCGATCTCCGGGCCGGGGCGGACGTGGATCTCCCCCGCCACGCCGTCCACGATGATCGCGTCGCCGGATTCGCACAGCGCCGTGGCGTTCTCCACCTCGCCCACGGCGGGGATGCCCAGCGCCCGCGCCACGATGGCGACGTGGCTCGTGGGCCCGCCCTCTTCCAGCACGATCCCGCGCAACGTGCCCGAATCGTAGTCGAGGAGCGCCGCCGGGCCCATGGTCCGCGCCACCAGGATGGCGTTCTCGGGCAGGGCCGCATGCCCCGCCGCCCCCGGGCCGATCAGGGCGCGCAGCAGGCGGTTGGCGAGGTCGTCGAGGTCGTGCAGGCGCTCGCGCAGGTACGGGTCGGACTGGCGCAGCATCCGCGCCCGGTTGTCCGACTGCACCCGCTCCACCGCGGCCTCGGCGGTGAGGCCCGAGGCGACGGCCTCGCGCATCCGCCGCAGCCACCCCTGGTCGTGGGCGAACATCCGCACGGTCTCGAGCACCTCGCGGGACTCGGCGGTGCCGATGCGGTCCCCCCGCTCCACCAGGGCGTCGATGGCCGAGCGCACGCTGCCGATGGCGGAGTCGAGCCGCTGCACCTCGCGGTCGACGTTCTCGGCGATCAGGGTCTTCACCACGAGGCGCGGCTCGTGCAGCACCACGTGGCCGAGCCCGATCCCGTCCGACAGGGCGACGCCCCGCGCCATCACCGGGCGCCTCGAGGCGGCGCTCGCCTGCGAGCCGAGCCCGTCGAGCTCGCCCGAGGCGATCATCTCCGAGAGCACCATCGCGGTGGTCTGGAGCGCCTCGATCTCCTCCTCGGAATAGACCCGGTAGGTCTTGTTCTGGACGGTCAGCACGCCGAGCGTGTGCCCGGCCCGCAGCAGGGGCACGCCGAGGAAGGCGTGGTAGACCTCCTCCCCGGTCTCCGGCCGGTAGGAGAAGGCCGGGTGCTTCTGCGCGTCGGACAGGGCCAGGGGCTCGGCCGTCGAGGCGATCAGGCCGACGAGGCCCTCGTCGGCGCGCAACCGGGTGAGATGCACCGCCTCGCGGTTCAGGCCCTCGGTGGCGAAGAGTTCGAGGATGTTGTCGTCCCGCAGGACGTAGACCGAGCAGACCTCGGCCACCACGTTCGCCGCGATCAGGACGACGATCCGGTCGAGACGCGCCTGCGGGCTCACCGGCTCCGCCATGGCTTCGCGGAGGCGGCGCAGCAGAAGGCGCGGGCCTCCGAGCGCAGCGGGCATCGTATCGTCGTTCCAGCGTCGGTGGGCGGCCGTGGCGTCGGCCCCCTGCAACCTTGGCGCCAAACGCCCCGGGACGGCAATCCGTCCCGGGGCGTTTAGTTCATCTGGGCACGCCTTTCGACAGGCGGCGCCCGGCCGGGCCTCAGGCCTGGTCCAGCCCGTAGAGGGAATGGAGCGTGCGCACGGCCAGCTCGGTGTAGGCGGCGTCGATCAATACCGAGAATTTGATCTCGGAGGTGGTGATCGCGCGGATGTTGATGCCCTTCTCGGCGAGCGCCCGGAACGCCTTGGCGGCGACGCCGGCATGGCTGCGCATCCCGACGCCGATGGCCGAGACCTTCACCACGTCCGTGGCGCCCTCGATCTGGGCGTAGCCGATCTGCCCGCTCGCCTCGTCGAGGATGGCCCGGGCGCGCTGGTACTCCGCCGAGGGGACCGTGAACGTCATGTCGGTGGTCGACTGGTCGCCCGAGACCGTCTGGATGATCATGTCGACGTTGATGTTCGCGTCGGCCAGGGGGCCGAAGATCGCGGCGGCGACGCCGGGGCTGTCCTTGACCCGGCGCAGGGTGATCTGCGCCTCGTCCCGGGAAAACGCGATCCCGGTGATGATCTGCTGTTCCACGATGTCGTCCTCGTCGCAGATGAGGGTGCCCGGGCGCGCGGCGTCCGGCGGGTCGAAGGAGGAACGGACGGTGGTCGGCACCCGGTGCACCATCGCGAGCTCGACGGAGCGCACCTGCAGCACCTTGGCGCCCAGCGAGGCCATCTCCAGCATTTCCTCGAAGGTCACGCGCTCCATGCGCCGGGCCTTCGGCACGATCCGCGGATCGGTGGTGTAGACGCCGTCCACGTCCGTGTAGATGTCGCAGCGCTCGGCGCCGATCGCCGCCGCCACGGCCACCGCCGAGGTGTCCGAGCCGCCGCGGCCGAGGGTCGTCACCCGGCCGCTCTCGGCGTGGATGCCCTGGAAGCCGGCGATCACCGCCACCTCGCCCCGGGCGAACCCGGCATCGAGGTTGGCGGAGGGGATGTCGGCGATGCGCGCCGAGCCGTGAGCCTCGGAGGTGAGGACCGGGATCTGCCAGCCCTGCCAGGAGCGCGCCTTCAGCCCCTCCTTCTGGAGGGCGATGGCCAGCAGGCCCGCCGTCACGAGTTCGCCCGAGGCGACCACGGCGTCGTACTCGGCCGTGTCGTAGAGGGCGTTGGCGTCCTTCACCCACTCGACCATTTCGTTGGTCTTGCCCGACATCGCCGAGACGATGACGGCGACCTCGTAGCCGGCCGCGACCTCACGGGCCACGTGGCGCGCGACGTTGCGGATGCGGTCGAGGTTCGCGACGGACGTGCCGCCGAATTTCATCACCAGACGGGGCATTCTTCGAACGTTTCCAAGCCCGTGCAGCCGGAGCGGGCGTCCCGCCGAAGACCGGCCGGGGCCCGGCCCCGGACGGGTGTCGCGGGTACTCGCGCCGGTCCGCACTGTCAACGTCCGGCCAAGCCGCGAGGGTGTCCGCCGCCGCCCTCGGGGCCGTGCCCGAGCCCATGGCGTCCCCCCGGCGCGACAGCCGCGCCGCTTGCGCTCGCCCCCCAGATGGGGTGGAGGTCGCGGCGGATCGAAAAGGGGCGGCCTCATGTTGGCGCGGGAGAATGCGGGCGGGTTCGTCGACCGGGAGGAGGTCGCGCGGTTCGATGCCCTGGCCGCCACGTGGTGGGACGAGGCCGGGCCGATGCGGGTGCTGCACCGGTTCAACCCGGTGCGCCTCGGCTATATCCGCGACGCCCTCTGCCGCCACCACGGCCGCGACCCGCAGGCGCCCTTCGCCCTCGACGGCCTGACCGTCTGCGACGTCGGCTGCGGCGGTGGCGTCCTGTCGGAGCCCCTGGCCCGGCTCGGCGCCACGGTGACGGGGCTCGACCCGGCCGAGCGCAACCTCGCCGTCGCCCGCGCCCATGCGGAGGCCGCGGGCGTGCCGGTGGATTACCGGGCGCAGACCATCGAGGAGGTGGTCGCCTCCGGGGCCACGTTCGACGCCGTGCTGATCATGGAGGTGGTGGAGCACGTCTCCGACATGCCGGCCTTCGTGCGCAGCGCCTGCGCCGCGGTGAAGCCCGGGGGGCTGCTGTTCGCGGCCACCCTCAACCGAACGATGCGCTCCTTCGCCCTCGCCATCGTCGGCGCGGAATACGTCCTCGGCTGGCTGCCGAAGGGCACCCACGATTGGGGGAAGTTCGTGAAGCCCGACGAGTTGTCCGCCGCGATCCGGGCCGGGGGGCTCCGCGTCTCCGACACGGCCGGCGTCGTCTACAACCCCCTCGACGACGGCTGGCGCATCGGGCGCGACACGGCGGTCAACTACATGCTGAGCGCCGCGCGGCCGGCGTGAACAGGCGCCCCCCTGCGCCGTTGACCGGCGTCAGAAGGAGTGCCCGATGCTTGAGAAGATGCCCCGTGTGTTGGGCGAGGCCCTGTCGGGCGTGAAGGCCGGTCTCGACGGGACCACCTTCCACGCCGCCTTCCCCGACGCGCCCCCGGAGGTGCGGGTGTCGAGCGACGCCTTCGCCGACCGGGCCGCCATTCCGCCGCGCTTCACCGCCGACGGCGAGGGCACCTCCCCGCCCCTCGCCTGGGACGGCCTGCCGCCGGGCACGGCCGCCCTCGCCGTCATCGTGGAAGACGCCGGCAGCCCGACGCCCCGGCCCCTCGTCCACCTCCTGGCCTGGAACATCGACCCCGCAGGCCGCCTCGCCGAGGGCGCCGCCGCGGGCGAGGCCGCCGCCGGCCCGACCCTCGGCAAGAACAGCTTCATGAAGGCCGGGTGGCTGCCGCCGGACCCGCCCACCGGCCACGGCGACCATCAGTACCTCTTCCAGGTCTACGCCCTCTCCCGGCGGCTCGACCTCGATGCCGGGTCCGGCCGCGAGGCGCTGGTCGAGGCCATGCAGGGCCACGTGCTCGCCAAGGGCAGCCTGACGGGGACCTACGCGAGGGCGTGAGTCCTCGCGCCTCCGAGCGGGCGCGGCCATCCCGAGTGTCTTCGGGGGCGCACCGCCACCCCGGCCCGCCCCTCCTCGACCGCGGGGGCGGAGCCCAAGGCTTGCCTCCGGGGGACGAATCCTGATATGGCGGCGCCGATCCCGCGATGCCTGAGCCGTCGTCGCCGGGCACGCCCTGCGTGTCCCGAGACCGGCCGGACGTTTTCGACAGACCCCGTTCCTGGACGGCCCCTCGCGGGCCGAGAGACAGATGAAGATCCGCAACTCCCTCAAGTCCCTGCTCGGCCGCCACCGCGACAACCAGCTCGTGCGCCGGAAGGGCCGTGTCTACATCATCAACAAGACCCAGAAGCGCTTCAAGGCCCGCCAGGGCTGAGCCTCGCACCATCCTCATCGCATCGCCCTCGGGCCTGCGGTGACGGGGGAGGTGAAGCGGTCGTCTCGTGAGCCGGCCGTCCGCGCATCGGATCGAAAAGCCGCGTCCCCCCGGGCGCGGCTTTCCTGCGTGGGGCGACGCGGCACGACGGCGCGTTGACGCGGAGGCCGGTCCGCCGCAGCTTGCGGTCATGCCGCGCGCTTGCCCGACCGCCCTCCTGCTCCTCCTGTCCGCCCTGCCCCTTGCGGCGGGGGCGTCCGCCGCGCCCTCCGAGGGCAATGCGGGGATGGGGCGCCCCGCCCCGGCGAAGGGGCCTCAAAAGCCCGCCCCCATGGCGCCCACCCTCGACGCCCTGTTCGAGCGCCTGAAGGCCAGCGACGACCCGGCCGAGGCCCGGGGCATCGCCCGGCTCATCGAACAGCGGCTCGACCGGTCGGGGAGCGCCACCGTCGACCTCCTCACCGACCGGGCGCGGCAGGCGATGACCGGCCGCGACTTCGCCCTCGCCGCCGAACTGATGGACCGGGCCACCGCCCTCGACCCGAACTGGGCCGAAGGCTGGAACCGCCGGGCGACGGTGTTCTGGCTGCTCTCCGACAAGGGCGAGGCGGTGTCCGACCTGCAGCGGGCCCTGGTGCTGGAACCCCGCCACTTCGAGGCGTGGTCGGCGCTGGGCAAGATCTACGAATCGATGGACGAGAAGCGGCAGGCGCTCGCGGCCTTCCGCCGGGCCCTCGCCCTCTACCCGACGATGGACAAGATCCGCGAGGCGGTGGACCGCCTCGCCCCCGACGTGGATGGCCGCGACCTGTGAGACATCCGCGCGTCGTGCCGGCTCCGGCGGTCCTCCGGTGATGGGGCGCGCCGCCGCCCTCCTCCTCGTCATCCTCGCCTTTCCCTTCGCGGCGGTGGGGCTCGTCCTGCTCCTCGGGGCGATGGCGAGCCTGATCATCTCCCTGCGGGTCGGCGCGCTCTATCCCCCCGCCGGGCCGTTCGTGGACGTGCCCGGGGGCCGGCTCGCGACGATGCAGGCGGGGCCGGCGGACGGGCCGCCGGTGGTGCTGTTGCACGGGGCCTCGGCCAACTCCGCGGACCCGATGGGGGGCGTCGGGCATCTGCTGGCCGCGCGGGGCTTCCGCGTGGTGGCCTTCGACCGACCGGGCTTCGGCTGGAGCGATCGTCCCGGCGGCGGCGGCGATGCCGACCCCGCCGCGCAGGCCCGGCTGATCGCGCAGGCCCTCGCCGCCCTCAGGATCGGCCCGGCCATCGTCCTCGGCCATTCCTGGGCCGGGGCCCTCGCCCTGGCCCTGGCCCTCGATTACCCGGATCGGGTCTCCGGCCTCGTCCTCGCCGCCCCGGTGGCGATGCCGATGCCGGGGCCGATGACCCTGCCCTGGTACTGGCGCCTCGCCCTCAAGCCGCCGGTCCTGTGGGTGCTCAGCCGCACGGTGGGGCCCCCCGTCGCCCTCGCCTATCTCGGCGAGGTCGGGCGGCGGGTGTTCAAGCCCGAGGAGCCCGTGCCGGGCTACCTCGAAACCTCGCGCTCCGCCCTGGTCCTGAGGCCGGGGACGCTGCTCGCCAACGTGCAGGACCTCGTCGGCCTCCCCTCCGCCCTGGCCGCGATGAGCCCGCGCTACGGATCCCTCCGCCTCCCGACGACCGTCGTCGCCGGCGCCGCCGACCCGATCGTGCGGGCGGACGCCCAGGCCGTGCCGCTCTCGCGGGCGATCCCGGACGCCCACCTCGTGCTGCTGCCGGGGGTGGGGCACATGCTCCACTACACGGCGCCGGACGCCCTCGCGGGGGCCGTCTCAGATCTCGAAGCCACCCTGCGACGGAAAACGTCGCCGGTCTCGGCGCCCTGATCGACCCCCCCTGACCGGTCACGCCTTCTCGGCGTGCTCCCGGGTGATGAAGGTGAGGCGCACGAGGTTCGTGGCGCCGGGCGTCCCGAAGGGCAGGCCGGCGACGACGATGATCCGGTCCCCCACCGCGGCGAACTTCTCGCGCACGGCGAACTTGGCGGCGCGGAAGGACATGTCGTCCACGTCGCTCGCATCCTTCGTCACGATGGGGTGGACGCCCCAGGCGATGGCCAGCCGCCGGGCCGTCTCCCGGCGGGGCGTGAGGGCGATCACCGAGGCGTTCGGGCGCTCGCGGGTGAGGCGCAGCACCGTCGAGCCCGAATTGGTCCAGGCCATGATCGCCTCGAGGTCGAGGGCGTTGACCATCTGGTGGGCCGCCGCGGCGATGGCGTCGGCGGCGGTGTGGTCGGGGGTGGCGTTCTGGGCCCCGATGATCGACCAGTACAGCGCGTCGCGCTCCACCTGCTCGGCGATCCGGCTCATCGTCGTCACGGCCTCGATCGGGTAGGACCCGGCCGCGCTCTCGGCCGAGAGCATCACCGCGTCGGCGCCCTCGTAGACGGCGGTCGCCACGTCCGAGACCTCGGCGCGGGTCGGCACCGGGGCGGTGATCATCGATTCGAGCATCTGCGTCGCCACGACCACCGGCTTGCCGGCCCGGCGCGCCCCGCGGGTGAGGCGCTTCTGGACGCCGGGCACCTGCTCCAGGGGCATCTCGACCCCGAGGTCGCCGCGGGCGACCATCAGGCCGTCGGACACCTCGATGATCTCATCGAGCCGGGTCAGGGCCTGCGGCTTCTCGATCTTGGCCATCACCAGGGCGCGGCCGGCGCAGACCTTCTTCACCTCGGCCACGTCCTCCGGCCGCTGGACGAAGGACACGGCGATCCAGTCCGCCCCCGCGTTGAGGCCGGCCTCCAGGTCGGAGCGGTCCTTCTCCGTCATCGCCGGCACGGGCAGGACCGTGTGCGGCAGCGACACGCCCTTCTTGTTCGAGATCCGCCCGCCGACCTCGACGCGGGTCACCGCGCGGGTGCCCGTGGTCTCGGTCACCGCCAGGCGCAGCTTGCCGTCGTCCAGCAGGATCGCGTGGCCGGGCTCCAGGGCCTCCAGGATCTCCGGGTGGGGGAGATGGCAGCGGGTGACGTCGCCGGGGGTCGGGTCGCCGTCGAGGACGAACTCCGCCCCCTGCACCAGCATCGCCGCCCCGTCCGCGAACACGCCCAGGCGGAGCTTGGGCCCCTGGAGGTCCACGAGGATGCCGATGGGCCGCTTCGCCTCGCGCTCGATGGCGCGGATGATCTCGACCTTCTCGGGCAGCTTCTCCCGGGACAGGTGGCTCATGTTGAGGCGGAAGACGTCCACGCCGGCCTTGAACAGCCGTTCGATCATCTCCGGCGTATCCGAAGCGGGGCCGAGCGTCGCGACGATCTTTGTGCGGCGGGAACGTTTCAAGCGGCGGCCCTCCGGGACCTTGTGTGCGCTACCCTCGGTAGCGGGCGGTCCGTCCCGGGGGTCTGAGCACCCGGGGCGCCGCGCCGTCAAGCGGGCGGGGACCGGCCCGGCCGGCGCATCCCGAGAAAACACGCTGTCGCAGCCAGGAACGCTCAAGGCCCCGTGAGGTTGGCCAATTGCCAGGCGCGTGCTGCCTAAGGCTTAGGCATTTCCTAGTTGTGGAAAAGCAGAGATAAAATGGAACTACCGCGCGACGACCGCGAGCACCCGTGTGCCCGTGCCTTTCGAGAGTTCATCCAAGATCCTCCGTTTCCCTGCGTCGGCGCGAAATCGGCCCTTTCACGGGGGCGCTTGAAGATCGTGGTGGCCCGAGACATCACGTCGGGCTGGGACGACATGCGGATTTACCCCGCTCTTCTGGCGTTCATCGTCGGGTACAGGGAGTCGCCCGACCTGTTCCAGAGCTTTGCGGTGGTGTTCGAAGGGCCCGGATCGATCACCGAGGAGCGGTTCGAGGAGAGCCTGTGGGCCAGGGCGCAATCCCTGTCGGACAAGGATTCGTGGCTGGGCCAGCCCTATGACGGGTCGGTGGCGACCGATCCGGACAACCCGCATTTCTCGCTGAGCTTCGGCGGCGAGGCGTTCTTCGTGGTCGGCCTGCACCCCGGGGCGAGCCGCCCGGCCCGGCGGTTCCCGCACCCGGTCATGGTGTTCAACCTCCACGCGCAGTTCGCCCGGCTTCGGGCGGAGGGACGCTACGAGAAGTTGCGTGCCTCGATCCTCCAGCGGGACGAGGCCTTCGCCGGCAGCGCCAACCCGATGCTGGCGCGGCACGGTGAGGCGTCGGAGGCACGGCAGTACAGCGGGCGGCAGGTCGATCCCGACTGGCGCTGCCCCTTCGTCCCGCGGGCCGAGGCCGGCCCCGACGGCGACGCCCCCACCCGCGAGCCGGTCCACCCGTTCGATCTCCCGCTCTTCGACGGCGCGGCCTGAACCCACGCCGCGAATGGATCGGCCCGGTCGGCGTTCCCGCAGGCCGGGCCGCCGTCCCGGGCCGGAGGAGCGGAAGAGGATGTGTTCCATGGAAGGGCTGGCCGAGGCCGCCGACGGCGCCTGCGAGATCGCGCCGCGCTCAGGGGTGGCCTTCACCCTCGACCGGGGCGACCGGCTGACGGTGATCGACCCGCGCGGGGAGCAGGTGGCCGATCTCGTCGCCTACAACCGGCACGACCTCGACGAGGTGATCTCCTCGGGGCGGACGCTCGACTACGCGAGCCGGATCTACCTGACGACGGGCGATCCGCTCTACTCGAACCGCTCCAACGTGCTCTTGCGCATCGTGGAGGACACGGTCGGGCGGCACGACTTCCTGCTGACGCCGTGCTCGGCGGACACGTTCCGGATCATCTACGGCGATACGCAGCCCCACCGGGGCTGTTTCGGCAACCTTGCGGCGGCGCTGGAACCCTACGGGATCGCGCCGGACCGGATCCCGGTGGCGTTCAACTGTTTCATGAACGTGCCCATCGACGGGACGACCGGGGCGATCACCGTGGCGCCCCCCCTGAGCAAGGCCGGCGACCGCATCGTCTTCGAGGCGGAGGCGGATCTCGTCATCGGCCTCACCGCCTGCTCGGCGCTGCAGTCCAACAACGGCAGCTTCAAGCCGATCCACTACCGGGTCGACCGTGCCACCCCGCCCTCGCGCGGCTAGCGCGGCGGCCGAGGGCAGCGGGGCTTTTCCGGAGGTGGCGGCTCCCTGGATTGCTTCGCTGCGCTCGCAAAGACGGCGGTGGTTCTGGAGCCCTCCCCGTCATCGCGAGCGCAGCGACGCGACCCAGGGCGGCGGGCGTTTTCCGGAGGTGGCGGCCCGCTGGATTGCTTCGCTGCGCTCGCAAGGACGGCGGCGGTTCGGAGGCCCTCGCCGTTACCGGGTCAGGGCTTGGCGGCGGTGGCCGGTGAGCGCTCGGGCTCGGTGAGCTGGATCGTCCAGTTCTTCTGCTCGCCGGTGTCGATCTCGAAGAAGCCGTTGCGGTCGAATCCGCGGGCGAGGCAGTCCTCGATCCCGCGGATGGTGAACTCCGCGTCGCGGGTGCACATCAGCGCCCGCCCGCCCCATTCGCCGCCCCGGGTGTAGTCGACGGCGAAGACGTAATAGAACCGCGCCACCAGCGAGCCGGAGAGGAGCGTCTCGCAGCCCTTCGGCTTCAGCTCCCACCAGCCCTCGGTGACCCAGCCCTGGGTGTCGCGGTAGCCCAGTGACACCCCGACCTTGCTCTCCGTCTGATTGCACAGCCGGAGGTCGGCCCGGGCCGGCCCCGCGAGGAGGACGAGGGCCGCCAGCGGCACGGCTCGCCCCAGCCACCCCCTCATCCTGAGGCTCCGTCGCGCGGGCGACGGCCTCGAAGGAGGGGTCCGGAACGCGTGACGATCCCCTGAGCCCTCCTGCGAGGCCGCTTCGCGGCACCTCGGGATGAGGGTGGGGATGGGAGGACCGGCCTGCGCGGATGGCGGCCGGTCCCGCCGGGCGTCAGCCGACGAGGATGATGCGGCAGTCGTTGACATTCGTGCAGGTGGGGCCGGGATTTACCAGATCGCCGAGGGCGGCGAAGAACGCGGTGGAATCGTTCTGGTCGAGCATCGCGGCCGGATCGAGGCCGGCGGCGCGGGCGCGGGCCAGCGTCGTCGGGTCGATCAGGCCCCCCGCCGGATCGGTGGCGAGGCCGCGCCCGCCATCGGTGCCGTCCGTGTCGGCGCTGATGCCGCTGATGCCGGGCGTGCCGTCGAGGGCGAGGGCGAGGGCCAGGGCGTATTCCTGGTTCGGGCCGCCATGGCCCTCGCCGCGGATCGTCACCGTCAGCTCGCCCCCGGAGATCAGGGCGACGCGCCGGCCGGCATCCCGGTAGCGCTTGGCCTCCACCGCATGCTCGGCGGCGACCACCCGGGCCTCGCCCTCAAGGTCGGAGCCCAGCATCAACGTCTCGTAGCCCGCCGCCTGCGCCGCCGCCGCCGCCGCGTCGAGGGCGTCCTGGGGCCGGGCGATGATGCGGTAGGAGGCGTTGGCGAAGATCGGGTCGCCGGGCTTGGGCGATTCGTTGGCCGGATCGTTCAGGAGCCGCACGGCCGCCTCCGGCAGGGGGATGTTCCGCCGCTGGCAGATCTCCCGGGCGTCGGCCAGGGTCGAGGGGTCGGGGACGGTGGGGCCGGAGGCGATCACCGCCGGATCGTCGAAGGGCACGTCCGAGATGGCGAGCGTCAGCACCGAGCGGGCGTTGCGGGCGGCCTGGGCGAGGCGCCCGCCCTTGATCCGCGAGATGTGCTTGCGCACCGTGTTGAACTCGCCGATCGGCGCGCCGGAGCGCAGGATGGCCCGGGTGATGCCCTGCTTCTCAGGGAGCGTCAGGTCCCCCGCCGGGGCGATCCAGTTGGCCGAGCCGCCGCCGGAGAGGAGCACCAGCACCTCGTCCTCCGGCCCCGCCGCCGCGGCGAGGCGCAGCACCTCCTCCGTGGCGTCGATGCCCGCCTGGTCCGGCACCGGATGCCCGGCCTCCACCATGCGGATGCCCGGCGCGTCCTGCCCGTAGCCGTGGCGGGCCACCGCCAGCCCGACGATCCGGTCGTCGCCGAGCCCGTGCTCCTGCCGGTAGAACCGGCTCGCCACCGCGCTCATGCTGCCCGCGGCCTTCCCCGCGGCGAGGATGATCAGGCGGCCGGGGCTCGGCGGCGGCAGGTGGGCCGGCAGGCACAGGTCCGGGTGGGCGGCGCGGATCGCGGCGGTGAGGAAGGCGTCGAGATGGGCGCGCTGCGCCGCGACGTCGGGGCTGGGGCTGGCGGTCTGGGACATGGCGTTCGACGGGCTCCCTCGGCGCCGTCTCCCGGCGGGGCGGCGCGCAGTTCTTGTTTGCCTGGGCCCTCCCGGCGGGAGGCGCCCGAACCGGCCGTGCGATCCCCGCCCCTGCCGGGGCGGCGGGCCCGTTCCTTGCCGTGAGCGCACGATCCTTGATAGGTGCTGTGCCCGAGCCGCCGCGCGACGGCAAGCGCGTGACCGTCCCTATCCGCCCCTTCCCGATTCCGGCCAGCGAGTTTTTTCGAGTGATCCGCCCGGAGCCCGACGCGTCCCCCGATCCCGGTCCGCACCCCTGCGAGATCATCCCCGGCGATCCCGCCTGCGGGCTCGTCCTCGCCTGCGACCACGCCTCGAACTTCGTGCCCCCGGACATCGCCCTGGGCGTGGCGCCGGAGGAGTTCTCCCGGCACATCGCCTACGACATCGGCGCGGCCGGGGTGACGCGGGCCCTCGCCCGGGCCCTCAACGCTCCGGCCGTCCTCACCAACTTCTCCCGCCTGATCATCGACCCGAACCGCGGCCGGGCGGACCCGACCCTGGTGATGCGCCTGTCGGACGGCGCCGTGGTGCCGGGCAACGCCCGGATCGACGAGGCCGGCAAGGCGGCGCGGATCGCCCGGTTCTACGAGCCCTTCGATGCCGGGATCGCGGCGGCCCTGGCGGCCGCGGAGGGCGCCGGGCGGGTGCCCGCCCTCGTGACGATCCACAGCTTCACGCCCTACTGGCGCGGGGTGCCCCGGCCCTGGCACGTGGGCATCCTCTACGACCACGACGATCGCCTCGCCCGCCCCCTCATCGCCGCGCTGGGGGCCGACCCGGCCGGGCTCGTCGTCGGCGACAACGACCCCTATGGCGGCGGCCTGCCCGGCGATACGATCGACCGGCACGCCAGCGTCCGCGGCCTGCCCAACGCCCTGGTGGAGATCCGGCAGGACCTCATCGCCGCCGAGGAGGGCCAGCGCGACTGGGCGGCCCGGTTCGCCCGGATCCTCGCCCCCCTCCTCGCCGCCTGACCCCCGACACGAAGGACGACAGCCATGGCCGAGATCGACACGGCGACGCAAACCGAACTGGAGGCGGCGGTGTTCCGGCGGCTGGTGGAGCACCTGCGCACCCGCACCGACGTCCAGAACATCGACCTGATGAACCTCGCCGGCTTCTGCCGGAACTGCCTCTCCAACTGGCTCAAGGACGCGGCCGAGGCCAAGGGCCTCAGCCTGTCGAAGGACGAGAGCCGCGAGGCGGTCTACGGCATGCCCTACGAGACGTGGAAGGAACGCCACCAGACCGAGGCGACCCCGACGCAGCAGGCGGCCTTCGGCCACGGCCCGGGCGGCCATTGAGCGGGACTCGGCGGATAAGTTTCCGGTAAGCTTGACCGCTTAACCAACACGGCCAGGGCGCCCGATGCGGCGCGCAACCGGAGATCCCCATGAACGCGCATTCGATGCCCCGGACGGGCACGCCGACCGCCGGCGACGTTTCCTCCGCGGAGGGCGTCGCCGCCGACGAGCTGAAGCAGTTCATCGAGCGGCTCGAACGCCTCGAGGAGGAGAAGGCCGGCATCATGGGCGACATCAAGGAGGTGTTCGCCGAGCTGAAGGGCCGTGGGTTCGACGCCAAGGCCGTCCGCACGATCCTGCGCATCCGCAAACAGGACCACAGCGAGCGCCAGGAGCAGGAGGCGATCCTGGAGTTGTATCTCCAGGCCCTCGGGATGGCTTAAGGCCCCCGGCCACCGCAGGCATCCCAGCCCTGCGGGGCGATCCCGGGCCGTACCCCGCGGATCGCCCCGCCGCGCGACGAAGGCTCCGTTTGTGCGGTGTCGCCGACCGCGTCGCGATAGACCGAACGATTGCTGAACCCCACGTCCGCCGCGTCGATTTCATCCACGGCGGATATCGTCCTGTTCCCAATTCTTCGTAGAGCTCAAGTTTCGCGCTGCTGGGTACTTCTCGCGTTTTCGCGAACAGAGTGTGCGCTGCCTTTAATGAGACCTTGACGTTACGGCGACGTTGCCTTCAAAGGTGCGTTACCGCACGACAGTTGCCACGGCGAAGGGCATACCGCGCGGGCAGCGAACTGGGGTGAGAGGCCCGCAAGGCCCCGCCCCGGCCGGTTGTGCGACTCCAGAATGATCGAGCCGTAACGTCGGGATAGCGCGGGCGCCGTCCCGGCATGGGAGAGGAAACGATGATCGTGACCAAACGCGCCTTCGTCGGCGCGCTGCTCTGTGCGACCGCCCTCGGCGTCGCACCGTTCCGCATCACCCCCGCCTTCGCCGCCGACGCGATCAAGATCGGCCTGACCGGACCCTACACGGGCGGCTCGTCCTCCATGGGCGTCTCCATGCGCGACGGCGCAAAGCTCGCCGCCGCGGAGATCAACAAGGCCGGCGGCGTGCTGGGCAAGCAGATCCAGCTTGTCGAGCGCGACGACGAGGCCAAGAACGAGGTCGGCGCGCAGGTCGCGCAGGAGCTCATCAACAAGGAAAAGGTCGTCGCCACCGTCGGCTTCATCAATACCGGCGTGGCGCTCGCCGCCCAGCGCTTCTACCAGGAAGCCGAGATTCCGGTGTTCAACAACGTCGCCACCGGCACGGTGATCACCGAGCAGTTCAAGGCGCCCGATTACGACAACAACTACGTCTTCCGGAACTCGGCCTACGATACGCTCCAGGCCGGCATGATGGTGGACGAGGCCCTGCGCCAGGGCCACAAGAAGATCGCGGTGCTGGCGGACTCGACCAATTACGGCCAGCTCGGCCGCGAGGATATCGAGAAGCAGCTCGCCGCCAAGAAGATGAAGGCGGTGGCCGTCGAGAAGTTCAACATCAAGGACGTCGACATGACGGCCCAGCTTCTCAAGGCCAAGGAAGCCGGCGCCGAGGTGATCCTCGCCTACGGCATCGGCCCGGAGCTGGCGCAGATCACCAACGGCATGGCCAAGCTCGGCTGGAAGGTGCCGATGGTCGCCTCGTGGCCGGCCTCGATGCAGAGCTTCATCGATATCGCCGGCACCAACGGCAACGGCGTGATCATGCCGCAGACCTTCATCGAGGATAAGACCGTGCAGAAGCGCGCCGCCTTCCTCGACGATTACTACAAGACCTACGGCGTGACGAAGATCCCGACCCCGGTGGCGGGCGCCCAGGGCTACGACTCGATCTACCTGATCGCCGCGGCGATCAAGCAGGCCGGCTCCACCGACGGGCCGAAGATCCGCGAAGCCCTGGAGAACCTGAACACCAAGGTCGAGGGCGTGGTGACGACCTACGACCACCCGTTCACCGGCAAGGATCACAACGCGGTGTCGCGGAACATGGTCGTGTTCGGCAAGGTGCAGGACGGCAAGATCGTCTACGCCAACCCCGACGATGCCAAGAACGCCGGCACCGTCCGCATGAAGGAAAAGTCCTCGAACTGACCGTCGGGCATGCGGCGCCCCGGGTGCGAGCCCGGGGCGCCGAAGCCCGCAGTGAACCCGCTCCGTCATCGCGGGCGCAGCGAAGCGACCCAGGGACACGCTCCCTCTGGAAGCGGCCCGTTACTCTGGATTGCTTCGCTGCGCTCGCGATGACGGTGGGGACGCCGAACCGGGGCGTGACCCCGAACTGCTCCCACGACCGACCTCCGCGAAAGACTGGACCCCAGGCCGGCCATGACCATCTTCCTGCAACTCGTGGCCTCGGGCGTCGCCGTCGGCATGATCTATGCCGCCATCGCCTTCGGCTACCAGCTCACCTTCGCCACCTCGAAGACCCTGAATTTCGGCCAGGGCGAGGCGCTGGCGCTCGGCGCCCTGTTCGGCCTCACCGTGGTGCCGTTCACCGGCTACTGGCTGATGATCCCCCTCGTCCTGGTCTTCGGCTTCGGCCTCGGCGCCGTGGTCGAGCGGCTGGCCGTGCGGCCGGCGATCAAGATCAAGTCCGAGTACGGGTGGATCATGGCCACCATCGCCCTCGGCATCATCTTCAAGAACGTGGCCGAGAACATCTGGGGGCGGGACGACCTGAAGTTCCCCTCGCCCCTGCCGGAGGCGGCGATCGAACTCGGTGGCGTCCGCATCCTGCCGATGGAGGTGCTGATCGTGGCCGGCGCGCTGCTGATGATGCTCGCCGTCGAGGTGTTCAACCGCAAGTCGATCTGGGGGAAGGCGGTCATCGCCACCTCGAACGACATCGACGCCGCCGGGCTGATGGGCATCAACACCAAGCGCGTCATCACCCTTTCCTACTCGATCAGCGCCATGACGGCGGCCTTCGCGGGCGTGCTGGTGGCGCCGGTGACGCTCACCGGGGCGACGATGGGCTCGGTGCTGGCCCTCAAGGCCTTCGCGGTGGCGATCATCGGCGGCCTGGAATCCGGCCTCGGCGTCATCGTCGGCGGCCTGATCCTCGGCGTCGCGGAGACGCTGACCGGCTTCTACATCTCCACCGGCTACAAAGACGTGCCGGGCCTGATCCTCCTCCTCGTCGTGCTCTCGATCCGCCCGGTCGGCCTGTTCGGCAAGGCCGTCATCAAGAAGGTCTGACCGACATGGCGAACACCGCCCTCGCGCCGGCCACCACCCCGTCCGCCCCCGCCTCCGTGAGCCGCGGTCTGGGGTGGGTCGGCGGGCTGCTCCTCGTCGCGTTCCTCGCCGCGTTCCCGCACGTCATCACGAGCACGTACTACGTGCACCTGATGATCGTGATCGCGATCTACGCCATACTGATCCTCGGGCTCGACATCGTGGTCGGCTATACCGGGCAGGTCTCGCTGGGCCATGCCGGGCTGTTCGGCATCGGCGCCTACGCGGCGGCGGCGCTGTTCTTCCACTTCAAGATCGGCATCTGGCTCGGCCTCGTGGCCGGGATCGGGCTCACCGCGGCCTTCGGCGCGATCCTGGCCGTGCCGGCGCTGCGGGTGAGCGGGCCCTACCTCGCCATGGTGACGCTGGCCTTCGGCACCATCATCCAGATCTTCATCAACGAGCTGACACCGATCACCAACGGCCCGCTGGGCATCACCCTGCCCCCGGTGCGGGTGCTCGACTTTTCCCTCCTCGGGATGCAGGCCCCCTGGGGGGCGGCCGGGCGCAAGCTCGAGTTCTACTACCTCGTCTGCGCCTGCCTGCTCGCCACCATCGTCCTGGTGAACCGGGTGGTGCGCTCGCCCTTCGGCCGCGCCTTCGAGGCCCTGCGCGACTCGCCCATCGCCTGCGATTGCATGGGCGTCTCGGTCTACCGCTACAAGGTCTATGCCTTCGTGGTCTCGGCCGGGCTCGCCGGCCTCTCGGGTGCGCTGTTCGCGTGGTCGGAGCGCTACGTCTCGCCCAACACCTACAGCTTCGAGCTGACGGTGCTGTTCCTGCTCGCCGTCACCATGGGCGGGCGCAAGTCCCGCTCCGGGCCGCTGATCGGCTCGGTGATCATCGTGATGATGCCCAACATCCTCGCCGATATCGGGCTGGTGCGGATCATGGCGGGGATCATCGCCGCCGTGGCCTTCGTCGTCGGCGTGCAGGCCTTCCTGCGCAAGCGCGACAACTGGTTCGCCGTGCTGATCCCCGTGGCGCTCTGCATCCTGTTCTTCCCGGCCACGATGGCGATGGAATCGGTCACCGACTACCGGCTGACGGTGTTCGGCCTGCTGATCCTGTTCGTGGTCTACTACCTGCCGGACGGCATCGTCGGCTTCCTGCGGCAGGCGGTGCCGGCGCTCCGCCCGGCCCACACGGCGGAGGGGCACAGCGTCTCGGCCGAGGGCTCGGCCCTCATCGCCCAGCGGGGCGATGCCGGGGCGCAGGCCCTGCTCAAGGTCGATCAGGCGCTGATGCAGTTCGGCGGCCTCAAGGCCCTGGCCGGCGTCGACCTGACGGTGAAGCCCGGCACGATCCACGGGCTCATCGGCCCGAACGGCTCGGGCAAGAGCACGATGATGAACGTGCTGACGGGCATCTACAAACCCACCGCCGGCTCCGTGACCCTGGCCGTCGGCGGCGGGCAGCGCCTCGACGGGCGCACGCCCTCGGAGATCGCCCTGGCGGGCGTGGCGCGGACGTTCCAGAACGTCCAGCTCTTCCGGGAGATGACCGCCCTGGAGAACGTGCTGGTGGGCCTCCACCACACCTTCAAGGGCACCCTGTTCGACGCGATCCTCGGCACCCCGCGGCGGCGCCGCGAGGAGAAGGAGGCCCGCGCCCGCGCGATGGCGATCCTCGACTTCATGGGGCTCGGCGCCCTGGCGCAGACGGAGGCGCGCAACCTCCCCTACGGCAAGCAGCGCCTCCTGGAGATCGGCCGGGCGCTCGCCCTCGATCCCGTGCTGCTGCTGCTGGACGAGCCCGCCGCGGGCCTCACCGCCCCGGACATCGCCGACCTCGTGGCGATCATCCGCAAGATCCGGGACGCGGGCATCACCGTCATCCTGATCGAGCACCACATGGACGTGGTCATGGGCCTGTGCGACCGGGTCAGCGTCCTCGATTTCGGCCACAAGATCGCCGAGGGCGGCGCCCGCGAGGTGCAGGCGGACCCGAAGGTGATCGAGGCCTATCTCGGCGCCCCCGGCGAGATGGGCGGCACCGATGCGGAGACCGTCCATGCTTGAGGTCCAGGGTCTCCACGCCGGCTACGGCCAGGTCGAGGTGCTGCACGGCCTGACCTTCCAGGTGCCCAGGGGGCAGGTGGTCACGCTGATCGGCTCCAACGGCGCCGGCAAGACGACGACCATGCGCGCCCTCTCCGGCATGATCCGCCCGCGCTCGGGCACGATCCGCCTCAACGGGAAGGACATCGCCGGGCTGGAGAGCCACGATGTCGCCCGCGAGGGGCTGGCCCACTCGCCGGAGGGGCGCCGGGTCTTCCCGACCCTGACGGTGGAGGACAACCTGACCCTGGGAGCCTTCCCGCGGCTCACCGGCTCCCGGCCCAAGGGCGACATCGCCGCCGACCGGGACCGGTCCTTCGCCCTGTTCCCGCGCCTGAAGGAGCGCCGCAACCAGCTGGCGGGCACCCTCTCGGGGGGCGAGCAGCAGATGCTGGCCATGGGCCGGGCGCTGATGCTGCGCCCGGAGATCCTCCTCCTCGACGAGCCCTCCATGGGGCTGGCACCGAAGCTGGTGGAGGAGGTCTTCCGGATCATCCGCCAGCTGAAGGACGAGAAGGTGACGATGCTCCTGGTCGAGCAGTTCGCCATGGCGGCCCTGGGTGTGGCGGATCACGGCTACGTGCTGGAGAACGGCCGCATCCGCTTCCAGGGCCCGGCGGCGCAGCTCAAGAAAGACCCGGCGGTGAAGGCGGCCTATCTCGGCGGGCACTAAGGCGCCCTGCGCCCAGATGGCGTGCGGAGCGGAGCAATTCGGGGACGCGCCCCGGCCGGGAAGGCCCCGCAGCCCTGGGTTGCTCCGCTGACGCTCGCGATGACGGTGAGGGGCTTGAGGGAGGGCGACGCGTTCGGGCGACGCGCAGCTGCGTCCCCGGCGCCCACGACCGACGCCGTCATGGCTGGCGGAGCGACGCAATCTCGGGACGCGTCTTGGTCGAGAAGGGCCGGCGGCCCTGAATGAAGTCGCCGGCCTCGCAGGGACGGGGCGGTGGCTTCCCCATGACGGTGAGGGTGCGTACACCCCCACCGCGTCCATGGCTTACGCGGCCTGCTTGCCCTTGTTGATCAGCTTGCGGTTCACCAGCACCTCGGCGATCTGAACGGTGTTCAGGGCCGCGCCCTTGCGCAGGTTGTCGGAGACGCACCAGAAGTTCAGGCCGTTCTCCACCGTCGCGTCCTCGCGGATGCGGGAGATGTAGGTGGCGTCCTCGCCCGCCGCCTCGTGCGGGGTGATGTAGCCGCCGTTCTCGCGCTTATCGATCACGAGGATGCCCGGCGCCGACCGGAGGATCTCCGTGGCCTTCTCCGCCGAGAGCGGACGCTCGAACTCCACGTTCACCGCCTCGGCATGGCCGATGAAGACCGGCACGCGCACGGCGGTGGCCGTGAGCTTGATCTTGGGGTCGAGCATCTTCTTGGTCTCGGCGACCATCTTCCACTCTTCCTTCGTGTACCCGTCCTCCATGAAGACATCGATGTGCGGGATCACGTTGAAGGCGATGCGCTTGGTGAACTTGCCGCCCTGCTTGATCTCGCCGGCGGTGAACACGGCGCGGGTCTGGTTGAACAGCTCGTCCATCGCCTCCTTGCCGGCGCCGGAGACGGACTGGTAGGTCGAGACCACGACGCGCTTGATCGTGGCCGCCTCGTGCAGGGGCTTGAGGGCGACGACGAGCTGCGCCGTGGAGCAGTTCGGGTTGGCGATGATGTTGCGCTTGGTGAAGCCCACGATGGCGTCGGCGTTCACCTCGGGCACGATCAGCGGCACGTCGGAATCGTAGCGGAAGGCCGACGAGTTATCGATCACGACGCAGCCCTGCTGGCCGATGCGGGGGGACCACTCCTTCGAGGTCTCGCCGCCGGCCGACATCAGGCAGATGTCCGTGTCGGAGAAATCATAGGTGTCGAGGACTTTGACCTTCAGGGTCTTGTCGCCGAAGGAGACCTCCTGGCCCTGGCTGCGGCGCGAGGCCAGCGCCACGACCTCGTCGGCGGGGAAAGCCCGCTCGGCCAGGATATCGAGCATCTCGCGGCCCACGTTGCCCGTGGCGCCGACGACGGCGACCTTGTAACCCATCTCTTGATCTCCGCGCGTGATGAACCCCGAACGATCCGGGTGTTGCGCTTCTCCTCGGAGGATGCCGGCGGCGGGATCGTTCGCGCCGGTCCGTCTCGCCAGCAAACGGGCGCGGCCGCGGACCCGGTCCCTGACGGAACCGGCGCCGACGGCCATGGCCCCAGCAAGACGCCGGAACGCGGGGCGGTGTCAAGGCCGCACTGCCGCGCCGCAGCATGGGCAAGCAAGGATTCACCCTGTCCCGCGAAAGCCGGCGCCGGGAAACGCCTTGGTGGGGCGCGCCCGTGCAGGCTGCCCCCGACCGGGGTGCCGGGGCGGGTCGGGGATCCATGCACAGCCAAGCCATCGACGACGACGGGGAAGGCGGGACCGGGCGCGGGTTCGCCGCCATCGGCCTGCCGGTCCGCTTCGCCGCCGCCGCGGCGACCGTCGCGGGCCTCGCCCTGCTGGCGCGGGTCCCCCCATCCCCGGAACTGGCGCCGACGCTCCAGCGTGCGGCCGGGGCGCCGGCCGTGGTCGGCCCCGCGCCCCTGCGCCTTGCCGAGCCCGGCATCGACCCCGTCCGCGTGGAGCCCGGGCGGATCGACCCGAAGACCGGCCTGCGGGAGGACGTGCTCGGCCGGGGAAGCTTCTCGGCCATCGAGGCGCCGGTCCTGCGCCTCGCCCTCACCCGGGGCATCGGGGCGGAGCGCGCCCCGGGGCTGTTCGTCCTCGTGGCCCGGCGGGCGGCCCTGGCGGCACGGGGTGATCTGCCCCTCTCGGTCCTGCGCACCGGGCCGCGGGGCGTCGTCGCGTCCCGTTTCGGCCCCGTCGAGACCGCCGAGATGACCCTCGCCGGCCCCCTCACCCGCACCTGCACGGGCTTCGTCGTGGCGCAGGCCGGCCTGCGGATCGACGGCTTCCTCTGCGCGCCCCTGGGCGGCCCGGCCGAGCCGAGGGCGCTCGCCTGCACCCTCGATGCCCTCGACCTCGACGATCAGGGCGACCTCACCACCACGGCCCAGTTCCGGCAATCCCGGAGCCGCAGCGCCTGCGATGCCGCCGGGGCCGCGAGCGCCGACCCCGCCGGGCGGACGGGGTCCATCGAGCGGAGGCGGCCGAGCACGAAAAATTGAGGCACTAATGTGGCAAAGCGCACAAGCGCAGCTATTCGGCCGGAACTCCCTGAGAGCTCGGGCGTCTTCTCCACAGAGGCGGCGAACTGTTAAGCTTCGGCCGCCACAATGATGGCACTCTCATGCGAAGGTCGGCCATGCGCTCCCTCACCACCGCCCTCCTCGGCGCCCTCACCGTGGCCGGCCTCGGCGCCGTGACCACGGCCCCCGCCCAGGCGCAGGATGGCTTCGCGTCCGGCCCGGTCTACCGGGTCAGCCGCCCGCTCCCGATCCGCGTCCGCCCGCGCTCCTGGCTCGATGCCGGTAACGTGCCGCTGACCTCCAACGTCCCCGGCGCCGGCGGCTCGCGCAATCCCGCCCTGAACCCCTACCTGATCGCGGCGTCCAACGCGCTGACCCCGCCCTACGGCCCGAGCGACCGCTACGGCAACGGCATCCTGCCCGATCCGATCACCAACGGCCCGTTCATCGGCGCCCGGTCGAGCGCGGTCCGCAACGTCGACCTGTCCTTCGTGGACCGGATCGACCCGACCTCGCCGCTCTACGGCCGCCCGTACTAAGCCTTGAAGGCTCATCGATCAGGGGCGCGGATCCGAAGGGGTCCGCGCCCTTTTTCGTGGCCGACCCTCGTCAGCGCGGGCGCAGCGGAGCGACCCAAGGCAGCGAAACGCTTCAGGATGCGGCGGCGCCCTGGATGGCTTCGCTTCGCTCGCCATGACGGTGAGGAGCATCCCCCCCGTCGGTGACGCCGCCGACGAGGTTCAGCCCGAGCAGGAATTCCGCCGGGAAGTCCGTGCGCAGCAGCGGCTCTCGCGGCACCTCGCCGCGAAGGGCCTCCGCCTCGGCCCGGCGGGCGGCGACGGCCTCCGCGACGGAGACCTTCGAGAACGCGATCCGACCGCCCCCCTGGACCTGGGCGAGGCGCCCGAGATCGGGCCCGATCACCGTGGCGATCTTCGGATAGCCGCCGGTCGACTGCCGGTCGGCCATGAGCACGATGGGCAGGCCGTTGCCCGGCACCTGGATCGCCCCCATCGCCACCCCGTCCGAGACGATGTCGTGGCCCTTCCGATGGGACAGCGGCGTGCCGTCGAGGAAGCAGGCCATCCGGTCGCCCCGGGGGGAGACCGTCCACGGCCCGGCCAGGAAGGCGGCGATCTGGTCGGGGGCGAAATAGTCGTCCTGCGGGCCGAGGAGGACACGGATCCGCGTCGGGTCCCGGTCGAGCCAGGGCGCGAGGAGGCGCTGCGCCGCCCCCTCCCCCTGGCGGAGGTCGGCGACGGGCAGGCGGTCGCCCGCCTTTAGGCCCCGTCCGCCGAGGCCGCCGAGCGCCGAGCGGGTATGGGTCGCCGTCGAGCCGAGGACCGGCGCCACGGCGATCCGCCCCGCCACGGCGAGGTAGCCCCAGGCGCCGCTGCTCCCCGCCCGGACGGTCAGCGTCCGGCCGGGCTCCAGGGTGAAGGCGCAGGCGGTCGGCAGCGCCTCGTCGCCGAGGGTGGCGCGGAACCCCGCCGAGACCAGGGCGAGGCCCAACGGTCCCTCCGGCGCGCTCACGGTGAGGCCGCCGGTCGAGACCTCGACGGCGGTGGCGCCCACGGGATTGCCCACCGCCCGGTTGGCGGTGGCGAACATCAGCGGGTCCATCGGCCCGGCGGCGGTGATGCCGAAGCGCAGGTAGCCCCGGCGGCCTCCGTCCTGAAGGGTCACGCCGGGCCCGGCGGCCTCGATCGCCAGCACGCTCATCGGGCCCCCTCCTGCCGCCGGGCGACCCGCTCGCCCGCCGCCTCGCGCTCCGCGAGTCCGGCGAAGGTCGCGGCGTCCACGGCCTCGAACCGGATCGCGTCGCCGGGACGCACGAAGAAGCTGTCCTTCCGCTCCGGCGCGTAGAGCCGGCAGGGCGTCGCCCCCAGCACGTACCAGCCGGTCGGCATCGGCACGGTGGCCACCGCCGCGAGGCCTCCCCCCACCATGACCGCGTTCGTCGGGTGCGGCGGACGCGGGCTCGGACGCCGGGGGACGGCCAGGATTTCGGGCAGGCCGCCGCAATAGGCGAAGCCCGGCGCGAAACCGTACATGTAGACCCGGTAGGTCGCCCCCGCATGGATCGCGGCGGTGCGCTCCGGCGACTGCCCGATCAGCGCGGCCACCGCGGCGAGGTCCTCCCCATGGGGCGCCTCGTAGCAGCAGGGCAGCAGCCAGCAGGCCGGCGCCGTCGCCCTGGCCGGCGCCCCGCCGGCCAGGGCCAGGACGTGCCCGGCCAGGGCGTCCCGGTCGAGGACCAGGGGATCGTAGTGGATCATCAGGGAGCGGTAGGTGGGCACCGTCTCGGCGATGCCGTCGGGCCTGTCGGCCGTGAGGGCGTCGTCCAGGGCGAGCACCCGGTCGCTGATCGCCGGATCGACGGCCGTGCCGAACTCGACCACCAGGGCCGCCTCGCCCGCGTCGAGGATGCGGGGGGCGTTCGACGGGGCGCGCGTCATGGGCGGAACGGCGCCAGGGTGACGCCCGCCCCTTCGAGCCGCGCCCGGACCGCCCGGGCCGTGCCGACCGCGTGCGCGGAATCGCCGTGGACGCAGATCGAGCGGATCGGCGTCGGCAGGGGCCGCCCGGAACGGGTGAGGATCGCGCTCTCCTGCACCATGGCCAGCACCCGCGCGGCGGCCTCCTCCTGGTCGGTGATCAGCGCGCCGGGCCGGCTCCGGGCGATGAGCTGGCCCTCCTCGGTGTAGCCGCGATCCGCGAAGATCTCCTGGTGGACGTCGAGCCCCGCCGCCTCCCCCGCCGGGACCTGGGCGGTGAGGGCGATGGCGAGCAGCGCGAGGTCGCGGTCCACCGCGCGGACGGCGCCCGCGATGGCGTCGGCGACCGCACGGTCCTCGGCGGCGAGGTTGGCCAGCGCCCCGTGGGCCTTCACATAGGTGATCCGGTGCCCGGCATAGGCGGCGAGCGCCGCCGCCGCGCCGACCTGGTAGGCCACCAGCCGCTCGATCTCGGCGGGGGTGAAGGGCATCCGCCGCCGGCCGAAGCCCCACAGGTCCGGGAATCCGGGATGGGCGCCCACCGAGACGCCCCGCTCCTTCGCCAGCCGGAACGTCTCCGCCATGATCTCCGGGTCGCCCGCATGGAGGCCGCAGGCGACGTTGGCGGAGGTGACGACGGCGAGCATCGCCGCGTCGTCGCCGCAGGCATAGGCCCCGTAGCCCTCGCCGAGATCCGCGTTGAGGTCGACGCTCGCCATCGCTGTCACTCCCCTGCCCTGTCCTGTCCGCCCTCAGGCCACCGCCGCCGGAGCGGGCTCGCCCGCCGACTCGCCCTGCATGTCGAGCTCCCGGCCCGCCGTCTCCGGCAAGAGAAGCGCCGCCAGGATCACGAGGCAATAGGCGCTGGCCGCCACGACGCCGATGGCCACGCCCAGCGTCAGCGATCCGCTGAGGTAGCCCACCAGCGCGGGACACACCGCCCCCGTGGCCCGGCCGAAATTGTAGCAGAAGCCCTGGGCCGAGCCGCGCACCCGGCTCGGGAACAGCTCGCTCAGGAAGGCGCCCATCCCCGAGAACACGCCCGAGAGGAAGAAGCCGAGGGGGAAGCCCAGGAACAGCATGATCGTGTCGGTGATCGGGATCAGCGTGTAGCCGAGCACGAGCAGGCCGGCGCAGAAGCCGAACAGGATGAAGCCCTTGCGGCGGCCGATCCGGTCGGAGAGGTAGGCGCTCGTCAGGTAGCCGAGGAACGAGCCGAAGATCAGCATCAGCAGGTAGCCGCTGGTGTTGAGCACCGACAGGTTGCGCTCGGTCTTGAGGTAGGTCGGCAGCCACGTGGTCACGGCGTAGTAGCCGCCCTGCATCCCCGTCGCCAGAAGGCTCGCCAGGGCCGTGCGGCCGATCAGGTCCCGGGAGAAGATCGCGAGGAAGTTGCCGCGCTCGCCCGCCTCGCGCATCGCCGAGCGGGTGCGCCGATAGACCTCCGGGTCCTCGATGTTGCGGCGGATCCAGAAGATCAGCACCGCGGGCACGGCGCCGAGCCAGAACAGGATCCGCCATGCCTGCGCCGGCTCGGCCAGGGCGAAGACCGCCCAGAAGGCGACGGCGGCGCAGGCCCAGCCCACCGCCCAGCTCGACTGCACCAGCCCCACCGCCTTGCCCCGGTAGCGGGCCTGGATCGTCTCCGCGATCAGCACCGAGCCGACCGACCACTCGCCGCCGAAGCCGAAGCCCTGCATGGCTCGGGTGAACAGCAACTGCTCGTAGGATTGGGTGAAGCCCGAGAGCACGGTGAAGACGGTGAACCATGCCACCGTCGCCTGCAGGACCACCACCCGCCCGTAGCGGTCGGCCAGGATGCCCGCGGCCCATCCGCCGATCGCCGAGGTGACGAGGGCGGCGGTGGCGATGTTGCCCGCTTCCACCTTGGTCAGACCCCAGACCACCGCGAGGGTCGGGATGAGGAAGGTGTAGACCATGTAGTCGAAGGCATCGACGCCGTATCCGGCGAAGGCGGCACCCAGGACCCGGCGTTCCGGCGGGCTCGTGTCTTTCAACCACATGGTGGGGCTTCCTCAGTCGATTTGGATGTCAGTCTCGATCCGACGAATGTCCCGGTCTCCCCCTCATCCCGAGGTGCCGGAGCGGAGCACAGGTCTCGAAAGAGGCCTCCAGGAAGCTCGGAGCCGTCTGGAGCCCTCCTTCGCGGCCGCGTCGCGGCACCTCAGGGCGAGGTGCGTGGGTGGGATGGGGGGATCCTCACCGGTACGGCAGGTCCCGGTTCATCAGGTCGGTGACCAGCATGAAGCCGGGGGAATGGGTGATGCACAGGGGCAGGCGGGCGGCCATCGCCACCGCCTGGGGCGTCACCCCGCAGGCCCAGAAGACCGGGATCTCGTCCAGCGCGATGGCGACGGGGTCGCCGAAATCGGGCGTCGCGATGTCCGCGATGCCGATGAGCGCCGGATCGCCGAGATGGACCGGGGCGCCGTGGACCGCCGGCACCCGGGCCGTCACCTGCACCGCCTTGATGGCGTCGGCGGCCTTCATCGGCCGCATCGAGACGACGAGGGGCCCGTGGAACGGCCCGGCGGGGACGGTGGGGATCGTGGTCTTGTACATCGCCACGTTGCGCCCCTGGGCGACGTGGCGGAGGGGGATGCCCGCCTCGATCAGCGCCGCCTCGAAGGAGAAGGAGCAGCCGAGGACGAAGGTCACGAGGTCGTCGCGCCAGCGATCCGTCAGGTCCGACACCTCCGCCACCAGCTCCCCGTGTTCGTAGACCCGGTAGCTCGGCACGTCGGTGGCGATGTCGAGGTCGTCGCCGAGGACGGACAGGCCGCGGGCGCCGGGCTGGGAGATGCCGAGCACCGGGCAGGGCTTCGGGTTCTGCTGGCAGAAGCGCTGGAAGTCCGGCGCGAGCGCGGCCGGCAGGATCATCAGGTTGCCCTGGACATGGGTCGGGGCGAGGCCCGACGTGTGCCCGCGCCATGCGCCGGAGCGGATCGCCCGCCGGGCCGTGCGGGCATCCGCGAAGCTCTCCGCGGGACGGGGCGCGTGGGGGTCGGGGCTCACCGGATGTCTCCCTGGTCTCGGCCGGGGCCGCGCCGCATTCGCGCCGCGATCCCGCAGGCGATTTGCCGCCTTAAGAGACACGATCCCACCCTGCCGTTTTATGCGCCAATCATGATTGCGAATGGCGGGCGATAATCCGGCCTTATCGGGCGGCGGCCCATTCCCGGGCGACCTCCTCCGCGATGCGGGCGGCGTCGGCCACGTAGTGACCCTCCGGGCGCTTGGCGTGGGTGGCCGTGAAGGTCAGTTCGGAAAGCTTCTGCTCCGCCGGCAGGACGCGCAGGGTCCCGGCATCGAGCTCGCGCTGGACCACGGCGGGCGGGATCACGCAGATGCCGAGGCGCTCGATGCCCATCTTCACGATGGTGGCAAGGGAGGCGCTGGTGTGGATCTGGCCCGGCAGGAGGTTCGCCCGCAGGACGAGGTCGCGCAGCTCCACGTAGGGGCTGGTGTTCCGCGGATAGGTGACGAGGGGGTGGTGCATCAGCGCCCCGAGGCTCAGGGGCTCCTCGTCCGGCACGAGGCCGGGGGCGGCGATCCAGGCGACGGGAATCGCGAAGAGCGGGCGGTTGGCGAGGCTCGGCAGGGTGATCGGCCCGACGAGGAAGGCGAGGTCGAGCTCGTTGGCGACGAGGGCCGCCTGCATGTGCGGCGAGATATCGACGGTGATGTCGACGCCGATGCCGGGATGCACCGCCCGCATGCGCTCGATGAAGCGCGACAGCCAGAGGTGGACTATGGTCTCGGACACGCCGAGGCGCAGGGTGCCGGTGGTCCGGCCGGTGCCGTCGAGGGCCGCTTCCATCTCGGCCTGGAGGGCGAGGAAGCGTTCGGCGAAGCCGAGGAGGACGCGGCCCCGCTCGGTGAGCGCCACGTCGCGGCTGCGGCGCTCGAACAGGGTGCCGTATTCATGCTCCAGGGCGGCGATGCGCTGGGACACGGCGGGCTGGGTCGTGTTCACCTGCTCGCTCGCCCGGCGGAAGCTGGAGAGCGTGGCGACCCAGTAAAACACTTCCAAGCTGCGGAAATCCGCCATCCCGCGCCCGTTCGGTGCCGTCACCCGGGGCGGAAGCATATCACGTGCCCCCGCGCCCGGCGGGCCTCACTTGATCTGGATGCTGTCCACCACCTGCCGGAACTCCGCCAGCACGCCCCCGCGCTGGTCCTCGCGGACCACGCCCACGGCACGGAGGTACCCGTCCGGGTTGAAGCGGATGGTCTGGGCCACCACGACTTGCTTGTTGGTGGGCATGTCGGTGGCCCGGGCCACGATCTCGTGCCAGTCGATGCCGTTCGAGCGGTAGCTCTGCGAGCGTTCGACGACGAAGTCCTTCATCGTCTGGTTGGCGTAGAGGGCGGCGCGGGCGAAGGCGTCCCGCTGTTCGGCGGTGGGCGGGGTCTGGATCGCCTGGGCGATCACGAGGATCGGCTGTTCCAGGTTCTGCATCTGGTCCTTGGCCCCCTTGGTCAGCAGGACCGAGTTGCCGGCCAGCACCCGCACCGGCCGGAAGCCGGCGTCGTCGGTGATGCGGAAGGGCAGCGCGTCGACCTGCTGTGTCAGCGACAGGGGGGCGCGGATCGCGATGTCGGTGACGAGCGCGCGCATCGTCTCGTCGGTCTCGGCCTCCGGCGTCGCCTGCGCGATGATCAGGCCGGTGACGGTCGGCGTGCCGACCACGACGATCCATTTGTGGATCGCCTGGGCGGGAGTGGCCGGGTCGCCCGGCTGCTCGCCGGTATAGAGCATCGCCTCGTTGTCGCCGACCTTGATCGGCTCCTTCTTGGCGAGGGCGAAGCCCTGGTTGCGCAGGTTGGCGTCCGTGAAGCCGCTCACCAGTTCGGGGAAGGCGTTCGGCGGCAGTTCCACCACCGAGACGGTGGCGCCGCCCTCCTCCCGCTCGAAGCCCGAGAAGCGCTTCGACAGGACCATGTCCGAGGGGGGCTGGAAGCCGAAGCGGGAGCCCGGCGGGAAGATCCTGTCGGCCGCCGCCGCGGGGATGAGCCCGGCGGCGACGAGGAGCGCCGCAAGAGGCAGCCTGAGATCATGCACCCTCATGGAACTCGACGCTCTCTTTCCGCCGCCCCACCGTGGACGGGCGGCCCCGATGCGTCCGATGCCCCGGCACCGGTGTCAAGCGAGTGCCCCCGCTTCCGGCCGTTCACGTGACCGGCTCCGGACAACGGGCCGCACCGATCCCGTTCACACGCCCTGCGGCCGGCTCACGCGGCGCAGGGTCAGGTTGATCCGCCCGCCCGGCGGCAGCAGGCCGGGCAGCAGGTCTTCGGCCAGCAGGTCGGGCTCGGCGTAGATCCGGTCGATCCCGTGGAACACCAGGCGGGAGGGGCCGCCGATCACCAGGGCGTCGCCGGGCATCAGGCGCACCGAGCGGGTCGGGTCCGACCGGGCGAGGCCGCCGTAGCGGAACAGGGCCGGGGCGCCGAGGGAGAGCGACAGGACTGGGGCGTCGAACTCGTCCTCGTCCCTGTCCTGGTGCAGGCCCATCCGCGTGCCGGGGCCGTAGAGGTTGACGAGGCAAGCCTCCGGCGGGGCCGGATAGGCCGCGATCGCCTCCCAGACCGCGAGCGCCGTGGCCGGCAGCGGCGGCCAGGGTTGCCCGGTCTCGGGGTGGTGCGGCTGGTAGCGGTAGCCGCGCTCGTCCGACACCCAGCCCAGCGGGCCGGCATTGCCCATCCGCACCGAGAACGGCTTGCCGGTGCGGGGCATCCGCGGCGTGAAGGGCGGGGCCTCGGCCAGGATGTCCGCGACCTCCCCGGCCAGCCGCGACCGGGCCTCCCCGTCGAGGAAGCCCGGATAATGGATCAGGCCTGGGCGGAGGGCGACGCTCACGCGTTGTCGATGTCGCGCTCCAGGACCGACTTGGAGGCCACCGTCGTGTCCTCCTTCAGCCGGTAGACCAGGGGCACGCCGGTGCCGATCTCCAGGCCGGAGATGGTGGACGGGGTCAGGTGGTCGAGCACCATCGCCAGCGCCCGCAGGGAGTTGCCGTGGGCCGCGACCAGCACCCGCTGCCCGGCCATGACGCGGGGCAGGATCGACTCGATGTAGTAGGGCAGCACCCGGGCGGCGGTGTCCTTCAGGCTCTCGCCGCCGGGGGGTGCCACGTCATAGGAACGGCGCCAGGTATGGACCTGCTCCGCACCCCACCGGTCCCGGGCGTCGTCCTTGTTCAGGCCCGACAGGTCGCCGTAATCGCGCTCGTTGAGGGCCTGCGAGCGCAGGGTCTCGATGTTCGGCTGACCCATCTCCTCGAGGATCAGGGTGCAGGTGCGCTGGGCGCGGCCGAGATCCGAGGTGAAGGCCACGTCGAACCCGTAGCCCTCGCTCTTCAGCCAGCGCCCGGCCTTCACGGCCTCCTCGACGCCCCGGTCGGTCAGCCCCGGGTCGCGCCATCCCGTGAACAGGTTCTTGAGGTTCCACTCGCTCTGGCCGTGGCGAGCGAGGACCAGCAGGCGCTCCATCGGAAGTCTCTTCGGTCTCGTGCAGGCGCGGCGGGCTGCCGCGGATGCCCGGGCTCCTACCAGCCGCGGGCGCAAGCCCAAAGAGTGGTGATCCGCTGCGAGTTATAAAAGAGCGTGGCCGTTTACAGGTCGAGCACGTCGGCCATGGAATACAGGCCCGGCGGCTTCGGCTGCGCCCAGAGGGCCGCCTTCACCGCGCCGTGGGCGAACAGCCCCCGGTCGGCGGCGTGGTGGCTGATGGTCAGGGTCTCGCCGGGGCCGGCGAACAGCACGCTGTGGTCCCCCACCACCGAGCCGCCGCGCAGGGTGGCGAAGCCGATATCCCCCGGCTTGCGGGCGCCGGTATGTCCGTCGCGGGTGGAGACGCGCACGGCCGGCAGGGCGACACCGCGCCCCTCCGCCGCCGCCTCGCCGAGGAGCAGGGCCGTGCCGGAGGGCGCATCCACCTTCATGCGGTGGTGCATCTCCAGGACCTCGATGTCGAAATCGGCCCCGAGGGAGGCTGCCACCTTGCGCACCAGCGCCGCCATCAGGTTCACGCCGAGCGACATGTTGCCGGAGCGGACGATCCGGGCGTGGTAGGAGGCCGCCTTCAGCTTGGCGAGGTCGTCCTCCGACAGGCCGGTCGTGCCGACCACGTGGACGATCCTGGCCTGGGCCGCGAGTTCGGCGAAATGCACCGTGGCGGCCGGGGCGGTGAAGTCGAGGACGCCGTCGGCATCGGCGAAGGCGGCGAGCGGGTCGTCCGTCACCGGCACGCCCAGGGCGGGAAGCCCCGCCAGGGTGCCCGCATCCTGCCCGAGGGCGGGCGAGCCCTCGCGCTCGATGGCCGCGGACAGGGTGCAGCCTTCGGCCTCCGCCACGGCACGCATCAGCGTCCGCCCCATGCGCCCCTCGGCGCCGACCACCACGAGCCGCATCTCGAACCTATCCGCTATCCTGTCCCTGAAACGGGGCCCGCCCCGATGGCGGGACCCGCGCGTGGAGGCGCTAGCGCCTCACTCCTTCTCGGGGGCGATCTGCTCCAGGCCGCCGATGTGCTTCTGCGCGTAGAGCTGGAAGCCGACCTGCTTGATGAGTTCGAGCTGCGTCTCAAGGAAGTCGATATGGCCTTCCTCGTCCTCGGCCAGATCCTCGAACAGGCGCTTCGACACCCGGTCGTTGATCGAATCGCAGTACTTGGCGGCTTCGAGGTAGAGGGAGCGCGCCCCGTTCTCGGCGGCGAGGTCGGATTCCAGGATCTCCGGCACGCTCTGGCCGATCCGCAGCGGGTCGAGCTCCTGCAGGTTCGGGAAGCCCTCCAGGAACAGGATCCGGTCGATGAACCGGTCGGCGTGGTTCATCTCCTCGATCGATTCCTTGCGCCAGAACTTGGCCAGCTCGACGTAGCCCCAATCGTTGAGCATGCGGAAATGCAGCCAGTACTGGCTCACCGCGGTCAACTCGCTGCGCAGGCCGCGATTGAGGTACTCGATGACCTTGGTGTCGCCCTTCATCCTCACACTCTCCTGAAACGAGAACCGGAGGGAGGCTCCGCCCGATCAGGCGCCGACCCTCTCCTCCGCTGTCTGGAGCTTCACCAGAGTACAGGCGCTCTTGCAAGCACTCGTGCAGGAATGGACAGGTTCGACGTTGGGAATGTCTTCCCCGAGGGCGGTCCGCATGATCTCGCGGATGGTGCGGGCGCACCGCCCGCATTTCGGGCTGCAGCCGAGGCATGCGTAGACCTGCGCCGGGGTGCGCGGGCAGGCGGGTCCGGGGCCGAGGCAGGAGCGTACGGCGCCGTCCGACAAGACATTGCAGGAACAGACGATCATGCGATCGACAGCATCCTCGTTCCGGGGGCGCTTCAGTTTGGAATTATTTAAAACTGCAGCAGTTTCAATCCCTTAGCGCGAGGGGGAGATGACAGCGCGAGGCGGTTCGGTCAAGCGCGGATCGATCACGACCCATTGCGCGGGTGGTCGCAGGCCCGGTGTCGGACGGGGCCGCTAGCGGGCGAGTTCGCGCAGGCCGAGGCGGATCAGGGTCTTGGCCTCCGCCCCCTCCCCCGCGCCCTTGAGGGCGACGGCGACGGCGGCCGAGGCCTGCGCCTGCTGGTAGCCGAGGTTGACGAGGGCCGAGATCGCGTCGCTCACCGGCTGGGGCGCCGAGCCGTCCTCGACGGCCCCCGAGAGGGCGATCAGGGCGGGGTCGATGGGCGCGAAGGCCGGCGCCTTGTCCTTCAGCTCGGCGGTGACCCGGGCCGCGAGGCGCGGGCCGACGCCGGGGGCCCGGGCGATGGCGCCCTTGTCGCCGGTGGCGATGGCCGTGGCCAGCGCGGGCGGCTCCAGCACCGAGAGCACGCCGAGGGCGACCTTGGCGCCCACGCCCTGCACGGTCTGGAGCAGGCGGAACCATTCCCGCTCCGCATCCGACCGGAAGCCGTAGAGGCGGATCATGTCCTCGCGGACGAAGGTTTCGATGGCCAGGGAGGTCGCCTCCCCGACCGCGGGAAGGCGCTGGAGCGTGCGCGCCGAGCAATGCACCACGTAGCCCACCCCCTGCACGTCGAGGATCACGAAATCCTCGCCGTAGGAATCGACCACGCCCTTCAGCTTGCCGATCATGCCCTGCCCGCCCGTCCGATCCGGGGGGCTTAGAGCACGCCGGGCCAAAGGGGAACGTGCCGGCCGGGATCGGGCCCCGGATCCCCGCGAACCTTGAGGTTGGGCCGGCTTCGTGGAATGAGCCGGAACCGACCCGCCCGACCGACGATCCATGATGCGCACCACCGCCCTCGCCCTCGCGGCCCTGCTCCTCAACGCGACCGCCGGTTTCGCGCAGGAGAAGCCCGCCGACCCGACGCAGGACCCGACCCAGGTCAAGGCCGGGCGCTACATGCTCGACTCCGACCATGGGAAGATCACGTGGTCGGTCGGCCACCTCGGCTACTCGACCTATTACGGTCAGTTCACGGGCGTGACCGCCACGCTGGACCTCGACCCGAAGGCGCCCACCAAGAGCCACCTCTCCGTGAGCGTGCCCCTGTCCGGGGCCGTGGCCGGGAACGCCCGCCTGGAGCAGCAGCTCGCCGGGCCGGACTTCTTCGATGCCGGGAAATTCCCCACCGCCACCTTCACCGCCACCGGCGTCGAGCAGACCAGCCCGACCACCGCCCGGATCACCGGGGACCTGACCCTGCGCGGCGTGACCAAGCCGGTCTCGGTGGATGCGACGTTCAATCAGGCGGGCACGAACCCGATCGACCGGCGCTATACGGTGGGCTTCGACGGGCGGGCGGTGGTCAAGCGCTCCGATTTCGGGGTCAGCGCCTACCTCCCCCTGCTCGGTGACGAGGTGTCCCTGCGCATCGAGGGCGAGTTCAAGGAATCCCCATGACGTCCCGGCCCGGCATGGCGACGGCAAGGCGGGCGCTCCTCCCGACGATTCTCGTCCTCGTCGGGATGGGCGGCGGCTCCGCCCTCGCGGCGGGGAAGCCCGCGCCGCCCGCGCCCGTGCCCGCCCCGGCCAACCCCGCCGCCCTCGACGCCTATGCCGAGGCGGCGGCGACGACGATCCTCGCCGAGCAGAACTGTCCCGGCACGCATCTCCGGGCGGGACGGCTCACCACCCTGCGGCTCGCCGCCAAAGTCGGTTCGGCCCAGGAGGGCGCCCTGGAGGCGAAGCTGCGCAGCCGCGCCGCCGAACTGCGCCAGCGCCTCTCGGCGGACGGCCAGGCGACCTGGTGCGATGCGGCCTTCGACGCCTTCGGCCCGCAGGGCACCATCGCCAGGGATGTGCTCACCCGCTGAGCCCGGCGTTGACAGGCCCCCCGTCCGCGCCCTAGACACCCGGACGACGCGCGGCCTGATCGCAGGATTCGCGCGTTTTCGCGTTGGCCGGCACGACTGGCCAATGACTCAAACAAGAAGCCGGTCCAGGGTCGCCGCGAGGCTCCCGGAGGCCGTTCAAGAGCACGAGAGAACGATGTTCGCAGTCATCAAGACGGGCGGTAAGCAGTACCGCGTCGCCGCCAACGACACTATCACGATCGCCACCCTCCCGGGTGAGGCCGGCGAGGCCGTGACCTTCGGTGAGGTCCTCCTGTTCGCCGACGGCGAGGGCGCCACCCAGGTCGGCGCGCCGACCCTGTCGGGCATCAGCGTCACGGGCGAGATCGTCGCCCACGGCCGGGACAAGAAGGTCATCGCCTTCAAGAAGCGCCGCCGCCAGAACTCGCGCCGCAAGCGCGGCCACCGTCAGCACCACACGGTGGTGCGCATCACCGGCATCTCCGCGTGATCGAGCGCGGGCTCGCCTGAGCCTGCGATCCGCGCGATTTAACCCACCAGATTCGGAGTTCGAGAGATGGCACACAAGAAGGCAGGCGGCTCCTCCCGCAACGGCCGCGATTCGGCCGGCCGGCGCCTCGGCGTCAAGAAGTTCGGCTCGGAAGCCGTGATTCCGGGCAACATCATCGTGCGTCAGCGCGGCACCCAGTGGCATCCCGGCGCCAACGTCGGCATGGGCAAGGATCACACCCTGTTCGCGCTGAAACCCGGCACCGTGCAGTTCGAGACGCGCCGCGGGCGCGCCTTCGTAGCCGTGGTGCCGCTGGCCGAGGCCGCGGAGTAACAGGCGGGCGCCCGAAAGGCGAAGCGAGCGTCCCGCGACGGTGTCCCACACCGGACCGGAGAACGTGAGCCGCCCCTGATCGGGTCTGGTCTGACGGAACGCCGGGGAGGATGGGACACCATCCTCCCCTTCGTCGTCTCTGGGCGCCGCATCCCCGAGGGGAGCGCCGCCGGTGAGGGCGCCATGTTCCCAGACCTGTTCCGTGACGACGTCTTCCGGATCGAGACGCGCCGCCTGTGGCTGCGCTGGCCGACCGCGTGCGACGCCGACTCCCTCCAGAGCCTCGCCGGCGACGAGGCCGTGGCCGAGACGACGGCGCGCATCCCCCATCCCCTCGACCGGGCTGCGGTGGACGCGTTCGTCGTGGCGAGCCGGGCGGCCAACCTCGCCGGCACGGGCTTGACCCTCGCCCTCTGCGAGCGGTCCCGGCCCGGCCGGGCCATCGGGATGATCGAGATCGCCCGCGGGGCCGATTCCGCCGTGGCGCAACTCGGCTACTGGCTCGGCCGCCCGTACTGGGGCGCCGGGCTGATGACCGAGGCGGCGGATGCCCTGGTCCATGCGTGGTTCGCCTGGACCCCGGCGACGCGGCTCGACGCCTCGGCGCGGGTCGCCAACCCCGCCTCCCGGCGGGTGCTGGAGAAGGCGGGCTTCGTCCGGACCGGTCGGGGGCCCGCGGGTGTTCCGGCCCGGGGCGGCGCGGGCGAGGCCGACCGGTTCCGGCTGGAGCGGGGACGCTGGCTCGCCCGGGCGGATGCCGGGCAATGCGCGCTCGCCGCAGCGGAATGAGGTATAACCGGCCGGGGATGCGCCCCGGCCGGTGCGCCGACCCGGTCATCGCGCGCGCCGCGAAGCGACCGCGGGAGCGGGACGTCGGCGGGGCGTGACACCATGGGATCGCCCCGCTCCGCCCGCGGCGGCGGTGCGTCCAGTGGCCCGTGCGACCGCACGATCATTCCGGCCGGGCGGCCATGCCCGGCCATCGACAACGAGACGGTGCCGTGAAGTTCCTCGACGAAGCCAAGGTCTACATCCGCTCCGGCGACGGCGGCCCGGGCTGCGTGTCGTTCCGGCGCGAGAAGTTCATCGAGTTCGGCGGCCCGAACGGCGGCGACGGCGGCCGGGGCGGCGACGTCTGGATCGAGTGCGTCGAGGGCCTGAACACCCTGATCGACTACCGCTACCAGCAGCACTTCAAGGCCAAGAAGGGCGAGCACGGCATGGGCTCGAACTGCCACGGGGCGACCGGGGCCGACGCCGTGCTGAAGGTGCCGGCGGGCACGCAGGTCTTCGCCGAGGACGGCGACACCCTGATCGCCGACATGACCGAGGTCGGCCAGCGGGTGCGCCTCGCCAAGGGCGGGAACGGCGGCTTCGGCAACGCTTACTTCACCACCTCCACCAACCGCGCGCCGAAACACGCCAATCCCGGCCTGGAAGGCCAGGAGATGTGGATCTGGCTGCGCCTCAAGCTCATCGCCGACGCCGGCCTCGTGGGCCTGCCGAACGCCGGCAAGTCGACCTTCCTGGCGAGCGTCACCGCGGCCAAGCCCAAGATCGCCGACTACCCGTTCACGACGCTGCATCCCGGCCTCGGCGTGGTCCGCAACGACCAGCGCGAGTTCGTCCTCGCCGACATCCCCGGCCTGATCGAGGGCGCCCACGAGGGCGTCGGCCTCGGCGACCGTTTCCTCGCCCATGTGGAGCGCTGTCGGGTGCTCCTGCACCTCGTGGACGGCACCAGCGAGCACGCAGGCAAGGCCTACAAGCTGGTGCGCGGCGAGATCGAGGCCTACGGGCAAGGCCTCGCCGACAAGCCCGAGATCGTCGCCCTGTCGAAGGCCGACGCCCTCGATCCGGAGACCCTCAAGAGCCAGACCGCGAAGCTGAAGCGCGCGGCGGGCAAGGCGCCGCTGGTGCTGTCCTCGGCGAGCCGCAAGGGCGTGGCGGAGGCGCTGCGCGCCCTTCAGGAGGCCATCGAGACCGGCCGCGCGGAGGATGCGCCTGCGGTGGCGGAATGGCAGCCGTGAGTGACAACGGAGACAGAATAGGATAACTTTCGCCGCAATGAGTCGGGGGATGAGGGGGCGATGATCGAATCTTTGATCGTGGAGCGCGACGACGCCCTCGCCCTGGCCCGCGAGTTGGCGGATCGCCGTGGAACCTCCGTGGATGACGCGGTGGTCGAGGCTCTGCGCGGCACCCTCGCCCGGACCGAGCCGCCCGCACGGGCGGCGCCGCAACCGGTACGCTTGCTGTCCTACGAGGAGTTGAACCCGGAGCAGCAGGCCAGCTACGACCGATTGAAGGCGCTCGTCGAGGAATACGCCCCCTACCGGGTGCCGGGCGCGACGTCGGATCATCGCGATATGTACGACGATTACGGTTTGCCGATTTAGCGATCCGCGATGATCGCTCTCGATTCCTCGGCGATTGTCGCGATCCTGCTCGGAGAGCCCGAGGCCTCGGCGTTCCGGGGGATCGTCGCACAGGGGCGCTGTCTCATCGGCGCGCCGACGCTCTGCGAAGCCAGGATGGCCCTAAATCGCCGACTGCGGAATCGCGCTGCGCAGGCTCTGGAGCGAATCGTGGCTGACGGTCACATCGAGGTCGTCTCCTTCGACGAAACCATGTCCGCCATCGGCATCGACGCCTTCAACCGCTACGGCAAAGGCCGCGGGCACCCGGCTCAGCTGAACTTCGGCGATTGCCTGTCCTACGCCGTCGCCAAGAGCCGCGGCCTGCCGCTGCTGTTCAAGGGCAACGACTTCGGCCGGACCGATCTCGTGCCGGCCTACGCGCCGACGGCGTGAGCGGGGGCCGCGTGCCCCGCACGTCGGCCGGTCCATGTGGCGGCTCGGCTGTTCAAACGTGGCGTCTTCCGCCAAAGCTCGCTTGCGATCCTGCCAGGCGAGACCCATGATCCCCGCCCTCGACACCTTCCGCCGCGTCGTCATCAAGGTCGGCTCCGCCCTGCTGGTGGACCGCGTCCGCGGCCGCCTGCGCCATGCGTGGCTGGCGGCGCTCGCTGAGGACATCGCCGACCTCCATGCCCGCGGCGTCGACGTGCTGGTCGTCTCCTCGGGGAGCATCGCCCTGGGGCGCACGGTGCTCGGCCTGCCGCCGGGGGCGCTGCGGCTGGAGGAGAGCCAGGGGGCGGCCTCGGTGGGGCAGATCGCCCTGGCGCGCCACTGGGCCGAGGCGCTGGGCCACCACGGCATCGTGGCGGGCCAGATCCTCGTGACCCCGCAGGACACGGAGGAGCGCCGCCGCTACCTCAACGCCCGCTCGACGGTGCAGAAGCTGCTCGAACTGCGGGCGGTGCCGGTCGTCAACGAGAACGACACGGTGGCCACCGCCGAGATCCGCTACGGCGACAACGACCGGCTGGCCGCCCGGGTCGCGACGATGATCGACGCCGACGTGCTGGTGCTGTTCTCCGACATCGACGGGCTCTACACCGCGCCGCCGAACACCGACCCCGACGCCCGCCACCTGCCGGTGGTGGAGCGGATCACCCCCGAGATCGAGGCGATGGCCGGCGGGCCCGCCTCGGAGCTGTCCCGGGGCGGCATGCGGACCAAGGTGGAGGCCGCCAAGATCGCGGTGGCGGGCGGGACGCACCTCGTCATCGCCGACGGCCGGGCCAAGAACCCCCTGAAGGCGGTGCAGGACGGGGCGCGCTGCACGTGGTTCCTGTCGGGCTCGACGCCCACCGCGGCGCGCAAGACCTGGATCGCCGGCTCTCTGGAGCCCCGGGGCGGCCTGACCATCGATGCCGGCGCCGCCACCGCGCTGGCCGGGGGGGCGAGCCTGCTGCCGGTGGGGGTGCGCAGCGTGGAGGGCAACTTCTCCCGCGGCGACGCGGTCCTGATCCGCGACGCCGAGGGCCGGGCCATCGGCCGCGGCCTCGTGGGCTACGACAGCGCCGAGGCCGCGCTGATCATCGGCCACCCGAGCGCGCGGATCGCGGAGCTGCTGAACTATCCGGGCCGGGCCTGGATGGTCCACCGGGACGACCTCGCCCTGTTCTAGCGCCGGGCCGGCCTTGTCGGGTCTCGGCGCGATGTGCGAAGACGGCGGACCCCTCCGCCATGCCTGCCCGAGGTCCGCCGTGCCCGTCCTGAACCTCAAATCCGACTTCGCGGGCGCGGAGACGCTGCCGGAGCAGATGGCCGCCATCGGCCGCCGGGCCCGTCAGGCGGCCCGCGGCATGGCGCTGGCTTCCGCGCAAACCAAGGACGAGGCCCTGAGGCGCATCGCCGACCGGCTGCGCGCCGACGCCGACGCCATCCTCCGCGAGAACGCCCGCGACGTCGCCGCCGCCCGGGAGGCCGGGCAGCCCGAGGCGCTGATCGACCGCCTGCGGCTCGACGCGGCGCGCCTGTCCGGGATCGCCGGGGCGGTGGAGAAGGTCGGCGCCCTGGCCGATCCCGTCGGGCGCCAGCTCGCCGCCATCGAGCGGCCCAACGGCCTCCTGATCGAGCGCGTCGCCGTGCCGCTGGGCGTGGTGGGCGTGATCTTCGAAAGCCGCCCCAACGTCACCGCCGATGCGGGCGCCCTGTGCCTGAAGGCCGGCAACGCCGCGATCCTGCGGGCGGGGTCCGACAGCTTCCGCACCTCGCAGGCCATCGCCCGGGCCATGGCCCAGGGGCTCGCGGAAGCCGGGTTGCCCGCCGACGCCGTGCAGATCGTGCCCACCCGCGACCGGGCGGCGGTGGGGCTGATGCTCGCCGGCCTCGACAGCTGCGTGGACGTGATCGTCCCCCGCGGGGGACGCAGCCTCGTGGAGCGGGTCCAGGCCGAGGCGCGGGTGCCGGTCTTCGCCCATCTCGACGGGATCAACCACGTCTACGTGGACCGCGCCGCCGACCTCGCCATGGCCCGGACGGTGCTGCTCAACAGCAAGATGCGGCGCGTCGGCGTCTGCGGTGCCGCCGAGACCCTGCTGGTCGACCGGGCCTGCGCCGGTACGCACCTCCAGCCCCTCGTCGTCGCCCTCCTCGAGGCCGGCTGCGCCGTGCGCGGCGATGCGGAGACCCGCGCCGCCGACCCCCGCGTCACCCCGGCGAGCGAGGCCGACTGGGGCACCGAGTATCTGGATGCGGTGATCGCGGCGAAGGTGGTGGACGGGCTCGACGCGGCCATCGCCCATATCGAGACCTACGGTTCGCACCATACGGACGCGATCGTCACCGCGGACGAGGAGGCCGCCCGGCGCTTCCTGGCCGAGGTGGATTCCGCCATCGTGGTCCACAACGCCTCGACGCAGTTCGCCGATGGGGGCGAGTTCGGCTTCGGGGCGGAGATCGGCATCGCCACCGGGCGGATGCACGCCCGCGGCCCGGTCGGCGTCGAACAGCTCACGACCTTCAAGTACCGGGTCCACGGCCACGGCCAGACACGGCCGTGATCCGCGGGCCGACGATGCGGCCGAGCCCGCGTGGCGCCGCGTGCGGCTGACCCTGCCGCCGAGCGCGCCCGGCATGCGGATCGGCCTCTACGGCGGTTCGTTCGATCCCGCCCATCTCGGGCACCTTCATGTCACCGCCACGGCCCTGCGGCGCCTGCGCCTCGACCGGGTGTGGTGGCTCGTCAGCCCCGGCAACCCGCTGAAGGACCGCAGCCGCCTCGCCCCCCTGGCGGACCGCTGCGCCCAGGCCGCCCGGGTGGCGGCGCACCCGCGGATCGCCGTGACCGGATTCGAGGCGGGCCTCGGCGTGCGCTTCACCGTCCAGACCCTGCGCTACCTCACCCGACGCCGGCCGGGCGTGCGCTTCGTCTGGATCATGGGGGCGGATTCCCTGGCGAACTTCCACCGCTGGCGCGGCGCCGCGGAGATCGCCCGGCTGATGCCGATCGCGGTGATCGACCGGCCGGGCTCGACGCTCGCCCCCCTGTCCGCCAAGACCGCCAGGCGGTTCGCCGCCGCCCGGATCCCCGAGGCGGCGGCGGCGACGCTCGCCGGCTGCCGGCCCCCGGCCTGGGTGTTCCTCCACGGCCCGCGCTCGAAGCTGTCGTCCACCGCCATCCGCGCCCGTAAGCGAGGCAGACAGGCGGTCTGAGCGGGCCGATCCGGTGCATCGCCCGCACAGACCTGTTGCAATCGCGGTGCGAAGCCGCCACTTTCATGGGACAAGGCCGTCGGACGGCCTCACTAGGAATCAGGACGCTGCCCGAGACCCTTCGCACTGAAACCGTGCGCCCCGAGACCCCTCCCCGCCCCGCGCCCGTCGAGGATCATGGCCTCGCCTACGTGGAGGCCCTGAGGGACCTGGCGCTTGGATGCCTCGACGAGATGAAGGCCGAGGAGACGATCGCGATCGATCTTGCCGGCAAGACATCGCTGGCCGACACGATGATCATCACCTCGGGCCGTTCGCAGCGCCATGTCGGCTCCATCGCCGACAAGATCCTGCAGGAGATGAAGAACAAGGGCTTCGGCACCGCCCGGGTCGAGGGCCTGCCGGCCTGCGACTGGGTGCTGATCGATGCCGGGGATGTGCTGGTGCACATCTTCCGCCCCGAGGTCCGCGGCTTCTACAACCTCGAGAAGATGTGGGGCGCGGACCGTCCCGTCGGCGTCGCCGCCGGCTGATCGACTCCCCCATTGCGCCTCGTCGTCGCCACGGTCGGCCGCCTGAAGGCCGGTCCGGAGCGGGATCTGGCGTCACGATATCGCGAGCGCGCCGCCCAGCTCGGCCGGGGGCTCGGCTTCCCTTCCTGCGATCTGGTGGAGATCCCGGAATCCCGCGCCCGGCGCGGGGCGGACCGGGCGGCCGAGGAGGCGGCGGCGCTGCTGCCGCTCCTTCCGCCGGGGAGCGCCATCCTCACCTACGACGAACGCGGCCGTGCCGACGTCCCGAGCGAAGCCCTGGCCGGGCGGGTCGCCAGCTGGCGCGATGCCGCCAAGCCGGCCCTGGCGATGATCGTCGGCGGACCGGACGGGCTCGACGCCTCAATTCGGACGCGGGCGGACCTGATCCTCTCCTTCGGGGCCGCCACCTTGCCCCACGGACTCGTGCGCGTGCTCGTCCTCGAACAGATCTACCGCAGCCTCACCATCCTGGCCGGCCACCCCTACCACCGCGGCGAGCCGGGGTGAGGCGGGTGCGTCGCACTGGAACGGATCGCGCCGTGTCTCACCCGCTCCCCTCCCTGGGGAGGGGTGGCCCCGGCCCCCGGCGGGATCGGCGCGCGCCGGCGCGGCTCGTCCTCGCGGCCCTCATCCTCCTCGCCCCGGCCCACGCCCTGCCGCAGGACGCGCCCCCCCCGGATCAGGACAAGATCCGGCAGGCCACCGACGAGCGCGACCGGCGCGCCGAAAACCTGAAGCGCGTGCAGGACGCCCTGTCGGCGAGCGAGGGGCAGCGGACCCAGTTCGAGAAGGAGATCGCCGCGATCGGCAACGACCGGGCGAAGCTCGATACCGCCCTGCTCGATGCCGGGCGGCAGGCGCAGGCGACCGAGGAGCGGATGAACCGCCTCGAAGACCGCCTCAAGGCCATGACCGACAGCGAGGCGGCGATCCGCCGGTCCCTCCAGGCCCGCCGGGGCACCGTGGCCGAGATCCTGGCCGCCCTCCAGCGGATGGGCCGCCGCCCGCCCCCCGCCGTGCTGACGAGCCCGGAGGACGTCCTCACCGCCATCCGCACGTCCATGCTCCTCGGCGCCGTGGTGCCCGAGCTGCGGGGCGAACTGGACACCCTGGCCGCCGACCTCACCGAGATGGTTCGCCTGCGCGGCCTGATCGCGCAGGACAAGGAAGGGCTCGCCGCCGACCTCGCCGGCTGGGCGCGGGAGCAGCAACGGCTCCAGGCGCTCGCCACCGCCCGCCGGGCGCGGCAGGCCGAGGTCGAGAGCGGCCTCGCCGCCGAGCGGAAGCGGGCGGCGGAGCTCGGCGTCCAGGCCAGGAGCCTGAAGGACCTGCTGGAGCGGGTCGAGGGGGAGATGACCGCGGCCAAGCGATCCGCCGAGGAGGCCAAGGCCGCCGCCGAGCGGGAGGCGCGGGTGACGCAGGAGCGCTTCGCCGCAGCCGGCTTCCGCGATCCCGCCCGGCTGGCCCCGAAGGTCCACTTCGCCGACGCGCGGGGCGAAGTGCCGCGGCCCGTGGTGGGGCGCCTCGTCAGGGCGTTCAACCAGCCCGACGGCAATGGCGGCTCGACGCGGGGCGTGTCCTTCGCTACGCGGTCGAAGGCCGTGGTGGCCTCCCCGGCCGACGGCTGGGTCCAGTTTGCCGGGCCGTTCCGCTCCTATGGCCGACTCTTGATCATCAACGCGGGCGACGGCTACTATCTTTTGCTGGCGGGAATGGACCAGATCAGCGTCGAGGTCGGCCAGTTCGTTCTGGCCGGTGAACCATTGGGCTCCATGGGCGAAGGGACGTCCGGACCCGATGGCGATCCGACGCTGTACGTCGAGTTCAAGAAGGATGGCGGCTCCGTCGATCCGGAGCCGTGGTGGGCGAAAAGCCCCGGTGACAAGGTTCTTGGCGAGAAGGTTCGCGGCTGATGCGCAAGACATCCCTGATTATGCTCGGCGCCTTCCTGGGCGCCGGAGTTTCGATGGTCGCGACCCAGACGGAGTTCCTGTCCGGGCCCCGCGCCGTCGCCGCCTCCGCCGAGACCTACCGTCAGCTCAGCCTGTTCGGTGACGTGTTCGAGAAGGTGCGGACGGACTACGTCGAGAAGCCCGACGAGTCGAAGATGATCGAGGCGGCCGTCAACGGCATGCTGACGTCGCTCGATCCGCATTCGAGCTACATGGACGCCAAGGCGTTCCGCGACATGCAGACCACCACCCGCGGCGAGTTCGGCGGGCTGGGCATCGAGGTCACGATGGAGGACGGCCTGATCAAGGTCGTCACCCCCATCGACGACACCCCCGCCTCCAAGGCCGGGCTGCTCGCCAACGACGTCATCACCCAGATCGACGACGATCAGGTTCAGGGCCTCAGCCTGAACCAGGCGGTCGACAAGATGCGCGGCCCGGTGAATTCCCAGGTCAAGCTGAAGATCAGCCGCAAGGAGTCGAAGGACCCGATCGAGGTCACGCTCACCCGCGACACCATCAAGATCAAGCCGGTGCGCTCGAAGGTCGAGGGCAACGACGTCGGCTACATCCGCCTGACGCAGTTCAACGAGCAGTCCTTCGACGGCATGCGCGCCGCCATCGACAAGCTGACGAGCGACATCGGCCAGGACAAGCTGAAGGGCTTCGTCCTCGACCTGCGCAACAACCCCGGCGGCCTGCTCGACCAGGCGGTGATGATCTCCGATGCCTTCCTCGACCGGGGCGAGATCGTCTCCACCCGCGGGCGCAACCCGGACGAGACGCAGCGCTTCTCGGCCAAGTCCGGCGACCTGACCAAGGGCAAGCCGATCGTGGTGCTGGTCAACGGCGGCTCCGCCTCGGCCTCCGAGATCGTGGCCGGCGCCCTGCAGGATCACAAGCGCGCGACGATCCTCGGCACCCGGTCCTTCGGCAAGGGCTCCGTGCAGTCGATCATCCCGCTGGGCGGCTCGGGCGCCCTGCGCCTCACCACGGCGCGCTACTACACGCCGTCGGGCCGCTCGATCCAGGCCAAGGGCATCGAGCCGGACATCGAGGTCACGCAGGACGTGCCGGACGAGCTGAAGGGCAAGGACGAGACCAAGGGCGAGGCCGGGCTGAAGGGCCACCTGAAGCAGAAGGATACCGACGAGCGCGGCGGGTCCTCCGCCTACGTCCCGCCGGATCCGGCCAAGGACAAGCAGCTGATCTCGGCGGTGGACTTCCTGCACGGCATCCAGAAGGGCGCCGCCAACGGGACGCCCGCCCCGCAGCAGCCCAAGCCCAGCCTGCCGAACTAAAACCTCTCGCGAGACCGGTGCCCGCTACCATGCGTGCACCGGTCGCCGCATCAGCGGCCGGCCTTCTCGCCCGCCACGGTGAGTTCGACATAACGCCGGGTGGTCGGCACGATGAGGTCATGGATCCGCTGAGCCATGGCCTTTTCTTCGTTCAGGGACTGGTCGAAGGCCGCCCTGTGGGCCTGCATGCCCGCCGCGTCGCCGATCTCCAGGAGCGACGTGTAGGCCGCGACCTCGAAGTTCTCGAAGGCGTGGTTGGCGTAGGTGTTCTTCAGGATCTCGTCCTGAGCGGGGGCGTGCCCCAGCGCCATCATGTTCCCGACGATGCCCAGGAATCCCTCCTTGAGGGCCGAGGGCGTCTCGTCGAGGCTGTGCAGCGCCTCATCGAGTCGCTGGCGCTGCCCGTGGGTCTCGTCGATGTGGCGACGCAGGGCCTGCGACATCTCGGGGTAGTGCTCCAGGCGCTCCACCTGCCGCTCCATGATCTGCAGGGCCTGCATCTCGAGGGCGTGGGTATTCCGCAGGGCGGTGATGTAGATCTCGCGCGCGTTCATGCTCATCGTGTCTCTCCGCTGGCGGTTCGGGTCGTCTGATTCCGCAACACTCCGTCGATGCGCCGGTCCATCGAAAGTTCCCGCCTGCGGTCTATTGGCACTCGATTGGCGAGTTCTGACTTTCGTCTGATCGCGCGAGGGGTCGGTCCGAATTTATTCAATTCTCCGCCGGGTAAATTGTGACGCTCGACTGATCCAGGCGTCGCTTCGACCGTGGCCATTCGGAAACGGATGGCGCCCCCCGATCCGCATCCCGCGCGGGAGTGTGGGGCCGTTAGGGGAACGTTAACCACACCAACCGGCAGATATGGACGTAGAGAGTCCGCTGCTTTCGGTTGCGGTCTGGCTCCTGCGACGAGTGTCGAGTGACCGAGCCCGCCGACGATATCCTGACGCGACCCCTCGGGGTCGATGCCGCCGGCCCCGTGCCGCCGCCGGCCGGCCGTGTCGCCGGACTGCTGGCCCGCGCGCGCAGGCCCGGCGTCGCGGCCGGCCTCGCCGGGGCGGGCGTGCTGGCCGCCTTCGGCCTCCTCGTGGCCTTCGGCGACCCGGAGGGCGGGGAGCCCCGGGTGCGCGCGGCCATCGCCCTGCGTGAGCCCGCCGCGGCGCCCAGACCCGTCGCCGCCGCCGCCGCGGCGCCCGCGGCGGTCGTCGAGGTCTCGCCGCCCCAGCAGCGCAGCGCGGAGGAGGTCGAGACGGCCTCCGGCGTCACGGTGGTGCGCCCCCCCGGCACCGCGCCGAGCGAGGCCGTGGTGATCCGCGTGCCCCCCGCCAACGCCCCGCGCTTGGCCCCCGCCCCCGATCCGCGCCTCGCCGAGCAAGGCCGCCACGGCATCATGCCCCGCCTCGGCGAAGGGCGCGTGCGCGCCCTCGACGTCTATGCCCGCCCGGACGAGCCGGGCACCGGCCCGCGCATCGCGATCCTCGTGACCGGCCTCGGGATCGGCCAGTCGGCGACCGCCGCCGCCACGGCGCGCCTTCCGCAGGCGGTGAGTCTCGCCTTCGCCCCCTACAGCACCGAGGTGGAGCGCGCCGCCGCCCGCGCCCGCGATGCCGGGCACGAGGTGTTCCTGCAACTGCCCATGGAGCCCTTCGACTATCCCGACAGCGACCCCGGACCCCAGGCCCTCCTGACGGCCCTCAAGGGGCCGGAGAACGCCGACCGGCTCGCCTGGGTGCTGTCGCGCTTCCCGGGCTATGTCGGGCTCGTCAATTTCATGGGCGGCAAGCTGATGGCGGATTCCGCCTTCGATCCGGTGCTGCGCGAGATCGGCGCCAGGGGGCTCGGCTTCCTGGACGACGGCACGGTGCCCAAGGGCGCCGCCCTCGCCAACAAGGCGCGCACGCCCTACGCCCGGGCCGAGATCGTCCTCGATGCGGTCCCGCGGCCCGATGCCATCGATGCCGAACTCGCCAGGGCCGAGGCGCAGGCCCGCACCAACGGCTTCGTCCTCGTCTCGGCCGGCGGCTCCCTGATGACGGTGGACCGCATCGCCCGCTGGGCGCGGGATCTCGACGCCCGCGGCATCCGCCTCGTGCCGGCCAGCGCGGCCCTGCGGGGGGCGCCCAAGCGCGTGTCCAAGGCGGATTGATCCCGCCCCGGGGGCGAGAATACACGGCGTCGCCGTTGCCCGCCCTCCGCGCCGCAGCCTATGGTCCGCCGCGATGGCACAATCCAGCGAATCGAACGGCCTGCCGTACAGGCCCTGCGTCGGCATCACCCTCATCGCGCCCTCGGGGGGCGTCTTCGTGGGCCGCCGCCGGCGGGATGCCGGCCCCGAGCATGTCGATGGGCCGCACCAGTGGCAGATGCCCCAAGGGGGCATCGACCCCGGCGAGGATCCCGCCGCCGCGGCCCTGCGCGAACTCTACGAGGAGACCAACGTGCCGGCCGAGGCCCTGCGCCCCCTCGGCGAGGTGCCGGACTGGCTCGCCTACGACCTGCCCCCCGCGGTGATGAAACAGGCCTGGACGGGACGTTACCGGGGCCAGTCGCAGAAGTGGTTCGCCTACGGCTTCGTCGGCTCCGAGGACCAGATCGACGTGCTGCGGCCCGGCGGCGGGGCCCATAAGCCGGAGTTCGAGGCGTGGCGCTGGGCGCGGTTCGAGGAGCTGCCGGACTTGGTCGTCCCGTTCAAGCGGCCGGTCTACGAGGCCGTCGTCGCCGCCTTCGCCGGCCTCTCGGCTTGGGCGGAGCGGGCATGATCCGGTACGGGCCGGCCTGAGCCATGAAGCGCTGGCTGGCGATCCCCCTCGGAATCGCGCTCGCGTGGCTCCTGTTCACGCTGAGCCCCCTGTGGACGCTCTACAACTTCGCCGACGCGGTGCGGCGGCACGATACCGCCTATGTCGAGACGCACGTCAACTTCCGCACGCTGCGCCTGTCCCTCGTCCGCCAGATCGTCGGCGCCGTGCGGGTGGCGACGGATTCCGACGAGGACCTCGACCCCCGCGACCGGCAGCGCCTCAACGAGGTGGCCTACGGCCTCGCCCTCGCGCTGGCCGAAAGCCTCGTGACGCCCGACACGGTGATCGATCTCCTGGATGACGGCTGGCCCGACAAGCTGGACCTGCGCAAGCCCGACGGTGCCCGGACCACGGGGCTGGCCATCCACGGCTTCGGCAAGCTGATGGCCTACTACGCCGCGGCGGAGATGCGGGGGTTCCGGGCGGTGGTCGTCCCGATCCCGCCGGAAGGGCCCCGGGCCCAGCGGACCCGCATCCGCCTGCGCCTGCGCGGCCTGACCTGGCGGCTCGTCGACATCGAGATGGCCGAGGCCCTGCGCGGCGAGATCGCGGCCAAGCTCGCCCGCGCCCTCGCCAAGGCGAGGATCGGGGCCGGCGGGGGGAAGTAACCGCCCCGGCCGGCCGGGCGCTGGACGCCCCCGCCGTCTCCCGGACGGGTCCGCCCAGTCCCTCCGGATGGGGGGCGGGCGGGATCTGCCCGGGCGCGGTCGGTGTCGCGGTGATCCCCGCGGCGGGGGGGGGCTAGTCGGCCTTGCCGGCGGGCGCCTTGGGCTTGCGCGCCTCGATCAGCGTCTCGGCCTTGTCCTCGTCGGTGTCGCCGCCCTGCTCGATCGTCTTGACCGGGTCGGACAACAGGGAGCGGGCGATGCCGAGCAGCACCTCGCACTCGCCCGGATACTTGTAGGTTTCCAGCACGATGGCCGCGTCGCGCAGGGTGCGCAGGTCGCGCACCGTCTGGGCGTTGGCGTCCTTCTGCAATTCCGGCTTGGCGGCGATCTGTTCCTCGATCTTCGCACCCTGGACATCGCAGGCCGCCCAGGCCGCGTGCGGCATCAGCGAGCCGAGGCTCAGGCACAACAGGGCGGGCAGACAGGGCCGCATGGGTCGGGTGTCCTTTCAGGCGTGGTGGGACTCGGCCGGGCGCAAGATCTCGTTGGTCAGGGCCACGAGCTGGCTCGGCCGGTAGGGCTTGGGAACGAAGACGGATTCCGGCACGGCCTCGCCGCCGGACAGGCAGGCCCGGCCGCCGGAGGTGTAGACCACCGCCAGCCGCGGGCATTGCTCCCGCGCGTGGCGGGCCAGCACGATGCCGTTCGTGTTGCGGGCGAGGTCGATATCGGTGAAGAGCAGATCGACGCTCTCGCGGGCGAGGATGGCTTCGGCCTCCCAGGCATCCGCGGCGGTGAGCACCCGATACCCCTCGTCCAGCAGCGCCTCCGCGGCCAGTTCGCAGACGGTGGGCTCATCCTCCACGACCAGGACCGTGGTGGCGGCCGGGGCGAGGTGCGGGACGGCCGGGACGGCGAATGCGAACGGGATCATGACGCAACTCCAACTCACCTGGCGGGGGCATACGGCCCCGTTGCCGGATCGCAGGGAAAACGGAGCCCCATGGCTCGGCGTTCGCCGGACTTGCATCGAATTGCCAAGGTCTGGTGAGCGATGTGTTAACCGCGCCGGTCGGCCGGTGAACGGAGGCCTCGGTTTGGTTAACGAAGGGTTCACGCGGCCCGCGCCCGGGGCGCGTCCGTGAACCGCCGGTGGCAGCTCGGCACGGGCCTGGTGCTCACGGCGCTGGCCGGCTACGTGGACGCCCTCGGCTTCGTCCGCCTCGGCGGCCTCTACACGTCGTTCATGAGCGGCAACACCACGCAGTTCGCGGTCTATCTCGGCGAATGGGACGCGGGCCGGGTGCTGATGCCGTTGGCCCTGGTCGCCGTCTTCCTGGCGGGGGCGATCCTCGGCAGCACCGTGGCGCTCCTCGTCCCCGCCCGGTGGACGACGCCCGCGGTGCTGGCCCTGGAGACCGGCCTGATGGGGGCGGCCCTCGGCATCGGCCTCACCGCCCCCGAACCGGGGCTGGCGAGCCTCGCCATCGCCATGGCGATGGGGGCGCAGAACGCCGTGCTCTCCGGCGTGAAGGGATTCCGGGCGGGCACGACCTTCGTCACCGGCGCCCTGTTCAGCTTCGGCCAGCGGATCGCCGAGGCGTTGACCGGCAGGGGGTCGCGGCTCGGCTGGGTGGGCGACGGGTTCGTCTGGCTGTCGCTCCTCGTCGGCGCGTTCCTGGGCGCCCTGGCCTATCGGGCGCTCAACCTCTACGCCCTGATCCCTCCGGCGGCCGTCACGGCCGTCTTCGCCGGGATCACCACCCTGCTGATCATCCGCGCCGGTCCGGCTGCAAAGGTCTCCCGATGAGCTCCTCTCCCATCTCCCAAGCCTCCCTCACGAGCCACGTCGTCCCCTACGCGCCCGGCGCCCACGCGGTCGCCGCCCACTGGCTCGGGGACCTGCCCTGCCTCGCCCTGGCGGACGGGCACGTCGCCCTGCTCCGCGACGGGGAGGCGTCGCGGGTGGCGGCCCATCCTGAGGGCGGCGTGCTGGTGGCGGCGGCCGGGCCGTCCCGGCTGGTGACGGGGGGCGACGACGGCCGCGTGGTCGAGACCCGCGCCGACGGCACCTGCCACGAGGTCGCCACGGCCCCGAACGCCGCCTGGATCGATGCCATCGCCCTGCACGGGGACGGCGCCGTGGCCTTCTCGGCCGGGCGCAACGTGGTGGCCCGGGACGCGAAGGGCCGCGAGAAGACCTTCCAGGCCCCCTCCACCGCCCGGGGCCTCGCCTTCGCGCCGAAGGGCTACCGCCTCGCCGTCTCGCACTACAACGGCGTGAGCCTCTGGTATCCGAACCTGGAGACCGCCCCCGACGACCTGACGTGGAAGGGCTCGCATATCGACGTGACGTGGTCCCCGGACGGGCGCTTCGTCGTCACCACCATGCAGGAGAACGCCCTGCACGGCTGGCGCCTCCAGCCGGACCGGGGCCACATGCGGATGTCGGGCTACCCGGGCAAGGTCCGCTCCGTGGCGTGGTCGTCGGACGGGAACTGGCTCGCCACCGGCGGCGCCGAGGCGGCGATCGTCTGGCCGTTCGACTCGAAGGAGGGCCCCACCGGCAAGCCCCCCCGGGAATGCGGCGTCCGCCCGGCCCGGGTGTCGCGGGTGGCCTTCCATCCGAAGGCCCCGGTCCTCGCCGTCGGCTACGAGGACGGGTGCATCCTGCTGGTGCGCTTCACCGATGCCGCCGAACTGCTGGTCCGCCCCGCGGTGGCCGGAAGTGGCGTGACGGCCCTCGCCTGGGACGGGCGGGGCGCCCGCCTGCTGTTCGGCTGCGGCGACGGGCAGGCGGGGCTGCTCACCCTGCCGGCCTGACCGTCGCGTTCCCTCGCGCGCGGGGGGGGAGGCCCGCGCCCGCGCCATCGTCCGCGCCGCCGATGTCGCGGGAACCTGCCGCCGGCCACGGTGACAGAACCGTCCACCGCGCTTATCTGTCCCGGAGGACGGAACGATTGATGACGGACGTGACTCTCAGGACCGCGAAATTCGGGATCGGCGCGATCGTGCGCCACAAGATCTATCCGTTTCGCGGCATCGTCTTCGACGTCGACCCGGTGTTCGACAACACCGAGGAGTGGTGGCTGGCGATCCCCGAGGAGGTCCGGCCGCGCAAGGACCAGCCGTTCTACCATCTCCTCGCCGAGAATTCCGAGACGGAGTACGTCGCCTACGTCTCCGAGCAGAACCTCCTGCCCGACGAGTCCGGCGAGGCCCTGCGCCATACGGGCATCCAAGAGATCTTCGAGCGCGACGCCTCCGGCTCCTACCGCATGCGCGACCGGCCGACGAACTGACGCCCGCGTCCGGGACGCCGCGGCGAGGGGGCAAACGAAAGGAGCCGGGCATCGCTGCCCGGCTCCTTTTTTCGTAATCGTCGGGCACTTGCCCGCGGAGGGGGGCTACTTGGCGGCGGGCGCCGCGCCCTGCTGCGTCTCGAGCTTCTTGCGCATCTCTTCGCTGCGCTTCTCCAGCTCGGACTGAAGCTTCTTCTGCTGCTCCTCGAGCACCTTCGGGTCCATGGCCGGGCCGTCGAAGGCCTTGCCGAAGCCGGTGAGCGGCACGGCGAAGGTGACCTCGCGCTGGGTCTGGTTCTGCACGGAGACGTTGAGCGTCGTGCCCTTCTTCAGGGCGGCGATCACGCTCGCATCGACGCCGCCGACCTCGGCGAAGCAGCCGTTCGGGAAGCAGACGGCGAAGCGGCCGGCGGTCGCCCCCTGGCCATCGACGCTGAAGCGGATGCCGGGCTGCAGCAGCAGGCCGAGCGGCAGGAGGAAGCGGACCACCCGCACTTCCTGCTTCTGGGCCGGGTTCTTCATGTCGTAGACCGCGGCGGCGAGCACCGGCTGGCCCTGGTCCGACACGAAGTCGCGGGTCGTGTAGCAGATGTCGGTGCCCGAGTTCTGGTCCTTGCCGCACACCTTGGTCCAGTCGGCCTGGCTGGGCTCGGACTTCAGCGTGACGATCTGCGGGCCGTTCTGGGCGGCGGGCGTCTGGGCGGCCGGGGTCTGGGTCGGGGCGACCGGGGCCGGAGCCGCGGGGGCGGCGGCGGGCTTCTTCGGCTGAGCCGAGGCCGGAACCGTCGCCAGCGCAAGGCCCGCGAGCCCGAAGAGTGCGGCACGCGCGAACGGCGCGGAGCGGGTGAAGGACATCGGCTCTTATTCCTTAGGGCGTTCGTTACCTGGACGTGGAACCTGAGCGGCGGCCCGCCGAAGGATCCGGGGAGCGTGCCGCGATGACGATCGCCGCTCGAAACCCGGTCGGATCGGTCCGGCCGTCGGCCGCTGCGGATCGGAGGGATCCACCCGGGCGGCCGGCCGGCTGCTTCCCTTCCGAATGAGGCGAAGGCATGACGCCTGTGCCCTGCGGCTCCGCACGGGCCGCGGGCCTGCGCAGGCTGACGGCTGCTTCGCCGTAAGGGGAAGGCCCGCCGGTCGTCAACCGCGGGTTAACCGTAGCTGGAGAATCGTGCCCGCGGAACGCGGTCCGTCAGGGGTTCGAGTGAGCGCGCACGCGGCGCAATTTCCGGCATCGCCCGCAGGGGAATCCCTGGGGGAAGGGCTGGCCCGGGCCCTGTCCGCGGCGGCCCGCCTCCATCCGCAGCGCGTGCTCCTGCGCGATGCGGGCGACCGCCGGGCGTGGTGCGGCCGCCCCGCGATCACCTGGACCTACGAGGCGGCGGCCGAGATCGTCGGGCGGCTGACCCGCGGCATCGGCGCATGGCGCCTGCCGCCCGGAAGCCGAATCGGTCTGGACTTCGCCGGAGGCGCCGAGGCGTCGCTGGCCTACCTCGCCGTGGAGGCCGCGGGGCACGTGCCCTGCCCCCTCTCGCCGCTCTGGGACATGGACGCCCTCTCCGCCGCCATCGAGGGCGCGGGCCTCGCCGCCATCCTCACCGAGGGCCGGCGGGGGTCGCGCCGCCCGGCGGAGGACGTCGTCCTCGCCGCCCTCCGCCATTTCGGCCTTCGCTTCATCGCGGCCTTCGGGCCCGGCCTTCCGGACGGGGTGATCAGCCTCGATGCGATGGCGCTGGAGCGCGGGGTCGTCGCGCCGCAACCGGGCCGCGGCCTCGTCACCTTCGCCGCGGGCGATCCGCGCCGGCCGGTCCGGCGCGGGGCCGCCTCGTTTGGCGCCCTCGTCGCCGCCCACCGGGAGAGGCTGCCCACGCCGGAGCGCATCCTGACCCTGCTCCCCCCGCATGACCTGCGCGGCCTCGCCACCGGCCTGGGCGTGGCGCTCGCCTGCTCCGCCACGCTGGAGAGCGTGGTCCCGTTCGATTCGGCCACGTTCCGCGTCAGCCTCGTCCGCCCCGTGCCCACCCGCCTCGTGGTGCCGGCGGCCTTCGAGCCGGCTTTGGCGGAGACCACCCTGCCCTGGACCGTGCGCGCCATCGATGTCGTCCACCGGGCCCCCGCCCGGTTGCCGGACCCCGCCGCCCGGGACGTGGCCGGCCCGCCCCGCCTCGACGTGCTGGTGCTGGACGAGGACGTCCTGCTCACCCGGCCCCGGGGCCGGTGGGACATCCCGGCCGAGGCGGACGCGGGCGATTCACCCGTCGCCCGGCGGCGGGACGGGCGGATCCTGTGGCGGGACGCCCCGTCCCGCAGCGCGACTTCGCAGTGCGGTACGCCCGGGGCGGCGGAGGACGGCGCGTGGACGGAAACCGCCTATCGCGCGGGGCTTTCGCGGGGTGCCCTGACCGTCTTCCCCGCCGGATAAACGAGACCTCACGGCCGGTTCAGCCCTCGCTCAGATTGTATCCTGCACCTTCTCCGCAGAGTGCGGACGGTGGATCCAAACGCGCTTTTCGCGGGTTTCGGATAGGATTCTGGGCGCGGCTATCTTTTCAGGCCGCAACCGATGAGGTATCGCTCAAACTTATGGTTGCGCTGCAGCAAGTCCTCGTGGTGGACGACGGCGTACGGGCTGTCGATCACTCTCTCTCCGGCGAGTTGGCCGGGCTGGGTTATGCCAGCGTCACCGCCTCTTTGGAGGCGGCCGACGATGTGCTGGCCGTCATCGCTCCTCCCGCCGCAGTGCTGGTTCAGGCGCCCACCCGGCGCGATCCAGCCTATGCCCGGCGGGCGGCCCGTCTCAGGGCGCGGATGCGGGAGAAGGGCATCCCCGTCATCCTGATCGGCGAGAACGACGGTCGCGCGGGGGCGCCTGTCGACCTCGCGACCCGCCTCGGCGCCTGCGTCGCCGCCAAGCCGGATTTTTAAAAACCCAATCGATCCGGCGACGGGGTCGCCACCCGTCACGACCGTGCGTCGCCCCCGGTGACGGCGGGCGCCGGTCGCATCAGGCCGGAGCGCGGCGGGAATCCGCCCGCATCAGCTCCGGCGCGCCGAACCGCGGCAGGACGCCCTCCCGCATCACGATCCGCCGCAGCGGCCCGAGATGGGTCATGGCGAGCAGGCCGAGCCCCCGGGCGAGGTCCAGCGGCAGCAGATCCGTCAACAACGAGCGGTTCAGCACGTCCACCGCCGCCGTGCGCGCCGCGGCGTCGAGGCGGCGGCCGGCGGCATAGGTCGCGAGCACTGCCCGGCTGCCCGGATCGCGCCCGTCCCGCTGGGCCCGCACCACCATGTCCCGGACCGAGGCCGCGTCCCGCAGGCCGAGGTTGAGGCCCTGGGCGCCGATCGGCGGGAAGACGTGGGCCGCCTCGCCCACGAGGGCGAGCCGCGCCGCCACGGGCGTCGAGACCAGCAGACCGCGCATCGGCACGAGGCCGCGGGGGCCGTCGATCCGCATCCGGCCGAGCATGCCCTTGGCCTGCCGCTCCACGGCATCGGCCAGAGCGGCGTCGTCCATCGCGGCGAGCCCTTCGGCGTGCCCCTTGCCAGCCACCCAGACGAGGCTCGACCGGAAGCCCCCCGGCATCGGCACCAGGGTGAAGGGCCCCGACCGGGTGTGGAACTCGGTCGAGACATCGCCGTGCGGCCGGGTGTGGGCGAGGATCGTGGTGATCGCCGATTGCGGGTAGTTCCATTCACGGACCGCGACCCCGCTGGCCCCGCGCAGGGGTGAGCGGCTGCCGTCGGCGGCGACGACCAGCCTCGCCTCCACCGCAGCCCCATCCGCGAGGGCGATTCGGGAAGCGGCCTCGCCGGGTTCCGCCCCGGCCGCATCGCTCTCGATCAGGGTGAGGCCGTCCTGGGCCCTGGCGCGGCGGCGCAGGGCCGCCACGAGGTGCGCGCTCTCCACGTTCCAGCCGAAGGCGTCGAGGCCGATCTCCGCGGCGTTGAACCGGGCCGGGGGCGGCCGGAACAGGCTGCGCGTGTCGTCGATGATCTGCAGGGTGCAGAGGGGGCTCGCCCACTCCCCCACCTCGTCCCAGGCGCCGAGCGCCCGGAGGAACCGCACGGAGCCGTCGAGCAGCGCCACCGTCCGCCCGTCCGCCACGGGGGCGTGGCGGCCCACGAGGGCCGTCCTCACGCCCGCCTGCGCGCTCGCCAGCGCCGCGGCGAGGCCCGCGGCCCCCGCCCCCACCACCGCCACCTCGAAGCGCGGCACCGTGGTGCCCGATGATCTGCCCTGCACGGCCCATGGCCTCCGTTCAGGTCCTATCTGTCCCCCTCCCGGCCGTCTGCCAAGGCCGATGCGACCATGGGCGATGTGCCCCCGCTCAGGCGAGGAAGCGCGTCAGCTCCGCCAGGACGTCCCCCGGACGCTCCTCCTGAAGGTTGTGGCCGCACGCCAGCGCCCGCCCGGAGACGTCCACCGCCTTCTCGCGCCAGACCTCCAGCACGTCGTAGGTCCGGCCGACGACGCCCTTCGCCCCCCAGAGTGCCAGGAGCGGCACGCCGATGCGCGCGTCGGCATCGGCGGCGTCGTGCTCCAGGTCGATGCCCGCCGCCGCCCGGTAATCCTCGCAGATCGCGTGCCGGCAGGCGGGGTCGGAGTAGCAGCGCAGGTATTCCGCGAAGAGCTCCGGCGGGGTCGAGCCCGGCGTCTTCGACTGGGTCTCGATGTGGTGCCGGAGGAAGTATTCGGGATCGGCGGCGATCAGCCGCTCCGGCAGCGGCGCCGGCTGGATGAAGAAGAACCACCAGAAGTAGCTTGTGGCGAGGTTCTTGTCGGTGCGCGCGTAGACCGTCGCCGTCGGGGCGATGTCGAACACGGCGACGCGCTCCACCGCCCGGGGGTGGTCCAGGGCGAGCCGGTGGGCCACGCGTCCGCCCCGGTCGTGGCCGACCACGGCGAAGCGCTCATGGCCGAGGCTGCGCATCACCGCCACGGCGTCGGCGGCCATGGCGCGCTTGGCGTAGGCCTCGTGGTGCTCCCCGCCCTCGGGCTTGCCGGAATCGCCGTAGCCGCGCAGATCCATCGCGACGACGCGATGCGTTTCGGCGAGGCGGGGCGCGACGTGCAGCCACGTCGAGAGCGTCTGCGGATGGCCGTGGAGCAGCAGGACCGGCGGGCCGGAGCCCCCGGCGCGGGCATTGATGGCGATGCCGGGGGCGGTCTCGATCCGGTGGTGCGAGAAGCCCGGGAGGAAGTCTGTGGCCATGCCGGCACCCCGTGCGGACGGTGCTGGGGTCATACACCCCTTCCGCCCCCGCCGTCACCGCGCGGGCGTGGGGCATCGGCACGGGGGATGCGGGACGGCGTGACAGCGGAGGGAAGGCTCCGGTAAGCCGCCCGCGTGTAAGATGCGGCCTTCCCCCGCGCGAATGCGATGACCGACAGCCCCCTGCGTCCGAGCCTCCTCGATCCGCTCTTCGCCCCGGCCCGCACCCTGCCGGGCGTCGGGCCGAAGGTCGCGCCCCTCATCGAGAAGCTCCTCGGTACGCCCGAGCGCGAGGCGCGGATCGTGGACCTGCTGTTCCACCTGCCGCAGGGCGGGGTGGCGCGGAAGCTCGTCGGCTCGGTGGCCGAGGCGCCGGCCGGGGAGCCGGTGACGCTGGGCGTGACCGTGGTGGCCCACCGCGCGCCGACGCCCGGCGCGGGACGCCGGCCGCACCGGGTGGTGGTGGAGGACGCGACGGGGGACATCACCCTCGTCTTCTTCGGCATGCCCCGGGCGCGGATCGAGAAGATGCTGCCGCTGGGCGCGCACCGCTACGTCTCGGGCAAGATCGACGTCTGGGAGGGCATGCGCCAGATGGTGCATCCCTCCCGCGTCCTGGACGAGGCGGGGCTGGCCGACCTGCCCGCCGTGGAGCCGGTCTACGGCGCCACCGAGGGCCTGACCTCCCGGGCGATCAACAAGCTCGCCGTGGCCGCCCTCGACCGGCTGGCGCCCCTGCCCGAATGGCAGGACCCGGCCTGGCTCGCCCGGAGCCGCTTCCCGGCCTTCGCCGACGCCCTGCGCACCGAGCACCGGCCGGAGGAGGCCCCGCCCCGCCCGGCCGACCCGCTCCAGCCCGCCCCCGTGACGCCCGCCCGCCGCCGCCTCGCCTACGACGAGCTGCTGGCCTCGCAGCTGGCCCTCGCCCTCACCCGGGCCCGCCAGCGGCGGAAGGCGGGCCGGGTGAACGCCGGGGACGGTGCCCTGGGGGCGCGGATCGCGGGGGGGCTGCCCTTCGCCCTCACCGGCGCCCAGGCCAGGGCCGTCGAGGAGATCCGCGCCGACCTCGCCGCCCCCCGGCGGATGCTGCGCCTGCTCCAGGGCGACGTGGGCTCGGGCAAGACGGCGGTGGCCCTGCTCGCCATGGCCTCCGCCGTGGAGGCCGGGCGGCAGGCCGCCCTGATGGCGCCCACCGAGATCCTGGCCCGCCAGCATTTCGAGCGTCTCGCACCGCTGGCCGGGGCCCTGCGGCTGCGCCTGATGACCGGGCGCGACCGGGCCGCCGAGCGCCGGGCGACGCTGGCCGACCTCGCGGCGGGGGAGATCGACATCCTCGTGGGCACCCATGCCCTGTTCCAGGAGGCCGTGACCTTCCGCGACCTCGCCCTGGCCGTGGTGGACGAGCAGCACCGCTTCGGCGTCCACCAGCGCCTCGCCCTCGGCGCCAAGGGCGAGGCGGTGGACTTCCTGGTGATGACCGCGACGCCGATCCCGCGCACCCTGGCGCTGACCTTCTTCGGCGACATGGACGTCTCCGTCCTCGACGAGAAACCCGCCGGGCGGCAGCCGATCCGCACCCTCACCCTCTCCACCGAGCGCCTGGACGAGGTGGTCGCCGGCCTCGGTCGGGCCATGGCGCAGGGGGATCGCGTCTACTGGATCTGCCCCCTCGTCGAGGAATCGGAATTCATCGACCTCGCGGCGGCGACCGAGCGGTTCGAGGACCTGACGCAGCATTTCGGCGCCGTGGTCGGGCTGATCCACGGCAAGATGCCGGGGCCGGAGAAGGACGCCGCCATGGCCCGCTTCGCCGCGGGTGAGACCAAGTTGCTGGTCTCGACCACGGTGGTGGAGGTCGGCGTCGACGTGCCGGAGGCCACGATCATGGTGGTGGAGCACGCCGAACGCTTCGGCCTCGCCCAGCTCCACCAGTTGCGCGGCCGGGTCGGGCGCGGGGCGAAGGCGTCCTCGTGCCTGCTGCTCTACCGCGGTCCCCTGGGACAGGTCTCCCGGGCGCGGCTGGAGATGATGCGCGAAACCGAGGACGGCTTCCGCATCGCCGAGGCGGACCTGAAGCTGCGCGGCGAGGGCGAGGTGCTCGGCACCCGGCAATCGGGCCTGGCCGCCTTCCGCCTCGCCCGGATCGAGAGCGACGGCGACCTCCTGCAGACCGCCCGGGACGATGCGCGGCTGATCGTGGAGCGCGACCCCCGGTTGGAAAGCCCCCGCGGTCAGGCGCTCCGGGTGCTGCTCTACCTGTTCGAGCGGGAGGCCGCGATCCGGCTGATCGGCGCCGGCTGAACGCCGCCGTTCAGGAAAGCGACAGGGGGGCGGGACCGGCGCGGATTTTTCGCCGGCCGGTGACGGTCCCCCGGCCAGCTCGAAAAATCCTGCGATTTCAGGGGGATGATTTATTTCACGGGGCCAGGAACCCGCGGGCGGACGGACCTCTGGGATGCTGAGACCTTGCATCCGACACAATCGCCCCTTAACTGTAGATGAACGAAAGGCCCGGTACGCCGGGTCGTCACGGACGAATCTGGAGGACGGACATGTCGAACGGACTGTTCCAGCACCTGCCGGGCTCCAACGAGATGGCCGGCCACTATGCGCTCCCCAACGAGCCGTGGCTGATGCCGATCTCGGATCGAGAGGCCGGAACGAACCGGACTGCGGAGGAGCTTCAGGCTGCCGTGAAGCGGGCCTCGCGCCCCTTCTGGATCGCCGCCAACGGCCTCTGCGTGGCCCTCGGCCTCGCGCTGACGCTTCAGGCGGGCATGGGCTGGATGGGCCCCGCCCAGCACCCCACCGTCTCGGTGGCCCAGGCCACCCCGCCGACCATCGCCCCGCAGCAGGCATCCCTGCAGCGCTAAGGTCGATCGAAAGCTCCAAACCGACCAAAAACCGCCCCGGTGCCAGCCGCCGGGGCGGTTTTTTGTGGTCTCTAGGGTGCCGGGGAGAGTGGCACCGGCATCACGCGCCCTCCCGGCGCGTCAGGCATCCTCCGGTGTGGTCTCCCGGCGCTCGGGGACATGGGCGGCGCGCAGGCCGGCGGCCATGGCGTGCAGGCGCTGCTGCGGATCCTCCGGCTGGATGACGCCCGCCGACATCACGAGCTTGGCCGCGTCATCGACGCTGATCGGCACCTCCACCACCTCCGAGCGCGGGAGATAGAAGAAGAAGCCCGTGGTCGGGTTCGGGGCGCAGGGCAGGAACACGCCCACCAGCTCACCCTCGCCGACGCCCCTGCCCTGCAGCGCGCCCTCCACCTCCGGCGCGGCGGGCGCGGACAGGAACACGACCGACCACGTGCCCTTCACGGGAAACTCCACCAGCCCGACCGTGCGGAACGACGTGCCGTTGGCGGAGAACAGCGTCTCGAAGATCTGACGCAGCCCCTTGTACAGCCCCGAGATGACCGGGGTGCGGGCGAGCAGCACCTCCCCGAACTCGATGATCGACCGGCCGACGAGGTTGGCCGTCAGGAAGCCGAGCAGCGTCACCGCCAGGAAGGCGATGACGAGGCCGATCCCCGGGATCGAGAACGGGAGGTAGTGGTCCGGCAGGTAGCTCGCCGGGATCAGCGGCTTCACGAAGGAATCGATCAGCGCGATGATCCACCACGTGATGTAGGCGGTGATGGCCAGGGGGCCGGCGACGATGACGCCCGTGAGGAAATAGGTGCGCAGACGCCCGCGGGCGCTGACGCGCCGCTTCGGTGCGCCCGGCTCCGGCTCTGGCGGCGTGATCGGAGGAAGGCTCGACGCCACGACTGCCCTCTCGGACGGCGGCGGCCGGAGAATCCGGCCGGGCGGTGGCGGGTGCGCACCGGAGGGAGAGGTAGCCCTTGCGACAGCCGCGCTCAAGGCCCGCCATTCGCCCCCGTGCGCCGTCGCGATCATGCCTCGAAACTTGATCGCGCGCAATTGTCATGCGTCAGATTAGATCGGTATGAATTCGACCGGTTCTAATGAACAGTTTCCAGAACAAGGTCTTGCTCTCTGGAATTGATCTAATGATACTGTGTTGTGTTTGAGGAACAGGCCGGAGCAATAAGCCGAAACGCAGAACTAATGATGGTTGCTGTGTTGATCGGCCGGGATCGACCGCGGAAGACGCTCCGGGACGCGAGTGTCGCGTCGGACCATCTTCCGGAGAGTCATGATCACCCACAGCCTGCCCCGCCCGTCGCCCCGGGGCCGGATCCCCACCGGGCGGATGGGCCTTTCCCGGCTCGGCTTCGCCGTGGCCGTGTCGTGCATCGGGCAGGCCCAGGCGCAGGATGCGCCGGGCGAGGTCGTGTTGGAGGAGCTGAGCGTCGTGGGCCAGGGCGCTCCGGCGGCGGAACGCGCCACCGGGCCGGTGAGCGGCTACCGCGCCACGCGCTCGGCCACGGGCACCAAGACCGACACGGCCCTGCGCGACTCGCCGCAGACGATCAACGTCGTGCCGCGGCAGGTCATCGGCGACCAGCAGGATCTGCGGCTCACCGATGCGGTGACGAATGTCAGCAACGTGCAGCCTGGCAGCACCGTGCAGGGCCGCTCGCAGAACTACATCATCCGCGGCTTCAGCACGCAGATCTTCGCCGTCGATGGCGTGCTCATCAACCCGGCGATCGCCTTCTACCCCGTCGAGCGCGACCTCGCGAACGCCGAGCGGGTGGAGGTCATCAAGGGGCCGGCCTCCGTGCTCTACGGCCGGGGCGATCCCGGCGGCGTGGTGAACATCGTCACCCGGCGGCCGACGCTGGAGCCCTCCGGGGAGATGACGGTGCTGGGCGGCGGCTTCGGCCTGCGGCGGGTGCAGGGCTCGGTCTCCAGCGCCCTCCTGGGCTCCGACACCCTGGCGGGCCGGATCAGCTTCGCCGCGCAGGAGGACCCGACCTTCCGCAACTTCGGCGGCAACACCAATTCCCGCTACTTCGTCGCCCCGGCCTTCAGCTGGACGCCGAGCCCCGACACCCGGGTCTGCCTGAATTCCGAATTTACGAGCCAGTACAGCCAGTACGACGAGGGTCTGATCGCCTCCCGCGGGCGCGTGCCCCTCGACGCCATCGGCCGGTATTACGGCACGCCCTGGTCGCGCTATTACGGCGAGAACAACGCGACGACCCTGCGCATCGAGCACGACGTCAACGAGAACCTGACCCTGCGCCAGATCGTGAACGGGCAGTGGGGCGTGTTCAACGTGTTCGCCTCGCGGGCCAACGGTGTGAACGCGGCCGGCACGCAGGTGACCCGGCGCGAGGCGACGGTCGATTCGACCTTCGCGGCGGTGGACACCCAGAGCGAGGCGGTGTTGAAGGTCGAGACCCTCGGCTTCGCGCACACGGCGCTCTTCGGGTTCGAGTACACCAACGGGTTCCGGCACCCCTATTCGCAGCAGGGCGTGCTCCCCTCCACGAGCTTCCTCAACCCCACCTTCGGCGCGGTCCCGGTGCCGGTGAGTCTCCAGGCCGACCTGAAGCAGAAGCTCGAACTGTTCGGCTTCTACCTTCAGGACTAGATCGCCCTCACCCCGCAGCTTCAGCTGGTGCTCGGCGCCCGGTTCGACCTCGGCACGCAATACTACTTCAGCCGCACGCCGGCCTCGCGGGCGGCCCCGCCGGAGCAGGAGCTGTTCGGCGCCTCGCCGCGGGTCGGCCTGATCTACCGGCCGGTGGAGCCCCTGACGGTCTACGCGAGCTACGCCACCTCCTTCGTCCCGCAGACCGCCAACGTGCTGAACGTCGCGAACCCGGCACCGGAGACCGGCGAGCAGGTCGAAATCGGCACCCGCCTCGACATCCTGCCCACCCTCACCCTCTCGGGGTCGGCCTTCCGCATCACCCGCGCCAACGTCGCCGCCACCGATCCGGTCAACACCAACTTCTCGGTGATCACCGGCCAGCAGCGCTCGCAGGGGTTCGAGGCGGATCTGGCGGGCGAGATCCTGCCCGGCTGGATGGTGATCGGCGGCGTCGGATTCCTCGACGCGCGGATCACCCGGGACACCACCTTCGCGGTGGGCAACCGGCTCATCGGGGTGCCGAGCATCAGCGGCAGCCTCTGGACCACCTACGAATTCCGGGACGGCTGGTGGCGCGGCCTCGGCATCGGGGCGGGCGTCACCTATGTCGGGCAGCGCTTCGGCGACCTCACCAACAGCTACACGGTGGGTTCCTACGCGCGGGTCGATGCCGCCGCGTGGTACGATTTCGACGCGCGCTGGCGCCTCTCGGTCAACCTGCGCAACCTGACGGACGCGCGCTACATCGAGCAGCCGTTCAACCAGTTCAACAACGCGCCGGGCGCCCCGTTCTCGGTCGTCGCGGCGATCCGCGCGAGGCTGTGAGGCCCGGGCATCACTCCGCGGCGGCGGGGACCAGCGGGCGCCGGGCCTGCCGCCGCCCGGCCGCCCGGCGGCGCAGGACGTAGAGCGCGAGCCCCGTCGCCGCGAAGCCGGGCATCGCCAGGGCCGCGAGGCAGAACAGCAGGGCGAAGGGCGCACCGAAGAACCGGCCCCGGTGGACCTCCAGCATGTTGCCGGCCATCCGCTTGCCGAGCGGTTGGTCGGACGCGCGCTCGGCGGAGATCGGGGCCGCGGTGGACGGGTCGTAGCGGGCCTCGTTGCGGGCGGCGGGGCGGTCGTCGTCGCGGGCGAACCAGCGGATGCGGATCGGCTGCCGGCCCTCCTCCGGCAGGAGGATCTGGGCGCGGACGGCGTCGCGCCCCTCCCCCGCCCGGAAGGCGCCCCAGGCGGCATCGACGGCCGGCGGACCGTCGGCCCGCAGCCCGTTGGCCCGCAACCCTTGCCGCGAAGGCTTGGCGGCGGCCTCGGTGCCCACCAGAAGGCGGTTCGCCCCGTCCTTGAACCAGCCGTAGGACCATGTGAGCCCGGACAGGGCGATGATGCCGTAGACCGGCAGCAGCCACGTCCCGGCCACCGCGTGCAGGGACCACCACCGCGCCCGCCCCGGCCGCGACAGGCTCGGCCGCAGCCAGATCCGCGCACGGTGCACCTTCGGCCAGCGCAGGACGATCCCCGTCACGAGGAAGATCAGGAGGGAGACGGCGCAGGCGCCCGTGATCTGCCGGCCCCAGCCGCCCCCCTCCCCCGGCAGCAGCAGGAAGCGGTGCAGGGCGAGGATCGTGGCGAAGGCCGCCTCCCCCCGCACCGGTCCGAGCACCGCCCCGTCGTAGGGGTCGGCGAAGACCGAGGGGGGGCGGCCCCCGCTCGCCGGATCGCGGGCGAACCGGACGGTCACGCTCGCGGCGGGGTCGGCCTGGAGGGTCAGCCGGGCGACGCGCCGGCCGATCATCTGCTCCTCGACGCGCCGGGCGAGGGAGGAGGGCGAGAGCGCAGGCGCTTCCCGCACCGCCACCGCCGTGCGGTCGCCGTTGACCCAACCGGTCACGGCCTCCTCGTAGCTGAGCAGCGCCCCGGTCAGCCCCATCACCGCCAGGACGAGCCCCGCGGTCAGGCCGAGGGCCCAGTGCAGGCGGAACAGGATCGCGCGGGGGCTCGGCATTCGGGACGCTCCGGTGCGGACTGGCGGCGCTCGGCGCCGGTCCAGTGGGCCGGGATTAGGAGATGCGGCAATCCCGATCAAGCATCGCACCCGGATACGCAGGCCGAAGGACTTGATTATAACTGATCTAATGAAAGGGAGGGCGGCGTTTTAGCATCGAGTACCGCGCGACGCCCGCGTTATCGGGGTTGTGCGCGATCGTGAAGGGGGCGGTCTTCCCGTCCGAACTCCAGGCCTCCCACGAAACGCCCCGCCGGCGGAACGGGAATTCCCTGTGGGCGGGCGTCTTGCGAGCCTTTTGCATGCCTGCGGAGGCGCCCTCCGCACAGTCATCGATGGACGTTCCGTCGGATAGGGGCCACCGGCTGCATCGTGCCAAGGCTATTTCGGCGATCAGAACGGAACCCGAAGCCCCTTGCAACAAAATGATACATGATTGGCGATGGGATGTTGCAACCGGCATCTAGCCTCCGGTGTTCCACGGCACTCGGTTTAGGAGGAAGATACCGATGCGAATGAAACTGATCGGCGCTGCCGTTCTGGCGCTCGGCACCATGACCGCCACGGTGGGGACAGCGGAAGCCCGCGACGGATGCGGCCTCGGCTTTCACCGCAACGTCTACGGCTTTTGTCGGCCGAACGGCTTCTACCGTCCCTACGCGGTGCGGCCGTTCTCTTACGGCTACGGCTGGCGCCGCCATTACGGGTGGCACCGCCATTGGGGCTGGCACCGCCATGTGGGTTGGCACGGGGGCTGGCATCGCCATGCGGGCTGGCATGGGGGCTGGCGCCGCTGGTGATTGGACGGGCTGAGGCCCGCCTGAGGACCGCCGGGGGAGAGCGTCCCCCGGCGCAGGCTCCTGCGCGTCACGTCGGTGCCGGCTGCGTGTGGGCGACGCCGCTCAGCCGGCCCGGACTTACATGACCGGCGTCGATCCCGGGCAAGTCTTCGAGTGCCATCCGGAATATTTCACGCTCCAAGACCGTGTCGGTCACGGATTGGTGACGCTTGCCGGTGCTGATGCTGCCTGCACGACGGCGCCGCTGCGGCCCGCCGGTCAGTCCGGTTTGCCCTGCGAGGTCCGCGCCGTTGCCGCTTCGAGCCATCGCCCCGGCCGACCCCGAGTCCGGCCCCCGCCGCGATTCCGCCGCGCGGCTCTCCGGCTACCTCGATGCCCTCGACCAGGGCGTGCTCGTCATCGACGGGACCGGGCGGGTGATCATCGAGACCGGCCCGGCCCGCGCCGTCCTCGCCGGGCTCGGCCATGACCCGGCCTTGGGGAGGCCCGCCCGGAGCCTCCTGCGCCTCCTGGCCGCCACGACCGGCTCCGGCCTGCGGGAGACCGTCCACCGGATCCGCGGCGCCCGCGACGAGGACCGGCCGGCGGAGTACGAGATCACGGCCTGCGGGCGCACGGTCTCGGTGCGGGTCCGGGCGATGCCGGACGGGTGGACCGTCTCGCTGGAGGATGTCAGCGCCCGCCGCGCGGTGGAGGCCGGCACCGCCGAGCTCGCCCGGCTCGATTCCCTGACGGGCCTCGCGAACCGCCGGATGCTGCGCGAGCGGCTGGGCGAATCCCTCGACCGCCTGGACCGGTACGGCGAGCCCTGCGCGGTGCTGCTGATCGACCTCGACCGGTTCAAGCCGGTCAACGACACGCTGGGCCACGCGGTCGGCGACGCGCTGCTGGTGAAGGTCGCCGACCGGCTGCGCTCGGCCGTGCGGGCGGCGGACACCGTGGCGCGGATCGGCGGCGACGAATTCGTGGTGATCCAGGCGGGCGCCGCCTGCCAGGAGGACGTCGCCGTCCTGGCCCGGCGCCTCGTGGATCTGGTCGGCCGCACCTACATCGTCGATGGGCAGTTGTTGACCATCGGCGCCAGCGTCGGCGCGGCCCTCGCGCCGCAGGACGGCACGGACGCGGACCGGCTGCTCAAGCACGCCGACCTCGCCCTCTACCGCGCCAAGCTCGACGGGCGGGGCACGTTCCGCTTCTTCGAGCCGGAGATGGACGTGCGCATGCAGGCGCGCCGCCGGCTGGAACTCGACATCCGGCAGGCCCTGGCCCGGCGCGAGTTCGTGCTCCACTACCAGCCGCAGATGAACCTGGAGAACCGGCGCCTGACCGGCTGCGAGGCGCTGCTGCGCTGGATGCACCCCGAGCGCGGGACGGTGCCGCCGGCGGAGTTCATCCCGCTGGCCGAGGAGGTCGGGCTGATCGTCCCCATCGGCGAATGGGTGATCCGCCAAGCCTGCCGCGACGCCGCCACCTGGCCCGCGGGGATCAGCGTCGCGGTGAACGTCTCCCCCGCCCAATTCAAGAGCGAGCGGCTGGTGGAGACCATCGTCTCCGCGCTCGCCATGTCGGGCCTGGAGGCGAGTTGCCTGGAGATCGAGATCACCGAGGGGGTCCTGCTCCAGAACAACGAGCGGACCCTCGAGACCCTGCACCGCCTGCGCGCCCTCGGCGTGCGGGTCTCCATGGACGATTTCGGCACCGGCTATTCGTCCCTGAGCTACCTGCGCAGCTTCCCCTTCGACAAGATCAAGATCGACCGGTCCTTCGTGAAGGATCTCTCCACCAAGCCCGACGGGGACGCGATCATCCGCGCCATCGCGGGCCTCGGCCGGAGCCTCGGCATGACGACGGTCGCGGAGGGGGTGGAGACCGAGGAGCAGATGCGCCGGATCCGCGCCGACGGCTGCACCGACGTGCAGGGCTACCTCGTGAGCCGGCCCGTGCCCCTCGATCTGGTGATGAAGCTTCTGTCCCCCTGACCCCGTCCTGCCGTCACCGCCGGGGACGACCTCCCCGGCGCCGACCACCGAACGACCCCGAGAGCCGGCCCATGAGCGACCTCTACCGCCTCGTCTATGCCAGCAAGAACCTCCTCGACGGGGCCGGGGCCGAGGCCCGGGCCGCCGTGGAGAAGATCCTGGCGGCCTCGCGCACCAACAACGCCCGGGTCGGGGTGACGGGCGCGCTCATGTTCAACGACGGCGCCTTCGCGCAGGTGCTGGAGGGGCCGCAGAAGGGCGTCGAGGAGACGTTCGAGCGCATCCAGCGGGACATCCGCCACGGCGACGTCACCGTGCTGGAATGCCGGCCGGTGGACGACCGGGCGTTCCCGGGATGGTCGATGGCCTTCGTCGGCCGCTCGGCCAACGGGCGGGCCGTGTGGGACCAGCTCGCCGCCGAGAGCGGGTTCGACCTGCGCCGCCTCGACGGCGATGCGGTGTTCGCCATGCTGCACGGGCTGGTGCTGGAGGAGGAGGGCGCCGCCGCCGCCGCACCCGTGGCCCCCGCCCCCACTCAGCCGGCCGACCTGGGCGCGGGGGACGGCCTGCACGGCCGCGCCCTCGACGCGGCCCGGGTGCGTGACGAGATCGTCGCGCTGGAACGCTCCCGCGCCGCCGACCCCGCCCGGGAGGCGGAGCCCGCCCTCCCCCGGAGCGCGGGAGACGCCGCAGCCATCGCCATCCTCAAGGCCGCCCTCGCCGAGGAGCGGAGCCGGACGACGGCGTTGCGGGAGGAGCTCGACGCCGTGCGGATCCTCCTGGCGCAGGCGGAGAGGCAGTGCGCCCACGTCCAGCAGCAGCGGGAGCTGTGGCGGTGCCGGGCGCGCATCCTGTCGATGGCCCTCTGCGAGGACCCGGCCGACCTCCCCACCCTGTCCGCCCCGCCCGCCCCCCGCGCCGTGGCGTGACCGCCGCCGCCGCTGCGTCGGCGGCGTGAGGCCGGGCTTGGCCGATCGTGGGGGCCGAGCGACACCTTGCCTCCCCCTCCCCTCCCCGCTACTGAAAGAGCGGTTTCCGCCGGTTCGGGCGCATCGTCGTTCCGGACATCGGATCGCCGTGTGCATGGAAGAAGCTTGGGCCTGTAGCTCAATGGTTAGAGCCGACCGCTCATAACGGTCTGGTTGCAGGTTCGAGTCCTGCCGGGCCCACCATTTCCAGTCTATCGATCACACCACCGAACGACGCCGATTCGACCGGCAGGCGAACATCGCTCGGCGACGGCCGAGGGATGTCGTGGTCCAACGCCAGTCCAGCGATCTGCCGACGGCCAAGCGCCGGACGGATCGTCGGGCTCCGACCCCGGACAGCCTGAGCCCGATTCGGTCGACGGGGGGCCAGAATCGCTCCCGGCCGCGGCGCGACAGGACCGGCCGGCCGGCGCTTCGCCTTATCCGAAGCATCCCGCCGGTCGCGACGCCCAGCGCCGCCCGCGCCCGCGCCGTCGCGATACCCGGCCGCCGGGACTGTCCTTCACGCCGGGCTCAGTAGCCCCGCGCGAGGTCCACCCGGTGCTCCGGCGCGAGGCCTTCCCACACCCGGCGGATGTTGTGGGCGATCTGCCGGGCGGCGGAGGCGGGGATCGCCACCGAGGCGAGGTGGGGCGTCACGAGGACGTTCTCCATCCCCCAGAGAGGGTGCCCCTCCGCCAGCGGCTCCACCTCGAATACGTCGAGGGTTGCTCCCCCGACATGGCCGGATCGCAGGGCCTCCACCAGGGCCGCCTCGTCGATCACCGGGCCGCGCGAGACGTTGACGATCTTGGCGCCCGGCGGCAGGGCGGCGATCTCGCGCGGGCCGATCAGCCGCCGGGTCTCCGGCGTCAGGGGCAGCATCACCACCAGGATGTCGGCCTGCCCGAGGAACGGGAGCAGCGCGGCCGCGCCGGCGTGGGAGGTGAGTCCGGGCAGGTCCTTGGGCGTGCGCGACCAGCCGGACACGGCGAAACCCTGGCGCGCCAATTCCCGGGCGGCCGCACCGCCGAGGTCCCCGAGGCCCAGCACGCCGACCCGGATCTCCCGGGCCTCGCGGGGGTGGAGGTAGTGCCAGCGGCCGGCCCGCTGCGCCGCCTCGAAGGCGGGGATGTCCCGGGCGTAGCGCAGCACCGCGAACAGCACGTAATGCGTCATCATCCGCGCCATCTCGGGGTCGGACAGGCGCGCCACCGGGACGTCGGGCAGGTCGTCACGCCCGACGAGGGCGTCGGCCCCGGCGCCGAGGATGGTGATGAGCCGCAGGCCCGGATGGCGGGCGAAGAAACCGGCCGGCGGCTTCCACACCAGGGCGTAGCGGACATCGTCCTCCGGCCCGATCTCCTCCGGCGCCCGGACGCGGACATCCGGCAGCAGCGCCTCGAGCGCTGTGCGCCAAGGCGCGATCGGATCGACCGCGCTGGCGAAGACCAGGGTCTCGGTCATGCCCGCGCCTCCCGCGCCGGGGTCGCGGGCGCGGCGATGGCGAGCCTCGCGACCCCGCCCGTCCAGGAGACGGGGAAGGGCCCGCGCGTCCGGCCGTCGCCCATGCGCACTTCGACGAGGGCGCCGGGAGAGGCGGGCAGCGCGATGCGGATCGCGGCCGGGCGGGAGGCGGATCCGGCCGAGGTGGCCGCCAGGGCCGCATCGCCCGGCGCCCCGCTTCCCGACATGGCGATGTCCCGACCGATCTGCCCGCGCACGCAGACCCCCCGCACCACCTCGGCTCGGCGGAGGTTCCTGCCAAGCGGCTCGGGATGGGCGCTCCGGGTCTCGAAGGGGCGGATCCGCGGGTGGACGATCGTCGGCTCGTTCCTCGGCATCGCGCCCTCTCTGCCCCGCCGCATCGTCGCCGGGGCTCACGGGACCGAGGATATCGATCCTGCCCTCCGGGACAAGAAGCACGTGTTGGGGTGGGGCTCCGGCGATCCGAGGCCCCGGGGCGGGCCGGCGGGGACGTTGTCGCGGGAGGCGGCGGACCCTATCGAGGTCGGCGAGGCCCGCGCGGGACGCCCCCGGTCGGCGTGGCGTGGAAGGTCCCGCGATGAACAGCGCCGAGACGACACCCCAAGCGCTCATCGGCATGGTGGACAGGCTCATCGCCTTCGACACCGTCAGCGCGCGCAGCAACCTGTCGCTCATCGACGCCGTCGAGACCTTCGCCCGCGCGAGCGGGGCGGAGACCGACCGGGTCCCGGCGGCGGAGGGCGACAAGGCCGCGCTCTGGATCACCGTCGGCCCCGGAGACGGGCCGGGCTACGTGCTGTCCGGCCACAGCGACGTGGTGCCGGTGGACGGTCAGCCCTGGACGAGCGACCCGTTCCGGCTGACCGAGTGCGACGGGCGCCTCTACGGGCGCGGCACCTCGGACATGAAGGGGTTCGTGGGCGTCTGCCTCGCGATGCTGCCCGAGATGGCGGCGGCCGGTCTGGCCCGCCCCCTCCACATCGCCCTCTCCTACGACGAGGAGGTGGGTTGCCTCGGCGTGCGCCCGCTGATCGCGCGGATGCGCGAGCGCGGCATCCGCCCCCTCGGCTGCTTCGTGGGCGAGCCGACGGAGATGGGGGTGATCGTCGGCCACAAGGGCAAGTGCGCGGCCCGGGTCACGTTCCGGGGCCGCTCCTGCCACTCGGCCCTGGCTCCGCGCGGGGTCAACGCCGTGGAGTATGCCGCGCGCTTCATCGACCATGTTCGGTTGAGCGCCGAGGCCCTGGCCCGCGACGGCGCCCGCGACCCCCTCTACGACGTGCCCCACACCACCGGGCTCAGCAGCGTCGTCCGGGGCGGCACCGCCCTGAACATCGTGCCGGATACCTGCACCGTCGAGTTCGAATACCGCGCCATCGCGGCCGACGATGCGGGCGGGCTCGCCGCGGCGGCGTCCGCCTACGCCACCGGGGTGCTGGGGGCGGAGATGGCGGCGCGCGATCCCGCCTGCGGCGTCACCGTGGCGCCGCTGGTGGACTATCCAGGCCTCGACCTCGACCCGCGCTCGGACCTCGCGACCCTCGCCACGCGGCTCGCCGGGCGCGAGGGCCACGGCAAGGTCTCCTTCGGGACCGAGGCGGGCCTGTTCCAGGCCCTGGGCGGGGTGCCCTCCGTGGTGATCGGGCCCGGCTCGATCGAGCGGGCCCACAAGCCGGACGAGTATATCCGGCCGGACGAACTGGTGGACTGTGCGGGCTTCGTCCGGCGGCTGATCGCCGAGTCGCGCTGAGACGTCCGACCGGGGAGTCCGCGCCGACATCCGCCGCGGCGCTCGCGGAGACGGGGTCGGATCACGACGGGCGAACCACCCTGCCCGACCTTTTCCGGCCGGACATGACGGTTTGCGAGCGCCCTGGGACGGCCGACCCGCCCGCCCCGGGCGGGAGCGCGACGGACCGGTTCATGCGGGGCGTGCGCCCGGTGGCCCGGCCTTGAGCACCCGCGCGGTCCTCCCGCCGGGTCACGTCGCCGAGGAAGGGGCCCGGGGCGCCGATTCGGGTCGCGATCCAGACCACGTGCCGCGGCCCGCTGTGGCCGCTGGCGGGGGTCCGCACCTCCTCGACGGCGAAGCCGAATCGCTTGAGCCGGGCCTTGAACCGCCGGTCCGGACTGTCCGACCAGACGCCGAGCACGCCGCCCGGCGTCAGGGCCCGGTGGGCGTGGGCGAGGCCCTGGCCGGTGTAGAGCGCGTCGTTCTCCCGCCGCACGAACCCTTCCGGCCCGTTGTCGACGTCGAGGAGGATCGCGTCCCACGTGTCCGGTTCGGACCCGATGAGGGCGCCGACATCGGTCTCTCGCAGCGCCACACGGGGATCGTCCAGGCACCCGGCGAACACGTCGGCCAACGGCCCCCTGGCCCAGCGCACCACGGAGGGGATCAGTTCGGCCACCACCACCTCCGCGTCCGGGCCGAGGCGGGCGAGCGCGGCGCGCAGGGTGAACCCCATGCCCAGGCCGCCGATCAGGATGCGGGGGGCAGGCCGGGGCGCGAGGCGCGCGCAGGCGAGGGCCGCCAGCGTCTCCTCCGAGGCGCCGCGGGTGTTGTTCATCAGCTCGATCGTGCCGACGACGATGGCGAATTCCCGCCCGCGCTGCATCAGGCGCAGGGCCGCACCGCCGCCTGGGATCGCGGCGGTGTCGAGGTGGATCCAGGAGATGGCGGGCCTCCTTCGATGGTCCGGCCCGCCGGCTCCGGCCGGTGCGCGGGCGGGGGATGCGCCCCGTGAGTAGACCTGCCCCGGCGCAAACGGGACAGGCTAAGCGCCGCAGAGGGTGTCGCGCGGGCCGCGAAGTCGATATCAGCGCGCATGGCCAAGCGCATCAAATCCCCACCCAAGCTGCAGGGCTCCGTCCTGTTCGACGTCGTCTACGAGGATGGCAGCCGCGCCTCGAACCGCCGCGTGCCCGTCGAGATCCTCGGCGGGCTGGATGGCGACGAGCCCGCCCGGGCCCTCATCGCCTCCCAGGACGAGGAGATCGCCGCCAAGAGCGGACGCCCCGCACGGCAGATCGCGAGCGTGAGCCGCTCGCCGGCCGTGGCCCCCAAGGTCGACGCCTGATCCGCACTCCGTCCGGATCGCCTCCTGCGGGCGTCCCGGCGGATTCGCGCCATCCTCTTCCCCGGCCCCTCACGCCGGAACCGGACCGTTCGCGGGGGGAGCACGCCGCCGCTGACGGTCCCGGCCCGAGCGCCTCGTGCGGCCTCACGCCGGGTGAAGCGGCCAGAACAGGGCGATGAGCGGCACGCCCAGGGTCAGCACGAGGATCGACATCGGCAGGCCGAGCCGGGCGTAATCGCCGAAGCGGTATCCCCCCGGCCCCATCACCAGCGTGTTGCACTGGTGGCCGATCGGCGTGAGGAAATCGCAGGCCGCACCCAGGGCGACCGCCATGAGGAACGGATCGGCGTTCAGGCCGAGCCGCTCGGCGAGCCGGGCCGCGATCGGCCCCATCACCAGCACCGTCGCGGCATTGTTCAGGAACGGCGTCACCGCCATGGCCAGGACCAGGGTCGAGGCGAGCGCCGAGGTGGGCGACAGGTTCTGGACGGCCCGGGTCAGCCACCCCGCGATCAGGTCGGCCCCGCCCGTGGTGTTGATCGCCTCCGAGATCGGGATCAGGGCGCCGAGCAGGATGAGGACCGGCCATTCCACGGCGCCGTAGGCCTCGTGGGGCGTCATGCTGCGCAGGAGCAGGATCGCCACCACCGCCCCGAAGAAGGCCACCGCCACCGGGATGACATGGGCCGCCACCAGCCCCATCGCGCCGATCAGCACGAGGACGGGCCACCAGCTCCGGTCGTTGCGGCCGAGCGCGATGGCCCGGGAGGCGAGCGGGAGCACCCGCAGGGTCCCCAGGGTCTCGGGGAGGGCCGCGGCCGGGCCGCGCATCACCACGACGTCGCCGGCCCGGAACCGGGTGGCGGCGAGCCGCCCCTCGATGCGCCGGCCCCGGCGGCTCACCGCCAGGACGTCGAGGGCATGGCGCCCCTGCAGGTCGAGCTGGGACGGCGTATGGCCGACGAGGTCCGATTCCGCGGTGACGACCCCCTCCACCACGGCGGCGTCCCCGCCGGTCTCTCGGCCGGCGAGCTCCAGGCCCGCGCGGACGACGAAGCGTTCGAGGTCCCCCGGCTCGCCGCGCAACAGGAGGATGTCGTCCCCGGCGAGGCGGAAATCCGCCGTCGCCGGGTAGCGCCGGAAGCGCTCGCGGACGACGGTGGCGATCCGCACGCCGCCCTCGTCCAGGGCCTCCGCCTCCCCGATGGTCCGGCCGGCCACGGGGCTGCCCGCGGGCAGCCGCGCCTCCGTGGTGTAGCTCTCCAGGGTGAAGGCGGCGTCCAGGGCGGCCGCGGCCCGGCGGTCGCGCGGCAGCAGGCGCCAGCCCAGCGACAGGAACACGAACCCCGCCATTGCGATCGACAGCCCCACCGGGGTGTAGTCGAACATGCCGAACGGCTTGCCCACGAGATCGACCCTGATCTTGGAGACGATCACGTTGGGTGAGGTGCCCACCAGCGTGACGAGGCCGCCGATGAGCGAGGCGAAGGCCATCGGCATCAGCAGGGAGGACGGGGCGGTGCCCGTCCTGCGCGCGAGCTGCAGGGCGATCGGCATGAAGATGGCCAGCGCGCCGACGTTCTTCGTCACCATCGACAGCATCAGCACCCCGCCGACGAGAGCGGGGACCTGCGTCCGCGCCGTCCGCAGGTGCGGCATCACCGGGCGCATCAGGGTCTCGACGGCGCCCGAGCGGGCGATGGCCGCGGACAGGACGAGGGCGCAGCCGACGATGACGACGACGTCGTCCGAGAAGCCGGAGAACGCCTTGTCGGCCGGCACGAGACCGAGCCCGATCCCGGCCGCGAGGGCGGTCAGGGCGACGAGGTCGTAGGGCAGGCGCCCCCAGACGAACGCCGTGATCGTGGCGCCGAGCAGGCCGAAGGCGAGCCCCTGGTCGAAAGTCATCCGGTGATCCACGCGGTGCGGCGGCCGTATCGTGCCGCCCCGCCGCAGCTATCGGAAGCCTCCCCGCCGCGATAGACCGGCCCGGGGCGGGAGACCGCGGCGGGAGCGCACGCCGCCGTCCCTGTGGCGGAGCTGTCAGAATGTCCGGTGTCCTCGACCGCCTTCGGGGCCTGATCGCCGAGCCGGCGCCCGCGCCCGAGGCCGCCGGAGGCGCGCCGTCCCACGAACCCGGCACGCGCCGGGACCGGGAGGCGACGCCGGCCGAGCGCCAGATCGCCGAGGCGATCGCCCAGAAGATGCTGCACGGCTGGCTGCAGAACCGGCACCAGACCCTGATGCCGCTCAGCGTGAACCTCGCCCTGCTCACGCCCGAGGCGCGGGGCCGGATCGCCCGCTTCGCCGCCCTCACCGCCACGGCGGGGCCGGGCGACGGGGCCGCGGCGCGCCTTCGTTCCTGGATCGCGGCGACGGGGGGCGATGCCGACACCCTCGCGGCCTACGAGGCGGCCCTCCTCCGGCCCCCCGCCCTCGGCCCGACCCTCGCCGGGGTCGGATCGCCCGATTGTGCCGGCCTCGCCTACGTGCTCGCGCTCGTCGCCGCGCAGGAGGACGGGGGGGACGGGGCGGGCTACGCCTTCGCGCGGTACGTGGCCGAGCGGGTGGGGCTCCCCACCGCCGCCCGGCGGAGCGCGGAGCGCCGCTACGGCCGCTGATCAGGCCGGTTCTTCGGTGAGGGCGCGCAGGGCGGCCTGGACCGGCGGCTCGTCCACCAGCAGGCGGCGCGACAGGTCCGCGAGGGTGAGCCAGCCGACCACGGTGCCGTCTTCGCCGGTGACGGCGAGGCGCCGCACGTAGTTGGCGGCCATCAGGTCCATGGCCGTGCGCAGCGTATCGGTCGGGCGGCAGGCGACGACCGGGCGGGACATCAGCTCGCGCACGCTCACCCCGGCCGGGTCGCGCCCCCGGGCCACGAGGCGGTAGAGGATGTCGCGGTCGGTGACGACGCCTTCGAGCCGCTCGGGCGTGCCGACGGGGAGCGCGCCGACCTCGATGTCGCCCATCAGCGTGGCGGCCTCCTGCGCCGTGGCGTCGGCCGCGATGAATTCGACGTCCGTCGCCATGACGTCGGACACCCGGGATGCCGTCTTGCCCGCATTCGCCATTCGGTCCCTCCCGGTCGTGCGACCGGCACCGGGTTACCTCCGCCGGTCGCCGGGCGATAGCGTGCCGCCCCGGATTCAGGCCGCCGCCACCTCCGGCGCGGCCTCGCCCCAGTCGGCGCCCCATTCCTGCACGATGTGGCCGGGCGAGACCTCCCGGTGGAGCCGTTCCGGCGGCACGTAGTCCGGGGCGCGGATCGGGCTGCGGATCTCGGTATCCGCCAGGGCGTGCCGCGCCCGGCGCCGGGCCGGGTCGGGCACCGGGACGGCGGCCAGCAGCTTCTTCGTGTAGGGGTGCTGCGGGTTCCCGAAGACGGCGGCGCGGGGGCCGATCTCCACGATCTCGCCGAGATACATCACGGCGACGCGGTGGCTCACCCGCTCCACCACCGCCATGTCGTGCGAGATGAACAGGTAGGCGAGGCCCATCTCGGCCTGGAGGTCGAGCATCAGGTTCACCACCTGCGCCTTCACCGAGACGTCGAGCGCCGAGACCGCCTCGTCGGCGACGATCAGCCGGGGGCGTAGCGCCAGGGCGCGGGCGATGCAGATGCGCTGGCGCTGGCCGCCGGAGAACTCGTGCGGGAAGCGCCCGGCCGTCTCGGGCGAGAGACCCACGCGGGTGAGCAGGTCCTCCGCCCGCTGCCGGGCCTCCCGGCGGGAGGCGAGGCGGTTGATGAGCAGCGGCTCGGCCACCGCGGCGCCGACGCTCATGCGCGGATCGAGGCTGGCGAACGGATCCTGGAAGATCATCTGCATCCGCTGGCGGCGGCTGCGCAGGGTCTTGGCGTCGAGCCCCGTGATGTCCTCCCCGTCGAGGAGGACGGAGCCGGAAAGCGGCTCGACGAGGCGCAGGATCGAGCGGCCGGTGGTGGACTTGCCGCAGCCGGATTCCCCCACCAGCGCCAGGGTCTCCCCCGCGGCGAGGCTGAACGAGACCCGCTCCACCGCGTGGCACCGGCCGACGACCCGGCCGAACAGGCCGGCGCGGATCTCGAACCGGGTGGTCAGGTCGCGCACCTCGAGCACCGGGCGCTCGGCGGCCTTCACCGTGTCCGGGGTCTCGGGCGTCGCCTCAGCCGCTCCGGTGGTGCGGTCGATGACCGGGAAGCGCATCGGCCGGGCCCGGCCCGCCATGGCGCCGAGGCGCGGGACGAAGGCCAGCAGCGCGCGGGTGTAGGGCTGCGCCGGCGCGGCGAAGATCCGCGCGGTGGGCCCGGCCTCCACGGCCCGGCCCCGGTACATCACCACCGTGCGGTCGGCGATCTCGGCCACCACCCCCATGTCGTGGGTGATGAACAGGACCGACATGCCTTCCTCGTCCTGAAGGCTCTTGATGAGGTCGAGGATCTGCGCCTGGATCGTCACGTCCAGCGCCGTGGTCGGCTCGTCGGCGATGAGGAGCTTGGGCCGGCAGGCCAGCGCCATGGCGATCATCACCCGCTGGCGCATCCCTCCGGAGAAGCGGTGCGGGTACTCGTGCAGCCGCGAGCGCGCCGCCGGGATCCGCACCTTGTCGAGCAGGCGCACCACCTCCGCCTCGGCCGCCGCCCGCGACAGGCCCCGGTGGCGGATCAGCGCCTCCGCGATCTGGAAACCGACCGTGAGGACCGGGTTCAGGGAGGTCATCGGCTCCTGGAAGATCATGGCGATGGAATCGCCCCGCACCCGGCGCATCTCGGCCTCGGAGGCGGTGAGCAATTCCCGCCCCTCGAAGCGCACGCTGCCGCCGATGCGGCTCGCGTCCCGGGGCAGCAGGCGCAGGACCGACAGGGCGCTGACGCTCTTGCCCGAGCCGGATTCACCCACCAGCGCCACGGTCTCCTTCGGCCCGATGTCGAAGGAGACGCCGTGCACCACCTCCTGCCACCGCCCGTCCGAGCGGAAGGCGGCGGTGAGGTCGCGCACCGAGAGGATCGGGTCCGCCACGGGCATCACTCCTGACTCAACATCGTGTTAAGGCGAGCCGCCCCCTCCCCCCTCTGCGGGGGACGGTGGCCCCCGATGGGGGTCGGGAGAGGGGAGCGACGGTCCAGGAACTGGCACCGGGCGTGTTCCATTCTGAACCGTCTCTCCCCTCTCCCCCCTCCCCCCCTGCTGCGCAGGGTACCCTCCCCCGCAGAGGGGGAAGGGACGCCGTGGTGCCGTCGTCGTCGTTCGCAATGACGGCCGGGGAGAGAGAGACGCTGCGCATCCGCTACAGCACCCGCCGCGGGTCGAGGGCGTCGCGCAGGCCGTCGCCGATGAAGTTGATCGAGAGCACGGTGAGGAAGATCGCCCCGCCGGGGAACAGCGCCCAGTGGGGGGCGACGTCGAGGTGGTCCTTGGCGTCGAACAGCAGCCGGCCCCAGGTGGGGATGTCGGGCGGGAAGCCGAGGCCCAGGAACGAGAGGGTCGATTCGGCGATGATTGCCGCCGAGACCTCGATGGAGGCCGCCACGATCACCGGCCCCAGCGCGTTCGGCAGGATGTGGCGGCGCACGAGGTGGAAGGGGCTAGCCCCCTGCGAGCGGGCGGCCTCCACGAACACCTTCTCGCGCAGGGTCAGGAACTGCGCCCGCACCAGTCGGGCGACGGGCATCCAGCGCAGGCCGCCGATCACCGCCACGATCATCAGGAACACGCCGCCCTGCGTGCCGAACACCGCCTTCAGGCTGTCCCGGAACAGGTAGATGATCAGCAGCAGCAGGGGCAGCTGCGGCAGGGACAGGAACAGGTCGGTCAGCCACATCAGCACCGGGTCGAGCAGCCGGCGCGACATGCCCGCCAGGGCGCCGACGACCACGCCGATCACGCACGCCACCGCCATGGCGGCGAAGCCCACCGCCAGCGAGATCCGCCCGCCGTAGATCATCCGGGCGAGGAGATCCTGGCCGAGGTCGTCGGTGCCGAACGGGTGGTCCCAGGACGGGCCCTGAAGCTGGGCCGCGAAGTCGATGTCGTCGATCGCCACCGGCCAGACGAGGCCGCCGACCAGCACCCCTGCCACCAGCACCGCGAGCACGGCGACGCTGACCAGGGCCAGCCGGTGCCGGCGGAAGCGCCGCCACGTCTCCCGGCCCGGCGAGGCCGGGGCGCGGGCGGGGGGCACCGCCTCAACGGAGGGCGATGCGAGGGTCGAGCCAGCCATAGAGCAGGTCCGCGACGAGGTTGAACAGGATGACGAGGCCGGCGAACACGAAGGTCACGGCCATCACCACCGGCGTGTCGTTGGCGAGCATCGCGTCGATCAGCAGGGAGCCGATGCCGGGGATGCGGAAGATCTGCTCGGTGACGATGGCGCCGCCGAACACCGCCGGGATCTGCAGGGCGACGAGGGTCACCACCGGGATCAGCGCGTTGCGGGCGATGTGCCGGCGGGTCACCGTGCCCTCGGTGAGGCCCTTGGCCCGGGCTGTGGTCACGTAGTCCAGCCGGGCGACGTCCAGCGCCGAGGCGCGGACGTAGCGGGTGTAGGAGGCGGCCTGGAAGAAGCCGAGCACCGCCACCGGCATGATCGCCTGCCGCACGTTCGCCCAGACCCAGGCGAGCCCGCTGCCGGGCAGGTCCGCCTGGTAGACGAAGGGCAGCCAGCCGAGCTTGATCGAGAACAGCAGGATGAACAGCAGGCCGGTGAAGAACGTCGGCAGGGAGAAGCCGACGAAGGCCAGGGTGTTGGCGACCTGATCGGCCAGGGAATAGGGCCGCCGGGCCGCGTAGAGCCCCACCGGCACCGCCACCAGCAGCGCCAGCACCTGCGACGAGCCGACCACGAACAGGGTGGTCGGCAGCCGCTGGAGGATCAGCGCATCGACGTTCACCCGGCTGGCGAAGGAGAAGCCCCAGTCGCCGTGCAGCATGGCCCAGAGCCAGCGCAGGTAGCGGGTGAAGATCGGGTCGTCGAGACCGAACTTGACGCGCAAAGCCGCCCGCACCGAGGGGGGGACGTTCGGGTTCGAGGCCAGCTCGCCGAACGGGTCGCCCGGCGCCATCGCCAGGACGACGAACAGGATGAGGCTGATGCCGAGGAGGCTCGGGACCGCGATCAGCAGCCTGCGCAGGATGTAGGCGCCCACGGCGCGGGGCTCCCGCTCAGGCGTCCCGGCTCCATTCGGGCAGGAAGGAGAGGTCGTTGTCCCAGCCGCTGCGGGGCGCCACGAGCCCGGCGGAGACCCCCGAGACCTCGGCCCGGTGGATCAGCGGCAGGATGTTCTCCGACACCACGAGGTCGTTGGCCTTGATCATCAGGGCGGCGCGCTTCACCGGGTCGAGCTCCGTTTGGGCCGCAGTGTAGAGCGCGTCGTAATCCGGGTTGCGCCAACGGGCGACGTTGCGGCCCTGCCACTTGTTGTCCTTCGTGGCGGCCTCCCGGGAGACGTATTGCAGCATCCAGGTCGCCGGGTCGGCCTGGGACATGCTGAAGGCGTACATCTCCATGTCCGCGTAGAAGTGCGGGAAGGTGTCCGGGTTGGCCGGGTCCGAGGAGAAGAACACCGAGCCGGTGATCGATTTCAGCTCCACCTCGATACCGGCCTTGGCGGCGGCCTGCTTGATGATCGCCTGGGTCTTCTGGCGCGGGGCGTTGATCGAGGTCTGGAACAGCAGCTTCAGGCGCTTGCCGTCCTTGGCGCGGATGCCGTCCGCGCCCTTCTTCCAGCCCGCCTCGTCCAGCAGGGCGTTGGCCTTGGCGGGGTCGAAGGCGAAGCGGGTGTTCTTCGAGACGAAGCGCTCCGGCCCGTTCACCGAGTTGGCGGTGGCCCGGCCGGTGCGGCCGTAGATGTAGTCCTCGATCGACTTGCGGTCGATCAGCAGGTTCAGCGCCTGGCAGATCTTCGGATCGGAGAAGGCGGGGTGCTTCGTCTTGAGGGAGGACTTCTCCCCATCGACCTCGACGTTCGGATCGGTGGTGTTGAGCAGCAGGAATTCGAGCTTGCCGCCGTAGACCACGTCCACCCGGCCCTTGCCGCCGGTCTCCAGGCGTTTCAGCACCTCGTCCTCGACCAGCAGGTTCCAGGCGTAGTCGTATTCGCCGGTCTGGAGCACGGCCCGGGCCGCCGAGACCGCATCGCCGCCGCCCTTCATCTCCAGGGTGTCGAAGGCGGGCCGGTTCGGCAGGTGATAGGCCGGGTTACGCTCGGCGCGGACGATGTCGCCGGGGCGGAACTCCAGGAACCTGTACGGCCCGGTCCCCACCGGGGCGAGGTTCTGCGGCGCCTCGCGGGATTTGGCGCCGGCATAGGGGGCGAAGATGTGCTTCGGGATCACCGTGCCGACGTTGCCGACGAAGGCATCGCTCCAGTACGGCGTCGGCTTGTCGAACAGGACCCGCACGGTCAGGTCATCGACCTTCTCGACCTTGCAATCCTTGTAGCTGCCGGTCGTCACTGCCGCGGTGGCGGGGTCGCGGGCGTATTCCCAGGTGAAGACGAGGTCGTCGGCGGTCAGCGGCTTGCCGTCGTGCCACGTCACGCCGGGCTTGATCCGCCACACCACCGAGCGCCCGTCCGCCGCGAGGCCGCCGTTCTCCTTGGAGGGGATCTCGGCCGCGAGCACCGGCGCGAGGTTGCCGTCCGCGTCCCAGGCGGCCAGGGGCTCGTAGAAGATCCGGCACGCCTCCTGGTCCTTGGTGCCGATGGCGAAGTGCGGGTTGAGGAGCGTCGGCGCCTGCCACCACAGCAGCTTCAGGGCGCCGCCGCCGCCGGCCTTGGTCGGCCTGTAGCCGGCCCGCAGATCGGAGGCCATCGCCACCCCGTTCCCGGCGAGCATCAGCCCGGCCAGGGGAGCGGTGAGGCCCAGAGCCACCATCCGCTGCACGAAGCCGCGCCGGGAGAGGTGGCCGGACTTCACCTGTCCGATGAGGCCGCGCAGATCCCGCTCGTCCATGAAGATCGCCCTGTCCCTAAATGTCGGCGCCATGCGCACAGCAGCATCCCGACGAAGCCCTTGGCAAGGGCTGCGCCAGTGACGCTTCGATCTGAGCGTGTATTTTGCCCGACCGGGTGACGCATCTGCTTGGCCCCGGCCCTGCATCGAGGCGGCGGCAATCCCGGAGAGGACGCGATGGACAACCGCAACGCCGTGTGGCGCCATGTCGATGGGCAGAAGGCGCGGATGATCGCCCTTTCGGAGCGTGTCTGGGGCATGCCCGAGGTCTGCTACACCGAGGCGCGCTCCTGCGCCGAGCACGTCGCCGAGCTGCGCCACCAGGGCTTCCGGGTGAGCGAGGGGGTGGCCGGCATCCCCACGGCGGTGATGGGCGAGGCGGGCGAAGGCGGCCCGGTCATCGCCTTCCTCGGCGAATACGATGCCCTGCCCGGCCTGTCGCAGGAGGCCGGCATCGCCGAACATCGGCCCGTCGAGGCCGGCGGCCCGGGGCATGGCTGCGGCCACAACCTGCTGGGGTCGGCGGCCCTGCTCGCCGCCACCGCCGTGAAGGACTGGCTCGCCGAGACCGGCACGCCCGGCCGGGTGCGCTACTACGGCTGCCCCGCCGAGGAGGGGGGCGCCGCCAAGGCGTTCATGGTGCGGGCGGGCGCCTTCTCCGATGCCGACATCGCCATCTCCTGGCACCCGGCGAGCTTCTGGGAGGTGGCGCCCCCGGTGGCCCTCGCCAACACCCGGGCCGACTTCACCTTCACCGGGCGCACCGCCCACGCGGCGGCCGGTCCGCATCTCGGGCGCTCGGCCCTCGACGCGGTGGAGCTGATGAGCGTCGGCGTGAACTACATGCGCGAGCACATGCCCTCGGATGCGCGGGTCCACTACGCCTACCTCGATGCGGGCGGCATCGCCCCCAACGTCGTCCAGGCCAGCGCGACGGTGCGCTACTCCATCCGCGCCCGCGACCTGCCGGGCATGCTGGCCCTGGTGGAGCGGGTGAGGAAGGTCGCGCAGGGCGCCGCGCTGATGACCGAGACGAGCGTCGCGGTGAGGATCGTCAGCGCGGTCTCGAACCTCGTGGGCAACGGGCCGCTGGAGGAGGCGCTCCACGACGTGATGGAGGAACTCGGTCCGCCGCATTTCGACGAGGCGGATCGGGACTTCGCCCGGGCGATCCGGGCGACGCTCAGCGACGGGGACATCGACGCCGTCTTCCACGCCATCGGCATGCCGCGCACGGACGCGCCGCTCGCCGATTTCCTCGTGCCCCTCGACGCCCCGCGCCACCCGGCGGTGGGCTCCACCGACGTGGGCGACGTGAGCTGGGTGGTGCCGACGGTGCAGGCCCACGCCCCCACCGTGGCGGTGGGCACGCCGTTCCACACGTGGCAGGTGGTGGCGCAGGGGCGGACGCCGGCCGCGCACAAGGCGATGGTCCAGGTCGCCAAGGCGATGGCCGCCACCGGCACCCTGGCCCTCACCGATGCGGGGCTGCGCGAGGCCGCCAGGGCGGATCTCCTCCGCCGCCGGGGCGCCGCCGGCTACGTCTCCCCCCTCCCCCCGGAGGTCGAGCCGCCGCTGCGGATGTCGCTGGCCTGACCGGACGGACGCGTCAGCGCGTCCTGTCCCGCGCCGGGGCGACCAGCAGCACGATCGCCCCCGCCAGGATGCAGGCGACGGAGCCCGCGAGGACGCCGATCTTCGTCTCGGCTTCCAGGGTGGGCGTCGCCGCGAAGGCGAGGAGGCCGATGAACAGGCTCATGGTGAAGCCGACGCCGCACAGGAGCGACACCCCGTAGATCTGCCCCCAGCCGGCATGGGCCGGGCGCGGGGCGAGCCCGCATGTCACGCAGGCCAGGACGGAGCCGAACACGCCGATCTGCTTGCCGAGGAACAGGCCGAGCGCCACGCCGAGGGGGACGGGAGCGAGCAGCATCCGCGGCTCGAACCCGGCGAGCGAGACGCCGGCATTGGCGAACCCGAAGATCGGCAGCACAGCCAGGGCGGTATACGGGTGGATGGCGTGTTCCAGCCTGTGCAGGGGCGAGGTGGGGTCGTCCGGCCGGCCGGCGCTGGGGCGCAGGGGGATGGTGAGGGCGAGAAGCACCCCCGCGATGGTGGCGTGCACACCCGATTTCAGCACGAACAGCCACAGCACCACGCCGAGCAGCAGGTAGGGCCAGAGGCGGACCACCCCGGCCCTGTTCAGCCCGCAGAGCACCGCGAGGGTCGCCGCCGCCCCGACCAGCATCGGCAGGGAGAGGTCGGCGGTGTAGAAGGCGGCGATGATGACCACGGCGCCGAGGTCGTCGAGGATCGCCAGCGCCGTCAGGAACACCTTCAGGGAGACGGGCACCCGGGAGCCGAGGAGCGCCAGCACCCCGAGGGCGAAGGCGATGTCGGTGGCCGCCGGGATCGCCCATCCCCGCAGGGTCCCGGGCGAGGACCAGTTCACCGCGGTGTAGACCAGCGCGGGCACCGTCATGCCCCCCAGCGCCGCCACGCCGGGCAGGATCCGGTCGGGCCATGTCCGCAGGCGCCCGTCCAGCATCTCGCGCTTGATCTCCAGCCCGACGAGCAGGAAGAACACCGCCATCAGGGCGTCGTTGATCCAGTGGAGCACGCTGAGCGGGCCGAGATGGGCCTGGAGGGCGGCGAAGTAGAGGTCCGCCAATCGCGAATTCGCCACGGCCAGGGCGAGGGCGGCGCTCGCCATCAGGACGAGGCCGCCCCCGGCCTCGCTGGTCAGTTGGCGCCGCAGGGCCGAGAGCGGGCGCCGGATGGTGTTCGGTGCATGCATGGAAACGCCCTGCCAGGGAAACGGCGCGGGTTCCACCCGTTTCCGGTCCGGCGCGGGTGCTTCGGCCCCCTGCCGCCGTCCGGGCCGGCGGGTCAGCCCTGGGCGCCCCCCGCCGCGGCCTTCGTCTCGCGCACCAGATCGAGGACGATGCCCCTGAGCCGGTCCTGGGCCCCGTCGGTGCTGAGGTTGTGGTCGGTGCCGTCGAGGATCGTCAGGGGGCGGCCGAGCCGGCGGACGATCTTGGCCGGGGAGCGGCCGAGACGGGCGTAGGCGTCCGGGATGCCGACGTCTCCGGCGCTGTAGACCATCACGAGGCTCCGCCCGCCCCGGCGCAGGGCCGCGATGCGCCCGGCCACGGTGCGGGCGCGGGCGGAGGGCGATTGCACCAGGGGCTTCAGGGCCGAAGCCGCCCGGGCGAGGCCCGCGCCGAGGAGGTGGCGGGCGATGGCCGCGATGCGGATCTCGCCCCGGAGCAGCCGGCCCCAGGCCGCCTTCCGTTTCAAGAGCGAGGCGTAGCTCGCCGGGCTGCGGAACTGCCGCCGCATGATCGCATCCAGGTCATCCGCCTCGTCCCAGTCGAACTTGTAGAGGTTGACGAGGATCGCCCCCCGGATCCGCGCGTCGGCGCAGGCCGCGTGGAAGGCGAGGTAGGCGCCGCTGCACGTGCCGAGGGCGATCACCCCGTTTCGCGCATCGACGGCGTCGAGGACGGCGCGGACCTCTTCGACCGTGTCGTGGACGTAGAGCGGATAGCGCCCGTCCGGCCGGTCCTCGCTCTCGCCGACGCCCCGCAGGTCCCAGCGGAACGAGGCGATGCCGGAGGCGCTGAGCGCGCGGGCCATGTCGGTCGTCTGCCGCCCGTAGCCCGAGCGGATGTTCACGCCGGAATTGATGAAGACCACCGTCGGCGCTCCGGGATCGGGGCGCAGCGGGGTGCAGGCGATCCCGGTGGCATGGGGGAGGCGCACCGTCGTCTCCCGCCACGTCCCGCCGACGATGGCCGCATTCCGGTCGCGCGGGCGCGGCGCCGCCCGGCGGGCCGGGGCGTCCTCCGCGCAGAACGCGACGATCGTGGCGAAGGCGCGGACCGGGATCTCGGCGCCGTAGGGGTTGGCGAGGAACTGGCTGAGCCCCGGAAACTCCCCCCTCGCCACGGCGCTGCCCCGCGCCTCGTACCGGTCGGCGAGGCCGGCGGCGTCGGCTCCGAGGAGCAGGAGCCGGCCCGGCGGCGGGCCCGCCGCCGCGGTCTTCGCGAGGTTCATGCGGCCGAGATCCGCGACGAGGTCCGGCGGCAGGCGGTGGCCGCCGATCACCGGGGCCGCCGGATCCTGGGGGATGGGCGTGCCGTCGGGCAGGGTATCCCCCGTCTGCGACCACAGGGTCATGGCCCGCAGGTAGGAGCGGCCGGAGGAAAACGGCGCGAGCAGCACCAGCCCCTCGGCCTCGCCCTCCCCGGCGAGCGCCGCGAGCGTCCCGCCGAACCTGAGGCCGACGAGGTAGACCTCCGCCGCACCGTCCCGCTCGCGCAGGAACCGCACCGCGCGCCGGATCGCCTCGACGAGCCCGTTGAGCCGGCCCGCGGCCGCGTCGGCCGAATCGCCCTCGCCGGGATAGTCGAAGCGCAGGGTCGAGAGCCCGGCGGCGTTCAGCTTCAGCGCGAGGTCCCGCCAGCCGCGATAGGTGGCGACGTTCTCGAAGCCCAGGGCGGCGCAGAGGACCACCGCCCGGCCCGAGCGGCCGGGGCTGTACCAGCCGAACAGCCCGTCGAACGCGACGGGTTCGGCGGTGCCTGTCTCCACGACGCTCATCGGGCCGGCCCCCGTCCGAATTGGCCGCCCGGCCTGTCCCCCGCCCGGAAGCCGAGGCGGATCGGCACCGTGTGCAGCATCGGCGGGCACGCGCAGGCGAGGAAGGCCAGCGCCCACTGGAACAGGTGGATGTCCGGCTGCGGCAGGGACGATTCGTCGTAATTGTAGAAGAGGATGGTCGCCAGGATCGTGAGGGCCCACCAGCCCTCCGCCAGCCGGTCCCGGCCGATGGCCTTGACCGCGCGGACCACCGTGAGGGCCGCGATCCAGCCGAGGATCCCGAGGCCGAGGACGCCGATCTGCATGATGGTGTCGAGGTACCCGCTATGGGCGCTCGGCGATTTCCAGCCGATCTCGTACCAGATGTCGCCGACCATGTGCGTGTCCGGCAGCCAGAAGGCCGAATAGCCGTAGCCGAGGAGCGGCCAGCCCTGGCCCGCCTGCACCACGGCGCGCCAGATCTGGACGCGCCCGGTCAGGGTCTCGTTCTTGCCGAGCGCCCCGTAGACCGCCTTCGGGTCCATGGTCATCACGAGGGCCAGGGAGAGGATCAGCACCGTGAGGAGGATGATCCCGTAGATCGAGGCGGCCGTGCCGCGCATCCACAGCAGGGCGTAGACCGTGCTGGTGACGATCATCAGGAACAGCAGCAGCGCCGTGGTCGACTGCGCCAGACGGATGACGGCGGCGGCCATGACCAGGGTCGCGATGTCGGAGCCGACGACCCGGCGGCGCTTCAGGACGACGTACATCAGCGCCAGGGTGCCCACGACCATGGCGTCGCCGAGCGTGTTCTTCTGGGTGAAGATCCCCCGGATCGCGGTGGCATACTCGCCGAGGTCGAAGGCCGAGTGCGGGACGACCACGGCCGCCGCGAGGCTGGCTCCGGCGGCGATCCAGGTGACGAGGACGTGCACCCGGCAGAAGGCCACCGTCCCGAGCACGGTCTGGGCGTAGACCGCCAGGGCCAGCAGGCTCATCAGCGAGAGGGAGCGGCGCAGGCTGGCATCGGGCGCCTGCGACCACAGGCTGGAGCCCGCCGCCAGCGCCAGCAGGACGAGGAACGGCACCAGGGCGGGCAGCGCCCGGGTCTGCAGCCCCCGGTAATGCACCGCGAGCCAGACCAGCGTCCCGAGGACGGCCGCCTGGATCGGCGTGTTGAGCATGCTCGACTTGGTGGCGATGTCCTCCATGTCGCTGTTGGTGCCGAAATTCGCCCCGAGCAGCACCAGGATCGCGACCCCGACGATCGTCAGCTGCCACAGGCCGATCGGACGGAACGGCGTCCGGCTCGCCGGTCTCGCGATGGCGGCTGATGGCATGACGGACTGCATCCGGACGGCTTCGGACAAGATCGGCGGTTCCGCGAGAGGGACGTTCGGGCGGGTCTCATCAATCCCCATGATCCCGCATTTCCATTCGATGATCTTTAACCATAAAGCTTTCGTGGCAAATCGGCCACCAGACCATCAGGAAGCTGGCTCCGAATAGAGAGGATCAGCCTCCGCCGCGTCAAGGGTCCGGGTCCGAATGGCGATGGTATACGCAATCGTTGTTGTGGCTTGCGGTCATTACTGAGAGACCGGCGCGATTTTTGTGTTAAAATACCGCTGCTTTCTACAGACGGCGGTGGACAAAGGGTGCCGGGCTCGGCTTTGTCCATCCGTCTCCGTCACGGATGGGAGAGGTCCGGCATCATGGCGCAGATGGACACGGGGGGGCCGGTCGGTCCCCGCGGCGGCGAACGACGCTACGTCGTCATCGCCCCGAGCCGCGACGAGGCGGGAACCCTGAGGACCACCCTCGACAGCCTGCTGCGGCAGACGATTCCCCCCGCCAAGCTGGTCTTCGTCGATGACGGCTCCACCGACGAGACGCAGGCGATCCTGGAGAGCTACCGGGGGCGCATGCCCTACCTCGAGGTCATCACGCGGGTGGACCGCGGGGTCCGCAAGGTCGGGCCGGGGGTGATCGAGGCGTTCAACGAGGGGCTGGCCTCGGTGGACCTCTCGGAGTTCGAGTTCCTCTGCAAGCTCGACATGGATCTCGACCTGCCGGACGGCTACTTCGAGGGGCTGATCCGGCACATGGATGCCGACCCGGTCCTGGCGACCTGCAGCGGCAAGCCGTATTTCCGCGAGGGCGGCACGGGCCAGCTCGTGAGCGAGCACATCGCCGACGAGTTCGCGGTGGGGATGACGAAGTTCTACCGGGTCTCGGCGTGGCGGACGATCGGCGGCTTCCCGATCTCCATCGGCTGGGACGGGATCGACTGCCATCTCTGTCGGATGCACGGCCTGCGGGCGACGAGCTTCCCCGACCCCGATCTGCAGTTCATCCACCTGCGGCCCATGGGCTCCAGCCACATCAGCCTGTGGCACGGGCGCAAGCGCCATGGCCTGGGCGCCTGGGTGATGGGGACGCCGCCCCTCTTCATGCTGGCGGCGACGGTGTACCGGCTCAACAAGCGCCCGCGCGTCGTCGGCGCCGTGGCGATGCTGCTCGGCTATCTCCAGGCGTGGCGCGGCGGCGTGAAGCGCTACGACGTGCCCGGCTACCTCGCCTTCGTGCGCTCCTATCAGCACCTCGCCCTCGCGATGGGCCGGGGGCGCGCGGCGGAGCACATGCGCCTTCGGGCCGTCCGGCGGCGGGGCGGGCCGTCCATCGGCGGGGCCGTGCATGGCACCCGTTGACCGGCGGGCCGTTCTGGCGGGCGCCGTCGCCGCGACGCTGGCGCCCCGGCCCGCTCCGGCGGCGGGCGCCTGCCCCGCCGCCCCGGTGCGCCCGAGCCTCGCGACCCTGGCGTCGCAGCGGGGCATCCTGTTCGGCATGGGCCTGACCGCCTCGGCGTTGCAGCAGCTGCCGCGCCTGAGGGCGGTGGCGCTCGCCGAATCCGGGATGCTCGTCCCCGGCATCGAGCTGAAATGGGCCCAGGTCGAGCCGCAGCCCGGCCGGTTCGACTTCGCCCCCGCCGACCGGATCCTCGACGAGGCGCGGCAGGCCGGCCTGAAGGCGCGGGGCCACGCCCTGCTCTGGCACGAGGCGCTGCCCGCCGAGGTGGCACAGACCCGCTCGCCCGCCGCCATGGCGGCCCTCGTCCGGACGCATATCCGCACCGTCTGCGCCCGCTATGCGGGGCTGCTCCATTCCTGGGACGTGGTGAACGAGGCCATCGAGCCCGGCCCCGACAGGCCGCAGGGCCTGCGCCGCACCCCGTTCTTCGAGGCCCTGGGCGAGGGCTACATCGACCGGGCCTTCGCCCTCGCCGCCGAGGCCGACGCGTCGGCGATCCTCACCCTCAACGAGTACGACCTCGAACTCGACACGCCCTGGCATGCGAGCCGCCGGGCCGCGATGCTCGAACTCCTGAACCGCCTCGTCCGCCGGAATGTCCCGGTCCGGGCGCTCGGCATCCAGGGGCACCTCGCCCCCGGCCGGCCCGGCGTGCTGAAGCCGGAGATCTTCGCCGCCTTCCTGCGCGACGTGGCGAGCCTCGGGCTCACCATCTTCATCACCGAGTTCGACGTGGTGGACCGCGACCTGCCGGCCCCGGTCCCGCAGCGCGACGCCGCCGCCGCCCAGGCCGCCCGGGACTACCTCGCCGTCGCGCTCGCGGAGCCCGCCGTGACGGCCCTCGTCACCTGGGGCGTGAGCGACGCCGACAACTGGGTGGACGGCAACGACCAGTTCCGGCGGCGCGACGGCCTGCCGGCCCGGCCGAACCCCTACGACGACGCCTACTGCCCGAAGCCCCTGCGCGGGGCCATCGCCGACGCCCTGCGCGCGGCGCCCGACCGGAGGGTGCGGTGATGGACGTGCGCGGGCCGGAGGGTGCCCTGGCCAGGGCCGGGGCGCGGGTGGGGCGTGTGACCGGGCGGGCGCTGGCCCGGCGGCTGGGGCGCCGGCCCGCCCGGTTGCCGGAGGGCTTTCCGCCCACCGTCTCCTTCACCTTCGACGACTTTCCCGAATCCGCCTTCGCCAACGCCCTGCCGGTCCTGCGGCGGGCGAACGCCCCGGCGACGTGGTACGTCTCCTGCGGTCTCCTGGGCGCACAGAGCCCGGTCGGCGTGATCGCCGGGCCCGAGCGGGTCGTGGCGCTGCACGAGGCCGGGCACGAGATCGGCGACCACACCTTCGGCCATCTCGACGCCCGGGCCGTCTCGGCCGCGCGGTACGGTTCCGACCTCGCCGCCAACCAGGACTCCCTCGCCCGCCTCGTGCCGGGCCTGCGCCCGGCCTCCTTCGCCTATCCCTACGGGCAGGTGACCCTCGGCGCGAAGCGGGCCGCCAGCGCCCGCATCCCGGCCTGCCGGGGCACCGAGGCGGGCATCGCTCGCGGCACCTTCGACCTCGCCATGCTGCCCGCCACCGCCCTCTACGACCGCGCGATGACCCGAGCGGGCGTCGAGGCCCTGGTCGCCGACGTCGCCCGGCGCGGCGGCTGGCTGATCTTCTACACCCACGATGTCGCCCCCTCGCCCTCGCCCTGGGGCTGCTCGCCGTCCCTGTTCGAGGCGAGCGTCGCCGCCGCCCTCGCCGCGGGCCTGCGGCTGGCGACGGTGGCCGCGGTGTCCGGCGAGATCCGAGGGAGGGCATCCGCATGAGCGCGCCGGGTCGGACGACCGTCAGCGTCGTGATCTGCACCTACGAGCGGCCGGAGATGCTGGCCCGCGCCATCCGCACGGCCCGGGTGCAGGACCTGCCCCCCGGCGTCGAGGCCGAGATCGCCATCGTGGACAACGCCCCCGGCGGCAGCGCCCGGGAGACGGTGGAGGCCATCGCGCGGGAGCCCGGCATGGTGGTGCGCTACCTCGCCCATCCGGTGCCCAACATCAGCCACGCGCGCAATCGCGGAGTCGCGGGGACGGCGGGCGACCTCGTCGTCTTCCTCGACGACGACGAATGGTGCGAGCCGGGCTGGCTCGCCGCCCTGGTCGAGACGGCGCGCGCCACGGGGGCCGACGTGGTGTTCGGCGCGGTCGTCCCCGACTTCGTGGACGGGCCGCCGGCCTGGGATCCGATCGGGCGTCCGCACCAGCGCCTCCTCGCCGCGCCGACCGGCACGGCGATGGGGATCAGGCACGATTCCGCGGCCAGCGGGCGCTGGATCGGCACCGGCAATTCGCTCCTGCGCCGGGCGACCTGCCTCGCCGAGGACGCACCGTTCGACCCGGCCCTCGGCCGGTCGGGCGGCGAGGATTACGACCTGTTCGTGCGCCTCTCCCGCCGGGGGCGCCGGATGGTCTGGTGCGCCGAGGCCGTCGTCCACGAGGTCGTGCCGGCGGATCGGGCGAGCTTCGCCTACATGCTCCGGCGCAACTGGCGCGGGGGCCAGCAATGGGCGGTGATCGCCGTCCGGCAGGCGAAGCGGCCCGCCGTCACCGCCCTCTCCGTCACCCTCCGGGCCCTGGCGCAGCTCGGGCTCGTGACGCTCCAGCGCCTCGTCGCCCGCGACCCCGCGATCCTGGCGCGACGCCGGCTGAAGGTCGCCCAGGTCGCGGGCAAGCTGTTCTGGTGGACCATGCCGCGGGGGCATCGATGACCGGCGCCCTCACCGTCACCCTGCACCGCGACGCCGCCGCGGCCTTCGCCGGGCTGAACCCCACGGCCATGGCCGGCTACGCGTTCCAGACGCAGGCCTGGCTCGGCTGTTACGCGGAGACGATCGGCCGGGCCGCGGGCGAGGAGCCCCTGCTCCTCGTGGTGGCCGAGGACGGGGTGGCGCGCATGCTCGTGCCGCTCGCCCTCTCCAAACGCGGCCTCGTCCGCACCGTCGCCTTCCTGGGCGGGCGGGTGACCGACTACAACGCGCCGCTGGCGGACCCCGCCTTCGCGGCACGGTTGGCCGGCCCCGCCATGGAGGGGCTGTGGCACGCGATCCGCGCGGCGCTGCCGCCGCACGACGTCCTGCACCTCACCCGCATGCCGGCGACCCTCGATCCTCCGGCGGGCGTCGCCGGCCCGGTCCCGAACCCCTTCGCCCGGCTGCCCGGAGCCCGGCCCGCGGGGCAGGCCCAGGGGCTCTCGCTCACCGGGAGCTACGAGACGGTCTGCGCCTCGTTCAAGACCAGCTTCAACGCCCGCCAGCGGCGCAGCTGGCGCAAGCTGCGGGACCGGGGCACCGTCGCCTTCACCGTGGCCGAGACGCCGGACGCGATGGAGCCGGTCCTGAGCGCCCTGCGGTCGATGAAGTCGCGGCGCTGGCTGGAGACCGGAAACCCGGACGCCTTCGCCGACCCCGCCTTCCGCGCCTTCTACGACCGGATCGCCCTGGCGACCCTGCCGGAGGGCCGCGTCCACGGCGACCTGATGCGCATCGATGACGTGCCCATCGCGGCCCATCTCGGCCTCGTGCACCGCGGCCGGTTCTACTACCTGATGCTCGGCTGGGAGGCCGGGGAGTGGCGCGCCTTCGCCACCGGCCGGCTGATGCTCGACGCCATGCTGCGCTGGACCTGCGAGCAGGGCCTGACCACCTTCGATTTCACCGTCGGCGACGAGCCCTACAAGCAGGATTGGGTCGATACCGACCTGCCCCTCTTCGCCTACGAGGCCGCCGCCTCCGCGCGGGGCTGGGCCACCCTCTCGGCTGAGGCGGCCCGGCGCGGCCTGCGCCGCCGCGCCAAGCGGATCGTTTGGCTGCGCAACGCCATCCGCCGGCTCAACGGCCGGCAGCCCCTCGCACCACCGGCCGCCCCGCGCGAGCGCCCCACGGCCCCGGAGACCCCGCGTTGACCCCCGTTCTCGTCCTCGGCGCCTCCGGCTTCGTCGGCCGCCGCCTCGTCGCCGCCCTCGCCGCCGAGCCGGATTTCCGGCCCATCGCCCTCGCCCGGCGGCCCTCGCCGGGGGCCGCGCCCGGCGTCGAGACCCGGCAAGCCGACGCCACCGACCCGGCGGCCCTGGCGCAGGCCCTCCAAGGGGTCGCCATGGCGGTGAACTGCATCGCCGGGGGCGAGGATGCGATGGTCGGCGCCACGCGCCATCTCTGCGACGCCGCCCCGGCGGCGGGCGTCAGGCGCCTCGTCCATCTCAGCAGCATGGCGGTCTACGGCCCGGCCACCGGCACCGTCGATGAGACGCGGCCCATGGACCCCTCGCTCGGCGCCTACGCTCGGGCGAAGGTCGAGGGCGAGCGCATCGTGGCGGCGGCCGCGGCTGCGGGGACTGTCGAGGCGGTGATCCTGCGGCCGGGATGCGTGCACGGGGCGGGCAGCCCGCAATGGACCGAGCGGATGGGGCGCCTGCTCCGGCAGCACCGGCTCGGGGATCTCGGGGCGGCCGGCGACGGAACCTGCAACCTGACCTACGTGGACGACCTGATCGCGGCGATCGTCGCGGGCCTGCGGCGCGAGCGGGCGGCGGGCGAGGCCTACAACGTCTCGGACCCGGAGCCGCAGAGCTGGAACGCCTACCTCCTCGGCCTCGGCCGGGCGATCGGCGCCGTGCCGGTGACGCGGATCTCGCCCCGGTGGCTGAAGATCGAGACCAAGCTCATCGCCCCGGCCGTCACCGTGGCGCAGCGGGCCGCTTCGCGCCTCGGCCCGGCGATCCGTCTGCCGGCCTGCGTGCCGCCCTCCCTGGCGCGGACCTTCGCCCAGGAGATCGTCCTCGATCACCGCCGGGCGAGCGCGGAGCTGGGGTTCCGCCGCACCCCTCCGGAGACGGCCCTGGCCGCCGCCGCGGCGTGGCTGCGCACGCGGGCGTAAGGCGGGCGGAAGGCGGGCGGCCCTGGCGGCGAAGGCCCGGGCGGCTCAGGCCGCGTCCCGCTGGCCGAGGCCTGCGGTGTCGAGGTGTGGCCGCGCGGCGAAAGTCCGCTTCAGGGTCTCGGCGAGGCCGAGCGCCATGGCGACCACCGTCAGGGTCGGGTTCGCCTGGCTCGACGTCGGGAAGACCGACGCCCCGGCGATGTGGAGGTTCGCCACCCCATGCACCCGGCCCTGCGGGTCCACGACGCCGCCCGTCGGGTTCGCGCTCATCCGCGTGGTGCCGATGTGGTGGCCGCCATAGGCGCCGTCACGGAGCATGTGGTGGGCGACCGCATCCCGATCGTAGGTGAGGCGGCCCCGGCCCCAGCGCCGGAGATCCCCCGCGAACAGGTCGAGGGCGACTTCCGCCGTGCGAATGTCCGTCGGCGAGTGGCGCCACGCGATGGCGAGGCGCGGCATGCCGAACGCGTCGGTCTCGCCGCCGAGGGTGACGCGGCTGTCGCGGTTGGGGACCTGCTCGCCGTGGAAGTCCAGGCTGAAGCGGTTGTCCCGGGTCGGCACGATCACCGACGGGAACTTGCGGGCGGCGAGCGTCCGGTAGCGCAGCCAGCGCCACAGGAACGCCGAGGTCGCCAGCGGGTCGCGCGCCACGTTGAGGGCGTGGCGCAGCCACATCCCCTCCCCGCCGCGGTTCTGGAGGCGCTTGCCGTGCTCGTGCCCGACGAAGGGCTTGGCGAGGTAGAGCGCCGAGAGCGGCCCGCTGCCGTGGCTCGGGTCCGGAATCGCCGGGAAGTGCAGCCGCATCAGCGCGTTGGCGAGCCCGTGCTCGGCCTGCGCCTCCGGCGTCAGGGCGAGGCGGCGCCGGCAATAGGTCCCGTCGTCGGCCTGCTCGTAGCCGGCATTCACGTCGCCCGCGTCCACATCGAGCCGCAGGTCGCCGATCGTCCCGGCGATGTGGCACATGTAGAACCGCCCGACGAGGCCCGACTGGTTCCCCAGCCCGGCGGCGTGCCTGTCCCGCGAGGCGAGCAGGAGCCGCGGGATCTCCAGGCCGCCGGTGGCCAGGACGACCTGTTGCGCGGCGACGGTGAACCGCCGGCCGTCGAGGCCCCGCACCACGAGGCTCTTCACCCGCGCCCCGTCCCCCTCCGTCAGCAGTTCGGTGACGTTCGCCCCGAGGATCACGTCCACGTTGCGGCTGGCTTCGAGGCGGTGGCGGTAGCGCGCCCCGAAGTTCGTGGGGCAGGAGAACCGCTCCACGGGGTCGGTGTCGAAATGGCGCGAGGTGAAGGAGCGGATCAGCGGACGCATCCCACCGGGCTTGACGGCGGCGCCGGAGAAGACGAACTCGCCCGCCTCGCACAGCTCCATGGCGGCGGGGTAGTGCCGCGCCACGTCCTCGTAGGAGATCGGCCAGCCGCTGTCGGCGATCCAGGGCCGCCGGTCGAAGTCGATCGGGTCGTAGGGCAGGCAGCGTCCGCTCCACACGGTGGTCGTGCCGCCGAAGCGGCGCTCCCGGTAGCGGTCGGGCGGACTGTGCAGGTCGGGCGTGTCCACCGTGCCGGCATAGAGCGATTGCGCCGCCGGCAGCTTCTCCGCCTCCCCGCCTTCGAGGAGCAGGACCCGCAGGCCCGTGCCGGCGAATTGCAGGGCGAGGGTGATGCCGGCTGCGCCCGCGCCGACGATGCACAGGTCCGCGACCAGTTCATGCCCCTCATCGATCGTGGCGGCGTGCCTGATCAAAACCATCCCCTCGGGCGCACGAAGCATCACTGCTTCATTCAGTAATCTGATGCCGATTCCTAGACTATTCGAAAACCTCGTTCAACGGGGAATACAAATTTCCTGTGATTTGCACGGTATCAGTAAGAAGTACTGTGATTCGGCCGTTGGTGAGAGCGGCTGCCGTGGCTCGGAAGCCTGTCTCCGCAGTCCGGTGAAGCCGGCGACCGGCCCGAAGGGGCGATCAGCTCTGAGACGGAGCCCGTTCGGACCCTCAACACCCGCCCGCATCCCCGCGGGCATAGCGAATCGATCCAGGGCAGCGCCGGGCTGCCCTGGATGACGTGGCTTCACCCGTGACGGCGGTGGCGCCGGATCAGAACGAGCGCGGCAGGCCGAGGATGTGCTCGGCCACGTAGGAGAGGATCAGGTTCGTGGAGATCGGCGCCACCTGATACAGGCGCGTCTCGCGGAACTTGCGCTCGACGTCGTATTCGGCGGCGAAGCCGAAGCCGCCGTGGAACTGGATGCAGGCGTTGGCCGCCTCCCAGGATGCCTTGGCCGCCAGGTACTTCGCCATGTTGGCCTGGGCGCCGCAGGGCTCCCCCGCATCGTAGAGGCGGCACGCCTCGTACCGCATGAGGTTGGCCGCCTCGATCTCGATGAAGCTCTCGGCGATGGGGAACTGCACGCCTTGGTTCTGGCCGATGGGGCGGCCGAACACCGTGCGCTCCTTGGTGTAGGCGGTCACGCGGTCGATGAACCAGTAGCCGTCGCCGATGCACTCGGCGGCGATCAGGGCGCGCTCGGCGTTCAGCCCGGTCAGGATGTACTTGAACCCCTGCCCTTCCTCGCCGATCAGGTTCTCGGCGGGGATCTCCAGGTCGTCGAAGAACAGCTCGTTGGTCTCGTGGTTCACCATGTTGAGGATCGGGCGGACGGTCATGCCCTTCTTCACCGCCTCGTGCAGGTCCACGATGAAGATGGACATGCCCTCGGATTTCTTCTTCACCTGATCGAGGGGCGTGGTCCGGGCGAGGAGGATCATCAGGTCGGAATGCTGGACCCGTGAGATCCAGACCTTCTGGCCGTTGATGACGTAGCGGTCGCCCTTGCGCACCGCCGTGGTCTTGATCTTCGTGGTGTCCGTGCCCGCGGTCGGCTCGGTGACGCCCATGGATTGCAGGCGCAACTCGCCGGCCGCGATCCGCGGCAGGTAGGCCTTGCGCTGCGCCTCGGAGCCGTGCCGCACCAGGGTGTTCATGTTGTACATCTGCCCGTGGCAGGCGCCGGAATTGCCCCCCGAGCGGTTGATCTCCTCCATGATGACGGAGGCCTCCGTCAGGCCGAGGCCGGAGCCACCATAGGACTCCGGGATGAGCGCCGCCATCCAGCCCGCCTTGGTCAGGGCGTCCACGAACTCTTCCGGATAGCCGCGCTTCTCGTCGATCCGGCGGTGGTACTCCGCGGGGAAGTCGGCGCAGAGCGCCCGCACCGCCTCGCGGATCTCGCCATGGCTGCCGTGATCGATCGTCTGCATCGCGCGCTCCTCCCGGGTCGATGCTCACTTAGGGAGGATTGCGCCCCTTGGGCAGTCTCCATCGCCGAAGGGGGCCGGCGAAACGATCCGGGACGGCGCGTCACGGGGAAGCGCGCCGCCGCCGGATCGCGTCGCCCCGCCCGCGACGGCGGGCGAACCGGCGCCGCCGCCCCCTCAGGTCTTCTTGACGTTCCAGAACACCGGCACGCCTTCGAGCACGCCCGTGAGGGTCGGCTGGAACGAGGTCTGCACGAAGTACTGGCCGAGCGGCAGGTAGGGCAGGTCCGCGAAGGCCTGCTTCTGGATCTCGGCGGCGATGGCCTTCTGCTCCGCGACGCCCGGCGCATCGAGCCACTGGGTGCGCAGGGCCTCGATGCGCTCGCTCGTCGGCCAGCCGATGGCCGCGTTCTGGCCGTTGCCCCGCAGGAAGCCGCTGACGGCCGGGCTCGCCTGATCCAGCCCCGCCCAGAAGGTGCAGAACGCGTTCCAGCCGCCCTGCGCGATCGGATCCTTCTTGGCCCGCCGCTGCACGACGGTGCCCCAGTCCATCACCTGATAATCCACGTTGAAGCCCGCCCGCGTCAGCATGTCGGCGGCGACGTCGGCCAGTGCCTTGAGGGTCGGGAAGTCGGAGGCGCCCATCAGCACCACCTTCTCACCGTTGTAGCCCGCGGCGGCGAGGGCCTTCTTCGCGGCCGCGAAGTCCCGCGTGCCGGTCAGGGCGCCGAGCCCCGCATCGTTCGCCATCGGCAACTGGGGGCAGAAGAAGCCGACCGGCGTGTGCATCAGCTTGGGGTCATCCCCGGTCACCGCCTGCATGAAATCCGTCTGCTGCACGACCTTCAGCAGCACCTGCCGGATCGCGGGGTTGTCGAAGGGCGGGAGAAGCTGGTTCATCCGCAGGGTGCCGATGAGCCCGGTCGGATCCTTGATCTGCGTCGAGAGGCCGGACAGGGTCGGCACGAGATCGGCCGGGGGCTGCTCCCACCAGTCCATCTCGCCGGTCTGCATGGCCGAGGCGGCGGTGGCCTGATCGGGGAGCACGGTCCACTCCACCCGGTCGACGAAGGCGCGCTTGGGGCCGGAGGTCCATTGCGGCTCGCCGCCCTCGCGGGGCACGTAGCCCGCGAACTTCTCGTAGACGACCCGGGCGCCGACGATCCGCTCGTCCGCCTTGAAGCGGAACGGGCCGCTTCCGACCATCTCCGTCACCTGGGTGAAGGCGTCGGTCTTGGCCAGCCGCTCCGGCATGATCGCGCAGATCGAGGAGCCGACCTTGCCCAGGGCATCCGGCAGCAGCCCGAACCGCCTTTTCAACCGGAACTGGATGGTGGTGTCGTCGGGGGCGGACAACTCGTCCGTATAGCTCATGAGCGTCTGGCCCATGGCGTCGCGCTTGCCCCAGCGCGCGATGCTGGCGACGCAATCCTTGGCCAGGACGGGCGTGCCGTCGTGGAACTTGAGGCCGGGCCGCAGGGTGAGCTTCCACTGCTTGCCGTCGTTCTCCACTGTGTGGCCCGCCACCATCTGCGGCTGCGCGGCGAACGTCGCATCCAGGCCGTAGAGCGTGTCGAACACCGCCAACCCGTGGTTCCGGGTGACGTAGGCCGTCGTCCAGACGGGATCGAGCACCGTGAGGTCGGCCTGCGGGATGAACTTGAGGACCCGGGCGTTCGAACCCTGCGCGAGGGCGGGCGAGGCCAGCGCCGCGCCTGACACGGCCATGAAACGTCGTCTATTCAGCACGATGCACGCTCCGATGGGGAAGACGGGCAAGCGTAGCATGGGCCGGGCCACCTTGACCGGCCGCAGCCCCGACAATCCGGCCCGTCCTTCACCCGAGCCGGCGCCGGGGCGCGGGCGGCACTACTGCAGGTAGGCGACGAACATCTCGGACACGGTACGGGTGGCGTAGCTCTCGGGGCTCTCGCCCCATCGCACCGGGAAGGCCTCCGCGACGCCCCGGCCGGCGAGGATGAGGGCCACCTCGTCCGGCTCCAGCCCGCCATCCAGGGCATGCGCCAGGGCGGCCGATTCGTGGGGGGGATGGGAGCGGACGCTCGTGCTCAACAGGGCGCCGACGATCTCGGCGATGTCGGGACGCGCCGCGCGCAGGGCGGCCGGGGACGAAGGCGGATGACGGTCAAACTCGTAGGCCAGCATGGTCGTGTGCTCTCAGTCTCTGATGTCGGGGATCGCTCGTCAGCTGCGAGCGGCAACACGACGGACCACACATCGGCTTGAGAACGGTGTTGTGTACGATGATCATTAATCGTCTCCGTATTGGCGGTGCGAAGACCGTGAAATCGATGCTCCGAATGTGGTCGTCGGGCGCGAGAATGTCCTGCCATATTGGTGCGGCCGGGAAGCAGCGATCGTTCGCGGGGGGCCGGCCCGGGAGCAGAAGCCTCGACCCGCCGCCGGGGCCGGGCGTCCCGAAACCGAATCTTCACCACGATCCTCTTGTCTCGCGGCGATGGGCCGGGACGGCCCCGTGGCCCGAGGGGAATGGCGCGGACGTGTCGGCGGGGCGAAGCGGCCAGGGAGCGGGCGGGGACGCGGGCTTCACGCTCGTGGAGATGCTCGTGACCCTGGTGATCGTGGGCATCGCCGCCTCGGTGGCGTTCCAGTTCGCGGGGGCGGGCTCGGCGGGCGGGCGCCGCGCCGCCCGCCTCTCCACGGCGCTCGGCGCCGAAATTGGCCTGCTGCGCGCCCAGGCGATCCGCTCCGGCCAGCCGACGCAGCTCGTCTTCGAGGCCGCGACCGGCCGCTTCTTCAGCTCCCGCCCGGGGGCGGCCCCCATCGCCACCGCGCCCCTGCCGATCCTCGTCCAGGTGGAGGAGACGCCCTCCGCGACGCCGGGGGAGATCCGCTTCCTGCCCGACGGGGGATCGAGCGGCGGACGCATCGTCATCGGCTCGGCGCGGGACGGCGCCGTCCTCACCGTGGGCGCGCTGATCGGGCGGGCGCGGCGGGAGGCGGCGCCATGAAAGTCCACCAGAGCGGGTCCGAGAGCGGCCCGGGTCCCGGGCGCGATTCCGGCGGCGAGGACGGCTTCACGGTCGTGGAGGTGCTCGTCTCCTTCGCCATCGCCGCCATCGGCATGCTCCTCGCCCTGCAGATCGCGGGGGAGACGATGGGTAGCCTGCGCCGGTCGGCGCGCCTCGACACCGAGGCGGACGAGGCCGAGGGCATCTGCCTGCGCAGGGTCGCCTCCGGCCCCCTGTCCGCCGGGCTCGCCGAGGGCCGCTTCGCGGACGGGCGCCCCTGGACGCTGACGGTGAGCGACGTCCGCGCGGTGCTGCCCGCGCACCGGGGGCCGCCGGTCTGGCGGCTGGTCCTCACCCGCGGCGGGCCGGAGGGGCCTGCGGTCTACACCACCCTTCTCCCCGGCAAGCCCGATGCCTGAAGTGAGGCAGGAACACGGGCGGGCGGGCTCGGCCGGGGATGGGGCGCAAGCCGGCTTCGCCCTGGTGGAGGTCCTCGTCTCCCTGGCGCTGGCGGCGCTGATCGGCGTGCTGATGGTCGAGACCGTGCGGGTCGCCGGCCGCACCGCCGCCGCCGTCGCCGTGGCGGAGGGGGCGGGCGAGGTGCAGGCGGTGCGCGACCACCTGCGCCGCACCCTCGGCACCCTCGCCAGCCGCCACATGGACGGCTCCCTCCCGGTGCTGCAGGGCGGGCCGGACGGCCTCTCGGCCGCCATCGCCCCCGACCGGGTGCTCGAACGCCCGGCCGAGCTCGTCGCCTCCCTCGCGGGCGTCCCGCGCGGCGGCGGCGCCTTCGACTTGGTGGAGCGGCAGATCCCCCTCGAAACCCTGCAGGGCACGGCGCGGACCGCGCGGTCCGAGGTGCTGCTGGGGCGGATCGCCGGCGTGGCGTTCCAGTATTTCGGGGCGCCGGCCAAGGGGCTCCCGCCCGCATGGGTCGCCCAGTGGGGCCGCACGGACCGGCAGCCCGACCTCGTGGAGGTGCGGATCGCCTTCGGCCCGGCGGACCGGCGCCGCTGGCCTCCCCTGCTGATCGCCACGGGCGGCCAGCCGTGAGCGCGGAGTCGCCCCACGAGGACGGCTTCGTCCTCGTCTCGGTGGTGATGGTGCTGGCCGCCGTCAGCGCCGTCCTCGCCACGGGGATCCTGCAGACGCAGGCGCATGCCGCCCTCGCCCGGACGCGGGCCGACCTCGCCCACCTGCAGGGGATGGCCGACGGGGTCGCCCGGCTCCTCGCCTACGATCTCGCCGTGGGCCGAACCTACCGCCTCGTCGGCCTCGGCCTGCCCGAGGACGGGACGAGCGTCGCCTGCCCCCTCGGCGCGGGGCGGACGGCGGTCGTCTCGCTGGAGGACCAGGGGCGGTTGATCGACCTCAACCGGACGCCGCGGCCGGCGATGGAGGAGGCGTTCCGGACGCTCGGCATCCAGGACCGGGACGCCCTCGCCCTCTCCGCCGAGATCGCCGACTACCGCGATGCCGACGACGTGCCGGAGCCCGGCGGCGGGGCGGAGCTGGCGCAGTACCGGGCGCGCGGCCTCGCCTACGGCCCGCGCAACGGCCCGTTCCTCAGCGTCGATGAGATCGGGCGCCTGCCGTCCATGACCCCGCAGCTCGCGGCGAAGCTCCAGCCGGCGCTCACCGTCTACAACGAGGGCGGGACGTTCAACCTCGCTGCCCTCACGCGGCGGCTCAATCCCGCGGCGGTGCCGTCCCTCCCGGCGTCGGGCAAGGGCGTCCCCTCCCCGCGCCAGTATTTCCGGATGTCGGTGACCCTGGTGCAGGGAACGGCGCGGGCGGGCCGGACCGGCATCTATGCCCTGGGCGGGAGCCGCACCGGCACCGACTTCCTGGTCTGGCAGCCGGGCGTGGCGGCCCCCGCCCCCGCCCCCGCCATCGACCACCGGGCCTGCGGTGCGATCCGCGCGGCGCTCCTCGGCGGGTAGGCGGGGCCGGGGACGGTGCGGGTCAGGGGCGCGGGGGCGCGGGGCGGTCGAGCCCGTCGCTGAAGCTGTCGAGGGCGGCGATGTCGCGTTCCAGGCGCGGGGCGTCGAGGGGGTCGCCGCCGTAGGTCATGGCGATCCGGCCCCGGCGGTCGAACAGCAGGATCGTCGGCGGAGGCTCGGGAAGGGAGGCGCTCGGGTAACGCAGCGTCTCGAGGACCACCTTCGTCCCCTCGGCGTCGGAGGGGAGGACGCGCAGGCGCGCCGTCGGGCCGAGGAGGTCGTCGGCGAAGGTCCGCAGCCGCGCCACGTCGTCGGCGGCCGGATCCGTGTCGATGGCGAGGAAGACGACGCGGCTTCGCAAACCCGCGGGCAGGTCGCGGGCGAGCCTGTCGAGGTCCATGGTGCGGGTGACGCAGAGGATCGTGCAGCCCGCGCTCAGGAAGGAGACGACGGCGAGCCGATCCGTCAGGTCCCCGGCCGAGACGGCCCTGCCATGGACATCCACCCGGCGTTCCACCCCGCCGTGCCCCCACAGCAGCCGCCCGAGGTCCGTCGCCCCGTCCTCCGCCGCCGAGGGCCCGGTTCCGAGCACCGTGGCGGCCAGGGCGAGCGCGCAGCGGAGGCGGGTGGTCGTCATCGGCGGCGGATTCTTCTAGCGACGACTGTTGCCGTGGCGGTGAATGCCGCTCCGAATACCCTCAAAAGATTGCCGGTTTCTGCCGAAGCCGCGCGCTGCAGCTTCTGAGCGGGTCGCGGATGCGCCGCCGGGCCGGTCTCAGCCCGTCGCCGGCTTCACGAACCTGCACTTGCCGCGCAACGACCACGGACCCTCCAGGCCGATCTCGGCGCAGAAGGCGTTCACCCCGCGCATGACGCCGGGGAAGCGACCGCCCAGGCTGTCGTAGTCGTCGGCGATCAACAGGCCGCCGGGGCGCAGGACCGGCCACCACGCCCGCAGGTCGGCGGCGACCGAGGCTTCCTCGTGGCCGGCATCGAGGTGGATGACGTCGGCGGTGACGCCGCGCAGGCGCATCAGCTCGGCGGCGTTCACCGAATCGAGGGGCAGCGGCACGATCCGGTCGGCCATGCCCTCGCGCAGGACGTTGGCGAGGAAGGTGCGGTAGAGGCTCGGGAAGCCGTTCTCGGTGGCCAGCTCGGCGAACAGGCCCTCGTCCGCCCAATGGTCGACGGCGCCGAGCCACGTATCCACCGCCACGACGGTGCCGGCCACCCCGCGCTCGGCCATCGTCCGGGCGAGGTAGAGGGCGCTCGCCCCCTTCCACGTCCCGATCTCGACCACGACGGAGGGACGCAGCCCGGTGACCGCCTCCTCCAGATAGGGGTGGATGCTGCGCCAGCCCTGCAGATCGAGGGGGCGGAGGGCTTCCGGGGGATCCGCGAACGGATCCCGGCCGTGCCACAGGGCGGCGATGATGTCCTGTCGGGTCATGGGGCAAGCTTCAGGGGAGAGATGGGGCGGAGGGCGGCTCAGAGGCCGGCGCGGAGGTCGGCGTAGAGCGCTTCGCAGCGGTCGAGCCAGCGGTCCCGGGTGAAGTGGGCGAGGACGCGCCCGCGGGGGACGGACCGGGGGATGGCGATGGCCTCGCCGACCGCCCGCGCCAGGGCGGCCTCGTCCCCCTGCGGGACGAGGCGACCGGCCTCGCCGACCACCTCCGGCGCGGCCCCGGTGGCGAACCCGGCGACGGGCAGGCCGCAGGCCATGGCCTCGATGGCCACCAGCCCGAACGGCTCGTCCCAGCACGGGGTGAACAGGAAGACGGAGGCCCGGCCGATCTCGCCCGCCAGGGCCGCCCCGGTCAGGTGGCCGCCGTAGCGGATCGCCCCGCCGAGCCGGGGGGCGACCTGCGCCGCCCAGTAATCCGGCTCCTCGACGGGGCCGTACAGGGTCAGGGCCACCCCCGCCCGCCGGGCCGCGGCGATGGCGTGGTGGGCGCCCTTCACGGCGGCGATGCGCCCGCACCAGACGGCGCCGCCGTCGCCGCGCTCCTGGAAGGGCCACGCCGCGGGGTCGATGCCGTTGGGAAGCACCGAGACTTCCGGCGGCGCGCCCTGCGGCCACCAGGCCGCGCGCTGCGCCCGCGAGGGCGTCGTGAGCCTGTGCCGGGGCGCCGGGCTCTCGTGGACGAACCAGCGGAGGGCGTCGTAGGGGGGAACGTGCAGCGAGGTCAGCGTCGGCACGGCGCCCCGGCGCGCGCCGTCGAGGGGGAACCGGCTCAGGCTGTTGTTGTGCAGCAGGTCGAAGCCGCCCCCGGCGATGCGCGCGCAGGCGGCGGCGTAGCCGGCATCGACATGGGCCGTGAGCCCCCCATCGCCCCGATGCTCGAGGCCGGGGAAGCGCGCCTCGTGGTGGACCGGGATCACCGGATCGAGGGCGAAGCGGCGGTCGCTGTCGCCGGCGGCGAACAGCACCACCTCGTGGCCCCGCGCGCCCAGGCCCTCGGCGAGATGCCAGGTATAGGCTTCGAGGCCCCCTGCGAAGGGCGGCGCGATGGGGTGGCGGAGATGCGCGAGGAGGGCGATCCTCACGCGACGACCGGCGCGGGCTCGCTCCCCGGCACCGTCGCCGGCACGGCCTGCAGCGCCTCCATGTGGCGGATGACGGAGGCGGAGTTGGTGTAGGGCTGGTGGCTCTGCTGTCCGGTGAGGGAGAGGTCCTCGGGGCCGGGCCGGCGCAGGATGGCGATCGGCCGGCCGGGGGTGTCGTCGATCAGGCCCATCACCTTGAACGCGTAGAGCCAGTGGCCCATCGTCCGGTAGCCCCACTTGGCCTCGAACAGTTCGGCGTTGCGCACCACGCTCTCCAGGTGATGCACCGGGGGCATGTGGTGGGGGTGATACTGGTGGTAGGCCCGCGCGCCCTTCATCCAGGCGATCGGGATGCCCTGCCGGTCGAGGAGCTTGCCGAAATCCGTGTCCTCGCCGCCGTAGCCGGTGTAGCGCTCGTCGAAGCCGCCGGTGGCCAGGAAGGTCGCCCGGCGGATGGCGAAATTCAGGGACCAGAAGCAGCGGTAGTCGTGGCAGATCTCGATGCCGGCGGCGGGCGGGCCGCGCCGGTCCGAATGCCGCTCCGCCGCCGCGTCGAGACCGGGATAGTCCCACGGGCCGAGGGTGGCGCGCTCGGGCAGGTGTAGCACCTCGCCCATCAGCAGCCCGTCGAGTTCCGAGAGGGCGCGGGCGTAGTCGGCCACGAGGCCGGGCGCGGGGATGCAGTCCACGTCGAGGAAGACCACGTCGTCCCCCGTCGCCGCCGCGACACCCCGGTTGCGGGCCGCGGCGAGGGGCAGCTCACGCCCCGGCACGAGGATCTGGCGGACGGGGAAGCCGACCTCGGGCAGGTCGTAGGGCGCGTCCTGCATCACCGCGACGATGAACTCGGCGGGGGGCTGCGTCTGGCGCTCCAGGCCGAGGAGCACGTTGCGCAGGTGCGCCGGCCGGCCCTTGGCCAGGGTCACGACGGAAACGGTGGGCATGGGCGGGCCTTCGTCGGTGTGGAAGAGAATTTTGGGGCTGCGACCGTCCGCCCCTGCCGACCCCGTCATTGCTTCGCTCCGCCCGCGATGACGGCGGAGGGAGTGGGCGGCGGACGGGGTGTGCAGACGGTCTCAGCCGACCGCCCGGAGGGCGGCGGGTTCCGGCGGGGCGACGGCCGGTTGCCCGGCCCAGAGGGAATCGGTCAGCTCTTCGAGCCAGCCGGCGGCCCGGGCCGCCGCGTCCGGGGCGTAGAGGCCGCGGAGCGCCGACCCGTCGAGGGTGCGGGCGCGGGCGAGGAGATCGCGCCAGCCCTGGAGGTCGCCGGGCCAGACGGGGGCCTGCACGGCGGCCCCGAGGCGGACCAGGGCCTCGGCCTTGCGGGACTGCTCGGCGAAGTAGCGCCATTCCGGCATGACGATGAGGCGCCCGCCCACCCGGGCGACCTCGTGGACCGTGTTGTCGCCGGCCGAGGCGATGACGATGTCGGCGGCGGCGAGGTAATCCGTCACCGAGGGCACCCAGCCGAGTTCGCGCAGGTTGGCGAAGTCGGTCTCGTGGCCCTCCCGGTGGGTGGGGCCGACGGTCAGCCACAGGGCGTCGGGGGCGGCTCGGGCCGCCACCGTCAGGGGCGCGTAGGGCGTGCCGCTGCCCCCTCCCCCCGTCACCGCCACCACGATCTCCCGGGCCGGATCGAGGCCGAGCCGCGCCCGCGCCTCCTGGCGCTCGGGCACCCGGTCGATGCTGGTGCAGAGGCCGCCGCTGTAGAAGGTCTTGGCGCGCAGGCGGGCCGGGTAGTCGTCCTGCTCCATGCGCTCGTCGAAGGGGGCGAGCATGCCGACGCAGGCTTCGTAGGCGCCGACATGGCCGATGTCGGAGCGGTCGCCGTGCATGCGGATCTGCACCGCGGGCACGCTGGCGATGCGCGAGAGCAGGGCGATCTCGGCCGAGACGTCGACGACGAACAGGCCGACGTCGCGCTCGTCCAGGTGGTCGAGGATGGTCCGCATGGTCCGGCGCATCTCGGGCAGGCCGAGGGGCACGCAGTGCATCACCTGCGGCGTGGGCTCGGCGTAGAGGCGCGGCGTCGGCACGGCGGCGCCGATCATGTTGGGCAGGGGCACGATCTCCACGTCGCGCGCGAACCCGTCGAACAGGTGCGGGCCGGCGGTGAGCACCGACACCGGCCGCTCTCGGGCGAACTCAGCCGCCACCGCCATGGTGCGGTTCGCATGGCCGCGGCCCTGGTGGTGGACGAAGAACGCGATGGGCTTTGTCATGGGGGCGGAAGCGCTCGCAATCAGGAGAACGGGGCGTCGGGCCGCAGGGCGGCGGCGATCTCGGGGGCGGTCGGCGGGCGCAGGAGGCGGATCGCGGGGGCGTGCTCGTCCCAGGCGATGAGCCCGGCCTCGCGGAACTGGCCGAGCCAGTAGGTCATGCACCAGCGCCCGTGCCGGGCGCGGAAGCGGGCCGCGTTGGCCAGGATCGGCCGGAAATGCTGGAGGGGCGGGACGTGGACGGGGTGGTGCTGGTGGTAGGCCCGCGCGCCCGCCACCCAGAAGGTCGGGAGCCCCGTGGCGGCGAGGCGGGCGGCGAAGTCCGTCTCCTCGCCGCCGTAGCCGGTGAACCCCTCGTCCATGCCGCCGCCCCCCCGCCACGCGGCGGCCGGGAGGGCGAAGGACAGGCCCCAGAGCTGGCCGGGATCGGGCTCCCGCCGCAGCCCGCTCTCCGGCACGGCGGGCCGCGCCGGATGGGCGATGCCGAGGCGGTCGAGGGTGGCGGGATCGGGGTCTTCCCCGGCGCCCGGCGGCAGGTAGAGCACCTCGCCGAGGAACAGGCCCCGCTCCGTCGCGGCCGCCCGCGCATAGGCGGCGACCAGGGTCGGCGAGGGGATGCAATCGACGTCGAGGAAGACGAGGCAATCCCCGCCCGCCGCCTCCGCCGCGCGGTTGCGGGCGGCGGCCAGCGGCAGCGCCTCACCCGGCACGTGGATGTGGCGGACGGGGCAGCCGGGGTCGGGCAGGCCGGAGGCGGGCTCCGGCTGCATCCAGGCGATGACCATCTCGCGCGGGCGCACGGTCTGGCGGGCGAGGCCGACCATCAGGTTGCGCAGGCGGTCGGCCCGTCCGCGCACCAGCGTGAGGACGCTCGTCCCCGCCGCCGTCTCAGCGGGCATCGGCCAGCATCCGGCGGAAATGCCCGACGCCCTCGATGATGCCCCGCGCGTGGGAGGCCCGGGCGACGTAGGAGTGCTGCAGGGCGGCGTTGCTCGCGAGGTCGTCGGAATAGTTGGCGACGATGATCGCCTGCACCCGCGCCCGCAGCATCTCGACGTCGTTGCCGGAATCCCCTGCGACGAACACCGCCCGCTCCGGCAACCCGTAGCGGGCGCGGACATGGTCCACCGCCGTGCCCTTCGAGGCGCCCTCGGGCAGCACGTCGAGGTAGCGGCCGTGGCTGTGGATCACCCGGGCCGGAAGCCCCGCATCGGCGAGGCGCTCCCGCACCCGGACCGCGGCGGCGGCATCGCCGAAATAGCTGAGCTTCAGGGCGCGCTGCTCCAGCGGCCCCTGCGGGGCGAGGCCGGGGATGCCGGACAGCGCCCGCCGGACCGGGTCCCGCTCCCAGCCGGCGGCGATGGTCTCGCGCCAGACGGCATCGGCGCTGTAGGTCACGCCGCTGGCGTCGAGGTGGTAGATCTCCGAGCCCACCGAGGTGATCATCACCTGGGGCCGCGGGCTCGCCTGCTGGTCGAGCACCGCCATGGCGCTGTGGAACGAGCGGCCGGTGGCGACGCCGAAGGCCAGCGCCGCCTGCCGGCTGCGCCAGCGCCGGAAGATGCCCAGCCCGTCCTCGCAGCCGACGAGGGTGTTGTCGATGTCGCAGACGAGGAGCTGCCGCGGCGCGGCCAGCGGCGGCTCCGGCGCCAGCAGGGCGCGCAGCAGGGTGTGGTAGCGCGCGGCGTGCCGGTCCCAGTCGTAGGCCGCGGCCGCCCTGGCGCCCCCCGCCACGCAGCGCCCGTAGAGGGCCGGATCCTTGAGGATCCGCAGGCAGGCGGCGGCGATGGCCCCGGGATCCCGGGGATCGACCAGAAGGCCGTTGCCGCAGGTCTCCACGATGTCGTTGGGGCCGCCGCTGTCGGTGGCGACCAGCGGCAGGCCCGCGGCGGAGGCCTCCAGAAGGGTGAGGCCGAAGGGCTCGTTCAGGGCCGGGTTGACGAACAGCCCGCCCCGGTCGCGGGCCTGGGCGTAGATCGCCGGCACGTCCTCCGGGCGGTGCGTCTTCGGGTAGGCCACCCGCCCGTAGAGGTCGTAGCGGTCGATCAGGACCAGCAGGTCGCGCATGGTGGCGGCCATGTCGCCGTCCAGGGTGTCGATGTCCTCGCGGGTGCCGGCCACCAGCACGAGGTTGGCCCTGGCCTGGAGTTCGGGGCTCTCCCCGTAGGCCCGCACCAGGGCGGCGAGGTTCTTGCGCGCCACCGGCCGGGCCAGCGCCAGAAGGGGGGGCTTCGCGGGGTCGTCGAGGAACCGGTCGATGGCGGCCTCGACCCGCGGATGCGGCCGGGCGGCGGCGAACCGGGCGAGGTCGCTGCCCGGCGGGAGCACCCGGATATGGCCGGGGTCGTAGGCGGCGTAGCCGGCATACTGCACTTCGGCCTCGTCCCGGGACGAGGCGATGACGAGGTGCGCGCGCGACAGGGCCGTTTCTTCCGTGTCGATCCGGCGGGCGAGGTCCGGGCAGGCGGCGTCCGCCCCCGCCATCGCCGCCTTCACCCGCCCGAGGGAGTGGGCGGTGAAGACGAAGGGGATGCCGAGCCGGTCCTTCACCAGGGCCGCCACCGCGGCGGCATCGGCGTAATGGGCGTGGATCAGGTCGGGCGCGCGTGCCTGCGTGCCGATCCAGGCGACGAGGTTGTCCGCGGTGGACGCCACCTCCGCGTGCATCTGCTCCTTCGTCCGGTAGTGGGGGGACGCGCTCGCCAGCCGCACGAGCGTGACCTTGTCGGAGACCCGCTCTTCGGGCACGGCATAGGCGTCGCCGAGGGGGCTGTGGAACAGGCGCGTGGCCACGACGATCCGCGTGATGTCGCGGTCCTGGGCCGAGGCGGCGACCAGATCGAGGAGATAACGGATATGGCCGCCGGTGTCGGCGGTGATCCCGTAGGCGACGCCGTCACCGCGCAGGCAACCCTGCAGGGCGATGTGCAGGACGAACATCAGGCGCCGGCCAGGCCGGCGGCAAGATATTTCCGAACTAACATATGTAAAGAGGGTCCGGTGATCCGCGTTGCCCAAGTCGCGCCGAACATATTTCCCGTTCCCCCGAAACATCACGGCGGCACCGAACGCATTGTGCACGATCTAAGCACAGCGCTCCGAAGCTTGGGTTTGGAGATAACGCTTTTCGCCTCCGCGGATAGTGCGACAGACTTGCCCCGTGTGGGCGATCATCTGAGCCTCGCGGGGCTGGAGGCGCGCCACGGCCGGGTCGCGCCGGGGGTGCCGGCCGCCCTCGACGCGCTGCAGCTGGAGGCCCTGCGCCAGCGGCTCGACGCGTTCGATATCGTCCATTGCCACGGGGAGTTCGCCCATGCCGCCCTCCTCGGCGGGCGGCGGCGGCACAGCCTCACCACGGTCCACTGGCGGGTGGATGAATTGGACCGGGCGCTGTTCTTCGCGGGCTTCCCCAACCTGCCGGTGGCGGCGATCTCGGCGGCGCAGGAGAAGGGCATCCCCGCCTCGAACCGGGCCGGGGTGGTGCATCACGGCATCGCCCGGGACCGCTATGCCCTCAGCGCGGACGCCGGGGCGCATGTCGCCTTCGTCGGCCGGATGACGGACCAGAAGCGGCCCGACACCGCGATCCGCGTCGCCCGGGCCGCCGGCCTGCCGATCCGGCTGGGCGGGACGGTGGATGTCGGCAACCCGGACTATTTCGACCGGGAGGTCCGCCCCCTGCTCGGCTCCGACGCGACCTATCTCGGCCCCGTGGACGATGCCGGGAAGGGCGCGCTGCTCGCCGGCGCGCGGGCGCTGCTGTTCCCCATCGACTGGCCGGAGCCGTTCGGCCTCGTGATGATCGAGGCCATGGCCTGCGGCACGCCGGTCGTCGCCTGGAACCGGGGCTCCGTGCCGGAGGTGGTGGAGGACGGGGTGACCGGTTTCGTGGTCTCGAACGAAGCGGAGGCCGTCGCGGCCCTGCGCCGGATCGGGGACCTCGACCGCGCCGCCGTGCGCCGCCGCTTCGAGGAACGCTTCACCGCCGAGCGGATGGCGCGGGATTACCTCGCGATCTACCGCCGGCTCCTCGCCGCCTGATGCGCACCGCCCTCCTGGCCTGGGACTACCCGCCCTCCCCGAGCGGGCTCTCCACGGCGGCCCGCGAGATCGCCGAAAGCCTCGCCGAAGCGGGCGCGGAGGTCACCGTGTTCACCCTCGACCGGACGGGTGGAAAGCGGGTCGGCGGCGTCGCCGTCGTGGGCGCCGCCATCCCGCAGGGCAGCGCCCTGGCCCGGCTGCGCCTCCTGGGGTCGGCGGGGCATCTGGCGGCGCCGCTGGCCTTCCGCCGGGCCGTCCTCGCCGCCCACCGGCGGGCGCCGTTCGACGTGGTGGAGGCGACGAACTGGTACGCCCCGGCCGCCCTCCTCGCCGGGCGCCGGGGCCTGCCCCTGGTGACCCGGAGCTCGACACCCGCCGCCTTCACCCGCGATCCGCCCGGCACGCTGCGCGATTTCCTCGACGGGCGCACGGCCGACGCCCTCGAGCGGCGCCAGGCGCGGGGCAGTGCGGGGCTTATCGCCAACACCGCCGCCCACGGCGCGGTGATCGCGCAGGCCTACGGACTCTCCGGCCGGCAGCCCGCCGCCGTGATCGGCCTCAGCCTCCCGCCGGAGGTCGCCGCGGGGGCGGCCGGGGCCGGCTACCCGGCGGCGGACGAGCCGGTGCGCCTGCTCTTCGTGGGCCGGGCCGAGGCCCGCAAGGGCTTCGCCGAATTGCTCGCCGCCCTGGCGATCCTCGGGGCGGAACAGGAGGCGGGGGCGCTGCCGGCCTTCCGACTCGACCTCGTCGGGGTGCCGCCCGCGGACCTCCCGGCGGACCTGCCGGAGGCCGCAGCCACGCGGCTGCGCGCCCGCGGCCGGATCGACGCCGCCGCCCTCGCCGCGGCCTATGCGCAGGCCCACGCGGTTCTCGCGCCCTCGCGCTACGAGAGCTTCGGACTCGTCTACCAGGAGGCCCTGGCCTACGGGCGCCCGGTGGTCGCCTGCGCCGAGGATGCCAGCGCCCGCGCCTTCGTCGGCGAGACCGGCGCCGGGCCCCTGGCCAAGGCCGCGACCGGGCCGGACCTCGCCGACGCCCTGCGCCCGCTCCTCCGGGACCCCGCCCTGCGCCTCGCCTACCGCAGCCGCGCCCTGGCGGCGGCCGGGCGCTTCGGCCGGGCGAGCCTCGGGCGCGAGACGCTCGCCCTCTACGGCCGGGCGATCCAAGCCGCTCAGTCGCGATAGGGGCGCAGCAGCGCCTCCTCCTCCTCGGGCCGCCCGCGCCCCGGATCGAGGGCCTCGTAGCGGCGCGAGCGCGCCAGGACATGGGCGCGGCTCAGGCGATGCGTGATCGCCCCGTGCAGGGCGATGACGCTGCGGGGCCAGCCGCCCTGCAGGTGGGGCCGCTCGTGGACGCGCCCCGCATAGCGCACGTCCGAACGGTTCAGGCGGTACTGCACGTCCGGGTAGACGTCCGAGAGGACGCCATCGACGCGGTTCTCCCGGGCGAGACCGACGCAGACCACCTCCCCCTCCTCCGCCAGGGAGGCGAGGGCCGGCAGAAGGCGGCCGGTCTCGGGGGCGATCGTCTCGTCGGCATCGAGCTGCAGCATCCAGCCGTGGCGCGCGAGGTTCTGCAGGGCGTTGCGCTGCCCGGCGAAATCGCCCCCGAGGGGCCGGCCGGCCACCCGCACCGCACCCTCCGCGAAGCCCGGGACCGGCACCGCCCGGGGCGGGCTCGCCGCGCCGTCGAGGAGGATCGCGACGTCGTCCGTCCAGGCGGCATGGGCGGAAAGCCCCGCCAGCACCGTGCCGCCCTCGTCCGCGCGGCAGATCACGCCGAGGGAGACCGGCCGCCCCGGCGCCCCCTGGAGGGGGTGGAGGCTCGCCCGCGCGGCGCGGGTGCCGTGGGGGTTCAGGAGCTCCGCCCTGCCATCGGCATCGAGGGGGCGGAGGCCGAGGCCGGCCCCGGTCGCGGCGCTGCGCAGGGTGTAGAGGTCGAGGCCGTAGGGCGCCTCCGGATCCGCGAGGAAGACCGGGGCCGCCAGCAGCCGGTCCAGATGCGCCCGGCAGATTCCCGCATCCGCCCCGTCCGCGAGCAGGACGCCGCAGGATCCGCACGCGCGGGGAAAGGCGCGGCGGCGCCCTCCGCCGAAGGTCAGGTGCCGGTCGCTCGGGCCGAGCATGTCGGCGGCGCAGACGAAGCATCGGCGCATGGTCGGTCCCCGCTGACGCCTCCGGTGCCCCGGAGGTCTGGTTGCGCCGGGCGGGCGCCTTACCTTCGCTGTTCCTCGCACCCCGTGCCGCACGTGTCCCTCGCCGTCGACCCCCTTCTCGCCGGCGCGCCGCTGGCCATCGTCGGCAACGCGCCCGGCCTCGGCGAGGCGGCGGGCGCCATCGATGCGGCGCAGGCCGTGGTGCGCTTCAACAACGCGGCGGGCTTCGGCGGCGGGTCGGGCGCCCGCGTCACGCACCTCGCCCTGGTCAACCGCGGCGGGCAGGCGCGGGAATGGCTGGAGGATCCGCGTTTCCCGGAACGCCCCGTGGTCCGGGCGGCGCAGGCGTTCATCCTCCCCTTCCCCATGCTGCCGGCGGCGCACAACGTGCCCGAGCCCGTCTGCTGGACCCGCGACCTCCTGGCCGTGCTGGCCCCCCTCGGCCGCCCCGTCCACATCCTGCCCGAGGCGCTGCACGCCCGGGCGCGCGGCCTGCTCGCGCCCGGCACGGACGGATGCCCGAACCCCAGCACCGGTTTCCTCGTGACCCTCGCCCTGCTGCATGCCCGCCCCGCCGATTGCCGCGGTGTGGACGCCTACGGCTTCGGCTTCGCGGGCTGGCCGGGCCATCCCTGGGCGGCCGAGCGGGCGTGGTTCGCCGGGGCCGAGGCGGAGGGGCGCCTGCGCCTGCATCCGCCCGGCGATTCGAGAGGAAGAGACGCGTGAGCACGCTGATCACGGTGCTGAAGGGTGGCGGGCGCTACGACGCCGCCTGGGTCGAACGCCTCGCGGCCGGCGCCGCCCGCCATGCTCCGGGCTTCCACCGCATCCTGTGCCTGACGGACCTGCCCCTTGCCGTCGCGGGCGTCGAGGCGGTGCCCCTCCGGCACGACTGGCCGGCATGGTGGGCGAAGATGGAGGCGTTCCGCCCCGGCCTGTGCGAAGGGCCCGCCCTCCTGTGCGACCTCGACACCGTCCTGACCGGACCCGCCGACGCCCTGGCGGAGCCCGGGTTCGCCGCCATGGAGGATTACTTCCACGCGGGCCGGCTCTCCAGCGCGCTCCTGCGCTGGCACGGGGACGAGCTCGCCCCGCTCTACGACACCTTCGCCGCCGACCCCGCCCGCTGGATGGCCCCCGGATCCTGCGGCCCGGTGCCGAACGCCGTCCATGGCGATCAGGTCGTCATCGACCACCTGCTGCGCCGGGACGGCCGGCAGCCCGCCTTCTTTCAGCGGCTCTACCCCGGCCTGCTCGACTTCTACGACCCGCGCCGGGCGGAGCACGGCCCGGTGGTGATCTTCATCGGCCCGTCCAAGCCGGACACCGCCACCGGCCCGGTCCCCGACGCCTGGACCGCCCGGTCGCATTCGCCGCAGCGAAACCCTGGATAGTCTCGGCTCGACCGGGGTTAAATTTCTGAGCCGCCTCATTCTTACGTCGGGAAAAGCCGACGGGGCGGCGCGCGCTGTTCATGCAAGCGCAGCCGTTCGCGCGGTATACCGTCCGGGAGCCGTGCCCGGCCGTGACCGGGTGCGCCAGGGCACAGACCGCCGCCGCCGCGGCCTGAGGGGAGGCATCATGGACCAGAGGACGCCGGTGGGGCTCGCCTACGACGCCGTCGCCGCCGCCCGCGCGGTCGCGGTGCTGGCCGCCGGGCGGGCGGACGCACAGGACCGCGACGACGGCTTCCCCGCCGAGGACATCGCCGACCTCGCCCGCCTCGGCCTGCTGGCCGCCCCGGTCCCCGCCGTGGAGGGCGGCGCCGGCCTCGGCGACGAGCCGGGCGCGGGCGACCTCGCCGACGTCCTGCGCCTCGTCGGCTACGGCAGCCTCGCCCTCGGCCGGCTCTACGAAGGTCACGTCAACGCGCTCCAGCTCGTCGCCCGCTACGGCGGGGCCGGCCAGCGGGCGCGCCTCTTCGCCGACGCCCAGGCCGGCCACCTGTTCGGGGTCTGGAACACCGCCCCGCCCCAGGGGGGCCTCAGCCTCGGCGGCGAGGGGGGCGAACTCCTCCTGAGCGGGGTGAAGACCTACGCCTCCGGCGCGGGCTTCGTCACCCGCGCCCTGGTCACGGGTTGCCGGACGGGCGACCCCGAGACCTTCATGCTCGTGGTGCCCCTGGAACCCGGCACCCGGGCCGACCTCTCGGGGTGGCGGGCGCACGGGATGCGCGCCTCGGCCACCGGCACCCTCGATTTCGAAGGCATCGTCCTGCCGCCCGACGCCGTGCTCGGCGCCGGGGGCGACTACCACCGCCAGCCGGTCTTCTCCGCCGGCGCGTGGCGCTTCGCGGCGGTGCAGCTCGGCGGCATCGAGGCGGTGTTCGATGCGTGGCGCGCCCACCTCGCCCGCCACGGGCGGGGTTCCGATCCGCACCAGCTCGCGCGCCTCGGCCAGGGCGCCATGGCGGTGGAGGGCGCCCGCCTGTGGATCGAGCGCGCCGCCCGGATCGTCGCGGAGGAGGAGCTGACGCCCACGCGCCTCGTCGCCTTCGTCAACCTCGCCCGGCTCGCGGTGGAGAAGGCCGGGATGGAGGTGCTGCACCTCGCCCAGCGTTCCGTGGGCCTGCAGGGGTTCCTGCGCGGGCATCCCCTGGAACGGCTCTCGCGCGACCTCGCCACCTACCTCCGCCAGCCCGCACCGGACTGGGCGCTGACCTGCGCCGCCGAGGAGGTCCTGCACGCGGACGGCGCCGTGGGCGACCTCTTCGCGGGGGACGGGCCGTGAGCCGCTTCGCCTCCACCCTGCCGCCGAGCTACTTCGACGGGCAATACGCGCAGGACCCCGACCCCTGGGGTTTCGCCACGAGCGATTACGAGCGGGCGAAATACGCCGCCACCCTGGAGGCGCTGCCGCAGGCGCGGTACGCCTCCGCCCTGGAGATCGGCTGTTCCATCGGCGTGCTGACGGAGGCCCTGGCCGCCCGCTGCGACGCCCTGGTGGGCCTCGACCTCGCCGAACGCGCCTTGGCCCAGGCGAAGGGTCGCTGCATTGCCCTGCCCCATGTGCACTTCGCCCTAGGGCAGGTGCCCGGCGATTGGCCGGAGGGGGCGTTCGACCTGATCCTCCTGTCGGAGGTCGTCTACTTCCTCTCCGCCGACGACGTGACCCGGCTGGTGCAGCGCGTGCGGAGCACCCTGCGGCCGGGGGGCGACGTCGTCCTCGTCCATTGGACGGGCGAGACGCATTATCCGCTGAGTGGCGACGAGGCGGCCGAACGCTTCATTGACGGGACGCGTCCGTTCCTGCGAGTCCTCTCCGCCGCGAGGACGGACAAGTACCGCCTCGACGTGCTGGCCAGTCGCCGGGGGGCGCCATGACCGACGGGGCTTGGATCGACACGCCGCAGCGCTACGGCCGCATCAGCCGCGGCTTCCACTGGCTGATGGCCGCGCTCTTCGCGTGGCAGTTCACCGGCGCGCTGCTCTATGTCGGCATCGGGGACACGGCGCTGACGCGCTTCGTGGGCGGGAGCCATTTCACCCTGGGCTTCACCCTGTTCGTGCTGGTGCTGCTGCGGGGGATCTGGGGCCTCGCGAACCTCTCCCGGCGTCCGCCGCACCCGGGCCGCCTGGGGCGCGCCGCGGTGGCGGGCCACGCCCTGATCTATGGCCTGATGGTCGCCGTGCCGGGCCTCGCCCTCATCCGCCAATACGGCTCGGGCAAGCCCTTCACGCCCTACGGCCTCCCGCTGATGCCCGGCCACGACGAGAAGGTGGCTTGGATGGTGACCCTCGGCGATCTGTTCCACCACTGGCTGGCCTTCACCCTGTTGGCCGTCGTGCTCGGCCACGCCACGATGGCCTTCCTCCACCGCAGGATGCGGGATGAGGACGTGCTCGCCCGCATGACGTGAGCGGCGGCGACGGCGCGGGACCGGATCGCCCTCCCCCGCCCGACGAGCTTGGGAGTGCTCGCCGGGCTCGCTCATCGCTCCCCCCGTCGAGGGGGCGACACGTCCGCTCCGGCGCAGTCTTGTGACGCCCCACCGAAGTCGGCTCGGCCTGCCTCTGTGCGCCCTGCGGTGACGGTCAGCCGCAGGGTTTCGGGGTGCCCTGCCGTCAGCGGAGCAGGTTCGGGGGCACCGGCGGGCTCGCGTTGAGCAGGGTGATCGTCACCCGCCGGTTCGACGCGATGTAGGGATCGTCGGGGAAGACCGGCTCGGTGTCGGCGCGTCCCGTCACGGACGCGAAGTGGTCGTCGGGAACGCCGGCACCGGCCAGGATCTCGCGCACGGCGAGGGCACGCCCGGCGGTGAGGTTCCAGGGTCCGACGGCGGGCGGCGAGCCCGGGCGCGCGGTGGCCGTGTGGCCGCTTATGGACAGCCGGTTGGGCAGCTTGCGCAGGGCGGGCGCGATGGCCTCCAGCACGCGGCGGGTGCGCTCGTAGGGCTCGACCGAGCCGTCGCGGAACATGGAGCGGCCGTTCTCGTCCACCAGGGACACGTCCACGCCCTCCTTGGTCGGCACGATCATGATGTTGTGCGACAGGTCGGCGATGTCCGGCATCGTCTGGAGCGCCTGCCGGAGGCTGGCCATGGCGCTGTAGTTGGCCTCCACGCTGGCGGTCCGGCGGCGGGCGTCGCGCTCCTTGGCGCGGCCCGGACTGTCCGGAAGCGCCTTGTCCTCCTGCCCATCGGAGCCGGTCTCCGCGTCGCGGGGCGCGGACGGCTTGTTGCCCGAACTGTCCAGGGCGCTGCCCTGGAGCATTCCGCCGGCGCCGCTGTTCGTGGTGCTCAGGGCGGCCGGCGCGAAGTATTCCGCCAAGCCGATCTTCTGCTCCTGCGTCGTCATGCTGATCAGCCACATCAGCAGGAAGAACGCCATCATCGCGGTCACGAAGTCCGCATAGGCGATCTTCCACGCCCCGCCATGATGGGCGTGGCCGCCCTTCTTGACCTTCTTGACGATGATCGTAGCCAT
>NZ_JAKSXW010000147.1 GCF_022829405.1 Methylobacterium sp. J-076
CCGGTTGGCGCGGGCGAGCAGCCCCGGCTCGAACGCCTTCACGCCGGCGCCGAGTGCCCGTTCGAGGTCGAGGGTGCCGACCACCCGGTCCTCGGTGGCGCCGAGGGGCAGGTCCACCACCGGCACGGGCTTTTTCTGGGACTTTCGCGTGCCGCCCGCCGCGCACTGCGTGCAGAGGTCCGCCGGCCTCGCACGGTCGAGATTGTAGGGCCAGTCGGCCACACCCGTCATCGGCGGCAGAAGGCCCGCGCGGCCCCGGCCCCCACCCTCGCCGTCATTGCGAGCGCAGCGAAGCAATCCAGGGATGCGCCAGGGTTCGGGAATGTCCCGCTGCCCTGGGTTGCTTCGCTGCGCGCGCAATGACGGAGGTGGCTGTCCCTGTCCGGACAGCTTCTCAGGATGATGGGGTGGA
>NZ_JAKSXW010000148.1 GCF_022829405.1 Methylobacterium sp. J-076
ACCGGACCGCCGAAGTCGAAGTTGCCCTGGTAGCGGTCGAAGCTGCCGGCCTGGAACTGCACCTCGCCGAACGGCACGAAAACGGGACGCTTGCTCGTGATATCGAGGATACCGCCCGGCGAGCCAAGGCCGTACAGGCCCGAGGCCGGGCCACGCAGGATGGTTACCGCTTCGGCGCCATAAGGTTCACTCTTCGGATAGGCGAAGCCGCTGCCGATCACCCGTAGACCATCACGGTAGATGCCTTGATTCGTCAGAACATCGAAGCCGCGGATGAAGATCTGGTCGAAGCGCGGGTCGAAGCCGGACCGGGCGGAGATAGCGCCGGGAACGTAGTTGATTGCGTCGGTGAAAGTCTGGACGTTCCTGTCGTTGAGCTGTTCGCGGGTGACCACCGAAACCGACTGTGGGGCCTCGATCAGGGGCGTGTTGGTCTTCGTCGCGGCCGTAGAAACGCGAGCGGTATAGCCGGTGACCCCGGAGGGCCCGCCGCCACCTCCACTGGTGGCAGCCGTGCCACCATCGCCTGCGCTGAGATTGAGTCCGCCCGGACTAGGGACTGGATAGGAGTTGCCTGGCGCAGCTGCCACAACCGATAGTTCATTGAGTTGAACGGCTTCCTGTGCCGCCACTGGACTGGCGAGAGCGGTGGAAGCGAGGAGGATAGGGAGGAGCGAGAAGCGATTGGACATGAATCACGCAGGCACGCGCCATAAGCGGCGCAGTACCGACGTCATCGACGTTCACAACTAAGCGATCAAGCCAGAAAAGTGCTAAAAATCACACATTTACAGCAGTTCAAATCTGAAGTTTTTCTAATCAAGGGATTGCGGGACAGGGTGTGTTCTCCCGAGAGCGCATTATCGTTAGGGATCGAGCTGGGAATGACCCTCATCACGCAGGCAGCATTGCTCGATGCTTGGAGAAAAGGATACATTCGCTACTCCCGGTTTGAGCATCGAGCTACTGCATAGACGCGAACGAACGCACCACGTGCTAGCTCGCTAACGCGCTGATATGGCTTGGAAAACCAAGTTAGTCTGTGCACGTTTTGTCGGCGTCAGAGCACTAGGTACAGTTTGTGACATCAGGCAGGGGCAGCTGAGGGACCGCCTAATGGCTGCTTTTAGGAGAGGCGGATGGCTGCTCACGCGTCCGGGTTGGGTCGGAAGCAGCGTGTCAGCTTCGCTGCTCCAACTGCTCAAAATCGTTGGAGCTTTCGCCAACAGTGACGCATAGTCCGCAACCATGGGAGCCGACCTTCTCGACCGCCTTCTCGTCACGCTCGCGGTCCGGCTGCGCTCGTTCTCCATCTGCACCATACAGCGCGGATGGCGCTTGGGTTTCAGCCCGTTCGAGGCGATCACCGTCCACTACGTGCTGCGCGGGACCGGAAGCCTTCGGGTCGGGCAGGGACCCTGGCGGTGCTTCGCGCCGCACACCATCATCGTCGTGCCGGCCCGGCATTCGCACAGCCTCGGCGCCGCCGAGGACTGCGTCGGCGAGGTCCGCGCCGAGGATCACTGCGTCCTCCACGGTGACGGCCTCATCTCCTTTACGGCCGGCGACGGCAGCCCTGATGCGCTTTTCGTATGTGGCCAGATCGCCGACACCCACACCGGCGCGATGGGTCTGTTCGAGCTGTTCCGGGCCCCGATGGTTGAGACTTTCCCCGCGGATCCGGTCCTGCGCTATGCCTTCGACCTCATGCTTTCAGAGGTAACGAGCCCCGATCTCGCGACACAGGCGATGACGGAGGTGCTGATGAAGCAGTGCCTTATCATCCTCCTGCGCAGGCACCTTGCGGCGAGCGACTTCACGTCCCCCATCCTAGCAGCCCTGCAGAACCCAAAGCTCGCCCGCGCCGTCCTGGCGGTTCTCGAACAGCCGGGTGCGCCATACTCCGTCGACGGCTTAGCGGCCCTCGCCGGCATGGGCCGGACCAGCTTCGCGGAAGTGTTCGCTGCGACCTTTGGGCAAGGTCCGATGGAGTTCGTCCAGAGGGTCCGCCTGCGGATCGCCTCCCGTCTCCTCAGCGGCACCGACCTGCCGGTGAAAGTCATCGCCGCCACCGTCGGCTACGCGAGCCGGAGTGCGTTCAGCAAGGCGTTCGAGATCGAGTTCGGGACAGCGCCGAGCCAGTTCCGCCTGGTCGGTGGAATGGACGAAGGCGAGCCGGAGCGCATCGAGGGCGAGCCTCCGGACACCGAGCCGACCTGATCTCGTCAAGACGCCGATTGGCCTCCCCTCGGTGCTCCATCGTTCGGATCGCGTGCGCGAGCGTTCGACCGGACCGAGCCCTTGGAACCGTGGAGGTCGGGTGGCCTTGGCCATGTTCAATGGGTGAGGACGAAAGGCGACCGGTCCCCGGTTGTTCCAGCGCTCCCGCCCCGAGGAACGATCATGGTCGATGCGAGCGCCTTCTATCTTCGCTACAGCCCCGACGTCGAAACCGTCGCCGACGACGAGGCAGAGACGGCGCAGGGCCTGATGGAGACGATGCGCTCGGTCAGCGAGAAGACTTTGGCGGACGGCGGCCACGCGATCCGCAGCGTCCACGCCAAGAGCCACGGGTTCCTTGAGGGCGAGCTTGAGGTGGCCTCGGACCTTCCGCCCATGTTGGCCCAGGGCCTGTTCTCCAATCCCGCGACCTATCCCGTCATCATGCGCCTCTCGACCATTCCGGGCGACATTCTAGACGACAGCGTCTCGACGCCCCGCGGCCTCGCCGTGAAGATCATCGGCGTCGAGGGCGAGCGGCTGGAGGGTTCCGAAGGGGACGTTACCCAGGACCTCGTGCTGGTCAACGGACCCGCCTTCGGCGCGCCGACGCCGAAGGCATTCCTCGCCACCCTAAAGCTGCTCGCGGCTACGACCGACAAGGCGGAGGGCTTCAAAAAGGTCGTCTCGGGCGCGATGCGCGGCGTCCAGGAGATCATCGTCTCGACCACCGGTATGCCCAACGCCACCGTCGCGACGATGGGCGGCCAGCCCGAGACCCACATCCTCGGAGAGACCTTCTACAGCCAGGTGCCCGTTCGCTTCGGCGACTACGTCGCCAAGCTGTCCGTGGTACCGGTCGCGCCCGAACTGACGGCTTTGACCGACAAGCCCCTGGCGGAGGACGGAGGTCCCAACGCCATCCGGGAAGCCGTGATCGAGTTCTTCCGGGCGAATGGCGGGCTTTGGGAGGTCAGGGCGCAGCTCTGCACCAGCCTCGACACGATGCCTGTCGAGAACGCCGCGACGGTCTGGCCCGAGACCGAGAGCCTCTACCAGACCGTGGCGCGGATCCGGGTGAAGCCGCAGACGGCTTGGAGCGAGGCCCGGTCGAGCGCGGTCGACGACGGCCTGTCGTTCAGCCCCTGGCACGGGCTCGCCGCTCATCGCCCCCTCGGTGGCATCATGCGCTCGCGCAAGCAGGCCTACGAGATGGGCAAGCGCTTCCGTGCCGAGCGGAACGGTCACACCATCGCGGAGCCACGTGGGGCGATCAACCTACCGTAGAGTGCAATGGGATGTACGGCCTTGGTGCTTCGTACGGAAGCGGGTAGCTAATCGCCCGCTTCCGGGTATTTCGTCGAGGAACCCAAACGACTGGGTTGGGTCGGAAGCGGGAAGGCCGTTTTGGGTGGTTTCTGCTGGTCCGCTTTCGAGGGGAAAATCGAGAACTGGACGTTCTCTCGAACCACAACGATCAACGGCTCTGCGTCAAAGCCAGTCGTCCAACCCACCGGAGCATGATCTTCGACGGAGACATCCTTCAGCGACGTTCGTTTCGGTCCAGAGTGCGCAGTGGCAGGAACCGGTCGCTTTCAAAAGCATCCGGCGCGTGACACTGACGTCACATGAGCAGCTTGCACAAACTGATTGGGACGGTCGCCCGCCGACGCTCCTCGCCGGTCACCAACTACGGCATCACGCTGTTGTTCGTCGGCGCAATGACGTTCGTCCGGTTCCTGGCTCCAGCCTATGTCGCACCGTTTCTGCTGTACATCCCGGTCCTCCTGGTCGTGAGCTTGGCTTTCGGCTGGCGTACGGGGGCGCTAGCATTGTCGTTGTCCACCCTGATCGCCGCATGGTTTTACATGCGGGACGGGATGCTCAACGGCGTCGACGTCGCCCTGCTGTGTCAGTACGTAACGGTCGGCACGACCATGGTGTGGATCTGCCACGCCCTGCGCCGGTCTGTCGTGCAAAATGAAGCCACGCTGGAGCGGCTCAACGCTGCAAACCACATCCTTGTCGACAGAGAGGCGGCGTTGACAAGCGCCAATGCCGCGGCGGAAGCCGCCAAGGAAGCGGCTGAGTTGGCCAACACAGCCAAGAGCGATTTCTTGGCCAATATGAGCCATGAACTCCGCACCCCGCTTTCCGCCATCATCGGCTACAGCGAGATGATGGGGGAAGAAATTACGGACGGTTGCGAAGCGTCGGACCTCGTAGCTGATATTGGCAAGGTCGAGCGCAACGCCCGTCACCTGCTTGGACTCATCAACGACGTGCTGGACCTATCCAAGGTCGAGAGCGGCAAAATGGAGGTCTACACCGAAGATTTCGCGGTAGAGGATATGCTGCGTGACGTGGCAGGGTCCGTCGCAACGCTGGTCGGCAAGAAGGGCAACACCCTGGAGCTGCAGCTCGCGCCCGGGCTGGACTGGATGCATTCCGACTTAACCAAAACGCGACAAGTGCTTTTCAATTTTCTGAGCAACGCGGCCAAGTTCACGGAAAGTGGGACGATTACCCTTGCCGCTTCGCGCACGACCGACGCCTCTGCTGTCAACCAGCTTTCGTTCTCTGTTACGGATACTGGGATCGGGATGACGGCCGAGCAGGTATCCCGCCTGTTCCGCCGTTTCGAACAGGCTGATGCGTCCACGACGCGCAACTTCGGCGGGACCGGGCTCGGATTGTCGCTCACACGTGCCTTCGCCGACCTGCTCGCGGGGACCATCACGGTGTCCAGCGTCCCCGGCCAGGGCAGCACCTTCACGTTCACCGTGCCGGCGACCTTCGTTCCGCCCGTCGACGGGCAAGCCTCGCCCGATCCCGACATCATCGCCGACAACGAGGTGGGAGGCGATGTCATTCTAGTCATCGACGACGATATGGACCAACTCGCGCTCACGACGCGGTTCCTTCATCGCGAGGGTTTCCGGGTCCAGACGGCCACGAACGGCAGGAGCGGGCTCGACCTCGCCCGGAGGCTGCGGCCGCGGGCCATCCTGCTGGACGTGATGATGCCGGGGGTGGACGGATGGTCGGTGCTGAGCCAGATCAAAGCGGATGAGATGCTAGCTCCGATCCCGGTCGTCATGGTGACGTCCGTGGACCAGCGCAATCTCGCGGCCTCGCTCGGCGCCGCGGACTACATGCTGAAGCCGGTCGACTGGTCTCGGTTCGGTAAGATCGTGAACCAGTTCAGACTGGCGGAGACGGACCGACGCGGCACCGTGCTCCTGGTCGAAGACGAGGCCATGACCCGCATGGCGATGCGCTCGACCCTGGAGGAGGACGGCTGGTCAGTCGTGGAAGCCTCGAACGGCGAGGAAGGCTTGCAGCACGCTGTAGATGCGAAGCCGGACGTCGTGATCGTGGACCTGAACATGCCCATTATGGACGGCTTCGGCTTCTTGGAGGGTGTTCGAACCGTACCAGGCTGCGCGGACATCCCGGTGATTGTCCTGACGGGCCGAGAATTCTCGGCGGACGACCGGAGCAAGCTTCGCGGCGCGAGCCAAATCCTCAACCGCGGCGACCTTGCGTCGGCGAGTCTGGCTGAAAGGCTGAGGGGTCTTACCGCCTGAGATGGAGAGAACGGAACAGAAGCCCTGGCGTCGAACCTCTTTGATGTCTGCTTCGAGACACCAGGTCTGGGCGCCCGCACGACCGAGTTGGGTCGGGGGCAGAACGTCCGCTTCCGCGCAAAGCTCATTGCCCGCCCCCCAGCCCGTTGTAGACCTCCGGGGGCGAGCATCAGATTCAACTACGAGAACAGGGATTGCGCCTCCATGAGGTGATCCGGATGCATGGCCTGCTCCAGATCAAAGCCAGGGTATTGCTCGACGATCGCCCGGAGCAGCTGCGCCACATCCTCGTTCAGGAAGATCGTTTGCGCAGCCAGCTTGGCCGTGCTGCGTTTGGCGTTCTTGAGATCATCCACGCTGGCATCGGGAAAACCGATCGTGACGAGCCAGTGAGCGATCTCGCCGTACGTGCTGCGATGGCCTGTGGCGGGGTCAACCAGGCTCAGCCCCCACTCCCCTCGAACCAGTGCCCGCAGGAATTGCCGGTAGAGGTGTCCCAGAGGCCCGTCGCCGCGCAAACCCACCCCAGCCGCCCGCACGGGCGCCGCCATGGTGTGATAGGCCTGCCAGGCCAGAAAATCGGGCAGCATCTTCAGCAGCCTGCCCGGCACGTAACCCTGGTCCTCGGGCCTACCCTGACCGCGACTCCACGACTTGAAGCGAACGATCGCCTCTCGTGCCTCAGCTACATTGCGCCAGGGGACACTATCGAAGGCCAAGTGCAACCTGCCCTGTACGGCGCGCTCAACCGGCTTGATCGGCCGTCGCTTGAAATCATATTCTAGGTTGAGCCGAGTGTTTTTCGTCACAGTGATGAGATCACTCTCAGTGTGCCACTGCTCCTGCAGCGAGATCAGCGAGGTTTGAATGTGCAGCTGTCCGGGTTGCCGATCAAGGAAAAGCTTTCGAATGTAATCGTTATGCTGGTCCTGGGGCGCAGCGGGTTTCACGCCGGCCTTTGCCAGTACCGGCTTAAGTTTTCCAGGAAGAAACTCGCCTGTAAATTGCCCCCGAGTCCTCATAGAAATTACTTGACCCACGATGTGCTTCTCTACGAGAAGATCCCTGGGTCCCAGCGGGCTACCATCGTCATTCGGGAACAAGCGTTCTCTAATATCATAAAATATCTGGCAAAGAACGCCGTTAAGATGCAGTTCCTCGTGACTGGCATCGGTTAAAAATCCATCCGTAGTAGCGCTAACAACGGTCCGGTTCTCGGGCACGCCAGCCAGGATCTCCCCCAGCAGGGCTCGCACGAAGCCGCTCGCAAAGGCTGCAAACCATGGCGATGTGATCGCTGAGGGCGGCATCGTATCCATACGACCCAAGCGTGGATTGAAAGCTCGTTTGAGGTGAACACCTTGGGCAGTTTTCCCGTACAAGCTGTTGCCGATCTCCTTCCACAGGAGTTCGAGAGGTGAACCCTTACCTGCTTCACGTCGTCGCGTTTGAATCCGGCGCGTAAAGCTTTCGAAAATCGGGATGTTCGATGCCCAGGGGATGATCACCCCTAGAAGAATTTCAAGCTGCGCACCCTGATTCATGGCAGCAGCGATTTCCGGTGCTGTGCAGACGCTCACGCCCTCAAGCGGAAACAGCAGACCGCTGTCGGTTCGAACCGGCAAGCTTGGATGACGAGTACCAGGCGGAAATACGAAGCGGACCTGAGCGACCCCCATGACGTCCGGTTCATATTCCACAACACGTTGCGACATTTAGAGCGCCTAACAAAACCATCGTTCGATGAAGCGCCAGACGATGAGGGCGGCAGCCAGCGTCGAGAAGGCGAGATGGATGTCGGCTCGCCGCTCGTAGCGGATGGCGAGGCGACGGAACTGGGCGAACCACGCCAGGGTCCGCTCGACGACCCACCTGCGACGTCCCAGCCGCTGGCTGCTCTCGATCCCGCGCCGGGCGATGCGGGGCTGGATGCGGCGGCGGGTCAGCGCCTGACGGCAGCGGCGGTGGTCGTAGGCCTTGTCGGCGTGCAGCTTCGAGGGCCGCTCGCGCGGCGGTCCCCAGCATGAGCGGATCGGCGGGACGGCATCCACGACCGCCTCCAGCATTCGGCTGTCATGGACGTTCGCCCCCGTCAGCTTCAGGGCGAGGGGGATGCCCTTCGCATCGGTGACGATGTGGCGTTTCGTGCCCGGCTTGCCACGATCGGTTGGGTTCGGGCCCGTCGCCGGGCCCCCCTTTTGGCGGCGATCGAGGCGCTGTCGAGGGAAGCTCGACTGAAGTCGATGCCGTTCTGGCGACCGAGCCGGTTGAGAAGCGCATGCTGCAGACGGTCCCACACTCCGGCCTTCTGCCAATCCCGCAAGCGCCGCCAGCAGGTCATCCCCGAACCGCAGCCCATCTCCCGGGGCAGCAACTCCCAGGGCGTGCCCGAGCGCAGCACGAACAGGATCCCCGTCAGTGCCGCGCGGTCGGAGGTTCGAGGCCGACCGCCCTTCGGCTTGGCCCGTTCAGGCGGCAGCAGCGGTGCGATCTCGGCCCACAGGCCATCGGGAAGGAGCGGTCTCGCCATCTCCACCCAACGCGCCAAACCCGGTTTTGTTAGAGACTCTTAGGCGTTGGCATAGTCCAGCGGCTTCAACAGACACATCGCAGTAGTATAAGCGCCGGGAAGATCGAGATCGTAGAAGACACCAGTTTCAGTTGGTCCAAACGTGTAAGCCTCATTCCGACCACCGTGATAACCCAACGCCGCAAGCTCATCGAAGACCTGACGAGAGAAAATGGATTGCCGCTCGATCCTGGTACGGAGTTTTCCAGTGACGGCACTATAGACGGTCTGCTGGACAGTCTCGAAACTGAAGGCGTCTTCAAGCGTAAGACCGGTTCGCTGAATTTCCTGTCGGGCAATAGCGACGGCAAAACCTGCTAGGGAAGAAGGAAAACGTTTGAGCCCCATCTCTTCGGCTAGATTCTGAAGCTTGAGTCCATATTCCAGAGCGATACGAGCGTCTTGAAGCGCGTAATCTTCGAACTTCTCGCGGTTAGACGTGAGAAATAAGTCCATGCGGTCGATGCGATAACCATCAGGCAACTCAACCTTTTCTAAATCGACTAGTTTGCCTGCGGTGTCCAAGCTCCCTCGACCGGGTGTGAGAAGCACGGTGTCAACGAAGCGTACGGACACGCGTCGAGGAGTACGCCCTCGACCGCCGGCCCACAGGCTCATGGAGTTTCGACGGCCTTCACCACTCTTTCCCTTGGAAGGCTCGGCGTCTTCCGGCGTTAGGTCGAGATCATAGCGCACCGAAGCCGCCGTGTAGGTTCGCCCGATGCCATCGAACTCGCGCTTGCGAGGCCAGAAATTGTCGAACGCAGTGATGTCCGCGCGTAGAAAATGACAGAATACCGTGACTTGATCAGGCCAGTCCGGAAGCACGCCTTCTTTGATGGCCTTTCGAATGCCAAGTTCGAGAAGGCGCTCCAGAGTTATTCTATGCCGTCGCGTCTTGCCGCGGGTATAGCGAATCAGCTCGACCCTCCGGCCCCGAAAATCCAGCGCCAGCTGGTAGCTGAGGATCTGGTTGTAGGGCTTGCCCGTGACGGCATCGACCCGCGTGACCCATTCTGCATCAATCCCACAGGCGATGTGAATGGGCGGTGCGATGAAGGGTTTTGATGAAGCTCGGAGGCGCGACTTGAGCGATGAACGGCGACCACCTGGTGTACCGCCGCTTGTGTCCCCATCGGAAGTTTTACACCGAGCATTTTGCTTATTGATTTCAGTCATTTGACGGACCCGGAACACAAATTCCAAAGACACCGCGACAAAAAAGAAGGGGCCCATTTCGGGCCCCTTCCATAGTGCTGCGTTTTTAGTCGAGATCAGCGATGGCCCATGCTGGAACAACGACGGGTCGCCCAACGCTGTACTGAGATACAGCGCGATTGAGCTCCACTAGCACAAGCTCAGGCTTGTCAGCGTATTCCTCTCCGATCTCGGAAGGATCGATCACCGCGACAAGGCGATTGTCACCGTGGCCACTTACGTAGACCAGGCCATCTTGCCCTAGCTTCGTAGAGGCGATGGCAGACACCCTGAAGCCTGGCCCCTTGCCATTATTCACGGCCATAAACGGATCGATTCTAGTATTTCTAATCGTCATGTTTGGTCCTTGCCAAAGCATCGGTTACGAAAACCGACGGGCAACAGACGAGATGAATTGCACAACGCACTAAAGCGTCTAAGCAGTCCGCCTCGTGCAAATGCACGTCGGGCGCATTCGGGCTTTGACTGCAAGGAACATCGACTTGGGCTTAGACACAGCTTCGCCCCCGCCGATGCGCCGAAGCACATCAAATCGAAAACTATGCAGGACTAGGGTCCTGCTATAGATCATCGATTGCGGAGGCTCTACGACGGCACCTTACCCAAGTTGAACTTGAATAAATGCCCTCGATGCTGAGACACTGCTAACCCAAATGCACGCAAAGCCTAGGGCGAGCCCGAGGTGGGAGTCAACCCATCATTTAAATAAATTTGACCTCATGTACCTTAAGCTGCTTGTTTAGCGCAGCTCAAGCGCAGTCTTTATACAGACCATGCAGAATCAATAACTTAGGTCTGCTCGCGCTCAGATCATAATCCTTGTGTCGGGGGTTCAAATCCCTCCCTCGCTACCAACAATTCCTAAGCCCCGCCAAGCACTTAGCGGGGCTTTTTGTTTGCCTTGCTCTCTGCGGGTTTCGGTTTTAAATCCTAGAGCAGCGCTAGCGCATTCCAAATATTGTCGTGCGGGCGTAACGGTTTGCTGGGGGCTCTGGGAACACCCTAGCGCACTTCTAGCGCAGTCAGCCGCACCGCAGTAACCAGACAGGGCCGCATCTTGAGCACCCCTGGCAACGACCGAGCCGAGCGCTACCAGCTGTTTCAGCGCGCGGGCAGCACCCGATGGCAGGTGCGCTTCAGCATCCGGGGCCAGGGCCAGTTCAAGCGATCCCTCGACACGGACGACCTCCAGGAGGCAGAGCGCCGAGCTGACGCCATCTGGTACGAGGCCACCTACCGCGCCAAGCAGGGGCTCACGGCCAAGGCACACACGTTCGAAAGCGTGGCCGAGGCGTACATCGCCCAGATCCTGCGCGAGGTTGAGCGGGATGAACGGCGTGCCGATCAGGGCAAGAGCGAGCCCGCCGTGATTCGCCGGTACTTCGTGGGTTTCTTCGGTGCGAAGCCCGTGGATGCGATGAGCGAAGCGGATATGGAGCGCTACGCGGAGTGGCGGCGCACCTACTGGACCGAGGGGCCGGGCAAACTCATCACGCACATCGAGTACGAGCGTGACGGCCATCGCCTGCGCCGACCAGTACGGCGATCCGCGCCCTCCCTGAGTCGCCAGCGCGGTGAGACCGTGGTGCTGCGCGCACTGCTGCGCTGGGCCTCGCGCCAGGGTTATCTCAAGACCCCGCCGGAGATCACGATCAAAGCCCGACGCTCGCCTGACAACCGGCGGCCCAGCTTCGAGCCCCATGAGTTCGCCCGGCTGGAGGCGGTCAGTCTCAGCCGCCTGGTGGACCCCATCATGGATGGCACGGGTGTCGAGGTCCGAGCCAGCGACCGGCGCAGTTGGCGCATCAAACGGCTGGACGACCACACCCGGCGCGATCGCACCGTGCTGCATGCGTACGTGATGATCGGCGCGTTCTCAGGCCTGCGCCCCACAGAGATGTACAACCTCACTTGGGGCGACGTGCTGGGCTACCGCGCCGGCAGGGGCAAGAGCGCGGATCATCGGGACATCCGGCTGCAGGCACGGGGCAAGGGCAAGAGCGGCAAGGCCATTCCGCAGAAGGCGGCGATCCCGTGGTTTGACACCCTGTGGATGTTGTTTCAGCGCAGCATGGGTCGAGAGCCGGAAGACACGGACCCAGTGTTCGCGAGCGAGACGGGCAAACGAATCACCTCGGTCGCCAATGGCTTCACCGAGCTAGTGAAGGCAGCCGGTCTCGAGCGGGACCACAGGGGCATCAAGCGCACGCCCTACTCGCTGCGCCACTTCTACATCAGTGAGCAGCTGGCCAACGGCGCTGAAGTGCTCGACGTGGCCCGGAATTGCCGAACCTCGCTCGCCATGATCGACAAGCACTACGGTCAGGTGCGGCTGGAGCGTGTGGTGGACCGGCTGCGCCCAGAGTGGACACGTGCCTGAAGCGGGTCCGCAGTTGACCCTCAGCGGACCCTTGGAACGTCCGCTTGCAGGCTGTTGAGGTAGAGGCCAACGTCTGGGTCGGGTGGTTTTCAGCCTGTCCGCTTTCAAGCGATGGATGCGCCCAAACGGACGTTACGATCACGTGTAATCACGGTCATCATCTATTACTACTCAGATGCGAATAAGTTAGAAATACCAGCCTACTAAAATTTGGTATTTCCCCATTGAGATCTGTATTTGATCGAGTGATTGGGTCGCAACTGCGCCGCTTCCCAGGCCAGTGCTTGCTTGATGAAGGCGCGCAGGGCGAACACGGCAAGGAACATCAGGATCGCGTCCCAACTGCGCAACTCAATCGTTTTGAGCAAGGTCGCGGCCGTCTTAAACCCGAGGCCTGCTACGATGCCATCGGCCACGAACAGGCGTGCGCTCACGATACTGTGCCGGGTTCCGCGCCCGAGCGCGAGGTGCCAAAGGCCGCGCGTGCAGCCCGCAACGACGAGGAGACCACCGCCGAACTCGATCAGAGTAGCGAGGCTCAAGATCCAGGGATCAAGGCTGCTCACGGCGCCGTACCTTGATCCGATGTAGCTCTGGGCTCACCAGCCATAGCGCTTTGCGCTTCTGCTTTGTCGATCTCCTTTTGCAGGAAATAGTTCAGTAGCGTGCGGATCGCCGCGATGGCCGCAAGCTGGCCGATCTCCGACCAGGTCGGCGCCACGGCCGTGCGCAGGATGTCGGCACCGAGTTCGAACTCCAACGCTACGGCGAGCCAGCGTCCGAGCCTCAGGCGTACCTCTTCCTTGGCAGCCTGCGGATCAGAATGCCGCCCAATGCCCGGCAGGAACAGGAGCAGGGCGCCTATGGTCGCCTCAACGGTGGCGAGACCGATAATCAGCGCGGCAGCCGCCTCCGTGCCGGTAGCGAGCCAGAGCGTCAGTGCTTTGATGTACACTTCCAAGCGCTCCGCTCCTGATCAAGGTCCGGGTGCCAACGCGATGGCGAAGAGGCCTGCGATGCCGATCGCGTAGAGGATGAGGACGGCGAGCGAGTCGATGCCCATGCCCAACACGCGCCGCTGCGGGCGAAAGATCAGCCCGGCGATGTAGGCGCAGGTGAGGAGCACACCGAGGCCAGCGAGGTAGACATCGGTATCTTGCGCCTGCGGCAGCGCGGGGCGACCGGAGATCACCGTCGCTACGAGGAAGAGCACCGGCAGGAAGGCGTTGCCGCCAAAGATGTCGCTGATCGCGAGTTTGTCGTCGCCGAGCCGCATTGAAGCGAGGCCGGTCGAGAGTTCCGGCAGCGATGTTGCTGCCGCCAGCACGGTCGCGCCGAACAGGACGCCGCTCATCCCGATCCGGTCAGCGATGGCATCGCCACTGATCTCAAGGGCCACGCCACAGACCAGAGTGGCCAGGGCTGCGAGCATAAAGAGGGTTGCCGCGCGCACCGTCGTGACGCCCTTAACCCCAGCCTCCTGCGACTTACGTGTCCGGCTGTGGCCCTGCGGCCGGCTCTGCGCTTCCGCTGCCGAGTTGCCAGCGTGCCAGGGCAGGTCGCTGCGCGACCGCCCGATCAACCAGATGCCGAGCATCCAAACGAGTGCAATCGCGAGACCGCCCGGCGCCACATGCGCCACGATCAGGCTCTCGGGTAGGCGGCTGGCCATGATGGCCAGGATCAGCACTGCCACGACCAGGGTGCCTTCGAGCGCCAGCGAGAGGCTTGCGGCTCGGTAGGTCAGGGGTCGTCGGCCTCGCCCGCTGAACGCGTCGAGGGCCACGAGCACCAACGTTTGCACGCCGATGCCGCCGAGTAGGTTGCCGATAGCGATGCTTAGATTGCCGCGCCAGGCAGCACTTACCGTAATGGCGATCTCGGGCAGGTTGGTGGCGATGGCGAGCAGGATCAGTCCGCCAAGCGCCTCTCCGAGCCCAAGGCGGGTGGCGAGCACGTCTGTGGTGTCGAAGAGTTTGATGCCGGCATACCAGATGATGCTCGCCGCACCCGCAAAGAACGCAAGCAGCATCGGCAGCGACCAGGAAGAAAGCATCGTGGCGTCCTTGGTGTGGGTCACTCCGAGTCGCCCTTCAGGCCGCTCGTGTGCCTCGTGTCGTCACGACCCGGACGGGTTCGGCGCTGCGTCCAAAATTGCCTAATGCTGTCCGGTGGCTTTGGCCCGCTCATGCCGGGTGAGCCACGCATCAAACAGCATGTGCGGCAGGGTCAAGGCCGCGAGAAGCTGGAGCGTGACGCAGACCAGACGTACCGTTGGCTCACCGGGCGTAACGAACCAGAGTGCTGCCCCAATCAACACCGTGAGGATTGTAGTCGGCAGCGCCCTCCACCATGCGGAAGCTGGGCCTCGCACCCGGGGCGCGCGCGTGGGATGATCAATGAGCGCGGACGTGTGCGCTGGGGCATGCACCACGACAAAGTAGAGAGCGAAAGCTACGAGGGGCGGCAGCATGGCGAAGCCGATGCCCGCGGCGAAAGGGACGATCAGGGAGCGCACCTGCCCGAGGAAAAGAGTACGAGCCGCCCAAGCGATCACAATTGGCAGCCATAGCAGGCCCGCCCAAACCAACCAGTGCGGTGGGGTATTGAACAGCACGCCTGAGATGGCCGTCAGCACCTCAGCCGTAGCGGCGGGTTGCAAGAGGACCGGCAGGGCCACCGGCAGTCCCCCCAAGGCTAGAGCCGGTAGGCCGCCGCTGCCGGTCTCCTCGGTTCCGAAGTGCCATACGGACAGCAGCAGGAAGCCGCTCAGGGTGGCCTCAGGAGCGAGCCGCCACCCTACGAGCACGACGGCAACCAGGGCAAGATAGGGAACGGCAAACAGCGGGAACCACGCCCAACCCACGCGATGCTGCAGCAAGGTGCGGCCGATCTCGACGTCGAGCGCACCGTGCGGCACGCCGAGCACGATGATCAGGGCGACCGCGCAGACCCATTGCTTCTGCCACGGGAACGTAAGGCTCATGGCGAGAACGGGTAGTGCAAACAGCAGCGGTGCTACGGCGACGGGCGGAAGGAGACGCATCGTTCCGCCCATCGACGGCATCAAGCGGTTCTACGCATGGCGACGGCGTCTGGGCGATCCTCTGCCAGATCCCGCTCCGTGGCCTTGGTGTCCGACATCACCGACATGTAGCCGTAGATCACCTTGGCGATGACATCGAGGATCGCGATAACCAGCACGCTGACGGCATCGCTGACGATGTTGAGGCCGTCAGGCGCGACTGCGAGGATGACCGGGTAGACCAACCAAACGACGGACAAGATCGTGGCGTTGCGCTTGTAGGTTGCCTGCACGTCATCGCGCTCGAGGGCGTTGGCCTCCATCTGGGGCTTCCAGATCGCGTAGTACACGCCGAGGAAGGCGACGCAGGAGACGATGAACCACGTCCACTTGGTCCAGCCCAGCTCCGAGGCACCGAAGGCGAAGGCCGTGACGATCATCATCACGTCGGCCAGCACCGCGCCGACAATCGCGCCATGGCGCTTGGGCAGATGCCGCATGGCGGTGAAGCCCAGCGAGACGAGTAATAGGGGCGTCGTGAAGGTCCAATCGATGTAGCGGGCGAAGTAGAACACCCGCATCGAGGTGTTCGCCCCTGCAGCGACGGCTTCGTTGGTGGGCAGCATCACCAAGCCTTGGCCAGTTGCCATAGCGAGGTAGGAGCAGGCTGCAATGATCGGGACGATGCCGTGAAGAACGGTGTGGAGCCCCTCGGACGACGTACGGCGCTTGCCGGTCGCAAGGATGAGCAGACCACCAGCCAGCATAATCAAGGCGGTGGCCCATAGAATGGGATTTGAACTCATATCGCCCTCGCAGCGTGCGGCGTGTGCCGCACCATGCGCCGGGATTTATCCTACGACGAAGATAAAGATAGCCGGGTCTAATAAATAAAAACGATCGGGCGCGGAACTTGATCAATTAGCATAAAAGATCAAAATATTCCCGCAAAACCAATCAAAAGATAATACGGCCATAACGATTTATGATTTCATACCGATTGTTTGTTGTTCCCGTATCTGACCGCGCGCTCAAGCTCGAATGCCTGCCTAGCTTCATCACCTAATGAGGCGCCGACCGCTGCGAGCAATCTCACGCTGGGCTCCGCCTCGCGCGCGCCCTCTCGCGCGGTGGGGTTGCTCTCTGGTCAATTTTGGTCGAACAACACCGTCTGGCTCAACGTCCGCTCTCGGGCATCGCGTTGGGGATCTGGAACGACAGGGTCGGGTCGGATCCGGAACGTCCGCTTCCGGGTAGGCGGCCTAATTATGTTGTTCGTGCAGATCCAAGGCGGCAGCCACGATTTGCATCAGAAAAAGCGCAGTCCAAGATTAAAGTATCTCCACAGCCGCTCGCATCATCTCGTCGTTGACATCGATGTATCTTTGTGTGGTGGAGAGATGCCGATGCCCAGCGAGCATCATGATTGCCTTGGGTGAGATCCCAGCATGAGCCAACCGCGTGATGAACCAACGGCGACCACTGTGGCTCGAGCCACCATCCAGGCCGGCCTGATCGTACCAACCCCGCATCAGCTGACACAGCGTGTTCGCGCTGAAGGCCGTGCGCTTCTGAGTGACCAGCACGGGGAGCCTCAGGTCAGGAGCGACGGACAGGCTGGCACGGAACTGCTCGATCTCGCGACGCAGGCGCGCGTTCATGAACACCACACGCGCGTGACCACCTTTCGTCGCAGCCGCGCTCAGTCGGAGCTGCTCACGTACCCTCCCTTCGCCGTCGAGGAGATCGATCCATTGGAGCGACGCGATTTCGCCGACGCGTAGGCCCGCCAGGTAGCTGATCATCAGCACAGCTCGGTTCCGAGCGCCATGTCTCCCCTGTCCTACCACTGCTACCAGCCGCTTGAACTCCGCTTCCGTGGGCACGCACGCCTGCTTCATCAGAACCTCACACTTTGCGCTGTTTGCAGCAAAAGATGATGTTTCCAGACGCGCTTGAGGGCGAGTGCTTTGTGGATCTCAGCTAAATCAACGACTTAGCGCAGAACATCACAAAATGTAGCTTTTATGATGTTCAAGATTGAAGCTCGCGGTCGGTGATTTGCTCGCCCTCGGACTCGCGCGGCTGCACGCTCCTAGCCTCACACGCGAGGATGCCCATGCTGCCCCTGATCGACGCTGCAACGCGCGAGCTGCTCCTGACCAATGGACAAGATCGAGAGCGCGACCACTATCCGGTGCTCAAGCTGTTTAATCCCACGGGCCCGGCCACCTGGCTGATCTGCGCGATGGACCCCAATGGGGACACCCTGTACGGGCTGTGCGACCTCGGCTTCGGCGAGCCCGAGCTGGGTTACGTGAGCTTGGAGGAGCTCAAGGAGGTCAGTGCTGGCCTCGTGATCGGGCTGGAACGCGATCTCTCCTTCCGGGCCACGCTCCCCATCTCAGCCTACGTACGGGCGGCGCGAGCCGCGGGTCGGATCGTGGAGCTTGGCCGACCAACAACCAACATCTCGGGCAACCGACGTTGAACCCACCGAAGCGCGGTCGGTAGACGAGACGTTCGCCGCGTTCGGCGGTGCGTGGACCATGTCACGCCCTCAGAAGAACAAGCGGATTCTGGACGGCTCCGTATGCCTGGCCAATCCGGACCCTGTCATTCCAATTGCCTGACATGGTGCTCAGAAGCGGACGTTGAGCTTGACCGCTCTGGATGACTGAGATTGGCCGAAAGCGGCATAGCTGCTTCGGGGGAATTATGCGGAGAAGCTGACCTGGGCACGTCCAGACTGGTCTGTCCCCCCGGTCGTGCCGTCGCCAATCGCAGCCCTCGCCGTCCGTGTGAGGCCGCCGCCTCAGGACGCCGCGAGGAGACCCGCGAGGATGGCCGATCCGACAGTTATCCAGGTCACGTAGTCGCCAATCAAGCCGCTGTGAACTTGCTCTAGAAGCCGGGTCGGTCCCGATTGCGTGACGCGGATCGGCCTCGAAAGCCAGCGTGGCAGTCTATGGCGGCCGAGTGCGTAGGCCGCCAGCACAAGTGCCAGGGTAAGGCTGAGCCAGGGCAGCCAGCTGGGGCCAGCCCCCAAACTACCGCCCTGGTGCATGAAGGCCGGTGCCGCTTTGGTGGCGAGGCGCGCGACCCCAGCCTCCGGTGTGGCGATGTTCAGGACTAGCAGGATCAGACAGGGCGCCAACATCAGCCAGAGCGGGCGGTTGGCCTTCTCTCGCTCGGCCTCGCTCGGCGCCTGCGCTTCATCACCGGGATCCTGCCCAAGTCCGAGAAAGATCCGGCCGGCGGCGCGCAGGACCGCTGCACCGGTGAGCCCCGCCCCGACGACGGTCGCCGCGACTGCGAAGGGGTGGCCGCCGTCAAGGAGGGCGCCCTGGAGCACGCGGGTGCCTTGGTCGAGGAGGCCGAGTGGCAGGCCGCACAGCAGAAGGCCGCCGAGTGCCATCGCGATGCCGGCGGGCCCGATCCCTCGGCCGAGGCCGCGCAGGGCGATCTCGTCGATCCCGGCGCGAGTGGCGAGCAGGATGCCCGCCACCATGAACAGCGCGCCCTTCACCAGCCCGTGGCCGACGAGGTAGAGAAGCAGGCCGCCGGTGCCGCCCTGCGACAGCGCCCCGATGCCGAGCAGCATGATGCCGGCATGGCTGATCGTCGAGAAGGCGAGCAGGCGCTTCAGGTGGCGCTGGAGCACAGCCATCAAGCCGCCCACCAGCGCGGTCGCGCTGCCGGCGCCGATCATGAACAGCGAGACCGCCCCGCGGACCTGATCGGAGCCGGTGAACACCACCGCGGTCAGCTTGGCAAGCCCGAACAGCCCGAGCGAGACCATGGCGCCGGAGAAGATCACCGAGACCGGGCTCGGGGCCACCGCGTGGGCGTCCGCGAGCCAGAACTGAAACGGGACCACGGCGGCCTTGATCATCAGCGCGGTGGCGATCAGGCAGAAGGCGCCGGCAGTCACCGGATCGCGCCCTGCATGGGCGACCGCGCGGGCCAGTTCCTCGAAGTCGAGCGTGCCGGCACGGGCGTAGATCAGGCCGATGCCGCCGAGCATCAGGAAGCCCGCGAGGCTGTTGGTGACGGTGAAGTTCAGGGCGCCGGCCAGCGCCGATTCGTCGAGATGATAGGCGGTCAGCGCGAAGGCCGCGACGCTCATCACCTCGAACCACACGAACAGATTGAACAGGTCGCGGGTGAAGACGAATCCGACCATGGCCGCCAGGAACAGCAGCATCAGGATCTGAAAGTGGCCGTGGGTCTCCTCAAAGAAGCCCCAGGCGAAAACGAAGCTCGCGGCATACAGCGTCCCAATGAACGCCGCGACCCAGCCGCTCGCGGCATCGACCGAGAAGCCGATCCCGAGCGCCATGCCCGCCCGCGGCGTCCAGCCGCCGAACCAGTAGACCAGCGGCGCGTCCGCCGCCCGCACGGCGATCAGGCCGCAGAGGGCTGCGACCGCGAGCGCCGTCAGGCTCGCGAGGATGTCGGGCCAACGGCCGGGCAGGAGGTGAGCGGTCGCGAGCAGGGCCGCGCACATCGCCAGCGGCAGCGCCACCGGAAGGGGCGGCAGCACCGCGCTCGGGATCCAGCCGAGCGAGAACCAATCCGGCATCAGAGCTGCGCCTCCGCGCCGGGTTCCTGCTGCGCGCCGACGCGTCCGCCGCCGGCATTCTTCCGCATCGGTCGGAGCCGCTCCGGGTCGAGTGTGCCGCTACGCTTGTACACCTGCAGCGTCAGGACCAGCAGCAGAGCGGTCAACGTCGCGCCGACGACGATGTCGGTGAGCACGAGCGCCTGCATCACCGGGTCGACGGCGGGTGTGCCGGGCGGGTGGTCGTAGAAGATCGGAGCGATGGCGTCCCAGCGGTAGCCGATGCCGAGAAGCAGTACGTAGGTGGCCGATTGGCAGACCGAGAGGCAGCCGATCAGATGGATGTAGTTCCGGCTGGTGCTGATCCCGAACAGGCCGATGCCGAACAGCCATGCGGCAACCGCGTAGGGGAGCCAGCTCACGCGTCTTCTCCCTTCGGATCGTCCGATTGGTCGGGTTCCCGGGTCTCCTCCATGAATTCGAGGAAGAGCTGGGTGAAGCCACCCGTGACGGCCGCCGCCACGCCGAGATTTTCCACCAGCATCAGGCCGCCGGAAAAGAGGTCGCGAAACGTCCCCAACGGCAGCACGTTCTCCATGAATGCGCCCCCGACCAGCATCGGTGCGAGACCGCAGAGCACGAAGAGCAGCGCGCCACCGCCTTCCATGGCGTCGAGCCACCGGCTGCGGACGCTGTCGCGCCATCCGGAATAGCCTTCGCCGAGGTAGATCAGCAGGGTCGCCGATGCGAGGATCACGCCGCCCTGGAAGCCGCCGCCGGGGGTCACGGTGGCGTGTAGAACCACATAGAGCCCGAACAGGGCGGTGATCGGCCCAGCGATGCGGCAGGCCAGGACGACCACCTCGGCGCGGGGCAGAACCGGCCTGCCGGGGAGCCGAGCCGCGCGATCGGTGATCGCCTCGCCGCGGCTGCCGCGCAAGAGCACGACAGTTCCGGTGATGGCGGCCAGCAGCATGAACTCCTCACCCAGCGTGTCGAGCCCGCGGATGTCGAAGTTGATGGCGCTCACCATGTTGGCGACGTGGCGCTCGGCCGGCGCGATCGCGTTGATCCGCGCACCATAGGCAGCGATGTCGGCGCCGAAATCCGGCATCGCTCGGATCGCCGAGACGGCGCAAGGCACGAGGACGAGGCCGGCGACCCCGACACGGCCGACCTGTTCACCGAGATCTCGCGGGCGGTCGACAAGCAGCTGTGGTTCCTGGAGGCTCACGTGCAGGAGCCGACCGGCAACATGCGGGATGGGGATAAGGCGAGCTGAGCAGTTCCGTCTGTCGTCACTCAGCTCCGCGAAGCGGTTTCTAGACTGATCCGCGGAGCTAAGTTGATGTTAACGCCGATCGCACCTACGCGCCGTGCGGTGACCCTGACATGCCGAGGCGAGCGGCGATCACCCATTGGAAGAGGTGTGACAGGACGGGATGATGCCTCCATCTCGACCAGTCAGCGGCAAGCTTGACCTGTCAGCCACCTGGGCATTGCTGTTGAAAAACGCGATCAATCGCTATCGGGCGCCCGCGCCGGTCAGCTACCCGGATCTGGCGTTCCGGCTACTCATAGCCACCACCATGCAGTAGCCCCTTAATTGGCTCGGACTAAAATACCAGTTAGGTCAATCACGCCGGAGAACACCACGTCGAACGGCGACAGAGGTATCTCGCCGAATGCCACCAGCGTCCCATCAACATCGCGCGCTAGGGTCAGTGCATAACTGAGGTCGCTAACGCCTGGGTTACAACTCCGGCGATGTCGGTGTTGTCCTCGACCACCAGCACGCATACAGCTGTTTGACAACGACCTGATCTGATATCTAATCGTTCAGCATTGCGGCATAAGACGGGGCGAGGCATAGCGTTTAATGTAATAGATAAATTCCATGGCTTCTATTTGGAAAAACTGATGGATGTTATTTATAAAATATTATTTGCAAAAATTTTACATCAAACAATTGATCATCGCTTGACCGTCTGATGGGCTCGCTGCACTAAAGATAACACGGATTTATTAAAATACGGGTATCCGCGCATGTGTTTCTCTCCAGAAGTCGATTTTATCGCGAGCGGCGTAATCGGACTCTTCGGTGTAGCTACACTCGCGCACGTCCGGCAAGCTCGAGCCGTCTTGTTTGCAGCGACGCCGATTTTCTTCGCCCTACATCAATTTACGGAGGGATTCATCTGGCTTGGCCTTGAAGGCGAGATCCGGCAGGAGGCTCAGGGGCACCTCGTCTTCCTGTACATGCTCTATGCGCAAGGCATCCTGCCGCTCCTGATGCCGCTGGCGGTCCTGCTGATGGAGCCGCCCGGATGGCGCCGGTGGCTGATCGGGGCGCTCACATTGGTCGGGGCGGGTCTCACAGCTTTCGTGTTCAGAGGTCTCATCAGTTACCCGAGTACGGCCTGTATCGAGCAGCACTCGATCCACTACGATAATCCAGGCACGGCCCTCACCGGAGTGGCGGTGATTTATGTCTTGGCGACTTGCGGCGCGTTGATCTTGTCAAGCCACCGGGTGGTGCGCTGGTTTGGCTGGCTCAATTTTTTTGGCGTGGTCGCGACCGTCATCGTAAAGGGCTATGCGTTCACGTCGGTCTGGTGCCTCTACGCTGCCATCATGAGCACGATCATCTTCTGGCAGTTCCGCGCCCGTCGCATCAATATCCGCGAGCCTAACAATCCCCTTCGTGCGGCTGCCACAGCTTGAGCGTCCGTCTATGTCGTTCGGCGCCATTCATGCTGGCCCACAGAGGTGGGGCGACGTCAGATGCGGGCGCACTTTTCCAGAATGGCATGAACTCGCATCGTGCATGCCGTGCGAACGCGATGTGTCCTGAGGCGTTGATGGCCGGCGAATAAGCTTACTGCCAAGCTGCTCCTAAAGGACATTCGATGATCCGCGAGAGAAAAGACGACCGGCGCTCGACCGTGGTCATAACCGGAGCAAGCGCCGGGGTGGGCCGGGCGATCGCTCACGAGTTCGCCCGGCACCGCTGGAACGTGTCCGTCTTGGCACGCGGGGAGGCCGGGCTGAAAGGTACATTACGAGACATTGAGCGGGCCGGCGGCCGAGCGCAAGCCCATCAAGTCGACGTCGCGGACGCCGATGCCGTCATGCGGGCGGCGGACGAAACCGTGATGGAATTCGGCGGTATCGACGTTTGGATCAACGTCGCCATGGTGACGATCTACGCCCCCGTGCAGCAGACCTCGCCGGACGAGTACAAACGCGCGACCGATGTGACGTACCTTGGGCAAGTCCATGGCACGCTCGCGGCCCTCAGGCACATGCAGCGCCGCAATGCCGGCACCATCGTCTGCATCGGCTCGGCCCTGGCGTACCGCTCGATTCCCCTGCAATCGAGTTACTGCGCGGCCAAGGCGGCCGTGCGCGGCTTCCTCGACAGCCTGCGCAGCGAGCTGCTGCATGACGGCAGCCGCGTGAGGTTGACGATGGTGCAGCTCCCGGCGGTGAACACTCCACAATTCGACTGGGCGCGCACGCGTATGCCGCGGCGTTTGGAGCCGGTGCCGCCGATCTACCAGCCCGAGGCGATCGCGCGCCACGTCTACAGCGCCGCGCACACTGCGCCTCGCGAGCTCTGGATCGGCTTTCCGACCTGGAAAGCGATCATCGGCAACATGATCATTCCCGGATGGATCGACGGATATCTCGCGCGACACGGTTATCGCGGCGAGATGACCAGCCAAGCAGCGCTCGAAGGGCGGCCGGACAACCTGTACGATCCGGTCGATACCGACCCCGGTGCGCACGGCCGCTTCGACGATCGATCGCTCACCACCGTTCCGGCCGCCGACCCTCGCTGGCTGAAGCTCGGCATCGCTACCGCGCTCGGGATGGCGTTCCTCGGCGCCCTATCGATCGCGAGAACCTCGGAGACGCACCGCCGGCTCCGATAGATCGATCGGGTGGTATCTGGATCGGCTACATCATCCGCATGCGCAGGTTGAGCAGCACGACGAGGGTGCCACCCACCATCAGGCAGACGATTAGCGTGGAGAACAAGATCAGCTGCAGGTCGTCGCGGTGCGATCGCCGCAAGTCGATGTGCAGGAAACACCGGAAGTGCACGACCGCTTGGATCAACGCCAGGCCGAAAACGATCGTGAGGGCGGTCGTTCCCGTCGCCCAACCCCACGCTACGACGGCAAATGCAGTTCCGGTCAATAGCAGCGCCAGGACGTAGCCGACGCCGTAACTTACCAAATCACTGCGCTTGGAATGGCGTTCGTCATCTCCCGTGCAGGCTCCGGCTCCATCTTCGGGCTCCCGCTTGGCTGCGCCGGTCGACGCTCTCGCGACGCCGAACAGGGCCGCTGCGGCGATGGCCTTGAGCAGGACGACACCCTTGTACTGGCCCCGTGTCGTCATCCGAGCTTACCCTGCAGGTAGACGACCGAAAAGATCGCGATCCAGATGATGTCGAGGAAGTGCCAGAACAGGCCGAGCTTGAGCAAGTCGAGTTTGACCCGTGCGTCCGTCCCGTAGACCGCGATCTGAGCGAGCATCACCACGATCCAGATGCAACCCGCTGTGACGTGGAGTCCGTGCGTGGGGACGAGCGCGAAGAACGCCGAGAGGAAGCCGCTGCGATCCGGCGTAGCGCCGTCGCGGAACATCGTCGCGAAGTCGCTGACCTCGAAACCGAGGAAGGTCAGGCCGAGGACCAGGGTGACACACAGCCAGACGATGAGGCCGGCTCGCGTCCGATCGTACTTCATCGCGATCGCCGAGAGCCCGAAGGTCAAGCTGCTCGTCAGGAGGATCAGCGTCTCGACGAACGCGCTGCCGAGCTTGAACTCCGCCTGCGGTCCGGGCGCGCCGGCGGTGGCGGCGAGCTGCGTGCCGTAGATCGCGAACAGCAGCGCGAACAACACGGCGTCGCTCATCAGGAAGATCCAGAACCCATAAAGGCCGATCTCGGCCTCGCCGGGTTCGAGTTCGTCCGAGCTGCGAAGGTTCAGCCCGATGTGCTTCAGCTGCAGACCGCTCACGCCGCTACCTCCGGCGGGAAGGGTTCCGCGAGGCCGAGGTTGGCCGAGCTCTCCTCGAGCTGACGCGACACTGGTCGCGTCCTGGCTGCCAGGGCGAGCCAGCGGGCCTCCGTGGCCTTCACCTCGGCGGCCGGGATCGTCCGGTGGGTGTCGCGCACGAAGCTGCGGGCGATCACCGCGAGCCAGGCCGTGGCAAAGCCGAGGAGGCTCATCCAGCCGATGTGCCAGACGAGGCCGAAAGCGCAGACCGCGCCGGCACCGCCGATGAGGGGCCCGACCCAGCTGTTCTTTGGAATCTGGATGTCGTCGTAGGCGTCGGCGAGCTTGTACGCGTCTCCGCGCGCCTTGTGCCAGTAGAAGGCATCGAGGTGGTAGACCCGAGGAATGGTGGCGAAATTGTACTCCGGCGGTGGCGCGGGGATCGACCATTCGAGACCGCGCGCGTCCCAGGGGTCGCCAACGGGCACCCGGTTGTGTTCGCGGTCACGCACGCTGACCCAGAGCTGCACGAACAGCGTCGCCAGAGCGGCGAGCAGGATGAAAGCGCCGATCACCGCGACCAGAAGCCATGGCTGGTAGTCCGGGTCGAAGAGGGCCTGGGAGCGCCGCGCCATGCCGCCGAGCCCGAGCACGTAGAGCGGCATGAAGGCGAGATAGAAGCCCACCACCCAGCACACGAACGAGACCTTGCCCCAACCTTCCGAGAGCCGGAACCCGAACGCCTTCGGGAACCAGTACTGGTATCCGGCGATCATCCCGTAGAGCAGGCCGGGGATCAGCACGTTGTGGAAGTGGGCCACGAGGAACACGGTGTTGTGCACGACGAAATCGATCGGCGGTATTGCGAGCATGACGCCGGTTATGCCGCCGAGCACAAAGGTCATGATGAAGGCGACAGAAAACAGCATCGGCGGCGTGAAGCGGAGTTCGCCACGAAACATCGTCCAGATCCAGTCGTAGACCTTGACCCCGGTCGGTACGGCGATCGTCATGGTCGCGACCCCGAAGAAGGCGTTGACGTTGGCGCTCTGACCCATGGTGAAGAAGTGGTGCAGCCAGACCGTGAACGACAGCACACCGATGGCCATCGTGGCGATGACGAGCGACTTATAGCCGTAGAGCTCCTTCGATGAGAACGCCGAGATCACCTCGGAGTAGACTCCGAACGCGGGGAGGATGAGGATGTAGACCTCCGGATGGCCGAACAACCAGAAGAGGTTGACGTAGTTCATCATGTTGCCGCCGAGATCGTTCGTGAAGAAGTGGAAACCGAGATAACGATCGAGGGCGAGTAGGGCAGTCGCGAGCGTCAGCGGCGGCATCGCGAAGATCATCAGGATCGAGGTACAGAGCGCGGTCCAGCAGAACAGCGGCATACGCGTGAGGTGCATCCCCGGGCACCGCTTCTTGTAGATCGTCGCGGCAAAATTCAGCCCCGAGAAGGTCGTGCCCAGGGAGGACAGGGTGATCGCCCAAATCCAGTAGTCCGGGCCGACGCCGGGTTGGAACGCAGTTTCCGTGTAAGGGGGGTACCCGGACCAACCCCCGGTGGAGAACTCCCCGACCGCCAAGGAGATCATCACGAGGCCGGCGCCGCCGGCCGTCAGCATCAGGCTGATCGAGTTGAGCAGCGGGAAGGCGACGTCCCGAGCACCGATCTGCAGCGGTACGACGTAGTTGATCAGGCCCGTGAGAAACGGCATCGCCATGAAGAAGATCATGATGGTGCCGTGTGTGCTGAACAGCTGGGCGAAATGCTCGGGCGCGACGATGCCGGGTGCGTTGACGGCGAGCGATTGCTGCGTGCGCATCAGCACCGCCTCGATCAGCGCGCGGCTGAGCATGACCCCGGCGATCACGATGTACATGATGCCGATTTTCTTGTGATCGAGACTGGTCAGCCAATCGAGGAACAGCGGTCGCCACCACCGCTTCCAGGTCAGCAGCGTCACGAGCGCGACGGCGCCGATCACCACCATCGCACCGGCGGCGGCACCGATGATCTCACTGAGGTTCGGGTTCTCCCAGGCGCGGACGAAAGGAAAGGCCTTTGCGTCGAGCCGGCCGAAGAGCGCGTACTGGATCGCGGCGTCGGTCATCGGTGTTCCGGTCCATGGGCGGCGTGCATGCCGGGGTCATTCAAGGCGACGATCGACTGGAACAGGTTCGGGGCGACCGAGCCGAACTGGCTCGGCACAACCTGGACCGAGCGCGCCGACAGGGTCTGGAAGGCGGCCATGTCGAGAGTCTTGCCGCTCGCCCGGACCTGGGCAAGCCACGCTCGATAATCATCGTTCGTCTCGGACACGACGGGGAATTTCTGGTTCTGAAATCCCATGCCGTTGAACTGCATGTTCTCGCCGCGGTATGTGCCGGGCGCGTCTGCAGCCAAGTTCTGCTGCGTGGTCATGCCGGCCATCGCGTAGATCTGACCGGCGAGTTGCGGGATGAAGAACGACTGCATCACGGTGGCGCTGGTCAGGCTGAGGTGGACCGGGCGTCCGGCGGGAATGACGAGCTTGTTGACGCTTGCCACGCCGTCATCGGGGTAGATGAACAGCCACTTCCAATCGAGGGCGACCACCTGCACCTGGATCGGTGGATACGACGAGGCGAGTGGTCTGTACGGGTCGAGCCGGTGAGTGTCTCGCCATAGGAACACGGCGAGGACCGCCACGATGATCACCGGCGGGATCCAAATCAGCCCTTCGAGCGGCCAGTTGAAGCCCCATTGAGGGCGGTAGGCGCTCTTCGTGTTAGACAAACGGTAGTGCCAGGCGAAGATCGGGGTCAGCACCAAAACCGGGCCGACGACGAAGATTAGGATCATGCAGACGATCAGGAACAGGCTGCGTGTCTGATCGGCGACCGGGCCGGCTGCGCCGAGCATCCCGTGATCGAGGACGCCGCAGCCGCCAAGCGGCAACACCGCGGTCACGGTGAAAGACGACGCGAGGCGAAGAAGCGCCCGGGCCCGCCGACCTCCTCCGACGGGGCACAGCTTGGTGATGGCCGCCTCAGGCATCGCGCTGGTGTCCGCCCCGGGCCATCGCCTTGATGCGGTCGGCGGTGCGCAGGGCGACCGCCTGGATCGTGAGGGAGGGGTTCACGCCTCCCGTGGTCGGGAAGACCGAACCGTCGCACACCCACAGGTTGGGGATGTCCCAGGACCGGCAATCGCCGTCCACCACCGAGGTCCGGCGGTCATGGCCCATCCGGGCCGTGCCATACAGGTGGTTGGTGTCGTCGCCCTGTTCCCAGATGTTGCGGCCGCCGGCCGCCGCGAGCGCCTGGCCCATGAAGTTCAGCCCGTGGCGGTTCATGGCCCGGTCGTTGTCGCACCAGGAATAGGTGATGCGCGGGATCGGCAGCCCGTACTGGTCGGTCTCGTCCGTCAGGGTCACCCGATTGCGCTCCTGCGCAAGGTATTCCGAGACGATCTTGAGACCAGCGACATGGTTGTAGCGCTGCATCTCGGAAACCAACGCCTCGCCCCACAGGCCGTGCGATCCGGCCTGGGTGCTGCCCCACTGGGTCGGCAGCGGACCCTGGCTCATGTAGCAGTAGCCGCCGTGGAAATCCTTGCCCCGGTCCTCGTAGTTCCAGTGCTCGGTCACCGCGAGCGAGGGCGGACCCTTGTAGCTGCGGATCTCCTCCTCGAAATCGCCCCAGACGGCCTGATTGCCCTGAACCATCAGGTTCTTGCCAACCAGTCCCGAGGAGTTGGCGAGCCCGTCCGGGAACTCGGGGTTGGCCGACATCAGCAGCAGGCGCGGCGTCTCGATGGCGTAGCCCGCAACGACGACGTTCTTCGCCCGCTGGAACCGCCAGCGGCCCTCCCGGAAGTAGTGGACGCCAGTGGCGCGTCCGTTCTTCGTCTCGATTCGCCCGACCATGGCGAGATCACGGATCTCGGCGCCCGCGGCGAGGGCGCGCGGCAGGTAGGTCACGAGCACGCTCTGCTTGGCGTTCGTGGAGCAGCCGACGACGCAGAACCCGCGGTAGACGCACGGCGGGCTGTCGCCGCGCGGGGCCGAGACGGTGGCGAGCGGCGTCGGTGTCCAATCAATGCCCATCGCCTCCGCGCCGCGGGCGAGAACCTTGGCCGCCGCATTCATCTCATGGGCGCGATAGCGGTAGCGCGGACGCTTCGGCCCCCAGGGATAGGTCACGGGACCCGAGATCTTCAGGTCGTCCTCGACCTGATCGTAGTACGACCACATCTCGCGCCAATCGAGCGGCCAGTCCGCACCGTAGCCGAGCAGCGTGCGCGACTTGAACCATTCCGGTCGGAAGCGCAGCGCCACCATGGCATAGTGGACCGTCGAGCCGCCCACCGCCTTGCCGGAGTTGTTCGAGCCCATCTGCAACGGGTTGTCGCCATCGACGATGCGCTCGTCCGTCCAGTAAAGTTTCGACTGATGGCGCTCGTCCGAGGCGAAATCCTCCAGCGGGCGCCAGTACGGCCCCGCATCCATCGCCACGACGGAGAAGCCGTGCTCGGCCAAGCGCGCGGCCAGCGTCCCGCCGCCCGCACCGGTGCCGACGATGACGAAGTCGACCTCGTCCTCGTCGGCGTGCTGGCGCATCGGCACCCACTCGCCCATCCGCATCACGTTGGGCGCACGGCCGTTACGGGCGCGGGGGGCGTGCATCGGGTCGTCGCCCGGCGTGCCATCGCGCGGGTTGTCGGCGGCGTTGCCAGTTCCAGAAAGTCGCATGGTCCAACCTGTCCTCAGCGTCCGACGCGCCGGTTTTGCGTGATGGCCTCACCCGCATCTCCGGGCTTGGCCTCGGCGGCCTCCCACGGATCGCGGCGGTCGAAATCCATGCGCACGTAGCCCCGCGGGCTCGCGGGTCCGCCGAAGCCGATCTCGCTCCAGGCGGTGGGGTGGGCGTAGTAGGCCTTGACGGCATCGGCCAGGACGCGCCCGGAGAAGAACTTGGCCGTCGGCATGTCCCCCCAAGCCGGGTGCGCCAGCGTGCCGGCCTCGGCGGCCTTGAGCAGTTCGTCACGCGCCCAGGCGCCGAGTTCGTGGAAGCCGGCGCCGTAGGCGGCGCGCGCCTCAGCGTCGAGGGCCGCGAGGCCCCGTCTCCAGGCCTCGCCCTGGTCCGGAAGATCTGCATGGCGATAGCCGTCGTGCTCGCCGGTGGCGAGCTTGTGGTCGATCAGCGCCGCTACCGGGATCGGATCGGCACGATCCGCGGGTTGGGGCACGACGCGGTCGCAGACAGCCTTCAGGGTCGTCCACTCCTCATCGTCGAGGAAGCGATGCTTCTCGGGGCCGATGCCGAGGCGCTCGGCGAGCACGTCGCGGGTCTTGGCGTTCCAGGAGGGGCTATCGCGCTTGGTCAGCACGTCGTAGCCCGGATAGAGGTCGCGTCTCGGGTGCAAGGTCTTCGATCCTGAGCGTGGGTTGAGCCGGAGGCGCCGTTCAGGGCCGCCGATGTTCCAGCAGTTCCAGGGCGGCGAGGCCCCCGAGCGCAAGGCCGGAGAACGAAGGGGGAGCCGGCAGCGGCGGCCCGTCGATCATGTTCTGGCGCCAGTTGTCCCAGCCGCCCATCATCCGCGCGACGCCGTAGGCGTGGAACGCGACGCCGAGCACGCCCATCGCTGAGACCGCCCACATCCCAGCCTTCGCCGTTTTGTGCGGCCTGCCGGGCTCCGCAGCGGCGGCCGTGGCCAGTATCGCGGCCGCGAGCGGCGGCAGGGTCACGGGCACGAACATCGCCGGGTTCTGGAAGGCGCCGCGGAAATGGAGCAGGCCAGCCTCCAGGGTTGTGCCGACGAGCATGCCGGCGGTCGCCACAGCGAGGGCACCGCCGGCCGGCAGGCCGGCAAGTTCGGGCGCGTCCGGGTCGGCATCGCGCACCCTCTCGGCTGCTACGCCGAGGATGCCTGCCAGCGTCAGCGCCATGGGGGCACCAATCGGCGCGCCGTAGAACAGGTTCTGCCAGGAATAGCCGCCCTCGCGCTTGCCGACGTTCCAGGCGTGGAAGCCGAAGCCGACGAGGCCGGTGACGCCCGCCATCGCCTGCACGGCGTGCCGCACGTGCGAGCGTCCCGGATCGGTATCACCGGCCCCGTGTAGGGACGAGGCCAGCGTCACGGTCGAGGCGATGATCGGCGTGTACATCGCCCGGTTGAAGAACTGTCCGCGGTAGTGCTCCAGGCCGGAATCGAACAACACGGAGGCCGCGAGCATCGAGGAGGCGTGGTTCAGTCGCTGCGCCGCGCTCGCAGTGACCTCCGTGCCGCGCTCGCGGTAGCGGCGCGACCCCTTCACCCGGACCTGGCGACCTCCGTGCGGTGTCAGGCCGAGCCGTTTCGAACGACCCGCCGCGAACCAAGTCAGCACCCCGGCCCCGGCCGCGACGAGGGCCAGCGCCACGACCGGGTGGACCTCCGCCTCGAACCGCACGGGCGCCGTGCGCGGCCTCACGCCGGGAAGCCCGTTCCCACGGGCCTCCATCGATCCCGCCTCAGACAGCATAGGCTTCCGCATCCTGGTGCTTGAACGTCAGTCCGTTGCCCGGCCGGGAGAGATCCGGGGCGATGAAACCGTCGCGCGCCACCGGGGCGCCGTCGAACAGCATCCGCTCGATGCGGACGTGATCGTGGAACCATTCGAGGTGGCGGAAGCGGGGAACCGCGACCGCGACGGGTAGGTGAAGCGCCGGGGCGCAGTGGCCGGAAAGATCGATGTGCGCCGCCGCGCACAGCGAAGCGACGGCACGGAAACCGGTGTAGCCGCCGCAGCGGGTGACGTCGGCCTGCGCCACGTCGACCGCGCCGGCCGCGAGCAGGCCGTGCATGTCATCCAACGTATAGACATACTCGCCGGCCGCGATCTCCATGCCGACCGGTGCACGCGCACGGACCAACGCAAGGCCGGCGGGATCGTCGCTCGTCACCGGCTCCTCGAACCACGCCACGTCGAACGCCGCGGCGGCTTGCGCGAAGGCGCAGGCCCGCTTCGGGGTGAAGGCTCCATTCGCGTCGACGAACAGGGTGGCCTCGCCGATGGCCCGCCGTGCGACCGCCATCCGTGTGGGATCACGCCCCGGCTCGCTACCGACCTTCATCTTGACCGCGCGACAGCCGTCCCGCTCGACCCAGCCAGTGAGCTGCACGCTCAGTTGCCGGTCGTCGTACGAGGTGAAGCCGCCGCTGCCGTAGATCTCGGCCGCGTCGCGAGCGAGGCCGAACAGTCGCGCCAGAGGAAGGTCGAGGAGGCGCGCCTTCAGGTCCCACAGGGCCGTGTCGAGGGCCGAGATGGCACTCGCGGCGAGACCGCTGCGGCCGAGGTTGCGCACCGCGCAGCGAAGCGCCGCATTGAGCCGAGGGATATCGAAGGCGTCACCTCCTTCCAGGATCGACGCTAGCGTCGCGCCAATGAGGGCGGCGACGCTGGCGTCGGTGTAGCTGTAGCCGAGGCCGGTTCGTCCGGCGGCCTCGACGTGGACGACGACGATCGTCGTCTTCTCCCACGCGAAGGTACCATCGGCTTCAGGTGCGTCGGTCGGGAAGGTGAAGGCGCGAGCCCGCACCGCCGTGATGGTCGCTTGGTTTGCCATGGGCTGTGCGGGAAGGGCGGTCGCCGCCTCCGTCCTACTTCTTGCCGCCGGGCAGCACGCCCGCCAGAACCTGACGCGCGGTATCGACGAGGAGGTGGCGCTCCTTCGGGTCTCCCTTGCCGAGCATCGACATGAAGTTCTGCACCTGCTGGAAGGTGAAGAACGGCGGCAGCGGCGGCACCTCGGGGTCGGTCTTGACCTCCAGCACCACCGGCACCGGGCTCGCCAGCGCCTCGTCCCAGGCCGCGCCCATCTTCTCCGGATCGTCGACGTAGATGCCCTTCAGGCCGATCAGCTCGGCGAACTTGTGGTACGGCACGTTCGGGATGGTTTGGCTCGCCTCGAACTTCGGGTTGCCTTCCATCACCCGCTGCTCCCAAGTGACTTGGTTCAGGTCCTCGTTGTTGAACACGCAGCAGATCCAGGTCTTGTTCGACCAGCGATGCATGTACTTCGATACCGTGATCAACTCAGCCATGTTGTTCATCTGCATGGCGCCGTCGCCGACCAGCGCGATCACCGGACGGTCAGGATGGGCAACCTTGGCGGCGATGGCGTAGGGCACCGCCGCGCCCATCGAGGCGAGGCCGCCGGAAAGCGAGCACATCTGACCGCGGCGCATCTTCAGGTCGCGGGCGAACCAATTTGCGCAGGAACCGGAATCCGAGGTGATGATCGCCCGCTCGGGCATCCGCGGGGACAGTTCCCAGGTCACGCGCTGCGGGTTGACCGGGTTGGCCTTGGCCATCGCCCGATCCTCGGCCTCCTTCCACCAGGAGACCATCCCCTTCTCGATACCGGTGCGCCAGGACCCGCCCTCCTTCTTCTGCTCCAGCAGGGGCAGCAAGGCCCGCAGCGTCTCGGCGGACTCGCCGCAGAGGGGTACCTCCATCGGGTAGCGCAACGACAGCATCTCCGGTGAGATGTCGATCTGCACGCCTCGGGCCTGCCCCTCCGCGGGAAGGAACTCGGCCCAGGGAAATCCCGAGCCGATCATCAGGAGAGTGTCGCACTCCTCCATCATGTCGGAGGACGGCTTGGATCCGAGCAGACCGATGGTACCGGTCACGAAGGGTAGGTCGTCGGGCAGGGCCGCCTTGCCGAGCAGCGCCTTGGCGACGCCGGCCTGAAGCTTGTTGGCGACCGCGATGACCTCGTCGGTGGCATGCAGCGCGCCCGCACCGACCAGGATCGCGACCTTCTTGCCGGCGTTGAGCACGTCGGCGGCGCGGCGCAGGTCGGCATCGAAGGGCACGACCTTCGGGGCCGTGTAGCCAACGCCGGAGAAGGTGTTGCCGTGCTTTCGCACCGGAGCCTCGTAGGGGACGTCCTGCAGGTCGTTGGGCAGGATGATCGCCGAGACCTTCCGCTCCGCCTTGGCGATGCGCATGGCGCGGTCGACGATGTGGCGGACCTGCGCGGGCGAGGAAGCCTGCTGCACGTAGGCGGCGACGTCCTTGTAGACGCTGGTGAGGTCGAACTCCTGCTGGTAGTGCGCGCCGTTGACGTTACGGGCCTGCTGGCCGGCGATGGCCAGGAGCGGCACGTGGTCCATGTGCGCGTCGTACATGCCGGTGAGCAAGTGCGTCGCGCCGGGGCCGGAGGTGGCCATGCAGACACCGACCTCGCCGGTGAACTTGGCGTAGGCCGCCGCCATGAACGCGGCCATCTCCTCGTGGCGGACCTGGACGAACTCGAACGGCAGGTCGTTGCGCTGCATGGCGCCGAGCAAGCCGTTGATACCGTCGCCGGGGTAGCCGAAAATCGTCTTCACGCCCCATTCGGCGAGGCGCTTCCAGAAGAAGTCGGCAACGGAATCGGCCATGTCGGGTCCTTGAAAGATGTGCAGCGATAGCATCGCACAGACAGGTCATGTCGTTGCGACGTGGGAGATGCCACGCTGTGTTGCGCACCGGTTCCGGCTAACCAGATATATGCTAGTCGGTTCCTGGTCGCATTGCGCGCGATCTAACGATCCCGTGAAGTGGTGCTGGCTTGCCCCATGCCGAGGTCGAGAGCGTAGAGGTGTTGTTTCGAGGTGATGAACAGCCGCTGCTCCCCCGGCGCGAAGCAAAGGTTGGAGCACACCTGCGGTGTCGGGATCAGCCCGAGCCGGTGCCCCTCGGCGGAGAACACCTGAACCCCGGCTCCGGAACTCGTCCAGATCCAACCGCGGCTGTCGACCCGCAAGCCGTCGGGAATGCCAGGCTCGACCTCGGCAAAGACGCGACGGTTTGCGAGCGCTTGTCCTTCGATGACCTCAAATGCAAAGATTGTGTGCCGACCCCCATCGAGGGAACGAGAGGTGTCGGTTACGTAGAGGGTTGTCCCTCCGGGAGCAAAGGCGAGACCGTTGGGTTGTTCGAGGTCGGCCATGCGTGCCGCTTCCCCGGTTTTCGGATCGAAGCGATAGACGCTGCGATGATCGAGTTCGGCTTCGGCGAGTGTGCCCTGCTTCGGTAGGACGAGGCCGTAGGCGGGATCGGTGAACCACAGCGCACCGTCGTCGGCGCAGACGACATCGTCGGGCGAGTTGAAGCGTTTGCCCTGGTATGTGTCGACGACGACCTGGTAACGCCCGTCCGGCAGCGTCCGAGATAGGCGCCGAGTGCCGTGCTCGCAATGGATCAGCCCGCCGTCGCGGTCGATCGCGTGGCCGTTGATGAACGGCGTCGCGTCGACGACGACCTCGACGCAACCATCCTCGCGCCAGCCGAGGACGCGGCGACCCTCGACATCGGACCAAACCAGCATCTGCCGAGCTGGCCACCACACTGGGCCCTCGCTGAAGGTCGCCAGATCGTACAGAGACATGAGTCGGGCGCCGTGCGTCACGACCTCGGCGAAGCGGGGGTCGAGCGCCCGCGGTGCATCGACGTGCGCGACCGGATTCGGTGGGCCAGCATGGCGAACCACGTCAGGCATTCCATTCGTCTCCTCGGTGATGGCGGCCGACGCCCGCTCGGCGTGTTCTCAGCCCCTTCCCGGCAAGACGCACGACAGGATCGCGTTCGCTGGTCCACGGGATCGTGATAGATGCAATGGCACGCTCAGCCCCCGCCGCGATCGACGACCGGTCCGCAGAGGCCCAACGCCGTGTTTACGACGCCGAGATGTGTCAGGGCTTGGGGAAAGTTCCCGGCGAGACATCGGCCAGGTACGTCGTACTCCTCCGAGAGGAGGCCGACGTCGTTGGCTACGCCGAGCACGCGTTCGAGATAGGCCTCGGCCAATTCATTGCGCCCCTGGAGGCGCAGGCAATCGGCCATCCACAGCGAGCACGGCAGGAACGCTCCTTCGTCGCTGGCGTCCCCATTCGCACGCATGCGCCGGATCAGACCGTCCTGGTCGAGGTCCGTCCTGATCCGCTCGATCGTCGCCGCCATGCGCGGCTCCTTAGCCTCAAGGAAGCCGACGAGCGGCAGCAGTAGGAGACTCGCGTCGAGCTCATGGCTGCCGTAGCTTTGCGTAAAGCTGCCGAGGCCAGCGTTCCATCCCTCGCGGCAGGCTTCGGCGTGCACTCTGTCACGGCTCGCCGTGAGGATCGCATGCAAATCCTGAGGCATATCGCAGTGCCGTAGCGCCCGGTCGAAGCCAACCCAGCACATGGCCTTGGAATAGGTGTACCGCCTCGGATCCCCGCGTGATTCCCAGACCCCGGCACCACGATCCTGCCATATCCGAGCGAGGTGCTCGATGAGCCGCCGCTCGACGATACGCTGATGCTCCGTCGCCGCGATGCCGACGCGTCTCGCCAGGGCCAAGGTGTCCAAAACCTCGCCGTAGACATCGAGCTGCTTCTGGGTGGACGCGGCGTTACCGATGCGCACGGGGCGCGCCTCCCGGTAGCCTGGTAGCGCGTCCACGGTCCATTCGGACAAGTGCCTGGACCCATCGACGCGATACATGATCCGGAGCGCGTCGGGATTATCGGCGATGGCACGTAAGAGCCAATCGCGCCACGCCGTCGCCTCGGTCTTGAAGCCGGCATTGAGGAAGGCGCCGAGCGTGAACGTGGAGTCCCGCAACCAGGAATAACGGTAATCCCAGTTCATGCCACCGGCCGGCACCTCCGGCAGACTCGTGGTCGGTGCGGCGATCAACCCACCCGAGCGCGCGTGCGTCAGGGCTTTAAGCGTTAACAACGACCGCTTGACCGCGCCGGGCCAACGGGTACGCGCGGCATCGAACCCCGAAATCCAGCCTTCCCAATGTGCCTGTGTCGCCTTGAGCGCGGCGTCGACATCGAGACGCGGTGCCTCGCCGCACCAGGAAACCGTGCGTGCGAGGACGAACGTAACGCGTTCGCCCTCGCGCAGGGTGAACGTCCCTCTCGCTCCGCCATCCGATACACCGACGGGCACGCTCGTATGAAGGGTTAGACGATGTCGGCCGGCCACTGCCACAGCACCGCCGTCATGCGTCTCCCACCACGGCGCCAGCGCACCGTAATCGAAGCGAGGACATACCTCCCAGTCCACCTCAACGGTGCCGGACAATCCCTCGACGATGCGGACTACAGCCGAAATCGTCTCGCGGATGGGCATGAAGTCGGTGATCCGAACCGTTCCGCCGGCTGTCCTTATCTCGGTCTCGAGGATCATCGAGTCGCCGCGATATCGACGTGCGATGTCGATGACCGGCGCCTGAGGTGCGATCGACCAGCGGCCATTCTTTTCAGTTCCGAGAAGCGCACAAAAGCATGCGTCGTCGGAGAAATCCGGCCAGCACAGCCAATCGATCGAGCCATCCCGCGCGACGAGGGCAGCGGTCTCGCCATCGCCGATCAGGGCATAGCTCTCGATGGGTTTGCTCAAAGCTAATCTCCTCGACGCAGCAAGTACTGCGTGTCTCGCCCTGACGCGTCTTTCGGCCCGCACATCGTAGAATAACGAGTCTACTAGGCGAGCCGCCCCTTGATGTGGTCGGCGACCCGGAGTGCGTTAGCGATGATCGTCAACGTCGGATTGACCGCCCCGATCGACGGGAAAAAGCTCGCATCCGTGACATAGAGATTATCGAGCTCGTGCGCCTTGCAGTTCAGGTCGAGCACCGAACGCTTGGGGTCGGGGCCGAACCGGAGCGTTCCCGCCTGGTGGGCAGTGCCACTCAGAGGGATATTCTTACCGAGATAGAGCGAGCGCTCGAACAGGTAGGTGTAGGCACCCCCGGGCCGCAGCAAGTCGGAGAGCTTGCTTCGCAGGCGATCGTGCGCCTCGCGATTGTTTTCTTCGATATCGAGGATCACTTGGCCATCGCGATCGAGCATGACCCGGTTGTCGGGATGTGGCAGATCTTCGCTCTGCAGCCAGAAATCCATAGAGTGGCGCGCGACCATATCGAACGGGGCGTTCGGCAGGAAGCCGGTCCATTTGGGGAACTCCTCGCCGCGGATCTGCTCCGGATGCGTTTTGGCGCACATCTGGATCAGGCCCATCGGGTATTCCCAGTCCTTCGACGCGAAGTAAAAATCCGATACCGCGAGCGTTTTCTGGAAAACGGTGTCGTTCGCCTCCTTCGACAAAGCCATCAATACGGACATATTATGGCGCATGTAGTTGCGCCCGACCTGATCGGAGCCGTTGGCGAGGCCGTTCGGATGCGCTGCATTGGCCGAACGCAGGAGCAACAGGGCGGAAGAGAGCGCGCCACAGGCGACGACGACGATGTCGGCGCTGTAGCGCTCTTCCCGGCCCTCCCGGGTCACACAGACCCCAGTTACGGTGTGGCCGGCTGGATCGGTTTCCAGCCGTGAGACGTAGGCGTTGACCAGCAGCGTGACGTTGTCGTGCTTGGCCAGCGTCGGGTCGACGGTCATTACCTGGGCATCGGCCTTGCCGTTCAGGAGACAGGGAAAGCCGTCGAAGGCATCGCAGCGAATGCAGATGCTGGTCGGCGTCGGCTTTCCCCCACGTTCGTCGAGCTTGATCCCGAGCGGCAGGTGAAACGGGTGCAGGCCTTCCCCTGCCCAATCTTCCGAGAGCTTTTGGATGCGCGGTTCGTGGCTGACGGCCGGATGATCATAGGGTCCACTCGACCATGGCTCGGTTGGATCCTCACCGCGTGTGCCGTGGACGGCAAACAGGCGCTCCGCCTGTGCGTAATACGGCTCGAACTCGGCGTAGGAGACCGGCCAAGCCGGCGAGATCCCATCCACGTGTCGAACCTCGCCGAAGTCGCGCTCGCGCAGGCGGAACAAGGCGGCACCGTAGACCTTCGAGTTGCCTCCGACGTAATAATGCAACGCTGGGCTGAATGACCGTCCATCACCGCCGTACCACGTCTCACGCGCCTGGTAGGCCCCGTCCACGAAAACGGTCTTGGCCGACCAGTTATCCTGCGAGCGCGGAAGATAATCGCCACGTTCCAACAGCAGGATGCGCTTACCCGTATCGGCGAGCCGTGCCGTCAGTGAACCGCCGCCAGGCCCAGATCCGATGACGACGACGTCGTAGTGGTCCTGAGGCATCGATCAATCCGGTACTACGGCGTGTTGAGAAAGCCGTCCTCGCGTAACATCGTGCGGATAGAGGCGTTCCGTATCAAGCGCTCACGGGATCGTGCTGTGAAAGCTCAACCTATCTTCCGGTGCGATACGAAACCGGGGAAACTCCTGGATCGAAGTGACGTTGAGCACTGCAATCGTATCGCTATATCATTCTGCGCCGGAGCGACCTGTGCCCCTATCGAAGACCTTAGAATGACTTGGCTCGACCTGATTGCAGTCCCTCTCCTGGCCAAAATCTGTCTCGTCAGCATGTTTCCCCTGAGCGCCTACGACAAGATCGTCCACTGGGGCGAGGCGATGGATCAGGCAAAATCCGGACCCTTGCCGTTTCCAGCTTTGCTACTGATCCTGGGCATTGCCGTGGAGGCGATCACGCCAGCACTTATCGTGATCGGGCTATGCGACCGCGCGGCGGCATTCGTGCTCGCCGGGTTCTGCGTGATCACAGCACTGATGTATCACCAGTTCTGGAAGTTCCCGCGGTTCTGGTCGAGGAACGGCCAGGGTAGGACGCACCTCTGGGACTTCTTCAAGAATTTCGGTCTGGTCGGCGGTCTCTTGCTCGTAGTGATCGGTGGGAGCTACGCCCCTGTCTTGCATGTGGTAGCGCATCCTCTCTCGAACGGACCGACCAGCGCCCCCTCAATCCTCGACCGCCGCTGAAGGACTTGTGAGTATGTCTGATCAACGCGACCAGGGAACGCCACCGACACTGTCGTACTGGCACGTCTATACCGATGCCGTCGGCGTGAGCCGCCAAGCACGGTTCGAGATCTCCGCATTCAAGCTCGAGGGTGTGAACCACGAGACGGCGCCGCAGTGGAACGACAAGCAGGAGCCATCGAAGGCTGCAGTGACCTTCACGGTACTGCCGGTCGGTTGGGTCGGGCAGTGGCACGAGAACCCGAAGCCGCAGTGGATCGCGATCCTGTCTGGACGCTGGTTCGTCGAGACCATGGATGGCACACGGGTCGAGATGGGTCCGGGCGAGCTGATGATGGGCGAGGACCAGAACACCCGTGAGCAAGACGGCAAGAAGGGCCATCTCTCCGGAACGATCGGCGATGAGCCGTGCACGATGATCGTCACCGGCCTCGACGTCGCGCCGACCGTAAACCAGCCTGGGCGCTTCCGCTGATCCAGGACGAGGACGTGCCGATGTCGCAGGACAGAAACCTTTCACCCGGGCGCTTGCTCCGACGGCCTGGTAGCCCGGGCAAGATCGATGGCTTCACTGGCGTCGAGGTGCATGATCTCCGATTGGCGGCCGTGCTTTCTCCGGATGAAGAATGGGATGTGCTCTACACCTTTACGCTGCATGGCGAAGGCACGGTCTGGGACACACCGCGAGACCGCCTCATCTGGTCCGACGTTCCGAACCGGCGCCTCCTGGCGTGGTATCCTGACGGCCGGGTCGAGGTGGTCATCGACAACACGCAATTCATGAACGGAAACGCGCTCGGCGCCGATGGTTACCTAGTCCACAGTGAGCACGGACGGCGCTGCATCAGTCGCTCACGCGGGGACGGTCAGCCCGAGCCGATCGTAACGCACTACAATGGCAAGCGCTTGAACTCCCCCAACGACGTCGCCGTGGCGGCGGACGGGACGATCTGGTTCACCGATCCGACCTTCGGCATCCTGATGCCGAACCAAGGTAGCCTCGTCGATCCGGACCTCGATCATCGTAGCGTCTACCGCTTCGACCCGCGCGCTGGCTCGCTGCGCCGTATGGCCGACTTCGAACAGCCGAACGGCCTGTTTTTCTCCCCTGACGGCCGCAACCTGTATGTATCTGACACGGCACGCTCGCTCGGTGAGATCATTGGTGGTCATGAGCGTGACACCCATGAGATCCTGGTGTTCGATGTGGCTGCGGATGGCACCCTTTCGAACCAACGCCTGTTTTGCCGGCCAGACCACGGTTACCCGGATGGGTTCGCGGTCGACGAGCGCGGCTGGGTCTGGACTACCGCCGGAGATGGAATACACATCTACGCCCCGGACGGCTTCCGCCTCGGTTTTATCCCGACGCCCGATACGCCGTCGAACTGCGCGTTCGGCGGTCCGGCGCAGCGACGCCTGTTCGTGGCAGCTACATCCTATCTGCTCTCGATCGAATTGATAGCTTAATAATCTACAGAAATCGCAACCAAAAATAGTCAATACTTAGGTTCAAAGTACTAGATTCCGTAACATGCCCTTATGCGAATGGCCGGTCGCAGCCGGTAGCGTCCGCTTACGGGACGTCATCGAAGCGATTTGAATGACTGGAATGGTTGCAAAGCGGAACGACCGCTTTAATTCTAAATTCAACGCAGTCAGTCCCCAGTTCTCTATCCGGCACACGTCAGACGTTCGGCGCGCGGCTCGGTCAGTACGAACCCATGCTCATCTGAACCTCATTTTTGTAATAGCTGAGGCAAAAAATGTGATTTTAATTTCGATTATAGGGTGCATAAAAAACTTGCGTCAGCAATTCTAGCAACCCAGCGCCAAATCCCGGCAAAAATATATTCTGCTGTGTTTGCGGGTCATTAAATACAAAATGCTTTCGAGAATCGATAACACGCCAGTCAAAGCGGGTTTTTAGCTATGGATGCCAGATTAGCACAGCCTCGCCAAAAAGGCATGTTCTGACCCTTGCACTGCATCCCCGTGGTGGCGGAATCTGTGCACGATTAAGCATCGCGTCTATTAGTGATCGTAATTTTTTGTTTGTGTGTCATGCTTAGACGAAGTGACACTGCGAGCTCACCTATCGCATGATTGCTTGTGCAGCCTCGATGTAATCTCGAGGCAGTCGACTGCTGTTGCGCCGGTAAGAACTAGAAGGCCAATGATGATGGACAACCGTGATATGCGTATGATGTCTAAGCTTCATTTGACAGAAAAGGAAGCTGCGAGTTTCCTTGATTCATGGTTCGACGAAGAGAGCCAAGAACGATATGTATCTTTCGATATGCCTGCGCTAGAGAGGACGATTCTGGCTGCGACGACGTTAAAGCTTAATGGTATAAAAGCTCGCGATATGGGTCAGGACGAATGGCTGACATTAGCAGCTGGACTTGCATTTACGTGCTTGAGAGGCGGTGAGCCCGTTCTAAGGATGACCGGTCGCCACTTCAGATCGTATGAACCATTGAAAATTTTCCAATTGGGCCACAGCTGGCGTTACTTGAGCGGTAGGGGATTAAAATACTGGTATTTCGGACACGATCTTGCATTGCAAAGCTTTCGTGTGACAACCTATTATCACATCAATAAGAGGGGGCATCATTTGGGATGTTTTGACGCTTAGCTCAGCTCTTCTCTTATGGGTTTATACAATCTTCGGTTGAACGGCAGGGTCGCGGCTGTAACGTCCTGTGCATGAGAGCTGACGGAGCTCACATGCGAGGAGACAGTGATGAGTGTGTTGAAGACCCTCAAGCTGAGTGCGGCGGCTCCCACCGCATCGGCCAACGATCCACTGGGCCGTGCACGGGACAAGCTGCTGGCACAACTGGCTGACCAGCGGGACATGGTGAGCGCCTCGCTGGAAGGCCGCCTGTATGAGCCGCCCAAGATGCTGGCCCTGCGCAAGGATGCTTCGGGCCAGCGGGTACGGGTTGAGGTCAACCGCCGCGTGCGCCGGGGCTGGTTTCAGGACCCGGCGGGCACCGTGCACTTCATCATGCGCGTGGGCGGCAAGCCGCTGGAGCTGCAGCCGGGCAAGGCGGCGATCAGCATTGGCAACCTGGACAAGCTGCCGGGCACCCTGGAGGCGCTGATCACCGCCGTGCGCGCGGGGGAGCTGGATCCGCAGATCAAGGAGGCCGCCGCGGCCCGCGGGCTGATGATGGCGGAGCGCCGCAAGCCCCGGGCAGCTTGATCGCTGCGAGAGCGACGGTGAACGGCACGGCTGATCATGCCGCTCACTGCGCCGTCTGCTACGTGCGAAGAGGACCCCGTACATACCCTCAAAAACTGCGTTCTAGCGGTTTTTCTGAGCGTAATCTCAAGAGCTTAGGTAAGCCAATGTGGTCGCCAGCTACTTGCGCGCAGAACGTCAAGATCCAGCGACCGCCACGCAGCCAACGGCCTTCGCAGCCCTCCCCTGGCGACCAATCAGTGCGCGAGGCCCACCGGCTTGTCGAGCTCTACGCGGAACCGGATTGCCCGATCGAACAGCGGGGCTTTCCGGTATTGCCGTTCCCGCCGCCAGGAGGGGGAGCTTTCATCACCCACCAACCGGGTTTCGAACAGGCCCAACCATGTGAGCGGCCGCAACACCCGGCTCTCGAAAGCGAACCCTGCGTAATCCGCCGGGCCGTGGTCCAGCGCGGGGTCCCAAACCGTACAGCTGCGCATCAGGTCTTCGCGGGCGACCCAGCCCGGGGACGTGATGGAAAGGCACCACAGCACGATGCCGATGTGGTTCTGCGGCCAGGCCTCCATGGGCACGCGGTCGAAATAGCCAAGGTTGACGCGCCAGAACATCGTCTCGAACAGGCAGCGGAACAGCTCACCGGCTTGCTCCTCACGGCCAAGAGCTGCACCGGCTTTGGTAGCGAGCAGAAGCTTCTGCCGTTTGCGAAACAGCTTGGCAGTTTGCGCGACGAGCCGGGTGGCCTCCACCGGCATCACGTCGATCTCATTGAGCACCTTGTTCATCAGGAGCACCTGGGCCTTGTCATAGCTGGGCCAGGTCATGGCATCGAAGAGTGCGCGAACGTCGGCGCGGCTCAGCGCCCCCGTGGCGGTCAGCGTGAGGCCAGAGTGAGCCTGAGCCCGCTGGATCATCTGGCGGGTGGTACCAACCAATGGCGCGGCCATCGCGGCATCAGCCGTGGCATCAACGGTGATCACCTCCGGCATTCCTCCGGCCGACAGCTCCAGCAGGGCATGCAAGCTGGCGTGCGTGAGGAGGCTCCAAACCGGGGGATGGGTAAGCGTGGTCATCCGCGAATATGTGCCACCGCCCCGGCGGCGATGGCCAGGATTTTCAGCCCTGCTGCTGAACGCTCACCCGTGCGCTTGAAGGGCGCCCGTGCTGCGAGGGCGCTGAACCCGCGCCCCACCAGCGCTGGGGCTTCCTGGTCGCGGGATGACAGCAGTCGCTCCAGGGGAGGAGGAGGTGGCGTGCAGGGTAGCCTTGCCCATCTGATCCCCCAGGAAATGCGAGGAAGTTGATGATCCGCCTCTGGATCACAAGCACGGCCATCGGCACGCTTGCCGCCTGGTGCTTGGGCCTCGATCCATTCGCCCCCTACTTGTACGAGTTCATCATCCTCAGCGCGCTGGTGTTCGGCGCGGGCTTTCTCATCCTCGTGGCGGGTGTGCTTGGCAGCCCCATCCTCATGCTGTTGATCGTGGGCGCCCTCCCCTTGGCCATGGGTTACAGCGAGCGCATCCTGCAGCGGGAGATCAAACCCAGCGGTGCCTTCCACCGCTACGGCTCGGATGCACCCGTGGGTCTGCAGACCCGGATCGAAGGCTCACACCTGTATGGGCGGATCACCAATCGGCATGCCCGGGATTGGCTGCGCCTGGCCATGGTCCGATGCACGCCGGTGTTCGCGAACGGCACGCCCAGCCAGCGGGTGCAGGAGATCTCAGTCGGTGCTGGGGGATGGCTCGCCCCGGGTGAGGGGGTGGAGCAACCCTTGCTGAGCAGCTCTGGGATTCTCTGGGAGCCCGGCATGAGCATGCCTCTCACCACATGCAGGATCGGTTCCGCCGATTTCTACGCGGATCCCGAATTCAAACCCACATTCACCTACGCCAAGGACAGGGACAACCGCTACGTGTTCGAGGTCATCAACACGCGACGGGATGCCAATCTTAAACGGGTAGCTTTCTCCTGCTGGGTCCTGAACGCTGCGAGCGGCAGCCAGCCACACAAGCAGGATCTTCGGGTGATCCCTCTCTACGCGGACAGCACCAGCTACAGCGTGCTCCCGCAGCAACATGTTACTCTCTACAACACAGAGCTATTTGCGGGACGCAGTATTATGAGTTGTGCGATCAGGGAAGCCTCTTGGAGCCACTGAGGTCTAAGACTTATCAAACATAAGGGCTTGCACTGGTGGACGCAACGCATTCGAAGGTTCGTGGTTTTCGACAACACCATCAAACAGCGTAGCCCAATCAATTGTCAACCAACACACATTTTGCAAAATCATCGGCGCGCCACATGACTCCCGTACTGCCAATCCAGGACAATTTAATCTGCACGAACACGTCGTTGTTGATCTGTACTAACTTGGGGTCAGTTTGATTGTTGAGAAACTTGCACATGGTTTGTGTGGAACAGTTTCCAAAGCTTGTGCGAACAATTTCCAACTGCAGATCACCTCAAGCAGCCAGTCGTAAAACTCAGGCTCCTTGGGACCCGTCACAGCAAGGATTTGAGCATTGTCGGCCTGAAATGGCCAATTGTGTTCGGCAAATTGCGGGCTCAAAAATCTAAAACACGTATCCACAGCGACATCCTAAAACGGCTCATAATGTCATACTTGAAGAACAGCTAGTTAGTATTATGTATGTAAAAGTACTGACTACTACAACGCACGAACCACAAATCTCAATCTCTCAAACCCACCTCTCTTACACATCAACCACTCCACATACTCACGTATGTCCTCTTTATTCCACCAACTACGAACAAATCCCATACCCCCAATTGCATCACTATTTTCCTGGCTCTCGCCTTTGAAATCCCGTTCAATGCGGAATTTCAATGCGTACCGGATCACCCCTTTGATGTTCCTCACCACGCTCTGGTCGCGATCAAACGGCTTCAAGCTCACCTGATAGGGAGCGCCGTGTCCACGGGCTCTCAACGCATCAGCGAATTCCTGAGCGGTCACTTCACCCAACCCCACAATCCCGTGGAGATGCGGTCGCCACACCGTGCTCTCAAGGCGTTTCGCGAACAGCGGCCAACCCAACCCCTGCATGGCGATCCGCTTGTTCCGGCCAAATCCCTCCAGATCTCCGTACGAATCACGGTCCATCTCCCACCACCCCGTCAACTGAACATCGTTCCACCGCGGGTCGTGTCGGCGCTGGTAGGCAATCATGTTCTGAATTCGCCGCTTGGTCGCCTGGATGCCCGGGTCCACCGTGCCGAGGTCCAGCGTGGGCTCCAGAAGCAGCGTTAGGAACGCCAGCTGCTCATTGGGAACCCCGGCAAACGCCTGCCCCAGTGCACGGCCCGTCTCCTTGCCTCGACGACGCATGAAACAGCGTGGGCACAGCGGTATCCCGCACACCCGCATGTTGTTGCGGTTTTCGTCCATTTCTCCGCAACACGACATCCTCTCGTACAGCGGGTGCATCATCCCGATAGCCGATAGCACCTGCTCCCGCTGCGCCTGCATGCCCGGACTCAGCCAACGGATCTGACGCCGCTCCCATGGCTCGGACACTCGGATCAGCGCGGCACGAAATTCTCTCATCCTCTGATACGACATCAGGTGCTCCTCAGTTTCGCCTGAGGTATTTAGCCATGATCGATCTGGTCATTCACAGGGCGAAACCCGCCAACACTGTTGGCGGAAACACATGACCCGTCAGTCTTGCACGTGACGGGTCATACGCCGGTACAGATCAATTAATCGGACCACTAGTTATCGAAATCTGAAGCTTGACATTTGCCACGAAGAAATACTTGCGATCCGTCGCAAACCCTCGGAAGGTTCGCTTGGGGGCAGCTTGGAAGAAGACGCTCAACGTCCGGGTCGGGTGGTTTTCTGCCTTTCCGCTTCGGGGCGGCGAGTGCATGGAGGCGGACATCCCGGCGGGGACCGATCACGACCCTTTGCACAAGGTCGGAAGGTCCGCTTGCAGGCTACTCGGTATGGCATTCCCCGATGGCAGGGGCGGGTGAGAATGCGCGGCATCCTGACCGCCGGTGTGAAAATCTGAAACTTAAAATCAGCGGATGTCGTACCGCCTACAGACGACCCAAGAACGTTCGTGCCGAAGGCTCTGCTTAGGTACACTCTACCGCTTGGCCGAAAGGCAAATAACCATCAATTGACGAGATTTTATATATCGGAACAATGCCGGAAAATTTTTGTTGTGACGAGGGTTGAATATGGCATTCAGCACTACAGGAGATCTTGCATGAAGAAGTTCACATTCGCCCTCACCGCACTGACCGCCCTTGGCGGCATCGCATTCGTGACCGGTTCGGCCTCCGCCGCCCCGATGTCCGTCAACGGCCTCCAGTCCGAGAGCGGCGTCACCCAGGTCCGCATGATGCAGGGCGACCGGATGATGATGAAGAAGCGCATGATGCGGAAGCAAATGATGAAGCGCCGCATGATGAAGAAGCGGATGATGAACCGCGGTATGTGATTTCAAGCGCCTGACAGTCCCGGAGGTCCCGATGAAGGGATCTCCGCCCTGCAGGCCACGATTTCAAGGAAGACCGCTTGGCCCGAACCTATCTCACCCGATCAGCGCCAGAGACTGATTAGGTCGAGCGTCGCCGATGGATGTTCCGGCATCCCGTCGTCATCCGCATCACGCACTGGGTGAACGCGGTCTACCTCCTGGTCCTGCTGATGAGCGGCCTGCAAATCTTCAACGCCCACCCGGCCCTTTACTGGGACAGCGTCTCGACCTTCGACACGCCGCTGATGGCGATGTCCTCGACCGAGGCCGACCCGCCCAAGGGCGTGACGACGGTGTTCGTCACGGCTTCGACACGACGAGCTGGCTCGGCTCCCCGATCCCCGTGAGGAAGAACATGACCTACCTTCGATACGCACCCGACGTCGAGAAGCCCGATCCGGACGAGCAGAAGACGATTGATGGCATCATCAACGGCATGACGCAGCAATCGGAGACCGTCGAGGCACGCGAGCACCATGCCGTGCGTGCCAGCCATGCGAAGAGCTCTGCGTGCGTCACCGGCGAGTTGATGATTGCCGCCGGCCTGCCGCCCGAACTGGCCCAAGGGCTGTTCGCCACGCCCGGCACTCACCCCGTGGCGGTTCGCTTCGCTCAGGGGCCGGGCGAGACCCTGGGCGACCGGGTCTCGACCCACCGCGGCATGTCCATCAAGGTGTTCGACGTGCCCGGCGAGAAGCTGCCCGGCCACGCCGTCGACACCCAGGACTTCGTACTCGCGACGGGCACCACGTTTCCCTCGGGTACAGCGGCCGGCTTCCTGCGGGACGGCACCGTCATCGGGAAGTCCACGGGGTTGCCGGAAGGGGTGAAGAGCGCGGTCTCGTCGACGATGCGCAACCTCAATCGCGCGCTGCACGCCTTCGGGACGGAGAGCGCGCTGGCCGACTTCTTCGGCCATCCCTACAGCCACCCCCTCGCCGACAGCTACTTCAGCCAGGCGCCGGTCCGCTACGGCGATTACGTGGCCAAGCTCGGGGTCGTTCCGGCGACGGACAGCCAGCGTGCCCTATCCGAGTGGCGGCTCGATCCGCATCAGGACGAGGACGGCTTCCGCCATGCCACGGTCGCCTTCTTCCGCGACCACGAGGTGGTGTTCGAGTTGAGGGCCCAGATCTGGGCCGACGCCGAGAGCCAACCCATCGAGGATGCCTCGGTCGACTGGCCGGTCTCCATCAGCCCCTACCGTACGGTCGCGACGCTGCGGCTGCCCCGCCAGGATGCCTACAGCGCGGCCCGCGTGCGCTACTTCGACGAGGTGATGACCTTCCGTCCTGCCCATAGTCTCACGGCTCACCGGCCGCTTGGTTCCGTGATGCGCGCACGGCTTCGGGTCTACCAGGCGCTGAGCGATTTCCGCCACAGCAAGAATGGCGTGGCGTCCGAGGATACCGCGAGCATTGATCACGTTCCGGCCTAGGCGCGACATGACCGGCATCGGACAGCCAGGGGGGGCGACATGCTGATTGATGTCGCCCGGTCGCACGCCTGTGAGTTCGAGGGCCCCTCCGTCTCCGATTGAACCGACGATGCGGTGGTGTGCAACACGCACATCGACCGCGGCGGCGCCATCCTGACGTAGACGGTCGTGATCGAAGCTCTCAGGTTCCAGATCAGGGAGCCGATCGCAAAGAACTGAAGACGATGGTGAGAAGTTCCCGGGGGCTGGATGGCTCCGTGCCGTCAAGTCTCCGTCCGTCGACCGTTTGGAGCCGGCGTGATCGCACGGACCGCGCACGACGATGCTGGCTCGGCAAGCGCCAACCCGGCCATGGGTTCATGCTCTGATCACCTGTGCAGGTTCACCGAATGCCGCGGCGGGTCACTCGACCTCGATGCGTCCGATATGAGCGGCCCGCGGACCTGACTGGCATTCTCGGCCTGACGAAATCTGCCACGGACCAGTGTTCGTATTGCAGGGCGAAAATTGAAGGACAATGCCGTCATGTCCCTACATTTCGAACGCCTCGGCACCGGCCGGCCGCTACTGATGGTCCACGGGCTGGGGGCCAATCTCCGCACCTGGGATCCGCTCTTGAGCGCATTGCGCGCCTCGCGCGAACTGATCTTGGTCGACCTGCCGGGACATGGCAAATCGGCCCCGCTCGCGGGCCGGCAGACGGTGGAGGCTTATGCAGACGCCTTAGCCGGCTTTGTGCAGTCCCATGGCCTGACGACGGCGGACCTTGTCGGCAGTTCGGTGGGGGCCGGCTGGTGCTGGAGCTGGCGCGGCGGGGCATCGGTCGGCACTGCGTGGCGCTCGATCCCGGCGGTTTCTGGCGCGGGTGGGAAACGCGCTGGTTACACTGGACGCTCGCGGCATCGATACGCCTGGTGCGGCTGCTGCGGCCCTTCCATCCCGGCCTGTCGCGCCATGCCGTCACCCGTACGGTGTTGCTGGCCCAACTGTCGGCCCGTCCGTGGGTGCTACGACCGCAGCTTGTCGAAGAGGAGCTGCGGAGCCTGGCGGCCACACCGGTGTTCGATGCGATGCTGCGCGAGCTGGCACGCGGACCGTTGCAGCAGGGCTCGGCAAAGACGCCTAGCCGGGTCACCATCGGCTGGGGCCGCCAGGACCACCTGCTGCTGCCACGCCAGGCTGCACGCGCCCAGGTAGCCTTCCCGTCGGCCCGGCTGCACTGGTTCGAACGCTGCAGCCACTTCCCGCATTGGGATCAGCCTGCCGAGACGGCGCGCGTGATCCTTGAAACGGTCGGGGAGGATGCGCCTTGAAAGGGCTTCTTGCACCCCAGAGCCTGCGGTCATCCCCGGATCGTCAAGCATATCGGCCGAACTTGCCGCATCCGCTCGGGATCCGGTCCATGATCCGCTCTTTAATCGCCGCGGAAATGAAGCAGCGCTTCAAAGCCAACCTAGAGCGCGGCATTCCGAGGCTGCGCTGATCGCGCTGACCTGCTCTGGTTGCGCTTCACATGGCCCATCCCGCGAACGACCGCTTTAATTAGCCTTGCCGTTTCCAGGCTCGACAACGGACCATCTGAACTCGCGCTCCGGGCATTCCCCATGTGTCCCAAAGGGGATCGGCTACCGAACGTTTCCGCCCACGACCGACTCGGTAATTCGGAAGGTCTGCTTTCGGGCAAACTGTACGATCCCGAGCGACCGGGTCCGACGGAAAGCTGCCTGACAGATGTGAAATGAGCAGTTGAAAATACAGACATCGCTGGCGAGCAAGCGCTTCAAGCCGTGTGGATTGTGTGGCGGGCATGTCCTGGCCATCACACAGGTGGGTTTTCGGGTGTTTCTTGAGCGACCGCCGAAACCGCGTGTCGGCGCCCCAGTTCCAGTCGGCGCCCGTAGATACCTGCCGCCTGCAGAAGGCCGAGACGGATCTTGAGGCCGACCCGGGCGCTTACTGCGTTGGATACCGCAGTCGATCGCATCAACCGAACGACGAGGGCGGCCAGAGTTGCCAGACAGACTCTGAGCTCAAGACGGCGAACACGAGGTGAGGAATGATGTCAGGGAACCGGCGACTTTTCGAGGAAGGGTTAAACCTTCTCCACGGAGCGCATCGGCAGGGGGCGGCGCAGGCGACGCGCAACAACAAGACGGCGACGCTGCCGAAGCTGAAACAGATGCTGGAGGCCGGATCGAAACAGAACATCGTTCAGCTAGAGCGGTTGGACGAGGTTTTCGACTCGATCGGCGTCAGGCCCGACCCCAGAAACGATCCCGCCATGCAGGGCATCTGCGATCTCAACGAAGCGGAAATAGCCAAGCATGGGGATGCCGCCGACCGCGACCTCATCAACATCGAGTACGGTCAAGTCGCGGCGCATTTCTACATCGCCCGGTATGGCACGCTGCGGAGGGCCGCACACGCGCTCGGACATGCCAAAGCCGTCAAGCTCTTGGATCGCACGCTCGTCGAGACCCGCGCGATTGATCGCGCCTTCACGCAGCTTTACGATCACCTGCTGTCACGCCGCACTTCGTCACGCTACCCGGGCGAGACTGCGCTAGCGACCACGGCGGCCATGCACCCCGGCCTCACGGTCGGGTTGGCGCTTGGCGGTGTCTTGGCCGCGGCCGCGCTCGTGAAAGCGGGGCGATCCAAGCGACGCTGAAGGACGGGTGGACGAGGCGCGGCTCCCACGGCGGGCCTGCCGGCAACCAAGGTCCGCCCCAGCGTGCGCGTCGCCGTCCCCTCCAGTGCCTGGCCTCGACCGTGACGGTGGGCCTAAGCATCGCGGCCACCCTCGCGGCCCTGGCCGTCGCCTTGATCGGTGACACGCACCTGCTGCCGACCGGGTTCACCCCTAGCCGCGCAAGGTCGAACGTCCGCTTTATGGCCGCCGATCAACTTCCGTTCGCCACCCCGAGCCGAAGTTGCCGGAGGCCTGACGAACGGCTGCTTTGGAGAAATGCCGATGGCGGTCCGGGCGGCTGGGTTGGGTCGGGGGCGGAACGTCCGCTTCAGCGCAAAGTTCAGTGCCCGTACTCAGCCCGTTGCAGACCTCAAAGGAGCGCGAGCAACAGACTCAACTACGAGAATAGCGATTGCGCCTCCGCTAGGTGATCCGGATGCATGGCCTGGTCCAGATTGAAAATGGGATATTGTTCTAGAATAGCCCTGAGGAGCCGTGCCACATCCTCGTTCAAGTAGACCGTTTGCGGAGCCAGCTTGGCCGTGCTGCGCTTGGCGTTCTTGAGATCATCCACACAGGCATCGGGAAAGCCAATCGTAACGAGCCAGTGAGAGATCTCCCCGTACGTGCTGCGAAGGCCCGTGGTGGGGTCAACCAGGCTCAGCCCCCATTCCCCTCGAACCAGAGCCCTCAGGAACTGTCGATAGAGGTGTCCCAGAGGGCCATCGCCACGCAACCCCACGCCAGCCGCACGCACGGGCACTGACATGGTGTGGTAAGCCTGCCAGGCCAAAAAATCAGGCAGCGTCTTCAGCAACCTGCCCGGCACATATGCCTCGTCCTCGGGCCTACCCTGACCGCGACTCCACGACTTGAAGCGAACGATGGCTTCTCGTGCCTCCTCAACGTTGCGCCATGGCACGCTGTCAAAAGCCAAGTGCATTCGGCCCTGTACGGCACGCTCAACCGGCTTCACAGGTCGTCGCTTGAAATCGTACTCCAGACTCAACCGAGGGTTCTTTGTCACCCCAACGAGATCGCTCTCAGTATGCCACTGCTCCTGCAGAGAGATCAGTGACGTTTGAATGTGCTGCTGTCCGGGAGTTCGATTCAGGAACAGTCGCAACATGTAGTCGTTATGCTGGTCACGTGGCGCATTGGGTTTCACGCCGGCCTTGGCCAGAACCGGCTTAGGTTTTCCAGGAAGAAACTCACATGTAACCTGGCCCCGGGTCCTCATGGATATCACCTGACCCACAACGTGTTTTTCTACGAGGATATCCTTGGGTCCCAGCGGACTGCCATTGTCATTCGGGAACAGACGCTCGCGTACATCTCGAAAAATCCTATAAAGTGCACCGTCAAGACGCAGTTCCTCAAGAGGTGCATCTGTTAGGAACCCATCCGTAGTCGCGCTGACAACGGTCCGGTCCTTGGGCACCCCGGCCAGGATCTCACCCAGCAGGGCTCGCACGAAACCGCTCACAAAGGCCGCAAACCACGGCGAAGTGATCACCGAGGGCGGCATCGTATCCATTCGCCCCAAACGCGGATCGAAAGCTCGTTTAGGGTGCACTCCCTGTGCTGTTTTCCCGTACAGACTGTTGCCGATCTCCTTCAGTAGGAGACCCCTCATCGAGTCGTTCCCAGCCTCACGTCGTTGGGTTTGAATGCGATGCGTGAAGCTTTCGAAAATCGGGATGTTCGAGGCCCATGGGATGATCACCCCAAGAAGGATATCCAGCTGGGCTCCCTGATTCTTGGCAGCAGAGATTTCCGGTGCCGTGCAAACGCTCACGCCCTCTAGCGGAAACAGCAGTCCGCTGTCGTTTCGAACCGGCAGGCTTGGATGCCGAGTACCTGGCGGAAACGCGAACCGCACCTGCGCTACCCCCATCACGTCGGGTTCGTAATCTACGAGGCGTTGCGACATGTAGGCGTTGGCATAATCCAGCGGTTTCAACAGACACATCGCGGTAGTGTAAGCGCCAGGAAGATCTAAATCGTAGAACATACCGGTTTCAGTTGGTCCGAATGTGTATGCCTCATTCCGACCGCCGTGATATCCTAACGCTGCAAGTTCGTCGAAGACCTGGCGAGAGAAATGGGACTGTCGCTCGACCCTGGTGCGTAGTTTACCAGTCACAGCACTGTAGACGGTTTGCTTGACAGTTTCAAAACTGAAGGCTTGTTCCATTGAAAGGCCGGTTCCCTGTATTTCCTGTCGAGCAATCGCGACAGCAAAGCCTGCCAGAGAAGAAGGCAAACGCTTGAGCCCCATCTCGTCAGCGATCCACTGAAGCTCCAGACCGTAGTTCAGCGCGATCCGGGCATCCTGAAGTGCGTAGGCTTCGAACTCTTTACGGTCACCCGCGAGCAACTCATCCATTCGATCGATGCGATAACCATCAGGCAACACACCTTTTTTCGAACCGATTAGCTTGGCTGCGGTGTCCAAGCTCCCTCGACCTGGTGTGAGAAGCATCGTGTCGACGAAGCGCACGGACACGCGTCGAGGAGCACGCCCTCGACCACCTGCCCATAGGCTCATGGAGCTTCGACGACCTTCACCGCTCTTTCGCTTGGAAGGCTCAGCGTCTTCCGGCGCTAGGTCGAGATCATAGCGCACCGAAGCCGCCGTGAAGGTTCGCCCGAAGCCATCGAACTCTCGCTTGCGTGGCCAGAAGTTGTCGAACGCAGTGATGTCCGCGCGCAGGAAGTGGCAAAACACCGTAATCCGGTTGGGCCAGTCCGGAAGCACGCCTTCCTTGATCGCTTTCCGGATACCCAGCTCCAGCAAACGCTCCAGTGTCAGTCTGTGCCGTCGCGTTTTACCGTTGGTGTAGCGGATCAGTTCAATTCGCTGACCATTGTGATCGAGCACCAGCTGGTAGCTGAGGATCTGGTTGTAGGGCTTACCACTGACGGCATCGACCCGGGTGACCCATTCCGCATCAATCCCGCAGGCGATGTGAATGGGTGGCGCGATGAAGGGTTTCGATGAAGCCCGGAGGCGCGTCTTGAGGGATGAGCGACCGCCGGGTGGTGTAGCAGTGTCTATGTCCCCAACGGAAGTTTTACGCCGAGCAGTTTTCTCTTTGATTTCAGTCATTTGCTTGATCCCGAACACTAACTTCGAGCGCATCACGGCAAAAAAGAAGGGGCCCAGTTTGGGCCCCTTCCATAGTGCTGGCGGCTTAGTCGAAGTCAGCGATGGCCCAGGCCGGCACAACAACCGGTCGCCCGGCGCCGTACTGGGATACAGCACGGTTGAGCTCGAACAGTACAAGCTCGGGCTTGTCAGCATATTCGCCTCCAATATCGGAGGGATCAATCACTGCGACAAGTCGATTGTCGCCGTGACCGCCAACGTAGACAAGACCATCCTGTCCCTGCTTCGTAGATGCGATGGCTGAGATCTTGAAACCAGGCCCTGCGCCGTTGTTGACGGCCAGAAACGGGTCGTTTTTCGTATTCTTAGTTGTCATCTTTTGTCCTTTACCAAATCGACGGCTGCAAGAACCAACGGGCAAAAGACGAGAGGAAGCACGTCGAGATAAAGTACACCCAAGTGGTCCGCCTCGTGCAAATGCACGTCAGGCGCATTCAGGTTTTAACGGCAAGGAACATCGACTTGGGATCAGACACAGCTTCGCCCCCGCCGACGTGCCAATGCACGTCAAAATCGAAAAACCATCCAAGACCTGAGTCCTGCGACGGTCAATCGATTGCGGGGGCTCTATGACGGAGATATACCTAAGCTGTACTTAGATAAGCGCCGTCACTTCAGAGACACTGCAACCCAAATGCATAATGAAGGTAGACCAAGTGCAAACGGAGAGTCAACTCACTTGCAGCCAAAAAATTCAGTCATGAATCGTTGAATGTCGAATTAGCGCACCGCTAGCGCAGCTTCACTGTCGAGCCTTTGCTATCAAGCACTTAGCTGCGCACCAGCTCAGATCATAATCCTTGAGTCGGCGGTTCAAATCCGTCCCTCGCTACCAAATCTTTGCAACCCCGCTAATCGCTTAGCGGGGTTTTTCGTGTGCGGGGCCCCGCCCTCGGCCCCCTGACGGGGCCAGGGTGGTGGGCCGCCTACCGGGCGAGGGTGGTGCGAGGGATCGCGCGGCCTGGCACCCCGTTGCGGGGCGGCCTCGGCATCTGGGTCGCGGGGCCGACTTCTCAGGAAGCCTTCGTCAGGCCGGCCGGAGCTGCCGCAGCCGCGCGAAGCCGATCAGCTTGCGCGCGTCCTCGTCCCAGAGGGCGAGGCCGAGGCAGCGCAGGCTGTCGCGCAGGGTCAGCCGGCCGACCTGTCCGAGCATCTCGTGGCCGTCGAGGCATTCCTGCAGCCGGTAATTGGGGATGCGGCTGTTCAGGTGATGGACGTGATGCAGGCCGACATTGCCGGTGAACCATTGCAGCACCCGCGGCAGGACATAGTAGGAGCTGCCGCCGAGCGCGGCCCGGTGGAAGTCCCAGGTCTCGCCATCCTCCCACACGGTCTCCTCGTACTGATGCTGGACGTAGAACAGCCAGCCGCCGATCCAGGCCGCCACGCTGACCGTCGGCAGGGCCACCCAGAGCACCGGCCCGATCCCGCCGGCCGCGAAGGCGAGCGCCCCCAGGAGGGCGGCCAGGGCCAGGTCGAGGGCGAGCACGTCCCGCCACGCCGTCCGCCACGGCAGGCCCACGCCGAAGGGCATCCGCTGCAGCACGAGGAAGTTGAGCGGGGATCCGAGGACGATCAGGACGAGGGGGTTGCGGTAGAGGCGGTAGCGCAGCCGGCCCCAGGGTGAGAGGGCGAGGTACTCCCGCACGGTGAGGGTGTGGACATCCCCCGTACCCCGGCGGCTCAGGTCCCCCGTCGAGGCGTGGTGGAGGGCATGCGCCCGCTTCCAGCTGTCGTAGGGCGTCACCGTCAGCAGGCTGAGGGCGCGGCCGAGCCGGTCGTTGGCGGCGCGCGAGGGCAGGAACGAGCCGTGCCCGCAATCGTGCTGGATGATGAAGAGCCTGACCAGAAGGCCACCGGCCGGCACGACGAGGGGCAGGACGAGCACGCCGTGGCCGCTCACGGAACCCCACAGCATCAGGCCGCAGAGCGCCAGATACGGAAGCACGGTGTTCGCCAACTGCCGAAGGGCGAGCCGGGGGACGGGATCGCGGAAGGTGGCGCAGTGGCGCACGACCTCGCGGGTGAGCGCCGCCACCTCCATCCGGGCGGACCCGTCTTCGCCCCGACAGGTCGAGACCGGGTGTGATGCGTCATGTGTCACGGTTGGCTGGCAATCCTGTTGGGCGGTCGTGATCGAGGGCGGCCCGCACGGGGACGCAGCCGCGGCACCTCGGCGATGGTCGGCTGCGGCACTTCGCACGCAGACTGGAATGAAGGGTGGAACGATTGCCCGGCGAAACTCGAAATCCGGCGAGAATAGCCTTCTAACGCGTTCATTGCCGGTATGTTCATCGGGAATGACTATAGCATATGATAGAATTGCGGCCAAATATTCAGAACTGATCTCGTTGGCCACCGCGGCGGTTGGTCGCCTGACTCTCAGCCGGATCCGGCCGGGGGGACTGCCACCGGCCGGGTACGGGCGAGCCCGGCGACGGGTGATCCGATGCGGGCGATGTCGGCGGCGTCCGAAGCGAACTGCGCCGCATCGCGGCGGCCTGTCCGGCTCCGTTTTCAAATAAGGACATCATGTAGCATGCACATCCGAGCCGACGACGCGTTGTCGATACAGATGGAATAGTGATTCCTGATCGGTAGGACATAATGACGAAAACGATCATGACGACCGCGGCGGTGCTGAGTGCGCTGGTGATACTTCCGGCGACGGCCGATGCCCGCGGCGGCTTCGGCGGCGGCGGGTTCCACGGCGGCGGCTTCGGTGGAGGCGGCTTCGGTGGAGGCGGCTTCCGGGGCGGTGGGTTCGGCGGTGGCGGGTTCCGGGGCGGTGTCGCCGGGCGCGGCTTCGGTGGCGGCGGCCTTGCGGGCGGCGGCATCGGCGGACGGGGTGGCTTCGGCGGTGGCGGGTTCCGCAGCGCGGGCTTTGCCGGCAACCGGGGGTTCGGTGCTCGGAGCTACGGCTATGGTCGCGGCTACGGCCGGGGTTACGGCAGGGGCTACGGCTACGGCGGCCTCGGTCTGGGGCTGGGCGTCGGGCTCGGCTTGGCCGGCGCCGGCTTGGGCTATGGCTTAGGCGGCTACGACGATGGCTACTACGGCGGTGGCTACGGCGGGTACGGTGGCGGCTACGCCCCGGCCGGCTACGGTGGTTACGGTGCCGGCTACGGCGGGTATGGGGGTGGCTACGCCCCCGCCGGCTACGGGCAGGGTTACGGTGACGTCGAGACGGAGGTCGCCCCGTCGGGTGGCTCGGTCGGCTACTGCGTCCAGCGTTTCCGGTCGTATGACCGCCGGAGCGGCACGTATCTTGGCAACGACGGGCGGCGCCATTCCTGCCCGTAACGACCGCTTCCGCGTCTGACGCACCGATGGAACGGCGAGGGCCCCCGGCCGCAAGGCTCATGGGGGCCCTCGCCCTGTTTCGTCGCGGCCGGGGCCTTGCCGGTCACGTCCGTCACTCGGCCAATTCGCGCATGACCTTGATGAGGTCGGACTTGCCCTCAAATCCGATGCCCGGCAGCTCCGGCATCACGATGTGGCCGTCCTCCACCTTCACCCCGTCCGGGAAGCCGCCGTAGGGCTGGAACAGGTCCGGATAGCTCTCATTGCCGCCGAGACCGAGGCCCGCCGCGATGTTGAGCGACATCTGGTGGCCGCCATGCGGGATGCAGCGGGAGGGCGACCACCCGAACCGGTGCAGCACGTCGAGGGTGCGCAGGTACTCCACCAGCCCGTAGGACAGGACACAGTCGAACTGCAGCCAGTCCCGGTCCGGACGCATGCCGCCGTAGCGCAGGAGGTTGCGCGCGTCCTGGTGCGAGAACAGGTTCTCGCCGGTGGCCATCGGGCCGGGGTAATACTCCGACAGGGCCGCCTGAAGGGCGTAGTCCAGGGGGTCGCCGACCTCTTCGTACCAGAATAGCGGGTATTGCCTCAGCATCTTGGCGTAGGCGATGCCCTGTTCCAAGGCGAACCGCCCGTTCGCATCGACCGCGAGCTGCGCCTGCGAGCCGATCTCCGCCAGCACGGCCTCGATGCGGCGGCGGTCCTCATCGATCGGCGCGCCGCCGATCTTCATCTTCACGACGGTGTAGCCGCGGTCGAGGTAGCCGCGCATCTCGGCGCGCAGCGCCGTGTCGTCCTTGCCGGGGTAGTAGTAGCCCCCGGCGGCGTAGACGAACACGCGGGGGTCGGCGGCGACGCCCTTCCGCTCGGCGAGAATCCGGAACAGCGGCTGGCCCGCGATCTTGGCCGTGGCGTCCCAGATCGCCATGTCGAGGGTGCCCACCGCCACCGAGCGCTCGCCGTGGCCGCCGGGCTTCTCGTTGGTCATCATGGCGTCCCACAGGGCGTGGGGGTCGAGGTTGTCGCCGGCCTCGTTCAGGACGCTCTTCGGGTCGGCCTCCAGAAGGCGGTTCCTGAACCGCTCCCGGATCAGACCGCCCTGGCCGTAGCGGCCGTTCGAGTTGAAGCCGTAGCCGACCACCCGGCGCCCGTCCCGCTCCACGTCCGTGACCACCGCCACGAGGCTCGCGGTCATCTTGGAGAAATCGATGTAGGCGTTGCGGATCGGGGACGAGATCGGCTTGGTGACCTCGCAGACGTCGACGATGCGCATGGGGCTCTCCTTCGGTGCGATGGCGCCATCGGCCGGTGCAAGCGGCGTGGCGTCCGCATTCGTCGAAGGAGTCAACTCTCGAGGGGCGTGTCGGGGGGCGTTCGATACGCGAGAATCGAGCGGGACACGATCGAACGATGGGGCTGGCTTCGAGAGATCGGCCCCTGCCGGAGCGTCACGCCACCCGCCTTCGGCCCGGTGACGGGAGCGCGGCGGGGGGCCTGGCTCAGAAATCCCGCTGCACCCGTGCGCGCACCTGGATCGCATCGACTTTGTCGGCGGTCGCGACCGGGTTGGCGGGGTTGTTGACGAAGGCCGGGCCCTGGCTCGGGAACCGGCCCAGGTCGAGGATGCGGCCGCTCGACGGTCCGTAGCGCGTGTAGATCGCCTCGACGCCGATATCGAATTCCTTCACCGGCGACCAGATCAGGTTGGCGCCGACGACGAAGCGGTAGCTGTCGCGCAGCACTTGGCTCAGGTCGAAGAAACGGGTGCCGGGGGTGCCCGGCCCCGTGCCGGTCAGGGCGAAGAAGGCGCCCTGCGCCTCGCGCGCCCCGCGGGCGAAGGTCAGGGCGCCGTAGGAGCCGAAGACCGCGGAACGGACCGCGGGCGTCCAGTAATGCAGCAACGCCGCGGTGACCGAGACGCTCGTCGTCAGTTCGAGGCGGTTGGTGAACGGGTTGATCACGCCGTCGTTGAAGAACTGCGAGAAGGCCGCGCCCTGCACGGCGGAGGCCGCCTGGGCCCAGGGGCCGTTATAGGCGGGCAGGCCGGTATAGAGCGCCGTGCCCTCGCCGTAGGCCGCCTGCAGGTACAGGGTGTCGCCGGCCGCGATGAAGGGCAGGTTGACCTTCAGGCCCCCCTGCACGGCCCAGCCGATGGCCGAGGACGGCGCGCGCGGGGTCCGGTTGTTGGCAAGCGTGACGGGGCTTCCCCGATGCGTCCCGGAGAACCCGGCGCTGTCCATCAGGCCGTGGTTGACCTCGTGCAGGGCACCGGAGAGCTGCGCCGACCCCCAGGGCTGATCGTAGCGCAGCACGCCGACCATGTCGGGCATGCGGTTGCGCTGGATCGTGTCGACGAAGCCCAGGCCGCTCGGTCGGCCGTCGGCATCGTAGCCGACGAAGATGGGCGTCACCGGGTTCGTTTGCGCGAAGACCAGGGAGCCGGAATCGACCACCGCCCGGGGGACGGCGTTCTGGGCCGAGTAGACCGGCGTGTGGCGGAAGGACGGGTCCTCCAGCGACAGGGTCGCGGCGAACCCCTGCCCGAACGTCGCGGTGTAGGCCGCGAGATTGGTCGAGGCGATATCCGAGCCGAGCGAGGCGACGACGAACTCGAAGTCGTGGGCGTAGAAGTCGAAGAACGACGAGGCGCGTCCGGCGGTGAGCCCGGCGAACTGGACGAAGGCCTTGTCGAGGGTCAACTGCTGCTGGACGCGCCCGAAGCCGTCGAGGCCCGTGGCCGGGAAGGCGCCCCCGATGCGGTTCAGCGCACCGGCATGCATGGTGGCGAAACCGGTCCGGCTCCCGGTATCGAGCCGGATGAAGGATCGCAGGGCGCCGTAGGCCGTCTGGGTGCGGGCATCGAGGTTGATCCGCGCCCGGCCCTGGAAGCCGCTGTAATCCCCCGGCGTGGTGCCCGCATTGTTGCCGGTCCGGCTCAGGGAGGGCTGGTAGGCGTATTCGAACCGCGTGCGGCCGGAGAGGCGCAGGCAGGTGTCGGTGCCGGGGATGAAGAAGAAGGCTTGGCCATACGCGGAGCAGACCCGCAGGCTCTCGGCGAGGGGCATCTTCCGCCGGTCGGGGAGCTCGGCCGCCTCCGCGGGAAGGCTCAGCAACCCCGCCACACCCGCCAGCAAGCCCCTGGTTCCGCGCTTCGTGCGATCTCCAGGATGTCCCACACGCCGCGCGCGTACGAAGCCGATCATTGCACCGTCCATCTGTTCGCCTTGGATTCAGGACGGCTCGCGGGGCCGGAACAATCCCGGGGCGCTTGGCGAATCCCGTTGGTGGTGCGGACCGACCACTGTCGCGATCCGTGCCGGGCGGGGCCTCGCGCGGGTCGCCGTCCCGGCGAGGAGAAGGCGGTCGCCCTCCGGCGGGCGACGTGCGCCGTCGTGCAGCTTGGGCGGGAGCCGCCCTAGTTGTAGGGCCGGTCATTCCACGGGAACCGCATGTCCTCGCCCCGCCTCATCCTCCACCACTATGCCTCCTCCCCCTATGCGGAGAAGGTTCGCCTCGCCCTCGGACTGAAGGGGCTCGACTGGGAGTCGGTCGAGGTGGCCGCCCTTCCCCCGCGGCCGCTGCTCGGCGCGCTGACGGGCGGGTACAGGCGGATTCCCGTCCTCCAGATCGGCGCGGACGTTTTCTGCGACACGCACGCGATCCTGGCGGTCCTCGAACGCCTGCACCCCGCGCCGAGCCTGTACCCGGACCTCACCGCCGGCCTCGCCAAGGCCCTGAGCTTCGGGTTCGAGCGGGACATCTGGCTCGCCGCCATCGGCGTGCGGGTGCATTTTGCCGGCGATGGACCCGCCGAGTTCCTGCGCGACCGCCGGGAGGATTACCTCTACGTCGACATCAGCCAGGCGGCGATGGAGCCCGCCTATCCCCGCAACGCCCAGCGTGTCGCCGCCTGGGTGGCATGGCTGGCCGAGGCGCTGGCGGACGGGCGGCCGTTCCTCGGCGGCGCCCACGCGGGCGCCGCGGACCTCAGCCACTTCCATCCCCTCTGGCTCATGCGCCACGGGCCGCAGGCGGACGCGGTCGATCGCGCGCTGGGTCTCGCGCCGGTGCTCGGCTGGTACGGACGGGTCGCGGCCCTGGGCCATGGCCGGAAGCGGGACCTCGCGGCGGAGGAGGCCCTCGCCGTGGCGAGGGACGCCGCGCCCGAGCCCATCGCGCGGGCGAACGCCGTGCCCGGCCTGATCGCCGCCGCGCCGGGCGACCGGGTGACGTTGACGCCGGACGACTTCGCCCGCATCCCCGTGGAGGGCACCCTCGTCGCCATCGACCATGAGCGGATCGTCGTCCGCCGCGACGATCCGGACCTCGGCGCGCTGCACCTTCACTTCCCCCGGGCCGGGTTCGAGGTGCGGGGCGCCTGAGCGCCGCCTCAGCGCCCGCCGGCCGAGAGGTCGAGGGCGGCCGCGATGCCCTCGCGGGAGCCGAGGAGGGCGGCCTTCTCCGCCCGGGACAGGCTCGCCCAGGCGGCGTCGAAGTCGTCGGCGTCGGCGAGCTTGGCACGCCCCACCACCAGGGCGGCGTCGATCGGCCCGTCGCCGCGGCGGCGGGGGGGCGGCAGGGCGGCGAGGTGGTGCGCGCGCAGGGCCGGGTCGCGGAGGAGGCGGTGCATCGCGTCTTCCTCCGCCTCGCCCGAGAGCTGCCGGTACAGCGCCACGGCCCGCTGGAGGGCCGGCGGCGGGGCGACCTCCTCCGGGGTCTGCAGCAGGCCGACCCGGCGCAGGGCCTCGCCGGCCCTGCGGCTGGAGGTCAGGAGGACCAGCGGCACGGCGAGGCCGAGCCCGACGAGGACAGGGGTCATCCAGAGGAAGAGCGGCGCCGAGACCGCGTAGGCGGCGCCCGCGAGCACGAGGCCGACCAGGGTGTATTGCCAGTAGCCGGCGATGACGACGCCGACCGGCACGCGGCCGTCGTCCCGCTTCTGCGCGTTCCAGCCGGAATCCCGCCCCAGCAGGACGCCCACGACGGCGGAGGATTGGATCAGCATCGCGATGGGGGCGATCAGGCCGCCGAGCAGCGTTTCGATCAGCACGCTCCCGAGGACCCTCACGCTGCCGCCGCAGGCCCGCCGGGTCGGCCCATCGAACAGCAGCACGATGTAGGCCATCAGCTTCGGCGCCAGCAGGACCGCCATGGTCACGCCGAACAGCTGCTGGGCGAGGACCGGATCGACCTTCGGCCAATTCGGGAACAGCAGCCGCTCGTCACCGAAATATTCGGGCCGCACGAAGCGCGCCTGCAACGAGATGAGGACGCCGAAGAGCAGGAAGATCAGCCAGAGCGGCGAGGTCACGTAGCTGCCGATCCCCATCAGGAGATGCAGCCGGCTGACCCAGTGGAGGCCGCGGGTCGGCAGGACGGAGGCGTGCTGGAGGTTGCCCTGGCACCAGCGCCGGTCCCGCACGGCCACGTCGGTGAGGGAGGGCGGCCCCTCCTCGTAGCTGCCGGCCAGATCCGGCGCCATGCGCACGGCCCAGCCGCCCCGGCGGATCAGGGCGGCCTCCACGAAATCGTGGCTCAGGATGTGGCCGCCGAAGGGCGTGCGGCCGGGCAGGACCGGCAGCCCCGCCTGCTCGGCGAAGGCCCGGGTGCGGATGATGGCGTTGTGGCCCCAGTAATTGCCCTCGGTCCCGTGCCAGCGGGCGATGCCGTGGGCGATGAGCGGGCCGTAGACGCGTCCGGCGAATTGCTGAAGCCGCGCGAACAGGGTCGTGCCGTTGGCGATCACCGGTAGGGTCTGGATCAGGCCCGTGCCGGGCTGGCTCTCCATCATCGCGGCGAGGCGCACGATGGTGGCGCCTTCCATGACGCTGTCCGCGTCGAGGATCAGCATCAGCGGGTAGTCCCCGCCGAAACGCCTCACCCAGTCCGCGATGTTGCCGGCCTTGCGCTCGGTGTTCTTGGGGCGTCGCCGGTAGAAGATCCGCGCCGCGCCCCCGGTCCGCTCGCGCAGGGCAAGGAACGAGGCTTCCTCCGCGATCCAGACGTCCGGGTCGGTGGTGTCGCTGAGGATGAAGAAGTCGAAGTGGTCGATCCGGCCCGTCGCGTCGAGCGACTCGTAGATGGCCTGGAGCCCGGAGGCGATCCGCGCCGGGTGCTCGTTGTAGCAGGGCATGAGCAGCGCGGTGCGCAGGCCCAGGGGGGGCACGGTCTCCCCCGCGGGCGCCGCCGCCCGCCGCCGCCCGGCGATCATGTCCACGAGGCCGACCAGCGCGCTCGTGAAGGCGAGGGCGATCCAGGCGAACAGCACCACGAAGAGGACGAGGACCATCCAGCCCAGGACGCTCTGCCCCGCGCCGTTCAGGACGAGATACATCTGGCGGCCGCCGATGGCGGTCATCGCCACGGCGCCGCCGATCACGAAGGCCCGGCGCCGGCCGAGCTCGCCGGTCGCGGCCACCGGCCCGGGTTCGCGCCGGGGCGGAGCCTTCAGCGACTGGACCGGCATCTCCAGCGGAGCCGGATTCGGGAGGGCGGGGGCCTCGGCGGTCTCGGGCGAAGCCTGCAGCGCCTGCATCAGGCGGTCCAGCGGTAGAGCCACGTCTCGGAGACCGGCCCGGCCTCGCCGAGGAGGACGCAGCGCAGTTCGGCGAGCTTGGCGCCGCCGTGCTTCAGGTGGAAGCTGACGCGCCAGCCGCCGGTCTCGGGGTTGGGCAGCGACAGGACATCCGTGATCGTCCCCGCGCTGGTGCTGATCTCGGGCTTGAGCGGCGCGTCCGCCGGCTTCCCCTTCACCGCGTCGCCCACCACGTCGATGACGAAGATGCGGCTCCCCTCCTCCTGGCCCGCGCCGATCAGGGTGGTGGTGACCCGGGCGAGCTGCGTCGGCCAGGGCGTGTCCCACCCCCAGTGCATCCGGTAGGTGAAGGTGTATTCGCCGTTGGCCGAGAGCTTGTCCTTGGGGCGCCAGAACGCGACGATGTTGTCGTTCGTCTCGTTGGGCGTGGGGATCTCGACGAGGTCGATGGCGCCCTGGCCCCAGTCGCCGATCGGCTCGATCCAGAGGCTCGGCCGCTTGTCGTAGCGGGCTTCGAGGTCCTCGTAGTCGGCGAAGGCGCGGGCGCGCTGCATCAGGCCGAAGCCGCGGGGATTGGCTTGGCCGAACACGCTGAACTGAAGGTCCACGGGGTTGGCGAGCGGGCGCCAGATCTGCTCGTTCTGGCCCGTCCACATCAGCAGCGCCTCGGAATCGCGCACCGCGGGGCGCCACTCGTCGAACCGCCGGGAATCCTTGGGCCCGAGCTGGTACATGCTGGTGAGCGTGGCGATGCCCGGTTCGGCGATATCGCGGCGCGGATAAAGCACGCTCTCCACGTCGAACACCGTCGCCGTCCCCGGCCGCACGGTGAACCGGTAGGCCCCGGTGACGCTCTCGCTGTCGAGCAGGGCGTGGATGACCAGGGCGGGGGAATCGGCCTTCGGCCGTTCGAGCCAGAACGCCCGGAAGCGGGCGAATTCCTCGCCCTTGGCGCTGCCCGTGCCGATGGCGAGGCCCCGGGCCGAGAGGCCGTAATGCTGGCCCTTGGTGATGGCGCGGAAGTAGCTCGCGCCGAGGAAGGCGCAGAGTTCGTCGGTGTCACCGCCGTTGGTGCCCGGCACGTGGACGCGGAAGCCCGCGAAGCCCAGGGGCTCGCTCACCCGCTGGGCCGGATCGCCGTAGGTGAACAGGTCGGCATTGTAGGGCACGGCCGTGGCGGTCCCGTCCGCGACCTCGAAGATGTCGACGGCCGGCCGGAAGAGGAAGCCGCGCGCGAAGAACTGCACCTCGAACGGCAGCTTCCGGTCACGCCAGAGGGAGCGTTCCTTGCGGAAGCGGATGCCGCGGTACTGGTCGTAGGTCAGATCGTTGATCGCGCCCGGCAGGTCGGTGGAGGGCGCCTTGTACGGCTGCTTGGCCAGCGCCTGCGCGAGGCGGCGGACGGTCGATCCCTCGAACGGCCCCGGAGACGGCCCGGCGGGCGTCTTGGCGGCCTGCTCGGCCAGGGCCGGGTTCGGCTGCAGGAGGGAGTCCAGCAGGCTCACGAGCGTCGCGCCGGATCCGCCGAGGAGAACGTTGCGTCGGTGCACGGGCTTCAAGTCTCGTGGTGATGCTGCGGAGCGAAAGATATGGCCAAGGTGGCGGAATGGTTCCGCGCCCGGCCCCCCGTCCCTCCATGGCCGGCGCCGGGGACGATCCGCGCCGCCGCGGCAGGCCCGGACCGGACGTCCCATAGCACAGCTTTCACCGGCATGGGCCGGAGGTTGCAAGGAGCGGCGTCGCGCCCGTCCCGGCCACGGGGCGGGCCGATCCTCGGCGCGCAGGATGCCGGCCCCGGGGGCGTCGGCATCCTGCGGGGATCAGGCGGCTTTCTTCCGATTCCCCGACACGGCGGGGCCGGAGGCGGGGCGGCCGAGGCCGAGCGACTTGGCGAGGCTCGAGCGCTTCTCGCTGTAGGACGGCGCCACCATCGGATAGTCGGCGGCGAGGCCGAACCGCTGGCGGTAGCTCGCCGGGCTGAGGCCGTGGGCGGAGAGATGCCGCTTCAGGGTCTTGTAGCTCCGGCCGTCGAGGAAGCTGACGATGCCGTCGTGCTGTACCGACTTGCGGACCTGGGCCGTGTTCGGCTTGTCCGCCGGCTCTTCCGGCGCCGCGACGGGTCCGGCGGTCAGCGCGGCGACCGCCTGATGCACGCTGGCGATCAGCGACGGCAGGTCCGCCGGGGCGACATGGTTGTGCGACACATAGGCTGCGACGATCTCACTCGCGGCTACGATGAAGTCGTACCCGTGTGTTTCGGTTTCTTGTGACATTCGATTGTGTCCATAGCTGCACCCTCCATCATGCGATGGGCTTGCTTGCTGAAATACGCAAGTGAGAAACATGTCACGGTATTGAATTACTGATGAGCGTTGGGCGTATGGCTTTGCTGGCGCCGGCACGAGTGTCGATAGGGGGCGGTGCTACGGCCGTGCTCGCGATGGGCCGGGTGTCGTACCGGTATGCAGGGGCGAAGACAGGTCAGCAGCCGATACAGATGTCCCGCACCACATGCTCGTGCCTGGGGCCGGTCCGCTGGTTCGGCAACCGGCCGTCCGCCCCGGGAAGGACGCTGCCGAGGGCCCGCGGGCGTCGCGGCGCGGGCGCGGCCTGGACCGGGGGACGATCGGGCACGGGTTCGGATCTCGCCGCATCGGGCGGGGCTGCGGGGGGGCCTCCGCCGGCCATGCCCGGATCCCGCGGCGTCACGGCCATGCCGAGGGCGGGCGCCCGTGCGGCCATGCCCTCGGCGGCGAAGGCCGGCGGCACCGGGGCGAGCCCCGTGAGGAGGGCGCACGCCGCGGCCAGGCCGGCGATCGCCGAGCGGAAGGGGATCGGGAGAACCGGTTCTCGCATGCCCCCGAACCTCGCGCCTGCGCTTTGCTGGACAATGTCCGGCGTCTCGAAGTCCGGCCGGACAGGTCTGGGAGGGGGGACTGGCCGACGTGAGTCAGTCTCGCCGTCGTGGGCGCGGCGAAGCAATCCAACATAGCGGACCATGTGTGGACATGACCCGTGCGTGGACCGCTTCGCTCCGCTCACAGGGACGGAAGGGGCGCCCACGTCTCCGCCGGACTCCCCGGGAGGGAGGGGGCGAGATGTCTGGCCTTCAGTCCGGTCGGACGTCGCGGGTGGCCCTCAGGCCGTCTGCTCGCGCCGGGTGACGACGAGCGCCCAGATCGTCGCCGGGATCCAGCCGATCAGGGTGATGTGGAGGAAGATGCAGAGGATCCCCTGGATGACCTTGCCCCGCAGGAACATGGCGAGCCAGGGCGCGAGGAAGCAGATGACGATCATGAGCATGGGGATGGGACTCCTCGCACCGGCCGGGATGGGGCCGGCAGGTCAGTGAAGCAGCAGGACGCCGACGACCAGAACGGCGCAGATGGCCGTAACGATCCCGGCATAGAGCGGCAGCGTCCAGGGGCGCTTCCCGTGCGGGTCGGCGGCCTCGCGGACACGCTCGGATGCGGCCTCGTTGGTCCGGGCGAGCTTGACCTCCTGCGAGGTCGGAGGCGCGCCGCCGGCTTCTTCGCAGGTGCCGAGCGAGGCCGCGCCCACATCCACATGGGGGATCTTGTCGCCCGTGCGGCCGCTGTCGATGTCGCCCTTGAGCTGCGCGCTGTTCACGCGCTCCGTCTCAGGGGGCTCGTCCTGGATGAGGTTGCCGGGCGGCGGTGGGGTTTCTGAGCGAAGCATGGCGGAGCCCTTACGGTGTGGGGAGCCAACGCGACACTTTGGCATCTGTGCCTCCCGCGTCACGCACGGGCCTGCGGCGCGTCGCCACCACCCCGCGGCCGGAGGCGGCCTCAGCCCTCCGAGGAGCGCGCCGTCTCTCGCCGGAAGGCGCCGAGGAACCGGTTCAAGCCGGCCACGACCCGGCGGCTTTCCACCTGCGGTGTCGGCCTGGGCTCCTCCGTGAGGTCGTCGGCGACCTGACGCAGCACCTCGCCGACGATCTCGGGCCACGGCTCGCCGCGCTCCTGCAGCAGCCGTGCGGCGGCCACCAGCGCCGCCACCTGCTCGGGCGGCAGGGGGCGCGCGACGATCTGGGCGTAGCGCATCCGCGCGGCGAGCTCGGTCGCCAGACGCTGCACCCGCACCAATCCCCCGGCCGGGTCGTCGTGCGCATGGGGTCGCGTCGGTGTCGGCAACGTCACTCCGGCGGATCGCGGTCGGGCCGTCCGCGTTTAAACGATCCCGCGGGAGTTGCAGCGCCACGGGACCGGACATCCACCGGTGGATGTCCGGTCCCGTGGCGGCGGTTCAGTTCCTGACGGGTTTCGCACCGAACTGGAGGCGGTAGATCGTCGTCGGAAACTTCACCGCCGAGGATTCGCCGCCGTTCATCGCGGGGGTGCGGTTCATCTGCGCGGCGGGGATCCACAGGCCGCCCTCGTCATCGATCCACATGGCGTCGACCCAGACGAGCCGCGGGTCCTGCACCAGGGTGCTCGTGCTGCCGTCCGGGGCGATCTTCAGGATCCGGAGGGCGTCGGTGTCGCTCGCGTAGATGTTGCCCGCCGCGTCGATCGCCGTCCCGCCGGTGGCGACGGTCGGGGCGAACAGCTTCACATGCTTCTCCCGCTCGGCATCGCCCGCCTTCTCGTCGTCGAGCCAGCGGGTCTCGATGCTGTAGAGCGGCCCGGTGCAGGGTTGGTAGAAGAAGGTCTTGCCGTCCGGCGAGACTTCGAGCTGGTCGGCATGGATCGCCAGCAGCTTGCCCTTGTCGTCACGCAGGACGCGGCCCTGCCCGGTGAGCGGCCGCTGGGCGATCGTGGACCAGTGGTTGTCGAGCACCCGGTGCAGCGTGCCGCTGTCGAGATCGAGGACGACGAGGCCGGGCTGGCCCGCATCCGTCAGGTAGACCTTCCGGCCGTTGAAGCGGAAATCGTCGATGAAGCTCTTGTCGGTGGTCGCCGCCTGCAGCGGATAGACCCGGCGGACCGCGTTGGTGGCGATGTCGATCTGCACGAGCTTGGGGCCGCCGGGGAGGGGGGCCTCGCCCATGCCCGCCGCGCCCTTGTCGAGCACCCAGAGGTCGCCCTCCGGCCCCATGCGGATGGCGTTGACCGCCACGAAGGCCTTGGCGGGGTCGTCCCCCTGCTTCCAGCCGTTCCAGGCCTCGTTCGGATAGGCGACGGGCTTGCCGTCGCGCCATTCGCCGAGCTCGATCCCCTTGTCCTTGGTCTGGCGCTGGAACGGGGAGAACACCCGGCCGTCCTGTGCGCGGGTCACCCCGTTGAAGACGAGGCTGTCGCTCTGCAGCATCGGCTTGAGGGCGCCCTCGCCCGGGGGCGTGTCGGCGGCGAGGCCCGGCCCTGTGAGGCCCATGACGAGGGCGGCAAGCAGCGGCAAGCGGGTCATGCGTCGTCCATTGGGAGAAACCGAGGCGTCGCGCAGGAAAGCCCCCGGCCCCGGCCGGTGTTCCGCGCCGCGCCGCCACAGGTCCCGTGAACCATCACCCGCCCAGGCCGTTGCCGCGGCACCTCCCCCCAACGGACCGACCGATGTACCTCAGGATTCTCGCCCTCTCCCTTGCCCTGGCCGCACCGGCCTCGGCGCAGGTGGTCACCGGAGGCGCCGGCAATACCGGGGTGGCGCCGCCGCCGAGCGTGGGCGGCGTCACGCGGGGCGAGCGGGACCTCGGCCCGAGCCCGATCACGCGGGGCAACGAGGCCAATCCCAGCAACTCGCCGATCCCCGGCACGACGCCGAACGTCAACATCGGCGGGACGACCACCAGCGGCCCGCCCGGGACCGGCGGCGCGGCCGGCGGCCCGTCGCTCGACCGCTGAGGCCACGGACAGGAGCATCGGCATGACCAAGCTGTTCATCGCGCAGGTCCGGGACGGCGACCGGCCGAAGCCCCTCGTCACCGTGAGAGCCGAGGCCGAGGGCGAGGCCCGCCTGTTCCTCGAGGCCGCCTACCCGGAATCGGAGATCGTCACGGTCGCCGAGCCGGAGGATTGGGCGAGCGATGCGGATACGGGCGCGGAGGCCGGAGACGTTCGGGAGCATCCCGGCGTCGACTGGCAACCGCCCACGGGCACAGCCTCCTGACGCGCTTCGCTCAGAAGTTGTAGAATAACACATCTTAAAGTTGCATGGTGCATCGTACCCCATCGGCCAGGGCACGATGCATCGATGTACCGCGCACTTTCTTGCCTGACCTGCCAGCACCTCGCATGGGCGATGCCCCTCGCGACGCTCGTCGGTTTCGTCTCCTGCCTCGCGGCGTTCGTCCTCCTCCGACAGGCCAGGGCGGACGCCGCCGGAGGCCCATCCGGGTGGATCGGGGGAGCGGGGGCGGCCGCGGGCCTCGGGATCTGGAGCGCGCATTTCATCGCGATGCTCGGGTTCGATTCCGGCGTCGGCATCGCCTACGATCTCCCGCTGACCGGCCTCTCCCTCGTCGTGGGGGTGGTGTCCTCCTGCCTCGCGCTGTTGCCGGCGCTGTTGCCGGCGGTGTTCCTGCGGGGAGACCGCGGGGCGGCCGGGGCCGGCATCCTGCTCGGCCTCGGCATCGCCGCCATGCAGGCCATCGGCATGGAGGGCGTGCGCCTGCCGGGTGTCCTGACCTGGAACCGGCCCATGACCGCCATCGCCGTGGCGGTCGGCTGCGGGTTGGCGGCGGCGGCCCTCGTCGTGGCCCGGCGGGCGCGGCGGTGGCCCGGGGATGTGGCGGCGGCGGCGCTGCTGACCGGGGCGATCGCCTGCCTCGACGCCATCGCCGTGGCGGACCTCGCGCTGGTGCCGGATCCCACCCTCGCACCCGGCGGCGAGACCTTCCCCCGCGGGGTGCTCGCCCTCGGCATCGCGGTGGGGATGCTCACCCTGCTGGCGATCGCGGCCCTCGCGCTGCTGGTGCAGCGCCTGCGCCGGACCAACCGCAGCCTGCGCGACGGCAAGCGCCTCCTGCGGGAGAAGTCGGAACTGCTCGATACGGTCCTGGAAACCATGGACCAGGGGCTGATGATGGTGGACCGCGACGGCCTCGTCCGGGTGTGCAACGAGCGCGCCGTCGCCCTGCTGGGGCTGCCCCCCGGGATGATGCGCGCGCTGCCCTCCTTCACGGCGGTCCGCCACCATCAGATCGCCCAGGGCCGCTTCGACCGCGCCCCCGAGATCCAGCGGCACTGGTCCCACGAGGGCCTTTCGCTGGGCGAGGCCCACGCCTTCGAGCACCAGGGGCCGGACGACGGCGTCATGGAGGTGCGGGTGGCGCCCCTGGCCGGGGGCGGCGCGGTGCTGACCTTCACCGACATCTCGGCCCGCAAACGCGCCGAGAACCGGATGGCGCAGAACGAGGCGCGCCTCGCCCTGGCCCTCGACGCGGGCAGCGACGGCCTGTGGGATTCCGACCTCGTGACCGGCACGGCCTGGTGCTCCGACCGGTGGTGGCAGATCCTCGGCTATCGCCCCGGCGAGCTGCAGCCCCATGCCCGCACATGGAGGATGCTCGTCCATCCCGAGGATGTCGCCCTGACGGAGCGGGTCCTGGCGGATCACCTGGAGGGCCGCACGGCGCTCTACGAGTGCGAGCACCGGATGCGCCGCAGCGACGGCAGCTGGGCCTGGTTCCTCACCCGGGGCCGGGTGGTGGCCCGGGCCGGGGACGGGACGCCCCTGCGCTTCGTCTGCACGCAGATCGACGTCAGCGCCCGCAAGGCGGCCGAGGGCCAGATCGCCCACATGGCCCGCCACGACGGCCTCACCGACCTGCCGAACCGCGCCCTGTTCTATGAGCGGCTCGAGGAGCGGCTGGCGGAGCTGCGCCAGCGCCGGGGCGCGGCCGCGGTGCTCTACCTGGACCTCGACCGGTTCAAGGCCGTCAACGACCGCCTCGGTCATCAGGCCGGCGACACGGTGCTGCGCGCCGTCGCCCACCGCATCCGCCTGGAGCTGGGCCCGGAGGATGCGGTGGCCCGCCTCGGCGGCGATGAGTTCGCCGTGCTCGTGGCCGATGGGGGCGACCGCGGCGCCGTCGCGGGCCTCGCCCGCCGCCTGATCGCCGCCGTCAACGCGCCGATCCCCTACGGCGAGCAGCGCACGGAGGTCGGCCTCAGCATCGGCATCGCCCTGGTGCCGGAGCACGGCAACACCGGCGAGGAGGCCTGCAAGCGCGCCGACCTCGCCCTCTACCGGGCCAAGCTCGAAGGCCGGAACACCCACCGCATCTACGAATCCGCCATGGACGAGGCCGTCGCCGAGCGCCGGGACCTCGAATGCGACCTGCGCCGCGCCATCGAGAAGGACGAGCTGACCCTCCACTACCAGCCGCAGGTGACGACCGGCGGCCGGGACCTCGTGGGCTTCGAGGCCCTGGTGCGCTGGCGCCACCCCACCCGCGGCCTCGTGCCCCCGAGCGTCTTCGTGCCCCTCGCGGAGGAGAGCGGGATGATCCTCGCCCTCGGCGAATGGGTCTTGCGGGCGGCCTGCCGCGAGGCCGCGACCTGGGACCGGCCGCTGAAGATCGCCGTGAACCTCTCGCCGCTCCAGTTCCAGCAGGCGGACCTCGCCGAGCGGATCCTGTCCATCCTGGCGGAGGCGGGCCTCCCCCCGTCCCGCCTGGAGCTCGAGATCACCGAATCGGTGATCATCAACGACATGACCCGGGCCCTGAACATCCTGAGCCGGCTGAAAAGCTTCGGCATCTCCATCGCCATGGACGATTTCGGCACCGGCTATTCCTCCTTGGCCACCCTGCAGGCCTTCCCCTTCGACAAGATCAAGATCGACCGGTCCTTCGTCGGCCATGTGGAGGGCAGCCCCCCGGCGGCGGTGATCGTCCGGGCGGTGCTCGGCCTCGGCCGCAGCCTCGGGATGAGCGTCGTGGCCGAGGGCGTCGAGACCGCCGACCAGATGCAGTTCCTCACCAACGAAGCCTGCGACGAGGTCCAGGGCTACCTCGTCGGCAGGCCGCAGCCCATCGAGCTGTTCGCCCGCTACGTCCGCGGCGACGCCGCCGCCGCGGACTGGGCGGTCGACACCTTCCTGCAGACCGGCCCCCGTGCCCCGAGACAAAGCGGACGCCCCCTGAAACGGGCGGGGATGAGCGGAGGTTGACGCAGGGAATTCGGGCATCTCCCCGAATGGAATGGGGCCACGAATGCCGAATTCCTCTTCGCCACGGGACGACGCAAGCCAGGGCAAGGCGTCCGTCATCTGGATGGTCGGCCTCGCCACCGCCCTCGTCGGGCTCGTGGTCCTGCCCCGGCGCGGGGGTGGGCCCGCCCCGGCCCCCGAGGGCGACGCCCCGGCGCGGGGCGACGCGCGCCGGCCATCGCCCTCCCACGGCGGGCGCGATGCCGAGGCCGTGGCCCGGAGGGAGGCCGACCGGGGCCGGCGGGCTTCGAGCCCGACCGAAATCCCCGCCTCGGGCTGGAAGGACATCCTCCTCCGCACCTACCGCGATGTCGGCGAGAACCGCATCATGCTCGTCTCGGCGGGCGTGACGTTCTTCACGCTCCTGGCGATCTTCCCGGCGGTGGCCGCCCTGGTCTCCCTCTACGGCCTCGTGGCCGATCCCTCGACCATCGCCGGGCAGCTCCGCAGCCTCCAGGGCATCCTGCCCCAGGGCGCCCTGGAGATCGTCGGCGAGCAGGTGGCGCGCCTCAACGAGAAGGGCAGCACCACCCTCGGCCTCAGCCTGTTCGTCGGCCTCGCCCTCTCGGTCTGGAGTGCCAACGGCGGCATGAAGCACGTCTTCGATGCCCTGAACCTCGTCTACAACGAGCGGGAGAAGAGGCCCTTCGTCACCCTCAACCTCGTGTCCCTGGCCTTCACCGCCGGGGCGTTGCTGCTGCTGACCCTGGCGCTGGCGAGCGTCGTCGTCGTCCCGCTCGTGCTGAGCTTCATCGGCCTCGGCGAGGGCGCGTGGTGGCTCTCCCTGCTGCGGTGGCCGGTCCTCGTGGTCGCCGTGCTGTTCGCCCTGGCCCTGCTCTATCGCTACGGCCCGAGCCGCGACGCGCCCCGCTGGCGCTGGGCGACGCCGGGCTCGGCCCTCGCGGCCCTGCTCTGGCTCGGCGGCTCCCTGCTGTTCTCGTGGTACGTCGCCAACTTCGGCAAATACAACCAGACCTATGGGTCCCTCGGGGCCGCCATCGGCTTCATGACCTGGATCTGGCTGTCCACGACCATCGTGCTCCTGGGCGCGCAGGTGAACGCCGAGATGGAACACCAGACGGCGGAGGACACCACGGTGGGCCGCCCCGCGCCCCTGGGGACCCGCCGGGCCAAGATGGCCGACACCCTCGGGAAGGCGGCCGACGCCGCCTGAGGGGTGGGCCGGAAGGACCCGGCAGACCGGACTGGTCGTCGTGAGTCGATCCCGTCTCCCCGGGGCACGGCGACGCCCTCCGCTCAGGGCTTCGGCGCTTGGCTCGCCGGGGCAGATGGGTCGGTCTGCGGCGTGCTGGGCTTCGTCGGGGTGGTGTTGTGCGCCTGCTTGTCGTCGTAGGCGGAAAGCCCGGCGGCGATCCGCACGGGCGGAGAACCAGCGTCGCGGGCTTCATCGCGAATCCTCCAACCGGTGGGGATGCGGGGAACGCCGCCCCGCGCCCCCGTTCCGGCGGCAGGCCCCCCCGGGGGGAATGTTGCATCGAAGGCACGGTGCCGGATGAACAGACATGCCGCCCCGAAATCCCGCGGGGATAGCGTCGCGAGGCCATCCCCCCGGCGGCGACCGGCGGCCCTGCCGCCCGCCCGGCCGGCCAAGACCAGGGCGAAGTGATCGGCCCCGGCAAGCCCCCACTCCGCTTATCCCGGAAGGTCGTCCGTAGGCCAATTCCAGTCGTCGCCGGGATAACCGCCCGGCCGAAGCGGGATGGGGCTGGCGATGTGTTCATCAACGCCGCGTCCCGTTCCGCGGCGGGGCCGGACTGCCACCGTTCGATTTCATCGCTCGCGCCGGGCGGCGGTGGATCCTGAAGAGATGCGGCGCCCGCCGCCCTCGGCCAACCCCCCGGATTTATCCCCCAGGGATGCCGATTCCCGCCGGATCGGCCCCAAAAACACCCGGGTCGGACCACCGCAGCCGCCGCGATCCAGGGTGAACCGGCGCGCTCGTCAATGCTCGGCCGAACCGCTCGCCACGATGATCGGACACCGCCGCTGGACGCCCTCCGCCGGATCAATCAGGCCCGCCCGGCCCGGCCAAGGATAAGCGGAGAAATACCGGCTTTCCCGCCACTCTGGCGTCGATGATCGCATCACGAAAGTCCTGAAACGCACAGTAATAGCCAAAACGGGGTTGTCTTCTGGGACGATCCCCCATCACGGGGAACATGATCGCCCGTAAGCCGGCCTTTGGTGCCACTGATTCTGCTTATGCCACCGCAGATGCCGGTATATCGACGGTAATTCGGCATAATATGACTGTAAAAGATCATATAATTGCCAGTTAACTACGCATATTAAGATTCCGTTGCCGCCGATCGACTGGGCGAAACTCTGCCGATCGTTGACAGTCGCCATCCCCGTGGGACATCAAGACCTCCGACAAGTAATAGCGAAGTACTATTACTGTAGGTTGCAGATTGTAGAAATACAACCAGCGACAACGGGCATCTTGTTAGGTGAATTATGGCAGGATCGTCTTGAGGGGTTATCGGATCGAGCCGCGTGGCGACCTTGGGCATGGCGATGCTCACGGCCGGGTCCGGGCGGCATAGGCGGGGGTGGTCGAATGCGCGGGCGCAAGTCGCAAAGCCGGTTCGAGGACGCGAGCCCGGTCGAGGCCGAGGACGGCCGCGGCCCGGTGGTGATCGCCCTGATGGCGGCAGCGATCTCCGGCTTCTTCGTCGGGCTCGTCATCCAAGGCGAGGCCGCCTTCGCGGTGGCGATGGCCGTCGTGGTGCCGGCCACGGGCTGCGCGGGATGGTGGCTCCACCGGGCCTTCGCCCAGGACGAGCTCCGCGCCGGGCCATGACCCGCATCGCCCGCCCACCGGGCTCACCCAGGAATGAAGGTCTGCGCCGCCTTCGCTGAAGGCCGCGCGGACAACCAAGTCGATCGCTGTCGAAATCGAACAGCGGGCACGTGAATTCACCGGAAAAACTTCAACCGCGACGTCACACGGCGCGAACACCATCGAGGGTCATCATGAATACGCGTCACACGAACCGGAATACCGAGGGCCGGAACCGCCACACCGCGCATGTGGGCTACGCCGTGGGCATCCGCGGTGAGCTCACCGACGGGATGCGCAGGCGCATCATGGCGGCGCTGCGGCTCTCGTCCCTCTACGTCGTGTTCGGCCGGCGCTCCCGCCTCGGCTCCCTCGGCGCCGGCGCCATCGCCGCGACCTTCGCCGGCTTGGCCCCAGCCCTCGCGAGCCCGACCGCCACCGGCAACGGCGCCACGGCGACGGGGACCGACGCCTCGGCCTACGGTCAAAACGCGACAGCCTCCGGCAACACCTCCGTGGCGATCGGCGTCTCCGCCAGCGCCCTGAACACCGATACCGTCGCGATCGGTGACCGCGCGAACGCGTCGGGGGTGAACGCCACCGCCCTCGGCGTCCAGTCGAACGCGGCGGGCTTGTCATCAGTGGCCGTAGGCCAAGGCGCCAACGCCTCCGCTACCTATGCGTCGGCATTGGGCTCGGGCGCAAATGCGAGCGCTCAGGGCGCCACGGCTTTGGGCGTCGGCAGCACAGCGAACGCTTGGTATTCCACGGCCTTGGGTGGCGGGGCGAGAGCGTTTGGCGCCGGGTCAGTGGCCATAGGCCAAGATTCGATCGCCGGCGATACGAATACCGTTGCCATGGGCGTCTCGGCGAAAGCCGGCGGGGTGGGTAGTACCGCCCTAGGCGCGTATACAAGTGCAGCCGGGCAGAGTTCTACTGCACTGGGCATCTCAGCGAGCGCGGCGGGCCAATCGGCGTTAGCTTCAGGCGACAGTTCCAATGCCAGCGGAGCGTGGTCAACCGCCGTGGGCCACGGATCGAAAGCGGCTGGCCAGTCTTCAGCGGCATTGGGCGACATGACCAACGCGTCGGGCTACGCCTCCGTCGCGATTGGAACGCTTTCCAGCGCGGCTGGCTCATGGTCGACCGCCGTGGGCGCTGCGTCGAACGCGTCCGGAGTGAACGGTGCGGCCTTCGGGCCGGGGGCGAAAGCAGTGGGGAACGCGTCCGTTGCCCTGGGCAACTGGGCGGTCGCCTCGGTGGACCGCAGCGTGGCGCTGGGTGACAACGCGACGACCTCCGCGGCGACGAACGTGTCGTCTGTGGCGATCGGCGGGACGACGTTCGGCGGGTTCGCCGGGACTTCGCCGGTGGGCGTGGTGTCGGTGGGCGCGCCGGGCTCCGAGCGCCAGATCCAGAACGTGGCGGCGGGCCGGATCAGCGCGAGCTCGACGGACGCGGTGAACGGCAGCCAGCTGTATCCGGTCGCGAGCAATGTGGGCGCAATGCTGGACGCGTGGAGCCCGAGCTCCACGGTGGCGACGTCCCTGGCGCTGGGCCGAGGGGCGATCGCGGGGGGGAATGCCACGGCGGTCGGCATTTCCGCGAATGCATCGGGAGTACAGTCGACGGCCATCGGCTACCAGTCGAATGCGCTTGGTGGGCTTTCGGTGGCCTTGGGCAACGCGGCCAACGCCGGCACCTGGAACGCCATCGCCTTGGGTAGCGGCGCCACAGCCAGCAGCGACAGTGCGATGGCCGCTGGGTTGCAGGCCAACGCGAGCGGCGTGACGGCGTTGGCTGTCGGACGTCTCGCCCGTGCATCCGGAACGAATAGCGCGGCCTTCGGATCGTATACGAACGCCTCCGGCAACGCGTCCCTCGCCCTGGGCTCGTCGGCGGTCGCCTCGGTGGACCGCAGCGTCGCGTTGGGCGACTATGCGACGACCTCTGCGGCGACGAACGTGTCGTCTGTGACGATCGGCGGGACGACGTTCGGTGGGTTCGCCGGGACTTCGCCGGTGGGCGTGGTGTCGGTGGGCGCGCCGG
>NZ_JAKSXW010000028.1 GCF_022829405.1 Methylobacterium sp. J-076
GGAAAAATCGGCTGTGGCCGCGTCGGCCGCATTCGGAGACTGTGAATTGGTCATCGCGGTCGGATTCGCCGCGCCGGTGATGCTGCTCATCGTGATGGTCTCGCCTTCCCGCACCCTCGGGCTTGCACGAGGGTGGAGCTACCTGTGACAGGGAGCGCGCGATGCCCCCACCGGCCCGCACGGTCGCGATGCGGTGGATCGGGCGCTTCGCAGGCGATTCTGCCTGCGACCGAATCGGTAAGGCGGAGAGCTGAC